>NZ_FMKA01000025.1 GCF_900096945.1 Anaerobium acetethylicum | reverse complement strand
AATAGGTAACATTAAAATCGCCTCCAATTGAAATAAATTAATATAATCAATTGGCTTCGCCGCAAATTTTTGGCTATTTGTCAAGTTTTTTCGGTAAAAAAGTGGGTGATTTTAAAAATAAAGGAGTTGAACCCCTTATAGAATAAGGGCTAGAGATTCCGAGAAAGTATTTATTAATAGAGGAGGATTTTATGAAAACAGTGGTCAGATGGGAAATTTTTGAATTAGAGTACAGTGGGAAATTGGAAGGTAATCCTTTTTTGGATTATCATATTTACGCAGAATTTGAAGGAGAACATGAAACGAAAAAGGTGGAAGGATTTTATGACGGGGCGGGAATTTACCGTGTCCGATTTATGCCATCCTTTGAAGGGCGATATAAATATCACGTTTATGGAACTTTTTCAAAGGAGAGTTATGAAGGAGAAATACAGGTAACAGCACCAGTAAATACTAATAATCACGGACCTGTTGGTGTCGTAGAAAAAAGATATCTGGAATATGTAGATGGATCCCCCTATTATTCGGTAGGAACAACCTGCTATGCCTGGATACACCAGCCGGAGGAGATTCAGAAAGAAACATTAGAAACGTTACAGCAAAGTTGTTTTAATAAAATAAGGTTTTGGCTGTTTCCGAAGTATTATCAGTACAATTTGAAGGAACCTGTCATGTATCCGTATAAAAGAGGAATAAAAAGAGGACAGGATCCAAAACGATTGGAAAAGCATCTGGATATGAAATTTCATACAGATGCAAAAATTGAAGACATTACAGATTTCGATTTTTATGATTTTAATGAGGAGTTCTTTCAGCATGTTGACAGACAAATCAGCCGTTTGTGCGGGCTTGGAATCGAAGCAGATATCATCCTGATGCACCCTTATGACAAGTGGGGATTCGCTAACATGACCAGAGAGTGTGATCTGGTTTATATTCGATATGTAGTTGCCAGATATGGTGCATATCGAAATGTATGGTGGTCACTTGCCAATGAATATGATCTGATGACGAAAACAGAGCAGGACTGGGAAGAAATTGCGGCAGCCATTAAAGAATGTGATTGTTACGGCAGGCTGACATCTATCCATAATTGTATGAAATTTTATGATTATAGCAGAGACTGGATTACTCATTGCAGCATGCAGCGTATTGATCTGTATCGTCATGTTGAAAGTACAGAGGAATATCTTGAACTATATAATAAGCCTGTTGTCTGGGATGAAATTGCGTATGAGGGAAATATTGAAATGGGCTGGGGAAACATTGCCGGTGAAGAACTGGTAAGAAGGTTTTGGGAAGCCTCACTTCGCGGAGGATATGCAGGACATGGAGAGACCTATGTGCATGAAAAGGATATATTATGGTGGTCCCATGGAGGAATATTACATGGAAATAGTGAACCGCGAATCGACTTCCTGAAAAAAATATTAGAAGAAACCCCAGGGAAATATTTAAAGAATTCAATAGGAATATCTGATGAAGTGGTTGCCATACCATATACTACTGCAACGAAGGATTTTAATCCCTGGATTGGACCAAAACAGTACTATGATTATGAAATCCACTATTATGGTTTTGGCAGACCGTCCTACAGAGATTTTGATTTGCCAGAAGACTCGCAATATAAAATAGAGGTTATTGATACCTGGAATATGACGGTTACGGATATGGGAATCCATAGTGGATATACAAGGGTGTTGTTGCCGGCAAAACAATATATGGCGGTACGTCTTATAAAACAGCAGAGTAGTTTGATTTAGGGCTGGTTTCCAGATTGTTTGTATTCGAAATTAGCAGGAAAGGAAGAAAATGAATGCAGAATATTAAGATGAGATATGAGTTCCCAAAAGAGTTTATCTGGGGTGTTTCTACAGCAGCGGCACAAATTGAAGGTGCGGCATTTGAAGATGGAAAAGGTCCGTCGATCTGGGATGTTTTCAGCAGAATCCCCGGAAAAATCCATGAAAATGACAGCCTGGAGGTGTCATGTGATTCGTATCATCTGTATGAGAAAGATATTGAACTGATGAAGTCTCTTGGAGTAAAATCCTATCGTTTTTCTTTTTCATGGGCGAGAATTATGCCAGATGGAATCGGGCACGTAAATCAGGCGGGTATAGACTATTACAGAAAGCTGATTGCCTGCCTTAAGAAAAATGATATCATTCCAAATGCAACAATATATCACTGGGATCTTCCCTATGCATTGCAGGTGCGTGGAGGTTTTGGAAACCGTAATATCGTAGAGTGGTACTGCAATTATGCAAAAGTCTTATTCGATCATTTTGGTGATGACGTTGACTTCTGGGTAACCTTTAATGAACCGATTGCGGTTTATGTGGGACACGCTGCTGGTTTCTTTGCACCAGGAATAAAAGATGAGAAATATGCAAGACAGTGTCTTCACAATTTGCTTTTATGCCATGGGGAAACGGTGAAAATGTTTAGAAGCTATGGTTTTGAAAAGTCGAAGATAGGAATTGTTGTAGATGTCTGGAAGCATTATCCATCCAGACCTGGCAATAGAGAAGATGAAGCGCTTGCAAAGAAAAATAATGAAATAGAAGGATATGGGATTTTCCTCCATCCACTGTTCCTGGGAGGGTATTCGGAGGAACTGAATCATTATCTAAAAGAAAATGACATGGTTCCAGACATGCAGGATGGAGATTTTGAAATCATGAAGCAGGAGTTGGATTTCTATGGACTTAATTTTTATAATGGATTATATGATAATGCGGATGAATTCAAAAAAATGAAGGAAGCAGTCGACAATGGTGGAAATTATCAGAACAAGCCGGAAAGTCATGTGGAGGCCATCCAGGACGTGCTTCATATGCTTAAGGGAAAATACAAGATCAGCATTCCGATTTATATAACCGAAAATGGATTGCCTCAGCCAGATGACGGAACGAAAAGCATGGAGTTCTTTTTAGATGATCAGGAAAAAATCGACTATGTAAAGGATGTTCTGGTTTTCCTTCATAAAGCAATGGAAGATGGGATTGACGTAAAAGGGTATTACATGTGGTCTCTTATGGATAATTATGAATGGAATGGCGGCTTTGCAATGAGATATGGTCTTTATTATACAGACTATAAGACACTTGAGCGAATTCCCAAAAAGAGTTCTGAATGGTACAGACAGGTCATTTGTCAGCACGGATTTGCAGAATAGCAGATGATAATTCAAAGAGAATTTCGATCTGGCAGGTCAGGAAAAGAATTTTATAGATCGCCAAAGAACTTTTAAATTTATAAAAATACCAGCATAGAAAGAGGCAGATATGAAAAAAGGAGATTCTATTTGGGGAGGGGTGCTTGCATTCTGGATTCTGATATTAGCGGTACCCGCTTCAAGAGACCGATTCATCGAAATTACAGAAATACATCCATATATAGCAGGTTTTATAAAATTTTCTATATTAGCAACCATGGGAGATCTGCTGGGAATGAGAATCGTAAACAAGGGGTGGGCGGTGCCGAAAAGTACACTGGCCAAATCAGCGGTCTGGGGAACCATCGGTATTATGGTCACACTGGTGTTCACGGTCTATATGGGCGGAACAGCAGCGGCACAGGCAGCAGGCAGATTGCCATTCCAGGGCAGCATATTTGCCCAGGCTTTGTTCGGCAGTGCCATCATGAATGTAACATTCGGACCGGTTATGATGACATTTCACCGGTTTACGGATATGTATATCGATCTGAAATATGAGGATAAAAATCGCAAGATTACATTGTCTGATCTGGTTGAAAAGAATGACTGGCATTCCTTGGTTGAGTTTGCGTGGATAAAGGCATGCCTGTTCTTCTGGATAGCAGTACATACGCTTGTATTTTTACTGCCGCCGCAATACCGTGTTATCGCATCCGCATTCCTTTCAATCGTAATGGGGCTCATGCTGGCGTGTATAAAATTAGAGAAGAGACAGGGTGAAGATATGGCAAAAGAGTTTTAGAGATATTGAATAGCGAACCCATGCCTGTAAAGCATGGGTATGTATTCACTATAAGTATTTGCTGTTTAAACAGGCGGCTGATAAAATAATGATGATTATAAAAAAACTGCTTTAATGCGGTTCTTAAGGAAACAAAGGCAGGCTCGAGTACTAGATTGAAAGCAGCCCTGTAACCTGGGAGAGGATTTTTCAAGAGGAGAAGAGCATTGATGAGATTTGCAGTGGTAGATGATTCGAAAGAAGATGCACAGCATATCGTTGCATATTTGAATAAATTTCAGTCTGAAAATAATGTTTCCTTTCAGACGACGGTTTTTTATGCCAGCTTAGATTTTTTGGAAGAATATCGTGGAGAGTATGATGTTATTTTCCTTGATATTGAGATGCCTGGATGCAATGGACTGGAGGTGGCTCGGGAAATACGATCTAAGGATCAGGCTGTCGGAATAATATTTGTTACTAGTATGGCACAATATGCAATTGATGGTTATGAGGTAAATGCAATTGATTTCATGGTGAAACCGGTTGGATATTACAATTTTTCTATGAAGCTGGAAAAAGCATTTCGCTTTTTTCAAAGCCACAAAAAACAGGATATTCTGATAAATAGTAAAGATGGAATCCTGCGAATCAACGTATCCGATATTTTATATATAGAAAAAGAACGTGATTATCTGATTTTTCGTACAAAGAAAGAATGTCTTCGAGAGAGGGGAAGCATCAAAGCGGTAAAAGAAAAAATGGTGAATCTGCCTTTTTCAGAATGTACTGCGGGGTGCTTAGTGAATTTAACCCATGTAAAGAGTGTTGGGAAAGATGCAGTTTCATTAGTTTCAGAGAGAGTACTGCCACTGTCCAGACGATTAAAACGACAGTTTACTCAGGATTATATCAATTATATGGGAGGGCTGTGACTTGCTATATGAGTTTTTAGAAAACAATTTCATACAATTTCCATTTCAATTAATTGTTTCGGAAATCATATTTTTGATTGGAGTCCAAAGAAGAAATCATTTTTTTGTCAGACTGACAGCCGGATTTGTGCTGCAGTTTACCCTTTCCTATATTTGGATGGCTATTATAAATTTTTACACCGGTCAGTCGTTGTTCCCATTTGTGCTTCTATATTTGGGGTATGCAGTAATTACGATATTCCCGATTATGTTCAGCTTTGATATTGGAATTTTGGAAGTGCTTTTCATAATGGCAGGAGGTTATGCCACGGAACATATAAGCTTCACACTTTCAAAAATCATACTTTTTTTTACAAATCAAAGTTTTGCATTAAATGGAAACTTTGCACATATTCTGATCACAAGATATCTTGTTTATATCATAGGAGCAATCATAGTTTATGTGCTGATTATTCGAAAAAAACAAAAGAGAAATAGATTTCAGGATGGAGATATCCGCATAGCAATACTTGCAGTAATCGTGATGATAGCCGCAATTGGTTTTAGTGTTTACTGGTCATATCCGGAGGAACATGCTGGAACACTGATAGGGGAAGTAATCTGTCCATTCTATAGCTTGCTATGCTGTACACTGGTTCTTTTGATGGAATACTCTGTTTTACATGAAAACAATATGAAACATGAGCATGAAATGATGGAGCAATTGTTACAGATGTCTGGTGTACAGCAAAAAAGTGCAAAGGAAGCAATTGATATTATCAATATTAAATGTCATGATTTAAAGCACCAGATTAAAGCACTTGAGAATATGGAAGATAGCCAGGCACGTTCAGAATATTTGAGGGAGATTCAACAGGCAGTGTCTATTTATGATGCCACGTACCATACAGGCTGCAAAGCATTGGATTATGTTCTTAGGGAGAAAACACTGATATATAATGAACATAATTTGGAATTCAGCTGCATGGTCGAAGGAAAAATGATTGCGTTCATGGCATCTGCAGATGTCTATGCGCTTATGGGAAATGCGCTGGACAATGCCCTGGACAATGCCCTGGAGCGGGTGTTGCAGGAAGCCGTGGAGGAACGCGTTATAAATCAATCTTAAGATAAGGATTCCAGCCTGGGCAGAAAGCGGCTATATCAAGATGGCCCAAAGGATATATCAGCTGGATGAAAAGGATGAGACGGGATATCTGACGGTGAAGCTGGAACTTGTCGAGGGTGAGGAGGTCCAGATCTTATTTGACATGCCGGTCAGACTGACGCAGGCCCACAATATGGTGGAAGAAACTGTGGGACAGGCTGCGGTTGAAAGGGGTCCCCTTGTCTATTGCATGGAAGGAATGGATGCCCCGGTGGAAACCCTGGATGACCTTATGCTGGATCTGAATGCCCGATTCATGCCTGTTTCCTGCGAGATAGCGGGAAGAAAAACAGTAGCATTGGAAGGAAACGGATATCAGATCAATAGAAATCAGATCAATAGAAATCAGATCAATAGAAATCAGTATAACAGGGACAGCTTATACCAGACGATGAAGCAGCCCGTATTGGAGCCGGTTTCCATGCGCCTGGTGCCGTACTTCGCCTGGGATAACAGGGGGTATGATGAGATGCGCATCTGGATTCCGGTTGCATACCGCTGAATGTAAGGGGATGGAATAAGGTGTTGAGGGAGATTACGATAGAAGAGAAATGCCACCGCAGAGTGAAAATTCTGCAGTGGCATTTCTTTGCGCAATTATTGAAATGCAGGGTTAGAAAAGCTTTCTCCCCGCCACATACTTATGCACGATATTCCGCTCGTCAGCCAGATAAATCATCCGCTCCAGCCGTTCAAGGGTCGTCAGCTCCTGCGGGTGGGGCAGATTCCTGTCATCGAGCACCAGCGCGTCCATTTCATAGCCGGGCTCAAAACTTCCTACTTGACCAAAGAAGGCGCCTCCTCCCTTGGTAGCCAGATAGAACGCTTCCGCCGGCGTCAATGGCTTCAGGCTGTCATCAAAAAGCCTGTAGCGAAGATTGGAGGCGTGTATGGAATCCACCATAGCCCGGAACATATCGGTGGTACAGCCGCCGGCCACATCGCTTCCCAATCCCATTGGAATTCCTTCCTCGAGATATCTGCGGACGGGCGCCACACCCGACATGAGGTTGGTATTCGACTGGGCGCAATGTGCTATGAAAACGCCGTTCTTTTTCATTAACGCAATCTCGTCGTCACCTGAGTGAACGCAATGTGCCATGACGGTCCTGCAATCGGCTCCTCCGAAGAGGCCGAACCGGTCATAGGCGTCACCGTAGCACCGGGACCACGGGCACAGTTCCTGCACAAAAGCAATCTCGCTGTCATTTTCGGATAAGTGGGACTGTACAGGCATGTGATATTTCTGCTGGAGCATGCCCAGGCCTTCCATCAGCATGTCCGAGCAGGTGGGAATGAAACGGGGAGTAAGGATCGGCTCTGTATTCCGATACTGCGTCCTGCTCTTGATGATCCATTCTTCCGTATCGGCCAGCGCCTGTTCGGGTGAAGGTTCGCACAGATTGACAGGGGCATTCCGGTCCATGTTGACCCTTCCGACCATGGTGTGGAGTCCTGTCTCTTCCATAAGGCTCATAAGGCAATCGGTGCCTTCAGAATGAATGGTTGCAAAGATGCAGGCTCTTGTGGTTGCACCTTTCTTCATAGTATCCGCAAAGATCTGATAAGCCTTTTTGGCATATTCCATGTCCCCGTATTTGCTTTCCTCAGGGAAGGTATGGGTCTCAAGCCATTCCATCAGGGGCATATCCATTCCCAGACCCCGGAAGGCATACTGGGGTGCATGAGTATGCAGATCCACAAGCCCTGGAATAATCAGGCATTCTCCAAAGTCCGTAATCGGAAAATCCTGATACTGTTCTGGAAGCGAAGGGAATATCCCAGCAGATTTCCCGTCCTCGCAAACAAGATATGCACCATCTGAAATTTCTATCCGGCTGCTTTCAATGCAGTAGCAGATATTTCCTTTTAGAACATAATTTTTTCTCATATAAATTTCCTCCGGCTTTCATTTTTGGGCAAAAAAAGACCACCTGTCCCAGCCTGCCCATGTTTTTCGTGAAAAACCTATAGACAACTATTACGGTAGTTGGTAGAAACATCTGACCGATCTCAGACTTATATAAGTTATATGGTATCTGTTCAGTACATTTGCAGTCCTGAAAAAACGCACAATGTTATCTATATCATAATTCGCATGTGGATGTCAAGTTCCGTTCAGATGTTTCGCTGAATTTAGAACAGAAACAGTTACTGTTCACACGTCATCCAACGCAAGGTGTTTTTGTGAGTGTAGCGAAGCGAAAGTCACATAAAACCCGGGGATTGCAGCACGAAATGGTGCATTTCAACCATTTCTGTGCATCGCGAAGCGTGTTACTAATCACGGAGTGAACAGTAACCAGAAACAAAAATCAGAAATAAATTGCACGATTGGATTGACATTTGGCCTGCTTAAGTGTTTAATATAATTAATGACTTAAATTAAAGTTTTGTTAAACTAAATAAGATGATTAAATTAATATTAAATTTAAATCGATCTGCATGATTGAAGGAGAAAGGAGAAGAGCGTTTTTGTGTCGAGGGAAAGATACTGGATGTAGAATACATCTATGGTGAAATGCGGATGCAGTAAAAGCGGATGCGGTAAATGCAGAAGTGGGAAATAGGAATGGAAAATCAGTACGATACCAATAATGATTAAACGAGGTGGAAAATATGGGAATTCAATTTAAGGAAACAGAGAGAATATTTAAGCTTGATACAGAAAATACGACCTATATGATCGGGATGACGGAAGAAGGGTACGTCGGGCATATTTATTATGGAAAACGCCTTGCCAATGCCGGCGGCAGCTATCTGCTCAGGACGGAGGAGGCGCCGTTTACCCCGGAAAGGCATAAAAGGGAAAAGTCTTCTTTTTTGGATTTCTTTCCGATGGAATATCCGACGGGAGGAATCGGAGACTACAGGGAAAGCTGCCTGAACGTGCGAAATGAAGACGGCTGCATGGGATGTGAAATCCGCTATGTGTCCCATGTGATTGAAAAAGGAAAACCGTGGCTGGAAGGGCTGCCGGCTTCTTTCGGAAGGGAGGAGGAAGTCTCCACGCTGCTGATTACCTGCGTGGATGAAGTGCTCCAGCTGAAGGTAGTGCTATCCTATTCTGTGTTTGAAAAGGAAGATGTGATTGCCAGGAGCATAAAGGTGGTTAATGAGGGAGTGCAGAACCTGAAAATCGAAAAGATCTACAGCGCATGCATCGATATGGACAACCAGGAGTTCGAAATGATGACCCTTCATGGCTCATGGGCAAGGGAACGTCATATTCAGAGAGGGCCTGTCAGATATGGGAAACAGGTGGTCTCTTCCGCCAGAGGAGAGTCGGGACATCAGGAGCATCCTTTTGTTGCGCTGGTGACGCCGGATACGACCCAGGATCAGGGGGAAGTATATGGCATGCATTTTGTGTATTCAGGGAATTTCATCGGGCAGGCGGAGCTTACCCAGTTTGATTCGGTCAGGATGGTCATGGGTATCCATCATGAGGAATTCTGCTGGAACCTGAAGCCAGGCGACTGCTTCCAGGCACCTGAAGCCATTTTGGTATATTCCAGTGAAGGGCTTGGAAAAATGACGCGTTCGCTGCATGATTTTTACAGGGAGCATATGATACGCAGCCCTTATAAGCATAAGAAAAGGCCGATCCTGATCAACAACTGGGAAGCAACCTATTTTGAATTCAATACGGACAAGCTCCTTGATATCGCCAGAGAAGCGAAGAAGGCTGGGATTGAGATGCTTGTCATGGATGACGGATGGTTCGGGGAGCGAAACAGCGACAACTGTTCCCTGGGGGACTGGGTCGTCAATGAAAAGAAAATCACGACGGGACTGAAGGATCTGGCGGAACGCGTCAATGAAATCGGATTGGAATTTGGCATATGGTTTGAACCAGAGATGATTTCGCCGAATTCAGATCTGTATCGCACACATCCGGAATGGGCTATTCAGATTCCGGGGCGTGAAGCGACCCAGAGCCGTGAACAGTATGTGCTGGATCTGTCGAATCCTGAAGTAGAAGAGTATGCCTATGAATGCGTTGCAAAGATCCTGAGGAGTGCTCCGATTTCTTATGTGAAATGGGATATGAACAGGCAGCTGAGCGACCTGGGAAGTGCGTATCTTGACAGGGAATCCCAGCAGGAGCTCTTCCATCGATATGTATTGGGCGTTTACCGGATGCAGGAAAGGCTGATACAGGAATTTCCGGAGCTGCTTCTGGAGAACTGTTCGGGAGGCGGTGCAAGATTTGACCCGGGTATGCTCTATTACAGTCCGCAGATCTGGTGTTCTGATGACACGGACGCCATTGAACGCCTGAAGATTCAGGAAGGGACAGCCCTTATCTATCCGCTTTCGGCAATGGGAGCACATGTCAGCGACTGTCCGAACCATTCCGTGGGCAGGAATACGCCTTTCCGTACCAGAGGGCATGTGGCCCTTGCCGGAACCTTCGGATATGAGCTGGATATTACGAAAATTCCTGCAGAAGACCGCGCCATGATTCCTGAACAGGTGGAGATGTACCACAAATATCATGAACTGGTCCGGGAAGGCGATTATTACCGCATCGCATCCTGGTCTGAAAACCATCTCTATGACTGCTGGGAAGTAGTGGCAAAAGATAAAAGCGAATCGCTCGTAACCTATGTGCATGTATTGGGAGTGCCGAACAGCCATAGCAGAAAAATCAGGTTAAAAGGCCTGGATCTGAATTCTGATTACCGTCTGGAAGGAACAGATGAAATATATTCTGGAGAAATGCTTGTAAATGGCGGATTTCTGATTAAGGGCATGTGGGGAGATTACCAGAGCAGACTGTATCATTTTACACGTATATAAAAACGTAGTTTTGTTGACAAATTTAATTAAAAAAACTATAATTTAATCTGTATGTTTAAGAAAATGTAATTTATATGCATCATATGTGACTATGAAGGGCATAGTCCTGAATAGTTACTTATTAGGTTGTTATATGGGGTTATGTGGGAGACAGACTGAAGAGTTGCAAATAAAGAATGAGCAGTGAGGTATTTCTATGGGAAAAGTGAGGATGGCAGATATTGCGGAAAGAGTAGGCGTCAGTACAGTTACTGTACATAATGCTTTATCGGGTCAGAAAGGCGTCAGCGAAGAACTGAGGCAGCGTATCCAGGAAGAGGCAAGACTCCTGGGGTATCAGTTGTCTTCGTCTCCAAAAAAGCAGGATGAGAATAAAGGCGAATTCAAAAAAATAGGAGTTATCATAGCGGAAAACTATCTGGCGCAGTATGCGACCTTTTACTGGAAGATGTATCAGGAGCTTGCCATTCTTGCAAGCGAGAAAGGCTGCTTTACAACGATAGAGGTCCTGAAAAAGGAAGAGGAAAAGAGAACTCTGACTCTTCCGAAAATCGTGACGGAGCAGAACATTGAAGGCCTGATCGTGATAGGAGAAATTGATAAGCGGTATATCCGGAAAATCCGCGAAGCTGCACGCATGCCGGTCGTGTATCTGGATTTTTATGACAAAGATCTGGCAGCAGATGCGGTGATAACCGATAATTTTTATGGAATGTACCTGATGACGGAGCTCCTTTTTGAACAGGGAATAGAAGACATCGGCTTTATCGGCTCCATTTATGCAACGAGCAGCATTATGGACCGTTACTGCGGTTTTATGAAATCAATGATGGAGCACAGAAAAAACATTCATCCGGAATGGCTCATTGAAGACCGTGATGACATGGGACAGGTAGAGTTTGATCTTCCTAAAAAACTGCCGAAAGCATTTGTGTGCAACTGTGACCTGGTAGCGGGAATGCTGATCCTGAAGCTGAAGGAGCAGGGGTACCGCGTGCCGGAGGATATTTCAGTAGTTGGATTCGATAACTACCTTTATCCGGGATTTCCGGATATGAAAATCTCAACTTATGAAGTGAACACAAAAGCCATGACCAAGGTTGCGCTGGAAAAAGTCCTGAAACAGATTAAAAATCCAAAAGCAGGAAGAGGTCTGGATATCGTAGCGGGGCATATGGTTATAAAACAAAGCGTGAAGATGAAAGGAAAGGCGATTTGAACTTTCAGATAATCTTTTATCGCAGGTGAGCAGGTTGTGCAGTCCAAAATGACAGCCTGTGCTGAACATAGAGAAAATTTAATAGCATTATTATATACTTCCTTCAACAGTTTCTGCAGAGCGCAGATGTTGAAGGAAGTTTTTTTATATACAGAAGTGGAGTCAAAAGCCCATTTACAGAATTGGATTCGTCAATTTGCACGGGTCTTCGAATGAGGACGTGATGCAAAACATGTTCATTCGCAGCGCGCTCTCGCTTAGATGAAGACGTAGTGGTACGTAAGGCCGCAGAATACGCGGCCTAAGTACCAACGTCTTCATAAAGCTGCTCATTGAATCATGTTTTGTATCACTGTGCTGCAGGTGGTGAGTGTGCAAATTGACGAAGCGGACGTTTAAGAGGGCTTTTGACATGCTGGCCGTTATGAGAAATTCGGCGGATTTCCTATATATAAAAATGCTCGGGGAGGAGGGCATGACGCGGAAGAAGAATATGTCGCAGAAGTGACTGGGCGTCAGTAAGAGGGTTTCGCAGGCGAAATTCTTTGATTGTTCAGGTATCAATGTATGTAAATTATGGACATAAAAACGAATTGCTGAACATGCCGATCTGATTACCGGAGTAGAATGGATTTTGAAGAGAGGGATTTTTGAAATACAAAAACGAAAGCCGGTATTTATGAATGGAAAATAATTAAAAATGAATTAAAATAAGTTGACTGCAACTTAAATTAAAAAAATAATTAATCTTGTAAAGTTGATAAATGTTGTGAATAATATATAATAAATACGAATTAAATTAAGTAAAAGCAACGAAATGACAAAATTAGATAAAAAAGTGTTGTAAAATGGAGCGTCATGCATTAGAATTAAATCAACTTAAAAAACAAGTTAAATAACAAGTTGTTAAAGTTAAAAAACAAGGAGGAAATAAGAGTATGAGAAAAGGGAAAAAAGTAATTGGTCTCTGCCTTGCAGTAACGATGGTTATGTCACTGGCAGCATGTGGGAAAGCAGACAATGTTGATGCAGTGAAGAAAGTGGAAGTGCCTACAATCGATTCTATCACATTGGGTGAGGATTACCAGGATCTGAAAACGTCAGTCAAAATCCTTACAAACAGGACGGATATCGTAGATACTGTATACAAAGGGTATGCGGAAGAATTCATGGAACTGTATCCGAATATTGAAGTTAAATATGAAGCGGTGACAGATTATGAAGAGTCTCTGAACCTTCGTCTGACAGCAGGTGACTGGGGAGATATCTGTTTTATACCAGCATCGGTAAACAAAAGTGAACTTTCAGAATATTTTACATCACTTGGTGACTTTGAAACATTAAATGAAATCTACAACTTCTGCTCAGAAAAAACATTTGGCGGACAGCAGTATGGTATAGCCAATGGTGGAACAGCAGGCGGTGTCGTTTACAACAAAAAGGTATGGGAAGCAGCAGGAATCACAGAAAAACCTGCAACACCGGATGAATTTCTTGACTGCCTGCAGCAGATCAAAGACAACACAGATGCAGTTCCGCTGTATACGAACTTTGCGGCAGGATGGACTTTGGGACAGTGGGATTCCTATATCGGCATATCAGCTACAGGCGATCCTGATTTCATGAATGACATCGTACATGTGAAAGATCCTTTCGCAAAACAGGATGATATGACAGGACCTTATGCCGTATATTATACGCTGTATGAATCTGTAAAAAGAGGGCTTGTGGAAGAAGATCCTGCAAGCAGTGACTGGGAATCTTCCAAATCAAAGATGAACACTGGAGAAATCGGAGCGATGGTTCTTGGTTCATGGGCAGTGCAGCAGTGTAAAGATGCCGGAGAGAATGCTGACGATGTGGCATACATGCCTTTCCCGGTCACTGTAGACGGAAAGCAGTATGCAGGAGCAGGCGGAAATTACAGTTTTGGTATCAATAACAAAGCATCAGAAGAAAATCAGATTGCAGCAATGTTATATGTAAAATGGCTCATCGAAGAATCTTCTATTTATGATGATGAAGGAAGTATCCCGGCATTAAAATCACAGGAGCTTCCAGCAGCACTCGCTGATTTCAAGGGTGTAGAAATGATTGCAAATAACCCTGCTAAAGAAGGCGAAGAGAACCTTTTCGAAGAAGTCAACAATGAAAGCGAAGTAGGCATCAATAAAGATGATTATCCAAAATGCGAGATATTAGAATCAGCTCTTTATGGCACAAAGACATTAGATGAACTCATGGGAGAATGGAATGCAAAATGGTCGGCGGCACAGGAGTCGTTAGGTGTGGAGATCACAAAATAACAGGTTTATACTGAAATTACGGGGCAGTTGCTAGGAAGCGCAACTGCCTTCTATTTAGCAGAAGCGAGGAGGCTTTTATGAGTGAAGTAATAATGTCGGCTGCTCAGAAGCAAAAAAAATCATTAAAGGATATATTGAGAGGCAAGAAGGGACAGCAATTTCTTGTCATCACACTGTTTATGATAGTTCCGTTAACGTTGCTGATCGTATTTACCGGTATCCCTTTTTTCAAGATGGTACAGTTCAGCTTTTACAAAATGAAATATATCGGACCGCGTGAATTTGTGGGTCTTCAGAATTATAAAGATGTATTCCAGAGAAGCGACATCTTCAAGTCGCTGATCGTCAGTGTCTACTACATGGGAGGAGCTGTCGTACAGCTGGGATTGGCCCTGTTTTTCGCTACGCTTCTCGTTTTTGGGACGAAGGGGAGTTCCCTCTTTAAAGGCGCAATGTTCTTCCCGTACCTGATATGCGGTATTGCGGTGGGATTTATCTTCAAATTCTTCTATGCAAGAGGGTTTGTTCTGGATTCTATCCTGAACCTGTTCGGAACTGACTTTGATGACATTCCGTTATGGCTTCAGGATAAAAGGATCAACAATATCTCGCTGGCGGCAACCTCTGTATGGAGATATCTGGGACAGAACATGATTCTCTTTCTTGGAGCGATGATGTCTGTAGATACCGAACTTTATGAAGCAGCCCAGCTGGATGGGGCAAATAAATGGCATCAGTTCAGATATATCATTTTACCGAGCATCAAATCCATCGTCGTGCTGAACCTGATCTTGTCAATCAGCGGTTCTCTGAGCGCATTTGAACCACCATACGTAATTACGAATGGAACAATGGGAACGGGAACCTATTTCGTTATCATGAACCGTCTGGCTCACGAGAATCAGAAAGTAGGGCTTGCATGTGCAATGGCAATTGTGCTGCTTGCAATCATCATTGTGTGTACGGTAGCCCAGAAATTATTCTTTAAGTATATGTTCGATGACGGAACAGCAGATGAATCAAAAGCTGCAGTAAAGAAAAGAAAGCAGCATGAAAAAATAAACAGAAAAGCGCTTCGGGAAGGAGAAAGTAAGGTATGAAAAAGATGAAAGCAGGAACATTTATATTTACAGTCCTGAAATACGTGGCCCTTGCTACGGCATCAATAGCAGCATTAATACCGGTTCTGGTATGTATTCTGACTGCATTCAAGACGAATGAGGAATACGCGACCACTTCGGTTCTGGAACTGCCGCAATCTTTCCTGTATTTTGAAAATTTTAAAATAGCCTTTGAAAAAGCGAATATGCTGCGGGGATTTTTTAATACAGGACTGGTTATGATTGTTGTACTGACCGCATCCGTATTTATCGGATCCATGCTTGCCTTCGTGCTGAACCGCTTCAGATTCAGAGGGAATGCAGTCGTTCAGAACCTGTTCATGTTTGCGGCCCTGATTCCGGGAATTGCGACACAGGTTACGGTCTATCAGATCATGCATACGTTAGGGTTCATCAATCATCTGTACGGATACATGATCGTCATGATGGGAACCGACATTATTTCGATTTATATTTTCCTTCAGTTTTTCGAGAACCTTCCGGTATCCCTGGATGAATCAGCGATTATGGATGGATGTACCTACTTCGGGGTATTCTTTAAAATCCTGTTTCCGCTGCTGAAACCGGCAATCGTAACGTCCCTCGTACTGAAGGGTGTGGGCATCTACAATGAATATTATATGTCAAATCTATACCTGCAGACGCCGGAACTGAAGACGATTTCCACGGCGCTGTATACCTTCACGGGACCTTACGGAAACCAGTATAACTATATCTGTGCAGGCGTGCTGATTACGATCATCCCGATCCTGATCCTGTTCCTGATTTTCCAGAAGCAGGTATACGGAGGCATGGCCGCCGGAGCTGTAAAAGGATAATTTGATGAAAAAAGAGCCGGATCCGCAGAAGATCCAGGCTGGAAAATATGGATCAATCAGTAAAAAGGAGATATGTATGAAAGAAATCAAACTTATAAGTCCCAGGGTAGCGAATGTGCCCTGGCAGGAGAAACCAGAAAAGTTAACGGGAGCACCTGTCTGGAGATACAGCAGCAACCCGATTATCGGAAGAAACCCTGCAGAGGGAGTGGCCAGGATATTCAACAGCGCAGTGATGCCTTACGGGGATGAATTCATCGGCGTATTCAGAGGCGAACAGACGAACGGCATTCCTTATATCTATCTCGGAAGAAGCAAAGATGCCATTCATTGGGAATTTGATAAAGAAAAAATTCCGTTTACAGACGAAGCAGGAAATCCCTTCATGCCTGTATATGCATATGATCCCCGTCTTGTGAAAATAGATGATATCTACTATATCATCTGGTGTCAGGATTTTTACGGTGCGGCAATTGGAATGGCAAAAACGACAGATTTCAAAACCTTTGTAAGGATAGAAAATCCGTTCCTGCCATTCAACAGAAATGCAGTGCTATTCCCGAGAAAACTCAACGGAAACTTCGTAATGATGTCAAGACCAAGCGACAGCGGGCATACGCCGTTCGGGGATATCTTTCTGTCAGAAAGCCCGGACATGGTCTACTGGGGAAAACACAGGCACGTTATGGGCAAGGGCAGCGAATGGTGGCAGTCTCTTAAGATTGGCGGAGGCGCGGCTCCGATCGAGACAAGCGAAGGATGGCTCCTCATTTACCATGGTGTAAGCGGCACATGCAACGGATATGTATACAGTATTGGCGGAGCGATTCTTGATATCGACAATCCTTCAATCGTAAAATACCGCTGTGAAAACTTCCTTCTGACTCCGGAAGAATGGTATGAAGAAAGGGGATTTGTTCCAAATGTAACATTCCCGTGCGCAACCATCCACGACAGCGAAACAGGGAAGATGGCAATCTATTACGGGGCAGCAGACAGCTATGTAGGTCTTGCGTTTACATATGCAGACGAGCTGATCCGCTATATCAAAGAGCACAGTGTCGTATCAGCTGGCGATACGGAAATCGGAATTCGGTAAGAAGATACAGGGAGACATGTTATATGACGTTAGCAAAAGAAGTGAAACAGCACCTGGAAGAAAAAATCATTCCGTTCTGGAAAGGGCTGCGTGACAATGAAAATGGCGGATATTACGGATATGTGGATTATGACCTGAACGTACAGAAGGAACATGAGAAAGGCTGCATCCTGAACAGCAGGATCCTCTGGTTCTTCTCAAATGCCTGCTTGGCGCTGAGGGATGACAGCCTTTTAGAGGAGGCGGCCCATGCATACAGGTTTCTGAAGGGTGTCTGTTTTGATCAGGAATACGGCGGCGTGTACTGGTCGGCATATTACGACGGAAACATTGCCGACACCACGAAACACACCTATAACCAGGCATTTGCCATCTATGCACTATCCTCCTATTATGATGCGTCAGGGGACAAGGAAGCGCTTTGGCTGGCAATGGATCTGTTTGAACGCATCGAAACGACTTGCGTGGATGAATACGGATATCTGGAATCTTTCACCAGAGACTGGCGGCCGGAGAATAATGAAAAATTATCAGAGAACGGACTGCTGGCGGATAAGACCATGAACACGCTGCTTCATGTTCTGGAGGCTTACACGGAACTTTACCGGGTGTCGGGAAATGACGCTGTCAGGGAAAGGCTGGAAGATGCGCTGCGTGCATTCAGGAACAAGGTGTACAATCCGGACAAGAAGCAGCTGGAGGTTTTCTTCGATTCCGGACTCAACACCATATCTGACCTGTACTCCTATGGCCATGATATAGAAGCATCCTGGCTGCTGGACCGTGCATGCGAAGTGCTGCAGGTAAAAGAGCTGGAGGATGAAACGAAGGAATATACGAATGTTCTGGCAGAGGCTGTCTGCCGTACTGCTCTGGATATAGATGGCTCCATGAAGAATGAATGTTTCCGTGGAGAGGTGGATACGACCAGAGTCTGGTGGGTACAGGCGGAAGCTATGGTAGGATTTTACAATATGTACCAGAAAACATCGGATGAAAGGTTCTTAAAAGCAACAGAAGGATTGTGGAACTATATTAAGAAGTATGTCGTTGATCAAAGGGAAGGATCCGAATGGTTCTGGGAACTTGACAAAGACGGGAAGCCGGAAAGCGGGAAGCCGATTGTGGAGCCGTGGAAATGTCCATACCACAATGGAAGAATGTGTCTGGAAATGATGAGGAGGATTGTCTGATGCTGCATAAACAATACCATGTAGAACAGGATAAACTGGAAAGATTAATTGCAAAGAAAAATGAAAAAAGCAGCTTTTACAATGGGATTTTTGACCGTTATCAGGATCCTGTACTGACAAGAAACCATATTCCTGTCATCTGGAAATATGACCTCAATCCCGAGACGAATCCGTACTTTATGGAGCGTCTTGGAGTCAATGCGGTCATGAATGCAGGAGCCATCGAATTAGACGGGATGCATTATCTGGTCGTAAGGGTAGAAGGAAACGACAGGAAATCTTTTTTTGCAGTGGCAGAAAGCAGAACAGGAATCGATGGATTCCGTTTTTGGGATAAGCCGGTGCTGCTTCCGGATACATGCAGGGAAGAGACCAACGTCTATGACATGCGCCTTACAAAGCATGAGGACGGATATATTTACGGCGTGTTCTGTTCGGAAAGCAAGGATCACAGCACGAACGATCTGTCGGCAGCAGTGGCGGCAGCGGGCATCGTCCGCACAAAGGATCTGAAGACCTGGGAGAGGCTGGATAACCTCATCACGCTGCATTCACCGCAGCAGAGGAACGTGGTGCTCCATCCGGAATTCGTCAATGGAAAGTATGCATTCTACACAAGACCGATGGATGACTTCATCAACACCGGCAGCGGTGGCGGGATTGGATTCGGTCTGTGTGATGACATTGAACATGCTGTCATCGATGTGGAAACCATCACAAGTCCGAGAAAGTATCATACGATTACAGAAGCGAAAAATGGAGCTGGTGCAGTGCCGATCAGGACGGACAGGGGATGGATCCATATCGCCCATGGCGTGAGAAATACGGCGGCAGGACTCCGGTATGTGATCTATGCATTTGCTACAGACCTTGAGCATCCGGAACGCGTCATCGCAGAACCGTCCGGTATGCTGATCGGGCCCCTTGGAGAAGAACGGGTCGGGGATGTATCGAACGTGGTTTTCACAAACGGTGCCATCGCGAAGGAAAATGAAGATGTTCTGATCTACTATGCTTCATCTGATACAAGGCTGCATGTGGCAACAACGACAGTCGGTCAACTGATCGATTATGTATTTCAGACACCGGAAGATCCGTTGCGCTCAGTGGAATGTGTTGCACAGAGGATTGAGCTGATTGATCAGAATCTGGACTATTTAAAGAAAATGAAGCAGGTATAAAGGGGAATTTGCACATGCAGGAAAAAAACATGGAAAATTACTGGTTCTGGTGTGAAGCAGAGCTGTTTGATGAAGATACGAAAGCAGAATTAAGAAGTATCTCAGGAGATAGAGAAGAGATTGCAGACCGTTTTTATAAGGAACTGGAATTCGGAACGGGCGGCCTGCGCGGCATCATGGGAGCCGGAACAAACCGCATGAACCGGTATACTGTCCGAAAAGCAACCCAGGGCCTGGCAGATTATATCTGCGAGCAGGGAGGGCAGGAAAAAGGAGTTGCCATTGCCTGTGATTCAAGGAATTTCTCTGAAGAATTCGCAAAGGAGACGGCACTCTGCCTGAATGCGAATGGAATCAAAACGTATATCTTTGATTCCTTAAGACCTACGCCGGAACTCTCGTTCGCGCTTCGGGAGCTTGGCTGCGTTGCCGGCGTTGTGATTACGGCAAGCCATAATCCTCCGGAATATAATGGGTATAAGGTATACTGGGAAGACGGCGCTCAGATTACAGCGCCCAGGGATAAAGAAATCATTGCCCGTGTCAATCAGGTAACAGACTATTCTGCAATCCGTACCATGGAAAAATCGGTAGCTGTTGAACAGGGACTTTACCAGGTGATCGGCGATGAGATTGATGAACGCTATATGGCGTCGCTGAAAAAGCTGATTCTGCATCCGGAAAGCATTCAGAACATGGCTTCCACCCTGAAAATCGTATATACTCCGATCCACGGAACCGGGAATGTGCCTGTCCGAAGGATACTGAAAGAGTTAGGCTTTGAACAGGTATATGTCGTTCCGGAACAGGAGCTTCCAGACGGCAGTTTCCCGACAGTCAGCTACCCGAACCCGGAAGATCCGAAAGCATTTTCCATGGCGCTGGAGCTGGCGCGAAAAGTGGATGCGGATATTGTCCTTGCAACGGATCCGGATGCAGACCGTCTGGGAATCTACGCAAAAGACAGCCGAACAGGAGAATACATGGCTTTTACAGGAAACATGTCAGGGCTCCTCTTATGCGAGTACCAGCTGTCGGCTAAAAGGGAAATGGGAATCCTGCCGTCAAACGGAGCCATTGTCAGCACGATCGTATCTTCTGACCTGGCTAAAACCATGGCCGGAGAATATGGCGTAAAGCATATAGAGACCCTGACGGGCTTTAAATATATAGGCGAGCAGATTAAATTCTTTGAAGAACAAGGCACCTGTGAATTCCTGTTTGGATTTGAAGAAAGCTATGGATGCCTGATTGGAACGCATGCAAGGGATAAGGATGCAGTTGTGGCAGTGATGGCACTCTGTGAAGCTGCGGCTTATTATAAAGAGAGAGGGCGGACGCTTTGCGATCAGATGGAACAGATCTATCAGAAGTACGGGTACTTTAAGGAAGATCTGTTCACCCGGACTTTAAAGGGGCTGGAAGGAAAAGCGCAGATGGAAGCCATGATGGAAGGCTACAGGACGGCACCGCCGAAAAACGCAGGAGCATACAGAATACTGTCTGTACATGACTATCAGGCAGGCATCAGGAAGGACATGGAAACCGGCGAAACAGAGAGGCTGAATCTTCCCGGGTCTGACGTGCTCTATTTCGAACTGGAAGATGACGGATGGTTCTGCGTAAGGCCTTCAGGTACGGAACCAAAGATTAAATATTACATGGGTGTGAAGGGGTCAGATGCAGCGGATGCATGTGAAAAAGCGGAGCAGCTTCAGGCTGCCATTTTAGAGAAGCAGTAGGGATGGAGTGTGTGGTATGGCTATATTAAAATTAAAACCAGGTTATAAAGAATATTTATGGGGCGGCAGGAAACTGATGCTGGATTACGGGAAGGACTATCAGGGGGACAAACTTGCGGAAACCTGGGAGCTGTCCTGTCATCCTGACGGCCCGAGCATTCTGGAAAACGGGGAATATGCAGGCGAGACCTTAAGCGAATACATCCTTATGGAAGGGAAAAAAGTAATCGGCACAAAAGGCAGGCGGTATGACCAGTTTCCGTTGCTGATCAAATTCATAGATGCAAAAGACGACCTGTCCATCCAGGTCCATCCGGATGATGCCTTTGCATTGGAGACGGAAGGGCAGTATGGAAAAACGGAAATGTGGTACATTGCAGACTGCGAGGAAGGCGCCAGCCTTTATTACGGATTTTCCAAAGAGGTTTCCAAAGAGGAGTTTGCAGAACGGATTGAAAAGAAAACGCTGCTGGAGGTCCTGAACAAGGTAGAGGTGCGCAAAGGCGATGTGCTGTTTATTGAACCGGGCACGATCCATGCGATCGGAAAAGGAAATGTCATTGCAGAAATCCAGCAGAATTCGAATGTCACATATCGCGTATACGACTATGGACGAAAGGATGCAGACGGGAAGGAAAGGGACCTGCATATTGAAAAAGCGATGCAGGTGACAAAAAGGGTCCCGATCATGAGAAGAAGAACCTTCGAGCCTCATATCGTATCCTGCGACTACTTCACGGTAGATAAGATTGTACTGGACGGACAGCTTATGAAAAAAATATTCGGAGAAATCAACAAGTCCTCCTTTGTCAGCCTGCTGATCCTGGAGGGAAGCGGCACCGTGCGCTCCCGTGAAGAAGAGCTGGCGGTGAAAAAAGGGGACAGTATCTTTATCACGGCCAACACAGGGGAGTATGAGCTGGAAGGCTCTTTTGAAGCGCTGCTGACGACCGTGTAAGGATTTCGGCGATGTGATGATCATATCGAAACAGAAGAATTCGTATTTGTCCGGAATGTTTTAGTTTGATTTAAGGTTTATGCTTTATTATTTGGTTATCAGTTGATGACAAGTAACCAGATAAATACTGCCTGATGAAAACCAGGCATCATTGCTTTCGAATAGCAAAGGAGCGTAACTTTATGAGAATAAAAAACACGAGGACCAAAACGATTAGAAAAAAAGGCATCAGAACAATTGCATTAACCATGCTGCTTGCCTTATCCCTGATGGGTTGCACAACAGCCCGGGAAGATGCTGCAGATGCAGCTACGGAGATAACAGACACAGAAGCCGTCATCAATGAAACGTCGGCTGTTGAGACGGACACGGAAACGGAAGACAGTGCAGCAAGCATTATCTCATCTGTTGAAGGATCCATTCTTGACACGACAGGATTATTTTCGGAGCGGGATCTGGAACAGTCGGCTGACCTTACGGGTGCAGTTTCCATTGAATTAAAAAGCGGTGAAGACGTGACGATTGATGCGGAAGGCGTCTATGTGCTGAGCGGTGATGTTGAGAATGCCACTGTTATAGTGGATGCCGGTGACGAAGCGAAAGTACAGATCGTACTGGATGGCATCAGCATCACCAATGAAACTGCACCTGCAATCTATGCAAAATCAGCAGATAAGGTATTTGTTACCACGACCGGGAGTGAAAACTACATGGAAGTTTCAGGAAGCTATGAAGCTGACGGAGATACCAATCTGGATGCAGTCATTTTTTCTAAAGCAGACCTGGTACTGAATGGAACCGGCACGCTGGAAGTTGTATCGGATGAAGGCAACGGAATTGCTTCAAAGGATGAGTTGAAAATAACCGGAGGAAAATATGTCATCACCGCATCGGCAGACGGCATAGAGGCAAATGATGCTATCTGCATATACGATGGAGATATTACCATTGTAACTGGAAAAGATGCCCTTCATAGTGAAAACGAAGATGACGCTTCTCTTGGATATATTTATATCCTGAATGGAACATTCAATATAAAGGCCGATGATGATGCGATCCGTGGAACCAGCATTGTGCAGATAGACGGCGGCACCATCAATATAGAGACATGCACAGAAGGCATTGAAGGAACCTATATCCAGATCAACGGCGGCGAGACAGCTATTTATGCGGCGGATGACGGCATCAATGCGACAACGAAAAGCACTGCTTATGACGTTGCTATTGAAGTGAATGGCGGTACCATTTCTGTAAGCATGGCAAGCGGAGATACGGACGCATTTGATTCGAACGGTACGATATCCATTAACGGAGGAACAATTGACATCGAAGCAAATTCAGCATTTGATTCGAATGGTACTGCAGAGCTGAACGGCGGAGACGTTACAGTGAACGGACAGGCAATCACGCAGATTACACAGTCCCAGATGGGTGGTGGAAAGCGTGGCAGATAACCCGAGGAGAAAACAAATCATACAGGTAGTAAAAAGTAGACGCCGATAGGTATTTGACATTTTTTATCGAATATGGGATACTAAATTCGAATAAAACGTTTTAGTGGAGGCGGATATGGCAGGTAAAAAAACAACAATTAAAGAGATTGCTGAAAAAACAGGTGTGTCAATCGGAACCGTACATCGTGCTATTTACGGCAAAGAAGGTGTAGGAGAAGAAACCAGAAGACGTATATTAGCTGAAGTAGAGAAGATGAATTATAAAGTAGACGAAGTAGCTTCGAGTTTAAAACGAAAAGAGCTCAGAATAGCGGTGGTGCTGCCGAAAGCCAGTGGGGAGGAACGTTTCTTCTTCAGAGGAATTTGGGAGGGGATTAAGAAAGCTTCAGATAATCTGGAAAAATATAAAGTGCAATTCACATATATTGAATCGGAGTATAATTTAAATGAAATATCCTTAGAATTGAAAAGGCTGTTTGATACAGAACTGGATGAAATCAATGGATTGATTACACTGTCTGATGATAAAGAGTCTAATGAATGGATATCCAGATTTTATCATCAGGGTGTGACGGTGGTGCTGCTTGCAAGCTATGGGAAAATAGAAAATGTATTTAGCAGCATTAAAGTGAATCATCAGAAGGCAGGAGAGTTGGCTGCTGAATTTATTCAGAAGATGTTAGGGGGCAGAAAAGGAGAAATCATGCTTCTGACGGGAAATCAAGGAGCGTATACGAACCAGAATTATGGGAATGCTTTTATCAATTACCTGAATAAATACGAAATTTCAAATCCTTTGATTAAAGTGGATGGTTTTGGGAGAAAGGAAATAGAACAACAATGCAGGGACTTGTTAAAATCGGAAAATATTGTGGCTATCTTTTGCTGTAATGCGCGAAACACATATGTATTATGTGAGATATTGGATGAATACCCTAAAAGAGATATTATTTTTCTGGGAACGGATGTATTTAGTGAGTTAAAGCCCTATCTGGATAATGGGATACTTACAGCTGTGATCAGTCAGATGAATTTTGAGCAGGGAGAACGGGCGGTTAATGTATTGTATCAATATCTGACAACGGGAAGCCGAGATAAGAAAACCGAAGAAATGCCGGTAAGCATTGTGATGAAAAGTAATTACGAATATTATATGCATTAGGATATAGACAGCCTCTGGCAGATGGTTTATCAGTAAAAGATAACCAGTCTGCCAGAGGCTTTTTGTGAATTTAGACAATTCCGAAGGTGGGTAAGGCTCATGTGTTGAAAGTAATCTTGTGTGATTTTAACAAAAAAAATAAATAATAGACAAATACATTGACAAACCATGAGTGTAAATATAATATATAACTAAGAAAACGTTTTAGTAAAACATTTTAGAAGGGAGAAAAATATGAAAAGAAAGTTAACGAGCGTATTAGTGGCAGCCTGTCTTACAGTCGTTATGACTGGATGTGGAAGTTTGGGGGCTTCAGGAAGTGCGACTACAGAAAATGAGGCGACAGAAAGTAAGGCAACAGAAAACGAAGGAAATGAAACGGAGGCAAGCGGAGAGGGAGCTTCTATTGTTCTGAAGTATGCAGAGCTCAATCCGGCAGAGCATCCGATGGCACAGGGAGGTACGAAATTTGCAGAACTTGTAAATGAAAAATCAAACGGCAGGATTAAAGTAGAGCTTTACTTTAATGCGACATTGGGTGATGAAAAAAGCTCTATGCAGGGAGTACAGATTGGTACCATTGATATGTTTCGTGCGAACACGAACAACATGGGAGATTATAACTGTAAAATTATGAATGCATTAGCTCTGCCTTATGTTTTTACAGATTTAGAGCATCTTCATACAACACTAAAAGGTGAAATTGGACAGGAACTTCTGGATGCTGTACAGACTTCGGGAACCCAGATGGTTGCATTGGGATATCTGGAAGAGGGGCCGCGAAATATGTTTTTTACCGAAAAGGCAGTAACAACTCTTGCTGATTTAAAAGGTCTGAAAGTCAGAGTGCCGGAAACAGAGCTGATGATCAAGACGATGGAAGCTCTTGGTGCAAATCCAACACCAATTTCTTATGCGGAACTTTACACTTCCTTACAGACAGGTGTGGTTGATGGTGCGGAAAATGCAGTGACCGGTTATGTGACAAACAGCTTTAATGAGGTGGCTCCGTACTATGTAAAGGATGCACATACATTCGGACCGGGTCTTATCGTTATTTCAGAGAAGGTATGGGATACTATGTCGGCCGAAGACCAGGCAATCTTGCAGGAAGCAGCGGGTGAAGCGCAGGATTATGTTTATGAAATTACCGAAGAGCTTGAGGAAGAATATTATAAGCTGCTTGAAGAAAAAGGGACAGAAGTACTAGAAGTAGAGGATATCGAGAAATGGCGTGATGCAGTCAAAGAAGTATATTCATTATATGGACAGGAAATAGAGGACTTAGTAACCCGTATTCAGGCGAAGTAGTGTGGAGAGACAGAATATGCATACATTAAATTTATTATTAAAAAAAACAAACGGAATGATTTTAACATTGGCAGGCTGGTTATGTAGAATTATGCTGGCTTTTCAGATTATTATCTGCGCAGGTGTATTCTTTGGACGATATTTTTTCAAGATTACCCCTGCATGGGGAGAACCAGCAGCGCTGTTCTGTCTGGTGTGGCTATGTATCCTGAGTTCCTCCTTGCCGGTTGCGGAAGACAGTCATCTAAGGATGACTATCTTCGATGAAATAATGCCGAAAAAGCTACTGCTGGCTTTAGACATGGTTACTACGTTTGTGATTTTCAGCTTTGCCATATTTATGATATATGCAGGCTTCAATCTTACCGTCATAAGTAGTAATAATATAGTACCGGGAATTAACTTGTCAGCATCATGGATGAATTCGGTGCTCCCGGTAACAGGGGTGTTATATGTAATTGCTTTAATTGAGCAATGGAGAAGGAGGATTGAAACATGGCACCAGAAGTAGTGGCAACAGCCCTTTTAGTACTTGTTTTCATCGGCTTGGTTGCGATCAGGGTTCCGATGGTTTATGCGATAGGTTTTGCAACCCTGGTTACGAGCCTGTATCTTGATATTGATTTGATGATGATGGCTCAGAATGTAATTAAGAATATCAATGTTTATACATTGTTGGCAGTACCGTTCTTTATTCTTGCAGGCGAGGTAATGGGAGCCGGGGGAATTTCAGCGCGACTGATCGGACTCTCCAGGGCTATGGTTGGCTGGATAAGGGGAGGACTTGCGATGGTAAACATCGTGGCATCCATGTTTTTCGGTGGAATATCCGGATCTTCCTCAGCAGATACAGCTTCGATTGGTCCAATCATGATTCCTATGATGGAAAAAGAAGGATATGATAAAGATTTTTCGACATGTGTTACGATGGCAAGCTCTGTACAGGGGATTTTAATACCGCCAAGTCAGAATATGGTTATATTTTCATTAGCCGCAGGCGGTGTTTCAATTGGAAAACTTTTTATGGCGGGATATGTTCCGGGAGTATTGTTGGCAGTAGCGCTTATGATATACAGTTATCGTGTATCAGTGAAAAGAAATTATCCAATCAGCAATAAGTTCGTGGTTAAAGAAGTTGTGGTAAATCTGAAAGATTCTATTTGGGGACTTATTACGGTTCTGATTGTAGTCGTCGGAGTTGTTGCAGGGCTGTTTACAGCAACGGAATCAGCAGCAATTGCGGCAGTATGGGCGCTGTTTGTCGGTTTGTTTATTTACAAAGAAATAAAAGTGAAGGATATTGGACGCTTGCTGGGGAATTGTGTAAGCACAATCTCAAAAATCCTGATACTTATGGGAACTTCAGGGGCATTTGGATGGATGCTTACATACCTGAAGATACCGGAAAAGATATCTGCAGCCGTTTTTAGTATTACAGATAACAGAATCGTGATTCTGATATTCCTGAATATTTTGTTGTTGTTACTTGGAACGTTGATTGACATGGCCTCTATAATTCTGATCGTAACACCGATTATTCTTCCGGTTATGACTCAGATAGGCATTGATCCGGTTCAGCTTGGCGTGATTATGATTTTAAATCTGGGAATCGGACTGCTGACCCCTCCAGTTGGAACTACCCTGTTTATCGGAAGTGCCATATCTGATATTAAGATAGAGAAGCTGGCTAAGAGCATGATTCCTTTTTACGCAGTAATGCTGTTGGTTTTGATTTTGATTACTTATTTTCCGGGAGTAGTAATGACAATTCCAAATCTTTTATATAAATAAGGAGAAAGACAATGACTTCAAGAGAACGTTTGTTAAGTGTTTTAAGAGGAGAGATGCCGGACAGGGTGCCAATCAGTCCCTTTGTACAGGAAGAATATCTTTCCTATTACTTTAATAAGAAAAATACCAGCAGACTGCATGATGCGATAGCCTTGAGCAAGGAGCTGGGATTTGATTTGATAACAAGACAGTATATCAACCCTACGCCATATTTCCTGCAGAGGGATTTTGAGAATTGGAAGGTTGCCGTAACGAAAGAAAAAGTGGAAGATAATTACATTCGCACCACAACTATTACGACTCCTGAAGGAGAACTGAAGCAGGTGGAAGGTGCCGAATACAATGAGAAGATTTTAGCAGGAATTCATTTTAGCACGATTAAGTATATGCTTCAGTCTCAGGAAGAATTCGAGATTTTCAAGAAATACTGTCCAAAACGCGAGAAACAGGATGATGACCATATTTTAGGATCGGGAGTTGAAGCCCGGGAAGCAATTGGCGACTTGGGGATAACTTGTCCTTGGGGAATTGGTGGTGTATACAATCTGGTCGCAACCTATATGGATGTCCAGGATATGTTGTGCGATGCATTGACTGATGAGGAATATTATGAAGATTATATGAATTTCTTTACAGATATGGTAGTGGACGAATATAAAGTATTGGCAGGCAGCGAATTTGATGCCGTAGGCATTCAGGGAAATATCGCAAACGGTGCAATTATGAGCAATGAATATTTTGATGAGTTCGTGCTTCCATATGAAAAACGTGCAATTGATATTTTGAAAGAGGCAGGGAAGCCTACTGTGTATCACAATTGTGGAAATGCAAAAATTTTGTATCCCTCCTATAAAAAATCAGGCATTACCGTTTGGGAAACCGTATCGCCAAAACCGCAGGGAGATAATACTCTGGAAGAGGCAAAGGAATATTTCAAAGATAGCCTTATACTTTCTGGGAATTTTGATCAGATTAATTTTTTGAAAACGGCATCAGCGGATGAGGTTGAAAAAGCCGCATATGAACAGATGATGACAGGAAAAAAAGGCGGACACTTTATCTTTTCATGCTCGGATTATCTTGAAATCGGGACGCCTTTAGAGAATGTGAAAGCGCTGATCAGAGGTGCATCACAGGCTGCGAAGTATTAAAAACACCTTGTCATTATTATTACATAAGAAAGGAAGGCAATATGAAGCTTCGTAAAGTGCATGGCGAAGGATTCAATGTGTTATATGAAAGTGAGTCATGGAGGATTGCTCTTCACAGCTATAAGAAGGAGATAAATGGAATAGAGGCTCTTAGTAATTGGGGGTGCCATCTGGATTCAGACGAGGCTTTTGTTTTACTAGATGGAAAAGCGAAACTTCTGGTTTTGGATGAGAATGATGGAAAAGTACAGATTCATGACCTGAAAAGAAAAGAGGCAGTCGTGTTAGAAGAAAAAGAATGGCATGCAATTGTAATAGATCCAGGAACGGATGTGCTGATTATAGAAAATAAAAATATGGAAAAGACAATTGTGAAACCGATTTTAGAAGAACACCACAGACAGATACAGGAAAGTCTGTAGAATGTAAAAGAGCATGCTGCAAAAAAAGATTCTGCAACTACCCAGTCCCAGATGGGTGGCGAAAGTCGCGGTAGATAACCATCAGAAAAATAACTATATATGAAATCCGTATATGCCCGGCAGTGGACACTGCCGGGCATATCGCTATGTATAGGAATAGTGCGATGATTGCACTGGAAGTGCATATGGAAGAACGGATTCATAGAGGATTGTACAGATGATTGATGGATATCCTATAGCAATTAAAATTCCGTAGTGGTAAAATTTATACGAAAGAAGTTTGGTTTGAAATTCAGCAGCAATCTTTGACGGGAGGATAAAATATGGACCACATGATATCAGAAATCAGAAAAGAGCTTGAACAAAACGCTGATGATAAAACGAAAAACAGTACGCAGCGCTTTTTTAAAGAAGAGGTAGTATGTTATGGCGTAAGATCTGCAATTGTGGGGAAATTAGCTAAGAAGTACTATGGAGAGATAAAGGGAAAGAATAAAACGGAAATATTTTCTTTGTGCGAGGAGCTGATGAAATCGGGTTATTGCGAAGACGCATATATAGCATTCGAGTGGGCGTTCCTGACCCGTAAAGAATATGAGCCTGATGATTTTCAGATGTTCGAACGCTGGGTCGGAAACTATGTAGACAATTGGGCTAAATGCGATACGCTCTGCAATCATGCAGTCGGTTCTTTCGTGGAACAGTATCCGCAATATATCCAGGAACTCAAAAAGTGGACGAAGTCTGATAACAGGTGGTACAGGCGTGCCTCTGCAGTATCCCTGATCCTGCCCGCGAGGAAAGGTCTTTTTCTCGATGACATTTTCGAAATTGCTGAAAGCCTGTTGAAGGATAAAGATGACCTGGTTCAAAAGGGTTATGGCTGGATGCTGAAAGAAGCAAGCAAAGCCCATCAGAAAGAAGTGTTTGATTTCGTCATGAAAAACAAACAGGAGATGCCGCGAACTGCACTCAGGTACGCTATAGAGAAGTTTCCCGAGGATCTAAGAAGTATGGCAATGGAAAAGTAGATGTAACTGTTCAGAACTCCTGTCTCGCGAGGTGTTTTTATGCTGAGTTTGCATAAAAACCCGAGACATGCATGCGCCAAATTGCAGATTTTGCAATTTGTGTGCATCATTTGTGACTATGAAAGACGTAGTCCTGAATAGTTACAAGTAGATGTTTTGGTACCAGGTACCATAATCCTGGTACCTGGTACACATTCAGATAAAAAGCACTCAGAGATGAGTGCTTTTTGTGTGCCATAATCAGTTAGCGGAGAAAAGCGCCATAGTTCTGGCGGTCATCAATAATATAGTCGATTTTTACGCAGTTTTCGGATTCCTTGATTTGAAAAACAAACCAGAGATGCGGCCAGAAATTTAAGACTCGGTATTTAGAAGGGACATAACGAAGTCTGGCACATCCAATGAGAGGTTCGGATTCTAGAAAAGAAATTTTTTGGTCATAGGAATCCAGCAACCTAAGTGCACATTCTTCTCCATTATCCGAAAGACATCTTAAGGCATATTCTTCTAAAATGCCATTGGCGGCAGGAGAGACCTCAACTTTATACATGGGCTTTCTCCTTGATTAAAGCACGAAGATTATTGCTAACTGTGCGTGCTGGAATGTCAGAAATCCCAGCACGTCTTTGTTCCTCGATTTCAACCAGTTTTTCGCGAAGTTCTAATTGTATTTCTCTTTGATCGTAAGTCGCGATGTCCATAACAACTAAGTCACCTTCACCATTCTTGGTCAGGAAAACAGGCTCGCCTGTTTCTCTGCATAACTTTGAAATTTCGTTGTAATTTTGTCTGATTGTTGCGGATGGTTTAATAATCGTTTTCATAGTAATCACCACTTTCTTGTAATATTATAATAGAATTATACCTGTATTATACTATGTAATGGGCAGCTGTTCAATGTATCATAAAAAAACTTAGTTCTTCATGCATCAGATAACAAGTGTAACTATTCACGACGATGTCCTTCAAAGTCACCAAGAGTGAAAGAAAAAAACCTCGCAGTACAAGGGTTCTGAACAGTTACAAGTAGATATTCATAAATATAACTATTGCATTTCACAGACAAGTATTATAGTATTGTCAAAAAAGTGCATTTCTTGGACTAGAATCCAGATGATGCACGCAAACCGGCAAAATGCTGGAGGATTTTAAGATAGGGGAACGACCAATGGCTAGGATTGCAATCGTAGAGGATCAGATCGATGATTATCGTGTTTTAGAAGAATATATCATGAGGTATGGAAAGGAAAATAATATTCCGACAGAAATCATACATTTCGCAAATGGCCTGAATTTTCTGGATGAATATACACCGGATTTTGATGTGGTATTCATGGATGTAGAGATGCCGCATCTTGATGGAATTGACACTTCCAGAAAACTAAGAAAAATAGATAGTTCTGTGGCACTTGTTTTTGTCACAAATATGATTAAGTATGCAATCAATGGATATGAAGTCAATGCAATTGACTTTATGGTAAAACCGGTGACCTATTATAATTTCTCAAAAAAAATGGAAAAAGCATTGCTTTACGCGCAGAGAAGTAAAGACAGACACCTGGTTCTGTATAAAGATGGTTGCGCTGTCATTGTTCCGATTCAGTCCATCTATTATGTGGAAAAGGATAAAAATTATGTGGTATTTCACACACAAAAAGGTGAATTTCGGCAGAGAACAACGATTACCGCGATGGAAGAGGAATTAGAACAATACGGATTTTCTAAATGCTGCTCTGGCTCTATTGTCAATCTTGCCCATGTCAGCGAAGTGAGAGCAGACAATCTGCTGGTGAATGGAGATCTGCTTCCAATTGCCAGGAGGCAGAAAAAAGAGTTCATGCTGAAATTTGCACAGTATTTTGGAGGGGCAGTATAATGGATATTATTTTTGATAACGGCATTGCATTGTTCGGATTTATGGCCCCCCTGCAGATTTCTCAGCTGCTGTTCGCGTGGAGGGCAAAACACAGAGAACATTTTGCAGTGAGATTTCTATTTGCAGAGCTGCTGTATGTGTTGTGCGGAATAGGAATTATAGCGGCGATTTATTACGGAAGGCTATCCGGATCCAACATACTTATGTATTTTATCATATTTGCATGCAGCGTTGCAGTGATAAAGCTGTGTTACGACATCCCTAATATTGAAGTTGTGTTCATTACAACATGCGGATATGCACTGCAGCATATGGGATATTCGATTTATGCAATAATGCAGTACTATCTTTTTGAAGCAGATATAGGTGCAGCTGCGGATACACTTTTTAATATGGGCGTCCAGTTCTTGGTTTTGCTTGCCGCGTATTTTCAGGTCATAAGAAGAAATGAGTTCGCCGGAGAACGGCGGGAACGAGACCCGAGGATGGTGGCTTTGGCGGTGCTGATTTTATTCTTTTCTGTGTGCCTGAGCGTCTGGACCTCTGTTGAAAGCCAGGACGGTAGTGAAGCAGCTCAGATCCTTGGAACTGTGATCTGCAAATTATATGCCATTATCAGCTGTGCACTGGTCATCAGCATGGAATATGCGGTATCGCGTATGAATATGATCAGTAAGCAGAACGAATTCATGGAGCAGCTGATCCATACGCAAGGCAGTCAGTTACAGATGTCCAAGGAAAGCATTTCTATCATCAACCGAAAATGTCATGATATCAAGTATCAGATGAAGGCGTTGGGAATGATGAACAATACAGATAAAAGACAGGAATATGTGGATGATCTGAGAAAAGCGATTTCTATCTACGATTCAGTCTATCATACCGGGAATGAGGCGCTGAACCTTTTGCTCCAGGAGAAAACACTCCTCTGTGATGAGTATCGGATCCAGTTCAGCTGTATGGCGGATGGGGATATTCTTTCTTTTATTTCTCCGGACGATCTCTATGTGCTTCTGGGAAATGCATTGGATAATGCAATCGAAAGTGTCATGAAAGAACATGATATAGATAAGCGCGTCATAAGCATGAACATAGGCTTCAGACAGGGGATGAAGAGTATCCATGTGGAGAATTATTGTAAAGAAAAAGTGGAATTTCAGAATGGCCTGCCGGTAACATCGAAGAAAGATAAAAATCACCATGGATTCGGAGTACAATCCATTCAGTATATTACAGAAAAATATCACGGAAACGTTGTGATGCAGAACAGGAAAGATACCTTCTATCTTGATATCTTCTTCCCAACAGAATCCTGACCGAAAAAACCAGAACCATAACCGATTATCACCACAAACGGTTATGGTTCTGGTTTTGTGTTTATATATATTAATAAAGTCTGACATGCATGCAGCAGCTTTGCAACACATTAGGTTTAGGGATATTTTTAAGGAGGATGAAGAATGTTAGGTATTAACTGGAGTGATGTAATATCGATCCTGAATCTGCTGAGGGTGTATTTGATCGTCTTCGCAGTTCTTCTTGTTTTGGCAATTGTGGTGACAATTGCAGTAAGGAAGCGAAGGACGCCAATTAAGAAATTTGTAAGAAGACAATCCTGGATCGCCATGCTGATGGCAGTCGTAGTCATTTTGAATCTGGTTTGTTTCGGACCAATGTCAACAATGATTTCCCTGGCAACAGGAAATGGATCCATTGAAGAAGAAACACTAGAGGAATCATCCGCATTAAGCGAAGAAATTGCGGCAGAAGGTATTGTAATGATGGAAAATGATGATAGTCTTCTTCCGTTAGCAGATAACAATACAATCAACGTGTTTGGATGGTCATCCACAAATCCTTGTTATGGGGGAACCGGATCAGGATCCATGAATGATGACTATCCGATCGTAAGTCTTCTGGAAGGGTTAAACAATGCCGGACTTGAGACCAATGCAGGATTAAGTGATTTCTACACAGCATACAGGGAAGCAAGACCGGAAATTGGTATGTGGGCACAGGATTTCACTTTACCAGAACCAACGGTAGACAGCTACTCAGATGAATTGATGGAAGATTCAAAGGAATTCTCGGATGTAGCAATGGTCGTTGTATCCAGAGTTGGCGGAGAGCATTATGATCTGCCAAGGGATATGAGTAAGGTGACATATGAGAACAACTCCGAGGATTACAATGATTTTGAAGCCGGAGAGCATTATCTGCAGCTGAGCCAGAGTGAAGAAGACCTGGTTGCATATGTTTGTGAAAACTTTGATAACGTTATTCTGGTATGCAACAGTGCCAATGTTATGGAACTTGGCATTGCAGATGAATACGACCAGATCAAGAGCGTTATCTGGTGTCCGGGAATGGGACAGAGCGGATTCAATGCCCTTGGTAAAATTCTCGCTGGAGAAGTAAACCCGTCCGGTAAATCAGCTGATACATTCGTATATGATCTGACCCAGTCTCCATCATGGAACAATTTTGGCTCCTTTACTTATGACAATATGGATGAATTCCAGATTTCAGAAGACGATGCATTTATGCCGAATGCACTCCCGACCTTCGTTAATTATGTGGAAGGCATTTATGTGGGATATCGTTATTATGAGACTGCTGCAGCAGAAGGACTGATTGACTATGGCAGCACGGTACAGTATCCATTTGGACATGGATTAAGCTACACCTCTTTTGAACAGGAGATGGGCGGGTTACAGGTATCGGATGGAAGTATCAGTTTTGACGTAACTGTAACAAATACAGGTGATGTCACCGGAAAAGATGTGGTAGAAGTATATTATAATCCGCCATACGAAAATGGAGGAGTGGAGAAATCTGCTGCAAATCTGGTAGCTTATGATAAAACAGAAAGCTTAGAGCCAGGCGAATCTGAAGTAATCACAATCACATTCAACGAAGAGGATATGGCTTCTTATGATACTTATGGAGAAGGCAGTTACATACTGGATGCTGGTGATTATGCAATCAGTATTAATAGCGATTCTCATACAGTACTTGATTCTGAAACTTATACAGTTGATGCTAAAATTGTATATGATGAAGGCAATCCGCGTTCTACAGATGAAACAGCAGCAGTAAATCAGTTTGCAGCTTCTGAAGGCACAGAGAACATTTATTTGAGCCGTGCAGACGGATTCGCAAATTACGAAGAGGCTGTAGCTGCACCGACATCATTCAGCATGTCAGAAGAAGACAAGGCGAGCTTCGTAAATAACAGCAACTTTGATGTAAATGACTATACCGACGAAGCAGATGAAATGCCTGCAACCGGAGCTGATAATGGTCTGGAGCTGGCGGATCTTCGTGGTGCAGAGTATGATGATGAGCGATGGGATGCGTTGCTGGACGAGCTGACTGTATCCGAGATGACAGACATGATCGCTCTTGGAGGGTACTCAACAGCGGAAGCTTCGGGTATCGTAAAAGTACGTACCACGGACTGTGATGGGCCGGCTGCAATCAACAACAACTTCACTGGAGTAGGTTCCATCGCAATGCCAAGCAATGTTGTACTTGCAAATACATGGAATACAGACCTTTCCTTAAAATTCGGTGAAAGTATCGGGGCAATGGCAGATCAGATGAATGTGTCCGGATGGTATGCACCATCTACAAACACGCATAGAAATGCACTGGCAGGACGTAACTTTGAATACTATTCAGAAGATGGATTCCTTGCAGGAACCATGGTTGCAAACAGTGTTCAGGGAGCAAAAGAACACGGCGTATATTCTTATGTAAAACATTTTGCCTTGAATGAACAGGAAACCAACAGATGGTCTATGGTCTGCACCTGGAGTACAGAGCAGGCAGTCCGTGAAAATTACCTGAAACCTTTTGAAATCGCTGTAAAGCAGGGTGGAGCGGAAGCAATCATGTCCTCCTACAACTACATCGGATCAACATGGGCAGGTGCTCATAATGGATTACTGAACAATGTCCTTCGTGGAGAATGGGGATTCAAAGGAATGGTTCTTACGGATTACTTCGCAAACTTTGGATATATGGATGCTGAGCGTTCTATCTTAAATGGCGGTACTTTCTGCCTCTCGACTTACGATACAGGATCAAACTATATTGTTGATACAGACAATCCAACAGTCGTAAAGGCAATGCGTCAGGCATCAAAGGATATCCTTTACACCGTCGTTAACAGCCGTGCATATGTTCCGGCAAACTTACAGACCGGTCTTTTGAACTGGCAGATTATGGCGATTGCCATTGATGTTCTGTTGGCAGGCATTATCGTAATACTTGAAGTATTTGCAATCAAAGGATTTAAAAAGGATAATGTGAATACTCTGGTTGTAGAAGACGTGTTCGAAGGAGTGTAATTTCATAAAACAAACAGAGTAATGGCATAAAACGATTGTCTGTGACAATATTGCAGCCAGAAGAAAAATGAAACACGAGGGTCCTGTCCGTAATTGGGGAAAGGGCTCTCTGTTTTTTGCACGACAAATCACACGAATAAAATCAATGAAATTAATCAGAAAACTAAGAAAATTAACGACAATTACGATTTTGCTTGCCTTGAAGTGAACTCCAGGTGATATGCTTGAATCAGCCAAATAGAAAGATGCTACTACAGGCTGGATTGTAAAATCTATTTTTTTCGAGTGGCACTATAAAGAGAATAAGTGGATAACATTCCAGGTCATTTAGGCTTCAAATAAAGAGGAGGATACCATGGCAATTACAGAATTTTCAAAACGATACCATGAAAAAATGTTACCGGGATATGAATCCGGGTTTTTAGAAACGGACCCTGAGTTTATTGAATTATTTGATAACTTCGCATTTGATGAAGTGATTAATCAGGATGATTTTGATGACAGAACCAGGTTTATGGCAATCCTGGCTGCACTCCTTGGCTGCCAGGGAATTGACGAATTTAAGGAAATGCTTCCGGCAGCGTTAAACTTTGTCGTGACGCCGGTGGAAGAAAAAGAAATCGTTTATCAGGCAGCAGCCTATCTGGGGATAGGGAGAGTATTTCCATTTCTGCATGCCGTAAATGATGTGCTGACTGCAAGAGGAATAAAGCTGCCATTAGAAAACCAATCAACGACTACACCAGATGATCGTCTGGAAAAGGGGGTTCAGGCACAGGTTGATATTTTCGGTGAAGGAATGAAAGAATTTTATAAATCAGGACCCGAAGAATCCAGACATATCAATCACTGGCTGGCGGACAACTGTTTTGGTGATTATTATACCAGAACCGGACTGGATTTAAAGCAGCGGGAAATGATCACATTTTGCTTTTTGGCAGCGCAGGGTGGCTGTGAACCGCAGCTGACAAGTCATGCGGCTGCAAATATGAAAATGGGAAATGACAAACAATTTTTGATAAAGATCATATCGCAATGCCTGCCCTATATCGGATATCCACGTTCCCTGAATGCATTGCGCTGTGTAAATGAAGCAGAGAAACTTTTATAAAAATATAATCAGGAGGTTATAAAACATGGCAAAAGAGTTAGTTGTATATTTTTCAAGAAAAGGAAATAATTATGTAAATGGTTCCATTAAGAACTTAACTGTCGGAAATACGGAAGTGGCAGCAGGGATGATTCAGGACCTGACGGGGGCAGATCTGTTTCAAATCGAACCTGTGACAGAGTATGACGCTGATTACAATATATGCATAGAAGAAGCACAAAGAGACAAAAGAGCAAATGTCAGACCGGAATTTAAAAATGCACCGAAAGACATTGCTGAATACGATACCATTTATCTGGGTTATCCAAATTACTGGGGAACCATGCCGATGCATGTGTGGACATTTCTTGAAAAATATGATTTTACGGGAAAGACCATAAAACCATTGTGCACCCACGAAGGCAGCGGAATGGGAAGCAGTGAAAATGACATCAGAAAATTATGTTCCGGTGCAAAAGTTGAAAAGGGTCTTGCAATTCAAGGAGGAAGCGTAAGCGGAGCAAAAAGCGCAATCGCAAAATGGCTATAAAAAAATAGAGGATTAGAAGAAAAGGAGTGTAATACGATGACAATCGCTGAAGTAAGCAAAAAGTTTGATTTGACAGCAGATACCTTGCGCTATTATGAAAGGATCGGATTATTACCGACGGTTAATCGTAACAGCAGCGGGAACAGGGACTATACAGAGGAAGACTGCCGATGGGTTCAGTTTATTAAATGCATGAGAAGTGCAGGGCTTTCTATCGAAGTTCTGATAGAATATGTTTCTTTATTTCAGCAGGGCAACGAGACAACAGGCGCAAGAAAAGAATTGTTACTGGAGCAGAGAAAGCAGATAGTGGCAAAAGTTGAAGAGCTTCAGAATACGCTTGCATATCTGGACAAAAAAATAGATGGTTATGAAGAGCGTATGCTGAAATACGAAGAGAAGTTAAAGAAGTTTGATGAATAAGACAAGTATTATAGTATTGTCAAAAAGTGCATGCCTTATACTGAAATCCAGATGAAGGTGTTGGGAATGAGGCATTGAACCTTTTGCTCCAGAATAAAAATGAAACAGAGAGCCCTGTCCGTTTGAACGGAAAGGGCTCTCTGTTTTTTTGCGCATGTAAGTTTCCGATAGATCATTCCGTAATATTAGTTGAAGAACGGTATTTCACTACGGTTTTCACGTGCATCGTCCTGTAAGGAATGCCGGGATCATCGATTCTTGAAAGTAGCAGATCGGCAGCGATGTAACCCATTGCTGAACTGGGGATGTGAACTGTTGTCAGGTGGGGTTCGATAATGCGTGATTCCATGGAATTGTCAAATCCGCATAACCAGATGTCATCGGGAACGGAAATACCTAACGCTTTCAGAGCTTTCATGATATCAATTGCAATAAAGTCGTTTGCACAGATGAAAACTTCCGGCAATTGTGGAAGTGCACTTAGTTTTTTTGACAGCCATTTTGTGTCGCTATAGGGGTGTTTTCCACTTTCGGTAAAGCAGTTGTCAGGCGAAAAAGGGATACCTGAATCTTCCAGCGCATCGCGATAGCCTTTCCAGCGTTCATAAAAAGACTGGCAGTGGTAAATATCACCGGCGAAGCCGATGTTTTTCTTTCCGTGTTCTATTATTTTGCAGACCAGCTGGTAGATGCTGTCGTGATTTTCCATATATAGAAGATCAGCATCCAGAGAGCAGCTGGAGGGATTGGCACCGGTATCGACAAAGAGGGTAGGCAAATCCAGATTAGAGATCAGCTGGCTGTATGATTGGTCAAACATCTCAATGCATATGATTCCGTCGGTCGATTCGGCATTGAATCCGTTGGGAAGACTCAGAGACTCAATGTCATTTTCACGAATCATGTATATGGAAAGACGGCAGCCCTGGGAACTGATTTTTTCCTGGAAGGTGTTCAGCATATGAGCGCCAAAGTGCGAGCCGGTTGGCATTGAACAGGTCATCAACGCAATCTCATGGATTTCGCCTGCTTTTGGCTGAATTGGAAGTGCAGGCATATAGGCGAAATGCTTGTAGCCCATTTCAACAGCTTTCTGCAATATTTTTTCTTTCGTGGCATCGGCCAGCACACCGGTATTATTCAGCGCTTTTGAAACTGTATTTCTGGAGACGCCTAATGCGTCGGCAATATCCTGTATGGTAACTTTCTGGGGCATGGTATTCCTCCTGCTTGTTTTTGTGGAATGATTTATAGTTCTGGAATTTGTATGCATGATATGTGACGATGAAGGGCATGACACAGAATAACTACATTTGCCCTTGTAATTAATATACATGATAGAAGAAAATGTGTCAAATGTAAAAGTGGTTGATTGCAGAATGTGATGTCAGCGATAGTATTTCAATTAAAAACCACTAATATAAGTGCATATGTAAAATTAATAAAGTGCAATAGTAAAAAAATAAAAATAAAATGTAACATTGTAGTTGACAAAACGGTGAATATTTGATAGTATAACACTATAAAGTATAGCAAATGCACAAAACATTACGAAAAAAGATGTGGCAAAACGAAGTGCAGAATTTTACATATGTAAAACAGTGAGTGTAATGTTTCATTCTAAGTGAAAGGGGACGGAAAAGTGAAAGAGATAAAAACGGCTGCAGCTACGGCAGGACAAAGCAAGTGGAATAACAAATGGAAGTACATGAAAAGGAATTGGCAATTATATCTGATTTTTATGATGCCGGCATTTCTGCTTACCATTATTTTCAAGTACATACCAATGGGAGGCGTGCTGATTGCTTTTGAGGATTACAGCGCCATACAGGGGGTTTTTGGAAGTGAATGGGTCGGGCTGAAGCATTTTGAGAGGTTTCTTTCGTCGCCGGATTTCATGAACTATCTGGGCAACACATTGAAGCTGAGCCTCTTCGGCCTCCTGTGGGGATTTCCTATTCCGATTATCCTGGCGCTGCTTCTGAACAGGATACAGAGGGCTGGGATCAAGAAAAAAATTCAGTTAGTCATGTATGCGCCAAATTTCATATCGGTTATTGTTCTCTGTGGTATGGTGTTTATATTCCTGTCCCCGGTTGGACCGATTAATGGATTCTTTGGGACAAATGCAAACTTTATGACCATGCCTGCCGCATTCCGTACCATATATATTGCATCAGGCGTCTGGCAGGGTGCAGGCTGGGCATCTATCATGTATACGGCAGCGTTGTCGAATGCAAGTCAGGAGCTGACAGAGGCGGCAATCGTGGATGGGGCGAATATTCTTCAGCAGATCAAAAATGTCGACATACCTGCAATTAAGCCAATCATCGTTATACAGTTTATCCTGCAGGCTGGAAACATCATGAGCATAGGATTTGAAAAGGCTTTTGCGCTTCAAACGGCGATGAATCTGCCTTCATCGGAAATACTTGCAACTTATGTTTACAAATTAGGGCTTCAGTTGGGAGATTACAGTTTCTCGACAGCGGTAGGACTGTTCAACTCGGTCATCAATATTATTCTTCTGTTTGCCGTGAACACGATTGTCAAACGAATGAATGAAGGCCAGGGCCTATAAGGAGGAAGAGATGAAGATACAGAAATTTTCGAAGCTGTCCATAGGGGACAAAATTCTGATGGCTATGGGATATATAGTGCTGGGTCTGTTTGTACTGGCAATCATATTGCCGCTTGTCTATGTGGTGGTGGCATCCTTCATGGATCCGAATGTACTGAACAGCCAGGGGCTGAGCTTTGATTTCAGCCAGTGGTCGGTATCTGCATACAAGAGGGTATTCAAGGATGAGATGATCTGGAGAGGGTTCGTCAACTCACTGTTCTATTCGGTATCGTTTGCGGTGATTTCGGTATTTGTAACGCTGCTGGCAGCCTATCCGATGTCAAAAAAGGATTTTGTAGGAAAAGGATTTTTCAATATTGTTTTTATTATCACCATGTTTTTCGGAGGCGGACTTATGCCCACATACCTGCTTGTAGACAACCTGGGACTGATCAATACAGTCTGGTCGGTTCTGCTTCCGGGCGCGGTGAGCGTATGGAATATCATACTTGCGAGAACCTATTACCAGTCTTTGCCGGACGAACTGAGAGAAGCTTCGGCAGTTGACGGCGCATCAGAGCTGATGCATTTTTTCAAGATTCTGCTTCCGGTCTGCAAACCGATCATTGCCGTGCTGGCATTATGGCAGTTCGTCGGAATGTGGAACAGCTATTTTGACGCTATGATTTACCTGGAAGATGCCAACATGCAGCCATTGCAGCTGGTGCTTCGTTCCATCCTGATTCAAAACACACCAAGACCCGGTATGATTGCGGATATCCAGAGTACTGCAGAGATGTCGCGAATAGCCGAACTTTTAAAATATGCAACTATTGTAGTATCAAGTCTTCCGCTGCTGATTATGTATCCGTTCTTCCAGAAGTATTTTGACAGCGGGGTAATGGTAGGTTCTGTTAAGGGTTAACTTAAAAAATTAAGAATAAAAAGGAGAAAAAATCATGGAGAATTCAATGAAGAGAAGTGTAAGAAGAGCATTGGCAGTCATGTTGATTGCGGTAACGGCAGCAGGCTCGCTGGCTGGATGTGGAAAAGGAAGCACTAAGACTGAACAGAAAGTGTTGACAGATGTATCATTCCCATTAGAGGAAACGGCAACCCTGTCATTCATCACGAGTGCTTCGCCAACCTCAACACAGGATCCGAATGAAAGGACTATTTTTAAAAGGTTGCAGGAAAAGACCAACGTTGAGATTGACTGGACATGTTTCGTGTCAGATCAGTTTGCTGACAAGAAAAATCTGGCACTTTCTAAAAAAGATAGTCTGCCTGACGGACTTTTCAATGCAGGCATGAGTACTTACGATCTTCTGCGTTACGCAAAGCAGGGTGTCATTATCCCGGTTGAAGAGCTGATAGACCAGTACATGCCTAATCTGAAAAAGGTTTTAGATGAGAATCCTGACTATCGTAAAATGATTACGGCAGCGGACGGACACATTTATTCCTTCCCGTGGCTTGAACAGCTGGGTTCCGGCAAGGAAGCAATCCAGGCTATAGCAGATATCCCTTGGATCAACAAGACCTGGCTTGATGAGCTCGGACTCGAAGTGCCGACTACAACTGATGAGCTGGTTGAAGTATTGAAAGCGTTCCGTGACAGCAGTCCGGAAGGAAGGAACGATGTAATACCAATGTCCTTCATGATTAACAAGGGGGGCGAGGATCCGGGATTCCTGTTAGGAGCTTTCGGATATGGAGATCCGGGCGACCATGTTGTTGTAACAAGTGATAAAGAAGTTGTTTATGCAAACGTGCAGGAAGGTTATAAAGAAGGTATTGAGTGGTTTCATACCCTGCAGCAAGAGAACCTGATTGATCCTGAAGCATTTACACAGGATTGGGCGGCCTATGTAGCGAAAGGAAAGAGCGGACGTTACGGGATGTTCTTTACATGGGATAGCGGAAATATCGTTTCAAATCAGGATGATTACATTGCGCTGCCGGCACTGGCGGGACCGGACGGAACCGTAAATGCACCAAGACAGAGTGGAAGTGCAACAAGTGGTGTTGATATAGGACGTTGTGTACTTACAAGCGCATGTGAAAATCTGGAACTGGCTGCGAAATGGATCGATCTGATGTATGAACCTATACAGTCAGTGCAGAACAATTGGGGAACTTATGGAGAAGAAGGCAAGTTCAACATATTTGAATTAAAAGAAGATGGTACTTTAGCACATATGGATCTTGGAACAGAATCACCGGTGGAAGTACGTGAGGCACAGGCAGTAGGCGGACCGCTTGCAATCCTGGACAGCTACTATGGAACAGTGACTACATGTCCTGATGATGCCCAGTGGAGACTTGATATCCTTCACGAGACATATGTGAAAGACATGAAGGAAGAATACGTATATCCAGTTGCATTCATGTCACAGGAGGATGCGGAACTGGTTACACAGTATGAAACAGAGATCAGGAAATATGCAGAACAGAAGAAGGCAGAATGGATCCTGAATGGCGGAGTTGATGAAGAGTGGGATGCGTATTTAGAAAAGATGGAAGGGCTCGGATTGTCCAAGTTCCTTGAAATCAAGCAGAAATATCTGGATGCATATTTTGCAGAATAGAAATTTGTAGTACTTAATCACAGCTATTCAGCCTTACTACTGGCTGAATAGCTGCCAAGTATCAGTGAAAGGACAAGACGGGAAGATGAATGGAGTTTTAGCAAGTGAGAAATTAATAAAGGCCAGGGAATATGAAAACAGAAAGCAGAAGGAAATTCCGCAGGGTCAGAAACCCGCCTTCCATGTCAGTGCGCCTATAGGATGGATTAATGATCCCAATGGATTTTCTTTATATAAAGGAGAATACCACCTTTTTTATCAGTACCATCCATACAGCACCAACTGGGGGCCTATGCATTGGGGACACAGTAAGACTGATGATTTTATCAAATGGGATCAGCTTCCGGCTGCAATAGCACCGGATGAAGAGTATGACCAACAGGGCTGCTTCTCGGGCAGCGCCGTAGAGCATGAGGGCAGACATATTTTAATGTATACGGGAGTTCAGGACAAGGTCCTGGAGGATGGTACAAAGGTTTCAAGACAGACGCAGTGCATCGCAGCAGGCGATGGTTATAACTACGAAAAACTGAGCTGCAATCCGGTAATCCAAAGCTGGCAGCTTCCTGAGGGAAGCAGCGCCGTGGACTTCAGAGATCCAAAAATCTGGAAAGAGGGAGAAGTCTTCTATGCGGTTGTTGGAAGCAGGCATGAGGACAATAGCGGACAGATCGCACTTTTTTCTTCAAAGGATCTGAAGGAATGGGAGTTTGTCTCCATTCTGGAAAGATGCAATAACCAGTATGGCCTTATGTGGGAATGTCCGGATTTCTTTCTGCTGGATGGAAAATACGTACTGCTGACTTCCCCGCAGGAAATGAGGTCCGAAGGACTTGAATTCCATAATGGAAATGGAACAATGTATCTGATTGGAAATTACGACAGAGAACAGCAGGATTTTTCGAGAGAAGGCGTGGGCAGTATCGACTATGGTCTTGACTTCTATGCACCACAGACAGTTCTGACTGAAGATGGAAGAAGAGTCATGATAGGCTGGATGCAGTCATGGGACAACCATATGGTTCCCCAAGGCTTCGAATGGTCTGGGATGATGACAATACCAAGAGAGCTCACGATAAAAAATGGAAGACTGTGTCAGAATCCAGTCAGGGAAATCGAGAATTATTATCAGAATCCGGTTACATACAAAGACATAATAGCAGATAAGCCATTGGAACTGAAGGGTATCAGAGGCCGTGAGCTGGATATGACAATAGATGTGGAAGCCGGATATTACGGCTGCTTCAGGATAAATCTTGCGCATAGCGAAAAGTACAGCACATCAATCTGTTATGATTTATCAAAAAATACGCTGACTTTCGACCGTAATTACTCGGGATTAAAAAGAGACGTGATTTATCAGAGATCGATGTATGTCAAAAATCAGGATGGCAAAATAAGAATACGTATCCTGATGGATAAATATTCGGTTGAGGTCTTCGTGAATGATGGGGAACAGGCAATGACATCGATTATCCATACACCGATTGAATCAGACCGAATAGTCTTCGGTGGTGAAGGTAATGTGAAGTTTCATGTGACTAAGAATGATGTTGTCGTAAATTAAAGAAATAGAAGATTCGAAGAAAAGAATAAATTCAAAAAGTGCTGGTCGGAAATCTCCGACCAGCACTTTTTGAATTGGGAATAGTGAAAGCCTGATACGCTGGTTGGTTGACGAAGTCCACTAATCGGCGTATAACTATATATATGATAAAATTACCTGTATTACTCTGGAGGTATATATGGAAGAACAAATATTAAGTCAGGTACGTGCTTTTAACCGTTTTTTTGCAGTGGAATTAAGTGTTTTTGACCGTTATGTGCTCGGAACGGCATATTCCTTAGTGGAAGGCCGTGTTATAGGAGAGGTCGGCCGGAATGAAGGATGTTCGGCAAACAGGATTGCGGAAGATCTGAACATAGATAAAAGCTATTTAAGCAGGGTTCTGGCCAAACTGGAAACCAAGGGACTGATCAGCCGGCTGCCCAGCGCAGGTGACGGACGTAAAAAGCAGCTGAAGTTAACCGAAGCAGGCAGAGAATTATACAATAAGCTGGAAGTGCTTTCTGATAAGCAGGCTGAAGATATACTGAAAGAGGTTGAACCGGAACAGATTGGGGAGTTATTGGAAAGTATGCAATTTATTCAGACTGCTTTAGGAAAAGCCAAAGTGTGAATTCGTGCATATCAGCGGCGCACTACGAAAAGGGAAGATCCATTTATAAGATGTTCGACAAAAGAAATGGAAAGTGAGGAATACTAAAAGATGTTATATTTTGACAGTGATTATATGGAGGGTGCACATCCTCTGATTTTGGAAAAGCTCATGGAAACAAATATGGAAAAAACGCCGGGATACGGTACTGATAAGTACTGTGAAAGCGCTAAAAACAAGATACGCATGGCCTGCAATTGCCCGGCTGCAGAGATACATTTTCTGGTAGGGGGGACCCAGACAAATGCCACGGTAATCAAGGCACTGCTGCGTTCTTACGAGGGCGTAGTAGCAGCAGACAGCGGGCATATTTCAACCCACGAAGCAGGGGCCATAGAGGCTGGCGGCCACAAGGTGTTGACGCTGCCCCAGAAACAGGGAAAGATTTTACCGGAGCAGGTGGATCGCTATATGGAAACATTCAATAATGACCAGAACAATGCCCACATGGTGCATCCGGGAATGGTCTATATTTCGCATCCGACAGAGTATGGAACCCTTTATACGAAAAAGGAACTGGAAGATCTGGGCAGAGTGTGCAGGAAACACGATATACCCTTGTATCTGGATGGGGCCAGACTGGGATATGGCCTTGCGGCAGAGGATACGGATGTTACCCTGGAAGTGATTGCCCGGTGCTGTGATGTTTTCTATATCGGCGGGACCAAGGTGGGAGCGTTGTTTGGAGAGGCTGTCGTGATCACAAGACCGGACCTGGTAAAAAATTTCTTTACCCTTGTGAAGCAGCAAGGCGGCCTGCTTGCCAAGGGACGGCTTCTGGGAATCCAGTTTGATGTGCTTTTTACGGATGACCTATATATTGAAATCGGGAAACATGCAATCAGAATGGCAGAAAAACTGAAGAACGGCCTTTTGGAAAAAGGGTTTGAGTTTTATTTTGAGTCGCCAACAAACCAGCAGTTTCTTATTCTGGACAACCAGGATATGGACAGGTTATCGGAAATCGTTTCCTTCAGCTTTTGGGAATCTTATGACGAACCCCATACTGTCGTCAGACTGGCGACAAACTGGGCGACAGCAGAGGCTGATATCGATCTGCTGCTGGAATCTGTATGAGGAGCACGAATAGAATCGTAGCCGGCATCCTTGCCCATGTGGATGCCGGAAAGACGACGTTATCGGAAAGCATGCTGTATGTAAGCGGCAGCATCAGAAAAATGGGGCGGGTAGACCACCAGGATGCCTTCCTGGATACCTACGAGCTGGAGAAGGCAAGAGGAATCACGATCTTTTCAAAGCAGGCGGAGTTTGCGCTGGGAGAAAAGCAGGTGACTCTGCTTGATACCCCGGGCCACGTGGATTTTTCTGCAGAAATGGAGCGGACCCTGCAGGTGCTGGATTATGCCATTCTGGTCATCAACGGTGCAGACGGGATCGAGAGCCATACCCTGACCTTATGGAAACTTTTGAACATATATGAAATCCCTGTTTTCCTGTTCGTCAATAAGATGGACCAGGCAGGGACGGACCGGGAAAAACTGCTTCAGGAGATGGAAAAACGCCTTGATGAAAGGTGCATAGAATTTGGAAATGATAAAGACCAGGAGGCATTCTGGGACAAGCTCGCCATGTGTGACGAACACCTGATGGAACAGTACCTGGAAAATGGGACTTTGGAAAAGAGGGAGATTGCCGCCTGCATTGCCGAAAGAAAAATTTTCCCCGTATATTTCGGCTCTGCATTGAAGGCAGAGGGTGTGGACACATTCCTTGATGGAATGGAAGAATATACCATCCCACCGGAGTATCCGGAAGAGTTCGGCGCTAAAATATTCAAGATCACCCGGGATGCACAGGGAACCCGCCTGACCCATATGAAGATAACAGGCGGAAGCCTGAAGGTGAAAGCAGTCCTGACAAATGAAAAAACGGAAGACGGACAGAAGCAGGTTCCTGGGAACAGGGAAATCTGGAAAGAAAAGGCGGACCAGATCCGCATCTACTCCGGCAGCCAGTTCCAGCCGGCAGCAGAAGCCCTGGCAGGGACCATCTGTGCGGTGACCGGCCTGTCGAGGACCTATTCAGGAGAGGGACTGGGCATAGAAGCGGCGTCTGACATGCCCATACTCGAGCCGGTCCTGACTTATGAGATCCAGCTGCCCCCGGAATGCGATGTTCACGGAATGCTCGTCAAACTGCGCCAGCTGGAAGAGGAGGAACCCCACCTTCATATCGTGTGGGATGAGCAGCTGGGTGAGATTCATGCAAAGGTCATGGGAGAAATTGAAATAGAAATCCTGAAGAGCATGATTTTAGAACGCTTCGGCGTCAAGGTGGAATTCGGCGCCGGCAGCATTGTCTATAAGGAGACGATCGCAGGCCCGGTAGAGGGAATTGGACATTTTGAACCCCTGCGCCATTATGCGGAAGTCCATCTGTTGATGGAGCCGGGAGAACCGGGAAGCGGTCTGCAGTTCGAAGCCGCTTGCAGCGAGGATGTCCTGGACAGGAACTGGCAGCGGCTTGTGCTGACCCACCTGGAGGAGAAAAAACATAAAGGCGTGCTCACAGGTTCGGAAATCACGGATATGAAGATCACGCTGGTGGCAGGACGCGCCCACCAGAAGCATACGGAAGGCGGGGACTTCAGGCAGGCGACCTACCGTGCGGTTAGACAGGGCCTGAAGAAGGCTGAAAGTATACTGTTAGAGCCGGTTTACGAGTACCGCCTGGAGATCCCGCGGGAATCGGTCGGCAGGGCCCTGGCTGACATCCAGAAAATGCAGGGAAGCTTTGCGGATCCGCTGATAGAAGATGCGCTGGCCATACTGAGCGGTATTGCACCTGTTGCAGGAATGCGGGACTACCAGATGGAAGTGATTGCCTATACGAAAGGCCGCGGCAGGCTGTTCTGCACCCCGAAAGGGTACAAACCATGCCATAATACGGAAGAAATCATCGCTTCCTATGCTTATGATCCGGAGAAGGATCCGGAGAATCCGACGGGGTCCGTTTTCTGTGCCCATGGAGCCGGATTCGTAGTGCCCTGGGACCAGGTGGAACAATATATGCATGTGGACAGCGGCTTGTCCTTTGGTATAGAAGCAGGAGAAGAGAAAACCCGGAAGACACCAGTGACCGGAAGCCGTGCAGCCACAGAAATGTATGATGAAAAAGAATTGGAGGAAATTTTCGTCCGCACCTATGGCGCCATCAAAAGGGACAGGAATCCTGTTTCCAAGAGGATCATTTCTGCCGGCTCAGAAAAGCAGGAAGGGAGTGACGGAGCGGAAACCAGAAGGGTGCTGCTGAAAAAACAGGAAATCAGGGAACGGTATCTGCTGGTAGATGGCTATAATATCATTTTTGCATGGGATGAGCTGAAGGGGCTGGCCAGAATCAACCTGGAGGCAGCCAGAAACAAGCTGATGGATATTCTCAGCAACTACCAGAGCTACAAAAAGATTACTGTCATCCTGGTATTCGACGCCTACAAAGTGGAAGGCGGCCGGGGCGGGATTTCCATGTACCATAACATACATGTGGTCTACACGAAAGAAGCGGAGACTGCAGATCAGTACATCGAAAAGGCTGTCCATGAAATCGGACATAAGTACGACGTGACAGTGGCGACATCTGATGCACTAGAGCAGATGATCGTGCTGGGAAATGGTGCCGGACGGCTTTCTGCGCAGGGGCTGAAAGCTGAAATCAAGGAAGCAGAGGAAGAAATCAGAAGCAATTATCTGAACAAGAACGAGAAGAGCGGGAATTATGTCATAAAAAAATAAGTGAAGTGCCAGTTATGTACTTTGTATACGTTGTTAAGAGCGTGGTTTCACCTGTCTGTAAAGGTGAAACCATTTTTCTTTCATCTCATAGGAAAGTTCGTCCTATGAGATGAAAAACGCTCCGCATGGAAGCACACTCGCGCGATGGGAATTGTGTCGCAAAAGCGACCGCGCTCGGCGCGAGAGTCTGCCCAGGCAGACTCTTTATCCTTCTGTGTGAAGGGGGAAGAATACAGTCCTGAATTGCAGAAGAAATTGAATGGTTACTCGGAAATTAGTGCGAAACACACAGATAATTAGAAACGACAATAAAATAATGAAAAAAACAACAGAGTACATATTTATATTGTATTAACAATTTGTAATGGGTATAATATAACTGATAAGATGACATAACTCTTCAGATCCACGGTCAATTGTGACTACGAAAGAGGCAGTTTTGGGCTGCCATCCTTTCAGCAGTGATATCGATAAGGAGGATTTTTATGGAAGAAATGAGATGTCCAGTGACAGGCAAAACGGGAAAAGCCATAGCGGGCGGCGGAACTTCTAACAGGGACTGGTGGCCGAATCAGTTGAACCTCAGGATACTTCATCAGAATTCAGACCTGAGCAATCCCATGGGCGCTGACTTCAACTATGCTGAAGAATTCAAGACGCTCGACCTGGAAGCTGTGAAGAAAGATCTGTATGCATTGATGACGGATTCCAAGGATTGGTGGCCTGCCGATTATGGCCACTATGGCGGGCTTTTCGTCCGTATGGCATGGCACAGCGCCGGTACCTACCGCATGGGTGACGGACGAGGCGGCGCAGGTATGGGAACACAGCGTTTTGCACCGCTCAACAGCTGGCCTGACAACGTGAACCTCGACAAGGCGCGGCGTCTGCTCTGGGAAATCAAGAAGAAATATGGAAAGAAGCTTTCCTGGGCAGACCTTTTGATACTGGCAGGCAATTGTGCATTGGAGTCCATGGGCTTTAAGACGTTTGGATTTGCCGGCGGCCGCGAGGATGTCTGGGAGCCGCAGGAGGATGTTTACTGGGGCTCTGAGTCCGAATGGCTTGGCGACAAACGTTACTCAGGAGAACGGGATCTTGAGAATCCCCTGGCAGCCGTACAGATGGGCCTGATCTACGTGAATCCGGAAGGACCAAATGGCAACCCGGATCCGGTAGCTTCCGGCCGCGATGTTCGTGAGACTTTTGCAAGAATGGCAATGAACGATGAAGAGACTGTTGCCCTCATAGCAGGCGGCCACACTTTTGGAAAGTGCCATGGTGCCGGTCCGGCAACCCATGTCGGTCCGGAACCGGAGGCTGCCGGCATCGAGGATCAGGGCCTTGGATGGAAGAGCAGCTTTGGAAGCGGCAAGGGAGGCGATACCATCAGCAGCGGCCTTGAAGGCGCATGGAAGCCGAACCCGACCAAATGGGACATGGGATATCTGAACGTGATGTTCGGATACGAGTGGGAACTGGTCAAGAGTCCGGCCGGCGCAAACCAGTGGCTTGCCAAGGATGTGGCTGAAGAGGATATGGTGGTCGATGCCCACGATCCGTCGAAGAAACACAGGCCGATGATGACGACTGCGGATCTGGCCCTTCGTTTTGACCCTGTCTACGAACCGATTGCCCGCCGCTACCAGAAAAATCCAAAGGAATTTCAGGATGCTTTTGCCCGGGCATGGTTCAAGCTTACCCACCGTGATATGGGTCCGCGCTCGAGATACCTTGGACCTGAGGTTCCTGCGGAAGTGCTGATCTGGCAGGATCCGGTGCCTGTGGTTGATTTTGAATTGCCGGACGAACAGGACATCGCAGAGCTTAAGAGTAGAATTCTTGCATCTGGCCTGTCTGTTTCCCAGCTTGTGTCGACAGCCTGGGCTTCAGCGTCCACATTCCGCGGCTCTGATAAGCGCGGCGGGGCAAATGGAGCACGTATCCGTCTTGCACCCCAAAAGGATTGGGAAGTTAACCAGCCGGCTCAGCTGCAGGCAGTGCTCCAGGCTCTTGAAAAGCTTCAGACGGAGTTCAACAGTTCGCAGTCAGGCAAAAAGAAGGTATCACTTGCCGATCTGATCGTCCTGGGCGGTTGTGCGGGCATCGAGCATGCTGCTAAGAATGCCGGCCATAATCTGACAGTACCTTTTGTACCTGGACGGACGGATGCATCCCAGGAGCAGACCGAAGTGAATTCATTCTCAGTACTTGAACCGAAGGCAGATGGGTTCCGCAACTACCTGAAAACCAAATTTTCCGTATCCGCAGAGGAGCTGCTGATCGACCGTTCGCAGCTTCTGACGTTGACGGCTCCTGAAATGACGGTTCTGTTGGGAGGTCTGCGTGTTTTAAATATCAATTACGGCCAGTCTCCACACGGCGTATTTACAACGAGGCCAGAGGCGCTCACGAATGACTTCTTCGTGAATCTGCTGGATATGAATACGGCCTGGAAGCCGGTTTCTGAAGCGGGAGACGTGTTCGAAGGCCGGGATCGTGCCACAGGTGAATTCAAGTGGACAGGCACCCGCGTTGATCTGATTTTTGGTTCAAATTCCCAGCTCAGGGCTATCGCAGAAGTATATGCCTGTGATGATGCCCAGGAAAAATTCCTGCAGGATTTTGTGTCTGCCTGGAATAAGGTCATGAATGCAGACCGCTTCGACCTTGTATAATCCCCCGTTAAGCCGTGCCAAATTGCTGGTTTGGCAATTTGTGTACATTATCTGTGATCGTGAAGGACATAGTCCTGAATGGTCACTCCAAAATGAAAGGAAGTGATGGTATGAAAAAAATCACATTGCCTGAAGCGATGGATATTGCCGGACAATTAGGGGTGGATTTTGAAAATTCCAGATTTACTCCGGAAGAATTTCTGGAAGGGCTCAATATAGAATTGGAGCACGGAATCGTTGATCCTGACACGAACGTAACAGATGACAATCCTTTGACAACGGGGAAAATCGCACTGGCACATTTGAATGAAGTGCCATTATACTATAACCAGGACATCGGATTAGAGGCATGGGAACATGCCATTGAAGCTTTTGAGGGAGACCCCAAAGGCAAAAAGATTCAGATCGTATAACTGTTCAGTAGTCATGAATAGTTACAAATTGTGTAACTTTTGTACTAAAAAGTGGCTTCGCCTTCAATTCTGAGGGCGAAGCCACTTTGATCATATTTCGAAAGAGTCTGCCGGGGAATGACCTTATGCTTTTATAGCCCAGCGCAATTTGGCGCAGCGGGCACGTCCGTTGGAATTGCATTCTTCGGCTGAGGGACGAATTGCTTCGGGTGCGATTTCGCGGTAAATGCCTTCGCGCTTGAATCGTTTAAAAGATTTTTTTACAAGACGGTCTTCTCCTGAATGGAACGTGAGGATGGCAACACGTCCGCCTTCGGCAAGGGCGTCAGGAAGCTTTTCCAAAAACTCGTTCAATACTTCAAATTCGCTGTTGACATCAATGCGCAGTGCCTGGAAGCATCGCTGACAGGATTTTTTGACTGCCTCATTTCTGGTCTTTTCAGGAATGAACTGAAGGGCATCCCTGATAATCTGCTGGAGCTGGGTTGTTGTGGATATGTCTTTTCCTTTTTTGATTGCGGAGATAATGGCGCGGGAGATTTCCACGGCATAAGGTTCATCCGCATTTTCTATGAGCATGCCCTGCAGTTCTGCCTGCGAAATGGTTTTCAAACGGGCTGCTGCCGACTCGCCTTTTTCTGGATTTAAGCGCAGGTCAAGGGGTCCCTCGATTTTAAATGAAAACCCTCTGTCCGGATTATCGATCTGCATAGAAGAGACGCCCAGGTCTGCTAGTATGAAATCGAAAGGACCTGCTTCTGAAGCAACCTGATCTATATTGGAAAAATTCATGTGTTTGATTGTTAAAATTTCAGGTCCATAACCTAAGTTGGCCAGACGTTCCCTGGTGCGGGGCAGCTCGATGGAATCCACATCAAGGGAATACAGATGTCCCTCTGAATGCAGGCATTTCAGCATCTCCAAAGTGTGGCCGCCATAACCAAGCGTTGCATCCAGTCCGGTCTGTCCGGGCGTGATCTGCAGGAACTCTAATATTTCATTCACGCAGATTGAACGATGCATGCCGGCAGGGGTACTTCCCTTTTGGATGACCTTTGCTACAGTATCTGCATATTTTTCAGGCTGCAGTTCCTTATATTTTTCTTTAAAAGCCTTCGGATGAGTTCCGCTATATCGAACGCGTCGCTTGTGCTTTCCTTCCTGGTTTTCCATTATATAACCTCCAAAATTTCATTTCGTTTGTGATAGCATGCAAAGCGTAACTGTGCAGAACCTCTGTTTCGAGAGGACATAGTCCTGAATAGTCACTGTAAATCTTATGATAACAAATACGGTATCTAAAAGCAAATGATTCGGAATAAGTTGCACCTGTTTGTGTATCGGGTTTATAATAAATACAATAATGGCTGGCGGCGATGCAACAGAACAATCATACCATGGGCCGTAATTCCGGTAGCGGCCATATGCGGAGTGGAGCCTGCGGATCTTGTCAGAAAAAATATAATTCCTGTAATTGCAGGATTTACGGCAACAATCATCGTGGCAATCATAATTCTATAAAAATGGAAGAAGAAAGGGGTTTTTAAGCTATGGGTAAAATCAGAACAGTGAAGAAAATCACCAGAGGCGTGCAGGCTGTTGACGGAGCAGGCGTAAAGCTGGTCCGGGTCATCGGATATCATGATACAAAGGATTACGATCCGTTTTTGATGCTGGATGCTTTCGATTCTTCGAATCCGGATGATTATACGAAGGGATTTCCGTGGCACCCGCACAGAGGCATTGAAACGATAACCTATCTGATCCAGGGGGATATCGAACACGGTGACAGCCTTGGGAACAAAGGCAGCATTCTCGATGGCGACTGCCAGTGGATGACCGCCGGATCCGGCATTATTCATCAGGAAATGCCAAAGCCGGCTGAAAGGATGTTTGGCGCACAGCTATGGCTGAATCTGCCGGCAAAGGACAAGATGACGCCTCCAAAATACGGTGATATCAAAAGAGAAAGCATACCTGTAGCAGAGGAAGCTGGAACCAGAGTGCACATCATCGCAGGAACGTATCAGGGGATCCAGGGGGCATTTGAAGGAAGCCATGTAAAGGCTGATTATCTGGATGTCGAAGTCGTGGCAGGAAACGAATGGTCCTATCAATGCGCGCCGGATGCAACGCTGTTTATTTATATCGTGCAGGGTGAAGGCGAGTTTGATGCTGATGGGAAACAGACCATACCTGAAAAAAATGCGGTTCTCTTCAATGACGGAGAAGTGTTCAGGGTGAAGGCAACGGACAGAGGCATCCGGTTTCTTCTTTTTTCAGGGAAACCGCTGAAGGAACCTATTGCATGGGGAGGCCCTATTGTTATGAATACAAAGGAAGAGCTGGATCTGGCCTTCCGGGAACTGGATGAGAATACGTTTATTAAACGGTAAGAGTGGAGTGTCAAAAGCCCATTTACGGAATGGGAACCGTCAATTTGCAGGGGTTTTGGTAATCAGGACGTGATGCAAAACATGTTCATTCGCAGCGCGCTCTCGCTTAGATGAAGACGTAGTGGTACGTAAGGCCGCAAAGTACGCGGCCTAAG
>NZ_FMKA01000061.1 GCF_900096945.1 Anaerobium acetethylicum | reverse complement strand
TTTTACCAACTGTCCGGTCAGTAATAATCTAAATTTACTTGAGGTATTCTTTTTGGTCAATTCCTTTTACTCTTTAAAGTATACAGGAAGCTCCTGATTATTATTTTTCTTGTCTTCTTTCAAAGACAAATCTTCAAGTGAATCCTTATCCACTCAGTTTCCCCCCACATCAGATCGTCATCTTCCATGAGCCTCTTACTTTAGATTACATGTATCTAATCAGCTTGTCCTTACGGACTATATATGTAAAACAGTCCTATCATATATGATAACAAAACCGTTTGACACCACATTTCTCCCCAACCGGGATCTTCAGATTTTCATACTTCCTTTTCCGATACCACTAGCATCACTGCCATTACCGGTATTCCTACGTGTAGCAGATTTCATTCTCATCCACTTCCTCTGGCACATCTTCATATGCAGCCATTATGATATCCTCTTCCTTCTTTAGGATGAAGTTTCCCTGCTGCATCTCCCAGAGCCTGTAATACTGCCCCTTCTTCTCTAGCAGCTCTTCATGGCTTCCTCTTTCTGCCACCTCGCCCTGGTCCATCACGATGATCTCATCGCAATTCTTTACCGTTGCCAGTCTGTGGGCGATTATAAGCATGGATTTGTTCCTGAATTTATTGTAAATCATATCGAATATGATGTTTTCCGTTCCAAAGTCCAGATTGCTGGTACTTTCATCCAGTATATAAAACTCGTTCTTCTTAAGGAAGGCCCTGGCAAGTGCGATTCTCTGCTTTTCTCCTCCACTTAAGCCATTCCCCGCTTCCTCCAGGTAGGTATAGTACTGCATTGGAAGTTTCTTTATGAATTCATGGGCATCTGCAGCCTTTGCTGCTTCCTTTACTTCCTCTAAGGAGGCATTCATTCTGCTCACCCGGATATTGTCATAGATGCTTTTTGAAAACAGCTCGATCGTCTGGGGCACATAGGAGATCGCCCGCCTCAGGGAATGATTCCTGTATTCCTTAAGGTCCACACCGTCGATCAGGATTTCTCCACCTTCCGGCTCGTAGTATTTTAGCAGAAGCTTTGCCACAGTAGATTTTCCGCTGCCACTGGCTCCCACAAGGGCTACCTTTTTCCCCTTCGGGATGGTAAAGCTGAGGTTCTTTAATACCGGTTTTCTGTTTCCATATCTGAAGGTTACATCCCTAAGCTCTATATCCCCATCTATCTTTTCAAGCTCCTGATACATCTTTTCCGTTTGGAAGCTGTCTGCCATCAGCATGGATGCCGGATTGTTCTTGTCTATTTCTGCATTTACGGACTGCTCCTGCTCGTAATCCAGGATTTCCGTCATTCGCTTCATGGATATGTTTGCTTCCTGGATCTGCAGCTGGAGTCCTACAAGCCTTCCCACCGGATCCATAAAGTACCCGGACAGGGTGGTGAACGCCATCAGGCTTCCCAGTGAGATGTTTCCATCAATCACCTGCATAATTCCAAAATACATCATGATAAGATTTCCAACCGTAGACACCATACCGGAGACGGAGCCCTGCACATTAGAAAGCATTCCCTCTTTCAGGCTGATTCTCAGGGACTTGATATACTCCCTTTCGATGTTTTCCAGCTCTGTTTCTTCGTTTGCATTTCCCTTAATGGTTTCTACAGCCCTGAGCCCTTCTATGATCTGGGAATTCAGCACTGATCCCTGCTGCATCTGTTCCTCATTAATCTTCTTGTATGGCTGTTTAAAGATAAACACCAGAAGGATGCTGATGACCGTCATAAACAGGATAATCACAAAAAGATTCAGATTCATCTTGAACAGGATCACTCCTGTAACCAGCGCCATGAAGATGTCCATGATCAGGGTGAGCGCTATGTTTGTGAAAATATTCTTAATTGTAAATGCATCAGAAAATCTGGTGATAATGTCACCGGTTTTTCTGGTTGCAAAAAACTTCATCGGAAGCTTATAGATATGCTCAAAGTATCCAAGCATCAACGGGATATCTATCTTCTGGGACAGATACAGCATCATCCACTGCCTTACGAAACTGATGATGACCTGGGTCATTCCTATTACTGAAAAGATAATCAGCACAAGCAGCAAGGTGTTTTCAAGTTTATAAGGCAGTATCTCATCCATGAGGATCTTATTGAATAAAGATGACACGATTCCCAGAACTGTCAGAATCACAGATGTAAGGATTGAGTATGCAAACAGTTTTTTCTGTGGAAGCAATAGTTTTACAAACCTGTCGAACATGCTCCCGCCCTTTATTTTACCTGTGGTAAAATTGCCGGCCGGCTTCAGGATCAGCATGGCCCCCGTAAAATTCTTATAGAATTCATCTGTTTCCATTCTGATCAGGTCTTTTCCCGGATCTCCTGCCACCACATATTTGGGTGAAACCTTAAATATGACGACAAAGTGGCTCAGTCCCTCTTTTGTAATGACGTTGGCAATTGCCGGCAGGGTATAGCTGCTTAAAAATCCATCCCTGTCAACCCTTACTGCCTGTGAGGCAAACCCCAGGCTTTCTGCGCATTTGCTCAGCCCGGTAAGATTGGTTCCCTTTAAATCCGTTCCCATGATATCCCTCAGCCGGGTCATCGTCGTTTCTTTCTTATAATGCAGACAGACCATGGCAAGACATGCTGCGGCACAGTCCGTTGCATCCTGTTGTTTCACAAATGTATATTTCATCTTCTATTTAGCAGAATACTGCTTGCTCCCTTCCTGATTTCGGGCCATAGCAAAGAGTTTCGCTTGCGAAACTCTCGCGCTGACGCGCAGTCGCTTCTGCGACATATTCTTCTTGTGCGTCATGCGCCTCCTCGCGGAGCTTTTTAATTTATAGAAAATTCGATAAATTTTCTGTAAACTAAAAAAAGTTGTGGGAGATTTCTCGACACAACATAAAAATGCAAAATTATAGAATCGTTTTAAAAAATCCGTATTACTCCCTCTATAGCCCCCGAATTTTCGTATTATGGCTTCCCAATTCCAATTTTAGCAAAAAATTCTTTTTTATAGTATCACAAGCTTTCACATTTTGTCAAATTACATTAACATTAACATAATGTTCATTATTTTACATTTTCAAACATAATCAATCATCTTTCATACAATTTCTCACACTGGTGCGGCAATCTAATTCCTTAGGGACTGCCATCAACACCTCTCGCGTCACGATAGTCGAATGGTAATCTTCTATAAAAACAGGATTTTTTTTGAACTTGAATATAGTGTAAAAAATAGGAGCACTTTCAGCTTTCACCAAAAGAACTCCTCTTATAATTGAATTATCTTCCAGGAACAAGACATTTCCACTTAATGGTACCTGACACCATAAAGACGACTTTATGGTGTCAGGTACCAACTCACATTCAGTATTATACCAAAGATGCACTGGCCTCTCAATCATTTGTCTACTGGGTAATCCCCAAAAGCCTCTGCTGAAAATTTATGATAATCCTTTACCCAATTTCTCTGACATCCTCACTCTTCACTACCCTGCCCGCGCTCTCAACAAGATGTATCATGCCCGCCATGATCAGAAACAGAAAGAGCGGATACAGCATAATATTGACGCGCTCAGCAATAACTCCGAACAGCGGCGGCATCAGCGTGGCTCCCACATAAGCAAACGCCATCTGCACGCCCATAATAGCCTGCGCATTTTCCGGGCCGAAGGTATCCGGAGTCGCATGGATCAGGCTCGGATAAATCGGCGCGCATCCCAGGCCGATCATAATAAGGCCCACGAACACCGGCGTATTTCCAGCAGGAATGAGAAGAACAAGAATTCCCATGATGCCGATGGCCTGCCCCAAACGGATCATATTTCTATCCCCCAGCCTGTCTGCAATAAAGCCGCTGATGAACCTTCCGGCTGTTATCCCAAGATAGAACAGGGATGCCCATTTTGCTGCAGTCTGGACATCGATCCCTTTATGCAGGACCATATAGCTGCTTGCCCATAATCCGGCAGTGGCTTCCACCGCACAGTAGCAGAAAAAGGCAGCCAGCATCTTTTTCGCTCCCCTGATCCGCAAAATCTGGTCAAGCTTCATGGCTTTTTCCTGTCTGCCCCCGTTCTCCGCCTTCCCTTCTGCCTTTCTCCAAAGGAAAAGTGTCAGGAAAAGCCCTGCTGCCAATACTACCTGAAGCATCTGGATCGCCTGATAGCCTTTGTTCCAGGTAAAGTTTCTCACAAGGAAAAATCCCATGATATAAGGTCCCGCCGATGCGCCGATTCCCCAGAAGCAGTGAAGCCAGCTCATATGCTTTGATTTGTAATGGAGGGCTACGAAGCTGTTCAGCGCCGCATCCACACTTCCAGCTCCCAGCCCGTAAGGGATTCCCCAGAGGCAGAGCATATAGAACGATGTGGAGACTGAGAATCCGAACAGGGCGGCGGCCGTCATGGCCACGCTGACTGCCGTTACAAGGCCAGTTCCGAATCTGGCGATCAGCCTCCCTGAATTCATGCTGGAAACAATCGTTCCAACTGAAATGATTACGGTTACGATTCCCACATAGGAAACCGGTACGCCAAGGTCCCCATACATGCTTGGCCATGCTGAACCCAGAATGGCATCCGGCAGTCCCAGTGAAATAAATGCGATATAGATAATGATCAATAAAATCGAAAACATCGTGTAAAACTCCTCTCGTTTTTAATAGCTCAATCCGGTGACCTTTTTAGCCACCGGGTTTTCCTAAGCCTGCCTGCTCAGACAGTCCAGCCCGATTGCAATCAGGCCCCGTTCATACTCTTCCTCCAGCTGGCCGGAAATGCGTATTTCCGCCTGGAACTTCCCTTTTGTTTCCGTCCTGATATAGCTGTCCAGCCAGGCAATGTCTGCTTCCTCGAAAAAGTCCCCGTACAGGATGAATGCTGCCGGTGCCAGCACGCAGCAGTAGACCGTCAGGATTCTGCCAACGATGGGAAGGACGCTGTCCTTGCTGCTGTAATCCAGGCTGTCCCACTTGATTTCAGGAAATGCAAATCCGATCTCGCCTGCAAAGTTCCGCATGCCCCTGTATATCTCCCCATTCAGAACAGCCCCTGCCCCGGGGCCATGGATCCTCGGAAAATAGATGCCCACAGTCGGTTCGGTCGAGTGTTCAAAATAGCAGTATCCATAAATCATTGCATTGATATCATTTTCTAATACGACGGGCACCTGATACCGCTCCCGGTAATAAGGGATGAATGTGCTTCCGACAATTCTTTCATAGTCGTTCAGCAGAATCTCTTCCCCATTGCTCTCGCCTGGCAGCCCGAATACGAGCATTGCAATCTTTTTGTCAGACGCAAATATCTCGTCCAGTATGCCGGAGAAGCTGTCGACCTCCACGTCGTCTATCTCTGCTTCCCGCATGCTGATCCGCTGGCCCTTCAGATTGACCGCAACAAAATGGAAATAGTTGCGGGAATTTTTCTGGAATCCGTACACGATTGCAAGATGACGGAAATCAAAATTGTATGTATACTGCATGGAAGGCCTGCCGCCGTCCGACGGAACATGGCCGTTTTCAAGGATTTCACCTGTCTTCACCATTTCAGATATCAGCGAATTGATCGTGACCACGCTCAGGCCGGTTTTCTGGGAAAGTTCCGGCTTCGTCAGACTGCCGTGTGCTGACATAAGCTCCCTGATCTGGTTCCTGTTGTTCTTTCTGATTGATTTTACAGTGTTCATGATTTACCTTCTCTTTTTGTTTGTAAACCGTCTTTATAAAGTGTCTTTATAAAGTATATTCACTTCTTTATGGTTTGTCAATCCCCATGCCTGTGCATTGCGCAGCATGATTACCTAAACGCAATGCGGCCATTCCGAAAAACGGCCGCATTTTATTCCACCATGAGATATCCCCTGGGTACATGCTGCTAAATCTGATTTTTATGAAAGCGGGACTTTAACCATAAATGCTTCATACGGCCTTAACACGTCCCTCTGAAACTCCTTGTAGTTGTGAAGCATCACATCTGCATCCGCCAGCAGCTGTTCTGCCTTCAGTTTCTGATTCCTGTCCGACAGGTTGCAGCAGATTATATATTTATAGTTTCCTTTTCTATCAAAACGCTCATATGCGAATATGCTTCTCTTCTCTTCAAATATAAGCCTGAAAGATCCATAGGTCAGTATATCATCATTCTTTTTAAGCTCGATCATCCTTCTATAAAAATTCAAGATCGAATCGTCATCCTTCATCTGTGCTTCGACGTTTATTTCGCGATAGTTTCTGTTTACCTTCATCCAGGGCTCTGCTTCTGAAAATCCGCCATTTACTGAGGAATCCCACTGCATCGGGGTCCTGGAATTATCCCTGGTCGTGCTCTTCAATATTTCAAACGCCTCTTCACTGGTGCATCCCTGGGCTATTTTCTCCTCATACTTTTCCAGGAAGGGAAAGTCGCGGAAATCGCAGGCATCCGAATAGTCGGCATTGACCATTCCTATTTCCTGTCCCTGGTAGAGGAAGGGGATCCCTTTCTGCATAAAGTACGCGAGGGCGAGACATTTAGCGCTTTCCTCTCTGTACCTGTCCGCATTTCCAAACTTGTTGATGCTTCTGACAAGGTCATGGTTTTCCAGGAACAGGGCAACCCATCCGTCATGTTCGATTGCATGCTGCCACTTTGAAAGAGCTTCCCTGAATTTTTTTACCGAAAAACGGTCCGTTCCTTCATCGTCCCACAGATGCTGATGTTCAAACTGGAATACGGAAGAAAACTTCCCTTCATCCGTAGAAATCCATTCCTTCATTTCCTTGTGGGATACGCCGCTTGCTTCGGCAATTGTAAAGATGTCGTACCTGTCAAACACATTTTTCTTTAGCTCTCCAAGAAGCTTATGGATTCCTGGCTGGTTCATGTTCTTTCCGAATGAAGGAACATGCTTCAGGCCTTTTGGATTCGGCATGTCAGAAAGGTCGCCCTTTTTAATATGGCTGATCGCATCCACACGGAAGCCGTCAATTCCCTTGTCCAGCCACCACCGCACCATCCGGAATACTTCCTCTTTGGCATCCTCGTTTTCCCAATTGATGTCCGGCATTTTTCTGCTGAACAGATGTAGAAAATACTGTTCTGTGGCTTCATCATACTCCCAGGCCGAACCTCCGAATATGCTTTCCCAGTTATTCGGTTCCGCCCCTCCGTCTTTGCCGCCTTTGCTGTCTTTGCTGTCTTTACTGTCTTTGCTGTCTTTTCCGTCTTTGCTGTCTTTTCCGATTTTTACTTCTTTTCCGGTTTTCCCGTCTTTACAATCTTTTCCGTCCTTCCAGATATACCAGTCTCTTTTCGGATGATCCACGGAGCTTCTTGATTCCGCAAACCACTGATGCTCATCAGAGGTATGGTTGATCACCAGGTCCATGATGACCCTGATCCCTTTTTCGTGGGCTTCGGCCAGAAGCAGGTCAAACTCTTCCATCGTGCCGTATTCCTTCTGGATTTTCTGATAATCCCTTATGTCATAGCCATTGTCATCGTTGGGTGAATCGTAGATCGGGCATATCCAGATCAGATCAATTCCCAGATATGCCAGATAGTCCAGCTTCTCCCTGATTCCATTTATATCTCCTATACCATCTCCGTTGCTATCGTTAAAACTGCGTGGATAAATCTGGTATGCTACGCAGTTCTTCCACCATGGTTCCTTCTTATTCATTACTGCTTTCCTCTCACTCCGGTTTTTGCATGTCTTCTATATAAATACTAAATCCTTATCTTCCGCTTGCTACAACCATTTTCTTCAGCTGCGGCAAATTCCTGTCAAGTTCCCTGAAATCTGCAAGCTTCCACTCCCAGTTCGGGCTTCCAAGAGTTCCCGGGGTATTGAGTCTCCCCTCATCGCCCAATCCCATGATATCCTGTATGGGTACGACCGCCACGGCTGCTATGCTGTCCAACGCATAAGCAATGAACCTGTGGGAAATCATGTTCTGGCGGTACCCTTTTCTCCAAAGGTACAGCCTGATGGCAAGCCTCCGCAGGAGCTTCTGTGACTCATACCAGCCCCTGATTGTCTGATTGTCATGTGTCCCCGTATAGATGATCATGTTTTCCCGGTCCTGAAAGTTATTGTTCTTTTCATTCGGATCAAAGGTGAACTGGACTACCTTCATTCCCTTGAGTCCGAAATGGTCCCGCAGCTTCAGGACTTCCGGTCTGAGGTCCCCCAGATCCTCTGCCACGATCTCCACATCCGGGAGCTTCTCTGACAGGATTTCGAAAAGTTCATATCCAGGCGCCTCTACCCATTCGCCTTCTACTGCTGTCGGGCAGGAAGCTGGTATTTTCCAGTAGGTATCAAATCCTCTGAAATGGTCAATCCTCACGATATCAAACAGCTCTCCCGCGTAGGAAAGGCGGTTGACCCATAAATCAAATCCGCGGGTCTTAATAAAATCCCAGTTGTAGATCGGATTTCCCCATCTCTGTCCGGACTCGCTGAAATAGTCAGGCGGAACTCCCGCGATAAATGCCGGCCTGCACTCCAGATCCAGAAGAAAGCACTCCTGGTTGTCCCATACGTCAAGGGAGTCTATTCCCACATAGATCGGGATATCACCCATGATTTTTATGCCTGCCTGATTTGCAGATTTCTTAAGTGCCATCCACTGTTTGTAGAATATATACTGCAGGAATATCTCATACCTGATTTCATTTTTATAAGGCTCTATGTTAAATTTTCTGTCCCTGATCCACTCGCGCTGCTCTTTCGGCCATTCATTCCAGCATCTCAGATTATTCGCCTTCTTCAGCGTTATGAATACTGCATATTTATATACCCAGTCCCTGCGTCTGAATTCCTCGTAATCCTCTGTGGGCCTGAATGCGTCGAAGGCTTCCCTCAGATAGCCCTCTTTAAAGCTCCTTACTGCCTGATAATCTATCCTTGTTTCGTCCTTCCGGAAATCCTTTATCTCCCTGATCAGCCCTTCCTCTTTTAAAAGCTCGAGACTGATATAAAGCTCGTCGCCTGCATAGGAAGAATAGGGCTGGTATGGGGAGTTCCCAAAACCAAGAGGATTCAGGGGAAGGATCTGCCAGATCTTCACTCCGCTTTCCTTCAGCTTTTTCACAAATTCGTAACTGCTTTTCCCGAAATCCCCGATGCCGTGCCTTGACGGCAGCGCCGAAACAGGAAGCAAAACGCCCGCATCTCTCATTAATAAATCTCCTCTCTTAAAACATAACGTCTGCCTTGGAGCAGACTGAAGCGGTTACCCTTTTACCGCTCCGCTTGCAATGCCTTCCACATAGTACTTCTGCATAACGACAAACAGGATTGCTATAGGGATTGATACGACAACGGCGCCGGCAGCAAATCTTGTATACCACATGTTGACGTATTCCTTCTGAAGCATTGTCCAGAGGCCGATTGCGACTGTATAGTTCTTGTAATTGTCGCCCATGATTACTTTTGCAAAAATAAAGTCAAGCCATGGTGCCAGGAATGACGTCAGCACTGTATAGACAATAATAGGCTGAGACAAAGGCATGGTTATCTTCGTGAATACCTGCCATTTGTTGGCGCCATCCAGAAGCGCCGATTCGTCCAAGGCCTTCGGGACCGTATCGAAGAATCCTTTTGCGATATGATACTGAAGCCCCGCGCCGCTTGAATAGACCAGAATCAGGGCGATCAGCGATTGCGTGATTCCGATTCCTTTTAAAATATAGTACACTGCGATCATGGACATAAATCCCGGAAACATGTTCAGAATGAGACCGACATTCATAAATCCCTTCCTGCCGTGAAACCGCAGCCTCGAAAAGCTGTAGGATACGCACAGTACATAGAAGGTTGAGAGCAGGCATGAACACACGGCAACAAAAAACGTGTTTCCGAACCATCTCAGAAAGAAGAACTGCCTGACATCCGTAAACAGTTCCGTATAGTTGTCAAAGGTAAAGCTTTTTGGCCAGAAATACGGCTGGTAGGAACCAGGATCTCCCCTGAACGATGTCATTATGATCCACAGTATGGGGAATATCCAGATGCATGACAGCAATGCCAGAATAACGTGTACAAGGGCGTTCGATGCAGTCTGTTTCTTTTTCATGGAACGTTCTTTTTTCATCATTGATAATCCTCCTCATTTTTATAGGATTTCGTATTCCTGTAGGTAATCAGCGACAATACCGCCGATATGATAAACACGATAATACCGATTACAGCCGCATAGGAATAATCGAAGCTGTTTACGGTCAGTTTGTAGAGCCAGGTGACCAGCAGATCCGTATGGCCTGCCTGGTAAAACTTCAGCGTATTAGGCCCGCCGCCCGTCAGAAGGAAGATGACATTGAAGTTATTGATATTTCCGACGAACTGGGTGATCAGATACGGTGTCGTGATGAAGAACATATAAGGCAGGGTGATCTTCACAAACATCTGGTAAGGATTTGCCCCGTCAACCCTGGCGGCCTCATATAAGTCTGCCGGTATATTCTGGAGTATGCCTGTAGTAATCAGCATGGTGTAAGGAACACCCACCCAGATATTTACTATGATTACCGTTACTTTTGCCCAAAGACCCGATGAAAGGAAGGGCAGTGAGGAATCGATGAGTCCAAGTTCCTGCAGCAGCACATTGACAGCTCCGCTTTCCTGCAGCATGCTTCTCATGACCAGCAGGGATACAAACTGTGGAACCGCTATGGACATGACGAAAATCGTTCTCCAGAAACGTTTGAACCTGGTTTCCTTCCTGTTGATCATGATCGCCAGGATCATTCCCAGGATATAATTCAAAAATGTAGCAAATACCGCCCATACAATGGTCCATATGAGAATCGGCCAGAAAGTACGCCCGATGGTGCTTCCTGCATTCAGCATGGTCTTGAAATTTGCAAGGCCGACCCAGGTGAAAAGATTTCCCGGCGGCTGATGGGTCTTGTCGAAATTCGTGAATGCGATCAGGATCATAAACACCAGCGGCAGCACATTGAACATCAGTATTCCAAGAAACGGAACCGCCAACAGTGCCTTATGGAGCTTTGCATCTGCATAGGATCTGATGTCTTCCCTGAAGTTCGGAATATGTTTTCCCTGTTCCTTCAGCTTCTGCACCCGTATTGCAGATCTGATATTCGAAAACCAGATGACCGCAAACACCACAATAATAAAGATTCCTACTACAGCAGCCAGCAGCAGCAGCATTGAATTCTGCCCCTGGGTCTTTACGTAGATTCCTCTGGCTTCATCAAACACCATCCCCTGTTTCTGATCCCCCAGATTATCAAGATGGGAAAGCGCAGTTACCCCAAACATAATCATATAGAAGATAAACCCAAGTTCCATTGTAAAATAAAGCAGCCCTTTTATCACTTGCCTCCGGAACAGATTGGACACGCCCAGCAGTGCAAAGGATAGTTTTGTCAGCACGTCACCATCTCGGAATATCTCCCCGATTTCCCGGAAAACATTCTTTCCAGTTCCAGAATTGCCTTTTTTCTTTTTCATAATCTTCACACCAATACCTCCTTTTCAAATACATACTTTCTCGGAATCTCTAGCCCTTATTCTATAAGGGGTTCAACTCCTTTATTTTTAAAATCACCCACTTTTTCACCGAAAAAACTTGACAAAT
>NZ_FMKA01000019.1 GCF_900096945.1 Anaerobium acetethylicum | reverse complement strand
TCAGCAAAAGCATAAAAGGAGCTTCAAAAAGTGATGCCATCAGCATAGCATAAAATGGCACTCCTGAATACGACGCCGAGTTTTGAATCACTTACCGATGGAGTTATCAAGTATGCTGTCTACATCGTAAACACTGTTGACAGCAATGAGAGAATGTTTCTAAAGTCGCCTTAAGTAAAAAATAAACCTCGTTACTATACCCACACTGGGCATGGTAGCGAGGTCTATTTTTTATTCTTTATTTTCTACTTCAACCGCCTTCTTTCGAGCATAGCTGGCTCGTCTGTTCTTCCTGTTTCGCTCGGCTTGGCAATCCCAACTGTCACAGTATAGTTGACGGCTCGAATGTCTCACAAAATATTTACCGCAGGCAAGGCAGGAGAGTATGGAGCCTTGTGATTCAAAATATTTTAGATCTTCATCTACCGGCGGTGCAACGTCAGCTACCATTCTAGAAAAGGTGTACCAACAAATATCAAATACCGATTGAATGTCGGCTCCGTACATCACTTTACCAGTTTTCTTGTCTAATTTTAGTCTCATCCGGAAGTCCGGGAACATATCAATCACTTGGGAAACATGATTATTATAATTTTCTAAAATATTTGCCTTGTATTCCTCATCATCCTCGTATTGCCTATATCGTTCCAGAAAAGCGAGACTGTCACAAATGCGTCCCTCGTAGTATAGATTTCTTGCGTAGTCAACTTCGCCGTAATTTTTCAATCTTCTTAGGGCAAAGTACAGTTCAAACATAGTGCCCAGATTGCATAAGTCCTTTATGAATTGTTTAACGTAGAATGTGGCTTCGTCCTTAATCAAATCCATGTAAATAATATGTGCAAAGTTCTCACTTTCAAGTATTTCATAAAGATTATCAATAACATAAGGATGAATATTGTTTCTACACCAATCCCAGACGGCATCTGAAATAGACTCAGTGCTGTCTGGGTTATTTAATTTCCCGTAAAGATTACATAGGCTAACCAACAGTTCTTGGCCTGTCAGAGAAGTATCAGTACCGCTTTGGGGAGCATGACCCCCTGTGAATATAGGTTTAATTATTTCGCTATCCTGGTCATAGTCCGGGATATACTCAGGAAATCGCACAGCCCTGTATATCATTTCACCTACGCCGCCTATTTCAACAAAACCAAGATTTTCTACCGGTAGTCTTTTCATATCATTCACCCTTTGATTGTAATCGTTTGTGTAAGCGTTGAATATTTAACTTAGCTTACATTTTATTATACAATGGCATTAAATACAAGAGCAAATTATAAAACTCTTTGATTTATGTTCTTTGACAAGTGAATAGTCCACTCGCAAGAGATACTTTTGTAGTGCCGCCGCCACGATGGTGTAAACCAGAGCGCCTCTACTACAATCGGACACGAGGAGACCACGAACAGGTGGATGCCTTAGGAATGGTAGCAAATGGTGGATGTAGAAACCAAAACAAATATCAAGATAAGGAGGAAAGAGCAAATGGAGAAAACAACCATGAGTGTGCAGGAACTGTCGGCACAGATGGGCATTAGCCTACCGAAAGCCTACGCACTTGTAAAATCGCCGGGTTTCCCAACCATACGAATTGGTACAAGGATATTGATTCCGGTTGATGCCTATAAGGAATGGCTACTAAAAAACTCGGCACACAGATAATGAAAATGCAAATTTTACGGAGAGGAGGTGGACGAGATGGCGAGCGCAATGCAGGAACTGATGGATATGAAGATATGGATGTTGTGGCGCTGGGCAATAGATCAAAACGGTAAACCGACAAAGAAACCTTTTGCGGCTAAAGGAGGCGCAACTGGAACTGATGATACATGGAGCAATACATGGGTCACCTACAATGAGGCAGTAAAAGCAAAGGAGCATAATTCCGTTGCCGTTGGTGTTGGTTTCAAAATACCAACAGGCTATTACTTCATAGACATCGACCACAAAGTGCTTACAGATCAGCTTGTGCAGACGATTTTAGCAAGGCATGATTCCTATGCGGAATACTCGGTCAGTGGCACAGGCATACATCAATATGGCAAGTGTGATTTTACACAAATCCCTACCTACATTGACAAAAAAGGAAAATTAAAGCTCGACCGGCAGTTCTATATGAAGAACCCTAATAACGATTTGGAACTGTATATCGGAGGCATCACAAATCGCTTCGCCGCCTATACCGGTAACATCATCGAGGATAAGCCCCTGCGTGAGTGTACCGCAGCAGTTCTTACGACGCTTGATAAAAATATGCGACGTAAGGAAAAAACCAAGTACAGTGCCAAGCGTGACGGTGACCGCGCCAACTTCGACATTGTCTGTAATCTCCGTAAACAGAAAAACGGAGAAAAGTTCAAAAAGCTATATGATGAGGGTGATATCTCCGGGTATGGCTCACAGTCAGAAGCGGATGCAGCACTATGTGCATTGATTGCATTTCGCACTGGGCCTGATTCTGCAGCTATTGATGATATCTTTCGCAGTTCTGCTCTCTATCGTGAAAAATGGGAGCGTGAGGATTACAGAGAAGCTACCATTGCTACCGGTATTGATGCCTGTCATGGTGCTTTTCATAAATCCAAGATGGAGCATCCTTATTTTATTAAATTTAATGAACAGACCGGAGAGCCTTATGTCAGCGTACCGCTCCTTGCAAAGTATGTGCGAGAACACCTCCGCTATGTGCTTGTAAGGGATAACGGCAAACAGGGCCTTATAAAATATGTCTATGAAAACGGCTGTTATCGGCTTTATGCCGACAATATGCTGATGGGCATTATCAAGCAGTACATTGCAGATTATGATGAGGAACTTGTTAAGATGGGAAAAGTCAGTGAAACCTTGCAGCATATCACTACCGACCTTAACTATGTTAGCCAAGAGGAGTTGAATGCCGATGAGGATTTAATCAACTTCAGCAATGGCTTGCTCCGTATTACTGCAAATAATGCCACTCTCGCTCTACACAGCCCAGATATTCTCTCTACCATACAAATTCCATGTAGCTGGACAGGCAAAGAGACACCAACACCAGTATTTGACAGATATATGCACACGCTCACAAATGGCGATAAAGCCATAGAGCAACTACTCCTTGAATTTATCGGTGTATGTATCTCCAACATCAAAGGATGGCGAATGAAGAAAGCACTGTTCCTTGTTGGAGATGGTGATACTGGCAAATCTCAGCTAAAGAGCCTCGTAGAGCGATTGCTTGGCAAAGGAAATTTTATCGGTATTGACCTTAAAGAAATAGAAGCCAGATTCGGCACCGGCGCAGTTTACGGCACACGCCTTGCTGGTAGCTCCGATATGAGCTTTCTCTCAGTGGATGAACTGAAAACCTTTAAGAAAATAACCGGCGGCGATAGCCTTTATGCCGAGTTCAAAGGGCAGCAAGCCTTTGAGTTTAATTATAACGGTCTGCTCTGGTTTTGCATGAACAGACTTCCCAAGTTTGGCGGTGATGATGGCAAATGGGTTTATGATCGCATTATGGTAGTTCGCTGTCCTAATGTCATTCCCAAGAACAAGCAGGATAAAACGCTCCTTGACAAAATGTATGCCGAGCGTGATGGCATCGTCTATAAAGCTGTTAATGCACTTCAAAGAGTTATTGCTAATGGCTACCGTTTCTCGGAGCCAGACAGCGTAAGTCTTGCAAGAGAAAAATATATGTCAGAGAACAACACAGTGATCTCTTTCTATGAAGAGTGTATGTATGAATGGCCCAATGGAAAAATCAACAAGCACTGCACCACAGGCCGCATCTACAAGGTTTATCAAGGTTGGTGCCGGGAAAACAATAATGGCTTTGCAAAAACAGCAAAGGAGTTCCGGGAGACCCTCGCTTTACACCTCGGATCGGATTATTCTACAATCACCACCCGGCAGAATGGCAACACCTACTATAAGGATTATTCGCTCACGCTTGAGGCAAAAGAGCAGTTTTCGAGGGAATATGGCTATGACGATACTGAATTCTTATAAAAATGGTAGCAGTAGTAGCAGTGCTGGTAGCAGTAAAAATCACAACTGCTACCACGTTAAATGCCCACAGTGCAAGCCTTTGAGGGCAATTGGTAGCAGTTGTAGCAGTCTTATAACTTCTTAGCAAAATTTCAAAAAAGTTGGTACAGAGAAATAAAAGAATTCAAATATTATACGGAGTGTGAGTATAAACACGTCCGGTACTGCTACTTCTGCTACCAACTGGCTGGAAACTCTTGATATACCTCACTTTTCTGCAGTAGCAGTACCAAAAGACTCTGCTACCAGTTCTGCTACTACTGCTACTAAAAAATCAATATGAAGGGAGGAACATGAAGCTAATTGACTTACTTTATGGCAGAAACCACAACAGTATCAAAGGTAAACTCTATCTTTGCAACCGTTCCGGAACCCCTGTGACAGTAACAAAAGAAATCCGCTATACCCTCACTGACGGGCAGTCAACTGTCCACATCAATGGTTACGATGATCTGTCCGAATACTGCCGTACTGCTGGATATACCTATCTTTCTGGCAAAGCAGTATGAACGCAGGAACCTTATACCCGGACAGTTGATATGGCTTAAGCTCAAAAATGAGCTAAAGTTTTTGGTACATCCCACAACAATAATTTAGGAGGAATTTAAAATGGCAAACTATCCACTTACAAAAATGAATAAGGAAGGAACGCTCCTTCACCCGCAACACTCATACTACTCTGATGAATATGCAAAGAACACATTTGATTTATTCCTGTCAGATTGCATCGTTGAAGATGAACATGGAAAACTGCACAAGTATTATCGTCTCCATGCAAAAAAGGCTCACAATATTGAAATGGCTTTTGCCTATGATATTCATTGCCCAAATTGTAAAAGCAGTATGCTAAAGCAAATTGGCAGTTCACTCAATTATAACGAACTAGGCCTATACAGATGCCCTGTTTGTGACAAGAAATAAGGAGGAAAAAATATGATTGCTTATACTGAAAGATTACCCTATACCGGCTCTCCGGAATATGACAAGCATTTCTGGAACGCCATGCGCGGCAACGATAGCAGTTATGCCGAACTCTCAAAAGGCCGCAACATTGAAACTGGCACTTATGCCATGCCGAACACCGCCAACAATAAGTACATGGCTGCTCTTCAGAAAGAAAGCCTGTTCCGCAATATTGGTACGCTTATCAAGGCATACGACTTTGGCTACCGTATATTCGCCAAGAACAGCAATGACCTTGCCCAGTGGGTGCCGGAAAGTGATGTCATCCCAATTTACGAGGGTATAGATGATTTCACCATCAGCACTGTGGATAGCTGGAAACTGGCTGCTTTCGTAAAAATGGACGAGGCTTTCGTTCGTGATGCTGGTTTTGATATTGAAAACTACCTTATTAACCGCTTTGCTAAGAACTTTGGCAGAGCCGAGGACAATGCCTTTATAAACGGCACTGGTATTCAAATGCCCACAGGGATTCTGGACGCAACCAATGGAGCAGATGTGGGCATTGCCACTGCTGAAATTACCTACGATGATGTTATCAGCCTGTACTTCTCCGTAAAGCCGGAATACCGCAGAAATGCAGTATGGCTGATGAACGATGAAACTGCACTTGCTTTGCGCACTCTTAAAGACAGCGCAGGGAATTACCTCTGGCGCAATAGCGATGATACCATTCTCGGAAAAAGAGTCATCATCTCCGAATATATGCCAAATACTGAATCAGACAGCAAGCCTATCGCCTTTGGTGACTTCAGCTACTACTGGGTTATTGGCAGAAGTCCTGTCAGTGTCAAGGCGCTCTCAGAGAAGTTTGCTCTACATGACCAGATTGGATATCTTGCCTTTGAGTTCCTTGACGGTAAACTTATCCGTCATGAGGCAGTGAAGGTAATTCAGATAAATACCGAGGCCATCGGATAAGACATACGGGGATAGGCACAGTGGATATTCTGCTGTGCCTTTTACTCTGAAAATGTGCTTTTTTATGGTGAGATTCGCACTGGATTTATCACTTTTATATGTAGTTTATCTTTATTGTGCCTTTAATACCCCGTTTGAATTCGCGTTTTTTTGCGCGTTACCCCACGCCCGTTGTCCAATCAAAAAGGTGTAGAGATCAGACCACCCCCTACCGGTCAATAAACAATATAAAGGGAGTAACAATTCGTTACGCCATATCGAGAGGAGGAACTTCTATGGGAGAAAAAACCATTAGCGTTACCGAAAAAGTAATCGGTGATACGCTCTATATTATAGAATCGGCAGTCAGTAGCACTGCCAAAGAAACCGCTTATGACAAGCTGAAACGCATGATACTTAATGACACCGTAAGCCTTGAAACAAAAAAGGCTTCTTAACCTAAATAACTTGACTTCTTCACAGTAGTACGGGAATATAGAGTACCGCTTGAAGACTGTCGGAAAGGAGGTAAATATGAATAACAGACAGTCTAATACTGCTGTGAAGAACAACGATAAAATAACCGCTCTGTACTGCCGTCTCTCACGAGATGATGAGTTGCAGGGAGATTCAAACAGCATTAAAAACCAGAAGACTATTTTACAGAAGTACGCAGATGATAACGGCTTTTCTAACACAGAATTCTTTGTAGACGATGGCTATAGCGGCACGAACTTTGACCGCCCCGATTGGCAGCGTCTTTTATCCCAAGTGGAAGAAGGCAACATCAGCACCGTTATTGTAAAGGACATGAGCCGCCTTGGGAGAGACTACCTAAAAGTTGGCTATTACACCGAGGTTTTGTTTCCCAGCTCTGATATCCGTTTCATAGCAATAAACAACAATGTGGATACTGCCAATCAGCAAGACAGCGATTTTACACCGTTCCTAAATATCATCAACGAATGGTATGCCAAGGATACGAGCAAGAAAATCCGCTCCGTCTTTAAGTCAAAAGGTCAGTCCGGCAAGCCGCTCTGCACCAATCCACCTTATGGCTACACTAAAGACCCGGAAGATAAGACACACTGGATAGTTGATGAAGAAGCTGCTAAAGTGGTAAAAGAGGCGTTTCACCTATGTATGCAAGGTTATGGTCCTACTCAGATAGCTAAAGAGTTTAGCAAACGCAGGATAATGAATCCAACGGCTCATGCTAAGGCAAGCGGAGTCAATATCCCTGACAACAGAGGTCATAACGATGATTATATCTGGCGAGGCAGTACAATCGTTCATATGCTTTCAAGGCAAGAGTATTTAGGGCATACGGTCAACTTTAAAACTTATCGCAAGTCCTATAAAAACAAGAAGCAATTAAAGAATGACCCATCAGAATGGATGATTTTCGAGAATACCCACGAAGCGATTATTGAGAAGCCTGTGTTCGAGGTAGTTCAGAAAATCCGCGATGGCAGACGCAGGCTCACACCAATGGGCGAAATGCCAATCCTTTCCGGTATGCTCTTCTGTGCTGATTGTGGAGCTAAGCTATACCAAGTACGCCATCGAGGTTGGGAGCATGATAAGGAGCATTTCGTGTGTGCTACCTACCGCAAGATAAAAGGTGGGTGCAGTTCTCACCAGATACGCAATGTGGTCGTTGAGGAATTGCTCCTTGACGGTATCCGACGGGTAACCGCTTTTGCCAGAGACCATGAGGATGAATTTGTGGAGATGGTCACTAAGAAAACAAGGATAGAGCTTGACAAAAGTATGCGCGAAGGCAAACGGGAGTTAGAGCAGTCACAGGCTCGTATCAGCAAGCTGGATGAAATAATCCAAAGGCTTTATGAGGACAATATCGAAGGTAAGATTTCCGATGAGCGATTCGCCAAGATGACCACCAATTACGAAGCCGAGCAGCATACCCTTGAAAGTCGAGTGGCAGAACTGAAATCTGCCATGACATCAGAAAAGGAAAGCTCACTGGGAGTAGACCACTTCCTCGCCTTGGTAAGAAAGTACACAGACATAAAGGAACTCACAGCGGAAATTATCCGGGAGTTCGTTGAAAAAATCTATGTTTACAAGGCAGAGCGCACTGATGGCAGACGAGTACAGCGTATCAAAATTGTTTATAACTGTATTGGCGAATTTGACCCCCCCGGTTTTACATCCACCACAAAGCAAGAAAAATCGGCATAGCCGTAACACTACCAAACTATGCCGATATTTTTCCGGGATTAAAAATCCCTAAGAAGTACCCTCTAAGGAGCGGCTTTTCCTCTCAAAGGTTATGGTAACGGCAAGCATATGCTTTCGTTCTTCGGCGGTATGCTTTTGATTGCGATTATTGATAAGCTGGTGCCGCCTTATAAGAACCCACATGAATCCCATAACATGGAAGAGATAAAGAACTACTGTGACAGAGAAAGTAATCTGAAGCTGCTCAGGGTAGGGCTGTTCACGGCGATTGTGATTGCAATTCATAATTTTCCCGAAGGAATGGCGACCTTCGTGTCAGCGATGCAGCAGCCAAAGCTGGGGATTGCGATTGCACTTGCGATTGCCATTCATAATATTCCGGAGGGGATTGCGGTTGCCATTCCGGTCTATTGTGCAACCGGAAGCCGGAAAAAGGCGATGGCATGGTCAGTGGCCTCCGGTTTGGCGGAGCCCCTGGGGGCAATGATTGCTTATTCCATGTTTTACCGGATTTTGGATGATAAGGTGTTCGGCCTGTTGTTTGCTGCCGTTGCCGGTATTATGGTATTCATCTCGCTGGATGAACTATTGCCGACGGCAAGGGAATATGGGGAACATCATCTGTCTATATATGGGCTTATAGCCGGAATGATCATAATGGCCGTCAGTCTTATTGTGCTTATATGATGCCTGGGATATTTGCGACTATAAAGGACATAGTCCTGAATAGTTACGAGAAATTATTGACATATGCCAAAAAAGAGATATAATAATAGTGTAAATAGCATATGCCAATAAACTATAGGAGGATACGAGATGAAAATAGCAATTCCGGTAAATGAAAAGTCAATGGATACAAGTATATGCATTTCTTTTGGAAGGACGCCATATTTCATGATATATGATACGGAAACAAAAGAAAGCCAGTTTCTGGAGAATGTTGCAGCAACAAGCCAGGGAGGCGCAGGCATAGCAGCAGCACAGGCGCTTGTCGACAGTGGAGCGAAGGCTCTCCTGACTCCAAGATGCGGAGAAAATGCGGCACAGGTTTTAACAGCTGCAGGAATGAAGATATATAAAACAATGAATGATTCAGTCAGTGATAATATTAATGCTTTTGTGGAAGGTAAATTGTCTGTACTTGATGAAATCCATTCGGGATTTCACGGACATGGAGGAAACTGAGATGAAAATAGCTGTACTGAGCGGAAAGGGCGGTACCGGAAAGACCCTGGTATCTGTTAATCTTGCTGCAGCAGCAGATAAAGCGCTTTACATAGACTGCGATGTGGAAGAACCGAACGGCTATCTCTTCTTCAAACCGGAAGGTGTAGAAACGGAGAAGATTTCAATCAGGCTTCCGGCTGTCTATGAGGATCGCTGTAACGGCTGCCGCAAGTGCGTTGAATTCTGCAAGTTTAATGCGCTGGCTTATGTCGGCAATAGGCTGATCGTATTTGACGAGGTCTGCCATTCCTGTGGAGGATGCATGCTGGTCTGCCCTGAAAAGGCAATCTATGAGAGGGATAAGCTTATCGGAGAGGTACAAAGGGGACGTTCGGAGAAGGTGACGGTGATAACCGGAATCCTGAATACGGGTGAGGCTTCTGGGATTCCAATCATAAAGAGGCTTCTGGAAGCGGGTGACAGGGAGGAAAGTGAACTGACTTTCATAGATTGTCCGCCGGGGAGCGCCTGCATCGTCATGGAAAGCATAAAAGAAGCAGATTACTGCATACTTGTTGCAGAACCGACCTTGTTCGGAGCGCATAACCTGAATATGGTTCATGAGTTGGTGGAACTATTTGATAAGCCATACGGGGTGGTATTGAACAAATGTATGGAAGGTGAGAATCCTTCGGAAACGTTATGTCTTGAAAAGGGAATGAAGATTTTGGGAAGGATACCCTTCGATAAAGAACTAGGAATCCTGAATTCCAATGCCTTGATTTCTGTCAGGGAGAGTGCAAAATACAGGCAGATGTTTATGGAACTGCTTCAGAATCTGAAGGAGGAGGTGCAGCATGAAACAGTTGTTAATCCTTAGCGGAAAAGGCGGGACAGGAAAAACTACGGTTGCGGGTGCTTTCATCAAACTTTCAGAAGCAAAGGCCTATGCGGATTGTGACGTTGATGCTCCGAATCTTCATCTGGTCATGCACATGGATTCAGAACCTAAAAAAACCAACTATTATGGTCTTCCGAAAGCAGAGATTGATAAAGATCTTTGTATAGAATGTGGCTTATGTATGCAGAACTGCAGGTTTGATGCCATATACAGGGAAGACGGCTATAAGGTAGATGCTTTTGCATGCGAAGGCTGCGGAGTGTGTGAGTTTGTCTGTCCAGTTGGAGCAGTTACATTAAAGCCCGCCATTGCGGGAGAGATGAAACTATATGAAGAGGACAGGATCTTTTCAACCGCCCAGCTGAAGATGGGAAGCGGAACGTCTGGAATGCTGGTCACGGAAGTAAAGAAGCAGATGATTCAGGCAGCAAAAGAAGGCACGGAATTTTCCATTATTGACGGGTCGCCGGGAATCGGCTGTCCGGTTATTGCATCCCTCAGCGGAGTAGACATGGTGCTCATCGTAACGGAGCCATCCATATCCGGAATCAGCGATATGGAAAGAATCATAAAAACGGCTGAGCGGTTCCAGACAAAGATTGCAGTATGCGTCAACAAGTACGATACGAACATCGCAAATAATGAAAAGATAGAGGAATTCTGCCGAAGGATGAATCTGGCTTCAGTTGGAAGGATTCCTTATGATACGGAAGCAGTAAAAGCAATCAATGAGGGACAGAATATTGTCGACCGGGATTGTGAATCGGGACGTGCAGTACGGAAAATATATGAGGAAACCATGAAACTGCTGTTCAGTGATACGCAGGCATGAAGTCCTGTTATATCATGATAAATAACACAGGACTGTACAGTCATATGTGGAGAAAGAAATTGTAAATAAGAAATTGAATATGTATAACAATGCAGAAATTAAAGATTGAACAGGAATAATAAAATGATGGAGGAAATAAAAATGAGAATTGCAGTAGCGAGCGAAAACGAAATGGTGACAGGACACTTTGGACATTGCATCAACTTCAATATTTACGATGCAGAGGAAAAACAGATTGTAAAAAGCGAATCAATCCCTAACCCTGGACACAGGCCTGGATTCCTTCCGAATTTCCTGAATGATATAGGTGTAAACGTCGTTATTTCAGGTGGAATGGGCGGTGGAGCCATTGATATTTTCAATGAAAAGTCTATCGAGGTAATAACAGGTGCAACAGGCCATGCGAGAACTGCGGCAGAGCAGTATCTGATGGGAATGCTAGAATCGACAGGTTCCGTGTGCCATGAACATCAGCATCACGACGAATGTGGTGAATAAAGCAAAAGGAGGAAAAACAGTATGAGAGCAGTAGTTGATGAGGAAAAATGTGTAGGCTGCGGAGCATGCGTTGACGTGTGTCCGGTAAGTGCAATTGAACTCAAAGAGGACAAGGCTGTCATTGGAGAAGCATGCATCGGATGTGGAGCTTGTGAGGGCGAGTGTCCGGTAAGTGCGATTTCAATGGAATAAGACTTGCGTAACCTAAGACTGGTAGAGGAATATGCAAGCGTTTGAGTGATGCATAAAAAGGGGCGGAGTGACTGCCCCTTTTTATGCATCACGGAATGAATTATCAAATAAAAGAATGCCCCTTTGTTATATTAACTGAAACAATTGAGGAGGATTTGTTATGAAGGAGCTAAAGTATGTCTACGGTCCGGTGCCCTCCAGAAGATTGGGGATATCCCTTGGAATAAGCCCGATTCCGAAAAAGACCTGTAATTATTCCTGCATCTACTGTCAGCTGGGCAGGACCGATCATATGACAAATACAAGGTCCTATTTCTTTTCGGTAGATAAAATTATCGAAGAATTTGAAGCAGTCATGAAAAAGGGAGTTTTCTTCGACGCAGTCACGATAGTCGGGGAGGGGGAGCCCACCCTGTATGCCGGCCTGGGAGAACTGATCGGAGAAATCAAAAAGAGAACTGAGAAGCCGGTAGCGGTCATAACCAACGGGGCGCTTTTATATGACTTGCAGCTTCAGCATGAAATAGGAAAAGCAGATATCGTTCTTCCGACTATGGATGCATATGATGAAGACTCTTTCAGAAGAATCAACAGGCCACATAAGAGTCTGAAGTTTGCAGATGTAAAAAGAGGGCTTGAAGAGTTTTCGAAAACATACGAAGGGCAGCTCTGGATTGAGATAATGCTGGTGAAGGGTATCAATGATGATGGAGAGAGTCTGAGAAAGTATTCTGAAATGCTGAAAGAAATCAGGTATGATAAACTTTATCTGAATACGCCGGTACGTCCTCCAGCTGAAGCCGGAGTGGAGGCAGCAGGACATGAAACGATGGAGCATGCGGCTGAACTTCTTGGAGGAATTCCGATTGATCTCCTTGAATCTGCAGGATTTCACAGCGACATAGATGAGGATTATCCCGCGGTTCTGAGCATCATAAAAAGGCACCCGATGAATCAGTTCGAATTGGAGGGATTTTTAAAGGCTCGAGGTTCCGCAAATCCGGAAGAGCTTTTAAAAAAATTAAGACAGGACAATGGGGTGAATGTCATTCATTATAAAGGATATGATACCTATCGGTTGAAATGAACCGTGAAACCAGAGTGGATTTTCCGAAAGGGGTGGGGGCATGGAGGAAAGTGAAAGAACGGCACTGATTGCCATTATCGTTACTTTTTTGCTGTTCGGGATTAAATACACGGCTGCTGTCATATCGGACAGTATAGCGCTGAAGGCAGAAGCATTCCATACTCTTGCCGACCTGATAGCTGCGCTAACCGTTTTTATCGGATTGAAGATTGCAAAACGAAAGACAAAGACATTTCCCTATGGGCTTTATAAGATTGAAAATCTTATATCGATCATTATAGCACTTGTGATTTTATATACAGGATATGAAATCATTTCCGAGATAATGGAAAATAAAACGATTGAACTGAGAAATATGACAGCTGCAGCCATTCTGATGCTGCTTTCGATTATAATTGCACTGTGGTTTACCATATACGAAAAGAAAATAGGAGAAAGGATAAATTCCCCCATTCTTGTGGCCGAAGCAATGCATGGGCGAATGGACGTATTCAGCAATGTTATCGTCCTGTTGGCCGTTCTTTCCGGTTTTGTCGGATTCCAGCTGGACAGGATAGCAGCATTTGTTGTCGTTGGATTTATAGCCAGGACGGGAATCCAGATGTTGGCAGACGGCGCCAGGGTTCTGCTGGATGCTTCGGTAGGTTATGATACGCTCAGCAAAGTCGAGAAGTATATCATGGACATTCCACAGGTGGTCGAGCTGAAGAGCCTGACAGGGCGCAATTCGGGACGGTTTAAATTTATAGAAGCCGACATTATATTGAAAACCCATAATTTAGATAAGGCGCATTATATTGCTGATACCATCGAAAAGAATGTAAAAAAAGAAATCAAAAATGTCGATCGGATTCTGATACATTATGAACCGCTTCAGAAGGACGAGGTGATATATGCCCTTCCGCTTGCGGAAGATGGGGTTTCTATCAGCTCTCATTTTGGAGAAGCTTCTCATTTCCTTCTGGTTGTATTTAAGGCGAAGCAGAAACAGGCAGTCAGGACAGAGGTTTTAAAAAATCCATTCAGCAGCATTGAGAAAGGGAAAGGGATTTACGCAGCGGAATATCTCGTTCAGAAGATGGTGGACTTTATAATTGTGAAGAACGGTTTTACGAATAAAGGACCAGCATATGTTTTTGCTGATTCTAATATAGAAGTGATCATAACAGATGCACAGACACCTCAGGCAGCCTTTGAAAAGCTGGGGCTGCAGTTTGAGGGGCGGATTTCAGCCGCTGAAAATGAAGAGTCAAATATATAATTTATAGAATTTAGAAAGTATGAGGAAACAAAGATGAATAATGCAACAAATTGTCAGGAGAAAGATAACAGAGACCTGTTTCAGGTTCTGGAAAATAAGACGCGTTCAGAAATGGCAAAGGAACTCTTTAAGGAGGGCTATAACTGTTCGCAGTCTGTTTTCCTGGCTTTTGCCGATAAATATGATATGGATGCCGATATGGCTTTGAAAATAAGCTCATCCTTCGGAGCGGGAATGGGAAGGCTTAGGGAAGTCTGCGGTGCAGTGACCGGTATGTTTATGGTGGCCGGTATGCTGTATGGGTATGCAGATCCAAAGGACAATGCTTCGAAGACGGAGCATTATAAGAGAATACAGCTGCTTGCGGGTAAATTCGAGACGGAGAACCGTTCGATTATATGCAGGGAGCTTTTAGGGCTTGGCAGCGGCAAAGATAGTCCTATACCCCAGATCCGTACAGATGAATATTATAAAAAGAGGCCATGCGTGGAGCTCGTAGGAATGGCTGCGGATATTATGGAGAAATATATTGAATCCAATCCGAAATAAATTTTGATGAAATAATTTTTATATAGAAATCCTCCCGCTATAGGTCGTAAGACTTTAAGGCGGGAGGATTTTGTTCGGAATTGATTATTATTCAGTTCTGCTTTTTTTGCGGCCACAGTAGTTATCTGGATTCTCTTTGTATAAACCGCGGATGGGTCAGGAATACGGACAGAATATATGCAGTGGCAGGTATGGCAAGTATGCAGCTTGCACCGCTGAAAAGTATACGAATGAATTCCTGAAAGAAGACCTTCGAATTGATGATTCTGGCAAGTGAGTAGCCTTCGATTTTAAATCGGATGATCAGCATCAGGGATTCGCCGAGATAGGCAAAAAACAGGGTGTTCGTCGTGGTACCGATAATATCCCTTCCAATTCGTATTCCGGAGTGGAACAGCTCAGCCAATCCCATTACGGGATGATTCTGATGGACTTCATACAGGGAGGACGAGATGGAAACGGAAGCGTCAAGTACAGCTCCGATCAGGCTCATAATGATCATTGCGGCAGCGACGTCGAGCATATCAGTTCTGATATTGGTGGAAAGCCCTGCCATTTCGTCCTCGAGCTGAGCTTCTTCGCTGAAACCGGCGATATTTGCTTCGCCTCCCATTATGTAGGAAGAGGCCATCATCAGGACGATTACGATCAGAACGGAAAGAAAGGAAGCCATCGATTTTTTGCTGATTCCTTCCGGATAGAAAAGCGTAACGGCGCTGATGATGATACAGCCTGCAACAGTTGTTGGAAGCGGGGGATAGCCGGCATAAATCAGGAATATGATTCCTGACAGCAAGATGCAGTTTGCTGTGAGGGTGATAAGGGATGTTGCGCCTTTGTCCCCGCCAATAAGAAGTATGAGCAGGACAAGTATCAGTACTAATGCCAGAAGCATAGATGTTTCCCCCCTTTCGTAAAGAGTATGGATATTACCAGTGAAACCGGAATTGCAAGGAGTATGCCGATGCTTCCAATCAGAAACCGGTAGATTTCGTAAGGCATGTACACGGAAATGATGTTTGCAGGCGGGATATCGTTCTTCAGTAGCAGAATGGTCATCGGAATGCCGCCGCATACGTAGGTAAATAGCAGGACGTTGATCATCGTTCCCATTATGTCATCGCCAATGGTGCGGCCTGATGAAAACAGGGCTTTTACCGTGACAGATGGATTCTTGCGCTGGATTTCATTTATGGCAGAGGACATCGTAATGGCAATGTCCATAATAGAGCCCAGCCCGCCGATCAGTATTCCGGAGAGGAAGATGGCGCGGGCATCCCCAGGCATAATCAGGTACTCCATATATGCAAAATCTATTTCCCTGCTGTTATTCATGACGACCATGAAAATCGCCATTGTCGTTGTGACTGACAATATTGTGGAGAGAACTGCAGCGAGGGTTTTCCGGCTGAATCCATTGAGAAAAGTCAGGGAGAACAGGGTGAAGAAAAGGGAGGCCAGTATACATACCGTCAGGATATCGGTCCCATCCTGATACCATGTCAGGAGACTATAAAACACGGTGATATTCAGGAACAGCGAAATCATGGTGAGCAGTCCTTTTCGTTTTTCAAGAAAGACAAGGAGCATCAACAGCGCGGAAAGAAGCAGGACCACATACTTATCTCTTTTTAACCCGGTGATGGTTCCGGAAAGGGAGGTACTGCCCTGTGAATTTAAGGTTATGAAAACCTCATCTCCTTTTGAAAAGGAATCCTGATACAGTTCCGATGAGAAAAAAGAGTTTTTTAATATAATGGTCTGTCCTTTGTAAACGCTGTTCATAATCCTGCCTTCCAGAACCTGGTCGTACAGGCTTTCTTCACTGTTGGAGCTTTTTGAGGCTGAATTGGAAGGTGCGGTATCGGCAGAGTCTATTCTGACAATCGGATTGTTATAGAAGCTATGGTTGTGGAAGGTGAATATATTGGCGCCCAGAAGTAAAACAAATACGGATACATAGAGAATCAGATTTTTTTTTATTATCTGCATTGTGCGTTCCCCTTTGTGTACAATTAGAATTTATTAAAAAGCCTATCACTGTTTTATAGTATTGTCAATTAAGAGAGCGTAATAGAATTGCTGAGTTATTGACATATGCCAATAATGAAGTTATTATTATAGGGATATAATGTTTGCATATTGTGAGCAGTATATTTGAAGAATATATTCAAACTGCTTCAGAAGTAACGATAAGTCAGAGGAAAGAATAAACAACGAAAATTTGTTTTAATCAGTAAAGGTGGATTATATGGCATATAGAAAAATCAGGGAGAACAGTGAAGAGTGCAGCATATTGCGTAAACGGTCTAAGCCAGTTGCAGTTATAGATGATAAAATCAGGGAATTGCTTGATGATATGGCGGAAACCATGTATAAGGAGAGTGGAGTCGGACTTGCAGCTCCACAAATTGGAATCATAAAAAGGCTTGTGGTAATTGATGTGGGCACGGGCATTCTGCCATGAGATCGATCATCTGGATGGTATTCTGTTCATCGATAAAATGATGGAAGAAGTGGAAAAGGAGTTGTCGTGGTAATTGGCATTTGACAACAATGTAACATGAGGGTATTATTGATATTAGCATATGCAAGTAAAGGAATCATCAGGAGGAGGGATTTGCGATGTTGAGAATAACGACATTGATTGAAAATAATGCAGATGATAAAAACAAACTCGTAAACGAGCATGGTTTGTCCCTTTATATCGAAGCTGACGGAAAAAAAATATTGTTTGATACGGGACAGAGTGGGGCATTTGTTCAGAATGCCGAGAAACTGGGCAAAGATTTGAGTGAGATTGATTGTGCGATCATCAGCCATGGACATTATGACCATAGCGGAGGATTCAGGAAGCTGGTGGGGTCAGTGCCGTCAGTTCCGCAGCTGATTGTCGGAAAGGGCTTTTTTGAAGCTAAGCATAAGTACTGTGAAGATGGAGAGACCAGTTTTATAGGAAACTCTTTTAACAGGCAGTATGTAGAAGACAGACAGATTCTTATTAAAGAAGTTGAAGAAGATATTTTCAGGATTACTGAAAATGTGATGCTATTTCATAATTTCAGACGGTCCAATGAATTTGAAAAGCTGAATGAGAAGTTTTTTATCGATCAGGGCGGTTCCCGTTTGACAGATGATTTTTCAGATGAAATTTCTCTGGGAATAGTGACGGATAAAGGTCTTGTAGTAGTGGTAGGATGTTCTCATGTGGGAGTTTTGAATATATTGGAGACAATTAAGGAACGTACAGGTCTTCCGATTTATGCCGTGCTTGGAGGAACACATCTGGTAGACGCGGATGCCGACAGGATTGCAAAGACCATGGCGGCATTCAGGAAACTGGGTATCAGCCGGGTTGCTGTTTCGCACTGCACCGGAAGCGAAGGTATAGCTGCGATGAGGCAGGAATTCAAGGAAAATTTCATATATAACAACGCGGGGAACGTTTTTACGATTTAAAGGAAGGCTTCAGGTAGCCCTTAATGATTATGTCTTCAAATATAAAGGATATAATCAGTAAAACAGTACTATAAAGGATGGAGCCCTGGATAGTTAAAAAATTATATAGCAGGATGGTATAACAATGAATTATGATGAATTTACAGATAAGGTAATTGACCACTTCATGTGTCCGCGTAATGTGGGCAGTATGATTAATCCAGACGGAGTCGGCAGATTCGGGGAGCCCGGATGTGGGGATTCCCTGGATATTTATATTAAGGTAAAAGACAATGTTATAGAAGAAATCAGTTTTCTGGTATTTGGATGTGTTGCGGCGGTAGCGACGAGCAGCATGACCACAGTGCTTGCAAAAGGAAAAACCCTGGAAGAGGCTCTCAAGATTACAAATCATGATATTGCAGATGCACTCGACGGACTCCCTGAAAACAAGCTCCATTGTTCGGTGCTGGGGGCAAATGCCTTGAAAAATGCAATTGATGATTACTACAGAAGGACTTCGCAGGTATCAGAATAATCGGGGCGAGCTATGGAAAGCGGCTTTAAGCCGGAATGGATCATATCCATTCTGTTTGAAAAATAGAAAAACAGGAAAGATAGGAGATTAGAAAAATGTCAGAAAACACAAGAAGCTGCTCAGACAGCAGCTGCACAGCATCATCATGTGAAGGATGCGATAAGAATCCAAAGAGTTTGCTGGAGGAATTCAACAGCGATAGTTCCGTTAAAAAAGTAATCGGTGTAGTCAGTGGAAAAGGCGGCGTTGGAAAATCATTCGTGACTGCAATGCTTGCAGTTCTTATGAGAAGGAAAGGCTACAGGGTCGGAATTCTGGATGCTGATATTACAGGTCCTTCCATACCGAAAATGTTTGGAATCAATAAAGTTGCCGGAGGAACAGAGCATGTCATATTCCCGGAAGAGACGGATGAAGGAATCAAAGTCATGTCCGTCAACCTGCTTCTTGAAAATGAAGAGGATCCGGTTCTATGGAGAGGCCCAATCCTGGGAAATGTTGTAAAACAGTTCTGGACAGATGTGTTATGGGAAGACCTTGATTACATGTTCATTGATATGCCGCCTGGAACAGGAGATGTGCCCCTTACGGTATTCCAGTCTATTCCTCTTGATGGAATCGTAATCGTATCCTCTCCTCAGGATCTTGTATCCATGATCGTCAAAAAAGCCTACAACATGGCAAAAATGATGAATATACCTGTACTTGGACTTGTTGAGAACATGAGTTATGTGAAATGTCCTGACTGTGGAAAGGAAATCAACATATTTGGAGAAAGCAAGCTTTCTTCAGTTGCAAAAGAAATAGGGATCGATGTTTTAGGAAGGATTCCAATCGATCCTGATATTGCAAAACTTGCAGACAGAGGACTGTTTGGCAGGTTTAAGGCGAAATATCTGACAGAGGCAGCAGATGAGATGGATGCCAGAATGATGAACGAAGAAGCTGCAGTAAAATAAGGTTAAGTCATTCAGATTGATGTTATAAAATCATCATGCTAACAATCGTAAATAAGTATCAGGATAAAGGCTGCAGGCAGCTCTCTAAAGAGTATGTCTGTGGCCTTTTTTTTGAACAATAAAGATAATTATTGGCATTTGACAATAATTATCTTAAGGAGTAAAATGAAATTAGAATGTAACGAAATGTGTGATGAATCGGGTCTGACAGAAAGAAAGTGGAATTCAACAGACAAGGCATCATTTTTCAGATAGTAGCAAGGGTTGTAAATGAAGGGTGGATTTTGTGGAGAACAGTTCTGAACAGAAACTTCGATTGTACAAAACAATATTATCAAAAAACGGGATAAAAAATACCAGACAGAAGGAATGTATTCTGCTTGAGCTGATTCGTTCCGGTACACATCTGACAGCGGATGAAATCTATCAGCACCTTGAACAGCAGAAAATTGGCATTGCGACTATATACAGGAATTTGAAGCTGTTTAAAAGCCTGAATATTGTCAAAGAGATCCCGATGAACGGTGTGAATTATTATGAATTGAAAATATACAGCAAAAAGCCTCTTCATATTCATTTTAAATGTACGAAATGCAATGCCCTTATGGACATTGATGAAATTGAAATCAGCATGGAATACATCAAATTGAATCAGAAGATAGAAGAAAAGAAAAACCTTGAAGTGACGGATGCTAATATTATGCTGCTTGGATTATGTTCAAAATGCAGAGAGAAAAGGGGATGAATATTTTGCCGGGAAGAGATGGGAAATGGAGCATTGCGACCTTTCCCATTCAGAATATTTTAGGGACGGAGGATAATAGAATGAGAGAATCCAATACATTCATTTGGATTGCTTTATTTGCCGTGAGCGCAATGGCTGTCAACAGCGTAGGGATTTTCTTTGTCTATAAGAATAGAAGCTGGGCAGAAAAATCGAAAGAATATTTCATGTGTTTTGCAGCAGGGGTTCTGATTACGTCCCCACTCATTATTGCTTTTCCTCAGGCTCTTGAGAAGAATGCGGATGCAGGATATGCAGCACTGGCAGGGTTTGTCTTTATGTTTTTCAGCAATCAGATCATAAAACACAGGACGAAGCAACCGGAACTGGCTTTTGGAATCACTGCACTGGAGGGAATTGGAATACATTCGGTAATAGACGGAATTATATATTCTGTCACATTCAGCGCAAGCATTGTTGTCGGTGTGTTATCTGGAATCGGACTGGTTGTACATGAATTTGCCGAAGGAGTCATTAGCTTTACGGTTCTGATCAAAGGTGGATACTCCAGCAGGAAGGCGGCATTCTATGCCTTTCTGGTGGCAGCCCTGACTACACCGGTAGGTGCTTTTGTGGCATATCCTTTCGTTAAGAGCCTGAACGACACGGTTCTGGGACTTGCATTGGGTTTTGTGGTGGGGGTTCTGATTTACATATCAGCAGCGCACCTGCTGCCCGAGGTTCGTGAGAATGAACGTGGACATGCCTATGCTGCTTTTGTTCTGGGTGTGGCGTTGTCGATTTTTATGGCAGCTGTAAAAAAATAAATAGATGGAAGATATGGAGTTAGGGAAAATTAATGTTGTATTAAATGGCCTTGGTTAGTATAATTAGATTACATATAAAAAACGATGGATTTATCTGAAATTAAAACGATCATAGCAGTGATGAGGGGCAGTTGGTGCCCTCTTGTTACCCTGTGGGATAGAAGGTGGTATAGTTGAAACTGTATGCAGTCAAAAAATATTCCTATCTGTTTCTTGGATCTCTATCTTTGGTTTTTGGCATAACTGGTGTTTTTATCCCGGTACTTCCGACCACCCCCTTTCTGCTGCTTGCTTCCTTCTGTTATCTGCGAAGCTCCGAACGGATGTATCAATGGCTGATCAATCATAAAATTTTTGGGGCGTATCTATATTGCTATCTGACTTATAAGGCAATCCCCGGAAAAACAAGAATTGGAACAATAATCTTCCTATGGGCAACATTGTCTGTTTCCATGCTCCTTTTGCCATCACCGCATATCAGGATTTTTCTGGTTGCAGTTGGAATAAGCGTGACGATCCACCTTATGACTTTAAAAACGCTAAGCCGCGAGGATATGAAGGCACTAAATGATTTGTATGATAAAAAGCCCAAAGAACAGGAACTATCAAATGAGGATTAAAGGAGGGATATATTTTGGCAAAATACACATGTTCTATTTGCGGTTATGTTTACGATGAAGTAGCCGGCGATCCTGACAGAGGAATTGCACCAGGTACAAAATGGGAAGACGTTCCGGAGGACTGGACCTGTCCATTATGCGGTGCAGTGAAAGCTGACTTTGTGGAAGAGAAACGGAATAAAGAGCCTGTTAAGAAAGATGTGAATGTTGTAGAAAATGAAGCGGACAGCATGAGGGAAATGTCATTTGGAGAAGTCAGCGCATTATGTTCCAACCTTTCTAAGGGGTGCACGAAGCAATATCGTTCTGAAGAAGGTGAGCTGTTCAGTCAATTAGCCGAATTTTACAAAACGATAAGCAGTAATGCAGGGGAAGGCGGGTTAAAGGACATCAGCCTGCTTGTTGAGCAGGATCTTGCTTCCGGGTATCCGGCGGCGAATCCGATTGCAGCGGATGTATCCGACAGAGGCGCCCTCAGAGCGCTGGTGTGGGGAGAAAAAGTAACGAGAATTTTGAATTCTATCCTGAGCAGATATGATAAGCAGCAGGACTCCCTATTGGAAGGCACTCATATTTATGTATGCGATATTTGCGGATTCATTTACATTGGGGACGAACTTCCGGATATATGTCCGGTTTGCAAAGTCCCAAACAAAAAAATCATCGAGGTCATGAGGGGGTAGGGAGAATGCATGCAGTTAGAAATATAAGTTTATGTACGAAAGATTGTCTCTGCTTATATGTTTGCCCTACAGGAGCGACAGATACAGAAACAGGCCAGATTGATGCGTCAAAGTGCCTGGATGGATGCCGTATATGTGTTGATGCTTGTCCATCCCATGCGATTTCACTTGTTCCTGAGGAGTTTCCGGCTCAGCAGGAGAAGACGGAAGCCGTCAGGAAATCTCTGCTATCATTAGCTGAAAGCAAAATAAAGCAGGAAAAGATGGCGGCAGCTATAGAAATGAAATCAGATAACCCGGGTTTGCGCCAACTGGCAAAAGCCATAAGCATATCTAACAGGCTTATGGCAGAAGACCTGATTAGGGAATCTGGCTACATGCTTCCTCAGAGCCAGAATGTGCAGGACTTCCTTCAGTCGTTGCTGGATACAGATCAGCCGGAAGGTTTTCCGAAAGAGGCGGCAGAAAGATTATTGGAAATTCTTAAAAAGGATAAAAATAAGGAGGACAAGAAAATGGATGAAAACAAAACACTTGATAACCTGATGGAGGCATTCGCCGGAGAATCCCAGGCAAACAGGAAGTACCTGGCTTATTCAAAGAAGGCAGAAAAAGATGGAAAGCTTAACGCTGCAAAGCTGTTTAAGGCTGCATCAGATGCCGAGACTATCCATGCACTGAAGCATTTTGAAGTTGCGGGTAAGGTTAGTTCAACAGCTGATAACCTGAAGGATGGCATTGCAGGCGAGACCCACGAGTATCAGGACATGTACCCGGATTTTGTGAAAACTGCAGAAGCAGAAGGGAACAAGGCAGCACTCACTTCATTCACATATGCCATGAGAGCGGAAGAAGTCCATGCGAAGCTTTATCGGGATGCTTTGGAAAACATTGATCAGACGGAAGAGGTCTTCTATTATCTGTGTCCTGTATGCGGCAATATCGAAAAGGTGCGTCCGGATAAATGCAGTATCTGCGGAGTGCCTGGAGACAGGTTTATCCAGTACTAATATTCTGGTACGGATTCAGGACTTCGCTCATCAGAGCGGGACAGGGGTTTAGTACAGTTAAGCCAGTTCAATAAGCGTGAGTGAAAAAACAATATAAGGAGGTAATGAATATGCCTGATTTTGGAAATCCGTTTTCCGGATTAAAGAAAGACCATAAGATTAGCGACCAGGAGCTGATCAGAGCAATCCGGTTTATGATTGCTGCAGAATATGAAGCAATCCAGCTTTATATGCAGTTGGCTGAATCGACAGACAACAAGCTGGCAATCGAGGTGCTTAAGGATATTGCTGATGAGGAAAAAGTGCATGCCGGGGAGTTTTTAAGATTGCTGAAAGAGCTTGACCCGGAGGAAGAAAAGTTTTATGCGGAAGGTGCAGAAGAAGTAGAAGAAGAGATAGAAAAGATGAAAAAAAGATAGATAATGCAGCTGAAAAGACAGGCCGTAAACATTTGCAAAGGTTTACGGCCCGTCTTTTTTCGGATTTGCGGTACTCGTCAGGAAAATGCCGGCTGAAAATCAGTTCATTGCTTTACATAAATATAACACAAAACACATTGACAAACATCTATGCGTTTGGCTATAATCATGACATAGATAAATGTCTATATGTGGAAAATAAGCAATGGATTTTGAAAAGGGGATATGACTATGGAGCTGCAAAAAGCTTATGCACCTGTTTTTAAAGCACTGGGTGATGAGACAAGATTAAAAATAATCGAAATGCTGTCATGCGGGGAACTTTGTGCGTGTGATATTCTGGCCTGTTTTGAAATCACCCAGCCTACGCTTTCCTATCATATGAAGATACTGACGGAATGCGGACTAGTGACAAGCCATAAAGAAGGCTCGTGGATCAGATACGGCAACAATAAGGAACTGATTGAGGAAGTTAAAAAATTCTGGAATACCATAACAACAGAACGGGAAGATTGTATCTGTAAGGATCAGAAGGAGGTCAATGCATGCGAATAGTAATTATTGGTGCAGTGGCTGCCGGGACATCAGCGGCAGCAAAGGCAAGAAGGAATGACGAAACGGCGGAAATCGTAATTTATGAGAGGGACAGCTATATCTCCTACTCGGGATGCGGTATGCCGTATTATATAGGCGGAGAAGTAGAGAATGCCAGGGAGCTGACTCCCCGAAATTCTGCATTTTTCAAGAGCAAATACAATGTTGATATTCTGACGGGACATGAAGTACTGTCCATAGATGCGAAAAACAAAATTTTGGAAATTAGAAATCTTTCAACCGGAGAAATCCTGAAAGACAGTTATGATAAGCTGGTGATTGCAACCGGCGCATCAGCAGTCCTGCCCCCGATTCAGGGGGTGGAGGCAGACAATGTATTCACCCTGCGAAACATTGGTGATATGAACAGAATCAAGGCGTATCTGAATGAACATGCTCCAAAGAAAGCAGTCATCATCGGAACGGGATTTATAGGTCTTGAAGTGTGCGAGAACCTGAAGGGGCTTGGCATCGATGTGACGCTGGTTGAGCGTCTTCCACAGGTTACGCCAGGGCTTGATTCTGACATGGCAGTCTATGTGGAGGACCATCTGAGAAAGAATGGCATTCCAGTTTTGACAGGCGCTTCCGTGACAAGAATAGAAGGCAACAGGGTTATCCTGGAGGACGAAAGAGAAATCGAAGCAGACTTTGTGCTGGTTTCGACAGGGGTAAAGCCGAACACAGATCTGGCTGTCAGGGCTGGAATCGAGCTGGGTATTACAAAAGCGATTCAAGTAAATGAAAAAATGATGACAAATATAGAGGATATCTATGCCTGCGGCGACTGTGCCGAACAGTATCATGTTGTGACCGGGAAGCCGGTCTACCGCCCGATGGGCTCTACCGCAAATAAAACGGGAAGGATTGCAGGTGACGTGGTCACGGGAGGGGACCTGGCATTCAGGGGGATTCTTGGAACCGGCATCTTCCAGATATTCGGCATGACAGTGGCGCTGACCGGCCTGTCTGAACGGGAAGCTCAGAAGGAAGGGTATGAGGTGGAAGTCTGCCATAACATCAAGCCAAACAAGCCTGAATACATGGGTGGCCAGGAAATGGTCATCAAGGGAATCGCAGACAGGGCAACCGGAAGGATGTTAGGTGTGCAGATTGTCGGATTTGAAGGCGTTGACAAAAGGATAGATGTCTTTGTAACCGCCATCACTTTCAAGGCAAAGGCAGAAGATTTATTCCATCTGGATCTGGCCTATGCGCCACCTTTCTCAACGACAAAGGATCCCGTCATGTATACCGGCATGATCCTGGATAATGCAATGAGCCAGGGCAGAAAATTGATCACTGCAGATAAACTGGCAGCCCTAATAGAGTCAGGCGAAGGCTATCAGCTGATAGACGCCAGGGTATCAGCCCAGTATGAGAAGGACCATATTGAGACGGCGGTGAATCTTCCGCATGGAGAGCTGAGAGAGCAGCTGAAGGATCTGAATCCGGAAGCGGTAACCATTACTTACTGCAATAAGGGAGTGACTGGGAATGCTGCTCAGAACATACTTCTGAATCACGGTTTTCAGGAGGTATATAATATTTCCGGCGGCCATAAGCAGTTCCGGAAAGTAAGAAAATAAGGTGACTGTTCAGGACATAGTCTTGAACAGCCACAAAATCAGAATAGAGGAGAGACAGTAAATGAGTAAAGTGAAAGCAGCAGAAATCAATTTTTTCCAAAAATATTTAACGGTATGGGTGGCGCTCTGCATGGGCGCCGGGGTGCTGATTGGAAAATTCCTGCCTGGGATTCCACAGTTTTTTGGCAGGTTTGAATATGCAAACGTATCCATCCCTACAGCAATCCTGATCTGGGTCATGATCTACCCGATGATGATGAAGGTCGATTTTGAAAGTGTGAAGAACGTCGGAAAAAATCCGAAGGGATTGTACGTGACCTGGGTGGTGAACTGGCTGATCAAGCCATTTACCATGTTCGGCATCGCCTCCTTCTTTTTCTATGTCGTATTCAAAGGATTCATTCCTGCAGATCTGGGAAAAGAGTATCTGGCGGGTGCCGTACTGCTGGGGGCGGCGCCATGTACAGCCATGGTATTCGTATGGAGCCAGCTGACAAAAGGAAATCCGGCCTATACGGTTGTCCAGGTGGCAACCAATGACCTGATCATCCTGATAGCATTTGTGCCGATCGTAAAATTTCTCCTTGGCGTGAGCAATGTCTCCGTACCCTGGGATACGCTGATCATATCCGTCGTGCTTTTTGTAGTGATACCTTTGGCGGCCGGTGTTCTGACAAGAATGCATGTGACAAACACAAAAGGAACAGCATATTTTGAAAAACAGTTCCTTCCAAAGTTCGACAATGCTACGATAGCCGGATTGCTGCTTATGCTGGTACTTTTGTTCTCCTTCCAGGGAGAGGTCATCTTAAACAATCCGCTGCATATCCTGCTCATAGCGGTGCCGCTGACAATCCAGACATTCCTGATCTTTTTTATAGCATATCTGACAGCCAGAGTGCAGAAACTTCCTCACGATATAGCCGCTCCTGCTGGAATGATTGGTGCCTCCAACTTTTTTGAATTGTCGGTTGCTGTTGCCATTGCATTATTTGGCATGGAGTCGCCGGCTGCCCTTGCCACGGTTGTTGGTGTTTTGACCGAGGTGCCGATTATGCTCATCCTGGTCAAGATTGCAAATAAAACGCCCCACTGGTTTCCGCAGGGAACTTCTGAGAAAAGAATGGTCCATTAATAATCAGTCACTTCCTGTTTGATTATCAGTCATAATAATTTAAAAGATGCTTGAAGATCCATAATAATGGGTATTCAGGCATTTTTTTAATATATAAGAAATTCCTCGAATTTCCCATATATTAAAAACGCTTCGTGAGGAGGCGCATGACGCGCAAGAAGAATATGCCGCAGAAGCGACTGCGCATCAGCGCGAGAGTTTCGCAGGCAAAACTTTTTGTTCTTTAGTAAGTTCAGTATTCGACGATTTTACTTATCCTGAAAAACATTGACAACAGAAATGAAAGTTGATAATATAAACATATGAACAAGTATTCATATGAAAGGAAGAAAGTAATGGCTGATAAAAAATCACAAGACAAAGATATAGTCAGGACAGGCTTAACAGCCAAAACAACCTGCAGATGTGAAGACTCCCAGGCAGTATCAGAGAAGTCCTGCACAGCGGGCAGGATGAAGAAATGCACGACTCAGTTTGAAGGCTGCGACGCATTCTGCACCCATGCCGACATTATACAGAAGGTGAATGACAATATGCCCGACGAGGAGACGCTTTACGACCTGGCTGAATTCTTCAAGGTGTTCGGTGATTCGACAAGGATCAGGATTTTGTATGTTCTGTTCGAGTCGGAGATGTGCGTGTGCGACATAGCGGAGCTTCTCAACATGACCCAGTCTGCTATTTCCCACCAGCTGCGGATCCTCAAGCAGATGCAGCTGGTCAAGAACAGAAGGGATGGCAAGACCATTTTCTATTCCCTGTCAGACGGACATATAGAGTCCATCATCAACCAGGGGATGGAGCACATAAAGGAATAAAAGGGTTACTGTTCACTCCGTGACCAGTAACATAAACGGGACACTATACAGCGGATATAAAGAATAGGAATGGAGGAATCATCATGAAAAAAATATACACAATAGAAGATCTGGGATGTGCCAGCTGCGCATCTAAGATGGAAGATGCAATCGGAAAGCTGGAGGGCGTGAATAAGGTGGCGATCACCTTCATGACGAAAAAGCTTGTGATTGACGCAGAGGACGGACAGTTTGACGAAATCATTAAACAGGCAGGCCGGATTATCAAAAAAATCGAGCCGGATGCGGAACTCAGACCATACAGGAGATAAGCAATGACAGAAAAAATGAAGAAGAACCTCATAAAAGTAATCATATCCATTGCAATCTATATTGCAACGGCAGTGTTGGTAAAACTGAACTATATAGAAGGCAACCTTGAACTGGCTCTTTACCTTGCGGCATATCTGATTGTAGGCGCTCAGGTACTGAAAAGAGCAGTCAGGAACATCATAGGCGGACAGGTGTTTGATGAGAATTTCCTGATGGCCATTGCAACAGTCGGCGCGTTCCTGGTCGGCGAATATCCGGAGGCAGTAGCTGTCATGCTTTTTTACCAGATCGGGGAGCTGTTTGAGAAATATGCTGTAAACCGCTCGCGCAAATCCATTTCAGACCTGATGGACATTTATCCGGAGTATGCCAACGTGGTAAGGGCAGGAAAACTGGAAACTGTCGATCCGGAAGAAGTGAATGTTGGGGAAGTGATTCTCATCAGGCCGGGAGAGAGGGTTCCGCTGGACGGAGAAGTGATCAAGGGAACTTCGAACCTGGATACCAGAGCACTTACAGGGGAGACCCAGCCCAGGGAAGTGTTCCCCGGTGAAGCTGTCGTAAGCGGATGCATTAATCTGAACGGCGTCATCGAGGTGAAGGTCAGCAGGGAATTCGGTGAATCCACAGTGTCAAAAATCCTTGAGCTTGTGGAGAATGCCAGCAGCCATAAGGCTGAGGCGGAGAACTTCATCACAAAGTTTGCAAGGTATTACACGCCGGTTGTCGTCATTTCCGCTGCCCTTCTTGCTCTGATTCCGCCGCTTATTATACCGGGGGCTTCCTGGGCGGACTGGGTCTACCGTGCACTTACATTCCTGGTAATTTCATGCCCCTGCGCGTTGGTGATTTCCATACCGCTCAGTTTCTTTGGCGGACTCGGAGGCGCATCGCGAAGAGGGATACTTGTAAAAGGAAGCAATTATCTGGAAGCGCTTGCCAACGTGGAAATCGCAGTCTTTGACAAGACCGGCACCCTTACAAAGGGAAACTTCAAGGTCAGCGGTATTTTTCCGGCAGAATCAGTAATCACTGGAAATGCAGAGCTAAAAGAGAGCGTTTCAGGGGAAATGAAAGCAGAAGCAGAAGAACGCCTGATCAGGATGGCGGCCCATGCGGAAATCCATTCGAGCCATCCCATAGCGGCTTCCATCAGGGACGCATATGGAAAAGCCATAGATGCTGAAGGCATGGATGAGATAGAAGAGCTGTCCGGCTATGGCGTGAAGGCGTTGATAGACGGAAAGACAGTATATGCGGGAAGCCGAAAGCTCATGAATGATCTGGGAATCAGGATTGAAAACGAAGCGGCAGCAGGCACCCTTGTCCATATAGCTGAGGATGGAAAATATGCCGGCTATATTCTGGTGGAGGATGAGATCAAGTATGATTCCCAAAGGGCCGTAAAAGAGCTGATGGCCATGGGAATAAAGAAGATCGTCATGCTGACTGGAGACAGGAAGAACATAGGCGAAAGCGTTGGGAAGAAGCTCGGGATAACAGAAATCTACACGGAACTTCTGCCGGCAGACAAGGTCGAAAAGATGGTCGGACTTATGAAACAGAAATCCCCGAAAGGGAAGCTGATATTTGTTGGGGACGGAATCAACGATGCCCCGGTTCTGGCAGGTGCCGACATAGGGATTGCAATGGGCGGACTCGGGTCCGATGCGGCAATCGAAGCAGCCGACATAGTGATCATGACAGACGAACCGTCAAAAGTTGCGGAAGCCATCAAAATTTCAAAAAAGACATTGCGGATCGTGAAGCAGAACATCGTATTCGCCCTCGGCATCAAGCTTTTCGTACTGCTGCTTGCGGCTTTTGGTGCGGCGTCCATGTGGGCTGCAGTGTTCGCCGATGTAGGCGTGTCGGTTCTGGCAATCCTGAATGCCATAAGGCTGATCGGCGGCAGGAGCAGATAAGGCAGACAGGGCTTCTGGCCAGAAGCCCATGCAGAGGCCTTTGCCTATGCCAGCGGGCTGCCTTACTGATGCATAGCTGGAGACTACCGGAAGCCTATACTCCGCTCAGCTTTTTCAGATGCTTTTCTGAAATCTGCATAACCTTGTTCACCCGGTTTGTGTACTTCTCAATATGGCTCAGGTAATCAGTCGTAAGCCAGACCGTTACAATTTCAAGAGCAATTCCGGAACCGATAATCTTTCCGCCAAGGCAGAGAACATTCGTGTTGGAGTGGGAGCGTGCCAGTTTGGCGCAAAATGGATCCTGGCAGACGGCCGCATAGACGCCATATATTTTGTTGGCAATCATGGCGCTGCCGTATCCGACGCCATCTACAAAGATACCCCTGTCCGCCTTTCCTTCGGCAACAGCAAGTGAAGCTGGATACACATAATCCGGCAAGTCGCAGGGTTCCTCGTTATAAGGTCCAAAGTCGATGATTTCATGGCCTTCTGTAGCGAGCAAGGTTTTGATTTCTTCTTTCAATGCAAAACCTGCGTGATCACTGGAAACGGCTATTTTCATGGTAATCCCTCCATAAAAGCGGATATTCATAATCCGCTTGCGATAGTTGCTCATAACCTTATTACCACTTCGTGGTAGTTCAACAGAGTCCTTCCCCCGCTTAATGAAGCGGGGGATTTCTTTGATAAGGTTAAATGATCTGATGTAAAAATTATAATTGATATTGGGCAATCAGTACAGTAAAAATATCTTGCATTTTTTTAAATATGTGTTATATTGGTTATAGAACAAACAAAAAAGAAAACATGAATAGTTGAGATGATTTGCGGACATTTACGGGGCAGGAGCGAATAGTAACCGCAGAGCAGGCGAAACATATAGGAGGAGATTTTATGAATATCAGTAAATTCACCCAGAAATCACTTCAGGCTGTAAATGATTGTGAGAAATTAGCATACGACTACGGCAACCAGGAAATCGAACAGGAACATTTATTGTACAGCCTGCTGACCCAGGAAGACAGCCTTATATTGAAGCTGATTGCAAAGATGGAGATCAACCAGGAGCATTTCGTAAACAAGGCAGAGGAATATCTGAAAAAAAGGGTAAAGGTTTCAGGCGGGCAGGTATACATCGGCCAGAATCTGAACAAGGTTCTCGTAAGCGCAGAGGATGAGGCGAAGCAGATGGGGGATGAGTATGTCTCTGTAGAGCATCTTTTCCTTTCGCTGCTCAGGCATCCGAATGCTGCAATGAAAGCCATCTGGAAGGAATATGGCATAACGAGGGAACGCTTCCTCCAGGCACTTTCCGGAGTCAGGGGAAACCAGAGGGTTACCAGCGATAATCCCGAAGCCACCTATGACACTCTGAATAAATACGGCTATGACCTTGTGGAAAGAGCCAGGGATCAGAAGCTCGACCCGGTCATCGGACGTGATGCGGAAATCAGGAATGTGATCCGCATCCTTTCGAGAAAGACGAAGAACAATCCGGTTCTCATCGGCGAACCAGGTGTCGGAAAGACTGCGGCAGTGGAAGGCCTCGCGCAGAGGATCGTCCGGGGCGACGTCCCCGAAGGGCTCAAGGACAAGCGGATTTTCGCCCTGGATATGGGCGCCCTTGTGGCCGGTGCAAAATACAGGGGCGAGTTCGAGGAACGTCTGAAGGCTGTACTCGAGGAAGTCAAAAAGAGCGATGGCCAGATCATACTTTTCATCGATGAGCTCCATACCATAGTAGGGGCGGGCAAGACGGAAGGCGCCATGGATGCCGGAAACATGCTCAAGCCAATGCTTGCAAGAGGAGAACTCCACTGCATCGGTGCTACAACCCTGGATGAATACAGAAAATACATTGAAAAGGATGCCGCCCTGGAGAGGAGATTCCAGCCTGTCCTGGTGGACGAGCCGACCGTAGAGGATACGATTTCCATACTCAGGGGGATCAAAGACAGGTACGAGGTGTTTCATGGGGTGAAGATCACCGACTCGGCACTGGTTTCGGCAGCCACCCTTTCCCACCGCTATATCACAGACAGGTTCCTTCCGGACAAGGCAATTGACCTTGTGGATGAGGCTTGTGCCCTGATCAAGACGGAGATGGATTCTATGCCGACAGAGCTTGACGAACTTTCGAGAAGGGTCATGCAGATGGAAATCGAAGAGGCTGCCCTGAAAAAAGAGACAGACAGGCTCAGTATCGAAAGGCTCACAGACCTTCAAAAGGAGCTGGCAGAGCTCAGGGAACAGTTCACTTCAAAAAAGATACAGTGGGAAAATGAAAAGAATTCCGTCGAAAAGCTTCAGAAACTGAGGGAAGAAATCGAAGATCTTCATAACCAGATCCAGATAGCCCAGAGGGAGTATGACCTGAACAAGGCGGCAGAGCTCCAGTACGGGAAGCTCCCGCAGCTTGAGAAGCAGCTGGCCATAGAAGAAGAAAATGTAAAGAAGAAAGACCTTTCCCTGGTGCGCGAAAGCGTGACAGAGGACGAGATAGCGAAAATCATTTCCAGATGGACAGGAATCCCTGTTACAAAACTGACGGAAAGCGAACGAAACAAGACGCTGCATCTGGATGAGGAGCTCCATAAGAGGGTCGTCGGCCAGGACGAGGGCGTCAACAAGGTAACGGATGCTATTATTCGTTCAAAGGCCGGCATCAAGGATCCCGACAAGCCCATCGGTTCCTTCCTGTTCCTCGGACCTACAGGGGTCGGAAAGACGGAACTTGGAAAAGCCCTGGCGGCCAGCCTGTTTGATGACGAGCAGAATATTGTCCGCATCGACATGAGCGAATACATGGAGAAATTCTCCGTTTCAAGGCTCATCGGAGCGCCTCCGGGATATGTGGGATATGAAGAGGGCGGCCAGCTCACAGAGGCAGTCCGCAGGAAACCTTATTCCGTAGTGCTCTTTGATGAAATCGAAAAAGCCCATCCTGATGTATTCAACGTGCTGCTCCAGGTGCTGGATGACGGCAGGATTACCGATTCCCAGGGGCGTACGGTAGATTTCAAGAACACCATCCTGATCATGACCTCAAACATAGGCTCTAACTACCTGCTGGATGGAATCAACGAGGCCGGCGAAATCGACCCTGAAGCTGAGAAACTTGTCATGTACGACCTTAGAAACCACTTCCGGCCGGAATTCCTGAACAGGCTTGATGAAATAATTTTATTTAAGCCATTGACAAAAGCCAATATCGGCATGATAATAAATCTGCTGATAGATGAGCTCAATGTAAGGCTTGAAGAAAAGGGAATCACCGTTGAGCTGACGGAGGATGCCAAGGCACTGATTGTGGAACGAGGATACGATCCCGTATACGGAGCAAGGCCGCTGAAGAGATACCTGCAGAAGCATGTGGAGACGCTTGCGGCAAGGCTGATCTTATCGGAAGGCGTAGGCGAAGAGGATACCATCCTGATTGATGTGGCTGAAGGAGAACTCACTGCCAGCGTCAGGAGAAGTACAGAAAAGTAATATGACAGAATAGTAAAAGTATAGAAAAGTGACAGAGCAGAAATCAAAAAATCACTACAAAATCGACGGAGGGAAAAGATGATGATGCCGAAAGAACCGGTCATGCTTCTGAGCTATGTAAATACCCAGCTCAGAGACAGCTACCAGAACCTGGATGAGATGTGCAAATGTATGTGTGTGGAGAAAGATGATATCGTTTCAAAACTTGAAACAATCGACTATGAATATCATGAAGGCCAGAACAGGTTTGTATAGATCCGGGGTAACTGTTCAGGACCCTGCCCGACATAAAAGAATTAAAAAAACAAGCCGGAAATCCAAAGTGATTTTCCGGCTTGTTTTATACTATCTATTCGCTGACAGTTTCGAACTCCACATCCGGCTGGTCCAGAGGCTTGATCTTCTTATCAAAGGTATGCTTCAGGAACAGGGTGCTCAGTGTCACGGATGCTATTTCAGCAATGGGGAAGGACCACCATACGTAGGAGAGCCCAAAGTTCACGGCAAAGATATATGCGGCCGGAAGTATCACCACAAGCTGCCTTGCAATGGAGTTGATCAGACTCAGCATGCCGTTGCCAAGGGCCTGGAATACGGAGCCGACGATGATGCAGTAGCCAGCGAACAGGAAGCTGATGCTGATGATCTTTAATGCAGGCACGCCGATTGCCAGCATTTCCTCAGAAGCATTGAAGAATCCCAGGAACTGCGGCGCAAAAAGCTGAAAGGAAAGGGCCCCGACAGCCATGATGCTTACCGACATAAGTATGGAGAGCCACATGGTGTCCATAATGCGTTTTTTGTTCCTTGCACCATAGTTATAGGCGATGATGGGAACCATGCCGTTGTTCAGCCCGAATACCGGCATGAACACAAAACTCTGAAGCTTAAAGTAAACGCCAAAAACGGAGACAGCCGTAGATGAGAACAGGAGCAGTATTTTATTGAAGAAATAAGTCATGACGGACCCAATCGACATCATGATGATGGAAGGTACGCCAACGGAATAAATAGTTTTGATGATCCGCAGGTCAGGCCTGAAATGTTTGAAACTAAGGTCTACTTCATGATTCCGGCTGTGGTTAAAATAGATTGACAGGAACATGGCTGCGAACTGTCCGATCACGGTCGCGATGGCAGAGCCTGGAACCCCCATCTTTGGAAAGCCGAAAAGGCCGAAAATCAGAATCGGATCCAGGATGATGTTGATGATGGCACCGAGCCCCTGGGTAATCATGTTGTAGAAGGTATTCCCCGTAGACTGCAGGATTCTTTCGAAGGTTATCTGCATGAATACGCCAAGGGAAAATACAGTACAGATCGAAAGGTACTGGGTTCCATATTCTATGATTTCAGGATTGGAAGTCTGGGCAGCAAAAAAGGATCTGGCAAAGAACAGTCCGAAGAGTGCAAAAGCGAGATAGCTCAAAAATGCAAGCAATACGCCGTTAAGGGCAGTCTTGTTGGCATCCTCGAAATTCTTTTCACCGAGGCTGCGTGAGAGCAGGGCATTTATGCCGATACAGGTACCGGCGCCGACGGAAATCATAAGATTCTGTATGGGAAAAGCAAGGGAAAGCGCAGCAAGGGCATTTTCACCTATCTGGGCAACGAATATACTGTCAACGATGTTGTACATTGCCTGAACGAGCATGGAAATCATGATCGGCAGCGACATGGTTAAGAGCAGTTTGTTAATGGGCATGGTACCCATCTTGTTTTCTTTTTTTTCAACAGCTGATGTCAATGTTTTTCTCCTTTAAATAAAATTACAAAGTGTTTTTGCCGCTTAAAATCACGAGTCTTTTAAGTCATGCATACAGTTCAGTGTATCCCCCTGGAACTGAAAAGTCAAGGATGGAGGTGGTTTTTGAGTTGAAGTATCGGCATGCATACGTTATAATAGGAAAATACAGGCTAAAATGATTAAAATCAAAGGAGATTGAAATGGACGAACAAAGAGTTAAGAAAATAAGAAGGAATACCACGATCGCCACAGTTCTGACGCTGGTTCCCATTGCGGCATATCTGATCTACACGATTGCTTCAGGATCAAGAAATATCATGGTTTTCCAGATACTTGTCGGAGTCGCGCTGTTCACAATGATCATACTGACAGATGTGGTTGAGCCGTTTCTGTTAAAGCAGTTTGAGAATATCACGCCTGAGAAAAAGACAGCTTATTTAAAATATCTTGGTATTGATATTTTGAGCGTTGCCTGTCTTGGTTATTTTGTTCTTACAATGGGCATGGAAACGACCAACAATACCGGACTTTATGCGGCCCTTGGCTATTTTGTGCTGAGCAGGTACAGAAGGAAGCTGAAGACTGAGTTCACGGAGTTCGAAAGCAGAGATGAGCAGAATTAACACAGGAAGCGATCTATAAAACCGCAGGCCCGCCTGCGTTGAGAGGTTGAATGAGATATGGATATTGAATTTAGAAGACCGGAACTGGAAGATAAGCAGCTGATTGAACAGTACCTGCATATGAAAAAGATGATGGGATGCGAGATGACCTTTGGCAATATCTATCTGTGGTCAAGGCATTACGGGGTTACCTTTGCAGTCATAAATGATATGCTTGTGTTCAAATCATCCTGGGGAAAAAATCCTTCCTTTGTATATCCGGTAGGCAAAGGCGATGTGAAAGCAGTCATCGATACTTTAGAACAGTACTGCGCTGAACTGGGCTGCAAGCTTCATTTTCATAGTGTCAGCGAAGAGCAGTTTGCAGAACTCGACAGTCTGTATCCTGGCAAATACGAAATCGAATATATGAGGGACAGCGCAGACTACGTTTATGAATTGGAAAAACTGGTTTCCCTTGCAGGCAAGAAGTATCATGGAAAAAGAAACCACATAAATAGATTTATAGAAAACAACAACTGGAGCTACGAGGCCATAACAAGACATAATCTGGAGGACTGCTTTCAGATGGCGCTGATGTGGAGAAAAGAGAATCTGTGCGATGATGACGAGGGAAAGACGGCGGAGCTTTGCGTTACACTGAATGCCCTGAGGCTTTTTGAGGAGCTGGATTTTATGGGCGGCCTGATCCGCGTGGACGGAGAGGTAATCGCATTCACCATAGGTGAACCCCTTTCGGACGATACATTTGTAATCCATATAGAAAAAGCGTTTTCAAAGATACAGGGCGCATACCCTATGATCAATCAGCAGTTCCTGCAGCATGCATGCATGAATTACAAATATGTGAACAGGGAAGAGGATATGGGTTCCGAAGGCCTGAGGAAGGCAAAGCTGTCGTACCAGCCGGTCTTTCTTGTGCAGAAGGGCGTAGTGAAAGTAAAGCACCCGATAAGCGGATGATCTGCCTTGCGGGACAGTGGTTCATAACAGTTTTAGAAATTCTAATATAGAAGATAGAGGAGAATGGATATGATTTCAGAAAAAATGATTGGCTATGTGCAGAACAGCTCAGCCATCCGTGCAATGTTTGAAGAGGGAAAACGATTAGCAGGTATTTACGGCGCAGAAAATGTATATGATTTCAGCCTTGGAAATCCGAACGTGGCAGCGCCTGAAGGCGTAAATAAGGCGATCATTGAAATAATAAATGAAGAAAACCAGACAGCCGTACATGGATATATGAACAATTCCGGATACGAAGACGTCAGGGAAGCAATTGCCCAGTCAATCAATAAAAAATTCGGAACAGCCTTCGGATTAAGGAATATCATCATGACTGTGGGTGCTGCGGGTGGACTAAACGTAATCTTCAAGACCCTTCTGAACCCAGGGGATGAAGTCGTTGCATTTGCTCCATACTTCGGCGAATACAGGAGCTACGTGGCAAACTATGACGGAAACCTTGTTGTCGTTTCGCCGGACACGAAGACATTCCAGCCAAACCTCGCAGAATTCGAAGAGAAGATCACAGCGAAAACCAAGGCGGTTATCGTGAATTCTCCTAACAACCCGACTGGAGTCGTATATTCGGAAGAGACGATCAAGAAGCTTGCAGAAATCATGAACAGAAAGCAGCAGGAATTCGGAACAGACATCTACCTGATTTCCGATGAACCTTACAGAGAGCTTGCATATGACGGAGTTGAGATCCCATATCTTACAAAATACTATGACAACACGATCGTCGGATATTCCTACAGCAAATCCCTTTCCCTTCCTGGCGAGCGAATCGGATACCTGGTAATTCCTGATGAAGTGAAGGATTCTGAAATGGTACTCGCCGGAGCAAATGTTGCCAACCGTATTTTGGGATATGTAAATGCTCCTTCGCTTTTCCAGAAAGTCATTGCGAAATGCCTTGATGAGAAAGTTGACGTTGCATATTATGACAGAAACAGGGAACTCCTATATAACAGCATGACTGAATTCGGCTTCGCATGCATCAAGCCGGAAGGCGCCTTCTATCTGTTTGTCAAATCCCCTGTGGAAAATGAGAAAGAATTCTGTGAAGCAGCCAAAAAGCATAATATTCTGATCGTTCCAGGAAGTTCCTTTGCATGTCCGGGATTCGTGCGTATCGCCTACTGCGTATCCTACGAAACGATTCAGAATTCTCTGCCGGGATTCAAAGCCCTTGCAGATGAATTCGTAAAGAGGTAGCATTATGAAGGCATGGGAAAAAAATATCAGAAAAGTGGTCCCTTATGTACCCGGGGAGCAGCCTGACAAGGTAAAAATGGTAAAACTGAATACCAATGAAAATCCCTATCCGCCCGCACCGGGCGTAAAAAGGGCAGTAGAAGAATTCGACTACGAACGCCTGAAGCTCTATCCGGATCCGACAGTCGGAAAGCTTACAAAGGCAATCGCAGAGCACCACAATGTGGATGCGGACCAGGTCTTTGTTGGAGTCGGATCGGATGATGTCATTGCCATGATGTTTCTGACTTTCTTCAATTCCGACAAGCCGATCCTCTTCCCGGATATATCCTATTCATTCTACAGCGTGTGGGCAAACCTGTTCGGCATTCCGTTTGAAAGGCCGGCACTGGACGATAACTTCCGCATCATTAAGGAAGACTATTACAGGGAGAACGGCGGAATCATCTTTCCGAACCCGAATGCGCCTACATCCGTATATGAAGATCTGGAACTCGTGGAAGATATACTCGAGCACAACAGGGACGTCATCGTCATTGTTGATGAAGCGTACATAGACTTCGGCGGCAGATCGGCAATCGAGCTGATCGATAGATATGACAACCTGATGGTCGTGCAGACGTATTCGAAATCCCGCTCCATGGCAGGAATGAGGATCGGATATGCAGTGGGAAATCCTGTGCTGATCAAATATCTCAATGATGCGAAGCATTCCTTCAATTCCTATACGATGAACCAGACGTCCATTGCGTTCGGAATCGAGGCAATCAGGGATGAGGAATATTTCAGGGATACCCTTGCAAAAATCATGGCAACCAGGGAAAGAACAAAAAAGGAAATGGCGGCTCTCGGATTCATGTTTCCGGAACCTATGGCGAACTTCATATTCGCGACACATGAGAAATACCCCGCAAAAGAACTTTTTGAAGCCCTGCGGGAAAAGGACATCTATGTCAGATATTTCACAGCTCCGAGAATCGACAACTATCTCAGGATTACCATCGGTACGGATGAGGAAATGGACCAGCTGATTGGATTCTTCAAAGAGTATATGAAATAGATAAAAAATAAGACTGGAGTGCATCTGAAGGAGAAAATACAGAATATCATGGATAAAGGATGCATTCTGCAAAAGGAGACACAATGAAATACTTGGTTAATATATTTAAAGGCCTTGCCATCGGCGTTGCAACCCTTGTGCCGGGAGTAAGCGGAGGAACCATGGCCATAGTCCTGGGCATTTACGACGATCTGCTCCATGCAGTCGGATCCTTCTTTAAGGACTGGAAAAAGCATACGATTTTTCTGGCACAGCTTGGTATCGGCGGACTCCTGGGCGTTCTGCTGCTGAGCAGGCTGCTGGAGGATGTTATAGGAAGGTATCCATTTGTAATGGGATTTTTCTTCATCGGTGTCATATTGGGCGGTGTTCCGGTTCTTTATAAAAAGTCCACGGAGGGCAAGTCGGATATCAGGAATCTGATTTTTCTGATTATCGGATTCGCGATCGTGCTTCTGCTTTCTGCTGAACCGGAAGCTACGACGACGCTGGCAACCATGGAGGGATTCAAGAGTGTGCTATTCCTTTTTGTTGCGGGGCTCGTCATAGCGGTCGCACTTGTACTCCCTGGCATCAGCGCATCCTTCATGCTCTATGTGATGGGACTGTACAGCGTCACGCTGAACGCCATCAACACAAGGAATATACCGTTTCTGGTGCCTCTGGCAATAGGGGTCGGGCTGGGAACACTTGCGACTACAAAGGCAATCGAAATGCTGCTTCAAAAATATGCAGCACAGTCCTATATGCTGATCCTGGGATTCGTCCTGGGTTCCCTGAAGCCGGTATTCCCGGGGATTCCCAAAGGCTATTCCGCTGTTGCATCAGTGGCTGCCCTCGTAATCGGATTTCTGATCATACGCTGGCTGTCTAAGAAGGAACTGGCATAACATAAAAAGGTCCATGATTCACGGGATGCCGTGAATCATGGACCTTATGCGGCTGTTCAGGAATGATGCATACATTTAATGCTTCCTTTTCAGTGCCTTGCGTTTTTCTTTTATCAGCTTCCGTTTTTCCTCGGAGAAGCCGGATATGACATCCGGGCAGGCTGCCTCTATCTTTGAGAGGATTTCGTCGGCATGAGTCTTTTCAAGCTTTGCATGGTCTGAAATTCCGTATAGAGAAACAATGCGGATCGTATAGGTTAGCTTTGGAGGAAACCATAAAAAGCGTGTCATTACGCTGTGCTTGTAGATCCAGAGAATGCTGCGAAGGGGTACCGCTGCGATGCCCCTGGCTGAAATTTCTATCAGATAGTTGCTTGTCAGGAACAGCGTATCCGTTGAGAAGACGCTTTCGCTGAGGAATTCATGATCAGCCTGCTTCAGCAGGGCAGATCGTCTGCCCATGCGGCGCATGTGCATGCATGATGGAGAAAACTGTGGCGCAATCACAAAAATGGCCCGCGATACAAAGTAGTAGAAGGCGGGGACAGAGGATACGGAGAGAAGAATCAGGAACAGTATGCTTTCAGGAATAAAATAATCGATTTCACTGATTACGATGGGAGAAGTCACACTCTTCAGGCCTTTTACCGTCCAGGAAAGGTCTTCGGCAACATGCTCCACAAGCTCCTTGTAGGAGGAGCTGCCCCGTATGAGCCGCCCCTTTATGGAAAGGTCTGTCAGCTCAGGGCTTTCCGTCTTATTCGTGTCGGGGGAGAGGAGGAAGAATACACATTTTTCATCAATGAACGTGTAGTAGTAGGAACCTTCAACATCCCCATGACGTTTGTAGTCATAGCCGGTGTAATAGAGGGTGGGCGGATCGATGCGGATGAACTCCTTCTTTGAATAGTAGTGCTCATTGATATCATTGATTGAGTTGACTGTATCAGGAAAAAAGATTTCCTTGAACGGATAGTTCAGCCAGATCAGAATTACAAAAACGAGAAACAATGTTGCTGGGAACAGCTTTATCAGATAAAAACGGCGGATAGATTTTGCCAGTATATTTTTTTTCATTGAAGGAACCTCCACTGTTTGGATTTGTGAGGATAAAAGTCCATGCTTTATTCAGTATAAGGGATTATTTTGAAATAATCAAGCTGACGGACCTGTATATTGAAGAGCGCAGGGGGAAAAATAAAATTTGCAAAGCAGAGAGAAACTTGTTAGTATAGCATAGAAGGAAGCCCGCATAAGACGGCTTTAGGAGGAATTTTGAGATGGAAGCGTATACAAGTTTTGCCAAAGTATATGATATGTTTATGGACAATATACCTTATACAGAGTGGGCGGAATATGTGGCAGGCCTGCTTAAGGAATACGGCGTTGAAGAAGGCCTCGTCCTGGATCTTGGCTGTGGGACAGGGAGCCTGACGCAGATCCTCGCTGACAAAGGCTATGATATGATAGGAATCGACAATTCCGAGGATATGCTCGGAATCGCCATGGAAAAAAGGGAAGAGACGGGGCAGGATATCCTGTATCTGCTGCAGGACATGAGGGAGTTTGAACTTTATGGAACCGTGAAGGCGGTAATCAGCATCTGCGACTCCATGAATTATATTCTTGAAAGCGATGACCTGAAAGAGGTATTCAGGCTGGTCAATAATTATCTGGATCCAGGCGGCGTCTTCATCTTTGACCTGAATACGGTATACAAATACTCAAAAATTCTTGGGGATTCCACAATCGCCGAAAACAGGGAAGAGAGCAGCTTCATCTGGGAGAATTATTATTACGAGGATGAATGCATCAATGAATATAACCTTTCGCTTTTCATCAGGGAGGGCGAACTATATAGGAAATACGAGGAAATGCATTATCAGAGGGCCTATGAGCTTGAAGAAATCAGGCGGCTCATCGAAGAAGCGGGAATGGAATTCATAACTGCCTACGATGCATTTACAAGGAATGCGCCAAGGCCTGACAGCGAGAGGATATACGTAGTTGCCAGGGAAAAAGGAAAGTAAAGGTTCAGGACCTGGTCTTGAATAGTTGCAATGGAAAAACAAATAAACACGATTAAGGAGAAAAAATATGTCAGATTATATAGTAAGAGCAACTGCCGGTAACGGCCAGATCAGGGCGTTCGCCGCATCAACAAAAGAACTTGTTGAATATGCAAGGAGCGTCCATAATACAAGCCCGGTTGCAACAGCGGCCCTCGGAAGGCTGCTTACAGCAGGAAGCATCATGGGAAGCATGATGAAGGGAGACGACGACGTCCTCACCCTGCAGATCCAGAGCGGCGGTCCGATCGGCGGAATCACAGTAACGGCAGATTCAAAGGGAAATGTAAAGGGTTACGTCAACAATCCGGAGGTTATCATACCTGCGAATGCCCAGGGAAAACTGGACGTCGGAGCGGCTGTGGGCGTTGGCTTCATGAACATCATCAGGGACATGGGGCTGAAGGAACCTTACGTAAGCCAGACGGCACTTCAGACAAGCGAAATCGCAGAAGACCTTACCTATTATTTTGCGACTTCCGAACAGGTGCCTTCATCAGTAGCCCTCGGCGTCCTGATGGAAAAGAACAATACAGTTAAGCAGGCCGGAGGATTCATCATCCAGCTCATGCCCTTTGCAGATGAGGCAGTCATCTCGAAGCTGGAAGCGAAGCTTGGCAGCTTCACATCCATCACGGCCCTTCTGGATCAGGGATTCACGCCGGAAATGGTGCTGGAAGAAGTACTGGGCGAATTCGGGGTTGATATTCTTGAAACCTACCCTGTAAAATTCCACTGCGACTGTTCCAAAAAACGCGTGGAAAAGGCAATCATCAGCATAGGAAAAGAGGATATCACGGAAATGATCAATGACGGAGAGGACATCACGGTCAATTGCCATTTCTGTAATAAAAACTATACATTTTCCATCGATGATCTGAGGGAGATTGCAGAAAAAAGAAGCAAGTAGGCCAGCCGGGTATTACACAGGGCCAAAGCATACAGAACCAGCCGGGCATAAGCCTGACAGGATGTTAAGGAGAGCAAGGGAATGAAACACGGATTTGTAAAAGTCGGTGCTGCGACGCCAAAAATCAAAGTGGCCGACTGTCAATATAACAGGGAACTCATATGCCGGAAGATCGGGGAGGCAGAAAGCTGCGGGACAAAAATCCTGGTGCTTCCTGAACTCTGCATAACCGGATATACCTGCAGCGACCTTTTCTGGCAGGAAATCATGCTGGAAAGGGCAAAAAAAGAGCTGCTGGAAATAGCGGCTTTTACAGAGGGGATGGATATCCTTGCTTTCGTAGGCCTTCCCATGGAAGTGGACGAAAAGCTGTATAATGTTGCGGCAGCAGTGAAGAACGGGGAAATACTCGGCATCGTGCCTAAGGTGAACCTTCCGAACTACGCGGAATTCTACGAGGCAAGGCATTTCACGCCGGGAAACAGCCGCCCGTTTCTGATCGACATCGGCGGCAGGGAAGTCCCGTTTGGAACCGACATACTGTTCAGATGCAGGGAGATGGAGGGGCTGATCATCGGCGCTGAGATCTGCGAGGACCTCTGGGTGCCGCTGCCTCCAAGCGTGGGCCATGCCCTGGCCGGAGCGACGGTAATGGTCAACCTTTCGGCAAGCGATGAGACCACGGGCAAGGACGTGTACAGGAAAGGCCTGATCAACGGGCAGTCCGCAAGGCTTATCTGCGGATACATATACGCAAGCGCTGGCGAGGGGGAATCCACCACGGATCTGGTGTTCGGCGGACACAACGTGATTTCGGAAAATGGTTCCACCCTCGCAGAGGCGAAGCGTTTTCAAAATGAAACCATCTATGCAGACCTTGACATCAAAAAGCTCAGGGGCGAGAGACGAAGGATGACGACCTTCCCTGTCAGCCGGAAGGAAGGCTACGAAATCATAGATTTCAGCTTCCGGATGGAAGAGACGAAGCTTACGAGAAAATTCGATCCCGCGCCCTTCGTGCCAGGCGTAAAGTTTGACAGAGATAAAAGATGTGAAGAAATCATTTCCATCCAGGCAATGGGATTGAAGAAGCGTTTTGAACATACGAACTGCAAGAGCGCGGTAATCGGCATTTCCGGAGGACTTGATTCGACCCTTGCGCTTCTGGTAATTGCAAGGACATACGATATGCTTGGGCTTCCAAGAGAAATGATAACGGCAGTGACCATGCCGTGTTTCGGCACGACTGACAGGACCTACCAGAATGCCGTAGATCTGACCCGGAAGCTGGGCGCTACCCTCAGGGAAATCAACCTAAGGGAAGCGGTCATGCTCCATTTCAGGGATATCGGACATGACTGCTCTGTCCACGACGTGACCTATGAGAACTCCCAGGCAAGGGAAAGGACGCAGATCCTGATGAACATAGCAAACCAGACAGGCGGAATGGTTGTCGGAACCGGCGATATGTCCGAACTTGCCCTGGGATGGGCGACCTACAACGGAGACCATATGTCCATGTACGGCGTGAATGTTTCAGTGCCGAAGACTCTCGTCAGGCATCTGGTGGGCTACTTTGCCGACACAAGCACCGACGAGAAGCTGAAATCAGTGCTGATCGACATTCTGGACACGCCTGTAAGCCCTGAGCTTCTGCCGCCAAAGGACGGCGACATCGCCCAGAAGACAGAGGATATCGTGGGCCCTTATGAGCTTCATGATTTCTTCATGTATTACATCCTGCGTTTCGGCTTTGAGCCGGACAAGATATACCGAATCGCGAAAATCGCATTCGATGGGGTATATGAAGAGGACTTGATCCTTAAATGGATGAAGGTCTTCTACAGAAGGTTCTTCTCCCAGCAGTTCAAACGTTCCTGCCTGCCGGACGGGCCAAAGGTCGGATCCGTAGCGGTTTCCCCGAGGGGAGACCTGAGGATGCCGAGCGATGCTTGCGGAAGGATATGGAGCGAGGCCCTGGAGGGGCTATAGGGATTCGAATGGAAAAAGGGCTATGCCGTGCATGCGGTATAGCCCTTTTGCGTGGGAGAAAAAAGATTAGCAGATTCACTGTTGACAAAAAAATATCAAAAGGATATCATTACCATTAAACATAATGATTAACAGATTATGTTTTTAACAAAAGGTTTTATGATCCAGGTAAGATTATAATCATGAATTCAAGGGGGAATTTTTATGGGAAGTAGTCAACAAAGAGGATTCACATTATGCATGATCAAATGCCACAAAGAAATCAAAAATGCAACTGTAGCGGGAAACCTTGCAGCAAACCTGTTTCTGAACAACGCAATGGTAGGGCAGGTGAATGACAATTTTGTACTGAGCCTTACAAATGAGAAGCTGTATATCGATGTATACAATTATTGTACATACGGAGGACTGGCGGAATTACTGTATACGGAGGAATTCGACAGGGATGCAATAAGATCATTTGAAGTAAGGAGCGAAGGAGAAAAGGAGTATATCGACCTTACGATACAAAAGAAGCACAAAGAGGATAAGAGGCATCTTTTCCGTTACAACAAAGAGGGCGACAATCTGGCGATGGAGATGAAGGAGCTGCTTGAATTGAAGGTATGATGCGGAGATGATAAAGAATACCGATAATTTACTCAAAAAGAAATACATCATTATTTTGTGTGTTTCACTAATATTAATGTTCTTGTTACTGTCAATCAGAAGTTTGTCTGATAAGCCAACATTAACAGGAGAAGAAAAACTGGTTTATAATGCTTTTGAGTACATGAAAGCCAGAAGCAATGTTACCTGCCTGGATGATATTGATACTGCCACCATACAAATTGACGATTTTGATTTATCTCAAAAAGACAATGTGTTTTGGGATAATAGGAATAATGTTCCGAGTGATGAGCAATTAGAAAAATTTAAAATAGCTATAATTGGGGACAGTATGAATACTCATAATTTTATAGTTGTTGTTATTGATGAGGACTCCCACAAATGCTATGGATACATTCCTGTGAAATAATGCATTCCGGTATAAGAGGTGGTAATCATAGATTGCTTTTGTGTGAAAAAGGAAATTGCTTGTTAGCAAATGAGAGATATAGTATGGATGTGGAAATAGTTGAAAGGTAACAATTACCGATGGGCCGCTGCTCAATGACTGGAATTAAGTCATTGAGCAGCGGCCCTGTTTGGTTTTATATCCCCGGATACGCATAGACATTCATTTGGTGTACACATAAACGCTATGAAGCTTTTAGGTGCGCTCTGGCACCCGGGAGGTATCTGAAAAAAGCTGGGCATATCTTACAGTTACCGAAAGCAGCAGTATAACCAACGGAAGAATGGTTGATTGTGTTTGAAAATGTAAAATATTAAACATTGTGTTGATAATGGCACAAGTTGACAAAATATGTCGACGTGTGATATTGTAAAAAGGAATTTTTTGTTAAAACTGGAAATGGGGAGCCATGATACGAAAATTCGGGGATTATAGAGGGGATTGTACAAGAGTTTTTGGCTTGTTCTATAATTTTGCATTTTTAAGTTGTGTCGAGAAATCTCCCACAACTTTTTTTGTTGCCCGAAATCAAGAAAGGATGATATGAATGGAGAATTTAGTATTTGCTCTATATGGAAAAGTTTTAATTGGTGTGTTTTATCTCTCTTTATTAGTATTCATTATATTTCCTTTGATTACAGGGAAATATTGGGGTAAAGATGAAACGATAGAAAGAAATATAAACAAATTAGTGAAAAAAATTGTTTTTTGGTTTGCATTTTTTGTACATGTATTATTTCGTTGGTTATATTAAGCATCGTTTATTTGTAAAAGCAGAAAAGACAGGCTTGCAGTTGCCTAAAGCAGCAGTATAATCGACGGAAGGGAGATCCCGGGATGACAACTACTAAAAAAACCATTTGAGAAGGAATACCAGTTATGTGGTTGACTTATGATACTGTCTATAGTACTCGGGCTTAAGAAAGGGGAAAATATGAAAAATAGAAAAAGATGGGTTGCATGTATTGCATTGTGTGTAGTTATAGGAACAAGTATTGGATGGCAAGTTAGAGCGAGTAAAAATCATGCAACCCGTTATGAGTCAAAAGTAAATGAAGAAAGTTTAACGAGTTTCCAGAAGAATACTCAGGATTTTTATTATAACCAATTAACAGAGGATGAACGGATTGTATTTGAACAGATCATTAGTTTGTATTCTGATTTGGATAAGGTAGAAATTACTTTGGAGAATCCTGTCAGTGTATACAATATATCACGTATAGCTGATGCGGTACGGGAATCACAAAGAGATAATTACTGGAATTTTATTTTCACCTAATGAAATTTTTAGAGTCGGATCTGAAACATAATGATTATAAGCAGATAAATGAGCAGATTACAAAAGAAAAAGAAAAAGTAGTAAGCCTGGTGAAGCGTGGCATGACTGAAAAAGAAACTGTTGAATTATTCGAAGACTGGATTATTCAAAATATGGAGTATAACTATAAAGTTTTAGAAAAGAATGACAGCGGACTAGAGACATCACAGGCAATAGGCAATATACAGAATACTTCCAGTGCGTGCATCCTTAATAGAGAAGGAATTTGTGGAGGTCTTTCCGATCTGCTTGTAGATTTATGTAATGAAGTTGGTATTGAGGCTTACTCGGTTAAGGGAATGCTATCTATGAACCAGGGCGCAGCTGGACTGCACCAATGGGTAGCAGTTAAAATAAATCAGATGATTTTTTACATAGATCCAACAAGGGATGTATCTCTAAAGACACGAAATACATTTTATACCAAGGAACAGTTCTATTCTCGAGAGGGAGTTAAATATGAACCGCTTGCGTATTATGACTATTAAAACAGGCATCAATGCTAACACACTTGGTTTTTTGAAAATATAGTGCCTGTGTAAAGTCTGCAATTGTGTGATGAAATATAGAAAAATTGAAAAAGCTATTGTGGGAGAGAGAAGAATGAAAAAAAACAGTTTTATTTTAGCAGTAATAATGGTGGTTGCTACATTTCTGATAAATAAATTTCCAAATCCAAATCAATTAGAATTCATAGATGTAATAAAATTGATTTTAGCGATGATTTCATCAGTCTTGTCATTGGTATTTATGATAATGTCCTTTTTTTGTTCTAAAAGCAGTTTTGCAGAAATGAAAAAATTTAAAATAGTTAAAATTTCTCTTCTTTTAGGGATAGTGTTGGCATGTATGTTTGTAATAGGGTATGTGATGTATATTTGATCCGACGGGGTCCATCCAGATTAAAAATCAACTTATTCAGGAGGAGACGATTATGGAACAGAATTATATGAAAAGATTCAGTTATGCAGGATTAGGGTTATCTCTACTAATGTTTATGATAATGTGTATATTATTCATGGCAAAAGAGAAGGTGCCAGGGATTGTGATGACTTTATTTAATTTTGGCTTGTTTATATGTAGCGTTTCGTCGCTGATACAATCAAAATATAAATTCAAGAGCAAAAAGTAAAATGATTAGATGCTTCGTCTGAGCTTAATAAAAAAGATCAACAAGCTTGAATTATTCACTGCCATAGAAAATTGAGATATATAACAATTTGTAAATGAGGTGTTTTATTCCATTATGGTTTTTATTATGTAAAAGACTTGTATTTATTCATATGGGAAAAAATTCGAATCTAGTGGCGTATTCGGATTTTGTGAAAATGGCGTTGTCTTTCGCAAAGGGGATCATAAGAAAATCTTGGAATTATCTTCAGATGGTATACAAAGTGTGGAATGTTATTTCAGGACGATCCATGATTTTAGTTTTATCGTGTTATCAATATACTATTTCAAGAATGGGAAAAAGAAGCATTATTGTAACTGTTCAGAACCCCTGTCTTGCGAGGTGTTTTTATGCTGAGTTTGCATAAAAACCCGAGACATGTGTGCGCCAAATTGCTGATTTTGCAATTTGTGTGCATCATTTGTAACTATGAAGGACGTAGTCCTGAATAGTTACCAGTATCTTTTATATTCAGAAAACGTAGATGAGACAGAGATTGATAAAAAGAGTAATGTGTTCTGTATAATATTTGACAAAATAGAAGAAATGAGGACTAATTCATGAGCCAATGTGTCAGCACACTAGTGAAGGAGTATTATGTTGAAACAAATCAAAAAAAAACATTTATATATAACAGCAGTCATGATCATTGTGCTATCAATATTTATGAATTTAGTGGTATCCAGTATTTTTCATTTGAATTGGCTGGATAAAGAATTTGTTGTTTTCAGAGTTATTGCGGATTTCAGTTTCAGTTTCATTTTGGTCCTTAATTTTCTGGATATTTCTAAAGTGTATAAAAAATATGATGAAATAAAACTTCGAAAATCATGTATCCTTGTGGGGAGGATAATCTTTTCAGTAACATTGATCATATGTTTCCTGGAATCAATCAGAACAGAAATGTTAATGCCTGGGCGTGTTGATTTTGGAATGAATATTATCGTTGCCGGGACAGTTGCAGAATTTGGAAACTTGATTCTGAGAAAACCGGTTTCAATAATGAAAAAAATAGTGATTCTGATTTCTTTGATGTTAGCCATAAGCTTTTTGTTGTTTGGTATTTTCTGTAAATGGATTCAATTAATCAGCATATAGGGGTCTGCTGACGATTATGCTGGCACACAGGAAAGGAAGGAGATGTATCAATGGAAAAGAAGTATGAAAAATCAGCTGACAGAAGATGGTGACTGAATAGCTATTAAATGATATACTTAGCTTATATCAGGCAGGTAATCCCTCAGTGGTCAGGAGCCCTGTCCCCTGGCGTTATCTGCAATTTCAGGAGGTTAATAATGGAAACTTATATTTATAAATGCCCCGTATGCGGTTATGCGCACCAGGTGCCGGCTTACTGGGTGTCATTCAGCCCGGAACCGGAAATGGAACATGAACACCCGGATTTTTCAAAAGGCGAAATGTGCGAGAACAGGATTCTGAAGCTGATGTCTGAAAGCGAGAGCAACTCATAAGTATTTTATGATCAGGGGCTACCGGAGAGGAAATTCTTATGAAAAAAATCATGTTTGTGCTGATTGCGGCAACAGCCGGCATCGGTGCATTACTGGGTATTAACGGATATGTGAAGCTGTCTGTAAAGGACAGGATTATATCGGAAGAGACGGCAGCGGAAACAGGTGCCGACTGCATCCTGGTACTGGGAGCAGGCGTAAGGGATGATGGGACGCCCAGCCTGATGCTGGAGGAACGTCTGAACGAAGGGGTCGCACTCTGGAAAGCGGGCGCATCCGACAGGCTTCTGATGAGCGGAGATCATGGCAGAGCCGATTATGATGAAGTAAACGTCATGAAGAAATATGCCATTGACAAGGGAATTCCCTCAGGCAATATTTTTATGGATCACGCGGGCTTTTCTACCTATGAAAGCATGTATCGTGCCCGAGACATATTTAAGGCCGAAAAGATCATTGTCGTTACCCAGCAATATCATTTATACCGCGCCCTGTATATCGCGGAAAGTCTGGGGATAGACGCGTTCGGCGTGGCTTTCGATACGAAATCCTACAAGGGTGAAACTTATCGTGAAGCCCGTGAGATTCTGGCAAGGGTGAAGGACTTTTTTTATGTGATGTTCGAGCCTGAGCCGACTTATCTTGGAGAGGAGATCCCTATAAGCGGCGACGGCGACAGGACAAACGATTAGCAAGTAAAAATAAAAACGATTAATCAGCAAAAATGAAAACCTATTGACAAATGAAAAATACGTTGTTATCATTCTTGTTAGGACAAAGGCGTTCTCTTAACGAGAGCGCCTCTTTTTTTATGTCATAAGAAATCTCGTTCAATGACATAAGAGGCCACTTTATGCTATACAATAGGAAGTATCAATAGATATGCATACAGAAAACTACATAAATTACAGTGAAAAAATAGATTCAGCAAGAAGAAAAGGAGAGATGGATATGGGCAGATACACAAAGCAGGATATCATCAGGCTGGTTGAGGAAGAGGACGTAAGGTTCATAAGGCTCCAGTTTACAGATATTTTCGGGACATTTAAAAATATAGCGATTACTTCGAGCCAGCTGATTATGGCACTTGATAACCAGTGCATGTTCGACGGTTCTTCCATTGAAGGTTTTGTAAGAATTGAGGAATCAGATATGTTCCTGTATCCGAATCTTGATACCTTCGTGATTTTCCCGTGGAGGCCGCAGCAGGGAAAAGTAGCAAGGCTGATCTGCGACGTCTACGGCACCGACAGGAATCCTTTTGAAGGGGATCCGAGATATGTGCTGAAGAAAGTCCTGAAAGAGGCGGAAGACATGGGATACCGTTTCGACGTCGGCCCGGAATGCGAATTTTTCCTGTTCCATACAGATGATAACGGCCAGCCTACGACGATTACACATGAAAAGGCCGGATATTTTGATCTTGGTCCGGTAGACCTTGGCGAAAACGCAAGGAGAGATATGGTCCTGACTCTCGAGGACATGGATTTTGTGATCGAGGCTTCCCATCATGAAGATGCACCGGCACAGCATGAGATAGATTTCAGATATGATGAAGCGCTGATAGCGGCTGACAATATCATGACATTCAAAATGGTAGTGAAGACGATTGCAAAGCGCCATGGGCTCCATGCAACCTTCATGCCGAAACCGAAACACGGCGTGAACGGATCAGGAATGCATATCAATATGTCGCTTGTAAAAGACGGGGTAAATGTTTTCGACGATCCCACGAAGCCTATGGGGCTGAGTGATGAAGGCCGCTATTTCGTTGGTGGAATCATGAAACATGTAAAGGGAATGATGCCGGTGACCAACCCCCTTGTCAATTCCTACAAGAGGCTGGTTTCGGGTTATGAAGCACCAATCTACATTGCATGGTCGGGAACGAACAGAAGCCCGTTAATAAGGATTCCGGCGGCTACCAAAAGGGGCACAAGGATAGAACTGCGGTCTCCGGACCCGTCGGCAAACCCTTACCTTACCCTTGCATTATGCCTTGCAGCCGGCCTTGACGGGATAAAAAATAAAATCACCCCGCCTGAACCGATCGGTGTGAATATCTACAAGATGACCGAAAAGGAAAAGAAAGAGGCAGGAATTGAAAGTCTTCCGGGAAATCTGATAGAGGCCATAAGGGAACTGGAAGAGGACGAGTTTATACAGGGCGTGCTTGGAAAGCATATATGCGAAAAATATATTGGCGCAAAGAAAGGCGAATGGGACGCATATAAGGCACAGGTAACCAGCTGGGAAATAGAGGAATATCTTCATAAGATATAGCCCCGCCTGAATCGAAACAGACGCTAACTGTTTAAAACGAGGAAGGGGGTGCATGAAGTGACCAAAATGGTTGTAGTGTTTTCAAATCATGATGATGCGGTTAAGATAAGGAATCTCCTTGTCAGACAGGGCTTCTCGGTGGTCGCTGTATGTACCACCGGGGCCCAGGCGATTCAGGCGGCGGAACGTCTGAGCGATGGAATCATAGTCTGCGGATACAAATATTCCGACATGATCTACAGACAGTTGAGGGAATATCTGAGGGACGAATTCGAAATGCTTCTGGTCGCATCCCACCACCTGTGGAGCGAATGCAGCACTGAGAACGTCATATGTCTGGGAATGCCCCTCAAGGTCAATGAACTGACAGATACCCTTGAGATGATGGAAAATTCCATGGCCAGGAAGCGCAAACAGAGGAAACTGGTTCCCAGGGAGCGAAGCGAGGATGAGAAAAAACTGATCCTGGAGGCAAAAGCCCTGCTTATGGAGCGAAACAACATGACCGAGGAAGATGCCCACAGGTACATCCAGAAGCGCAGCATGGACAGCAAGTCGAATATGGTCGATATGGCGAAATCGATCCTCAGTATAATGAGAGATTAAAAAGAAGCAGCATCAAAACTCAAAAACCCGTTATCCTGTGCTTTTCAAAGAATTGGTTTTTTGGTAGAATGAAATCTATCAGAAAGGATGTGTTTGATTATGAAATTCACAAAGATGAACGGGCTGGGAAATGATTATGTCTATGTCAACTGCCTTAAGGAAAAGGTAGAGGATCCGAATAAGACAGCGATTTTTGTAAGCAACAGGAATTTTGGGATCGGTTCTGACGGACTTATTCTTATAAAAGAATCTGATGTGGCGGATTTTAAGATGGATATGTATAATGCGGATGGCTCCCAGGGAGAGATGTGCGGGAACGGAATCAGATGTGTCGCGAAATATGTCTACGATTACGGCCTGACGGACAAGACCACAGTAAGTATCGAGACCCTTGCCGGCATCAAATACCTGGATCTGTACCTGAAAGACGGAAAAGTTGATACCGTGAAGGTTAATATGGGCGCTCCGGAATTGAGACCTGCATTCATACCTGTCGTATCGGACAAGGAACAGCTCATTAACGAACCGATAGAGGTAAATGGAACGATTTACCATATGACCTGCGTTTCAATGGGAAATCCCCATGCAGTGGTATTTATGGAGGATGTGAAGGGGCTGGAAATCGAAAAGACAGGGCCTTACTTTGAAAAACATCAGGTTTTCCAAAAGAGGACCAATACGGAATTCGTAAAGGTAATCGACCGCAATACGCTGGAAATGCGCGTATGGGAGAGGGGCTCGGATGAGACCCTGGCATGTGGAACAGGAGCCTGCGCGACAGCTGTTGCAGCAGTTCTGAACGGCCTTGCTGAAGATGAAGTGACAGTGAAGCTGCTTGGCGGCGACCTGAAGATTTTCTGGGACAGGAAAGAAAATAAGGTCTATATGACAGGACCGGCTACCACCGTATTCGACGGTGAGATCGACCTGGAGAAATTTTTAGTTGAATAATGAAAGATGAGACAACTGAGAGTTGACTTGACTCTGATAGTAGTGTATGTTTAATAAAAGTTTCAGCCTTGAGAGACTGGATAATCGAAAAAGTTTCAGCCTTAAGGTTTATTAACAAGGAGGATATCATGTACAAAATTAATGATAATTATTTAAAATTGCCTGGAAGCTATCTGTTTTCAGGAATCGCAAAGAAGGTAAGGGAGTTTTCGGAGGCCAATCCAGAAGCGTCAATTATCCGCCTCGGAATCGGCGATGTTACCCAGCCGCTTGCACCGGCTATTATAGACTCTCTGCACAAGGCTGTTGATGAAATGGGAGCCGCAGAGACGTTCAGGGGATATGCGCCGGATCTGGGATATGAATTCTTAAGAAGCGCAATCGTGAAGGGCGACTACGCATCACGAGGAGCTGATATTTCTATAGGCGAAATCTTTGTGAGCGACGGAGCAAAATGCGATTCGGGAAATATTCAGGAAATATTCAGCCTCGACAATAAGATTGCTGTCTGCGATCCAGTGTATCCTGTTTACGTCGATACGAATGTAATGGCAGGAAGGACCGGTACTTACGATTCAATCACTGAAAAGTGGAGCAACGTCATCTATATGCCATGTACCGCAGAAAACAATTTTGCACCTGAGATTCCGGAAGAAACGCCGGACCTGATCTACCTCTGCTTCCCGAATAACCCTACAGGTTCGACCATTACCAAGGACCAGCTCCAGGAATGGGTTGACTATGCAAACAGGGTAGGCGCAGTCATCATCTATGATGCGGCATATGAGGCTTACATTTCAGAAGATAACGTGCCACATACCATTTATGAATGCGAAGGCGCGAGGACATGCGCAATCGAGCTCAAAAGCTTTTCAAAAAATGCAGGATTCACAGGCGTACGTCTTGGATATACTGTAATACCTCATGACCTGAAATGCGACGGCGTTTCCTTGAATTCACTCTGGGCGAGACGCCACGGAACAAAATACAATGGAGCACCTTACATCATCCAGAGAGCTGGAGAAGCTGTTTATTCAGAAGCCGGAAAGGCTCAGCTGAAGGACCAGGTTGCCTATTACATGAATAATGCAAAGGTGATTTCAGAGGGACTCAAGTCAGCTGGATACAAAGTATCAGGCGGCGTAAATGCACCGTACATCTGGCTGAAAACGCCGGACAAGATGACTTCATGGGAATTCTTCGATTATCTCTTAGAGAAGGCAAATGTAGTCGGAACTCCGGGTTCAGGATTCGGACCAAGCGGAGAAGGCTATTTCAGACTTACAGCTTTCGGCAGCTATGAAAACACACTTGCCGCAATCGAACGAATCAAGGCACTCTAGTAGAATAAAGGGTATCAATATGGTAAATCTGCCGCGCAAGAACGGCGTTTTATATACGGGATGCCAGGCATCCAATAAATTCAAATTGAAAATGCAATGAAAGAGACTCGAACTTATGGAACTCGACAGGAAGACGGCGCCACCGACTGAGAGCGCTGTCAGATGGAACGAAGCAAGGGAACACTCTGGAGCAGACATGTTGAAATCATGATTCTGCCGGAATATCAGATGGTCTATCTGGTAAGATATCCGGAAAATATGAATCATGACAGTAGGTGTGTACGTGGTACGCGTTAAGTATATAAAGTGGAGGAAATGACAGGAATGATTCCTGTTCCTAAAATGTCATATCCTCAATGCGGGTGGTACCGCGGGAACAAAAATGATCCCGTCCCGGAATATGAGACAATATTCCAGGGGCGGGTTTTTTTATATCAAAAAAAAGATCTCCCGGAAGGAATTGTCCATGTGTAACTATTCAGGACTAAGTCCTTCATAGCCACATAAGCGGATTGCGAATATCCGCTTTGAAAAGTGAACAGGCAGGAGAAGCCGCCTGAAAAGAAAAGGAGAGTACAATATGGAATTTATTCAGGGAATCAAACAGAAAGAAACAATGGAGATCCGTGACATTCTGGCGGAAGAGCTGACAGACAGGACAATAAAAATCAACGGCACCGTCCATATCATCAGGGACATGGGAGATGTGGCATTCGTCGTCCTGCGTAAAAGCGAAGGCCTTGTACAGTGCGTATTTGAAAAGGGAGTTACTGATTTCGATTTCAAGAAGCTCAAGGAGGACTCCGCAATAGAGGTGGAAGGCACGGCGGTAAAGGAAGACAGGGCTCCGAACGGCTTTGAGATACGCATTCAGACCTTAAGGGTGCTTTCGCAGCCAGCAGAAATCATGCCGATCTCTATCAACAAATGGAAGATGAATACGTCCCTGGAAACAAAGCTTGACCTGAGACCGATATCCCTTAGAAATCCCAGGGAAAGGGCGAAATTCAAAATACAGGAAGGCCTTGTAAGAGGATTCGGGGAGTTTTTATATAAAGAAGGTTTTACAGAGGTGAGGACTCCGAAAATTACTGCGAAAGGCGCTGAAGGCGGTTCAAATATCTTCAAACTTGATTACTTCGGACAGAAGGCAGTTCTCGCTCAAAGCCCGCAGTTCTACAAGCAGACCATGGTAGGCGTTTTCGACAGGGTATTTGAGGCAGCACCGGTATTCAGGGCAGAAAAGCACAATACCACAAGGCATCTGAATGAATACACAAGCCTGGATCTTGAAATGGGATTCATCGACGGGTTCGAAGACATTATGGCCATGGAGGCAGGATTTTTACAGTATGCAATGGAGCTTCTTCAGAAAGACTACGGAAAAGAACTGAAAATGCTGGGCGTGACACTTCCGAAAACAGATACGATTCCGGCAGTAAGGTTCGACGAGGCGAAGAAGCTCGTATCTGAAAAGTATAACAGGAAGATAAAGAACCCATATGATCTGGAGCCGGAGGAAGAGGTCCTGATCAGCAGGTATTTCAAAGAGGAGCATGACGCGGACTTCGTTTTCGTAACCCATTATCCGTCCAAAAAGCGCCCGTTCTATGCCATGGACGATCCTGCAGATCAGAAATTCACACTCAGTTTCGATCTTCTGTTCAAGGGAATGGAAATCACGACAGGAGGCCAGAGGATTCATGACTACAGCCAGCTGATTTCGAAAATCGAAGACAGAGGCATGGAAATTGAGGGCATGGAGGCGTATCTGATGATATTCAAATATGGCATGCCGCCTCACGGAGGACTTGGAATTGGTCTTGAACGTCTCACCATGAAGCTTCTTGACGAGCTGAATGTAAGGGAAACAACACTCTTCCCAAGAGATATGCACAGACTCGAGCCATAGGAGCCATCAGCTGTGGACAAACAGCATCAGAAAATCCCAGCATGTGGACAGCTATAATAAAAAAGCAGAAGACAGAATAATTTCAATGGCTGCAAGGCCAGATACAATCTGACAATATCGAAGGAGGTCAACAGCATGATTATAACCGATGAAACCATAAAATATGTTTCAGCCCTTGCGAAGCTTGAGCTGACGGAAGAGGAAAAAGAAAAAGCGAAAAAGGATCTTGGCAGCATCATCAGCTACATGGAGATCATAAACGAACTGGATACCGATCAGGTGGAGCCCCTGTCCCACGTCTTCCCTGTGAAGAACGTGTTCAGGGATGACGTAGTCGTAAACGGACCGGACAGGGAGAACATCCTTTCAAATGCGCCGGAAACCAAAGATGGGTGCTTCAAAGTGCCGAAGACTGTTGAATAGGGGGAGAGCAGGATGGAAATAACAAAGCTTACAGCCCTGGAATTAGGGAAAAAGATAAAGGCAGGGGAGATAACCGTCAAAGAGGCGGTTCAGGCCCAGCTTGACAGGATAAAGGAAGCAGATGGAGCATATAACTGCTACGTTACCATAATGGAACAGGAAGCCCTGCAAAGGGCAGAGGAAGTGCAGAAGAAGATAGATGCCGGCGAATTTGCTGACTCGCCCCTTGCAGGAGTTCCGGCTGCAATCAAGGACAACATCTGCACAAAGGGAGTGCTGACTACATGCTCCTCAAAGATGCTTGGCAATTTCAAGCCGCCATACAGCGCGGAAGCAGTTGAGAAGCTTGAGGCGGCAGGCGTCGTGATCATCGGAAAGCTCAACATGGATGAATTCGCAATGGGCGGTTCCACCGAAACCTCCTTCTATGGTCCTACCAGGAACCCATGGAATGTAAACACCGTACCCGGAGGATCCAGCGGCGGTTCGGCGGCAGCGGTTGCAGCAGAGGAAGCATTTTTTGCCCTCGGCTCCGATACAGGCGGATCCATCAGACAGCCGGCCTCATTCTGCGGAATCACAGGGATCAAGCCAACATATGGAATGGTTTCACGCTACGGGCTCATTGCCTTCGCTTCTTCACTGGACCAGATCGGGCCTATGGGAAGGGATGTCTCGGACTGCGCGGCAGTGCTGGAGGTAATCGCGGGACATGATGCGAAGGACAGCACGAGCATGGATGCCGGGGACTACAAATTCACGGAAGCCCTCGTTGACGACGTAAAAGGCATGAAAATCGGCATCCCGGACAGCTACCTGGGAGAAGGCATCGATGAAGAAGTGAAGCAGAGCATACTTGCGGCAGCAGAGGTACTCAGGGAAAAAGGCGCATTGGTAGAGGAATTCCATATGGACATGACGAAATATGCGATTCCTGCCTACTACATAATCGCCTCAGCGGAAGCCAGCTCCAACCTTTCCCGCTATGACGGAATCAAATACGGCTACAGGACACCGGATTTCGAAGGACTCCAGGACGTGTACAAGAAGACAAGGAGCGAGGGATTCGGAGCCGAGGTAAAACGCAGGATGATGATAGGAGCCTTCGTTTTAAGCTCAGGCTACTACGACGCCTACTACAAAAAGGCGCTTCAGGTAAAGGCGCTTATCAAGGAAAGCTTCGACAGGGCATTTGAAAAATATGATGTAATCCTGGGGCCTACGGCACCGACTACAGCCCTCGAGATTGGCGCCAATGCGGACGACCCGCTGAAAAGATACCTGGGCGATATCTACACGGTATCCGCAAACCTTGCAGGACTGCCTGCAGTAAGCCTGCCATGCGGTTTCGACAGCAGGAAGCTTCCAATCGGACTTCAGCTGACAGGAAAGCTGTTCGGCGAAAAAGACATCATAAGGGCGGCATATTCCTTTGAGCAGACCAGGAAATATGAAAGCCCGATAAAAGAAAAGGAGGGGAAATAGACATGAAGACATACGAAACTGTCATTGGACTTGAAGTCCATGTAGAGCTTGCAACAAAATCGAAAATCTTCTGCGGCTGCACAACTGAATTCGGCGGCGATCCCAATACCCACTGCTGCCCCGTGTGTACAGGCATGCCGGGAACCCTTCCGGTACTGAATAAGAAAGTGGTGGAATTTGCTATGGCAGCAGGCCTTGCGACAGGCTGCAGCATAACCCGCAGCTGCAAATTCGACAGGAAGAACTACCTTTATCCGGATCTTCCAAAGGCATATCAGGTGTCCCAGCTCTACCTCCCTATCTGCAGGGACGGAGGAATCGAAATCGAGACATCATCAGGGAAGAAGAGAATCGGAATCCATGAGATCCATATGGAAGAGGATGCAGGAAAGCTCATCCATGACGACTGGGATGACTGCACCCTGGTGGACTATAACCGCTGCGGAGTCCCGCTGATCGAAATCGTAAGCGATCCGGACATGCGCTCTGCCGAGGAGGTAATCGCCTATCTTGAAAAGCTGAAGCTCATCCTCCAGTATCTGGGGGTGTCGGACTGCAAGATGCAGGAAGGATCCCTGAGGGCAGATATCAACCTTTCCATCAGGGAAGCAGGGGCGCCTGAATTCGGAACAAGGACGGAAATGAAAAACATGAACTCCTTCAAGGCCATAGCGAGAGCAATCGAAGGAGAGACAAAGCGTCAGATCGAAGTGCTGGAAGATGGCGGAAAAGTCATCCAGGAAACCAGAAGGTGGGACGACAACAAGGATACCAGCTTTGCAATGCGTTCCAAGGAGGATGCCCAGGATTACAGGTATTTCCCGGAACCTGACCTTGCACCCATAGAGATCAGCGAAGAATGGCTTGCCGAAATAAAGGCAAGAGAGCCGGAACTCAGGGATGCTAAAAAAGCAAGGTATACCGAGGAATTTGAAATACCGGAATATGACGCGGACATCATAACCGCCTCGAAAAAACTGGCCGACATATTCGAAGCGGCAGCCGCTATCTGCCACAAGCCAAAGGAAGTGTCCAACTGGCTGATGGTCGAGACCATGAGGCTTCTCAAGGAAAAAGTCATGGAGCCGGAAGAAATCACGTTTGCGCCTGAAAATCTGGCCAGGCTGATTGAAATGGTTGCATCCAATGCAATCAACAGAACAGTAGCCAAGACGGTATTTGAAGCGGTTTTCAACGAGAATGCAGACCCGGAAGCTTATGTAAAGGAAAAGGGACTTGGAATCGTAAACGATGAATCGGCACTCCGCAAGGCAGTTGAAGATATCATAGCTGCGAATCCGCAGTCAGTAGAAGACTACAGGGGCGGTAAGGACAAAGCCATCGGTTTCCTTGTGGGACAGACCATGAAAGCCATGAAAGGGAAGGCGGATCCCGGAATGATAAACAGCCTGTTAAAGGAACTGCTTTAGGATACCTGACCGGATTGTTATGCAGTTTGTGTTCCACCAATTCTAAAAACAGGAGAGATCCGCCCTATTCGGGCGGATTTTTCATGTTTTGCGGGTCTCAAAGTCATGTTTTTTCATGCAAGCATGAAACACATGACCTTATGACCCTGGTATCATTATATTTTATTGATAAAATAGAAATGCGTGGTTGTGCTGACTGTGAATTTTATCTATAATAGTAGTAGTGTTTAGAAAGGCGGTGCATCGGAAAGTGAAGTTGAAGGATATCGCTTCATTTGCGGGAAGTATGCTGCTCATGGCAGCAGTTGTTTTTGGAATTTATGCCCTGAAAAATTCAGACGCATTCAAAGATAAAATGCAGACCGGAGACCCTGCTGCAGTCAGCGAAACCGAAACAAAGGTTGACGGGAACAGGGCAGAATCGGCTGAAGCAGAGGCAGGGACAGAAGTATCCATGAAAACCGTGCTGAAAACAGCATGGGAATCGGCAGGAGAGATGAGGGGCTGGATAGCGGAAGCTTTCGGTGAGAAGTTTGTGGGCCTTTCGGGGCAGATTACCCTTGAAGCGGGAGTTCTGGACTCTACGGATGAGGGAGACAACGGAGCCGCATCCACGGAAGAGATGCAGGATGATGGCAGGACGGCATCTTCCTACCTGCAGGAGGCGGAGTCTCTGGCGGCAGGCTATTTTTATGCTGAGGCTGTGAGCCTGCTTGAGGCGGCAATCGCCCATTATCCTGAGGATGGGAACCTTCGGGAGGCAAAAGAGAAATACCAGATGGCGCAGTCTGAACTGGCTGCATATGCGGGGGTCGTAGCCCATATATCCATGCAGTCTCTGATCGTCGATCCGGACAAGGCATTTGATGGGGATGAGATGGCCGATGCTTATGAGAAAACAGCGGTGACGGTCACAGAGTTCAGGAATATACTTGAGGAGATGTATGCAAAGGGATATATCCTGATCGATATTCATGATCTGATGTCCATGTCGGAGGACAGCAGCGGGGATGTCGTCTATTCGCCTGAAAAGCCAATGGTTCCGGAAGGAAAGATTCCTTTTATCCTTTCTGTAGATGACGTGAACTATTATGCATATACAGAGCAGGATGGATTTGCGGACAGGCTTGTACTGGATGCCGGCGGCAGCGTAAAGTGCATTTATAACAATGGCGGAACAGAAACTGTGGGCGATTATGATGTGATTCCAATCCTGGATGCCTTCGTGGCAGAGCATCCTGATTTCTCCTACAGAGGGGCTAAAGGGATAATTGCACTCACAGGGTTTGAGGGAGTATTCGGGTATGCCACCAATAAGACTGATTCAGGAATATATTCCCAGGATGCAGCCACGGTCAGCAACATAGCCGCGCGCCTTCTGAAAACGGGATGGAGGTTCGCATCCCATGGCTACTGGCACCAGAATACCGCAGATATCTCCATGGAAACCCTTGAACTTGATAATGCGAGATGGGAAGCGGAAGTCGGAAGTCTTGTCGGAACAACGGAGATCTATGTATATCCCGATGGGAAGGAAGTAGAGTATCCGGGGGAAAAGCTGGACTATCTGAAAAGCGAGGGTTACAGCATCTTCTGCGGAACGGATGAAAAGAATATACTGAGCATCGGAACCGACTATATCAGGCAGACCAGAATCCTGTTGAACGGAACCGGTCTGACAGCGAAAAATTCCAGACTGGCGGAATTCTTCAGCCTGAAGGATGTAATCGATCCCAAAAGGCCGGACTGATTTGACAATCGGGACGTGATGCAAAACATGTTCATTCGCAGCGCGCTCTCGCTTAGATGAAGACGTAGTGGTACGTAAGGCCGCAAAGTACGCGGCCTAAGTACCA
>NZ_FMKA01000035.1 GCF_900096945.1 Anaerobium acetethylicum | reverse complement strand
TTGTTTCACTGTTCAGTTATCAATGTTCTGTGTTGTCTGTGTGACCGGCAACTATGATATCTTATCACAAGCAGTTGTCTTTGTCAACACTTTTTTTAAATTGTTTTAATCGTTTTTATGAACTCTAAATCTCCTAGAGCGGAGTTCATTGTATCATTATTTTCACGATCTGTCAACCTTTTTGAAATGAACTTTAAATCTCATTTCGCCCTCCGCATCTTCAAGTACGCGGTGGATTTAAATAATATCATTTATAATGCAAAGTGTCAACACTTTATATGAAGTTTTTTATGTTTTTTTATTTAAGTACATTTTCATGTTTATTTCGTTTTCCATGTTTGTATATAAAGCTTGTGTTTTTATTGTATTCGGGAACTTTTTCTCTCGAATGCTCTGCCTGGAAACCTTTCTTTTCACTCTGAACCACAGACCGCCAGGTACAGCACTGCTTATACCTGTGCTATACCTGGCGGAATCCTATGAACAGCTGCTTATCAGGATTGCTCTACAGCATTGCAATCACACTTGAGATCAGTTTCAAAATACAGTTGTTATTATATAGAATATTCAGGAAAAGGCTGTTCTCAATCATATCAAATATTGCTTTTCCGCTTTCTCCCTTGGAAAATGCCGTAATCGTCAGAAACAAAATCCACACGACAATCAATCCTTCGCCTAGTCCGGCAACCAGACCAGCCACTTTATTCGCTCCTTTTATGACAGGTATTTCCGTGATAATATCAAGGGTGAAGAGGGTCATACGCAGAAATATCGTAATAATGAGGAAGGCCGCCACAAAGGCCATGGCATTTACAATCAGCCTTGCAATATAGCTGCCTGCAAAATCATAAAACCCGGCAGTCTCCAGCAGTCTGTAGGTCTGCTCGTTGTTATTATCTAAAATCAGGTTTTTCATGACCTTCGGGATGTTATAGCTTTCAACCGCCTGGATCTGCCCCTCAGGAGTGTCCGTATTCACAGTTCCTGCCTCAGATAACAGTTTTTCAGACACCTCGGTCTTAACGATTTGAAATACCGGTGTTTTTTCCTGCAAAAATTCACTGATATAAGGTGTAACGAATAAAACAAGAACAATTGTAAGCACAACGGATACCAGTGAAAACACCGTTCTGAAAAAACCCTGACGATATCCCTTAAAAGCAAGTCCTGCCAGTATTATTACAACTAAAACCGTTAACCAGTTCATGCAATCCCCCCTATTTCAGTCTGATTTTTTCAGTTTCTGATGCGTTTATGATTAGATATTTATTAAAGCCGCTGACCGGTATGACGTCTATTATTTCATTGTCGAAAGCGGAATGGAATTTTTCTATGCCACGGAAATTATAGATACTGCATTCAAGTTCATTAAACAGTACTATTTTTTTTCCTTCTATCTTTATTGTATCATAGTCTCTGTTGAAAGCCTTTTCCATTATTTTCTTGCAATTCAGGTCATAGATCACCATCCTGTATCTATTCTCAATGTCATCATTATCAAATACCAGACCTATATATTCTTCACTATAGAATATGCTTTTAATTTCATCTTTCACTTCTATTTTACCGGAAACCACAGGCTTCTGGCTTCCAACATACAGGGATATCTCATTATCGCCGAACGCCGCTGCTGTTGTGTTGTTCAAAAATTCAACGGATGGCACAACTGTCTTGTCATATTCATATCCGCTCACAAGGTTATCCAGTTCATTCTGTCCAACAGATCCGAAATTATAGAAGGCTATATTGGTCTTGATGACCCCCGAATTCACAAGCAGATAGGATATGGCGAGTTTCTCTCCATCGTTTGATAGCGCTATATCCATAGGATATCCGCTGTTCGACATTGTTGTTTTATTGTCAACGAGGAGCTTGCCTTCTTTGTCATAGAAATTGATCCAGGTTACTTCCCCATCTTCCAGTACCGCTGCAACTACTCCCTGGCTGGAAACCTCAATCTGCTGGATCGGCATCAATGTGTCAATCTCTCCCTGAAGTCCTTCTGCATTGAACACGTAGATGCTGTTGCCTTTTTTATCTCCGATGGCAATATAATTTTCGCATATATCAATAATCGGATTCTGCATTTCATAGGTCTGGTTCCAGAGAGCTGTATTGTCGGCATCCGTACAGGATGCTCCATCCATTCCATATTTAATGATTTTTCCGTTATAGTCTTTGTATTTTGTGGTAGCGGTATCTTTTCGCTCAATACTCGAAATCACTTCATAACTGCTGTAAACCTTGTTCTGCCATGCAAAATACAGGCCGGCTGATGCCGCCGCAGCTATTATGGCAATTATGATAAATTTCAGGAGACTGGATTTTCTGTGTTTTCTAATCTTTTCATCATATTCGTTACCGGTTTCACCAATTCTATTTTTATCTGATACGGCTTTATTCTGTCCGTCTCCATATACGTTTCCTTTTTTTATGTTTCTCAGGACTGGTCCTGTCTTTTTCAAATCTTCACGCCCTTTATTTTAATCTTTTCACAGATTATACCTTATTTCCATCATAATAGCACGCACAAATTTTACCGTTCTTTTTTTCTGCCGGACAGCTTTTGTGAAGTTTCAGCCATCCATTTTTCAGAGTAGAATTCCGAAATTTCAAAGAGGCCGCAGGTCTTGTCGACAATTCCTATGATAAGGCTCTCCAAACTTTTGGGAGGGATGACTGTAAGCGGCCACATATGTTTGAGTATGATGTCTTTTTCCAATTCGCTAAGCATAAAATATTTTTCCGCATTCCTTAAGGCTCTGCGCGGGTGTGTCATTGCATGGAAGCGGTCTCCGGTAATCCCTGCATGAAGCCTCCAGTCGTACAGAAACAGATCATGAAGAAGGCCTGCTCTTGCCGCCGCCCTGGCATCGAGCCGTAAAACCCTGCAGATCAGATAATTGTGGTATGAGACATTCACACAATGCTGAAGGCAGTCTGTATGGCAGTGCTGCTGGTATTTCCTCATTTCCTGCATGACAGGATGCTCTATGATATCCCGCACGGTTTCATAATATTCTTTTTTCCAATCATTTCTAAGCTTTTGTGCTCTTCTCATAACAATATGCTGCATCGGTTGTCCTTCCCCTGATCATGACAGGCTTTTAGATGAAAGGGAAGCTGCATGATATGCAGCTTCCCTCTTTTTTATTATATCTTACAGGCTTTTTACTGTTTTAACTACATTGTCTACTGTGAATCCGAATTTTTCGAAAAGGATGTTAGCAGGTGCACTTGCTCCGAAACCTTTCATGGTTACGTATGCGCCGTCAAGACCAACATATTTGCCCCATCCGAAATCAGCTCCTGCTTCAATCGCAACTCTTTTTCTGACTGCTTTTGGCATAACTGATTCTTTGTATTCATCTGACTGTTTTTCGTAAAGATCCATACATGGCATGCTGACAACCCTTACGTCCATTCCGTCTTTAGCAAGTTCTTCTTTTGCCCTGATCGCAAGCTCAACTTCAGAACCGCTTGCCATTAAGATAGCATCCGGAACTTCTTTCGCCGAATCTTCGATTACATATCCGCCTTTTAAAGCTTCCTTGCTTGCGCCTGCTAATTTAGGCAGATTCTGTCTTGTGAGTGCTAATGCTGTAGGTGTTGTCTTATTTGAAACTGCATAGTACCATGCCACAGCTGTTTCAGTAGCATCTGCTGGTCTGAATACGCTGAAGTTCGGCATAGCCCTTAACATCGCAAGCTGTTCGATCGGTTCATGAGTAGGTCCGTCTTCACCAACACCGATGCTGTCGTGTGTAAGTACATAAGTTAACGGAAGGCCCATGAGTGCTGAAAGTCTTGCCATCGGTTTTACGTAATCAGCAAAAACGAAGAATGTGGAAACATAAGCTTTTAAGCCGCCGTGAAGTGCGATTCCGTTTCCGATTGCTGCCATCGCTAATTCCCTGACACCAAAGTGAAGGTTGCGTCCTGCATAGTCTTCTTTCGAGAAGTCTCCAGCTCCCTTCATTTCAGTTTTGTTAGAAGGTGCTAAATCTGCAGATCCTCCGATAAAGTTTGGAAGAAGATCTTTCAGCTTGTTGATAAGAGCTCCTGAAATGTTACGTGTTGCATCAGGCTTGTCGCTGAATGTCCAGAAGTCTTCATTGTCAAGAATCTTCTCAGCTGCATTTTCATCATAGTACTGATCCCAGAGTTCTTTCATTTCAGGATATTTCGCACTGTAATCAGCAAAGAGCTTGTTCCATTCTTCTTCTTCTCCTGCAAGTTTTTCTACGATTGCATTGTAGTTTGCATAAACTTCTTCAGGAACAAAGAATGGTTCTTTTGAAGGCCATCCGAGGCAGTCTTTCATATCGTCAACGTTATCTGCTCCGAGTGGTTCGCCGTGTGCTGCTGCTTTTCCCTGTTTTGCAGGACATCCGAAGCCGATCTGTGTTTTAACTGTAATCATGGAAGGTCTTGTCTTGTCTGCTTTTGCAGCTTCGATGGCAGCGCCGATTTCTTCCAGGTTGTTTCCATCTTCCACAACTAATGTCTGGAATCCGAAAGCTTCAAAACGCTTCTGAACGTTTTCGGTGAAAGCGATGTCTGTGCTTCCTTCAATGGAGATATTGTTTGAATCATAAAATACGATTAATTTGCTTAATCCTAATGTCCCTGCGAGTGAAAATGCTTCTGAGGAGATACCTTCCATCATACAGCCGTCTCCGCCGAGAACATAGGTGTAATGGTCAACTACATCATAGTTTTCTTTGTTGAATTTAGCTGCCAGATGGGCTTCTGCCATTGCCATACCAACTGACATTGCCATACCTGCGCCAAGAGGTCCTGTTGTAGCTTCAACGCCTACTGTATGTTTGTATTCAGGATGTCCTGGAGTCAGTGAACCCCACTGTCTGAAGTTTTTGATTTCTTCTATGGACAGATTTCCGTATCCGAACATGTGAAGCAGTGAATAAAGGAGCGCTGAGCCGTGTCCCGCTGAGAGAACGAATCTGTCCCTGTTTGCCCACTGTGGATTTTTCGGATTATGTTTCATGTGTTTTGCCCATAATTCGTAAGTAACAGCTGCAGATCCCAATGGAAGTCCAGGGTGTCCGGAATTCGCTTTCTGAACTGCATCTGCTGATAGAACTCGCAGTGCATTTACTGACATACTGTCTATATTAGTATTCATGTATAAATCCTCCTAAATTGACTCTATTGTTTACTGTGTCTTGCTTTAAGCCTCGTTTTGTCAAATTTTTAACAAATTACAGCCTTCCCATTTCTTTTCCAACATGCAATGGGACTTCTGTGGATTATTCTCCGAAAACGCTTTTGTAATCTGCCTGGAATTTTTCAATACCAATATCAGTCAGTGGATGTTTTGTCATCTGCTCGATAACGCTGTAAGGAACTGTTGCAATGTCTGCTCCTGCAAGCGCGCAGTCGATTACGTGGATCGGGTTACGAACACTTGCTGCAATTATTTCTGTTTCGATGCCGTGAACATTGAAGATGTCCGCGATGCTTCTAACTAAATCTATACCAGGCATAGAAATGTCATCTAAACGTCCAAGGAATGGTGATACGTAGGAAGCGCCTGCTCTTGCTGCCAGGAGAGCCTGAGGTGCTGAGAAGATTAATGTTACGTTTGTCTTGATTCCTTCTGCTGTAAGGACTTTAACTGCTTTTAAACCTTCAACAGTCATTGGGATCTTAACTATCATGTTTGGATGGATTGCTGCGATTTCTCTGCCTTCTTTTATCATATTTTCAGCGTCTACAGTTGTTGCTTTCACTTCGCCGCTGATTGGTCCGTCTACGATTGAAGTAATTTCAGTGATAACTTCTTCAAATACTCTTCCTTCTTTTGCTATAAGTGAAGGATTTGTGGTTACCCCACAGATTACTCCCATGTCATTTGCTTTTTTGATATCCTCTACTTTTGCGGTGTCGATAAAAAACTTCATATACATTTCCTCCCTGTAAAAACTATAAGACATATTATATGTCCTCTCGCGGCCATTTTGCCGGATAAATTAATAGGTAATCTATATAAATTTTCCCCTTAAAATCCGTATTGCCGGTGCCAGTTCCTGCATCACGTTGTAATGGAAAAAATTTATAGCATGTAATTATTTTCTTACTTTCAACCTCTGTTCCAAATATCTGCCAAACGCCTTATAATACGGGATTTTCCAACAATTCCGCACATGTCCGGCTCCCTTGGGAAACCGTATCATGGAAAAAGGGGCATACGTTTGTTTGATGCTGCATAATTAACCACCTTTTCGGGCAACATTATACCATATTGTTATTATTCTGGCAATATAGCAAGTCTAAAAACAGGCATGGCATCCTGCTGGATGGTTACGAAATTTATGCTTCTATTTCAGAAATCAGATTCACCATTTCAATCGCGGCAACTGCGCAGTCATATCCCTTGTTTCCTGCTTTTGTTCCTGCACGTTCAATAGCCTGTTCGATATTTTCAGTCGTGAGCACGCCGAACATCACAGGTATGTCGCTGTTCATGGACACTGTTGCGATTCCCTTGGATACTTCGCTGCATACATAGTCATAGTGGGTGGTGCCGCCGCGGATTACCGCCCCAAGGCAGATGATTGCATCATATTTTCCGCTTTTCACCATTTTTGAAGCAATGAGCGGGATTTCAAATGCGCCTGGTACAAGAGCCATCTCGATATTTTCTTCCTTTACGTCATGGCGTCTGAGGCCGTCAAGAGCGCCGTCAACAAGTTTTGAAACGATAAAATCATTGAATCTTGCAGCTACGATACCAACCCTTATTTCTTTTGAAACCAATTTTCCTTCATATACTTTCATCTTTACAATCTCCTTTTATAATTTATAATATGCCGTTGTAATTGTTCGGCCCCCCTGTCACGCGAGGTGTTTTCATGCTGATCTTGCATGAAAACCCAAGTTCTGCATGCGCTAAATTGCTGTTACTGCAATTTGTGTGCATCATCTGTGACTATGAAGGACGTAGTCCTGAATAGTTGCCAATCCGATACTCTTTGTTTAGTAATTCAGGATATGACCCATTTTTTCCTGCTTTGTCTTCAGATAGAACTCGTCATGCTCTGTCAGGGGCATCTGGATCGGCACGCGCTCCACGATCTCAATGCCGAAATCCGAGAGGCCGTATACCTTCTGAGGGTTATTTGTGAGGAGCCTCATTGTTTTCACGCCGAGATCTTTGAGTATCTGTGCACCTATGTAATATTCGCGAAGATCTTCCTCGAATCCCAGGGCGATGTTGGCATCTACCGTGTCGAGGCCTTCGTCCTGAAGGGCATAAGCCCTGAGTTTGTTGATCAGACCGATTCCGCGGCCTTCCTGACGCATATAGAGCATGACTCCGCGTCCTTCTTTTTCTATCTGGTTCATAGCTGCAGCAAACTGCTCGCCACAGTCGCATCGTATTGATCCGAAGGCATCACCGGTCAGACACTCTGAATGCACGCGGCACAATACGTTTTCGCCATCTCCGATTTCTCCCTTCACAAGGGCCACATGATGCTCGCCATTCAATTTGTTTACATAGCCGTATGCTTTGAATTCACCGTATTTTGTAGGCATTTTCGTTACGACCACACGGTCTGCAAGTTTTTCATGCTTCTTGCGGTATTCCTTCAGAGCCCTGATGGTAACGAACTTAAGATCAAACTGCTTTGCAAGCTCAATCAATTCCGGCGTTCTCATCATCGTTCCGTCTTCTTTCATGATTTCACAACAGAGTCCGCACTCCTTTAATCCTGCAAGACGTACAAGATCCAGAGTGGCTTCCGTATGTCCTTCACGCTCTAACACGCCGTGTTCCTTTGCAACGAGCGGAAACATGTGGCCCGGACGTCTGAAGTCTTCCGGCCTGGCATCCTCTTCCACGCATTTGATTGCCGTCACGGAGCGCTCTACAGCAGATATTCCCGTGGTCGTATCTACATGATCGATTGAAACGGTAAATGCTGTTGTATGATTATCCGTGTTGTTTATGGCCATTTGCGGAAACTGGAGTTTCTCTGCAAGCCTTTCGCTCATGGGCATGCAGATCAGACCTTTTCCGTAAGTTGCCATGAAGTTGATGTTTTCTGTTGTGGCAAATTCTGCTGCGCAGATAAAGTCTCCTTCATTTTCCCTGTCTTCATTATCTGTGACCAGTATGATTTTTCCGTTTCTAAGCTCCTCAAGAGCCTCTTCGATCTTATTGTACTGAAACATGTTTTGTCCTCCTTAAAATCCTGCTTTTGCCAGGAATCCCATTGTTATTCCGCTCTGTTTCTGCTCCGCCTGGGGCGGGGCCATGAATTTTTCTATGTATTTCCCGACTATGTCATTTTCCAGATTGACGATGCTTCCTGCCTTTTTATCTCCAAGTATTGTCGCCTTCAACGTATGCGGAATCACGGAAACACTGAAATTCTCTTTGTTTACTGCTGCAACCGTCAGGCTTATGCCGTCGATCGATATGGAGCCTTTTTCTACGATATACCTCATGACCTTCTCTGTTGTCCTGATGGTATACCATACGGCATTGTCGTCTTTCCTTATGTCAGAAACCGTACCTGTACCGTCAATGTGTCCCGAAACCATATGTCCTCCGAAGCGCCCGTCTGCCCTCATGGCTCTTTCCAGATTCACTCGGCTTCCGGATTTAAGCGCTCCCAGCGAGCTGCGGCTCAGGGTTTCGCTCATCACATCTGCCGTAAAGGTATTTCCGCTACATGCAGTCGCTGTAAGGCATACCCCGTTGACTGCCACGCTGTCTCCGATTTTCAGGTCGCTGAAAATCACATTTCCCTTTATTGTAAGGATTGAGGATTTCGCCCCTTTTTTTATAGAAATAATTTCACCCGTTTCTTCAACTATTCCTGTGAACATCTTTTAACACCTCTCCCTCAATCAGGATATCGCTTCCCAGGACCGTTATTTTCCTGTCCCTCAGCATGAATGCCTCCTCAGGAGCTTCGATTCCGGCACCGCCGACCGGCGTTTTTGCATTCCGGCCTCCGAAGATTTTCGGGGCCACATAGGCCTGTACTTTATTGACAATGCCCGCCCGGAGGGCCGAATAATTCAGGGATGCCCCTCCTTCAAGCAGTATGCTGTCTATTTTTTCTTCGCCCAGCTTTACCATCAGCTCCACAAGGTCTATATGGCCTTCTTTTTCACTGATCGTCAGAATTCTGCAGCCGGCATCGGTTAACGGCTTCAGCCTTGCCTGGTCTTCGCAGGTGGTGGCAATGTAAGTCGTGATCTGGTCAGCAGTTCTGACGATATTTGATTCCGTCGGAATCCGGAGCCGGGTGTCGCAGATTATGCGGACCGGATCCCTGCCTCCCAAAATCCTGCAGGTAAGCATCGGATCGTCGGCAATGACAGTTCCTGAACCCGCCATGATTGCCGCATGCCTCAGCCTGGATCTGTGCACATGCTCCCTTGCCTGCCCGCCTGTAATCCACTTTGATTTTCCCGAGTATGTGGCAATCTTGCCGTCCATGGTCATGGCATATTTCATTGTTACGAAAGGGGTCTGGGTTGCGATATAATGAAAAAATATCTCATTCAGCGCCGTGCATTCGTCCTCCAGCACTCCGGTCACGACCTCAATTCCGTTCTCCCTCAGTATCCTTATGCCTTTTCCGCCCACTTTCGGATTCGGATCCTGTGATCCGACAACCACTTTTCTTATACCGCTTTCGATGATCGCTTCCGTGCAGGGAGGCGTCTTTCCGTAATGGCAGCAAGGCTCAAGGGTAACGTACATCACTGCTCCCCCGGGCGGCTCGGTGCAGGCCGCCAGCGCATTCCTTTCTGCATGGAGCTGTCCGTATTTTTCATGGCATCCCATGCCTATTATTTCGCCGTTCTTTACAATCACGGCCCCCACCATTGGGTTGGGATTTACGAAGCCGCTTCCTTTTTCTGCAAGAGAAAGGGCCAGCTTCATATATTCAATTTCATTCATGTCGTACCTCCTTGATCAAGGCTCCTTTTTTGATAAGACAAAAAAATGCCTTGAACATGATTGTTCAAGGCGCCTGTTGGATATACCGTTATATATCACTTTTGTACGTTCTACATGTATTAAAAAACCCTGAAATGATAAACATTTCAGGGGCATAATAACATCTTGATACAGATACCAAAGGTACTCGTGCATACAAAAGTTCATATCTTCTTTCATCCAGACTTTACTGTCGGCTTTGGAATTTCACCAAATCAACCTTTCGGCTCGTGGGCTTTACCACCGGTAGGGAATTGCACCCTGCCCTGAAGATTAATATTCAATTTAGATACATTATATTTTGATACTCAAAGCTTGTCAAGATTTTTCGGGTTTTCTGTGACTTTCTTTAACCTATACTCACTAAAACATCTCGCATGAATCAGGTTGTGAACAGTTCCCCTGTTGTGCCTCTTCCAGAACCATCTGCCTGTAACCGAGATGTTCGTAACCGCTTCGCAGATACATGCATTCCGCTGAGGTATTCGTTTCCGTGATTTCAAGACGGAATCGTTTTGCCTTTCCCTGAAATTCCTTTCTGATGAATGCAAGGAATCCCTTTCCAAGACCGGCCCCTCTGAATCTCTCTCTGATATACAGTTCCTCGATCCAGACGACCAGCCCTCCAGCCTCATTTGAAAATGTCAGGCTGATCTGGGCATAACCTGCTGTTTCACCGTCTTTCTCAATAATATAAGCCTTCGCATAAGGAGATCCTGACATTACCTCATCGAACGTGTTGACAATATTTTCATGCGGTATGCTGTGCTGGACAGCATCGGAATTGAAAAATGCCTCCACCATCGATATGAATGCCTTCCTGTCATTTTCCCTTAATTCCCGAATCATACTCAACTTCCTTTCTGCTGTCATTTCAGACCAAACGACGCTATAATGCCCTGAAATTCCGGTGAATAGGCAAATCCATAAAGGATATCCGCTCTGCCTGTTCCATTGGCCATTCTGTCCAGATGGTAGTCCAGTCCGCCCTGATCATAATCCCTGCCCATGAATGTACGGTACAGTATCTTTACATAGGCCTCATCCGAAAGATTCTTATTCTCAAATTCCGGAGAAAATATGAAATTCTGCGCAGCCTGAACCGGCGTCACTCTTCCGTTCAGAAGTGCATCAGCATAATATTCCAGTCCTGCTGTTTCTGCTTCTCTGCCGAGTGCTTCAGTGTACATCCGGCTTACGAACATTGTAAGACCCGGATTCTGGCTTCTTGCATCTGTCAGTATCTTGTCTCCGCGGTCTATGCCATAAGAATCACATATACCGGTGTATTCAGCTGACATTACAAAGCTTTGGAAGACGTATTCCCTGGAAACTCCACCATTCAGGAGACCAATCCAGTGATCTAAACCGCCTGCATCAGCTTCCCTGTTCATCATTGTCTGATACAGCACTTTCACATATGCCTCGTTGTCCAGTGCCCTGTTTATGAATTCCGGACTGAAGAGGAATCCGTAGCTGACATCCGCACCTGTTATGCTCCTGTTCGACAAAAGGTTGACATAATAGTTGATTTCGTCAGTGCCCGCTGTTCTGCCAAGTGCCAGTTCATACATTCTTGACACGAAAGCACCTATTTCGTTGGATGCCAGGAATCTTCTTGCTGTTACCAGCCGGCTTCTGTATGATCCTTCAAGGGTGGCAATTCTGACCGCATCTCCCGTACGGGGAGCATGAATAAATTTGTCATATCCCAGATATATTCCTACATGGGACACGCTTGTTCCTCCCACGGTGGAAGCAAAACACAGTATATCTCCGGGCTGCAGGCTGTCCGGTTCTGCTTCTGTTCCAGCTGTTGCCTGGCTGCCAGATACTCTCGGTATCGTTATGCCCATTTTCTTATATACTGCCTGCACGAACCCTGAGCAGTCATAGGCATCAGGTCCCCCAGCTGCGTATACATAGGGCTTGCCTGCCTCATTCATTGCATAGGTGATAAGCATTCTCTGATCAGCGGTTATCGCCCCTGATGAAAGAAACGCATCCGTTTCCGAGGACAATTCCGTTATACTGCAGACAGCCGTTTCTCCAACAGCGCCTGTGCTGTCGACAGCTCTTGCCTGAATGGTCACATTATGGCCTGCGTACAGGATCAGTACAGAGGAGGATCTGAGGGCCACACTCGTTACCGTAATCCATTCGCCAGTATTCGTTAATCCAACGTGACTCTCATCGGTTATTTTATACTGATAAGTACCATCTGCATTTGCCTGGAACGTAAACTGAACCTTTCCTACTGCCGCTTTTCCGGTACTGTCGTATTCGAATTCTTTTACAGCCGTCGGCGCACTCAGACTTCCTCCTGCTGCAAATGACGTACCTGGTACCATCGTAAGCAGAACTACGATAAAAAGCATTCCTGACAGTGTTCTCTTGATCGTCTTTCCTATTCCCATGTCTCCTCCTTCAGCTGAATTGTTATGATGTTTCATGCCATTTCTGTTAAGTGGTTTTTAATCATTATAAGATAAATAAGGCCAGTATTCCAGTCTGTATGAAAGCGGAGCATTTTTAATTCATAGGAAATCCGAGGAATTTCCTATGAATTTTTAAAAAAGGAGCAGATCATGACATCCTCATGATCCGCTCCTGGTCTTGGCAGAACTCTGTTTCTATATATGTAAGCCGAATCAGCTTCTAGATTGTGACCCTGCCTTCCAGTGCTCTCAGAAGCGTCACTTCGTCAATATACTCAAGATCGCCGCCTACCGGAACTCCGCTTGCAATCCTGCTTACCCTGATTCCTGTCGGTTTGACGAGCTTGCTGATATACATGGCCGTCGTCTCACCCTCAAGGCTTGAATTGGTGGCAATGATTACTTCGTTGACGTCTTCCTGAAGACGCTGCATAAGTTCTTTCAGTTTAATATCGTTTGGTCCTATTCCCAGCATTGGTGAAATAGCTCCATGAAGGACATGGTATACGCCTTCGTATTTTCCCGTTTTTTCATAGGCTGCAAGGTCCCTGGTATTTTCGACTACCATAATCGTCTTCTGGTCACGTTTCGGATTGCTGCATATCGGGCACATCTCTTTGTCCGTAAGGGTGCAGCACTGCTTGCAGTAACGGATATTATTTTTCGCATCGACCATGGATCTGGCCAGACCTTCTACCTGATCTTTTGGCATGTTGATGATATGAAATGCAAGCCTCTGGGCAGTTTTTGCCCCGATGCCCGGCAGTCTTGACAGTTCTTCAATCAGCTTGCTGATCTGTCCGCTATAATAATCCATTAGAAAGGAAACCCTCCTCCGAGTCCGCCCATTCCGCCTGTGATTTTAGCCATGGATGCCTGCGACAGTTCTTCCATCTGCCTTAACGCTTCATTGGTTGCTGCCATGATAAGGTCTTCTAACATTTCAATATCATCCGGATCTACAACTTCCGGTGCTAATTTTACCTTTGTTATTTCTTTTTCTCCTGAAACAGTTACCTCTACAGCTCCGCCGCCTGCTGATGCAGTGATTTCCTTAGATTTAAGTTCCTGTGTGGTTTCCTCCATCTGCTTCTGCATCTTCTGCGCCTGCTTCATCAGGTTGTTCATATTTCCAGGCATTCCGCCCGCGAATCCTCCACGTTTTGCCATTACTATTTCCTCCTTTATTCTTCTACCGTAATTTCCATATTAATCGTTTCTTTAAAAAGCTTTTCTATATCCACATAACTGTTTTCGAATGATTTTCCTTTCTCCATTGAGCGGAATTCAACCTCGACAGTTTTGTTGATTTTACCTGCTATGACCTCTTCTAGTTCCCTTTTATGGTCTTCCGTATTCAGGAATCCTTCCCGCGTGGGATCCTCCGCTATTACCAGCAGCTTGTTGTCCCCTCCAAGGCTCAGCCTTGAAGTTCTCAGAATTCCCTTTATCGGATTCATCGAATCCGGCGCACTGTTAATAATGCTCTTCCAGTTCATGGCGACCTGCTTGATCTCCTCTGGAACGGCTTTCAGCATTTCAGGATCCAGCTTCTTTTTCTCTCCCGCCGCATGCGAAACCCCTGCTGAACCGTCCGGTCCGCCGGCATATTGCGTGCTGCTTCCCGCTTCACTGGCAGGCGCTGCTGTTATCACACCGTCTTCGAGCTGCTTCTCTATGCTCCTGATTCTGTCCAGCAATGAACCCATATCGGTCTCCATTGCGGGCTTACACAGCTTTACAAGCGCTATTTCTATCTGAACCCTCTTCTGGCTTGCATACTTGATCTGACCTGAAAGTTCCGAAAAAATCCTGATATATCTCATAAGGGTATCAACATCAGTCTGTTCAGCCTGCTCCTTTAAGCGGACAAGGCTGTCGCTTGAAACGTCAATCACGTCTTCTATATTATCAGAAGTTTTTACTAAGAGCAAGTTTCTCATATACCAGGTGAAATCCACCACGAACTGCCCAAGTTCCCGGCCCTGGATAATAAGTTTTTCCAGTCCGCCGATCAGTGACGTGACATCCTTCTTCAGGACTCCGTCAAGAAATCTGCTGAATACTTCCGTATCCACGGCGCCAAGCACTTCCAGAACATTGTCGTAGGTCAGCGACTCTCCCAGGTAAAACGCGATGCACTGGTCAAGAAGGCTCAGCGCATCTCGCATAGAGCCGTCCGCTGCCTTTGCGACGTAGCGAATGGCTCTTTCTTCAACCTCTATTTTTTCTTCTTTCATCAGTTCGCTCAGACGGTCTGAAATGATGTCTATGGTAATCCTTCTGAAATCATATCTCTGGCATCTCGACAGAATTGTTATGGGAATCTTGTGGACTTCCGTCGTCGCCAGTATGAAAATGACATATGGCGGGGGCTCCTCCAATGTTTTCAGAAGCGCATTGAAAGCGCCTGTCGAGAGCATATGGACCTCGTCAATGATATAGACCTTATATTTTCCTTCGGTCGGCGAATAGGCGACCTCATCCCTGATCTCCCTGATGTTGTCAACGCCGTTATTGGAAGCTGCATCAATTTCAATAACGTTCATTGAAGTCCCGCCGCCTATGGTTCTGCATGTCGCACATTCATTGCACGGGCTCCCATCCACCGGGCTCTGGCAATTGACGGCCTTCGCAAAGATCTTTGCGACTGTTGTCTTTCCAGTCCCCCTTGTTCCGCAGAATAAATATGCATGACCTACCCTGTCCGCCTTAATCTGGTTTTTTAATGTTGTAACTATATGATCCTGGCCTTTTACATCTTCGAATTCAGCCGGTCTCCATTTTCTATATAAGGCAGTATAAGCCATTTTAACCCTTCCTATCTATCAGTCGCCAAAGGTTATCCCAACGAGCTTTGCCTCTTTTATAATCGGCGCATCCGGCTCGACATATCTCAGCTTTCCTGCTACTTCCTCTAATGGTACCCTGGTCGTCCTATCATTCTTTATTCCTATCATATATCCGTAATCATCCTTCATGATGAGTTCAGCTGCCGCTGCGCCAAGTCTTGTGGACAGTACTCTGTCAAAAGGACATGGCGGGCCGCCCCTCTGCATGTGTCCCGGAACTGTTATCCTGATTTCCTGTCCGGTCTTTTCCTGTATCTGGGCACCCAGTTCATATGATATTGACGGGTATATGCGTTTGCTTCTTTTTTCCTTCAGCTCTTTCTTTGACAGCTTTGCGTCCTCCTTGGAGATGGCGCCTTCTGCCACGGCCAGAATTGAAAATCTCTTTCCCTGATCCGCTCTCTTTTTTATTGCAGCTGCAACCGAATCGATATCATATGGTATTTCCGGAATCAAAATTATATCCGCACCTCCGGCAATACCTGCGTGGAGCGTAAGCCATCCCACCTTGTGTCCCATGATCTCAACAATGAAAACCCTTCCGTGGGAAGCTGCCGTCGTATGGATACAGTCGATTGCATTTGTAGCTATCTCGATCGCACTATGGAATCCGAATGTCAGATCTGTCCCCCAAAGATCATTATCTATGGTCTTTGGCAGGGTTATAACATTCAACCCCTCTTCTCTTAAGAGATTTGCAGTTTTGTGGGATCCGTTTCCGCCAAGAATTACAAGTCCGTTCAGTTTAAGCTTCCTGTAGTTCTCCTTCATAGCCTCGACCTTGTCAAGACCGTTTGCATCGGGAACCCTCATAAGCTTGAATGGCTGTCTGGATGTTCCTAAGATGGTTCCTCCTTCTGTAAGGATACCAGAGAAATCAGACGGCTTCATTATCCTGTAGTTGTTATAGATCAACCCTTTGTAGCCTTCCTGGAATCCATAGATCTCAACCTCTTCCAGATTCCCGTAAAGAGTCTTTGCCACGCTTCGCATAGTCGCATTAAGGCTCTGGCAATCTCCACCGCTCGTTAACATTCCGATTCTTTTCATCCTGAACACTCCCTCTTTATGGCTACCCAAAGCAACGGGGTTTTCAGCCTATCTGTTAAGTCCCACAACCTGTGAGTAATGATCCTGTACAGTGCAAAAAACATAGCTTAATTATATATTATTTTAAAAATTAACTCAATACGTTTATTTTTCTTTTGCTATTTCCGAAAAATGTGTTATAATGATTTAGTGATTTTCCTAACAATCAAAAACAGGGAAATTTCACATGATTTGGAGGATTGTCCGAGAGGCCGAAGGTGCGAAACTCGAAATTTCGTGTCGGTGGTGAGCCGACCTAGGGTTCGAATCCCTAATCCTCCGTTATAAGATTATAGAGCATCATGCCAGGATTTCGATCCTGCAGCATGATGCTCTTTTTTAAATGTACTTCCCTATGACGATTAGCGTGTCAATTCCCCATGCGCCCATCGCACCACTATGAATGAAAACTGGTAGAAACGTTTTCATAATAAAAGCCCTCTTGTAACGTCCGGCTTCATCAATTTGCACATCCGCACTCTATTACACAGTGATGCAAAACATGATTCAATGAGCAGCTTTATGAAGACGTTGGCACTTGGGCTGCGTATTTTGCAGCCCTACGTACCACTACGGCTTCATCTAAGCGAGAGCGCGCTGCGAATGAACATGTTTTGCATCACGTCCTAATTGCAAACCCCTGTGCAAATTGACGAATTTTCTATAAATAAAAAAACTGCCGCATCCTGACCTTACGGTTCATTCAGCCACAGCTTCCTATTCATTATATTAAATTCCGTGCGTCCTGCTTTGAATTCCTACCACAAACGTTACCTCTACAGTTAGCTCGGCCCAGGCTACCTCACGGCACACAAAAGGTTTCACTTAGTGCTGCTTCATTCCTGACCTGACACGATTCATGAATTTTTGTTGCGCGAGACCCAGACGTCAACACCACTTATAAAGGGCAGCTCTGCAGTAAAAAACCCGGGGCAGGACATCACCCCCACTATAGCGGATTGTAGGTACAGGGCACCGCTGACTCCCCGGCTGCACGGAAACTTTATGACAATCTAAGTACATTCCTGATACGGAATGCAGGCTTAAGTATAGCCTGTTTTTTATTTTTTGTCAATCAAATTCTACTGTTGTGCTTTTTCCTGATATTCTGCTTCCCTTTTCTTATGCTCTTCCTTCGCTTTTTTGTTTCTTTGCCTCAACTCCCTGAAAAATCTTTGAAGCATATCCGTGCATTCTTCTTCCAGCACGCCTTTTCGTATCTCCACCTGGTGGTTGAATTCTTCCATCTGCAGAAGATTCAGGATCGAGCCTGCGCATCCTGCCTTCGGATTCATGCTTCCGATGACGACTTCCTTGATCCTCGCCTGCACAATCGCCCCGGAGCACATCTGGCATGGTTCCAGCGTGACATACATCGTGCAGTCTTCAAGTCTCCAGTCACCCATTTTTTTGCTTGCCTTTCGAATGGCAAGTATTTCTGCATGGGAGAGTGTGTTTTTATCCGTGTTCCTTCGATTGTAACCTCTTCCAATGATTTTATCGTTATATACAATGACGCAGCCTATCGGGACTTCTCCCAGCTTATAGGCCTTTTTTGCCTGTTTGATGGCTTCCTTCATGTATTTTTCACATGACTCCATTGATCTCTGACGCCCTTTCATACTATAAATAAAAAACTTTCATAAAACATCATTTTGACTTATAATCAAAATAAGATGGCGGCCTTGTGGCTGCCAAAATGATATCCATATACTATTCGACTATACTTTACCACAGATAGGTGATTTAATGCAAATTCATGGTTTTAATAAAACAACTTTACTTGATTATCCAGGCCATCTGGCTGCAACCATTTTCCTCGGCGGGTGCAACTTCAGATGCCCGTTCTGCCACAACAGCGGTCTTGTGCTGGATCCGGGATCAGAACCGGTGATTCCGGAAGATGAGGTCCTCAGTTACCTGAAGAAAAGACGCGGAATCCTCGAGGGAGTCTGTATCACCGGGGGCGAGCCGTCCCTTGAAAGCGGACTGGCTGATTTTCTGAGGAAAATAAAGGAGCTCGGCTATAAAATAAAGCTCGACACCAACGGATACAGACCGGAAACGATTGAAGCCCTCCTGGCGGAGCACCTTCTGGACCATATTGCAATGGATATAAAATCCTCACCGGAAGGATATCCTCTCGCAAGCGGAATAAAGGATATCGACATCGGCCGAATTGACCGCTCCATTTTCCTGATCATGAACTCTGGAATTGATTACGAATTCCGTACGACAGTCGTAAAAGAACTGCATTCCGCCGGGGATATGGAATCCATCGGCCATTGGTTAAAGGGATGCCAAGCTTATTATCTGCAGAATTACAAGGACTCTGAGTCCGTCATCAGTCCGGGCTTCCATTCCTGTACCCGCGAAGAGCTCGAAAACTTCCGCAATATCCTTTTGAAAAACATGGAAAAAGTGGAGCTGCGGGGAGTCGACTGATTTTCTCAAACGGAGGTGTCCCATGCAGATGTCTTACGAAACAGACCGTCTGATTCTTAAAATACTCGATGAAAGCCATTCAGATGAAGTCCTGGGGTTTTTCATATGCAACCGGAGTATTTTCGAACCTTTTGAACCTTCAAAAAGCCGGAACTACTATACCAGAGCCTACCAGAAGGCTATTCTCAACTATGAATATCATTCTGCCCTGGCTTCCAGGAGCGTGCGGTTCTGGATTTACGAAAAATCCGACCCCGGCAGAATAATTGGAACCATATCTTTTATCAACATACAGAGGGGTCATCTGAAAAGCTGTGAAGCCGGATACAAATTGAGCCGTGAATGCCATGGCCGCGGCTACGCCTCTGAAGCGATGCGCAAGGGTATCAGCATCATGTTCAGCGAACTTGGGCTTCACCGAATCGAAGCCAATATCATGCCGTCAAACCTCCCGTCTGTGAGGCTTGCACGTTCTCTTGGCTTTTCATTTGAAGGAGTTGCACGAAAAAATATAGAGATACAGGGAATCTGGGAAGATCACGAAAGATATGCCCTGATAAATCCTGTATCTCTATGACTTGCTGCCTGCACAGCCGAACTTCTATCCTGAATCATTCTGCGGATTTATGATCAGCTTCCTGCAGTTGGCATGTATGGCCTGATTGATCCTGCAACTGCATTGATAGGCAGCGACTGCAGGATTATTCTTCCTGGTCCGGTGATCACAGTATTGAAGATGCCTTCCCCTCCAAATACCATGTTCTTGAGTCCGGGAACGCTCTGTATCTCCATCGAGCATGTTATATCCATGGCAGCCAGGTAGCCTGTATCCACTATAATGGACTGCCCGGCCTGAAGATTATATTCCACTGCATGGCCATCGATTTCTATAAATGCCTTCCCCATTCCGGAAAGTTTCTGCATAATGAATCCCTCGCCTCCGAACAGTCCGGCTCCGAACTTTTTATGGAAATGTACGGATAAATTGATACCTGCCTCTCCTGCCAGAAATCCGGATTTCTGTACAATCATCTCTTTGCCAGGTGTAATGTCAAAAACCATGATGGATCCTGGAAAACTGGATGCGAAAGCGATCATTCCCTCTCCGCCCATAGCCGTATAGTTGTTCTGGAATATGGACTCTCCTGAAAACATCCTTCCAAGCGCTCTTCCCACGCCGCCCCCGGCATTCGTTTCCATTTTCATGTTTGGTGACATCCAGCACATCGATCCTTTTTCAGTAATCATCTTTTCCCCTGCCTCCAGCTGACAAACAACAACCGGCAACGGAGTTCCCTGAATTTCATATTTCATAAAATATACCCCTCCTTATATTTTTAAATAATTGCTTCAATCGTAACTTTCCTGTCTTTTGAAAGATCAATGAAATCATTTCCTACACGCACTACAGGTCTTGATAAGGAATTCTTATTGATCATAATCACCTCGCCTGCCATGTTGTTGCTGAGGCGCACGCTGTTTCCAATATATGACTGCACAAGCATTTCCATGATCGGAATGATATATTTAGGATCATATTTGGTCATTCCCTCTTCTTCAAAAATGTTTATTACCTTGAATGGACACATTCCGATGCGATAAACCCGATTTGCGGTCATTGCATCATATACATCCGCAATTGCTACTATCTTGGCAGCTTCTGCTATTTTCTGATTGGGAAATCCACCAGGATACCCGCTGCCGTCCGTCCTTTCATGGTGAAGCAGGACTGCCAGCTTAACCTGGTCTTCAATCTCTTTATTCTTTATCGTATCATAACCATAATAAGAATGTTTTTTTATGATTTCATACTCTTCATCTGTAAGTTTCCCTGGTTTTGTAAGTATCTCCAGAGGTATTTTCAGCTTGCCGATGTCATGCAGAATGCCGCCCAGTGTAAGGACACGGATTTCATCTTTTGGAAGCTTCAGCCAGTTTCCAAACACATTGCATATAAGGGCAACATTTACAGAATGCACATATGTCAGGTCATCCATGTCTCTCATACAGCTCATCATATCCAGGACATGAATGCCGCTCGTGCTTTCTTTCAGGATTCTGTCTGTCTCGCTTAGAAGTACCTCGGTATCGATTTCTGCTCCTTCGCTGACAATACTGTTAAACTGATCTTTCACTTCTGAAACGGATTCTTTGAACGAACTATCAAATTTTCTGAATTCCCGGGTCTCTTTTATTTGCTGGTTATATGTCTTCCTCTGTGGGGCCTGCCTGCTCACCGTCTTTTTTCCATCAGGCACATAGATAAATATTTCCCGCACGAAATGACCTTTCAGATGTTTAATGGTTTTTTCTACGAGTATCATCTTTTCCCCAAGAACAAGGTTTTCTTCATCCGTATATACATCCCTTGCGAGCACCATTCCAGGCACCGCATTCTTCACTAAAATCTTTTCAACTTTCAAATTCCGCACCTGCCCATCAACAAGGATGTCCAAAGCTGTATAAAATCCCTTTTCATTTCAACACAGAAGACTTCCTTGTCCCTATTCTTTCATTTTTCTGCTGATTATATTGCTTAATTCTGCAAACTGTTCCAATGTAAGAGCCTCTCCCCTTATATTTGCCAGAAATCCGGCTTCCTCAAGGGCTTCTGCTATCAGTTCCTTTGACAAATGTATTTCTGGTGAATTATTAAGGCCATTGACCAGGGTCTTCCGCCTCTGGTTGAAGGATGCTCTGATGATTTTGAACATCAGACTCTCATCATCTACCTTCACCGGAACCTCTTTATGCCTTGTCAGCCTGATTACTGCAGAGCCTACGTTTGGCCTTGGCATAAAACAGTTCGGCGGAACATTTGCAACAATATAAGGATCCGCATAATACTGGACTGCCAGGGACAATGCCCCGTAGTCCTTTGTTCCGGGTCCGACCTTCATACGGTCTGCAACCTCTTTCTGAACCATTATGGTAATGCTGTCGATCGGAACGTGGCTCTCAAAAAGTCCCATTATGATCGGCGTCGTTATATAGTAAGGAAGGTTGGCCACTACCTTGATCGGCTTTCCTCCGTTCCTTTCTTCTGCAAGCTTCTTTATATCAAGCTTAAGCACATCCTGATTGATAATCGTAACATTATCGTAATCGCTTAATGTATCCTCAAGTATCGGAATCAGCTTGGTATCAATTTCCACCGCGACCACTTCCCTTGCAGCCTCAGCCAGGTACTGGGTCATTGTGCCTATTCCCGGACCGATTTCAAGCACAAAATCATCTTTTGTGAGATCTGCGGAATTTATTATTTTTTCCAAAACATGGGTGTCTATTAAAAAATTCTGCCCGAATTTCTTCTGCATAACAAACTTATATTTATTTAAAATTTCAATCGTATTCTTAGGATTTCCTAATGTTGCCATCAATTACCTCTCTTTGAAAAACAGTCTTTTTGCATTCCTGTTTGTTGTCTCTACCACTTCATCATAACTGATTCCTTTGATACTTGCAATCTCTTTTGCGATGTACGGAATGTTCAGCGAAGAGTTCCGTTTGCCCCTGTACGGCACCGGAGACAGGTATGGACTGTCCGTTTCCAGCAGTATATTTTCAAGCGGTATATACGCTACCGCCTCCTTCAGCTTCCTGGCGTTTGCGAAGGTCACAACCCCTCCGATTCCAATATAGAATCCCATATTCAGGAATTCCCTGGCCGTCTCCTTCGTATAGGAAAAGCAGTGGATGACCCCTCCGATTTCCCCCGCCTTCAGGGTTTTCATCATGTCCACCGTATCCTTTGCAGCGTCGCGGCTGTGGATGATTACCGGAAGTCCGGCCTCCCTCGCCATTTCAAGCTGTCTCTCGAACCATTTCTTCTGTATATCCCTCGGCGGCTCGTCATAATAATAGTCGAGTCCGATTTCACCAACCGCTACTATCTTCTCCAATGCAGTCTGCGCTTTGAGCCAGGCCATCTTCTCCTCGTCCAGCTCCGCAGCTTCATTCGGATGCACCCCGACACTGCCGTATATGAAGGAATATTTTTCAGTAAGTGCAATCGTGTTTTTTGAGGTTTGAATGCTGGCACCTACGTTGATCACGTACTCGATTCCGTTTTCCGCAAAGCTTCCCAGCAGTTCCTCCCTGTCTGTATCAAATGCCTCATCATCAAAATGGGCGTGGCTTTCAAATATCATAAGCATTATTTGGCAGGGATCTGCACCTTTCATGCATACCCCTGCCAAAGTTTCCTCCTTCCGGACCGGGCTTGTGCCCGGATTATTTATATTATCTCGAAATTCGCCCTGTTCGGGCTGCTTTCTCATGTTTTGCTGGTCCCAAAGTCATGTTTTTTCATGCAACCATGAAACACATGACCTTTTGACCCTGGTATCATATTTAGCAGATTTCTGATCCGCTTACAATGTCTTTATCTACAGTCATGACGGAAAGATTTCCGTCATCATCGCTTGCTGCGAGAATCATGCCTTCTGAGAGGATTCCGCAGAGCTTAACCGGCTTAAGGTTCGTAATTACCGCAACTTTCTTTCCTACCATCTCTTCCGGTTTATAGTACTGGGCGATTCCCGACACGATCTGTCGTGTCTGTCCTCCTACTTTTATCTGTGAAACAAGAAGCTTTTTCGCCTTCTTAACTGGTTCGCATGCAATTACCTCTCCGACCTGAATCTGTACTTTATCAAATTCATCAATAGTAATTTCCGGCTTCGCTTCAACTGCAGGGTAGTGTTCCTCAGGTTCCTGGTTTGCTGCTTTTATGGCTTCTACTTTTTCAAGTACTTCATTCACATCCAGGCGTGCGAAAAGGATTGCCGGTTTGTCAGTCACTTTTGTGCCTGATTCATATAAGCCATATGTTGCAAGATCTTCCATTGTTCTTTCCTTTGCATTCAACTGGCCCAGGATTTTTTTTGCTGTATCCGGCATGAAAGATTCTAAAAGTGTTGCGCCTATGCAGATGCATTCTGTCAGGTTGTAAAGCACGGTTTCAAGACGCGCCTGCTTGTCCTCATCCTTTGCAAGAGCCCATGGCATGGTTTCATCAATGTATTTATTGCATCTCTTAAACAGCGTGAAGATTTCCGAAATAGCATCTGCAACCCTCAGGTGCTCCATTTTTTCCTGCACGATCTGAGGCGTCTTCAGTGCAAGAGCGATGAGTTCATCATCGACATCTTCCCTGACGCCGGTATTGTTTACCACACCGCTGAAATACTTGTTTGACATGGAAATCGTCCTGTTTACAAGATTTCCAAGGGTATTCGCAAGGTCGGAATTCATTCTTTCCACCATAAGTTCCCATGTGATTACGCCGTCATTGTCAAACGGCATTTCATGAAGAACAAAGTATCTTACCGCATCAACTCCGAAGAAATCAACGAGTTCATCCGCATAAAGCACATTTCCTTTTGACTTGCTCATCTTTCCCTCACCCTGAAGCAGCCATGGATGTCCGAATATCTGCTTTGGAAGCGGAAGGTCAAGAGCCATCAGCATAATCGGCCAGTAAATGGTGTGGAACCTTAAAATATCTTTTCCAATAAGATGAAGATCTGCTGGCCAGAATTTTTCAAATAGGGAATCGCTATTTCCATCAACATCATACCCTAAGCCGGTGATGTAGTTGCTGAGTGCATCAAGCCATACATAGACAACATGCTTGTTATCGAAATCAACCGGAATTCCCCACTTAAATGAGGTTCTTGAAACGCAGAGATCCTGAAGGCCCGGAAGAAGGAAATTATTCATCATTTCATTCTTTCTGGATTCCGGCTGGATAAATTCAGGATGATCATTGATATGCGCAATCAGCCTGTCTGTATATTTGCTCAATTTAAGGAAATAAGCCTCTTCCTTCGCCGGCTGTACTTCTCTGCCGCAGTCAGGACATTTTCCGTCGACCAGCTGCGATGATGTGAAGAAGGATTCACATGGCGTACAGTACATTCCTTCATAATATCCTTTATATATATCGCCCTGTTCATAGAGTTTTTTAAATATTTTCTGAACCTGTTTTTCATGATGTTCATCCGTGGTACGCACGAACTTATCATAGGATGTATCCATCAGATCCCAGATATCCCTGATCTGCCCTGCAACACCATCCACGAATTCCTTCGGTGTGATGCCTGCTTCTTCAGCCTTCAGCTCAATCTTCTGTCCATGTTCATCCGTTCCTGTCTGATAAAACACATCATATCCCTGCTGCCTCTTAAATCTTGCAATGCTGTCAGCAAGAACGATTTCATAGCTGTTTCCGATGTGCGGCTTTCCTGATGTGTATGCGATTGCTGTTGTAATATAATATTTTTTCTTGTCCATATGTATACATCCTTTCATAATAAAATATCATCATCGATATCATTTCTCTTTAAAAATCGGAACTTTTTCTTGTCACAGGACGAGCCTTTTTATGAGTCAAAAAAACCCGTCTCCCCTAACAGCTAGAGAAGACGGGAAATCGTCCCGTGTTACCACTTCAATTTATCTGTTTCTCACGAAGCAGACCTCATTAAGTACACCCACAGGCAGTTAAAGCCCTGGTATACTTTTCCGCTGTAACAGGCGGAGTCCCGTCGCAGCCTTGCTTTCCCATCATATGTTAAAGTTCGGTGCGCCACTCGGAAGCCATTTTCAGCCTATATCCAATGTCCCCTCTCACCATATGGGGATTCTCTTTAAATGGAATGATAAACCTACTCTCTTCGTCACAGTGTTTACATTTTTACTTATCTTAAAGACTATCACATGCTCCCCCGGTATGTCAAGACTCCTGTAACAGAGAACGCCTAGTGCGTCCCCATACCTTTGTAGTCCTGCCGCAAAGATGCATCCAGATCATAAAGAAAAGCATCCCCATCGATAAATGCAAATTTCACATTCAGGGCATCCGTTCTGCTGTATGCAAATCCCTCTCTCTTCCACATATTGCAGTATCCTGATGCCGCATTTTTCAGATTCGTATAGCTCAGTGAAGGTACCCGGTTCTTGAGGGTTTCAATATTCAGATTCACCAGTATATATCCGTCTTTTAGGAAAAACTTACTGTCCCTTCCCAGGGTTCCATGTTGATGTATATATTGCTTCAGATCGAATCCCTCCGGAACCGCATGGATTTTTGCAGGCAGATGGTATTCCCCGTACCACTCCTGTCGGGATTTCAAGGCTGCGTTGCTGTCAGAAATATTTTTGGTGGTATTTCCGATGAAATTTCTGCTTTTGTATGACAAAAGTATGTTCCCGAAAGTATATGCCTCTGCTGGTTCTCCATACAGGTCCTTAAAATTTTGTCCTGTCAGCTCCGCAGATTTTTCCAGTTCCTCTTTCGGAGCCAGGCTGTATCTGCTGCTCATGTCCAGTGTCATGACATTTGTTTTATCTACGGCACTTCCGATCTTCACATACTCCTCCCTGCTTCCATTGATAACTGCGCTGTAGTAAAGATCCACCTTCTGTCGGTTTCTTCCATTTTTATCGACATACCAGAATTCGGGCGTTAAATGTATGTAGTCATTGTTCCCAGCCATGGTTCCTATGGTCGTCAGCTTGAATTTTATATGATATCCTGTCCTGACTGCCCATGCATTCAGATTATACGGATGTCCTCCCCTTAGAATCGGAAGCGAATATTTTTCTGATATTCCTGTGCTGTTCCCGTTTTTGTCCTGTGTTCCTACTCTGTAAGCAAACCCACGGGGCGTGATACCGTCCCCTTTCCTGAAAACTCTCTCCCATCTGGGGTAATCGCCGATATCAATTATACTGAAGCCGAATAGTCTGCCTGTGACACGGACCTTCACAGAATCCCATGCGGCATAGTTATCCCTGTTAAGATTCGCATTCTGCTCTATTTTATCTAAACCGCCTTCCACTGTATCATAATTCTTTGCGGCCGCCCTGAATTCAACTGCATAGTCCCCTTCACTGATCCCCTCCGGCAGATAAAAAAACATGTTGCTCCCTTCGATATCGATCCAGGTTCCTGCATCAATCATCCCCTCTCCACGATATACAGTAAACGGAAAACGGACCTGACCGCAATCCGTATATTCATCATAATCCCTGTAGCCATACCCTTTAATCTTCTTATGGACTCCCGTGGTACCCATCCTGATTATAAAACTCCTGCCAAGTATCAGCGATGCCCGCATTCTGTCAGGATTTATCTCCTGGTTGAATTCTTTCTCACTGGAAATCATCCCCTGGCATACGACCGGTGTATGAACCGTAATTCCATTTACAGGCATCACCCTGAAAGACTCCTCTGATATGCTGCCATAGGTACCATAATTTGCAGTAGCCGTGCTAGGATATTTTTCCCCATTCCTTTTTGTATGGGGAATCAGAATATCTCCCTTATATATATTAACAGTTATATCTCCTGCAGGCTTTACGGGCTCTGAAGCCGTTCCCGCAGCTGCAGTATTGTCCAGCAGTCTCTGATTATCAAGCAAAAAAGCATCATTTTTAACGGTTATCTGGCCGATAGCGGCCTCCGCTTCCTGCTGATAATTCCCCTCCTGAATTTCAGGTTTTGCATTTCCCCCCTCTATGATCCCTCCATACACCTCAAGCGTTTCAGCATACTCAGGATCCTTCATACGGTCACGTCTTCCTGTGAAAAGCATCACCCACGCTTCCGGAATCGTATCCAGAACGACCTTTCCATTTTCAAAAGCATAATTGCAGACTTCCACATTATCAAGATAATTCAGATCCAGGTCCTCTACCTCCCAGTATGAATAATACCTGTCCGCATAATAATCCTTCTCCCGGTATGCCTCCTCCTCATGCACAATTCCATTCTCTCCCGTCCATCGCAGGGTGTACTTCGTTCGCACACGAATTCCATAGGTGCGGAATCCATATGTCTGCTTATATCTGCAGGCATACCTGTATTTGCTGAACTTGCCTTCCACATAAAGCTCTTCTCCTGTTGGTACCCCTTCTGACACATCAAAGGCTTCATTTCCTTTTTCTTCAGCCCTGATGCAGAGGCTGTTCGCAAGCTGGTTTCCATTCTGATCCCAGTTAAAGTAATCAGTCCTTTCCTGCTGCCGTTCCACCCTTTCATAGTAGAAATGGACATCCGCTCTCTCAATGGAATTATCCTGGTTTCCGATGACTGCCATCCCCTGCACGTCCTGGTCGCCTTCGGTCCAGTAATCGTATTTTCTCCCGTCCCTGTATTCCAGCATGACATGCAGCTTTCTATATTCAAAAAAATGTTCCGTAAAATCTTCTTTTGTAAAACTGTGCTCCCGGGCTTCCAGAACCCCTCCCGAAATATTTTTTCCATACCGCTCCAGAGAAGCTGCATGCTCATAATCCTCCCCTGCCACCTCAAAATGAGCTACATGAAAGCTGCCTGAAAGCATCTCTTTGTTCTCCGGAAAACTGAGGCTTTTATTAAAATGTGTCCTCAGGCTTTCCGGATTTGCCCACTTTCTAGCACCTGCAATCCCTTCAAAAGTAAAATAGACCTCGCCTGCGGATCCTGCACCCCCGTCTGTCAGGCTTCCCCGTGGAACTCCGTTTACACATACAGTCATGATGGAATCCAAATATACGGTACCCCCGTTACTGTAAAGTTCCTCCTGCCATTCTTTGGACGCATTCCCTATGCTGTTAAAAATTGCGTCCCTGTTGCAGTAAAAATAAGAATATATATATTTGCTGTCTCCTGGATCCGGCCTTGACGGCGCATTTTCTTCCAGCACAATCCTGGCACACTGGTTTCCTGCTGCATCAATCGGCTGGTTATACCTTTTAATTGTCCAGCCTATAGTCTTATAGGTAACTGCCGCCGTCGCTTTCCTGTCATGTACCGTCATAATCAGATTTCCCTGGTCGTCAAATTTCAGTACCTCCTGGTAGTAATCTTCGATGCCGACTGCATAACTGATCATACCTGACAGAAACAAGAAGGCACTCATAAGAACAAGCGCTGCAGCGATTTTTATTCCCTGCCTCGTGCTCCCTCCTTCCGACTTCCTGTTTTCCCCTTTTTTTCTAATAATACTGATTTTCTTTCCTTTCATTCACATTCTCCCTTCGTTCTGCATCCCCTCATTCCTGCGGATGCAGCTGCCTGAATTATTTTGTATAAACCAATCCTATATGCTATTATGATAGTAACTGATCAGTCTTCCGACTGAAGATATTGAGAGGAGGGCAATAACTACTTGAAGCACTTAAAAAAAATATCATTGTTATTTTTTACGATCTGCATCGTCCTTTCCTTTGCCGGGTGTAATAGAAACAACGGGACAGACATCCCGGAGTCCGCTCCAATCAGTTCTGAAAACCAGGAGACTTCCGAAGATACTGGAGATGATACTGAGGACGATATTGGGGTTGCTTTTGATGATTTTACAAATGAACTTTTCCTGGAGGAGGTTACGTCCAACACATTAAATCTCCACTACAGCCTTTCCGATCCAGGCGCCTATGGAATCACCGATTATAATGTGACCCTTGGCCGCATTTCTCTGGATGAAATCGATACGATCATTGACGACCTTAAAACCTGGCAGACAACTCTCCACAGCTTTTCCTATGAGAGCCTTACAGAAAGCCGTCAGCTGACCTACGATATTCTGGATAGTTTTTTCACGACTGAACTCTCTTCATCAGGCCTGGTCCTCTATGCCGAGGCACTCAGCCCCTCCCTCGGAACCCAGGCACAGCTTCCCATCCTTTTGGCAGAATATTCATTTCTAAGAGAGAAAGATATAACCGACTATCTCGGTCTGATTGCAGACCTTGACGACTATTACGCCAGCATCATGGAATTTGAGAAGGAAAAGTCGGAAGCTGGTCTATTCATGGCTGACTACTCGGCAGATGATATAATCGAACAATGCAGGGAATTTATAAAGAATCCGGAAGATCATTTTTTGATTTCCACATTTAATGAAAAAATCGACAGGCTCTCCTTCATTACGGAGGAGCAGAAAGAAGCTTTTAAAAAGCAGAATACAGAAATTTTAAACAGCGATGTCATTCCCGGATACCAGCTTCTGATAGAAGGTCTCACCTCACTCAAAGGCACGGGAACAAACGAAGAAGGCCTCTGCCACTACCCTGATGGCAGAAAATACTATGAATACCTTGTAAAATATAATACCGGCTCTCCCCGTTCTATAGAGGAAATCCAGAAAATGATAGATTCCAAAATGGAAACTGACATGCAGGCTCTTTCTGCGCTCTTTGCAGCCGACCCGTCCATTCCCGATTCTTTCGACAGCTATGAATTCGCTCTGCAAGATCCCGCAGAAATACTCGAGGATCTGAAATCAAAAATAGCCGATGATTTCCCTACCCCGCCCAATACCGCTTATTCTGTAAAGTATGTCGATGAGTCATTAGAAGATTTCTTAAGTCCTGCATTCTATCTGACACCTCCTATCGATAATATGTCGGAAAATATTATTTATATCAATCCTGCCGGCAGCTATGAAAAAGCCGACCTCTATGCTACCCTTGCCCATGAAGGCTATCCCGGACACCTTTACCAGACCGTATATTCGAACACATTCCTTTCGGATAAGGTACGGAGCCTTCTGAATTTTGCAGGATTCATCGAGGGGTGGGCGACCTATGCGGAAATGTATGCCTATGGTCTTGCAGATATGGACAAGGATACCGCAAAAATGCTTCAGCTGAACAGGTCGCTGACCCTGGGTCTGTATTCCTCAATAGACATTGGCATCCATTATGATGGCTGGGATGTGGAAAAAACAGCCTCCTATCTGGAACGCTACGGAATAACAGGCAATAGAATTGTTGAACAGATCTATCACGGCATAGTCGAAGAACCTGCAAACTATTTAAAATATTATGTGGGTTATTTGGAATTTCTGAGATTAAGGGATATAGCTGAGACAAAACTGGGATATGAGTTTAAAGCTGTGAATTTTCATGAATTTCTGCTTATGACAGGACCTGCGCCCTTTGATATACTCGAAAAGTATATGAATGAATGGATATCCGAAAAATAATCCGAATAATTATAGAAAAAAAGAGAATGTGAATTCTGAACCGGGATTCTGCTTGTAAGATGCAGTTTCCCGGTTTTTATCTGTAGCTTTCAAAAAAATTTCTTAGGTTGATCAGGGCTTTCACGAGAACCTTCAGTTCCGAATCGTCAAGACCTTCTATGGTTGCTCTTATCATCTTCTCGTGGAAATCCTGGTGATGTTCAAATGCCCTGACTCCCTTTGGAGACAATGAAAGAAGCACGACCCTTCTATCCTCATCGCTGCGGATTCTTGATACGTACCCTTTTTTTACAAGGCTGTTGATAGCGATAGTCAGTGTTCCGACGGTAACGGTAAGGGTTTTTGCGACCGCCGACATATTTCTGGGGTCCCCTATTCCGATTGCTTCGATAATATGCATATCGTTATTGGAGATATCCTTGAATTCTTCAGTTATGATTGTCTTTTCTTCAATACTCATTATGTCATTGAACAACTTAACAAGTACCTCATGAAACGTACCATATGTATCCACACTATCTCCTGCCTTTCCTGATTTTATCCACATTATACACCATTTTTTCTCCTTTCACAATATTTTTGTCGTTTCTGCTCTCCTTTCTGGATTTTACCCACTAAAAATGCATTCCTTTTTCATCCGAATATAAAAATGACCGAGAAGTTCCTTTTTTTTATATTATGTATTCTTTTACCTTAACATATAATAATTATACTTTTTTTGCCATTTTTTTAATAAAGTATAAAAATGTAAATTTTTTTATTATTTCTATTGTATTCTTAATCAACTACTGCTATAATAATCTTATCATATTTACTATTTTAACCAAGGAGGATCGAATATGAGAGATACTGGCGTAGTAAGAAGATTGGATGAACTAGGCAGAATAACTTTACCAATGGAACTCAGAAAAAGCTTAAACTTGACTGAAAGAGATTCATTACACATCTTTGTTGAAGAAGACAAAATTATTCTCCAGAAATTTTCACCAAGTGACATTTTTACTGGCAGCATGGATGACTTAATTGATTTCCACGGAAAAAAAGTTTCCAAGGAATCAATAATTGAGATGGCCAAACTTGCAGGACTGAAAGTCAAAGAGTAATTTAGTTTTGCGTAATACAATCTTATAAAACGGAAAGGAGTGCTGGGCCACGGTTTTGGGACCGTGCCCGGCATTCTGTCCGTTTTCCAATGCTGAAAGAAATGCCCGCAGACATACCGCGGGCATTTTTTATTATTATAGAAACGTTTATCCTATGAGATAAAAACCCGTCCATGAAATATCACTCACGCCATGGATATGATATCCTGAGGGGGCTGGAAGTCTGCCTGTAAACTATAAAAGAGCCTGATAAACATCCCGTTTGGTAATTCCTCTGTCTTTTGCTACCAGCTTCATCGCTTCTTTCCTGTCAGTTCCTTTGTCTGTATAATGGGCCAGATGCTCTTCTATTGACAGCTCTTCCCATTCTCTTCGTTTTTCTTCCTTAATTTCTTCCCTGCTTCTTCCTTCAATAACGATCACGCATTCTCCGCGCGGATCAGTCTTTTCGTAATGCTCGATAGCCTCTGAAAACGTAGTTCGGAAAGCAGTTTCATATCTTTTTGTCAGCTCCCTGCAGACGGTAATCCGTCTCTCGCCAAGGGCATCCTTCAGCTCCTCCAATGTCCTGATCAGCCTGTGCGGAGCCTCATACAAAATGATGGTCCTGGTCTCATTTTCTAACTCCTTCAGAACATCCCTCTTTTCCTTTTTGTCAGAAGGCAGAAATGCTTCAAAACAAAATCTTCTTGTCGACATTCCTGAAATTGTAAGGGCTGTAATGCAGGCAGCCGCTCCTGGAAGAGAAGTTACTTCTACTCCCTCTTCATAACACATTTTCACCAGATCCTCACCCGGATCCGATATGCCCGGCGTACCCGCATCGGTAATGAGTGCGACATTCAGCCCTTCTTTCATCTGGCCGATCAGATATTTCGCCTTATCTATTTTATTGAATTCATGATAGCTTGTCATAGGTGTTTTTATTTCAAAATGATTGAGCAGCTTTATGCTGTTTCTTGTATCCTCTGCAGCAATCAGGTCGGCCTCTTTGAGAATCCTCAGTACCCTGAGCGTTATATCCTCGAGGTTGCCTATTGGCGTCGCACACAAATATAATTTTCCCTGCATAATTTGAACCATGTCCTTTCCTTATTTCACTTCTCTGAATCATATACTCAAAAATATACAGGCAGAATAGTTGAACTTCATATCCTGCCTGTCGCAATTATTTTTCTTATTCCGTTTTAATATCCATAGACTTCATAGATCTCGTCCGTATATACGTCCTTTTCCTTATAGACGATCAGCGGCTTCTCCACGGTTATCCTTGGCCTTCCACCCCGCAATGCTTCGATAAGAACCATATTCGGCTCCTTGTCTACAAATGGATAAACAAGTCTCATCCGCTTCGGTTCAAGCTTATACTTCATCATGGTCGCCATGATTTCCGCCAGCCTGAAGGGTCTGTGTACCATATAGAAACGTCCTCCTGACTTCAGGAGCTTTGATGCTTCCCTTACCACGTCGTCCAGGGTGCATAGAACCTCATGTCTTGCGATTGCCTTAGGCATATCCGGATTCACGATTCCGTGGCTTCCTGTCATATATGGCGGATTCGTCGTGATCACATCAAACGAAGCAGCGCCAAACAATTTTGAAGCCTCCCGGATATCTCCCGTAACAATATCGATTTTCTCTTCCAGTCCGTTATATGCCACGCTTCTTCTTGCCATATCGGCGCTTTCTTCCTGTATTTCAAGGCCGGTAAAATGCTGACCTTTGGTTTTTGCTTCAAGCAGTATGGGAATAATACCTGTTCCGGTACCAAGGTCCAGGGCATTTTCTCCTGGCTTTACCGTTGCAAAGCCTGAAAGAAGAACAGCATCCATGCCAAAACAGAATTTTTTAGAATTCTGGATGATTTTATAGCCATTCCGGTGCAGATCATCCAGCCTTTCATCCGGTTCTAACTTAATTGTCATCTAGCTTGGATTTCCCTTCTTTTCCTTCTTTCCGCTCTAATTCCTCAAGTGCCCTAAGCTCTTCTTTTGAAAGGCTGACCTTTTCTTTTCTTCGCTTCGGTTTGAACTTAAGCTGATCCACCTTGTATTCGCGGATTTCTTTTTCTCCGTTATTGGTTACGACAACCTTGACCTGCTGTCTCAAAACGCTCACGCTCTGCACTTCACCCTTAAGCCCGTCATCAGTTGTCACTAGATCCCCAAGGTTTGGAAGGCGGGAATTAAGCTCTTCATATGTCTCTTCCTCATTTTTCAGGCAGCACATGAGTCTTCCGCACACACCCGAAATCTTTGTAGGATTTAAAGAAAGGTTCTGTTCCTTTGCCATTTTTATAGACACCGGTGCGAATTCCGAAAGATGAGTATGGCAGCACAGGCTTCTTCCACAGATGCCGATGCCTCCTAAAATCTTTGTCTCGTCCCTTACACCGATCTGTCTAAGCTCGATTCTTGTCTTAAATACCGATGCAAGATCCTTAACAAGTTCACGGAAGTCGATTCTTCCATCTGCAGTAAAATAAAAAAGTACCTTATTGTTATCAAAGGTATATTCCGCATCGATAAGCTTCATCTCTAATTTATGCTTCTTAATTTTTTCCATGCATATGCGGAATGCCTCTTTTTCTTTTTTCTTGTTCTCTATCTCAATTTCATCATCTTCCGGGGTCGCTATCCTGATTACCGGCTTCAGAGGCTGTATTACCTTCTCGTCCTTTACTTCCTTGGGTCCGATGACCACGGCTCCGTATTCGATTCCTCTTGCAGTTTCCACGATTACATGATCGCCTGTGCTGATATCGAATTCTGCAGGGTCAAAAAAATATATCTTGCCTGCATTCCTGAACCTTACTCCTATCACTTTTATCATTCTCTAATTCTCCTTTATTGTAAGCAGGAGAAGTTCCATAACCAGATCAAAATTGACGTTTGCATTCAATCTTGCTTTTGCGTTCTCCAATGCGTTGATAATTGCTTCAATTCCTTCATATGAACTTCTGTTTGCCTGTTTTTGTATGTATCTGACTTCATCCTTAAAAATCAGGGAATCGACATCTGATGTTGCCTTAAACAGCAGAACATCTCTGTACCATATCATAATCAGATCAAAATAATCCTGCACGTCCAGCTTGTGCGTACTGATTTTTTTGATAGCTTCAACTATTTCGCTGATTTCCATTTCATTAATATATTTAAGAAGCTGTACTGTCTCATCTTTTATCTGGTTAAAATTTTCAGCAGATGCAAGTTTAATTGCTTTTCCCATATTTCCCTGCGCAAATGCTGTACATAAATCCGCCTGATAATCCGGAATCTGAAGTTCTTCCATGAGATATTTCTTGATATCTGCATCTTCCACTGTCTTAAGATTCAGACTTACGCATCTTGACAGTATCGTAGGAAGAAATTCATCAGCATTCGTAGTCAGAAGCATAATAACGGCATATGCCGGAGGTTCCTCTATGGTCTTAAGAAGGGCATTCTGAGCCTGTACTGTAAGCTTCTCTGCCTCATCTATTATATATATTTTATAAGGGCTACTGTAGGGCTTGATCATGATGTCTGCATTCAGCTGCACCCTGATATCCTCAACGCCTATGCTGTTCGGCTTCTCATGGGTAATCCTGATGATATCCGGCTGATTTCTGTTCTCCGCCTGTCTGCAGGAACGGCATTCAAGGCATGGCTCTGCTTCTTTCCTGTCGCACTGAAGCGCCATAGCAAAAGTCGATGCAAGAATATTTTTTCCCGATCCTTCTTCTCCGTTAAAAATATATGCATGGGACACTTTATTTAAATTAATAGCATTCTGTAGATGTCTGATAATCTGCTGATGCCCTCTTATATCTTTAAACTGCGGCATATTGATCACCCCAAACTTTCCTTTGTCTATTCTTGAAAAAACAATCCCTTTATCAGGTTAAAATATCCAGCAAAAGGCCCTTTATCTCTCCAACCCTGCTTAAAACCGAAATATGTTCTTTTTCATCCTTTATGAGTTCCGCTGCCAGTTCGTCCAGATTCCTGTCCACCAGCTTTACAATTCCATATACCCTGTGGCGTCCCCTTCTGTCTAAAAAATTCTCTCTTGAGAATTCATGAGAGCGGTTCACTACTTCATTCATAAAATCCTTAACCAGTTCCCTGTATTTTTTCATATCCCTGACATCCAGATGTTTTGCAATCTTTTCACCCTGAGCAGTAATATCTTCCATAAGGACATTGAGCCTTGCCTGTAGATCCTTTTCTTCAATATTGCTTGCAAGTGTAAATTTGAAGCTGCCGTCAGATAGTCTGGCAGGTGTCGTGCTTTCAACATTGGCTGTCTTTAGCGCCTGATTGACTCTTAAATCCATGGAATACCTCCCTGCTTTTTATTAATATAGTCCATTATATTATAACACATACGTTTTTTATTATACAGTAATTATCAGTTTTTTATATACTGCTTAATATATTCAGTTATTTCTTCCATGCATCTTTCAAGGCTGTCGTTTTCAAACTTCCTCTCAATTCCTGCTTCCTTAAGCTTCTCTTCTGAAAAGTCCTGCTCGTCTGCAAGAAATCTTCTGCACATCTCAGCATATCTCGGCATCTCCTGTTCCTGTTCTCTTGTCAGCCCTCGAAGAAGACGGATTCCATCATCCAGATCAATGTAGACTGGAACCAGGTTTTTCTCACCAAAATAAGCCTTCATTCTTTTATACGACTCAAGAGTTCCGATCACGAGATAGTCCTTATTTTCAAAATCCACCTGGCCGTCATCCACAGTAAAATATCTCCAGATACCATGGACAGTATCATATGCCCTTGCCTCTATCAGCCTGCCTGACTGTTCAAATTCTCCGAATTCCTTTTCGGTAACAAAAAAATACTCTACGCCATCTGTTTCTCCTGCCCTGATGGGTCTGGTGGTGTAGAGTATGATCGTATTTAATTTCAATTCTTTATTTTCAAGAATTTTTTTGAAAATTGTATCTTTTCCCGACGAGCTCTTCCCCATCAGATAAAATATTTTTCCCATATAAATATACCTCACATACTATACTTTTACTTTGTTAAAGTATAATACATAAGGTAATATTATTCAAATTATTTATTATGTGGAGTGGAGTGTCAAAAGCCTATTCACAAAATGGTATTCGTCAATTTGCACAAGTTTAAATAATGAGGACGTGATGTAAAACATGTTGATTAGCAAAGCGCACTCGCCAGGTCTTTATCCTAATATTTTAATCTTTCTGGATTCTCTGTCATTGAGCCCCTCAATTGAAAGCCCGCTATTTTTATAATATGAAATAAGTTCAATCAGATTGCGGCTAATCCGCTCACCCGGAACTATAATCGGTATTCCAGGCGGATACAAATAAACATACTCCCCACTGATTTCGCTCTCGCTATCCGTAATTGATATCTCTTTCATACGAACATTTTCAGCATCACTGATTTTCATTACAATCTCATTCTTTAGCATAGATTGCAAATACCCACCTGTGTGTTTTTCCTGGTCCGTCACATCCCTCAAACAATGTCGTTTTTCAGCTGCGTAATCTGTCTCTGGCCCACCGCTTCCTGTTACACCGTTTAGAAGCTCAACTTCATATTTTTTTTCAATATCCTCAAGCGCTTCTGCCAGCCTTATAAATCCATCTTCCGTATCCGCAATAGATGTCATGGCAAGTACATAGTCCCCCGCCGCCATCTCCATCTGAAGATGATATTCATCCAGCAGTATATGATATAACTGTTTTCCAGTCAGACCAGTTTCTCTGACCGATAAAACCAATTTTGATAAATCCATATCTGCAATCCGGCTGGTTCCCCGTATTCCGCAATCCGCAAGTTTTATATATTTCAGCCTCTTTAATCTTTCCCTTAAGACTGAAAGCCTTGCAGCATACTCTGAAAATAACCTGTCTCCTTCCGATTCTATAAGCCTTATACAGCTGTCTATGGATGCCATAAGCACATAAGACGGGCTGCTCGTCTGATAGATATCCAGATACTTTCTGATTTTTTCCCTGTCAACTAACTTTCCATTAACATGAATCAGTGCCGTCTGCGTAAGAGAAGGAAGTGTTTTATGAATACTATGAATGACAATGTCAGCTCCGGATTTAATCGAATTTTCCGGAAAATATGAATGAAAACCAAAATGAGCCCCATGCGCCTCATCAACAATTAAGGGGATCCCATATTCATGCGTTATCTTCCCTATCGTCTCCACATCAGAAACAATTCCGTCATAAGTTGGGGAAGTGATGAAAACCGCTTTTATACTTCTGTCTTTTATCAACAGCTCCCTGATTTCTTCAGGATTTAATCCACCATTGAGCCCCAAACGATGCTCTGATTGTGGATAAACATATTCCGTTTTTAATTCTCTGAGGAAAACTCCATGATAGGCCGCTTTATGGCAATTTCTAGCCATAATGATTTTATCACCATGCTTCGTGCATGCACTGATTGCGCTTAAAATTCCGCATGTGCTCCCATTTACTATGAAATGAGTTTCTTCAGAACCATATAAATTAGCAGCCCTTTCCTCCGCATGCTTCAGAATTCCTTCCGCATGATGCAGATTATCAAACCCATCAATTTCAGTGATATCCACACTAAACGGATTTGTGAACTCAGTTATCAACAAATTCCGTTTGTGTCCTGGCATATGAAATGGATAAAAGTCCGATTTGCTATATGCATAAAGTTTATCATACAAATTCTCCAAACCGATTCTCCTTGTCATTTTTTATAAATAATTCATGATCGCAACTATCCTATGCTATAAAAAAAAAGGCCAGGCACAAAACCTTGCCTGACCAAAATAATGAGACATCCGGGGCTCGAACCCGGGACACCTAGATTAAAAGTCTAGTGCTCTACCAACTGAGCTAATATCCCATACTATATCTAAAACCATAAAATTCTCAAATGAATTTTCATAGTAAATGCCCAGAGCCGGAATCGAACCAGCGACACGAGGATTTTCAGTCCTCTGCTCTACCAACTGAGCTATCTGGGCATAATTGAATATTTATATCCAATTAAAATTGCGGGGACAGGATTTGAACCTATGACCTTCGGGTTATGAGCCCGACGAGCTTCCAGACTGCTCCACCCCGCGTTAATATTTAGTTGTTCTTGATACCTGCATAAACAATACTGTTTATGAATGGATGGAGAAGGATTCGAACCTTCGAAGTCGTTGACAACAGATTTACAGTCTGCCCCCTTTGGCCGCTCGGGAACCCATCCATATTTAATTATTTTCAGCCAGCATTAGTGGCTAAAAATACAAGCCGACGATCGGACTTGAACCGATAACCTGCTGATTACAAGTCAGCTGCTCTGCCAATTGAGCCACGTCGGCGTACTGAAATGGGACCTACAGGGCTCGAACCTGTGACCCTCTGCTTGTAAGGCAGATGCTCTCCCAGCTGAGCTAAGATCCCATGTACTAATTTAAAAACCATATTTAGTTTTTAACGACCCGAAAGGGACTCGAACCCTCGACCTCCGCCGTGACAGGGCGGCGCTCTAACCAACTGAGCCATCGGGCCAAACAATTCATGTACCTTCAAAACCACACATTCAAACTATTCAATCATCCATTTTTTGTTCTATCCTATGAACCATTGCACACCTAAGTGCTTATGGTCAAGCCCTCGACCTATTAGTAACAGTCAGCTACACATGTTGCCATGCTTCCACCTCTGTCCTATCCACCTCGTCGTCTTCAAGGGGTCTTACTAGCTTTTGCTATGAGATATCTCATCTTGAGGGGGGCTTCACGCTTAGATGCCTTCAGCGTTTATCCCTGCCGAACTTGGCTACTCTGCCATGCCATTGGTA
>NZ_FMKA01000028.1 GCF_900096945.1 Anaerobium acetethylicum | reverse complement strand
AGATTCAGGCACGAATACTTTTTGCACTTTTTTTGCTGGTACAAAATTTGTGGAAAAGACCTGCTGATTTTCAATCGGAAGCGATTTAATCAGCAAACACTAAATAGCAAATATAAACACGAATGGGAAGCGGCGGTCAACACTTGATAACCATCCGGCAAAGTAGCCAAATGGTGAAGCAAAAGCAATGGTAAAAGACATAATCAAAGAATTAATACGTGCCCGCTCCTTTGGATCAATATTCAGCTGGAGCAAGGCATCTTTACGAGGCATTACAAGCGCACTGGCTACCGCCGCGACAAAAACATAGATGATAATAAATGGTATACTGCCGATCGGAGCAACGATCAGAAGAATCGAGCATGCAGCATACAGTACCAGGCCTATCCACATAGGTATCCGGAATTTAACAGATTCCAGACGGTGCTGTATTCCAATCATGAAAATCAACATCACAGATGCATTCAAAATAGGAAAAAAAGCCAGGTAACGCTCTGCTATGCCTAGTCTTTGCGTTACATATAAGCTGAAAAAGTTGGTACTGACAAGATTCGTTATATGTAAAATCACTGAGACAAAAAGCACTTTCATGATCTCTTTATTCTTTAGCACTTTGAGAATCAGATTCTTGTATTCAAACAGCATCTGTAACACAGAGATGCCTTTCGTCTTTTCCATACGAATCTTACCCTGCCTGGTTTCCTCACAATGCCGAAAAGTAATAATCACCTTGATCATCATATTTACAGCGAAAACAACATATAAAACACGGACAACCGGAACCACAGTGAAGGAATTGATCAGCAATCCTGAAATTGGTGCAAAAAAGATTGCAACCAGACCGCCAATGCTTATCCAGGTATATATTCCCAATAAATCCTCGGAATCTGCATCTTCAATCAATAAGCAAAACCATGCCGTCTGGTTGACCTGCTCAAAACTGTTAAATAAAAATGCAATTAAAAAGAGCCAGAAATTGCCCGAAACAGCCCAAACCAGGCAGGCAATCCCCCATCCAAAGAAATCACCCATCATGGTTGTAACTTTGCGTCCAAGCTTATCAGTGACTATACCTCCAAAGAAGGAAACAATCACCTGAACAAACATCGCAATCGACAGAATCAGTCCTATTTGAACGTCCGTTATCCCTTGCGTGTACATATACAATGTAGCAAAAGGTGCAATCAGGTTATACGGAATGCCCCAGAGAGGCTCCATCAAAATCAGAGTTCTTGGATTTCCTTTATTCTTTTTCAATAATTCAATTAGCGGATGCTTTCGCTGCGCTTTTATTATTTGTGCCATATTTACTGGTTCCTCTATTCTACGATTATTTCGGTACCTGACACCATTAAATGCAGTTTATGGTGTCAGGTACCAGACTATCATTCTCTGTCCTCTTCATAATACGTATCACTTCTCCTAAATCCTTAATACGTTTATGATTTACAGCATATCCTTGCATTATGTATTGCTTTAACACACTATTTGCCCATTTTCGAAACGCAACACCTCTTTTTGATTTTACACGGTATCCTACTGAAATGATAACATCAAGATTATTGTATGCACCTGGTATTACCCTTTCAAAAACCAAATCAATATCGGTAGAAAGTTTCTTACTTGGAATTTTGTAACCCTAACACCCCAATAGTAACGAATACATCTGTTTAAAACCATCTTTATTTTACCACAACAGCTATCCTATATTCTAAACTATCGCAGTCTTATTCTCTTGCCCCGCTGACAATGGAATAATATGCATTGGATGTCATTCGGTATACAACTGCATAAAAGAAGGCGATGATAACAATGCTGATTCCTGTTGTTGTCAGTAGTAGTATCAGATTATTTAGGCCAAACAGTAACAGCAGTTTTCGGATCATCGGGAATGCAAAACCGAGATGGATCACCGCAAATATAATAGGCAGATAAAACACCGTCAACATCTGTGAATTGATGCTTTTACGAATGTCCTGCTTCGTCATGCCGACCTTTTGCATAATATCAAAGCGGGACTGATCCTCGTAGCCTTCGGAAATCTGTTTGTAATAGATAATCAGCACAGCGGCAACAAGGAACACGATACTGAGCATGATCCCAAGGAAGAATAAACCGCCATAGGTACCGTAGAAATCATCACGTTCTGCTGCTATGCTTTCACAGGAGTAGGAAGTGAAGCCTCCCTGATCTCCTTCGTTCATCTGTCCAAGATCCTCTCTGATATCGTTACGCATATCAATTTGCCCTGCCACTTCAATATCGGTATCAAATCCGTAATACCAGGAAGTAATGAGCATCCGGTTCCCGTTGGAATCCACAAGTTCCGAAAGTGAAGCAAGCGTTTTATCAAGGTCCGGTACGACCAGATATAGATTCGGGATCATCTCTGCTGTGGATGTTGCGTCTATGGGCAGTGAAGCAAGCCTTTCAACAACATGCAGCTTTACACCGCCGACGGTCCTGTATTCGGGCAGATTACTAATTTTCACAGAAAACGCAAGTGCTTCTCCCTCACTAAGAATAGTGTTTTTGCCTATCATTCGATTATAGTCTTCCAGTGGAATGAAATGCACCGTAACAAGTTCATCGTAATTCACAGAAAGTGTGTCATCCGCATTCACCTCCACATTTCCATCTCTCAGCATGCCGGAAACCTGCGATTCTCTGTAGTCCCAGACATTTGACATATTTACATTGTTTTCTCTGACAGTCTTATCAATGGTATCACGCACCAGAGAAATGTTGTCTTCTTTTGCCTGCTCAATATGTTCAAAATCTATACGTGCAGAAATGTCACGGGGATAACGGCTGTGTAAGCTGTCCTCTTTACCGAAATAGAGACAGGTGGTGGAGGAGATCATCACCAGGACCATGGTCAGCAGGATACAGATGGAAGCAAGGCCGGCTCCATTGTTCTTCATGCGGTAAGCCATTGAAGAAACCGAAATAAAATGGTTCTTCTTATAATAATATCTCCTGTTTTTCTGGAGAATACGGCAAAGCAGCACAGAGCCTGCAATGAAAATCAGATAAGTCCCTACGATGACCAGGATCACGGCAACAAAGAACCAAACTAGCGCATCCACTGGATTTTCTATGCTGACTGCAAGGTAATACGCAGCGCCTAAAATCAAGACTCCGAGGATGCCAGGAAACCAGTTTGCCTTTGGTGGCTTTTCTCCCACATTTTCGCTGCGAATCAGCTCCACAGGATTGGAGAACCGTACATGTCGGACCGCATTCAGATAAATCAGGAAAAACAATATGGCGAATATGATCGACGTATTACGCACAACAAGACCCGGCACAGTAAACTCATACGAAACATCCCCTCCAATAATATTGGTCAGTCCAAGCTCGGCAAGCTTTGAAAGAGCGATTCCAAAGCCAAGACCTCCAATCAGGGAAAGTCCGGCTATAATTAATGTTTCCCAGAACAGGATCCGGCTGATACTGTGCTTATCCATACCTAAAATATTAAACAAGCCGAATTCTTTCTTGCGGCGCCGAAGCAAAAAGGAATTTGTGTAAAACAGAAAAATCACTGCAAAAGCAGCAATTACAAAACTGCCAAGATTCATCACACTTTGCAGTGACGCGCTGCCAGGCATGTATTCCATAAAAGGTGCATTTGAAAGATATGCAAGAATATAGAACATCGCCACCATAAGCACGCAAGTCAGCAGATATGGCAGGTACATTCGGCGGTTTTTCCGGATGCCATCAATCGCCAGCTTTGAATAAAAACCTGCTTTCATCTTCTGTCACCGCCTTGTGCCAGTAATGTCAGAGTATCGGAGATTTTCTGGTACAGCTGTTCACTGGTATTTTCACCCCTGTATATCTGGTGGAAAACTTCACCATCCCTGATAAAAAGCACACGGGAAGCATGACTGGCAGCTTTTATGGAGTGGGTCACAAGAAGAATCGTCTGCCCCTGCTGATTGATCTTTCTGAAAAGACGGAGAAGCTCATCAGTTGCCTTGGAATCCAGCGCACCGGTCGGTTCGTCGGCAAGGATGATCCTCGGCTCTGTAATCAGAGCACGGGCAACTGCCGCACGCTGCTTCTGTCCGCCGGAAACCTCATAAGGATATTTTTTCAACAGGCCGGAAATCCCAAGCTGTTCGACGATCGGATTCAGGCGAGCATTCATTTCTGAATAACTTTTTCCGGCCAGTACAAGCGGGAGATAGATGTTATCCTCCAGTGTAAAGGTATCCAGCAGATTAAAATCCTGGAACACAAAGCCAAGATGATCACGGCGAAACTCAGCAACAGCAGATTCTTTGATTTTTGAGAAATCATTGCCATCCAGGAGTACAGTCCCTGAAGTTGGCTTATCCAGGGAAGCAAGAATATTCAGCAGTGTTGTTTTACCACTGCCCGATTCCCCCATAATAGCGACATATTCACCTTCTTCCACACTAAAATTCACATTTTTCAGTGCCTCGACCTCATTGCCGCCGAAGCGTGTTTTATAGACCTTTTTTAGGTTCTTTACTTCAAGTAAGCTCATATATTAGTCCCCTTTCTGTTTATTACAGGGATATTATAAGATAACAAGCCGATCCGCTCCATCGAATCAGCTTACAGTCTGACCGTAAAACCTAACAATTCTGTCACATTTACCGGGTATCCAGCTTGTTCCTGTCAAAACTGATTCGAATGACTGTTCCGACGCCTGCTTCCGATTCCGCAGAAATATGATGGCCAAGGTTACTGCATATACGTCTGCATAAATAAAGCCCTATACCACTGGCTCTTTTATCAGTCCTACCGTTAAAGCCGGTATACCCATTCTCAAAAACACGTGGCAGGTCTTCCGGAGAAATGCCTATTCCAGTGTCCCGAATACAAAGTGTTTCAGGTTCCTCCATATAGATGGAGATACCGCCGCAAGATGTGTATTTCACCGCATTTGAAAGCACCTGTTCTACCACAAAAGAAAGCCATTTCTCATCAGTCAGGACAGTTGCATTCAGTTCCGAATAATTCAGCTTCAGTTTTTTGCCAATAAATTCACCAGAATACTTTTTCACAGTCGGACGAACGATGCCATCAAGATCGTATTCTTTGATCAGATAATCCGTGCTTTCCGAATCCAGGCGCAAAAAAGTCAGTACCATGTTAACATATTGATCAATACGGCTCAGATCATTCTGTAATTTTCTTGAAAATGCCGAATCTTCATTTTGCAAATTCAGCCGCATAGCAGCGATGGGAGTTTTGATCTGGTGTGCCCATACGGTGTAGTAATCCAGCATATTGGTGTATTTCACTGCAGACAGCTCCGCCTGTTCTTTTTGCTGCCGGCACAGACAATCCACCATCCTGCCATAGTCCTCTTCAAATATGGAATCAGGGTCCGGCAAAGCATCAATCAGCTCTGCGCTCAATCTCTGCAGATATACAAGATCATTATGCTTCTTGTGTACTGAGATGAAATCAGCAGTCAGAAGCATGATCCCCGCAAGCGTGCAAAGTGCCGCTGGATACAAAACGGCTTTCAGCGGCAGGTGATAAAGATAAAACGACACCACAAACAGAGTGACGAACAGTAAAAAAGCAACAATTATTTTTCGCTTGTATTTGAGATACTTAAAAATCAGTTTCATCTGTAATCACCCAGGATATATCCCACACCGAATTTTGTAACAATAAAGTTCTCAAGTCCCGCCGCATCCAGTTTTTTTCGGAGTCTGCCGACATTGACTGTCAGCGTGTTTTCATCCACGAAGCTGTCAGTTTCCCACAGTGCTTCCATCAGCTTTTCCCGGCTGACGACCTTGCCTTTATTCTGCATCAGTGTCAGCAAAATGCGGTATTCATTTTTAGAAAGGTCTATCTTGTCTCCGTCAAAAGCAAGAGAATTGTCTCCGGTATTCAGCATGGCTCCGTTATGTTCAAGGACCGGCGCGGAATTTCCGAAATCGTAGGTACGGCGGAGAATCGCCTGAATTTTGGCAATCAGTACATTCCTGTCGAATGGCTTGGCAATAAAATCATCCGCCCCCATATTCATCGCCATGATGATGTTCATACTGTCCGATGCAGAGGAAATGAATATGATCGGCACCGAGCTGACTTTACGTATTTCCTGGCACCAGTGGTAGCCGCCCATAAACGGAAGCGTGATATCCAACAGGACAAGGTGCGGCTGGAAATCTGCGAATTCTGCCATAACAGCACGGAAATCGTGCACCGTTTCTGCCTGCATGCCCCAGCCGGAAACGCAGGTTTCAACGGCGCCAGCAATTCCTTCGTCATCTTCTACAATAAAAATTCGGTATGTCATATTATTTCCTCCGTCAGACGCAGAGCCTGCCTTTTTAAGGCAGGTTCTGCGCAAATTATTCTCAATTACTGTTTAATTTTCTGGCTTATTATAGCTTTCTCCGGCTTCAAGTCCGCACTTTCCTACTTCATATGAATCACTCTTCTTCATAATAGACGAGTAATATGAATAATGCATTTTTCTTCAGTCCAAATTAAAAATATTCTTTTATATTCTATCATACCCAATTTTAAAACCTTTGTATATTCTCTCACATTGAGCTTATTCAACTCTTTTTTTGAAGTATTTGTCGATTCCTCCATACCCAATAAGTTTGTTTTCCTTTGTTTTACTTATAAAGTTTTCCAGGCGTTTCTTAAACTCCAGGGGACGCTTCCTCGCCGCATCAATATAGGCAATACGAATCCTCTTGTATTCTTCCGGGAATTTTTGATAGTTATCCCAAGCCTTTTTTTCGCTCCTTATTGCCTCAAGAATATCCTCGGGAAATTCGTAAGGGACTTTGATTACTTCAAGAACGCTCTCCCTGACATTCGGGTGAATCATCCCTTGGCTTTCAAGCCAAATCAGCCTTTCAATATTTGCCCTGGAATATCCACTGCCTTTTCTCCTTGGTGAAAAACGCTGAGCTCTGTGCAATGAATCCATGTTCTTTATAGTACTGTCAATCCAGCCGAAGCAGAGCGCCTCTTCTACTGTGTCGTTATAGGAAAGGCCTTTCTCTCCTGACTCTTTCATTGGGAACACAAACCATATTTCCTCTTCTTTTTCGAAGTTTTCTGCAAGCCATTCCCTCCACTTCGTTCTTTCACTTGTATAAATAGTTTTTAAAGGCTCCATTTTTCTTTCCCCACGAACTAAATCCCTCTGCAAGCTGCGCATGAGTGATGCCCTATTCCATACATTTTACTTTCACATCTATTTCTACATTATTCTTTAACATACGACCACTCTGGTAATTCAACAAATTACAAAATTCAGATAATTTATTATAATACATACTGTCAAGTGTTCGCCACAGCAAATAAGGCCTTCTGTTTCCAGAAGACCCGTATCTCAACATCCTGTATTTACTTTTCGATCTTTGACATCAATACTACAGTCTCCACATGGCTCGAGAGGATAGTAAGTACGTCAAATGGCAACTCTCGTTTATGGGAACATATCCATTGACTTCTTTCTGTTTGTGGAAATATATCCATAGATAAATTGGAATTTATCTATTCAACCGTACGCCAAGATTATATGCATTTTCCAAATCTATAGAAAAGTGTTCGTCATGAACTTTCTTCTTTTCTTCCTCATTAAAACTAGCCATATTGAACTTTGAATAATCCTTTACTTGTAGCGTATTGTAACAAGGATACAAGCTGACTTCTCCGTTTAATGCCTTGAAGTCATCGGCATAGGATTCAAATTTTGCCTTGTAAAGTTTATCGTAAAATTCTTTCGTTGCATTCATCGTAATAAACATTCCAACATTTACATTTCCCTTAAAATAGTTACTGTAATCGTCATAAGAAAGCGAAGAAAAATGCAGTCTTTCCATAAATGCAAAATACTGACTTGTAGGTCTTCCTAAATATATTGGAGTACCAATAAAGAGTACATTTGCTGAAAAGACCTTATCTATGACAGGTGAAAGCTCGTCTTTCCAATAGCAATGACATCTTTCTGCACCTTTTCTTTTGCAAAGCATACAGCTTCTGCACCCAGCAAAATTCAAATCATACAAATCAATATATTCGACTTCTGCACCAACAGATTTTGCTCCCTCCAGTGCTGATTTAAGTAATTGTGCGGTATTCCAGTTTTTTCGTGGACTACAATTTATTGCGAGTACCTTCATTTTCTATTCTCCTTGTATCATATTTGAAAAATTACTTTTATGCGCCATAATAGTTCAATAAAATATCACAGTTCAATTTTATATCCTGTAAAATAGATTTACAAGTATGATTATGAAACATACTAAGTATCATCAAAAATACCACGAGGAGGTTATTTATGGTTCAACAAAAAATATGCCCATTTACAACGGCTCAAAGGCTCATTCAAGGAAAATGGGCTAGCCTTATCATGCACTTTCTAAGCGAGTAACCATTACGCTTACCCTACCTTTATCTCCTACATTTCAAAAAACATCTCAGATCTTTCCTTTTTGTCATAATGCCACTTTGCCTTTTTACCATTTGGATCTGGATACCCTATTTGCATGAATGCAACCATTTCACATTCTGCCATTTCGGGGAAACATTCTTTTTGTTTTTCTGTATCAAATGATGATACCCATACACATCCTAATCCTAGGTCTGCTGCTTCAAACCAAACTGAAGTTGCTACAATACTAGCATCAACAATTCCCATATCTTTTTGGTCACTTTCTCTTATCCACGCTTCCCCTGGGACAAAACCTATTGCAATGGTAAGCGGTGCATTATAGTGATATTTTGTGATTTCCTTGATATCTTCCAATTTTTCATCACTCTTAATCACCCATACGCGAATTGGCTGATGATTCTCTGCACTTGGAGCTGTATGAATCACATCAAGCAATGTTTCTATTTTCTCTGATTCCACTTTCTGTTTCAAAAAACTTCTACATGAATAACGTTCTTCTGCTAATTTTTTAAATTCCATTTTACCTCCATCTGATAAGAAATTCTTATCGCAATAACATATTGATTTTTCTCTTGTTTGTTGATAGGATAAGTATATCAAATAGAAACATTTGTACAAGTACGCACTTTTTTGTTTCTTAAAGTAAAATGTGAAGGAAAGATTATTATGGCAAAAAAGAAATCCGAATTCGAAAATCCATATGAAGAAAAATGCTCCATTGTTTATGCAATGTCACTCATAGGCGCAAAATGGAAAATTCCTGTATTATGGCATCTGGCACATTACGAGATTCTTCACTATAACGAACTGAAACGACATTTAAAAGGTGTGACAAACACTGTTCTCACTAGATGTCTACGCGAATTAGAACAAGATTCTATTGTTCTTCGCAAATCCGATGGATCGGTTCCCCCATCTGTTACATATGAACTTACTGATTTGGGAAAAGAACTAATTCCTGCATTAAATGGTCTTTATAAATGGGGCGATGACCACAAAACCAATGCCAGCAAAATATAATGATATTAAAAGGCTGTTTCATCGACTATTCCTCCCATTGCAGTAACGCTGTTTTTATTTCTTCTATTATTTCTACATCTGATTCTCTATTTAGAAGAAGAATTTGGACAAGTCTTTTCACCATCTCTGGTCCCGTTATATCTTCTTCTTTCTCACTCCCCACTTTTATTGCTTTTTCTTTTAACCATGAATAATAATTCATCCATAAAATTTGAATTTCATACTGAGTTTGTAAAACTTCAAGTCCAAGAGCTTTCTTTATGTTTTCACTTATTACCTCAAATATTTCTTCATTCTCATCATCTAGTTTTACTTGCATTGCTGTCGGAACTGATAACTCAATCTTAAAATTATTTAGTTCTGGTATTTTTTTTGCCACCTTTTCCCACCAGTTTCCTTTTTCTTCTTTCGACATAGCCTTAGTCATGTCATTAGCTGCAACAATTGCTCTGTTAGTAATTCCACCTCTGCTTAAGTCTTGCGTTGGATCTAATTCCTTAATTAGATACTCTAATTTAGCGTGTTTAATATTGCTTTTCCATGATAGTTGTTTCATTGTGAATTCCTCCTTGATTATGTTTTGGTAATTATATAATTACCTTTTATAATTCTATTATACTCATAAAAAGTAATTTGTAAATAACCTTTTTTAACTTTCATAAGATTTGCAGGATGATTTTAAAAAAGAAGACAACAAAAAAGGTGCTGTCAACCTTACAATTACACTTACAAGGTTGCAACACCAAATCTTATTTACTATTCCATATATTGCTTAACTACTACAATCTACATCATCCAAAAATGCTTCAATGCATCCACTATTGCCCTTTCCTTCTCTTCAGGACAATTCGGTTGCTTCGCATCCTTCGACTTAGCAAGATTATAATTCTCCCCAACCTCTAATCCACATTTTCTTTTCACCTGTGAAATATACAGATTAGAAACCTTAAGCCCATTCTCTTTCAATACATATTCCTTTATCTCCGCATAGGTCGCTTTGCTCTCAGCTGATGTCACATCCAACTCATCCAAGTCCAAATCAACCTAAATTCGATCACTCGGTTTTTGTTGGGACAAAAGAACAACCGTCTCAACATGCGTCGAGATTTCCGTATTATACTTCATGGCGGACTACTATATATAGTGTCGGTTTTACACCCTTTTATCATTATATAGTACATTCATAAATTTCTACATCCCAATTATAAATTTAAATTTATGCAAATTAGTTTGATTTACCAACTATAGCTGAGGGATTCCAGTTTGTAGCTCATATTCGTTAAAATCCATTTTTAACTTCTGGATTTCCTGTATAGCGGCTATATGTAAAACGGTATGCGACTGCTATTTTCAGTAATTACTGTGCAGCATATTCTCCATTACTGATAATATAATCACATAATTGTTTCTTATTGAACTGTGAAACAGGTGTTTCAATTTCTTCAGAATACAAGCCCCATATCCATCAAAACCCTATGCAGTCTTTCTTTTTCTTCGGTTTTCAATTCTGCAATTGGATCCAAACATTTTCCTACATGGATTCCCTGCTGTTCTAAACCTTCTTTAATTACTGCCGGAAAAGTTCCCATTCCACAAGCGATACGAAGTGGCGCTAGCAAATACTGAGCTTCCAGCGACCCCTTCACATCACCCGCCATATATTTATCATAAATATCTGCGCAGACTCTCGGTGCTACATTCGCACAACTTGCGATTGCTCCTGTTGCTCCATAGCATAGAGCTGCATGAATCAGTGTATCTCTACCCATCAGCACATGGAAATTATCATTTCCTCTTGTAAGTCGGATATACTCAGCTGTATTTGTCATATCACCAGTGCTGTCTTTTACACCAATAATATTAACAATCTCTGAAAGTCTTGCAACAGTTGTGGGCTCGATGGTAACATTGGTTTTTGGTTTGTTATTATACATAATAATTGGAAGAGATGTACTTTCTGCAACAGTTTTGTAATATGTATAAAGTTCATCCTGTGTCTGAGACACAAACATCGGAGTCAATACAGATACTGCATCCATACCAACATCTTCACAGATTTTTAGTAAGCGTATTACTCCACGGGTTGTGATATGGCTTGCACCACCATAAACCGGAACCCTGCCTTTGGTCTGATCCTTCACTGTCATGAGGATTTCCCGGTATTCCTCATCTGATACTGCATAAAATTCACCGGTTGTTCCCATTGGAAACAGTCCATGAACACCATTATCTATCAGGAAATCAACCATTTCTCTTAATCTGTCGTAATCTACTTTTCCTTCAAGGGTAAATGGGGTTACAATCGGAGGAATAATTCCTTTTGGTACAAAATTACTCATAATATTATTCTCCCTATTTTTCTTTTACAATGCTTGTTCCGGCAATTTTCTCATAATATTTTACAATGCTGTCATGGTCATCTTTGTCATGACCTTCTGATTTTAAAAATTGCATAACTTCCATCATCTGTGCGGTAAGAGGCACTGGTGAGTTGATAGAATGTGCTGCATTTAATGCATTGTTAAGATCTTTGATATGAAGCTCAATACGGAATCCTGGTTTATAGTTTCCTTCCAACATCATTGGTGCCTTTACATCCATAACTGTTGATCCTGCAAGGCCACCACGTATTGCCTGGTATACTAATTCTGGATCTGTTCCTGCTTTTTTTGCGAATGTTAAAGCCTCTGCAACTGCTGCAATATTTACAGCAACAACAATCTGGTTAGCAAGTTTTGCAACATTACCAGAGCCAAGCTCTCCAACATATACAACTGAACTTGCCATATTCATTAATATATCATAATATTTGTCGAATAAATCTTTCTTTCCTCCAACCATTACAGAAAGTGTTCCATCAACTGCTTTTGGTTCTCCGCCAGATACAGGAGCATCCAACATTTCAATACCTTTCTCTTCCAATTGAGCTCCCATATTTTTGCTTACAACTGGATCAATGGAACTCATGTCAATCAGAACTGTTCCTGCTTTTGCTGTTTCTGCGATTCCATTCTCACCAAAAACTGCTGAATGTATATGTGGAGAATTTGGAAGCATTGTGATGATCGTATCACACTGCGAAGCTACATCTGCTCCGCTTTTTGCTGCAATTGCGCCAGCAACAACCAATTCATCAATTGCACTCTTATTAACGTCAAATACTACTAATTCATGTCCTGCTTTAATTAGATTTTTACTCATTGGTTTTCCCATAATCCCTAACCCGATAAATCCTAATTTCATTTTAACCTCCTCCTGATTTTTCCATTTTATTTTATTGCTATTTTTATTTAATACTACTTTTACGTAATTGGTGCCGGGTTAAAGATACAAACGTCATTATAAAGCTTATACTTCTCAGCTGCAGTCCGCATCTTTCCACTCGCTACATCTAAAATATAATCGAATAGCTCTGTTCCAATTTCTTTTATAGATGCATCACCTGTAGCTATTAGTCCTGCATTTACATCAATCAGATCCCCCCACATCTGTTTCATCTCACTTCGGGAGCATACTTTGATAACTGGGGCTGCTGCCAAACCATACGGGGTACCTCTACCTGTCATAAATACCTGTAACGCTATTCCTGATGCAAGTTGGCAAGGACCACAGACAATATCGCTAGCTGGAGTTGCCGCATATATCATTCCATGTTTTGTTGGACGCTCTGCTGGCGATAGCACTTCTACGATAGGCGATGTTCCCGATTTTGTAATAGATCCCATTGCCTTTTCAACAATATTACAAAGCCCGCCTTTTTTGTTTCCCGGTGTTGGGTTAGCGCTTCGATCCACTTCACTTTCTGACAAATAGTTATCATACCATTTCATTTCTTTTGACAATTTATCGCAGACCTCTTTATTTATACATCGTTCTGCAATATAGTGAACGCCATCACGTACCTCTGTAACCTCCGAAAACATTACTGTTGCACCAGCTTCTACCAACATATCCGATGCATATCCAGCTGATGGGTTAGCAGTAACACCAGAAAATGCATCGCTTCCTCCGCATTGCAGTCCTATACATAGATCAGATAGCGGAAGAGGTTCTCTTATTCTTTCATTCAGAATCTGCAATTTCATATCTGCCATTTTCATGAGCGCCTTAATCATAGCGTCAAAACCTTCCTGCTCTTGAAGAATAATTACGTTATTTGGGTTGATATCCGTTTCTTCCAAGAGCATATCAACTGTCAGTTTTTCACAGCCAAGTCCCACAACCATTATCTGCCCACCAAAATTAGGGTTTTTTATAAGATTTCTCAATGTACGAATCGGAATATTTGCTTCCGAAGCATTGATTGCCACCCCACATCCATAAGCATGGTTGATTGGAACAATATCATCCACATTTGGATATTTGGGCAATAATTCTTCTTTCATTTTCTGAACTGCTACATTTAAAACTCCTGTTACACATTGAACGGTTGAGCTGATTCCAAGAATATTCCTAGTTCCTGCATATCCACCATCTGGATTGCGAAAGCCTTCGAATGTTCTTCTTGGCGCTTTAGGAAGTTCTGTATCAATGTTTTTTCCGTATTCCATTTCATCAATATTCGGTGGTTTCGGTAATTCAAGCGCAAATTCATTAATCCAGTCACCACATTTGATTGACTCCTTTGCGAAACCTAGAATCATCCCATATCGCACAACAGATTCACCAACATTGATATCTTCCAATGCAACTTTATGCGCTTGTGGAATTTCCATATTGGTAATAATTCCCTCCGCCACTTTTGCTCCTGCTGGTATGTCTTTTACTGCAATCGCCACATTATCTGCATCATTGATTCGAATAAATAGCGGGCTGATTTCTAACACTTTATCCATTTTTCCTCCTTTATTTAATTTCTTGTGTTTTTGATGTTTTTATTATATAATGCCTTTATTAATAAGTAAAATTGATAGTTTTAAGATATCTCTTAATTATTTTAATTGCAAAGGCACTTCAAGGAGGATAAATGGAGCTAAAACAACTGGAATATATTGTAAAAATCGCAGAAGAAAATAATATCACTCATGCATCAGAAAAGCTTTATATTACCCAATCTGCATTAAACCAACAACTTCTCAAACTAGAAAAAGAGCTGGGAACCGAATTATTTCATCGTTCCAGAACCAATTGGCATCCGACAGAAGCTGGTGAAATATATTTAGAAACTGCACGTGAAATACTTGCTCTGAAGAAAAATGCCTACAATAGAATTTTCGATCTTACCAATCGAAAAAAAGGTTATCTGTCCATTGGTTTTACACCCAACCGGGGAAGCACTATGTTTTCTGCAATATATCCTAATTTCCACAAAAAATATCCGGCGATAGTTATAGAACCCAAAGAATTAAGTGTGTCTCAACAATTGGAACTCATTGAGCGACATGCGCTTGATATCGGTTTTTTAACTTTACCAGAAAAGCAAAGAAAACCCACCCTTTCTTATAAACTCATTTGCAGAGAAGAGATTTACCTGGCTACTCCATCTTCCATGGATTTTACTTCCTGTACTAGTAGGATACCAGGATATGATTTTCCAGTTCTTCCGCTTAAATATCTGAGTGAACAATCCTTTGTTTTAATGTACAAAGAATCTACGATCCTCAGTGTCATTAATGACCTATTTCGCAATGCAGGATTTAAACCGACTACTCTATTCGAAACTTCCAGTACTAACACAATTCTTTCTATGATTCGAGCAGGGTTATGCTGTGGTTTGATACCTGCACATTATGTTGATAAAACTGATTCTAATATCTCTTTTTATTCTCTTCCCGAACGCCCTGGATGGGAGATTGTCTCATGCTATAGCAAAACAGCCTATACCAGCCAAGCCGCAGAAGATTTTATTTCTCTCGCCTCAAAATACTGGAAAACAAAAATGTAACTGTAAGTAATGCAAATGAGGATCTTGAGCAAAGAATTCTTGAAATCAGAAAAGAACACAAAGATTTCGGCTTTCGTCGGATTTATGGAGAATTAAGAAACCAGGATGGATGATTCCTGTAGAATACAGGCTCAGCCTCCTGGCTGCATAAAATTATTGCGTAGCAGTTAAAACTGCTACGCCCTCTCATACAATTCTTTCATCGTTTTCCCGCAATACTCTGCGTTTTCTGAGGTTGTATTTTCCAATGTTGCATAGATAAATGGTTTTTCTTTCTTTATGAACTTCATAATTGATGTATAATCCATCTCGCCGGTTCCTGCGCCTACTGCTTTTAGACCATAGCCTTCACTTACCCGGACAAAATCCTTGAAGTGCACCATAGCGATATCTGGCCCCAGCAGTTCGATTCCTTCGGCTATAACTTCCTCGCGATGATCTACATTATCAAGATCCAATAGATTAACTGGGTCGAAGAGTACCTGCAGATTATGGGAACCGATCTCATCGAGAACCATTCGCATTCTCTTTGGATTATATACAATATGGCGGGCCACAATCTCAAGGGCTAATATTACGCCGTACTGCTCCGCGCAACGTACGACTGGTTTGATATTTTTGATAAATGTCAGCAACGCCTTATCTGTACGACACTCTGGGCAATACTTATACTCCGCGTTCGGTGCACCGGTCTCCGTCCCTACCATTCCGCAGCCAAGAAGGGATGCAAAACGGATATGTGCGTAATACTTTTCCAATGATTGTTCAATCACTACTGGATCCGGATGTGCCAGATTCAAGTAATTGCCAAGTACTGCGATATCCATCTCATTTTTATCAAAAACACGTTTCAGGTAGTGTGCATATCCAGGTGTCAATGCCGACGGACCACAAGGAAATTCCTTCATTGCTTTGCTTAAAGCAAGATGTGCACATGTGTAACCCTTCTTCTTTACCACTGGAAGCAGTGCCTCAATCGGCAAATCCTCTGCGTCATGAAGACGCAATCCTAACTGCATCACATTCTCTCCTCCAAACTATCTTCTCAACTGCTCGCTCACAGCCATCATGCATGCTGCGCTGCCGTGCTGGTTATCTACCATTTGCGCCTCGCTTATATAGTAATCGGCTTTACCTGTACGGTCCTTGCGATTATGAGAATCTGGACCTGCTCCAAGACCTGCACTGGCACAGATGCCGTGCAGACGATAGCGTCCGCCTTCATTCTTTAAGTAAGTATCTCTGATTCCATCTAAGACCTGGCTTCCCTTATCCCAATATTCTTTTGGGAGCATACCCAGTCTTGCGCCCTTCATCAGTGCGTAGGCTATCATAGCGCTTCCTGAGGTCTCCGGATAATTATTCGGAAAATCTGCAAGGTCTACGACCTGGAAAAACATGCTGGTTTTGTTATCCTGGTACTGCAAGATACCGTCTAGTCCCTGCTTAAGAAGTGTCGCAAGTTCTCTGGCTCTTTTTGTATTCGTAACTGCCAGCTCATAGACATCTACCAGGGCCATCATATACCAGCCCTCTGCTCGAAGCCAGGTAGCACTGTTACATCCAGTCTCCGGATCAGCCCAGTCCATCTTACGACTTATATCACAGCCATGAAAATACAGCTTGGTCTTCTCATTCCATAGTAATTTATGCGCACTCTCAAACTGGTCCATGATATCATCCCAGCGATTCTCTCCTATTTCAGCTATATACCTTGCGTAGAATGGCATCGCCATATAGAGTCCATCTAACCATACCTGATTCGGATAAATATCCTTGTGCCATAAATTCCCAGTAGCCGTCCTTGGATATTGCTTCAGGAATGCATAGGCCCGGTCAACAGCCTGGGCATACTTTGCTTTGCCTGTCAGGTCACGTAAGATCATCAGGGATTTTCCAAAGCTGATCTTATCAATGTTATTTTCTCCCTCTATCCAATTCGCCACATTGCCAGAGTCATCTATAAGCCACTTTCCACTGGCAGTAATATACTGATTCCAGCTTGTATCCTTAGTTACATCAGCAAGATTGGCAGCTCCGACTACACATAGATCATCTTTATAATTCCACGCTTTATCGGCCAGAAAATGTGGGAAATCCTTCTCCAGATATTTTGTAAAATACTTAAGCCACATATTGGTATGTCCTTTCTTGTAATTATATACTCCATTTCATTGCTATATTCCGGCAAAATCTGCCACCCGATTCAAAATTTCTACTGCCTCACCCATGGTGACATAAGCCCTTGGAAGAAATGTTCCATCTTCCTCTAATCTCATGAAACCAAAATAGAGGGATCTGGCTACATTTGTTCCATAATTATGATACACATCTGCTACATCGACACACTCAGGCATCGTACTGGATGCATTTTTATAATTGATTCCGCAAGCCTGCATGGTGACTGTGGCCATCTCCTGGCGCGTCACATAGCCCTGTGGGTCTGACTCGCCCTCCGTGTGTTTGGCAAGAAAACCTCGTTCGATTGACAGTTTCATCGGATCCACGCCAGGAGCCTCCTCTGCAGTAATCCCGACAAGGGGAAGCAGCATCTTCGCAAGCCTGCTTCTGGTTATCAATTCGCTATCTGAAAACTCATCAATCGCACGCAGCATGCCGCGGCAGATCAGGCGCTTATAGGAACCCTTTTTCCCACTTTTTCCAATCATCTTATAACTATGACTACTGGAGGTGTGTCCTAATTGATTAGTCGCAAGTACACGAAGCAAGCCTGCACGTTCTGGCACAAGATACTTCGGTCCAATGGCGACTTCCTTCCAGATGACACCATCCTTGGAATTCTCCCATACATAGGAAAATACTTCCGTCGTGCCACAGCTTTCAGCTATTGCACTGACCTCTTCTCCCTCCTGGGTCACACCCGCAATTCGTACTTTAGTGGGGCGCGGATACTCCTCTCCATTGATCTTTACTGCTTCAATCACTGGATTATCCCAGTTCATGCCGTGCATCGTCCTGGCTACACCGTCTATCTTGATATTTCTTAAGACAAGACCTGTCATTGGCACCTCAGGAAATGCTTCCAAAAAGATTCCATAATCTCCCCCGTGGGCCGTAATATTTTCCACCAGGATATTGCGGAATACCGGAAGATCGTCCCCATTTCTTCCATCCTCATAGAGCATGGTTCCATGAACAGCTGCACCATTCACATGTTCCATCACACTGTCTGCCAGAATGATATCTTCTACGATTCCTCCACGGCGCGCGTTGGTCTTAAGCCGCAGGGCATAGGTAAGATTAGGACTGGTAAAATAATTATTGACTGCGACCACTTTGGAGATTCCACCGCTCATCTCACTTCCCAAAGCAATTCCGCCATGGCCATCTGCAAATTCATTATTCTCTATGAGTATATTCTTGCAAGGGATGTTAGCGATTCTTCCATCTCTGTCTCTTCCTGATTTTAGGCTGATGCAGTCATCACCTGTATCAAACCTGCAATTGACGATATGCACCCCATCGCAGCTTTCCGGATCACAGCCGTCGTTATTGGCGCCATGACTGGACAGAGTCAGACCGCTTATGGTCAGGCTCTTACACATAACAGGATTGACCTGCCACATAGGACTATGATGGATCGTAAAATCACTTAATAAAACACGCTCGCACTTCATAGGCTGGATGAAGCTTGGACGTAAGAAATGGCCCGGGCCAAACCTTCTCTCTTTCACTGGCACACAGTCCATATTCATCTTACGAAGTGCCTTTCGGTCATGGAGCTGCAAATCAACCTTGTTGGCTGACCAGGCATTTTCCACCTGATGATGCCAGTTCCACCAATGTTCTTCATCTGCACCACCATCTAAGATTCCTTCTCCTGTTATTGCTATGTCATGAGCTTCACAGGCATAAATTAAAGGGCTATAGTTATAGCAGGGAGTTGCCTCCCAGTGAGACAGCACCAACGGATAATGCTTCTCAATCTCTTCATTTACAAATGACAGAATCGTATTCTTGCTTTGCAAATGCAGCTCCACGTTGTTCTTAAGCTGCAGAGCTCCAGTCCGATAGGTGCCCGATGACAGGATTAGTCGTCCACCACCGTTTCTACTGATGGTATCTATGGCCTGCTGCAATTTAACAGTTTGCACCTCATTGCTGTCAGCAATGATTCCAAAACCCGAACAAGGATACTCTGTATTGGGAATATGCGGTTTTTCAATTTGTCTGAGTATATTTTCCCTCAGCTGTGTCTTGTTCATATGTATCTCCTGGCAATCATTATTTGAATTATTTATTTTTGTTGATTCTTGGTTTACTTTACATCTTAGATAAATATGCCAAATTATCTTTAAGCTTCTCTCCATGCCATTGATGTGTCCCTTCGCATATTTCATGGATGACCATTTCTGATGCCCCCATAAGCTTGTACGCTTTTCGAATGATGTCCACTTGCTCTATTGCATTTATGATTCCTCTTGGTCCATTCAGCATGTCATCTCTACAAGACTGAATTAGGAGCGGCCTTGGCGCAATCAAGCTTCCGATGTCGCCCATATCCAGATGTTCCCAGAGATGAGGCACATAATTGCAGGAGCAATTGCGGTTCAAGGTCATCAGCGCATCGCGATAACCATACATATAGCCACTTATAATGGCAAGTCCTACCCTGTCGTCCAGGGCCGCAAGCCACAGTACCTGCATTCCGCCACCCGAAAACCCAAGACAGCTGATTTTCTTATCCTTCCAGTCTCCCCGCTGCTTAACATAGTCTATCGCCCGCATCAGATCCCAGGTCAGCATTCCAGCAACAGGGATTCCAAGAGGTTCTCCCATATGGGCCAGCCAGTAACAGTCACCCTTTAAAGCAGCGAGTTCATCTTTCGTATCAGCGATGTCTTCTCGTCTCTCTCCAAAACCACGGCAATCTGGACATACCGCTACATACCCAAGCTTGGCGAGTTCATAACCATAGTCATAGTGATACTGCTTAATCTTTTCATTTACCGCACTGTATTCCTTTCGTCCTGCCACTGCATATTTACCTCCACCGTTATGACCTGGTGGGCAGAGAAATACTCTCGTGTTGCTGTCAGCTCCTTCAGGAATCAGGATATACATCGGCATCCACACATCCGGCTCCACCTGGATACGAATATGTTCTCTTTTAATGCTGCTTGATTTCTCTGCCCTATGTTCTGCTGTGGACTTTGATACCGGCTCAGCTGCGGTATCAGGCTCTACTTCTATTGCTATCTCAGTTACATCTTCCATAACTGGATTTAAATCACAAAATTCCATCTTATGAATGCCGAGCAGATTCGTAAGAAGCTTTCTTATCTCCTCTTTCCAGGCCAGGAATTCTTCCTTCGTCTTACCCTTAAAACAATCCTTCCTTGCGTAGGCATCGAACTTTTTTAGCATAGATGTAAGGGAGCCGTAGCAGCGATCTATATCTGGAAGCATCTTTATATTCTCCAACTTCATTTTCTTAACTATCTCATTTCAATCAGTCATCACAAGCTGCATTCTCAGTCATTGCTACATTTGCCAAAGCCACTTTTTTCTGCTTTCTGTAATCTGAGATAATTGGCCATACCAGGCAGAATAACGATACAAGCAACAGAATTGCTGAGATTGGTCTTGTGATGAACTCCTCGTAGCTGCCATGTGCATAGCTGATTCCCTGACGGAAATATTTCTCTAACTTACTTGATAAAATAAATGCAAGCACAAGTGGAGAGGTTGGCAGACCTGCCATACTCATAAATATAGCAAGAAAACAAAGTGCCAACATAACATAAATATTGAACATCGTGTTAGATATTCCATATCCTCCTATAAAACAGATTACAAGAATCACTGTATATAAATAATGATAAGGAACCTTCAAAATATACGGAAACCAACGCTTCGTCAGAATCTGTACAAAGTAGGTAACAACAGCCGCAACCATGACACAGGCAAAAATCAGGCTGGCAAGTTCTGGCTGTTCAGACATAAACAATGGTCCTGCCTGTAATCCATGAATCGTAAGACCTGCAATCAACATAGCTGTAATTCCATCTCCCGGAATACCAAGTGCCATCATTGGAATCAATGCTCCACCGATAGAAGCATTATTGGCTGTCTCTGAAGCCCATACACCGGCCGGGTTACCCTTACCGAAGCTCTCTGGATTCTTGCTTATGCTCTTTGCATAGCCGTAAGCAACCATGTTCGAGATACCGGAACCCATACCTGGAAGGAAACCGATCCACAACCCAGTAACAAATGCAAAAACAATGCTTTTGATATTTTCAAAAATATCCTTAAATTTAATGCCAAGTCCCTTCATCTTACCTGCATCTGCAGCTGGCATCTTTGCTTCGCCCTTGGCAGAATCACGGATAATCTGACAGATAGCGAACATACCAAGCATCTGAGCTACCGTGCTAATACCAGAGCTTAAGTAAGCATTTCCAAAAGTAAAACGAGTGGAACCATTAATTGGGTCCATACCGATACTACCCATCAACAGACCGATACCTGCCGCCATGATCCCCTTGAAGATGTTGCCCTTAGAAAGGGAAGTTATCAAGGTGATGGCGCAAAAGCACAGTGAGAAATACTCCCATGGTCCCAGATGCAGAGCGAACTCTGCAATAACATGCGAAAGAACTGTAGCAATAGCAACAGAGCCTACGGTTCCAATAAAGGAAGCTGTCATACCGATACCAAGTGCCTTACCGGCCTGTCCATTCTTCGTCATCGGAAACCCATCAAAGCAGGTAGCGATGGCCGATGAGGAACCGGGTATACCAATCAAAACCGCTGAGATAAAAGCTCCCGACACCCCACCAATCCAGATTGAAAGCAACAATACAAAGGATGTCTCTGCAGAAAGGCCAAATGTAACAGGTAGCAATAATGCGATACCAAGGGTTGCTGAAAGGCCCGGGATAGCTCCGAATACGATACCAAGGGAAACCATGGCTACGATCAGAAGCATATTATTTGGTTGAAGACAGATTGATAATGCATGCATATATGCTGTCATTTTTTTGCTCCTCCTTAGTCAAATAGTACGCCTGCTGGCAGCTTGATTTGAAAACCATACACAAACATGGCATACAGGCAAGCTGTAACAAGGATTGATATAATAATTGCAACAATTGGCTTAATCTCACTATTACCCTTCAGGTCATAGATAAATGCATAAGTTGCAAATGGTGTCGTAATTACAAATCCTAAGTATGTCATCGCAATCGCATAGACAACGAGCATAAGGAAGCTCTTTGTAATCTTCAGAATTCCGCCCTTTGGGAAATATGGTTTTTCTTCAATCTTGTGCTCCTTCACCCCCTTAACGATCAGGGCAACGGCACTCATAGCTATTAGTACAATTGATACATATGGTAATAATCTTGGTCCTGGTTCCAGAAGCTTTGCAGGCATCTTAATAAACTGGATGTATACTGCAAAGAAAGCACATCCGATCAGACCTACAATACCTGTTGTAGTGTCTCTTCTTAGTTTCATATAAATCTCCCTCTTTTATTATGTCCTGGGAGAAAATACACCCCCAGGACATCTGAATTGTCGCCATTATGAATAGAATACGGATTATTCTTGTACAAATAATCCTAAATCTTTTGAAATTTCTACATCCTGTGCATACTCTTCCTCCTGGATCTTTTGAGATTCTTCAAGGTCATGCCATCCCGGAATGTTGCCAACGCTTGCAATTCCATCGCTTACAGTTGAGTCCTCGCATACGGCCTGCATTGCAGCGTTCATGTTCTTAACCATCGTTTCATCCATCCCTGCTGGTCCAAGGAGATAATGGAACACCGCAAGGTAGCAATCGTCAAAGCCCTGCTCCTGTAATGTCTTGTAATTGTCCGGTAGTGTCTCCGGATACTCTGAGATTGTTGTTCCATCACTTGATACAGTACCAATAACCTTAATTTTACCAGCTTTCTCATATTCAACAGCATTGCCAACGCCTACAACACCGATATCAATAAAACCACCTGCAAGGTTTGTAAGACGATCCGACTCAGAAGCACACTCAACTGAGTTAAGCTCGATTCCAGTTGCCTTTGTGATCACACCAAAAAGGATTGTGTTCGCTCCTGCTGCCGGCATACCTGCATTCAACTCACCCGGATGAGCCTTTGCATAATCTACAAAGCCCGCAAAATCATCGTATGGCGCATCTGCTGGGACTGCAAGTGTTGAGAAACCGTTATCCTGAAGACAGGCGATTACTGTAAAGTCCTTCATAGGATTTACTTCTGCATTTCCTGTAATGTACTGAATGTTCAGTGCTGATGTTGCAACCGTAAGTGTTGTACCATCCGGCTTAGCAGAAGCTACCGTCTGATGGCCTATGGTATTGCTGTCGTAGTTGGTTACCGTTGTCTTTAATCCGTAGATACGATTAAGGCCTTCGCTGTAGTAACGAATACCCAAATCCGAACCACCACCTGCTTTACCAGGTACAACAAGTGTAATCGTCTCATCCTTTGCAAATCCGATGTCATCTGCTGAAGCTGTTGCTTCTGCTGCTGTGTCTGCTGCTTTGTCTGCTGATGCAGCTGTTGAAGATTCGTTCGAGGCACCACAAGCGCTCATGCTTGCTGCCATTGCTGCAATAAGTCCTGCGGCTAAGATACTCTTAATGCTCTTTTTCATAATACTCTCTCCTTATACACTTTTTTTACATCTGTTTTTTGTTGATTTACAGGCATTTACAACCATTAATAATTATTAACAGCACCCCTGTCTTGTGTTTACATTATATACTGTGTACTACTAGGTTTACCAGCCGCAAAAAATTATGTCTTTCATACCACTTTAGTTATGGAATTTGCATTCTGCTATAGAATTTAGTACAATGTAGATAATTCGTACAATACTGCCCCCTATGTATTTGCCAGGATATTGCCTTTTGTGTATTTCAGTTTGTAAAACCTAGGCATGGACAATAGTAAAATGCATCTTGCAGAAAAAGAAAAGAGGAAATCATGACAACTCGACAGCTTTATTATCTTGTCACCATAGCGGAACAAAGCAGCTTATCCAAAGCCAGTGCTATCCTGGGAATCTCTCAGCCTGCTTTAAGCAAATTCCTCACAGACTATGAAGACTCTCTTGGTTTTCTAATCTTTTTAAGGTATCGCAGACAACTGACGCCAACCGCAATAGGAAGGTACATATTAGGTTGTGCCCAAAAAATCCTGGATGAGCAGACGCGTATGCAGCAGACTATACGTGCACTGACAGATAGTAATCACATCAGGATTCGACTTGCTACCGCTCCTAACCGAGGCGCTATTATCTATAGCAGAATCTATAATGAGTTTTCCAGGCGCTATCCAAATGTATCCTTATCCTTAACGGAACTATATGCAAGCGAGCAGGCAGGCGCTATCGCGCGGGGTCAAATCGATATTGCTATCGGATCTGGCACCTCTTCGGACAAGATTACAGACATCCCCATAGCGTATGAGGAGCTTCTTGTGTCGCTGCCCATATCCCATCCCTTATCAAATGTTGAGCAGATACGACTCGCAGATCTGTCTGACACTCCTTTTGTACTACAGGGAAAGAATCATAGTATCCGTATTCTTGCGGAAGAATTATTTAAAGAGGCAGGCTTTAACCCTGTGATAGCATTTGAATCCAATGACGTCATACTCATTGATTCTATGCTGCATCAGGCAGTAGGAGCAGGCCTTGTGTCTCATGCACATGTATTCCCGTGCAGGGAACTGGCATACAGACCCTTAGACCCGCCTGTCAATCAGACGCTGCACATTCGCTATCCTCTCGGGCATACGCTGACAGAACCCGAGCGCTATCTTGCCGGACTGTTAATTAGGGAGAGGCTGTCTGATTCCCGCTATTCTGCCATACCCTCAAGCGAGGTGACGGACCTGCTTAACTGCGTCAACGCGGACTCCGACAGCACGTCAATTGCGAATTCCCCTGCTTCTGATGGCACCACGATTACGCCCCCTCACGTAGCTCCTGAAATCAACCTAAATACGCAGTTACTGCAATACATTATTGCCATCGTAGATGAAAAGAGCCTGACCCGCGCCGCTGAAAAGTTCTACCTGACCCAGCCCATGCTATCCAGATATCTTAGAAATGTCGAAAGCAAGCTATGTACCCAGCTATTTACCAGGGTCCATAACCGCTTGATGCCTACGAATGCGGGCAAGGTCTTCGTAAACTCATCGCGTAATATTCTACAATTTGTTATGGACATGGAAACGCATCTGCATTCTTACCGTATCGGTCACGGAGGCGGCATCTATCTTCAGTGCGACTTTGGGCTTGCAAAATACATTGAAGAACAGATCAAACGACAATTCCACGATTTGTTTCCAGATGTCAAGCTCTTTGTCAGTGAAACCAGCAGACATGATATCGAAGAATCTTTACAAAATGCTTCTGCTGATTTTGGTTTATATTTTTCCTGTTCGCCTAAGCATCCTGTTCTGGAATGCCAGATTATCGCAAAGAGTGAATTAGTATATTGTAACCCTACACAAGCATCCATGACTAAGGCGCAGGACGCTATACTACTGAATCGCTCCATATCTCCTGGACAGGTCATGTTATGCCAAAAGGGGAGTTCTCTCAGAGAAGAACAGGTTCGTATCTTTACAGATCTATATGAATCACCTGCTGAAATCACCTGCGAAGCCAATATAAGCATCCTTCTTCACCTGGCTGCCGAAGGAATCGCTGACTCTGTACTGCCTGTAGATCAACTCTCCTCCGAAGCAGCAAAACGCAGTATTCCATTTAAACAACCGCAGGAATATCATCTGATGCTGTCCCATCACCCAAGCCGTGCCTTACCGCCTTCAGCAAAAAAACTTGCACAGTTACTTAATAAAAACCTTCAAACATATTTTATTAAGGGGAAATAGCAGGCAACCATCACTTCTGCCTACCATTTCCTCTTTTCATACAATTCCAAGCATATCGGACAAACTCGTATTTACTCAAAACTCCGGCTACGCTGACAATATCATTCCAGAAGGACGGCGCTTTCAGCTTGCGGAAGTCCGTTCCCATGTAGCACATATACGGATGCTGCGAAAGGCTGTTTTCCCACAGGCTCAGCAGAACTTTCACAGAGAAGGCCGCAACCTTGGAATCCTGATATTTCGGAATATACAACAGCAAATCGGCCATAATCAGCGTCGCGTATGGGTAGCAGTCGATCTTTTCTCCGGACTGCGAAATTTGCCAAGTTCCGGAGAAACAGCGCAAGGAAATCCGTTATCACGGCATAAAGATACCAGCTGGTCAACACCAGGTTTAATGTATTCATGGTAATCCTCACCTGCCGACTTTTTACCTTATTCACATTGAATTGCTATTTCACTTCCCTCTAAAAACCTTACTACCACCTTTCCGTCCGGAAATATCTTCATATAATTCAGTACTGCCAGCATATGGTCTGTTTCCACTTCTTGATATATGCTTTTTTCTCTGCAACAATTCCATTCCAGGCTTCAATAAAAATCTGATGCAAATTCTCTTCATCAATATGCCGATTGGTGCATCCCCTGACTCCTTTTACCCTATACCGTTCTGAACATTGCCAGACCTCTGGTTCTATAATCGCTTCATGGTCATCTTTAATATAAAAACTACGTATCTGCAAGCTCTTCAGGAAGCAGCCATGAGATATCTATCTCGTTGGCACGTTTCAGAATTTTTGACACGGTATTTCTGGAACATAGTACACAGAGTGCACTGTTATCCGTTCGCAGAATCCCAGGTTTTTCAGTCTGAGAATTTCACGATACTTGGTCATGATAATAACCTCCTTCACAATGAATTTACCTCTGATAGATAAGCTCCTGATTTTAGATTGGATTCCATAGCTGCAGACAAAAAAATACCTGACAGCGCACGCCTCTCAAGGTCCGCCATCAGGTATTCATTTTAACACCCCTGCTGTTTTCAGCCATTTTTACACATTTCTATCTACTAAAAACACAGGTTCATATTCTTCACAAAAGCCCGCTAACCCGCATGAAATCAAGGCTTCTTCGAGAGCAACACTACTGTCTCAACATGCACAGTCATTGGGAACATATCAACCGGCTGCACCTTCTCAATCCCATATCCCCTCTCGCAGAGATACTTCAGATCCCTCGCCAGCGTTGCCGAATCGCAGGACACATACACGACCCTCGCCGGATTCATCTGCACGATGGTTTCCAGGAGGCTTTCTTCACAGCCCTTCCTCGGCGGGTCAACGACGATGACGTCTGCATGAATATTCTCATTTTTATATTTTTCAGGCAGCACTTCCTCAGCCTTGCCCACGTAAAATTCCGCATTGCTGATGCCGTTCAGTTTTGCGTTGCTCTTCGCATCGGCGATTGCCTCGGGCACGATCTCGACGCCGTATACCTGCTTTGCCTTTTTTGCAAGGAAAAGCGATATGGTTCCGATTCCGCAGTAGAGGTCCCACACCGTCTCGTTTCCGGTGAGTCCTGCATAATCAAGGGCTGTCTCGTAGAGTTTCCTTGTCTGTACAGGGTTGATCTGATAGAAAGAAAGCGGGGAAATCTGGTATTTCACATCGCCGATGTAGTCGGTGATGGTGTCGCTTCCCCAGAGGTTGACCACCTCGGTTCCAAGGATCACATTGGTCGCCTTCTTATTGATGTTGATTGAAATGCTTGTCATTCCCGGGATCTCGCACAGGCTTTCCACCAGCTTTTCCGCTGACGGGAGCCTTCGTCCGTTTATGACCACGCATACCATGATTTCCTTTGTCGTGAAGCCGTAGCGGATCAGGATGTGACGCACAAGACCTTCTCCATTTTCCTCATTATAGGGTTTCACGTGGTTCTCATTCATGAAGGCAAGTATCTTTTTAAGGATTTCCTCGTTGACGGGCGCGCCGAGACAGCAGTCGGTGTTGCTGATGATGCTGTGGGTCCTTCCCGCATAGAATCCTGTAATGATATTTCCATCCTTATCCGTTCCAACCGGGAACTGGGCCTTGTTCCTGTAGTGGTAAGGCTCCTCCATGCCGATGATCGGAAGCACGGTGATATCTTCGAAGCCGCCGATCCTCTGGAGATGGTTCCTGACCTTGTTCTCCTTGTATTTCAGCTGCTCCGCATAATCCAGGGCCTGGATCTGGCAGCCGCCGCACTGTGCCGCAACGGCGCATTTCGGTTCGACCCGGTGGGGGGATGGCTTCAGGATCTTCATGAGCCTTCCGTACCCGTAGTTCTTTTTGGCCTTGGTGACCCTGGCCTCTATCTCATCTCCGGTCACGGCATCCTTGACGAAAAGGGGATAGCCGTCAATCTTGCCGATTCCCTCTCCGTCTGACCCCATATCCAGGATCTCTATTTTTACGATTTCATTTTTCTTGAATTCCATTCGTTTTCACACCTTTCAGACCTTTTACAGCCCGACTTTCTGATATCCGGCTTAATCAGCCTTTTATTTCTCGACTTCCTGATGTTCGACTCAACAAGCCTCTTATAAGCTCGACTTCCTGATATTCGATTCAAACAGCCTGTTGTATCCCAGCCATTCAGGCTTTCCGTCAGATGATCCAAGGACTTCCGTCATGGTCTGCAGCTTCGCATCCGTGTTGTCGGCAAAGTTCAGGGCAAGCGCCTCCGGTATTGCCGGCTTTTTAGGGGAGCCGAATTCCAGCTCTCCATGATGGGAAAGTATGCAGTGCTGCAGTTCGCTTGAAAGCTTCGCCGGGAAATCCGGTATGGTTCCAATTCTTTCTGCTACCTGCATGGTTCCGATCATGATGTGGCCAAGAAGCTGGCCGTCGTCAGTGTAATCGTTCTCCGGAAATCTTGATATTTCCTTCATCTTACCGATATCGTGGAAAAGGGCAGCCGAAAAAAGAAGGTCCCTGTTCAGGATCGGATAGTTCTTCGAATAGAAGTCGCAAAGCTTTACCACACCCAGCGTATGTTCCAGAAGTCCACCCACAAAGCCGTGGTGCACGCTTTTTGCTGCCGAATGGTACTGGAATGCCTTTGCAAATTCCTCGTCGTCTATAAAAAAGCTGTTTACCAGCTTTGAAAGATATTCGTTTTTAATCTTATTTACATAACCAGTAAGTTCGGCATACATCTCGCCGATGTCTTTTGTGCTTACCGGAAGGAAATCCTTCGGATCATATTCGCCTTCGCGGCACTTCCTGATCCTCTTTACGTTCAGCTGCAATATACCGTTAAAGGATATGATATCCCCCATAACCTCTATATAATCAAGGGCTTCAAAGTCGTCGATTCCCTGTGAATTCGGATCCCATATTTTCGCATCGATTGTTCCTGTCTTGTCCTGCAGGATTACCGTCTCATATGGCTTTCCATTCTTTGTCATTGCCGACTGTTTAAATTTGCACAGGTAGATGTCCGCTACTCTCTCGCCCTCGCGCAGTGTCTCTATATATTTCATGTTTTCTCCTTCCAAACTAATACTGCTCCGTTCCAGACCGGGTCTATGCCCGCCGGAACTTTTATTCTATTTTTATTTTAAGCTTCCCAAAGTCACGATAAACGCGATTTCCTTGTAACCTTCGCTTCCATGACGCATTACTTTTACTTCCACGACCTGTCCCGGCGCATATCTTACAAGCCTGTTCTCAAAATCCATCAGGGATGTCACCTTTTCATCATCAAAGCTTACAATAATGTCCCCGCTCTGGATTCCGGATGTCATCGCCGGCGAATCGATTGCCGTTTCAGTCACATAAACGCCCCTTGGAATTTCCATTTTGATCGCTATCGTGTCCGTCACTTCTATGCCTTTGATTCCGAAGTACACGATATCCTGATTATTGGACAATTTTTCTATCAGCCCTTTGATTTCTGAAACAGACAACGCCACAACCGTATTCTGGCTGCTTTCCGTTCCATATTTCTGGGCGATTACGCCGATTACCTCTCCGTCTGTATTGATGATTGTTCCGCTTCCCTGGCTGCTTCCTATGATATCCGTGTTGATCAGGTCATAATTCACATCCAGCGTCGAAACTGTATTTTTGCACGACGTTATGAAACCGTGGAAAACGGAATTCGGATAGCCGAGAGGGCTTCCAAGGGCCATGACAGGCTCTCCCTGCCCTGCCGAATAGGAATTCCCAAGAGTCGCGATTTCCACCTTGTCCAGAGTCTCCTTCTTCATCCCCGCAATAGGAACGCCGATGACTGCAAGTCCGGTATTTGCATCGTATCTCTTAATGGTAGCCGTCTCCATGTCCTTATTTACAAAGGTCACCTGAATTTCATCCGCACCTTCGATGGCGCTTCTTTCCGTCAGGATCAGCAGCTCCAGTCCGTTATTTCCGACAATGGTTCCCGAGACCTGCCCCTGGCTTTCATACGTGTTGTTGAACCAGTCAACATCGCTTGTGCGCGCAGTTACGGTCACCATAAAACATTCGGCAAGGTCAGCGACCTTATAGAGTTCTTTATAGATCGTTTCGTAGTCTCCGACATTCAGTTCCCGGGGTGCTGCCTCTGCAACAGGCTCCTGCTGGTTTCCGCCTTCGACCTGTGCATTTCCGTTCTCTTCTGCGGCTTCCTCGTCTTTCGGTATGGTAATCGCTGACACTTCTTCCTTTGCGAACAGGCTTTCCGCAAAGGGCTTCGTAAGCACAGACATAAAGCAGGCAATGATCCCGAATAATGCTGCCGCTCCGATGAATCCCACCGCTTTCAGGACAGCTTTTTTCTTATCTAAAGGTTTCGCTTTAATTTTTTCCGTGATAAAGCGGAATTCTTCCTCTTTTTTATTTTCCACAGACATTGGAAATCTCCTTTTTACTAAATCATCAATACGCACAACGCATCACAAATCCAGAGAGCAAAATATTTTTTGACCCCTGCATCATAGTTTTAAACCATGTTAATATCCTATCAGAAATTTGTGAACGGTATATGAAATAAGTGTAAATAAAGCAGAGACGCTCTGCAACAGACCAAACAACAGGCCCCTTTATGCTTCACAGAGCCAGGTTTTTTAAGAAATTTGATTATAAAGCGTGTTATTGTTCACGAAGTGGACAGTAACCTTTGATTATCATGAATTAAATGAAACTCACATTTATGTGTTTTCATTTACTATATTATAGGTTAAAATAATAAGGGTGTAAACATAATTTTTTCAGATATTATCTGCCTTCAGGAGCATTCCGCGGTCCATCCGGGGCATGCTCCGTCAGAACTTATAGGAGATTTAAACAATGAACAGCAAAGCACTAAAGACTTTAGAATATAATAAAATAATTGACCGCCTGGCAGCCTATGCTTCCTCACTTATGGGAAAAGAGGCCTGCCGGAACCTGGTACCCGCCTCTGATCTCGAGGAAATACGCCTCGCCCTGGTCAACACCTCAGATGCCCTGAGCCGCATCTTCGAAAAGGGAAGCATTTCCTTTTCAGGCGTCAAGGATGTCCGCGGTTCCTTAAAAAGACTGGAAATCGGCAGCGTGCTCAGCTCCGAGGAGCTTCTCAGGATCTGCACCCTGCTCGAGAACACCAACAGGGTCAAGGCATTTTCCAGGCGCGAGCATGCCAACACGCCGCCCGATTCCCTTGATGCGATGTTCTCGGCCCTCGAGCCTCTGACGCCTCTTTCTTCGGAAATCAGAAGATGCATCCCGGCCGAAGACGAAATCAGCGACGACGCCAGCAGCAATCTGAAGCATATCAGGCGGACGATCCAGCAGACAAACGACAAGATACATTCGCAGCTGACTTCCATGGTGAGCGGCTCCGCAAGGACCTATCTGCAGGATGCCCTTATCACAATGAGGAACGGCAGATACTGCCTTCCTGTAAAATCCGAATACCGCGGCCAGGTGCCGGGCATGATCCACGACCAGTCCTCGACAGGGGCCACACTTTTCATCGAGCCTATGTCCGTCGTCAAGCTGAACAACGACCTGAAGGAGCTCTCCATCAGGGAAGCCGACGAAATCGAGGTTATCCTTGCTGACCTGAGCGCGCAGGTCGCCGAGTATATCGAAGCGATTGCCGGTAATTTTTCCATCCTGACCGAGCTGGATTTCATTTTTGCAAAAGCCCTCCTTTCGAAGGATTATAACGGCACGGAACCCATATTCAACACCGCAGGAAGAATCAATATCAAAAAAGGGCGCCATCCGCTCCTTGACAAAAAGAATGTCGTTCCCATAGACATCCACCTCGGAAGGGATTTTGATCTTCTGATCGTGACAGGACCAAATACAGGCGGCAAGACCGTGTCCCTGAAGACCGTCGGCCTCCTCACCCTGATGGGACAGGCCGGCCTTCACATACCCGCCTTCGACAAGTCAGAGCTCGCCCTTTTCGAAGAGGTCTATGCCGATATCGGCGACGAGCAGAGCATCGAGCAGAGCCTGAGTACCTTCTCCTCCCATATGACCAACATCGTCTCCATCCTGCAGCACGCGGACGAGAGATCCCTGGTCCTCTTCGACGAGCTTGGTGCCGGAACCGACCCTACGGAGGGTGCCGCACTGGCGATTTCAGTGCTTTCCCACCTGCACAGCCGCCGCATCCGGACCATGGCGACCACCCATTACAGCGAACTCAAGGTCTATGCCCTCTCTACGGAAGGCGTTGAAAATGCATGCTGCGAATTCGATGTTGCCACACTCCGCCCAACCTACCGCCTCCTGATCGGCATACCCGGCAAGAGTAACGCCTTCGCCATTTCCAGCAAGCTCGGCCTTCCGGACTTCATCATTGAGGATGCCAAAAGCAGGCTTACTGCACAGGACGAGACCTTCGAGGACCTGATTACGGATCTTGAGACAAGCCGTGCGACAATCGAAAAGGAACAGGCTGAGATTGAACGGTATAAGAGCGAAACACAGGCCTTAAAGAAAAAGCTGGAAGAAAAGCAGGCAAGACTTGACGAGCGCAGCGAGAAAATCATCCGGGAGGCAAACGAAAAGGCCCATGAAATCCTCAGGGAAGCCAAGGAATACGCCGACCAGACAATCAAGAACTTCAACAAATACGGAAAAGAAGGCATGTCCGCCAAGGACCTGGAAAACGAGAGAAACCGCCTGAGGGGCAGGATGTCCGACGTGGAGAAAAACCTGGCCTACAAGACGAAGCCTGCAGCCAAAAAGCAGCATAAACCTGCCGACTTCAAAATCGGCGACTCAGTCAGAGTCCTGAGCCTGAATCTCAACGGAACCGTAAGCACCCTGCCGAATGCAAAGGGCGACCTTTACGTGCAGATGGGAATCCTCCGCTCCCAGATCAACATCAAGGACCTGGAGGTTATTCAGGAACCAGCCGTCACAGCATCCTCGTCAGCCACGAACAGGACTGGCGCCGGAAAGATCAAAATGGCGAAATCTTCAACTATAACTACAGAGATCAACCTGATCGGAAAAACGGTGGACGAGGCCATCGCCGTTCTTGACAAATATCTCGACGACGCCTACATCGCCCATGTGCCTCAGGTACGCATCGTACACGGCAAAGGTACCGGCGCCTTAAGAAATGGCGTACACAGCCACCTCAAACGACTGAACTACGTAAAATCATTCCGCCTCGGCGTATTCGGCGAAGGCGAAACAGGAGTGACGATCGTTGAGTTTAAATAGTAACTATACTTGTAACTATGAAGGGCGTGGTCCTGAATAGTTACTACAACTTGAAAGGGAGTACCCAATATGGTGTCAAAACAGAAAATACTCATCGTCGATGACGATGCCAGCATTGCAGAATTAATTTCCCTCTATCTTACAAAAGAATGCTTCGAAACGAAAATGGTCCACGACGGTGAATCCGCCCTGAAGGAATTCGATTCCTTCCAGCCAAACCTGATCCTCCTGGATCTTATGCTTCCGGGAATCGACGGATACCAGGTATGCCGTGAAATCAGGCAGCGATCCTCCGTACCCATCATCATGCTTTCAGCAAAAGGCGAGATCTTTGACAAAGTGCTCGGGCTCGAGCTCGGTGCTGACGATTACATCATAAAACCCTTCGACTCAAAAGAAATGGTGGCCAGGGTAAAGGCCGTTCTGCGGCGCTTCAATCCGGCACCGGCTGTACCGGCTGCCAACGAAGGGGCAAAAGTGGTGGAATATCCCGACCTCATCATAAACCTGACAAACTATTCCGTTCTTTACAACGGCGAGACCGTTGAGATGCCCCCCAAGGAGCTTGAGCTCCTCTACTTCCTTGCCTCTTCACCCAACCAGGTGTTTACAAGGGAGCAGCTTCTCGACCATATCTGGGGCTACGAATACATCGGCGACACAAGAACTGTGGACGTACATATAAAGCGTCTGCGGGAGAAAATCAAAGACCATGCCAAATGGGGACTTTCCACCGTTTGGGGAATCGGCTACAAATTCGACGTAAGAAGTTAAAACTAACACGCAGCAAAGGAGGCCGCATACCGGATGAATAAATCCCTATACACAAAATTTCTGCTTGCTTATCTGGTTTTCGGAATCATGAGCTTTATCATAATCTCAACAATAGCCTCCGAATACACGATGAAAGAGCTGACGACAATCCGAGCCGAAGATCTTTACAAGGAGGCTTCCCTCCTTTCTTCAAAATACGGCTCAGCATATTTCAAGAACCAGTCCACTGTCGAGAGCGTCCAGACGAACCTGAGCGCAATCGCAACCTCCATATCTGCAGATATATGGATCGTGGATCCAGCCGGCCGCCTGCTGATTAGCTCAGAAGGAACCATCGCCAATGACGAACAGGTGATCCTTACCTCCTTCGACCCGACCCTCAGCGGCAGCCGTTATTACCAGATCGGCAATTTCTATGACCTGTATTCAGAAGATGTTTTGACGGTCTATTCGCCAATCACCTCCAATTTCAGGGTGCGTGGATATGTGCTGATCCACACCCCCATGTCGGGACTCGTCGAATACCGGGACAAGGTCCTTAACATCTCCTATATGTCCCTTCTGGTAATTTTTATCATGTCGCTGATCATTCTGGGGGTCTTCACCTGGATCGTCTACATCCCTCTGAAGAAGATTACCCTGGCTGCAAACGAATACGCAAAAGGAAACCTGAAATACGCACTCAACGTAACAAGCGAGGACGAGATCGGACACCTGGCCGCATCGCTTAACTACATGTCCAGCGAGCTGAGCAAGTCCGAGGAATACCAGAAAAAATTCATTTCTAATATTTCCCACGATTTCCGTTCCCCCCTCACTTCCATCAAAGGCTACCTGGAGGCCATACTAGACGGCACTATCCCTCCGGAAATGCAGGAAAAATATCTGAACATCGTGCTTTTCGAAACCGAGCGTCTGAACAAGCTTACAAGCAGCCTCCTGACACTCAATAATTTCGACATCAACAAAAACCTTCTGGACATCGTGGACTTCGACATCAACAGCATCATAAAAAGCACTGCCGCCGCATTTGAAGGTACCTGCAGAGGCAAGAAGATCAGCATCAATCTGACTTTCGCATCAAAAGATATGTATGTGTCCGCTGACGTAGGAAAGATTCAGCAGGTTCTTTACAACCTGCTCGACAATGCCATCAAATTCAGCCACAACAACTCCACAATCTACGTGGAAACCACTGAAAAAAATGAAAAGATTTTCGTATCCGTCAAGGATACAGGCATCGGAATTCCAAAAGACAGCCTGAAGAAGATCTGGGAACGCTTCTACAAGACCGATCTTTCCCGCGGAAAAGACAAAAGAGGCACAGGACTCGGACTTTCCATCGTAAAGGAAATCATCCAGTCCCATGGTGAACATATCAATGTAATAAGCACGGAAGGGGTCGGAACCGAATTCATCTTCACCCTTCCAAAATCAAAGAAATAAGGGTAAAGTAGGCGGGTGATTTTCACCCGCCCCTTATCAAAAAAAGGTACCAGGTACTGTGAACGACTGTTCACAGTACCTGGTACCTTTTTTGGGCTTTATTCCCATTTGAATTTTTTCAGGTGTCCTTCAAGATTCATGTTTTCAAAATTGTTCTGCCTCAGGGCCTCATAAAGCACCACGGCCACCGAATTTCCCAGGTTGAGGGATCTGATATCCCCGATCATCGGAATCCTGATCGCAGTGTCCTGATGATTCACTAGAATCTCCTCCGGTATCCCGGCGCTTTCCTTTCCGAACATGATGTAGCAATCAGGCTCGTAGGAGACCTCTGTGTATACGTTGGGCGCTTTGGTTGTAGCCATGTAGATTTTCGCTCCCGGATTCTTATCCAGGAAATCCTGGTAGTTGATATAGGTCGTCACATCAAGATCCTTCCAGTAGTCCATTCCCGCGCGTCTTATTTCTTTTTCATTGAGCCTGAATCCAAGGGGCTCTATCAGGTGAAGCCTGGTGCCTGTTGCAACGCAGGTCCTCCCGATATTTCCTGTATTCGCCGGAATTTCCGGTTCGTAAAGCACGATGTTCAATGCTGCCATTTTTCTTCCTCCATGCCTGCTTAATTGCATTTTTCGGCTCTGAGCCTTTCTACGAATCTGTTGATTCGTTCCAGGGCAAGCTTCAGGTTTTCCAGAGAGTAGGCATAGGAAATCCTTAAAAATCCCTCGCCGCAGCTTCCGAATGCCGTTCCCGGAACTACCGCAACCTTTTCCTCTTTCAGGAGCCTTGTTGCAAACTCATCCGAAGTCATTCCGAATTCCCTGATGCATGGGAATACATAAAATGCGCCGAACGGTTCGAAGCATTCAAGCTTCATTTCCTTGAAGGCATTGACCAGGAACCGCCGCCTCTGGTCATAGGCCTCCCGCATGGCAGCCACGTCTTCATCCCCGTTTTTCAGGGCTTCGACTGCAGCATACTGGCTTGTGGTAGGTGCGCACATGATTGCGAACTGGTGTATTTTGATCATCTGTTCGATGATTTCTTTTGGTCCTACTGCATATCCAAGCCTCCAGCCTGTCATGGCATATGCTTTGGAAAAGCCGTTAATCAGGATTGTTCTTTCCTTCATTCCCGGGAACTCTGCAATCGACACATGATTGCCGCTGTAGCTGAGCTCCGAGTATATTTCGTCCGTGATTACAAAAATATCTTTTTCTATGACCACTTCGACAATTTCCTTCAGCTCTTCCCTTGTCATGATTGCGCCTGTAGGGTTGTTGGGAAACGGAAGGATCAGAATTTTTGTCTTTGGCGTGATTCCATCCAGAAGCTCCTGCCTTGTGAGCTTGAACTGGTTTTCGGCCTTCAGCTCGATTACCACCGGAACACCGTCCGCAAGCACCGTGCATGGCAGGTAGGAAACATAGCTTGGCTGCGGGATAAGCACCTCATCTCCAGGATTGATCATCGCCCTGAGGGCAAGGTCAATTGCTTCGCTTCCGCCTACCGTGACCAGGGTTTCAAGGTTATAGTCATAGTCCAGACCGACTCTTCTCTTTAAATATTTGCAGATTTCAACCTTCAGTTCCTTGAGCCCTGCATTGGATGTATAGAATGTGCGCCCCTTTTCAAGGGAATAGATTCCCTCATCCCTGATATGCCATGGGGTGTCAAAATCAGGTTCCCCAACGCCCAGAGAGATTGCATCCTTCATTTCACTTACAATATCGAAAAACTTTCTGATTCCGGACGGCTCAATGCTGATTACTTTATCTGATAATGGATTTCTCATGGAGTCACCAGCATCCTTTCATCTTTTGAACCCTGGACCAGAACAGTGCCATGATCCTTGTATTTTTTCAGTACAAAATGGGTAGCCGTGCTCAGGATCGCTTCCTGGGGAGCCAGCTTGTCCGATACGAACTGGGCAACATCCCTCATTGTCTTTCCTTCGATGATGACAGTAAAATCGAATCCGCCTGACATCAGGTATACGGCATTTACTTCGGGATAGTTGTAGATTCTTTCTGCAATCCTGTCGAAGCCCTGTCCTCTCTGAGGAGTGACCCTTACTTCAATCAATGCAGTGACCTTTTCGTTGTTTGTCTTTTCCCAGTCGATCAGCGTATGGTATCCGCAGATTACCTTTTCCTGTTCCATTGCCGAAAGCTCATTGGCTACTTCAGCTTCTTCCATCCCAAGCAGAACTGCCAGATCCTTGATATCGATTCTGCTGTTCTTCTCGATATACGATAAAATCTTCTCTCTCATGTCACTCATCTCCAATTGATTATTTTATGGTAACTGTTCAGAACCCCTGTCTCGCGAGGTGTTTTTATGCTGAATTTGCATAAAAACCCGGGACATTTTATATTCATCATCGTAATCATTCAGTCGGCACGGCTGATTAATCGCGATTTATATATATCTTATAAATCTCGTCGCTTTTCGGCGGCTCCAGATAACGCACCTCATCGTCATTCACGACGACTCTGTCTTTACCCTTTGTCGCCTTTCCGATTACGGCTGCCGGGATTCCTTTTTTCTCCAACGCCCGTACCAGGTCATAGCCGTTGTCGATGGCCATCAGCATGCTGCCTGAAGAAATAAGGCAGTACGGGTTTAAGTCAAAGCATTCGCAGAGTTCTACGGTTTCCTGTCTGATCGGTATTTTTTTCAGATCTATTTCAAGTCCGATGCCTGATGCTTCCGCCATTTCCCAGAGGGCTCCGAAGATTCCGCCTTCCGTAACATCATGCATGGCCGATACGCCTGCCTTGACAGCTATGCCGGCCTCCTTCACCACAGATATGTACTGGTCGAAGGATTTTGCCGTTTCAACGAGTGCTTCCGGCAGTTTTTTCAGAAGCTCTTCTTCTTTTTCCTTTGCGATTATGGAGGTGCCTTCTATGCCAAGCCATTTTGAAACTACGATGTCCTGCCCGGCTCTTGCCCCGGCCGTGGTGACCAGTGCGCCCTCTTTTACCTTGCCGACCCCCGATACCGTTATGACAGGCTGGTTGACTGCGGGCGTTACCTCCGTATGTCCTCCGATTACCTGTATGTTCAGTTCGGTGCAGGTCTTTTCTATCTGCTGCATCATTTCCTTCAGTTCTGATTCGAATACTGATTCAGGAAGCAGGATTGTGAGCATCACGCCGATCGGCTCCGCTCCGGTGGTTGCAAGGTCGTTTGCCGTGATGTGTATGGCAAGGTTTCCGATATCCTTCACCGTTCCGGTAATCGGGTCCGTTGAAAAAGCAAGGACTTCTCCCGGTTCGAGCTTCACGATTGCACAGTCTTCACCGACGCCAGCTCCGAGAAGTACCTCTTTTCTTTTATTCTTAACCTGTTTCAGTACGGAACGCTTTAAAACCGCTTCGGATACTTTTCCTACTTTCATTTCCTTATCAGCCTTTCTATGTCTCTTCTATTTTGTATCAGCTTTTGCCGCTATTCAGGCCCATGACCTTCATAGTCACAGGTCTTCTGAACAGTTGCCAGCCTGTAACTGTTCAGAACCCCTGTCCCGCGAGGTTTTTTATGCTGATTTTGCATAAAAACCCGAGACATGCATGCGCCAAATTGCTGACTATGCAATTTGTGTGCATCATCTGTGACTATGAAGGATGTAGTCCTGAATAGTTACGCCAGCCTTTACTGTGCTGCCGGAGTTTCCGGAACCGGATCTGTCGTTGTTCCCGGATCTGTCGTTGCAGGAGGCGTATTTACTGTCGGATCAGTCACTTGCTGCTGTGCCGCAGCAGCTGCTGCCGCTTCCGCCGCCGCATTCTGTGCCGCCGCCGCCTGTGCGGTCGCCTTTGCTCCCGCCGTATCTCCTGCCGCCGCCTGAGCTGCTATAGTGGCTGCCGCCTCTGCAGATGCTCCTGCTGTTCCGACGCTTACATACTTAGGCGCCGCCTTGTATGTACTTTTGTTGACTTCTTCCTTGCTTACCTGCACGCCGTTTTCATACACGATTTTGTAAAGCTTTGCAACGTATCCTCTATGAGAGGACTGGGTCACTTTCACCGTTCCGAGGGAAAGGGATGGATCTGCAGTCACCACATCCGCCGGCGGTTCAGTCGTGCTGAGTGTCTCGCTTCTGAATTCGACTTTGCGTCCTGCTGACCTTGTTTCCTGGCCGTAAATATTGAATGTGACCTTCTTTCCGCCTGTGTAGCTTTCGATATACACTGGAGCATCGCTGTTATTTTTGAATTTGAAATCCTTGTAAGTACCGGCAATTGCCGCATCTGCCGCTGGATCCACATAGGTTACGATCATGGAGTGGTTTGACCTTTCAACTACTTCCAGCTCTGCTCTCAGGACTGCATTGTAGAGGGTTGTCGAAACCTGGCAGATACCGCCTCCAACGCTGTCCACGACCATGCCGTTCAGGTATGCACCTGCCACGAAGTATCCGTTTGCAGCCGTGAAAGGACTTACCGCCTCATAAACAGAAAACGTTTCTCCCGGATACACCACTGTTCCGTTGATATGCTTAGCTCCCGTCGCAACATTGCCTGATCTGTCCGCTCCCGAACTTCCGTAGCTTGTCGTAAAGGTTCCAAGGACATCCTTTACCTTGCTCAGTTCCTCTGCTGTTCCCTTAGGTGCAACCGTATCGATTGCCAGCTCGCAGGAAGCATCCTGCTTATTCCAGGAGCCCAGGAGAAATGCTGCAATTCCTTCAACTGATTTCTCCACGTTTACCTCGACGCCCTGAGTGCCCGCAACAAAGCTGAATTCGCCGCCGTTTTTCTTAAGGGTTCCATCGACTGCTTCCACATTGTATTTTGTACATTTCTCTTCGACCATAGTCTTTATAAGCTCTGTATCTGCCTTCAGTTCGGCCTCGTATTTATGAGGCTCTTTTTCCAGATCCTTCAGGTCCTTATATCGCTTCACGATGTTTCCGGTCTTTCCAAGCTCCGAAGCTTCATCGATGATTCCTCTGTTTTCCCAGGTGAGCCCCAGTTCGCTTACTGCCGCCTTGACTTCATTTCCATTTACGTCAAATGTCAGCGTTTTATTGTTCAAATCAGCTATATAGGCATCGACTGCTGCCGCCGCCTCTTCCGTAGTCATTCCGGATATCTCTATATCCCCTACAAAAACGCCCTTGCTGATGGTGTTTTCAGTGTCATTGTCTGTTTTTTCGGTCGTTGCTTCAATTGTGTCTTCCTTCTCAGCCCCGGTTGCATATGCGGTAGTTCCAAATGTCATGATGACCATTAATAAAATCACTACAGATAGCAATCTTTCCCTAATTTTCATTTTATTTACTCCTTTTTTATTCGTTACGAATATTTTATCATACTCAACATCATTTTCAATACAAATTAGCACTAATATATTTGACATTGTCCCCTGGTTTCTGTATATTATGTGTAACTGTCCAGAGCCGTTGTCCTGCGAAGTTCTTTTATGCGTTTTTATTTCATGGGACGAACTTTCCTATGAGACAAAAAAACCGAATCCTGCATGCCCTTTCCGCCTGATCCCCGGATTAGGAAAAAAACGGAAGTACAACAGAAAGCACCATCGAAATCACCAGCATGACAATGATTACCGTCGAGACCATTTTTCTTGATTTTGAATTATTGAAATTAAACATTTTATCACCTCTTTTTTTAGAAAGGAACTTATCTATTTATGAAGCTGCCTTGGTTTACATCTATCGTCCTTTTAGTCCTGTGGTTTTCCTTCGCCCTGAAGCGGGCTTCCAGAAACATGGAAAAAGAAAGCGAAACTTTTTGGAACCGGGAGTCCCGCGCCAACAGGGCCGCAAAAAAATCTCTGGACTCTCTGGACTACATTGAAATTCCCCTTCATTCCCTGCCTTTTCCTGAAACCGAAGACAACGAGCTGCTTGCCTGCCAGGCCGGCATTTTGGAGCTGGCCGAAAAGCAGATTGTAAATCTTACGGGCATTTCCAATACAGAACTGAAGCTGGAATATGGAACTGCCAACCTGAACACCCTGATCTCCTATGACCAGAATTTCACCAGCCTTGCCAGGCTACTGTATCGCTGGGGGGTTCGCCTTGATGAACTTTCGTTAACAGAAGAAGCTGTTTCCGTACTGGAGTTCGGAGTCCGATGCCGCACCGATATCAGCGGGCATTATGCCCTCCTTGCGAAACTTTACAGCATGCAGGGACAGCCCGAAAAAATACGCCGTCTGATGGCAGATGCCGAAACGCTTGACTCCCTTATGAAACCGACGATCCTGCGGATCCTTTCGGAATCCCTGGGGGAATAGGGCCTTATATCTGGCCCGTAGGGATTTTTCCGTTATTGAAGAGGATCTTATCGATCAGTCTTGAAGCTTCATTCTTTGTCAGGGTGTCAATCCCGACAGTTATGTCTATTTTATGATATTTCATCAAATCATTCAAGTATGCTTTTTGCCTTTTTGTAATCGGGCCTTCCCTCTTCACCGGATAGATCAGCGGCTGGGGACGGAATATTTCTTTTTCCTCTTCCCAGAAATCTTCTGCCAGCCTCTGATAAAGCAGGGCTGTTGCCAGAGCATCGCTGTAGGCCCTGTGCTTGTTCTCATGGCTCAGCCTGAAGTAGCTGCTCAGATATCCGAGGGTCCTGCTTTCCAGATCCGGAAGGGTCTTTCTCGCAATCTTCAGAGTGTCGATCCCCGTTTTCTCAAAGCTCATTCCGCTGTTTACGGCGCTTCTCTTCATAAAGCTGTAGTCGAACATCAGGTTGTGGCCAAGCAGCACATGGTCGCCGCAGAAATCGATAAATTCCTTCACCGCCTCTTCGGTTTTTTTCCCCTTTGCCGCCATTTCATTGTCTATTCCTGTGATTTCCGTTATCCTTCCAGAAATCCTCATCCCCGGGTTGACCAGGGTCTCAAAGATTTCTGCCGGCTTTCCGTCCACTATTTTTACGGCGCCGATCTCTATGATTCTGTCAGATTTGGGATTCAGCCCCGTGGTCTCCAGATCGAACGCTACGTATGAATTCAATATTTCCATCTTTTCTCTTTCTTTCCGGGAATCCTATTTGCCCGGTTTGTCAGCTGTTTTTCTCTTCTTCTTTTTTTGCGCCCCATATTCAAGGCAGTAATCCTGTAAAAAGCATTCCTCGCACCCCGGATTCCTTGCGGTGCATATTTCCCTTCCAAAGGTTATGATCTGTATGTTGTAGAGGATCCAGTGATCCTCCGGAAGCACTTTCATAAGGTCGTACTCGATCTTTTCCGGGTCCTCGGAAACTGTGAATCCAAGCCTTTTCGAAATGCGCTTTACATGGGTATCCACCACAATGCTGGGCTCGTGAAAAATATTTCCCCTGATGACATTGGCAGTCTTTCTGCCGACTCCCGGCAGTGCCGTAAGCTCCTCTATATCCCGGGGAACCTCCCCGCCGTGCTTTTCCATGATTGCTCCGGCACAGGCTTTGATGTTCCTTGCCTTATTCCTGTAGAAGCCAGTCGACCTGATGTCCTGCTCAAGCTCCACCAGGTCCGCATCTGCGAAATCCTGCAGGGACGTATACTTTTTGAACAGCTTCTCCGTAACGATATTGACTCTGGCATCTGTGCACTGGGCGCTCAGGATGGTAGCGATCAAAAGCTGCCACGGCGTCTCATGATGGAGATAGCATTTATATTCCGTTGAATACTTTTTATCCAGAAGTTCCAGTATTTCTTTCGTCCTCTTTGTCATCGGCCGCCTCCTTCTCCCTGCTCTACCACATACACAGCCGCATCCTTAGTCAGCGGATTCCTGTTCCTGTAGTCGAAAAGGACCATGTATGATCCTCTGTCTTCGCCGGCCAGGGGGGCTCCTTTTGCTGCGTTCCATTCAAACACCTCAATATGGGTCATCTTGGACAGCTGCTTATACTGGTACCCCTCATACCCCTTCAGATAGACAGGCGTTTTCTCCTCTTCCATATAGAATGCACGAATCCGCTCCTTGTGTTCCTTCAGGGCTTCTGCATCCTTTGCCCAGGACGGTCTGCTCTTGAGATTTTCGCGGGCATACAGGTCAAAAAGCAGAAGGTCTTTGTACATGCCCTCATTTTCCGGGGCATTTTCCTTCGCGAATTCCAGGAGGATATCATAACGGCCCATTCTCGAGGGACCTGCCACGCTGTATCCTCTGTCCTGATAGAACTCCCAGAGCCTGGTGTAGAGTTCAAACGGTGTTTCAAAAAGCGTCTCCAGCTGCCTTATGGAAGCAGTAAACTGGGCGCTGTTGTAGAACAGCTCGACCATTTCCTCGACCCCCTTTAGCTTCAGCACTTCGTCATAAGAAAGCCACTTTGTATACAGCACCTCATAGGGTGGGCTGCTCTTATACACGATGCCGTAGCTGCCTGCGTTGCGGTGCATCTTCGAGCCCTTCAGGACCTTCAGGAATCCCAGCTGCAGCTGGTCTGGCTTCAATGCATAGACGTCATTGAAAGAAGAGGAAAAGCTTTCGTACCCTTCATAAGGAAGTCCTGCAATCAGGTCGAGATGCTGGTGGATATTTCCGCCGCTGCGGATCTTTGCTACGACCCTGGACAGGGTTGCAAAATCCATGGTCCTGTCGATTTCCTGAATCGTTCGAGGATTTGTCGACTGGACTCCGATTTCCAGCTGTATCAGCCCCGGCCTCATGGTTCTGATCAGATCCATCTCCTCTTCATTCAGCAGATCCGCCGCGATCTCGAAATGAAAGTTTGTGATTCCGTTGTCATTCTCCTTCAGAAATCTCCAGATTTCCATGGCATGTCCGTGGCTGCAGTTGAATGTCCTGTCCACGAACTTCACCTGGGGCACCTTTTCATCAAGGAAGAATCCCAGCTCCTTTTTTACAAGTTCTGTATCCCTGAACCGCAGCTTCTTGTCGATGGAGGACAGGCAGTAGCTGCAGGAAAACGGACACCCCCGGCTCGACTCGTAATAGATGATCTTGTTTTTAAAATCCGCCATATCCTCATAGGCAAAGGGAATGCCGCTCATATCCATTACGCTGCAGGCATGATTTACGATGATATTTCCATTCCTGCCCCTGTAGGTGATGCCTTCTATTCCTGAAAAGGCAGCTTCCTCATCCTGTCTGACTGCGGATTTGCCGGCATAGTAGTGCGCCAGCTTATGGAAGGACTTTTCACCTTCCCCGGTCATGATTCCCCTGACCATGGGGAATTCCCGCAGGAACTCCTCTGCATCGTAGGAAACCTCGGGACCTCCAAGCCATATAGGGGTATCCGGCATCAGCTTGTGGAAATCCCCGATCAGAGCCCTGACATGGCTGAGGTTCCATATATAGCAGGAAAATGCGACCACATCCGGCTTCCTCTTGTAGAGGTCCTGCAGGATGTCGTCTGTATAATGGTTAATCGTATATTCTGCTATCTCGATCTGGTCCCTGTATTTTTCCGCATACGCCCTGAGGCTGTACACCGCCAGATTGGAATGTATGTATTTTGCATTCACTGCAACCAGTAAAATCTTCAACTAGAATTCTCCTCCTCCAGGACGGATTTTTCTTATGATAGGACAGTTCTTCCTATGAGATAAAAAAAGAAGGCTTCAGCAAACTCCAAAGCCCCCTTTAACGCCGTCTTACTTTATCTTATTTAATGATAACATAAATCTGCGAAGAATCAACCCCTATCGCTTGCAGCCGCCCGCATCTTACCACCCTGCTCCACGATTTTGATATGCCTGTATGGTATCTCGATTTTATTCTCCCTAAATGCCTCCAGCAGGCTCTTCCTGAGGTCGCTGCAGGTCTGGAAGTTTTCCCCGATCTCGCAGGTCCAAACCTGCACCCGAAGGGCAACTCCGTTTTCACAGATATCCCTTACAAACACTTTCACCGGCGTCTCCTCCGTAATCAGCACCAGTTCGTGGGAGGATACCAGTTCTTCCATAATTTCTATGGCTCTTGCAAGGTCAGATTCAAAGCTCACCGTGACATCCAGGAAATTGCCCGCCCTGTTGTCCGAATTGCTGTTCTTCTCAATGACCTGCTTATTCAGCACGCTATTAGGCACCACCACCTTGGAGTGGTTGAAGGTCCTTATGATCGTGTGCCTTACGGTGATGTCCTCCACAGTTCCTGTAATGTTCAGGCTTACGATCTGCAAGCGTTCGCCGATTTCAAAAGGCCTGCTCCAGGACAGCATCACCCCGCTTATAATGTCGTTCAGGCTCTCCTGGGCAGCAAAAATCACCACCGCCACGATAATGCTCGAACTGGTCAGTATCGACTGTGTGAGCTTCTGCGTCACCTCGAACTGGGATAATAAGCCGTATGTTGCCAGCACATAGATGGTCACGGATACGATGGAGCGCAGGAATTTCAAATGGATCCTGTTGCGTCTCATCAGTATCTTTCTGAACAGAAGCTTGTTCAGCCTGTTCAGGACCAGCGCAGCTGCCACGATCCCAATGCTGTAGTATATATTGTCGTTCATTTTGTTTCTCCTTACCTGTAAATGTTCCTAGGCGTTTGATAAACGCCGCAACCCATTGATTTTACTGGGTTTTATTGCTTCATTTATATAAATTTTCTCTCCGCAAGTGGTAAAATAGAGGTA
>NZ_FMKA01000023.1 GCF_900096945.1 Anaerobium acetethylicum | reverse complement strand
ATAAACGAACAGCATTGCTTTTCCATCCGGTCAAGGGGGGCGTAACAAATCAATACATTACGTGGTGGCAATCCCACGAAAAAAATGATTGACCCGAAATTTATCATAAGTGTGTTGGGAGGCGGTATGTAAGATGAAAATTATCGTTCAGGAATATGGTTCGGCCATACTTGCAGTCATGACAGCGATGCTGGTTATTGGAATCCTGTTTGGCTTGTCTGTCTCAGACAGGAATGGAATCTTAGAAATTGCCGGAATATCAGCAGAAAAAGAAGAGGTGGATTATACATCCTATAGTGATTTTGATGCAGTGGCCGCCTGGCACAGCCGGACAAAACCTGAAGCGGCCTATATTCCAGCCTTTGGAAGGTTCTTTGCAGGTGAAGATGTGGGATTTCTGGAGCGTTATTATGCGAAGGATATGGAAGGCGTAATCTACCTGATGGATGAAGTGATCCTTGCAGAGTTGTTCACAAATGATATGTCTGGTAAAATCCTGGATATCAGAAAAGCAGATGGAACGAGTGTCATGAACGCTTATTCAGAGGCTGACGGAAGCATCCATTTTCCAAATGCAGGAGTTTACGAGGTCTATTTTCAGATCAGGGACAGGGAAAACCTGACCAGCGTCTGGAAGATACCGATTGCAGTGGATGAAAGGAGAGGGCAGCTATGAAAAGTGTGTTTTTAGGATTCGGCATCACAGTCTGTTCTATCCTGTCCATTGTCATCGTCATGACACTTTGTGGAACCAGCATAAGGCAGAATGAACTGAATGATGCGGTAGACAGCGCGTTAATGGATACGGTCGAAAATCAGTTTGAAGATACGGCATATTCCGTAAACAGTAATGAGGAGTTTGCTACTGATTTTATGGATGCCCTGCTGGTTCAGATCAATTCAGACAGCACGGTCATGGTAAAGATCCTTGATGTGGATTATCAGAAGGGTCTGTTATCCGTTGAGGTGACAGAAACGTATCAGCATCCTATTGGAACAGAAGGACAGGTATCCATAAAGCGAACGGTTATCATGGAGCAGTATACAGTGCCCGTCAGTTAACGGGAATGAGAGAGTCGGGAGGAGGGTTTATATGAAAGAACAATTGAAAAGGTTATGGAAGGAACACAGGAAATCGATGATTGCAGTCTTTGTCTTGTCTTCGCTGGTTGTTGGCACCCTTATCTATAACAGTCTGGATTCAAAAGGAAATTCAGAAAAGGTATTGGCAGATACAGATGCCGTAGAGGAGCAAATAGAAGAGGCGACGCCTACATCATTAGAAGAACCTGCGGCTGAGGCAGAAGAGGCTACAGCGGTCGATGAGAAGGCCACGATAGAGGAAGCGGGAGAGCAAGAAGAGCCAGCAGAAATGGAATCCATTATAGCAGGTAAGATGACAGCGAAACCAGTTACGGCGGATAAGAGCACCACAAAATCCGAACCCCAAGCTTCTGACGAGATACAGGCAACAAATCAGGAGAAGACGGCCGGAAAGCAGATTTCAGAACCTGCAACAGTTCCAAACACGGAACCGGCAACAGAACCAGTTCAGCCAGTGCCAGCGCCGACAGCAGTTCCGGTACAGGAAAACAAGTATGTTCCAATCTCGGAAGGGTGGAAAGACTCCAGGTCAGCCAAGGGCGATATTACATCCGCACAGAAGGCGGATCTGGACAGCATGATTGAAAGCTGGAAAAATGAAGCAGTATCAGATGCAGAACTGCAGGACCGAATCATGAAATATCTTGACGAGCAGGGAATTGCTTATATGGAAGTCAGTGTTACCAGCAAGGGATATGCATTGTATGATGTGATACCGGAAATCGAGCTGCGAGATGGCGGCAACCTGTATTCCTTTGTAGGGACGTACAGTACAGGAAAGCAGAATCCGGATGGAACCGATAAGACGGTATGCTATAACTGGTCAGTATTTGTTTTTTAGGAGGAAGTGAATAGAATGAAGAAATTATGGAAAACAGGCTTGTTCAGTCTGTTTTTCTTTTTGTCCATAGTCGGAACATCTGCAATGGCTCCTCGTCAGGATGTAATGGCCGGTAACTTTGACAATGCGGTTACGTTTTATAATTCATACGGATCTTCAATTGTCTTTCAGGATGGGTATTTCTATTATGCGACAAAGGGAAAAGCGGCGAATACAAGCAAAAACACGACCAACTGGGGAACCATCGGCTATCGTATGAAAGTGACGACCAGCTCCCAGTCATCATACATCTATTTCAATTTGTCAGGATATACGGTGGAAAATGTGAACGAGATATCATCCGGCGGCTATATCTACGATTTGTATAGAATAAATCTCAGTTATGTGAAGTCAAAGCTGGCACAGACGAACCGTACGGCCTTCAACGAGTTTATACTAAATGGCGGGTATCTGGTGGTAGACAGCTGCATGATAACCATCAAAATCGATAAGTACGGAAACCGTACGAACAGCGGTTCCATGGATGATTACGGCAACTTCTGGGGGAATGTCTATACGGATTACAATGGAATCGCAAAGGCTGCACCATGGGGCAATCCGAGCTCTCTGCACAATTATTTCAATAAGGCCATAAATTATGTGACGGAATTAAAGTCAAGGCAGACGGTATATGTAAGGTATCAGGATGCAGGCGGAGGTTATGGAGGATACAGTGCTGTAATCAATCGGGATTATGTGTATGGGGAAACGGTATCATGGTCAAGGGACGAAGATGACTGCTATAATCCCGCAAGCATTTCATATACCGCGAAGCTTGATAAGACCTCCTATGTTTCGGTAACCAGGAAGCAGTATGGGCAGAATGTGTATGTGAAGTATCAGGATACAGGCGGGAATTATAACGGGGAATGGACATTGGCAGAGAGTCGGAATCTGTATTATGGATCTGACTTTGAATGGTTTTATGCAGGAAGTGACTGCTACAATGCGGGCTTCGTCAGCAGGTATACCGTAAAGGGACAGAAGAATCATTATGTCTATATTGCAAGAAAGAAGTATACCATCGGTGTAAAGGGGGGAACAGGGATTGAAAGTGTATCAGGTGGAGGCAGTTATTACTACGGCGCAAGCTGTACGGTTGACGCATCAGTGAAAACAGGATATTCATGGGCCAACTGGAGCGGGACTTATAGTTCCAGCAACAAAAGGTATACCTTTACAGTGGTTGGGAATGTAGATTTAAGAGCTAATGCAGAGGCAAACGCCTATCATATTGTATTTCATCCCAATGGTGGAAGTGGAACGATGGAGGCGCTGACCTGCAGATATGACCAGGCATCTACACTGCCAGCCATGAGCTTTGAACCACCATCCGAATCATGTGTTTATCTTGGCTGGCATACCGACCAGAATGCCTTTTCGGCAAGCTACGCAGAAGGACAGCAGGTTCAGAATCTGACAAGTGTGAATGGAGATGTCATTCATCTATATGCGATTTGGGATTATGCGCCGGAACTGATATGCAGTGACCGGTTCTTTACTTTATACGAAGCGAATCACGGCGTGATTACCGAAGCCGAGCTGCTGAGAACTGCAAAATCTACAGACAGAGAAGATGGGTCAATAGAAATCATGGTAAAGGACTATTCATCCGCAGCATTCATTGATTTGAGCGGGTCTGGAGAAATCGTGATTACCTACACCGCGACAGACAGCAGGAAGAATATGATAGAGAAACAGGCAAAGGTCACGATAGTTGATACAGATGTTACCAAAGAAGGGCCGATGGATTTTGATGGGAATAAGCAGTATGCAAGATTCATTGATTCGAGTTATTATTTGGAGCTGTATGAAAATGGTGGGCTGGAACCCACTTCAAAATGGAGAAGTGGTGTGACTTACAATAATACCTTGGCGGCAGCTATGAGCAATGTGAAAGGTGAGGATGGGAAATGGTCGCATGTGGTGCAGACAAGGGAGTTTACCAAAGAGGATATTGATCATGTGAAACAGCATCTGAAAAATTCAGGGGATTTCGAAAAGTAGTTCAGCACTTTTCCTATTCTGTTATGATGTGCTGAATTGTTTCGTTAATTGAGCCAGACGACTCTGGCTTTTTTTGTACCCATTTTGAAAGGAGTATAATCAGATTGCAAAAATACAAACGCCAGAAGATTCCGCCATAGCAGGATCAGTCAGAACTGAATAGCAACCAACCACCCCGGGAGATACAAGCCAAACTGTATCTCCCTTATTTTATTTTCAGGAGGGAAAATTCATGATAAATTACGAATTATTCAAAAAAGCAATAACAGAAAGGATATTGGACTACATGCCGGAAGAATACCAGAATAGCCAAGTGGACATCCATTCTATATCCAAAGTAAACCAGACGCTTGACGGACTCCATATTGTCCCATTGGATGAAAGAAGCACCCTAGCGACACCGACAATCTACCTCAATTCCATGTACGAGCAGTATCAGGCGTGCAATGACATGGACAAAGTATTAAGGGAGGCGGCGGATTCCATCGAAAAAGCAATCCAACAGGCTCCGGATGCTTTCAGCATGCTTAATTTTGACAGCGCAAAAGATAACATCATCATGCAGCTGGTGAATACAGAGCAGAACAAGGGGATGCTTGAAAACATGCCTCACCGTGCGTTTCAGGATCTATCCATCATCTATCGCTGGCTCATAGATGTAGATCTGGAAGGGATTTCGAGCACCATGGTCAATACAATGCTGGCTGAAAAATTGGGCATGGATGAAGAGCAGCTGTTCCAGGTGGCGCAGGTGAATACAAAAATCCTGCTTCCGCCAACCATTAAGTCCATGAACGAGGTCATCAGGGACATGTTTATGAAGGATGGTATGCCGGGAGATCTTGTAGACATGATGATTGGTGAAATGCCGGAGGACAGGGTGATGTATGTGATCTCCAATGAAAGGGGAGTAAATGGTGCAGCTTCCATGCTTTACGAAGAAGGGCTGCATGGATTGGCAGAAAAACTGGACTCTGACCTTTATATCATGCCTTCATCTGTGCACGAAGTGATTGCCGTGTCGGTCAATGCGGGAAATCCAAACGAGCTGGCCCAGATGGTAGCTGAGATCAATATGGATCAGGTATCTCTGGATGAAAGGCTTTCCAACCAGGTCTACCACTATGATAAGGATCTGAGAAAGCTCAGCCTTGCAACAGATACTCCCAACAAGCGGCTGGATGGAATCGTTGCGGAGCCGAAGCTGGTATATGATTCCAAAAACCAGTTCAGATAAGATGGAGGGATTTGATGGAACAGGAAGCAACTATGGAAAAAATCATTCAGCTTATTAAGGAAAGCAAGGGCGATTTCATCGTTCATGTCGAGTTTGGAGAGGAGGCTGATCGGTATGCCAAGGAAGAAGACATTCAAACTTGATGTGATTTCAGTCAGGCTTGTTAAAGATGCTCCAATCTTTTCGGAGCATCGGATCAGCAGCCCTCAGGATGCCGTAGATGTGATAGGGAAGCAGCTTTGCGAGATGGACAGGGAGGTGTTGTGCGTCATCAATCTGAAGGCGGATAGTACTCCGATCAACTGCCACTTTGCAAGCATCGGCGCCCTGACTGAGGCGCTGGCACATCCGAGAGAGCTGTTCAAAACAAGCATCCTGTCTAATGCCGCCCATATGATCCTTCTGCATTGCCACCCATCCGGATCGCTTCAGCCATCCAAGGAGGATACAATCATGACGGACAGGATGATCAAGCTCTGCGGCCTTATGGGAATCCGGCTCCTGGATCATATTATTGTGGGCGGAGATAACAGCCGGTATTTTAGTTTCCGGGAAAAAGGGATACTGGCAAATCCGAACCATATCTTCCAGACGGATTACAACTCCCTTGATTTTGAAATCCCGATGGTCGCAGAGAAAGAAAAGAAGAGGTGAGATTATGGAGCGGTTTTCGGAAGAAGAGCTTGCAATTGCAAAGAGCATCGATCTGACAGCGGTGGCAGCAAGCCTTGGATATACCGTAAAGAGGGTGGGAAGGTACCATACCTTGACGGAAATGGATTCAGTCAGGATCTATGAGAAAAGCCACTGGTTCCGTTGGTCCAGACAGTATGACAAGGGAGAAAATGGAGGTTCCCAGATTGACTTCTTAAGGGTGTTCTGTGGGATGGACGTAAAGGGAGCCGTTTTCTGGCTCCTTGATTTTGCGGGCTATCAGAGAATGGATTCCCAGGGCAGAGTAGCTCCTTTGAAGCATCAGTTCCCGGCAAAGAAAGAGGAGAGAAAGCAGTTTTCTCTTCCTGAGCCGTCATCCGGTAATTCCGATCTTAGGACCTATCTGAACCGGGAGCGCGGTATCTCACATGCGGTTATCGATTATTTTCTGAATAGGGGACTAATCTATGAAGCAAGGCATTACCACAACATTGTGTTCAAGGGAAACGACAGGAATGGGGTTACGAGATTTGCCAGCATGAGAGGGGTATTCGATCAAGATGGGAAGGGCTTCCGATGCGACGTGGCAGGAAATGACAAACATTATGGATTCAATGATGTGAACGAAAACAATACAAAGCTTGTGGTATTTGAAGCAGCAATTGATCTGATGAGCTATGCGGATATTCATATGGATTTTGAAACGAACAAGCTTGCATTGGGAATGCTGGCGGATGCGCCTCTTGAAACGTTTCTGGCGGAGTATCCGCAGATTACCGCCATACGGTTCTGTCTGGATAACGATGCACCAGGAAGAAAGGCGGCGGAAAATCTGATGGAAAAGTACTACGGAAAGGGTTATGAAGTGGAAGACTGTCCGCCGCCTGCCGGCTTTAAGGATTATAACGAATGGCTGCAGGCCGCCAGACTGGTCAGATCTATGGATGAAGAATCCGTGAGTGAGCAGAAGTCACTCAAATCAGCAAGGTGAGTGATAAAAGGTCACTCACAGGGCCGAAATGAGTGACTGGGAGTCACTCACAAGCTGGGGATTGTATTTACCCATGTGTTTTTGTGAGTGATATACAGTCACTCAAAATGGGCAGGTGATTGCAGAAAAGTCACTCACAAGCCAAAAATGAGTGATAAATAGTCACTCACGGAGTGTATCAGGGGGTTTTAGGGGGAGAATTCCACCTAACAAGAGGCATCAGGGCGGTGACGTCGCTGATGCGTATCTTGCCCCACACGGGTATCCATCCAGGCAGAGGAAGAAGAAAGGGAATTTTATCGAAATACGGATAAGGAGGTGCACAGAACGCAATGGATAAAAAGGCAGATAAGAAAGGGCCGGTGAGATGATGGCAGATAAAGTCCACACGGTAAGAAAAACCTTAAGACTCAGGCCGGAAGAAGCAAAAGCCTTAGAAAGAAGAGCAAGAGAAGCAAAACTTAGCGAGGCGGAGTATCTGCGGTTTCTTCTCAGCCAGAAGCCAAATGATTATCCGGAAATCCGAATGCTTTTAAAGGAGCTGATCAATGAAATAAATCATATCGGCATCAATATCAATCAGGTCGTCTTCAATAACAATTCCGCACTGTATTCGGCAAGGGATAAGGAGCTGCTGACAGCCTATATGAGGAAGCTGAATATATCCGTGAATGAGGCGGTGGTCCGAATTGGCAATCAGTAAGATTTTATATATGAAGGACAGCGGCTCCTCCTACCATGGGAAATCCCTTAAGAATGCCATCGACTACATTGCCGATGGGAAAAAGACCCAGGGAGGAAGGCTTGTCCAGAGTTTCAACTGTCTGCCGGATGCAGCATTCGAGCAGATGAAACAGACCAAACAGAAATTCGGAAAGGCGGACAGACGGCAGGGCTATCACCTGATTCTGTCCTTTAAGGAAGGGGAAGTGGATGCAGATACTGCCATGGAGATAACGGGAAAGTTTGCACAGGAATATCTCGGAAAAGAGTACGAACTGATTTATGCCGTGCATGACAATACCGATCATTGCCATTCCCACATCATCTTTAATAGCGTCAGCTTCCAGACCGGAAAGAAATACCGCTATGAAAAGGGAGACTGGGCAAAAGAAATCCAGCCTCTGATGAACCGCCTGTGCAGGGAATATGGCCTATCGGAGCTGGAGTTTGAAACTGGAAAGAAACAGGACCGTCAGGAAGTGCCCGAATGGAACGTGAGGCGGGACGGCCGGTTTGTATGGAGCAATATGATAAAGCGGGATCTGGATAGCTGCATTCTGCAGGCGGCGTCCTTTGAGGGATTCCTGGATCTGCTGGCAGAGAAGGGGTATGAAATCAAAAATGCGCCAGGTGAAGGTGCAGGGAAATATCTTGCCATCAGGCCGCCGGGAATGGGCCGTTTTAAGAGGTGCAAGTCCTTAGGAGAGCGCTATTCAGAGGAAGCAATCCGAGAGAGGATAATGACGGAAGCCCTGACTTCCTATCAGCCAAGACCAAAGATGACAGAGCCTCATATTTTATTCTGCAAAGTGAAGCGATATCGGAAAGCAAAATGGTCAGGCCTGCAGAAACGGTATTTTACAAAACTGTACCGGACCGGAAAGCTGAAGAAGAAGCCCTACAGCCAGGCTTGGAAATACAGGGATGATATCAGGAAGATGCATTTGTTGCAGAAGCAGTACCTGTTTCTGGCGCGGCATGACATCCATGACCTTGCAGAGCTGACTTTCGCAGCTGAAGACCTTGAGAGCAGAAAACGTATGGCTTCAAAAGAAAAGAGCCAGGTATATAAGGCTCGAAGCAAATGCGGATCGCTTTTTCGTATCGCGGGCCAGATGAAAGAGCTGCGGGAGTGTGAGAACTGTTTTCAGAACGGAGACCATTTCTTTGAAAAGGAGCATGAGCAGTGGGAGGAATTGTCGAAACAGCTGAAGCAGGAAGGCTATTCCTATGACGAGACCGAGCAGCTGAGGACATACTACCGAAGCAGGTATTCCGAGGTCAGCGAAAGGGAGAAGGCAATCTACAAAGAATGGAAGGTTGCAGAGTCCATTTTAAAGGATTTTACTGCAGAAGAGCAAGAATTGAAATTAGAAGCAGACAGAAAACGGACAATGGAAGACAGAATAGCAGAGAAGCAGCCAAAACGTTAGGCTGTTATTTTTTTGCGGATAAAAGGAGGACAAAATATGAACCAGGAACAGAAGACAGTTGCAAAGAAGCGGAATGAAGAATATGTCAGAACTTTAAGGGAAGTCGGGCGGGTAAAAGAAGAAGTGATTGCGCTTATTGAGGAAGACCTGCAGTCTGGACTTACCATAGAGCAGACAAACCGCTATAAGCAGCCGGATATGGACATCAGCCAGATGAGGATCTATTCTCAGTGCCTGCGGAAGGGGTATCCGGATGAGGTGGTTGCCGTACTTGCAAATAAGAAGATGAACGGCTATCAGATGGCTGTGGCGCTAGAATTTTACGAAAAGGGCGTCCCATTAGAACAGATCAAGGCGGTCGTGGACAGGGATGATTCGCCGTCAGCAATGGTGGAAGCCTACCGGTCGGTATTGGAAAATCTGGACAGGATAGATCCGGAAACGACAGAGAAGGCAGCCGAGGCAAAGGAGTTTGAAGAATCAGGCGAAATAAGAGCCTTGCTGGAAGAAATCCGGAGCGTTGTCTCAAAAATCGATTGTCAGGAAAAGCGTTATGATGTCCTGAATGACAAACTGAAGAGCCTGGCAAGTGCCGGGAAAGATGAGAAAGAACAGGTTGACCTGTTGAAATCCATACAGAAGAAGGACCGGATGCTGGAAGAGATGCAGGATAAGATCAGCCAGGCTGATGCGACTATTGCCAGACTGCGGGGAGATCTTGAGGAAAAGGAAAGGGATATAAGGAAGATGCAGAGAAAAGCGGGTGATTCAAAAGAGGCAGCGCCATCGGATAACATGCAGCCAGCTGTATCAGAGGGAATGCAGGAAGCGCCAGGGGCACAGGTTCCATATGTATATGGAATTCCGGCTTTTTATCATCCGGCTTTCGTGGATACAAGAGGACATGTGATTCAGACGCTTCTGATGGAACGGGCAGAAAAGAAGACAAGCGGAGCATTGGCTCTGCTTTCAAAGCTGGCAATCAGGAAGAGGTCCAGACAGGATCTGGTGAAACTGGTTGCAGGCGGCGAACTTGTGAAAGAGCAGCTTGTTATGATCCGCACTGCCATCGAAAAAGGGCTGAAGGAGAATCAGCTTGTGGAGCTGATCAACAGCAGGCTTCCTGCAGAGAACATGCAGGAAATCATTGAAATTGCTGTTCTGGAAAACAGCATGGATTATTAGGAGGACAGAAATGAGTTTAAAGGGAATCAAAGAAACCGTGGGGCTGGTGGATGCCCATTTTCAAAATCTTTCAAAGGAAGAGAGGGAGTTTATCTTCCAGTTCGCATTTCAGACAGATGATACGGAGCTCATTGGTCTGCTGGTTCAAGAGCTGGCTGCAACGGATAAGGATTCAGAGGAAATCATAAGAAAATACGAAGCAATCTGCGATGAGAAGCCGGAGTGGATCAGACGGGTTGAAAACCTTCTGGTCGCACTTGAAATGTACCGGATTGAGGAAGAGAAGGCAGTCAACCGTCTGGCGGCTATTCTGAGCGCCTATGGGATGGATGTGACCGAAGAGGAAATCCGGGGAATGGATACCGGAGACATTAAAGACAGGGTAAAGAAGGAAGTCATTATTGACAGGAAGGAGGCAGGCCGGAATTAGAGCATAGGGTTTGAACAAAACTATGCTCAAAAAAATTCCGGTTAAGATTATGGCAGAAGAAATTCAGGAAGCGGTACAGATTATCAGGGTAGCATATGAAGGGATTGAAATCGCAATGAAAGTCGGAAGCGGCGGCATCGGAGCCATGCAGAAGGCAGTGGAGTTCCTGAAGGGCATGCTCGATTATGAGAAGACCCTTGGAAGGACGTCCATGAAAAAACTTCTGATGAAAGGCGGAGATTTGCAGATTTTCCAGTTCCAAAGCGATGAGATGAAAAAGGTAGAGAAGATGGCAAAGAAATATGGAATCCTTTATTCGGTACTGCCGGATATGAAGAAACAGGATGGATTATCAGAAGTCATTTTCCACTCAGAAGCAGTTCCGAGAGTCAATGGGATGATCCAGAGAATGAAGTTCGGTAAGATTATAACGATCGATGATTATCTGCAGAACGGGAACAAGAAGGGGCAGGGGAAACTGCAGGGTTTTTTTCGGGAACAGAAACCGGGAAATGATAAGTCTCTCACAGGAGAGGATTCCAGGGCAGATGAACAGATAGAAGGTCTGATTGAACAGGTCGGGCTCTTCGCAATCGGAAAGCCAGGCATCAGTGCCAATGCGGTAAATGAGGAGTTCGCTATCGGGAAGGAGCAGGCAGAAGATGTGATCAGGAAGCTGGAAACCATCGGTGTTCTGGATCACGGAGATGCAGACGGACTATATAAGGCCATCATGGACAAGGAGGCATTCATAAACCGCATCAGAGGGTATCAGGATTTGGAAGAACGGATAAGAGCTGTATCGGCTTCCAAGAACCTTGACCTGATCGATGTTGCCATCAGCAGGGAACTTCTTGTAAAAGAGAGGGAAACGGCAATCAAGACAAGGGTGCCTGGAACTTTCGGGCAGGACGCAAGATATATCTGGATTCCCAAAGAAAATATTCTGGAAATCAATCAAAGAAAAACGATGCTGACTTTTCTGGACAGAACGAAGCAGTATAAGCTTTACGATGAAGAGAACCGTGTCGTCGGCACCATGAAGGGGGAGGACCTGTATTCCAGGCATTATGACAGGGTGGAGCCAGCCGTCAGGGAGCAAAACAAGAAATCCATGAAGCAAGAGAAGGCAAAAGTACCGGAAGGACAGAAATTCATGAAGCCGCAAAAGACCAAATCTCCGGAGACATTCAAGGTCGAGAAAGGAAGATAGCATGCAGACAACAAAGAAGAAGCCATCGGTCCTGTCAATCCTGTTAGGAGCGATTCTGTCGGGATACGGTGGATATCTGATAAATGGTGCATGGAAAGAGGGAATGGATATCAATTCATTTCTGGAGAGCTTTCAGGCAGTGTGTCAGGAGCCGATGGCGGACTATCTGAACCCGAACACAGCCAAAGCAGTGGGCATCGCACTGGCCGTTTATGCCATTGCCGTCGTCATGCATTATACCAGTCAAAGGAACTATATGCCGGGAAAAGAGTATGGAACGGCTCGTTTTGCCAATGTGAAGCAGATCAATAAGGTTCTTGCAGATAAGGACAGGGATTTCAACCGAATCCTGAGCCAGAATGTAAGGATGAGTTTAGATACCAGGCATACGAAACTGAATAATAATGTCCTCATCATTGGCGGTTCAGGTGCAGGAAAAACGTTCTATGGCGTCAAACCGAATCTGATGCAGATGCCCCATCGCTGCTCTTTTATCGCTACAGATCCCAAGGGAGAAATCCTTAGAAGCTGTGGACAGATGCTAAAGAACAACGGATATAACGTCAAGGTAATCAATCTTTTAGAGATGGACAAGTCCGACTGCTATAACCCGTTTTCCTATATCCGGGAGGAGACAGACGTTATAAAGCTGATTACCAACCTGATAGCCAATACGACCCCGAAAGGAAGCACATCTTCCGATCCATTTTGGGAGAAGGCAGAAAGCCTGTTCCTGCAGTCCATCTTTTATTATGTGTGGATGGAGGAGAAGCCGGCCGGGCGGAATTTCGAAACAGTCCTGAAGCTGATCGGGGAAGCGGAAGTGACAGAGCAGAACAAACAGTCAAAGCTCGATGCAAGGATGAAGGCTCTGGAAGAGAAGTCGGCGCTTGGAGCAAACCATCCGGCAGTGAAGCAGTACAGCAAGTGCATGCGCGGTGCAGGAGATACGGTCCGCTCTATCATCATCAGTGCCAATTCCAGGCTTGCCTTCCTGGAGAATAAGCAGGTACTACGGATCTTATCGAAAGATGAAATGAACATCGCAGAGCTTGGGATTGGAGTAAATGGCGACGGGGAAACAAAGACCGCTTTATTCTGTGTCGTTCCGGATTCGGACAAATCCTACAATTTTGTTATCGGCCTCCTCTATACGCAGGTATTTCAGGAACTTTACTATCAGGCAGATTTTAACTGCGGAGGCAGACTTCCGATTCATGTGACTTTATTGCTGGATGAATTCGCCAATGTCGCACTTCCTGATGATTTCTGCTCCCTGTTATCGACCATGCGAAGCAGAGAAATCAGCAGTGTAATCATTATCCAGAACCTGGCCCAGATCAAGGCTTTGTTTAAGGATACATGGGAGACCGTACCAGGCAATTGCGATACGCTGGTATATCTTGGGGGAAATGAAGTCGGAACCCATAAGTATATATCAGAGCTGCTTGGCAAGGGCACAATCGATAAACGTTCCACCGGAGAGACAAGGGGAAAACAGGGCAGCGCAAGCAGGAATTATGACGTTCTGGGAAGAGAATTATTAACGCCGGATGAAGCAAGAAAGCTGGATAACAAGAAGTGCCTTATCTTCATCAGGGGGTTCGATCCTATCCTGGATAACAAGTATGTGCCGTTTGCACATCCGGCCTTCGACCAGACCGCAGATGGGAAGGGAGAGGTGTACGTGCACCGTGCTTCAGGGAGAAGCAGTCTGCTTGGTCCGCCTTTTGAACTGCTGTCCCCCAAAGCTTTGAGGCATTATGAAATGCGGAAGGAAAGAGGGGAAAATATCTATATCGATGAGGTGACCTGCGAGGAGTTCATGCTGCTTGGCGATGCAGAGCTGGGAAGCCGTTTTGCTTCGATAAAGGAATCCATTCAAAAGGAACAGAGGAATTCAGCACAAAAAAAAGGACTGAGGTACGCCGAAGAAAACAGGGATGAAGTGAGTAAGGGAAAGGCGGCAGGAAAGGCCAATAATTCGGATGCAGAAGCAAGACATCAGATTACAGGGGCAGATACGATTACGAAACGAATGATCAGCTGGAAGTATTCGCAGGAGCAGAAAGAAGAGCTAAGGCTTGCATTTGCCGCAGGAATGCCCAAAGAGGATATTCTGGCATACTTTTATCCGGATGTCCCGGTGGAGCAGATGCGTGAAATCAGGGAAAACTATGAGGCAGATGGGAGCAGTTTCCTTCGATAGAGGAAGCAGCAATAAGGAGATATAAGTGCCAGGTGGATGCATCTGGTTCTTCTATGCTCCGATTTTAATGAAAAGGAGATCGAAAAATGAGAAAGAGTGAAGATGTGGTAAAAACAATGGAAACGAGGACGGCTCCCCATTTTGCAAAGTGCAAAAGAAGGGTGCAGACGGCAGCGGCAGGATGCCTGATGGCGGCAAGTCTCATGACCGTACAGGTGTCTGCGGCATCCGGAACTTCTGTGGTAACACAGCCGCTGGATAACTTGAAGACACTGGTGATTTCCGTAATCGGTGCAGTAGGTGTCATTATACTTGCAAAGAACGTCATGGAATTTGCACAGGCATACCAGCAGCAGGATTCCTCCACCATGAACTCTGCTTTAAAGGGTATCGTGGCGGGTATTATGATGGCGGGCATATCAACGGTATTAAGCTTCTTAGGATTCTAAGATATCACAGAGAGTGCCTGGGCAGGATGGCCCGGGCGTTATAGAAATGAGGTGAGGTTATTTGGATATATTCAAACTTGGAGAAAAAATCCTCGATTTGCTTGAAATCGTATTCGGTTTCTGGAACAGCCAGGTATCACTGGTGTTCTCCCTGCTTGGACAGTCCCCAGTAAATTTCAAAGGAGGAGGTCCATGGGCAGTGATTGAGAATATCGAGCCAGTCTTTGTGGCAGTCGGATCGTCCCTGGTCGTGCTGTTTTTCGTAATCGGATTCTGTTCAGAGAGCGTTGACATCCGGGAGGAAATGCGGTTTGAGGCGATTCTTAGAATGATGATCCGCGTCGCCCTTGCAGAATGGCTGGTAGTAAATAATGTGACGATCCTGAAGGCATTTTTCACATCGGCAGGAAATCTCATCAGTCTGCTGTCAGCAGGGAACACGGCTATACTGACTATTGACAGTATCCAGGCAGAGACAATCAGGAATCTTGGATTTGGAGAAAGCCTGATCATGCTGATACTGGCGACGATGCTGTCCATGATTATCATTATCTGTGGCTTTTTCCTGATCTACACTGTGTACTTCCGGTTTTTAAAGCTAATGATACTTGTGCCGATGGGAGCAATTGCTTTTTCAACTATCGGAGGGAATCGCGGCGTCAGCCACACGGCGGTTTCCTACTTCAAATATTTTCTGTCCGTTGTGTTTGAGGCAGTTTCAATGGCCCTTGCAATCATCGTCTGCAATGCCTTTCTTAGCGCCGGTCTGCCGGAATTCACGGACAGCTATGCGGGGTGGGCACAGACACTTATTTATCTGTGCGAGATGACATTTACCATCGCACTTACGGTAGGCAGTGTGAAAGGAGCACAGAATCTGACAGCCAAGGCATTCGGATTGTAGAGAGGAGGAAACCAACATGGTAATTGAAATAAACAAAGACATTGACAGGTACCAGGAATCAGTGGTGATGGGATTAACCGCCAGACAGATCTTGTTTTCCATGGTTAGTCTGATCAGCGGGGCAGGTCTGATACTGGTGTCGTATCGCCATATCGGACTGACAGCAGCTTCTTATGTGGCCGTTCCGGTCGTCGCTCCCATCGCATTAGGAGGCTACTATTCTTACAACGGAATGGGCTTCTATGAAGTGATGGGAAGGAAGCTCCGATTTGCCTTTGCGAATAAGGTGTTAGCCTATGCATCGACGGAAGGGGAGGCAGCCATCCGGGAGTTCGGGCAGGAGACTGTAAATAAACCAGAAAATAAGGCCAGAAACCAGGAACAGTTCTGGGCTTTTGTAAAGAGAAAATCATAGAAAGCGAGGGAAAACAGATGGGATTATTCTTTTCAGATGGATTCAGGGAACTGAAAAAGGCAAGCGAGCCATTATACCGCACCCCAAGGTCCATCCAGGAAACCATTGAAATCATGGCGGTAGCAGAGAATGGCATCTTTGAGGTGGCTAAGAACCGCTATTCCAAATGCTACCGCTTTCAGGATATCAACTACACAACTACGAATGAGGAAGAACAGATCAATATTTTTGAACGGTACTGCAGGTTCCTGAATTCCATGGACTGTAATTTTAAGATTACAATCAACAATAAGAACAAGAACATGCAGGATTTGAGAAGGCTTGTTTTGATACAGGATCAGAACGACGGGTATAATCACTTCCGAAAAATCTATAATGATATCATCGAAGAGAAGATTGTGGAGGGAAAACAGGGGATTGAACAGGAGAGATATCTGACCGTTGCCATTGTCCGAAAGAATTTTGAGGAGGCGAAAGCACAGTTTGCGACATTGGAGGCGGCCATCCATAAGGCATTCGAGGAACTGGGCGCAGCGATTGTTCCGTTATCAGGAAATGAAAGGCTGAAAGTCCTTTATGACTATTACCACTTAGGGAATGAGGGAGAGTTCCAGTTCAACCTGAAGGAATATAAAACCATCGGCAGCGACTTCAAGAATGATTTGTGCAATGGGATGGTGAAATACTATCCGGACCACTTCGAGGATGAACGGAAATACTGCAGGACACTGTTTGTAAAGAAATATCCGAGCAGCCTATCCGACAGGTTCCTCAATGAAATCACGTCCCTCCCGGTACATTCCATAACCAGCATCGATGTAGTGCCGATTCCAAAGGAGCTGACGACAAGGATGCTGCAAAAGAAGTACCTCGGAATCGAGTCGGATATCATCAGACAGCAGAGAGTCCGGAACAAGAACAGTGACTTCTCATCGGAAATCTCATATGCGAAGAGGACGGAGAAGAAAGAAATCGAGGCAATTATGGATGATGTGCGGGAGAATGACCAGTGCTTATTCTATGCAGCGGTCACGATTATCCTGATGGCAGATACAAAAGAGGAACTGGACAGCATCTCGGAAACGGTAGAAACCATCGGGAAGAGGAACGGCTGCAGCATAGAGACACATTTCCTACGACAGAGAGAAGCACTGAATACCGCGCTGCCAATCGGAGTCCGACAGGTGGAAACCATGCGGACCATGCTTACCCAGAGCCTTGCGGTCCTAATGCCTTTTAATGTGCAGGAGCTGAACGATATCGGCGGCAATTATTACGGCATAAATCAGGTGTCCAGAAATATCAATATCGGAGATCGAAAGAAGCTGATCAATGGGAATGGGTTCGTATTCGGCGTTCCGGGATCCGGCAAATCCTTCTTTTGCAAGATGGAAATGGGGTCGGTATTCTTAGGAGGCAAGGATGAAATCATCGTAATCGATCCCACACACGAGTACTTTGACATTGCCCATACGTATGGGGGAACCGTAGTGAACATGTCAACGTACACGGATAATTATGTGAACCCGCTGTCCTTGGACGTATGGAACCTGGACCAGAATGATTCGAAAGGCTGGATTCGGGAAAAGGGAGAATTTATGCTGGGGCTCTGTGAACAGTGCATGGGAGACACACTGAATTCCAGGCAGAAATCAATCATTGACCGCTGCGTCAGGAAACTGTACGTTGACATTGCGAGGAGCAGCGAGAAATTTATCCCGGTCATGTCGGACTTCTATGAGCTTCTGCTTAACCAGCCGGAGGAAGAAGCGAAGGACATTGCGCTGTCGCTGGAACTCTTTGTCAATGGCTCACTGAATATCTTCAACCATCAGACTAATGTGGATGTGGAAAACCGCTTTACGGTATATGGGATTCGGGATCTTGGAGCAGAGCTCTCGCCGGTAACCATGCTCATCATGATGGAGTCCATTCAGCAGAGAATCGTGGAGAATGGAAAAAGGGGCAGGGCGACCTGGCTTTATATCGATGAGTTCCATGTACTGTTGAATTCCGAATACAGCGCAAAGTATCTGCAGCAGTTATGGAAGAAGGTAAGAAAGCAGGGCGGGCTCTGCACGGGAATCACCCAGAACCTGGTGGACCTTCTACAGAACTATACGGCAACGACCATGCTCGCTAATTCTGAGTTTGTGGCGTTGCTGAAGCAGGCGAATACGGACAGTTCCAGAATGACGGAGGTGATTGGCATTTCCGAAGCACAGCTCCGGTTTGTGACCAATAGTTCATCTGGAATGGGGCTGATCAAGTGCGGTTCCGTTGTAGTTTGCTTCGATCACACAATCAGCAGGCAGACGGCGCTGTATCATCTTTATAGTACTAACATCCACGAGAAAATTGCGGAGGAGAAAAGCAGAACCGTATCGCCAATGGAAGGCTAAAGGATTTTCATCGTTGATTTGTTGTGGTATATTGTGATCAGCAGGATAGAAAGGATGAGTGGAATGTCCAGAAAGAATCATCAGATGGTGGGTGGCAGACTGCTTCAGACCAATAAGCGTTATTCCCAATTAAAGGAACGTCAGAAGGAAAAAATCGGGCTGTGGATGTACGAGGCAACCTATGAGTTTTACAAAGAACACAGAGATCTGCCAAAGGGAAAGGCCCAGGAAGAAATTATTCGGAGCGTGTATGAGCATATTGAGGAGGCAGGTATTTGGATCCCGTTTTATGAAGTGAAAAATCGATATCACTCAAAACTGAACACGATTCTGAAACACTGCAAGAGGGAATTGCAGGAATAATAAGCCGCTACCATTGTCTATGCCATTTCAGGATAGGGGATAGAAGCAGGAAATACCAGAACAAATATTGATGTAGAAGAAGCATTCAGGCCATGAACCTGGATGCTTTTTTTAGGAAAAGAGGTGAATAAACTGAAAATAAAAAAGATAGATGACAAGCCAATAATCATCCATATCAAAAAGAAAGCTAGACTGCATCTGCATGAACCTAGGGATGTCGGAACGAAACACGCAGATAAGATGAGGACACCTGGATATACCAGCCATACCAGGCACATGTTCCGAACTGGGTTGTTCCGAGGAGGGGGTAAATCGGATAAGGATCTAAAGCAGTTTGACAAGTCAAAGAAGGAATGCATAAAACTTGCAGGAGCTATCGGGGCAAAAACTTTCACAGATCAGATGGAAGGAGGGGAGGATGTCCAAAAAGCAGCAGGAATTGCTTATGGCACGGCCGGAATCCTTGCTGGTACTGCTTCAAGGGGTACAGGACTCTTTCAGAAGAATGGACTTTCGGAAAGAAAGGGTAAGCTTAAGAAGGTGGAAGCTGAAAAGAAAATCGCCGGTAGCCATGACCGGAAAGCGGTTATTCAACCAGCAAGACCAGTGGTGAGAAAAGCGGTCAAAGAACCAGTAAAGACAGAAACGAGGGTTGGTTCCAAAACGACAGGAACTTTTGTGGCAATGGATAGAAGCCGTAAACTCAAGTTCTTCCTGGATAAGATGAGGGCGGAAGAAAATCAGAATGATAATTTCGGTAAGTTTGTGAAAGACAGGATAACCGGTAAGGTGATGGTTCTTGGTAAGGGGGCTGCAATCTCTGTTCTCGGGGGTTTGATGGCTCTGCTCCTGCTGAGTGCTGTCGCAGCTATCCCTGTGGCTGCTGTTATTGCAGTTGTTTACAATTCGCCTTTTGCCGCTTTTCTTCCGCCATTAGACGAAGGGGATACGGTCATGTCAGCAGCTAAGAGATACGAAGCAGATTTTAACCAGGATGTTATTAAGCTGGCAACAGAACATGCCGGATATGATAGCGGTAAAGTTATTTATGTCGATTATGAGGGAACAGCAGCACCATCAAATTGTTATGACGTGCTTGCTGTTTATATGGTGAAGTACGGAATCGGAGACATGGCAGCTGACATGAACGAATTATCAGAATTAAGGCTGAAAGCGGTCTTTGATGATATGTGCTCATATACGACTTCTGCCGCTATGGAAACCGTCGAAAATGAGGACGGTACCATGACGACCAAAACTGCTCTACATGTAAATATCAGCCTGAAAACCTATCAGGATATGGTCTCTGTGTATGGATTTTCAGGTTATGAAATTGAAATGCTGGAAGAAATCATGAGTCCGGAGAATCTGGTTTTGTTAGGGTATCCAGATGGAACAGGCGCCAGCATGGAAGGAGCGAATACGGTATCCGAATTGTCAGTAAGCCAGAAAGCTGAGATAGTCAGCGGAATCACGGATCAGAAGGCAAAGCAGGCAGTATCCTTTGCGCTTTCCAAAGTGGGATATCCGTATAGCCAGGCTTACCGTGACAGTGGAAGCTATTACGACTGCAGCTCGCTTGCCTACTATTCCTGGAGGGCAGCAGGCGTGGACATCAGTTTTGGTGGAGCAACAACGGCAGCGGCAGAAGGGCAGGGATTGGAAGAGGCGGGCAAGACAGTGACCTATGAAGAACTGCAGCCTGGAGATTTGATATTCTATAGCTACTGCAGCAATGGACGATACAAGGATATCAGTCATGTCGCGGTTTATGCGGGAAGTGGGAAAGTGGTTGAAGCGGCAAATGAAAGAATCGGCGTCGTGTACCGTGATGTGCCAAATCCAGGCAGTATCGTGTTGATAGGAAGACCATAAATAAGAGAGAGAAAACAGGGAAGCGGGGCCATAATGGTTTCCGCTATTCTACATGGAGGAAATTGATATGAACAAAGCAATAAAAAATGAAATTTTAGGAAATATGGAATTTTTGATGAAAGAGCTTCATAGAGAGTGGGGACAATCCAGAACAACAAAAGCGACGATAAGCATAAAAATCGAAGAAGCGCCGGAAGTAAAGCGGATAATTCAGGAGAAGATTGCAATACAGCAAGTACAATTGGAAAGAGGGGACATCTCCTTTAAAGAAGGGATCCGTCTTTCCAGAGAAAATTATGTGTTGTTGCGTCTTGTTTGTAAGATTATAGATAAAGAAAATGAAATGAACGAAAAGGGGATGGATTTTGAATTTGCTGTGTCTCTTGATAAGGAGGAGTTGAAATTATTCAAGGAAATACTTGGGTCAAACTTACCAAACAAGATTACGAAAAATCCTGAAGAAAGAAGTGAAGAATTAGGTAAAGAGGGTTTCGTTAACAAATGAAAATAATTCTCGATTTGCATAGCAGATTTGAAGAGGTGAAGTTATTGATGCTGAGGGCATAAATATTCTTTTTAGTCATAGATAAAGTATCCAAACTGAAGTGGTTTTTGTTGCTTCGGTTTGGAGGTTTACATAAACTTGGGATGTGGGAGGGGGTATTGATGGGGAGTAGCAAAGGTGAAAAAATGATGAGTTGCTAAGAAATAGAAAATTTTACCAAGTACTTAGTCACGGCAGGAATGTAAAAGTCTTATCGTCTTTTTAATTAGGAGTGGAAATCACTAGGCAGGGTGACACCAGACCTTTGTCAATAAATATAAACTTCGCTAATAATGTATTGTGGGGTATTAAGAAAGTATATCCACCATACCAAAAAGTAAAAAAATGGATAACTGCTTATTGAAATATGCGTAGGAAAAGTCAAAATACTTCATTTATATTTTTAGAAATGAAGTATTTAAGCTTTTTTTTATTCCGAAATGAAGTGTCAAAAACATAAAAATAGATAAAATCAACAAAAAAGCGTATGAAAAACAAGGACTAAAGGTATAAATAAGACGTTTATTACAAAAAAAATTGCATATATTTACTTCAATCATACAAAATGATATATTTTATTCAACAAATAACTTTACAAAACAAAACAGAAAATGGAGTGCACGCTATGAATGATTTGTTTGTACGAATTAGATTTTTATTACCATCTCTGCCAAGAGCAGAAAAAGCAATAGCAGAAGCATTATTAGAAAATCCAGAAGCAATCACACATTTAACATTGGCTGAAATTGCAAGGGAATCTGGAAGCAGTGAGGCATCAATTATTCGGTTCTGTAAACGGATGGGTTATTCCGGGTATTCGTCGTTAAAAGAAGAGTTTATCAGAACAATCGCAAATGGAACTGAAGTCGAATCGGAAGGAATTGAACTTTCGGATAGTATGACAACAATACTGAAAAAGGTATATCAGAGCAATGTTCAAACACTAAATGATACTTTGGTTTTGGCAGACGAAGGATATGAAAAGGCGCGTAACGCTTTAATAAAAGCCAGGTCTATACATTTTTTTGGAGTGGGCGATGCATTTGCAGCATGCCAACTGGCATTCATGAAATTTAGTCGATTAGGAATTAATTGCACAGCACACAGTGATACAATGCTACAACTTGTTGTCGCGGGGAATATGACAGAAGATGATGTAGCAATTGCAGTATCTTATGAGGGACGATCTAAAAACATTGTGGAATGTATGAAAATTGCGAAACAAAATGGAGCAACAACAATTGCCATTACAAAAATGAATAAATCACCACTGCTGAGAGTTACAGATATTAGTTTATTTATTGCTGTTAATGATCTGACGGTTGGAAGAGATAAGGTTACAAGAAGAGTTGCTGATCAATTTATATTAGATGCTCTGTATTTAGGATATGCTACAAAAATTGGGAATAATCATATGAAGCAGTTAAAAAAAATACAGGATGCAATTGATCAAAATAAAATTTAGTCAGGAGATAAGTAATATGAATAAAATAGCGCCATCCTTGTTGGAGGCAGATTTTAAATGCCTTCAAAGACAACTGGAACAAATGGAATCGGCTGGAGCGCATTATATACATATAGATGTTATGGATGGAAATTTCGTCCCAAATCTTTCATTTGGCTTTGCAATGTTAAAGAGCATTCGGACCGACACAAATCTTGTTTTTGATGTTCATCTTATGATTAAAGAGCCAATCCGCTTTGTGGATCGCTTTAAGGAAGCAGGAGCTGATATTATAAGTGTGCATTATGAAGCTTGTGAGGATGTCAAAGAGACAATTGATTATATAAAACATATTGGTTTAAAGGCGGGAATTGCAATAAATCCATTTACAAGTCTGGATGCGTTGGATGATGAAATATTGAAAAAGGCAGATGTAATACATCTCATGACCGTTAAACCGGGAATTGCGGGACAAAAGTTTATTGAAACATCTATTGATAAAATCAGAAATTTAAAGAAAAGATTGGAAAGCCTCAATATAGAAAGGGACATTGAAGTAGATGGAGATATTAATGTACGTAATTTAGCAGATGTTTTAGCGGCGGGTGCAAACGTAATTGTATCAGGAAAAGCACTATTTCAAGGTGATATTCGGAGTAATATTAATGAATTTAACGCGATTATTGAAAAAGTACAGGAGGACGCATCATGCCGTATTTAATAGGGATTGACTTGGGAACAAGTGCAACAAAAACAATAATGATTGATGAAAATGGAGCGATTGTAGCATCTGCATTGCAGCAATATCCAATGTATCAGCCTCAGAATGGATGGGCGGAACAAGACCCATCAGACTGGAAAGATGCTGTTTTGAAAACGATAAAAGAAGTGGTGGAACAGGCAGGTGTGGAAAAAGAAGAAATTCTGGGGATTGGTCTTTCGGGTCAGATGCATGGCTTGGTTATGTTGGATGAAAAGAACGAACCTATTGGAAAATCAATTATCTGGTGCGATCAAAGAACAGAAAAGCAGGTAAAGGAAATGCACGAAATACTGCCATTATCCAAATGGCTGCAAATAACAGCGAATCCGCCACTTGCAGCATGGACGGCTGCCAAAATTTTATGGACGAGAGACAATGAGCCTGAAAAATATCAGGTGTGCAGGCATATTCTTCTTCCAAAAGACTATATCAGACAGGTTCTTACAGGTGAATTTGCAACAGACGTATCGGATGCTTCCGGAATGCAGCTTTTAGACGTAAAAAACCGATGCTGGTCAGATGAAATATTGAATGCACTTCATATTGATAAGAATTTGCTTGGAACAGTCCATGAATCGCAGGAGATAACGGGGACGGTAAAGAAAGAAATTGCAGATATATGTGGATTAAGCGATAAAACCATAGTTGTGGCAGGAGCAAGCGATAATGCGTCAGCAGCGATTGGCACAGGAGTAGTAAATGACGGAGAAGCATTTACTACAATAGGAACATCTGCAATAGTGTATACACATTTGGATTCCTATAAAGAGATACCAGAAGGCAGCTTGCATATCTGCTGTTGCGCTGTTCCGGGATGCTGGCACACAATGGGAGGGCCGCAGTCAGCTGGATTGTCATTAGAGTGGTTTAAAAATAATTTCTGCACAGATTATGATGTGGAAGCCGAAGAGCGGGAGATGGATGTATATTCTCTTATGAATGAAAAGATAGACCGAGTACCTATAGGTAGTGACAAATTAATATTTTTGCCATTTTTAATGGGAGAAAGAACGCCACACATGGATCCTAAATACAGGGGTGCTTTCCTTGGACTGAATGCGGTTCATAAAAAGGAAAATTTATTGCGTGCAGTTATGGAAGGAGTCAGCTATTCTCTGGCCGACTGTAACAATATTCTTAAAAGCATTGGAACGGTCGTGAATTCGATGAGAGTGTGTGGCGGAGGCAGCAAGAGTCCTGTATGGCAGAAAATAATGGCGGCTCTGTATGATTGCGACATAAAAACACTGAAACAGGAAGAAGGTCCAGCCTATGGAGCTTGTATTCTGGCAGGTGTGGCGGCCGGGGTATTTGAAAACATACAGAAGGCTTGTGAAGAATTTGTAAAAGAAGATAAGACTATATATTGCAACAGGAACGATATGGAAAAATACAAGAAATACCATAAACTATATGACAGGTTCTATGAAGCTTTAAAAGATGAGTTTGGATTACTGGCTGATATAGATGAATAAATACTAGGAAATTAATTATTTCAAATAATTAATATAAAAACCAGGAGGGAAATTAGTATGATGAAAAGAAAGTTAGCAATGGTAATGGCGGCAGTTATGACAATCGGTTTACTGGTTGGATGCGGAAGCAAGACAACAGAGAATGCGTCAACAGACACGGCAGGCGCAACTGCGGAAGTGGAGGCATCAGATTCGGCAGGCAAAGGTGGAAAAACTTTCGGAATTACCTATTGGATAGAATCTGATTTTTTTAAGACAGTAGCGGATTCTATTACAGAACAGGCAGAAGCAGATGGAAATAAGACAGTTGTTGTGGATGCGCAGCAGGATAGCACAAAACAGATTCAGATCATCGAGGATTTTATAGCGCAGGGTGTGGATGCAGTATTTTTAAATCCGGTAGATCGTGACGCAATTGAGCCGGCGCTTCAAAAATTAGATGAAGCAGGAATCCCGGTTATCAACTTTGATTCAGCGGTTGCAAATCTTGATCTTGTAGATGCATATGTTGCAACAGATAACAAACTGGCAGGAGTTCTGTGCGCAGAGGCTATGATTGCTGATCTGCCAGAGGGTGGAGATATTGCAGTGCTGAACTACCCGGCAAACAGTGCGTGTATTGATAGGGAAGCAGGATTTCTTGAAACAATTGAAGGAAAAGGATTTAATATAGTTGCGACCTTTGATGCAGAAGGTACTGTAGAAAAAGGTCAGAATATTACAAGTGATATTTTACAGGCCCATCCGGACATCGTAGCGATTTTTAGTATTAATGACCAGGCAGGTATGGGTGCATATGCGGCCTTGACGACGACAGGGACAAAAGCAAATATCTATGGAGTTGATGGAGCACCAGAAGCAAAACAGGTAATCGCCAAAAATGGTATTTATAAAATGACAGCAGCACAGTCACCAATCAAAATAGGTGTTGAATGTTACAAGGCAGCGCAAACCCTTGCCGCAGGAAAAGAACTGGATAACTTTCAGATTAATGTTCCGGCATTTTCTATTGATCAGACAAATATCAAAGAGTATTTAAGTGAAGGTTGGCAGTAAGAATAACAGAATGTTGGGGGTGAATCATAATAAGAGGCACCCCCTCTTTTATAAGGAGATAGGTAATGGGACATTTGCTGGAAATGAATGGTATATCGAAGTCCTTTTCGGGTGTAAATGTGCTAAATGATATTCATTTGGAACTCGAAGCCGGAGAAGTGCATGCACTAATGGGCGAAAATGGAGCTGGAAAGTCGACGCTGATTAAAATATTAGGCGGAGTATATAAAAGGGATAGTGGAACAATAAGTGTAGAAGGTCAGAAAATCGAAATAACGGATGTAGAAAGTGCAAAACAACATGGAATAAGAGTAATACATCAGGAGCTGATGCTGATTCCATATCTAACAATAGCTGAAAATATTTTTCTTGGGCAGGAACCAAAAAATAAAGCAGGTATTGTGGACAGGAAAAAGATGAATCGGCAGGCACAGGAATTTTTGGAGTCCATGGGGCTTGAGTTAACATCACAGCAGTTAGTAGGTAAATTGAATATTGCACAACAGCAGATGATAGAAATTATTAGGGCTATTTCATTCGGAGCTAAGATTATCATTATGGATGAACCAACTTCGTCACTGACTGATAGTGAAGTGGATGCCTTGTTCAGTGCGATTAGACAGTTGAAGGAAAAGAAGGTTGGAATTATATATATTAGCCATAGAATGGCTGAGTTAGATGTTATAGCAGATCGAATAACAGTTATGAGAGATGGACAATACATAGATACAGTCAAAACAAAAGAAGTCACAGGGGACCAGCTGGTAGCACTTATGGTAGGAAGGACACTGGGAGATTTATATCAGAAACACAACCATTCGACAGAGGAAGTTGTGCTTAAAGTAAAAGGTTTGGCTTCAGGAAAAGAAGTAAAAAAAGTTGATTTCGACTTAAAAAAAGGAGAAGTACTTGGATTTTCCGGATTGGTTGGATCAGGACGGAGCGAAACAATGAGTTGTATTTTTGGACTGAGAAGTATGGACAGTGGCTGCATTTATATGAATGATAAAGAGATACGCATAAGAAATGCAAAAGATGCAATGAAGGCAGGAATTGGATTTGTTCCGGAGGATAGAAAAAAAGCGGGAATTTATGCAACGCAAGGCATTCGATTTAATACAACCATTGAGGTATTAGATGAATTCATAAAACGCGGACGTTATGATGTGAAAAAAGAGATTGAGCTGACCAGAAAATACGTTGATGATGTGATGAAGACAAAATACTCTAGTATTGAACAGGAAATTGGGAAACTTAGTGGAGGAAATCAACAAAAAATCATTATCAGCAGATGGCTGTTAGTTACCAGATCTGTGCTGATTTTGGATGAACCAACCAGAGGAATTGATATTAAGACAAAATCGGACATTTATCATTTGATTGATAAATTGACGGAACAGGGATTATCTGTTATTTTCATTTCCTCGGAAATGCCGGAATTAATTAATATGTGTGACAGAATCGTAGTCATGAATCAGGGTTATACAACAGGAATTTTAGAACGGTCAGAATTTTCGCAGGAAAAAATAATGAAATTGGCGACAAAAGAAATAGGTAGGTGATAAAGATGAAGGAGATAAACATGAATGTGATAAACATGAAAGCAAAAAAGGAAAAGAGTTTGGACTTTGGAAGTTCATTTGTAAATATTATTAAAACAAACTTTGGAATCCTCTTGGGACTTGTTATACTCAGTGTTTTATTAACAATGTTCACGGATAAATTTGCAACAATGACAAATCTTTTCAATATTATAAGACAGATTACGATTAACTTATATTTAGCATGCGGAATGACGTTTGTGATTTTACTGGCAGGCATTGATTTATCGGTTGGTTCCGTCATTGCGATAGCGGGATGTGTCAGTGCCGGGATGATTACATGGAACGGATTTCCGGTATATGTAGGAATTGCAATTGGGCTTGGATGTGGTCTTATTGTTGGCATGATTAATGGTTTAATCATATCAAGAACCAATATACCAGCATTTATCGTTACTCTCGCAATGATGAATATTGGAAGAGGATTTGCACGTATTTATACAGGTGCAAAGACAATTGCCGTATTGGATGATTCTTATACATTCTGGGGAATGGGAACAATATTAGGAGTTCCAATTCAGCTATTTACAATTATTGCGGTTATTGCTGTTTCTTCCTTCATTTTAAATAAGACACAGTTGGGAAGACATATTTTTGCGGTAGGCGGTAATAGCCAGGCTGCCGAATATTCGGGAATCAATGTTAAAAAAATTACATTTTTTGTGTTTCTATACAGTGGTATTCTTGCTTCACTTGCAGGTATCTTGACAGTAGGACGTACATTTACTGCAACCATGATATTAGGCGATGGGGCTGAAATGGATGCTATTTCAGCGGTTGTACTCGGTGGAACAAGTATGAGTGGCGGAAGAGGGAGTATTTCAGGAACGGTTATCGGAGTAATTGTTATTGGGGTTTTAAAAAACGGTATGAATTTATTGGGAATTGATTCTTCATGGCAATATGTAGTTCAGGGAATTGTTATCCTTATTGCAGTATATATTGATTATATAAAACAAAATGGAAGTGACGGATCCTTATTTAAGAACCTGCTTGCAAAAGTTAAAAAATAAATAGTTCCGTGTTAAAAAGCCTTCTTGTGAAGGCAAGATAGTAATAAAGCAAAATAAATAGAATGAAAAAGAGGTATGCCAATGACCTATGGCGAGTATAGAGAAAAAATTTTAAAGGAAATATCTGATTGTGCAAAGTCAATAGTAAGTGATAATAAAATAAATGATTTTGTAAATACAATCGTCAACTCAAAAAGCGTATTTTGCGATGGGAAAGGTAGAAGTGGATTACAGGCAAAGGCATTTGCTATGCGTCTTTCCCAAATGGGAATTACGGCGTATGAAACTTCGGCGGCTACTACACCAGCAATTGAAGAAAGAGATTTGCTGATCATTTGCACTGGCTCTGGAGAAACTCCGAATCTGATTGAACATGCTTGCAGGGCACATGAATTAGGGGTTAAAATTGTTGCAATTACAGGAATAGCGGAATCCACAATAAGTAAGTTAAGCGATATTGTGTTTATAATTGATGCAAAACCAAAGGCTTCACAGAGTAATGTATCCATACAGCCGATGGGAACCCTGTTTGAACAGGTAGTAGAGGTGTTTTTTGATACAATGGTTCTGATGCTCATGGAAAAGTTGCAAATCAGCAATGACGATATGTATGCGAAACATAATAACCTTGAATGATAAGTTAAAGGGAGAGGCGTTGAATATGGAAAAAATTAAAATCGGTGCTGTAGCCTGGGGACTTCCGGGTGCCGGCTATTACGCACCCAGGATTGCAAGGGCGGCAGGACTGGATGGAATTCAGTTAGAACTTGGCAGCTATGAGATGGGGTATCCATTAGCACAGGAGTTGGTTCGGAAATCTTACATCGAGGAAGGTGAAAAATATAATATCGCTTATCCGGCAATTGTTCTAAACGATGTGATGGAACATGAATTTATTAATGGTAAAGACACAAAAAACACAAAAATTGCCTTAGAGCAGATTGAAATCGCTGTTGAGACTGCGGATAAAATGAATATTAGAAAAATCATGATTCCAAATTTTCTGAAGAATTTAATTACAGAAGAACAGCATGTTGAAAATACCATTGAAACATTACAATTTGCGTGTGGAGTTGCGAAGAAAAAGGGGATTGATATTCTTACAGAAAACGCATTGGATTGGAGACGTCAGCGGGAAGTCATGGAGAAAGTAGGCCATTCTAATTTAAAAGTGCACTTTGATACGCAAAATTTTAAATATAATTTTGACATGGATCAATGTGAGCAATTAGAAAATCTATTCGATTTGATGGATAATCAGCTGCATACGAAAGATGGCATTCAGTTTCCGGGAGGAAAGCTGCTTGGAGAAGGTAACACCTTATTTTATGATCAGATGAAGTTTTTGAAAGAGCATCATTTTGAAGGATGGATTATCATAGAAAATTATTATAATATGTATCCGTTGCGTAATGATATGATAGCGCAGGCCCAAAATCTTATTACAGATATTCAGACGATTAAAAAATGTTTTCTAAATTAACTGCCACCGTAATGAGTGACCAATTTAGATTACCTCACTACAAATATACTCTGGATTAATTCTAGATGATAGTAATTGAAAATAATATTAAACTAAAAAAGTGGTGTGTACTAATGTATATTTAACCTCTAAATTGATTTAAGATGATTATTTCAATTTGGAGGTTATATCGTCCTTCGTGCTGGCAAACAAATGATTGTTTGATAAAATAAGAATAGGTTTGCTACCAAGGGTATTTGTTAAACAGACCAATCAATATGGGCCCCGATATTGGAGATGGAAGAATGTATCAAAGATGCATTTAAAGATTCTCTGAAGGAGTATACTTATTAAGAGGGATACGTGCAACGGCAGCAGATGAATTTTATGCTGCAATCTTTTTGTGCCGGGTTAAGTCATGAACAGAAACAATGATTTAACAAAATATTGGATGTAATAAGCACTAGCAACGGCAACTTGCATCAGGGGCGTATTTACATGGGGTTGTAGAAGGTATCACTTTACGCGGTAAAGTTGTAACAGAATAATATAAAGGATGGACCGGCTCTGATTTCCCTTTGAGCTGGTTTTTCTTTTTTTGGAGGGGAGGCATTTATGGCAGCAGAATTTAAAACTGACGATATGGTCTATATTGTGGAAAATAATGGAGTGATTCGTGAGTGCACCGTAGTGAGCGGCAGCCGAACTTGTATATTATCAGATTTCAAAGTGGTGGAGGCACTCAGGTAAAAGGCCATATCATTAAGTGCTAACCAGGCTTTTTGTAAAAGGGTTATTCGTTATATTCTATTTTTTCTATAAGAGAAATCCCATTTACAGTTCCTGTGATATATACATTTGAAGCAAAGGCACGAAATGGTCTATGGCATTCATTAGCGTATTAAATTTGCTTTTCATGTCAGGGGAAAGAGCGAGATGACAAAGCAGCAACAAGACTGCTCAATTGTAAGCCCCAATATTCTCTTTCAAAAAATCAGACTTCCCATAATGCAAAGAGCTGATCCCATACCCCTTTGCCTTCAGTATCCCAAATTTGAAATCCAAAAGAGCTGCAGGCACGTTGAGCATACTTGCAGTTTCAAAAAATGTGTATTCATTTAAAAGTTTCAAAACGGTTTCATCTTCAAGCAAAAGCTCGGCTGCAAATAGATTGGCTTCGTATTCCATAGGCTTATCAGAACGCTTTTCAAGAACCTCCAGTTCCTGGAATCCAGACATCATTGCAATTTCCTTATGGAGCATTCCATGGCCCAATTCATGAGCGATAAGGATGGGACGGAATACCTCGATTACATTTTCATCAATAATGATATTGTTGATGCGTGACTGGTAAAAGTAATAAGCCTTTAATCGTTGCTTCAAGTCCATATAGTGCAATTTGTAGTCCAGTGCATTGCAAATAATATATGGATCTCGACTTCCAGCTTTCTTTACCAAAGCTTCCACCTGGTTGACAATATAATCAATCGTCATACGGGTCACTTCCTTTGATATATTTTGAATTCAAGATGAGATGATTGCCGTGAACGGCTTCTGGAGCTTTGAGTTTACAGTCTAGCTCGCGGTAAGTCTACAATAAAATGCTGTACTATAATACGGAGTCGTCAATTGGCGGCTTCGTTTTTTTCTTTCTGGAGAATTTTTCGGAGGCTTCTTTCTTTGAAGAAATATAAACCTGCATCAAAGACTGCATAAATATTTCTTTTGCATCATCATCTAAATCACCGCCTGCAAATAAAGCACCGGCGCGGTCTATAACATCCCGAGCTTCTTTCGCTCCTTTATATCCGAACTTATCTTTTACCTGATCGATGAACTCTTCATTTTCTATATTCTTTTGCGTATCAGATTCTTCATTATCTACTAAATAAGAGACAGAGACATTAAGTGCATCTGCCAATTTTTTGAGATTGTTTTTTCTGGGAATTGTATCAAGCTGTTCATATGTATAAAGAGAACGTTCTGAAATTCCGGTAATCGCAGCAAGCTCCGTCTGCGATAAATTCTTTAATATTCTTGCTTCTTTCACTTTTTCACCAAAAGTCATGGTCATACCTTCTTTCCAAGAAATGGTTAAAACTTCTGAATAACTATTGACAAACTTCCGAATTATTAATATAATCATATTTGTCAGTTAACTTCTGATTAAGTATATATCGGAACTTCTGGTTCGTCAATAGATTCGGCGTAAATAGTTCTGGTTAACCGCAAACAAACTTCGGACAAGAAAGGAGAAGGAAGAAATGAGTGACCGTACAATTTTGCATAGCGACTGCAACTCGTTTTACGCCAGCGTGGAGCTGCTGCACCATCCAGAATTGCGCGGTAAACCAATTGCAGTGGGCGGGGATTCTGAAAAACGCCATGGCATTGTCCTGACTGCCGACTATACTGCAAAGAAATTTGGCGTAAAAACTGGAATGGCACTTTGGCAGGCCAGGCAGGTTTGCCCGGAAATTACCTTCCTGCCACCTCGAATGGATCACTATCTCAGGTTTTCGCGAATGGCGCAGGAGATATATGCAGATTATACGGATTTAAGTGAGCCTTTTGGATGCGATGAAAGTTGGTTGGATGTCACAGATAGTGTAAGTATCAAGGGAGATGGTTTAAGGATTGCAGCTGAAATCAGCAATAGTGTGAAATCTGAACTTGGAATTACAGTCAGCATAGGAGTATCGTTCAATAAGATATTTGCTAAACTGGGTTCGGATTATAAGAAGCCGGATGCAATCACAACAATTTATAGAGATGAATATAAAGACAAGGTGTGGAAGCTTCCGGTGAAGGATCTTCTATATGTAGGACGCAGTGCGAATGCAAAGCTGACAAAGCTTGGAATCGGGACAATTGGAGAACTGGCAAGGACAGATACAAGGATTTTGGAAGGTCATTTGGGCAAGATGGGACTTATCCTATGGTCTTTTGCCAACGGCCAGGATGATTCGCCGGTAAAGGTAGAAAATACCCATGCACCAATCAAGTCAATCGGCAACAGTACGACGACACCAAAAGATCTGGAAAACGATGAAGAAGTTAAAATTGTTTTGTATACTCTGGCAGAAAGCGTTGCGGCGAGGCTGCGAGAAAACGGATTCCGATGCCAGGTGGTGGAGATTAGTGTTCGGGACAATGAACTGCTATCATTTACAAGGCAAAGAAAAATCCGTTCCGCTTCCAATATTACAAAAGAAATAGCGGAAGAGGCGTTTCGGCTATTCAAAGAGAATTATAACTGGCGAAAGCCGATTCGCAGTATCGGTATACGTGGAGCTGATTTAGTGACGGATAACTTTTGGGAGCAGCTGGATTTGTTTCAAAATATCGAAGTTAGGGAAAAACAGAAAAAGATGGATACAGCAGTTGATGAGGTCCGGAGGAGATTCGGATTTTACAGCATCCAGCGTGGGCTTATGTTTCAGGATAGGGCTTTATCAGCAGTAAATGCAAAAGAGGACCATAAAGTCCATCCCTTGGCATACTTTGGCTAAGCGTTTTGAGATTTGGGGAAGAGAAGGTATTTGACGTTTAAAAAATTCAAGAACAATCACGATTTTATAGGGGGCGAGTGTGTGACAAGCAATAAGATATATGTGGATGTCATAGCTGAATTTACAAAAGATGGAAGATTGCTTCCGATAAGTCTTAAATGGGACGATGGAAGGACATTCGAAATACAGCGCGTGACAGATATCAGAAGGGCGGCCAGCTTAAAGGCCGGAGGGGTTGGAACCAGGTACACGTGCATAATCTGTGCACAGGAAAAGTACCTTTATTATGAAGGCAATAGTTTGTGGTTTATGGAAAGAGCCGGAGCATGATTGTGTCATATTTTACCGTATAGCACAATCAGTAAGCTCATGATCAGCAAATCAAGCCAGAGCGTCAAGAACCAGGATGCATCGGAACTTCTGGCAAGAGCAACTTGCAAAGGTGACTTCCCTTTCCTTTAGCGAGTACAAAAATCAACTGATTATTTTGTATAGCAAAGGAGTGTACTGATTTGAATAACGAACTTAAGACAATAGATTTTTATTGCAAGAAATGTAAAAGAACATTTCGAGCTTACCATATAATAACTGAAAATGATAATACGCCTGTGATGCCCAACTTCGCGATGAAGTGTCATCACTGCAACCGGGTTGTTATGCTAAAGAATTATTCGGAGGGGCGAATTAAAGCCCATATGGATCAGGAAAAATTTTATTTATAACTGTTATTAGCAACAGTTGGATATCAGCTATAACAGGAAATGCCTGTTATAGGACAAGACAATTATATGATTGGCATCATGATAGGGGCAACATTTGAGATAAGCATAGACTGATAATATGTAAAAATGCCAGCCTAAGGACGCATGAGAAAGATAACCAGTGAAAACTGGCTTTCTCGATGCGTCCTTTTTAATTTCTTAAAGCTTTGTAGGAATCCTCTTCTTCTGGTTATCAGCCGGAAAGAGAGGATTTCTATGTATAATACAGAAGAAAGCGGGAAAAGGTTGAAAGAATTGAGGGTTAAAGCTGGAAAGACGCAGCTGGAAGTGGCAACTGATCTTGGAGTTGCCTTGGAAAGCATCAGTAGAATAGAGCGAGGCGTACGCGGTGCGTCTGTTGATATGATTGAAATGCTAAAGGATTATTATGGAACAACAGCTGATTTTATTATTTCAGGAATAGAAACCGGTAATGATATTGAAAGTCTTTTGGCTAGTTATCCGGAGGAGAAGCAGCAGATGGCCTTGAAGATACTGAAGGGCATATTGGAGAATATTTAATGGATGCTGTAACCTATCAGAATATCTTCCTATATCGGCAGATTACCTGCTCGTTGAAAAGCAGAAAACGGAAAGCAGATATCCGGGCAGATGCCATTGCGGATTTGAAAATAGAATAAATGAAGTGATTGGCGAAATCATTTGACCAGGAGGTGCGAAAGCACCTCCTTTTTAGACCTCAGAGGACCATCTATTCAACCGGATGGTTCCACGACCTGAAGCGCTTTATAAAATAAAATAAGGATAGGTCAAAGACCTGCAGATGAAATACCGTGCACAGTATGAATCACTCTTATCAATTGAAAGGATGATTTTATGAAGAAAGAATTAAATTTTATCAGCTGTCAAAGAAAATATATCGGAGTCGGCTTTATCAAGTCCAGAAAGTCAGAAGGCAAGATTATGGAAATGGGCGAAGAGATGATTGCCAAAGCGAAGAGCAGTTCGGTTGAGCTGCTTGAAGTGATTGTTGATGGCAGCAGCGGTAATGATGCAGACCGCCAGGCAATAGATAAGCTTGCAGCCTGGATGGAGAAAGGCTGCATAGATGTAGTGGTGGTTCGTTCAATATTCGATATTACCAGGGATGTTGAGGATTTGAAGGCTTTTATGAGAAAAGCGGAAAAATTAAACGTCTCCATATACGACATGGAAAGGGGAATGAATCTTGCTTACATTCCGCAGGATAGTGGGGGATGGTAGATCCAGAGGATGAATATCTTTCCGATAATGGCAGCCGGCTATCTGCGAATACCTTTACATATATCATTCACGAAGCCGGGACAGCAGTGTATGACCGATACGGAAGATATATTGGAAATTTCGCTACTGAAGCTGAAGCAGTTGAAATGGTAAGGGAAATCTTGAAAAGCTATTTCGACCGATAGACATATCTTACAGGAACAGGAGGTGCGATGTGTGGAGTACGAGGGCTGGAAAGTAGGTCAGGAAATACGCAAATTGCGTAATCAAAAGAACATGACAATCGAAGAGCTGAGCTTCAAACTGGGAATGAGCACTTCGCATATCAATCAGCTTGAGCTTGGGAGCAGAAAAATGAGTATTGATCTGCTCTATAAAATCATGGGCGAGCTTGAAGCGGATGCCAATACAGTATTGGCAATACCTGTAAAATCAGAAAAACGTAAAGGAATTTCGATAGATGCGGAACTGGAAGGAATCCCGTCTGAAAAGAAAATGTATCTGATGGGCATATTCAGTCAGATGATCCAGACGTTTCCCGGGGAATTGTGTTGATAATAAGGAAGGAATAATGGTGGTTTAGGAATGAGCAAGAAAAAGAAGTTAATCAAAGAAAAAATAACCTGTGTGGCTTATCTGTCTACGGATGGTGATTTGTATTCTGCTAGTAATCGTGAAGCAAAGCAACTGAGGTACATAAAAGAATATGCAAATGCTCATAACATCGAGATTGTCAAAATCATGCATCGGGATATTTTGGGGCAGGCAGATGTGAACAGACATTTTGAAGTGATGGTGGAAATGGTCAGAAGAGGGAAAGTGCAGGGAATTATCCTTTCCAACATGCTTGCTGTTTCTACAGGCGTACCGGATGCCTATTATAAGGTGGGAAAGGTAAGAGCTGCAAGCGGATATATGGTAACTGTTGATGAAGGAATACTGGGAATGGTTATAAAGGAGAATTAGACGATGAAGGATATTTATAGAGGCGATGTTATTTATGTGGATTTAGGGCAGCATCCCAAAACCTCAGTACAATCTGGAATAAGACCGTGTATTGTGGTCAGCAATGACAAGAATAATCGTTATGCGAATGTACTGAGCGTTTGCCCGTGTTCCTGCAAGCTTAAGGATATCCCAGTCCATGTGAGGTTGCTTCCTAAGGATGTAAACGGATATTTTGAAAAGGAATCAGATTTCCTGGCAGAGCAGATAGTAACGGTAGACAGGCGTAAAGTCATAAGTAAAGCTGGGCGTATTCCGAAGGATTCAAGGGCTATGGAGGCAATCGACAATGCGATTCGGTTGCAGTTGGGGCTTGGTTTAGGGGACAAAAAGAAGGAAACAAATGCAATAGTAAGTAAGTAAGTAAGTAAGTAAGTAAGATGGGGTTGTTAGATATAAGGAAGGCGCGAAAATGTACTCCGGGTGTCAGTCGAAGTTCGAGCAGATGGCAAAAGAAGTTGGTGCGAGATCTTCGAAAATTATCTAATAGATTGAGAACAGTGGGATAAAGAGAAGGAGCGTTGGATGATGATTGTAAGGAAGGGAATCATAAATGAAAGATAGGGGAGAACAATCGATAATCAGATCTCGTTTTTCCTAGCATCACTTGCAATAAGCTCTGAATATTTTCGTGTTTTGAAATTCAAAATAAAGAAGGTCGTCAGATAATGCCTGGTAGGTTTAATTGATTTTGGATATGCATTATGATTGTTTGAAAAGATTTGAAGTGGAAGTATGCGCTGGCAAAAGTTCTTTTATAGGAACTTTATTGGTGTCTGGTCGTAAAATACGCTTCAGTAAGTATCTTTAACAGTTGAAAATATTCAGATAAATGAATATAATATATAAATGCGAAAGTATATAGAAGTGGAGAGATATTATGGAATATTTAACTACTACTGAGATGTCTACAAAATGGAATGTTTCTGCAAGGAGAGTTGCAAAGTACTGCGAAGAAAATCGGATTGTGGGTGTAATTAAGAAGGGAAAAACATGGTTAATTCCAGACAATGCAGAAAAACCTTCCGATCCAAGAAAAAAGAAGTATGAGGGGTAAAATTATGGAGATTAATGATACGTTTGAATTACTGCCTAATGCAAAAATGCTTTTGTCTTCTTTGCGCTCAGTTGGATATACAGAAGAAACTGCAATAGCAGATATAGTTGATAACAGTATTTCAAGTGGAGCTACCAAAATTCAACTTTATTTTGACTGGGATGAAAAAAGAATATTGATAGCAGATAATGGCCGGGGAATGAATAAGGATGAGTTATTAGAATCCATGAAAATAGGTTCTGCCGATCCTGCTGAGATGCGTAATCAAAATGATCTTGGTAGATTTGGTATGGGGATGAAGACAGCATCTTTTTCGATTGGGAAAAAGTTATTGGTAATTACGAAGCAAGATAACATAATGAATAATTCAGAGTGGAATCTTGACCATGTGGAACAGAATAATAAATGGGAAGTTCTAATTCATTCAGATAACGAAATAGAAGACTATTTGGAATCAATTCAAGAACAAATGGATTTTAATGAATGGGAACAAGGAACAATCATATCCCTTTCTGTCTTGGATAGATTAATAGATTATAATAATTTGGAAAAATCAAAGAAGAAATTTTATAAGACAATAAAGAATATTAGAGCTCATCTTGCAATGATATTTCATCGTTTTATTGAAGAGGAAGAACTTGAACTATCAATCAACAAAAATGTTTTGCAGGCCTGGAATCCATTTGTGAGACAAAATCCGGCGACAATGGAATTGTCTAAGGAGGAACTCTTTGATGGGAAATCGGAAGTTTATATTGAACCATTTATTCTTCCGCATAAAAATAAATTTGGTAATGAAGAAGAGTATAAAAAAGCGGGAGGACCAAAGGAGTGGCTAGGACAACAGGGATTTTATGTATATAGAAATCGAAGATTAATTGTGTATGGCACATGGTTTGGGAAGTTTAAAAAAGAACCAGCATATAATTTGGCCAGAATAAGACTAGATATGAATTCGGAAAGCGATTTTGAGTGGGGAATTGACATCAAGAAGTCGAAGGCAACGCTTCCAGTTGCCATCGAAGAGAGTATTACGCAGATTGCTTATTTAGCAGTTGAAAGATCTGTTGCTGTATACAACTCACGAGGGGTGTATAATCGGAAAAACACATCAAATAATACAAGTTTAAAATATGTGTGGGAGCAGCGAAGAAACGCAGTAGGAAACTATATGTTTTATTTGAATAAAAAACATCCAATGTTACTGAAGTTGATGCAGGAACTGGATGATGAGACGAAGAAGGAATTAAAAACGTATTTATCGCTTGTCGAAAATTATTCACCTGCTATGTTAAGTGGAGTGATTGCTGGAGATGATATGGCAACGGTTGCTGATGATATTAAGGCAAAAGACATACTTAACTTAAAAGAGAAGATTGCTATATTAAAAGATCTTCAGTATGAAAGTGAAGAAATATATGAAGTATTAGCAGAATCTCCAGAGTATGCTTATTTAAAAAATGAATTAAATACTATTATTGGGGAGAATTAACTATGGGACTTCAAGAAGAAGGTAGCTTGTATGAAATAGCATATATGTTTTGCGATAATGCAATAGAGAAAGAGACGGGTGAGGACATTAATAGTGTTGTAGACTCTATTATTGAGGACACCGTTATTACTTTTTCAAATAAAGTAACAGATCCTGAGGATTTAAGAAAATATTTGTATAGTCGCATCAGTAGAGAACGTGAAGAAGATGAACCATCGATGTTACTAGGTGAAGAAGCTGAAAACGAAACATGGTGGGTGGATTATAGAGCTGAAAATAATGCAAAACTGAGCTTTTGGAACAGATATTTCAAATATCTTTATGATGAAAAACAATGGGAGAGAAGTGCAATTAAAAAAAGTATTGATAACACAACAGATATATTGCTTAATTCTATTGCAAATCCTCAAAAGTCAGTTGCTCAGGAAAAAAGAGCAATGGTTGTCGGTTATGTTCAATCAGGTAAAACGGCAAACTATATAGGCCTGATAAATAAGGCTCTCGATGCAGGGTATAAATATATAATTATTTTAGCTGGTATTCATAATAATCTGCGAAGTCAGACACAGGCTAGAATTGATGAAGAAGTTTTAGGATATGAAACCGATTCAGCAGCAAAGCAGAAACAAAGAGAACGAGCAGAAAAGAATAAAATTGGCGTTGGAAAATTGTATAATGCAGGATTTGTTCAAACACTTACTTTTAGAGATGAGAAGGGGGATTTTACGAAAAATAGATCTGGATTATTAACATCTCCTGAAAATGCAACGATTATTGTTACCAAGAAAATAAAGTCTACATTAGAAAATCTTATAGATAATATTGAAAGTAATAGTGAAGTCTCAAAAGATGAAAATGGAAAGTTTTATATGAAAGCAAAATATCCTTTGTTATTAATTGATGATGAGGCGGATCAAGCGTCGGTAAATACAGGATATGAGTTTGACGACGCAAATAATATTGTTGATGAGTACGATGTAAAGACAATAAATAGACTGATTCGTAGTCTGCTAAATCATTTTGAGTGCAAATCATATGTTGGATATACTGCTACGCCTTATGCTAATATTTTTATTCCCAATAATATTCAGGAGGCTAGTGAAGAACTTGGAAATGATTTATTCCCAGCGGATTGTATTATTAGTTTGCCAAAGCCATACAGATACATAGGTGCAAATGAATTTTTTGGATATGGATCAGCTGATGAAGATGTCAAACCAATGCCTCTTGTAAGAAAGATTAAAGAAGTAAATTTCGTGGATGTCAAGAAAAAGACAGTCGGAGAATTGCCTGACAGTTTGAAAAAAGCACTTAAATGTTTTTTGATTTCTGTTGCAGTGCGAAATTGTAGAAAAGAAAAAAATAAACCTAACACAATGCTTATCCATGTGGCAAGGATAAAAAATATGCAGGACATATTAGCTAGAAAGGTTAATGAATATTTCTTTGATGAGTTGCAGCCAATGATAATTGATGGAGATAGCGAAACAAGAAATGAAATATTTCGGTTAATAGAAGAGGATTATCTTTCAACTACAAAAAGTATGATGGATGATTTTTCAAGATACATGGAAAATACAGAGTTGTTTGATTCTAATGAGGTGTTTGCTGAAATTGTTCGGCTAATGAATGAAGAAAAAATAAGGATTCATGTTATTAATGGAAATAGTAAGGATTCATTGTCTTATAAAGAAAATGAAGGAGAAGAATATAATGTTATAGCTATTGGAGGAGATAAATTTTCAAGAGGGCTCACCTTAGAAGGTTTGTCTGTAAGTTATTTCACCAGAGAATCAAAATATTATGATACCTTGATGCAGATGGGACGATGGTTTGGATTTAGACCTAAATATGCGGATTTATGTAGAGTATTTATTACTGAGGACATCTATAGATGGTTTGCAAGAATTGCTTTTGCCACAGACAATCTTAGAAATCAGATTTCCTATATGTGTGATGAGAAGGCGAAACCAAAAGATTTTGGCTTAAGAGTGGCAACACATCCGGGATTAAAAATATCTAGTCCAAAGAAGGTGAAATCAGGAGCACTACAAAAACTTGATTTTAGTAACACCTTAACAGTTACGAGAGATATTGATGTTGACATACAACAGTATGATACTAATTTTTCGGCGGTTGATAGGATGTTTTCAACCGCCTCAAAAGTATATTTGTCAGAAGAACATTTTTCGAAATTGGGCAGAATGACTGACAATGATCATTTGTTTCTGGAAAATATATCAGGTCAAAGAATTATCGAGTTTTTTAGTGAATTTCAAACTTCTAAATATGCTAGCAAGGTCAATGGAAATAATATTGCAACTTATATTAAAGAACAAAATAGAGATGGGCTCCTCGTAGATTGGACAGTTTGTTTAATTAACTTAGGAAAGGAAGATCCAGGCTTTGAGATAGCAGGACATAAAATAAAAAATGGTATTACAAGGCATGGAGAAAATAGTGTTGTACCATTAAGAGATGGAAAAGTATGTTCAGTACACATGTTAAAGTCAAAAGGGCATGAATATTTTGCTTTAAGCCAGAAGGAATATGAAGATGCTCTTAAGATAGGGAGAGTATCGGATAAAGGAAATGAGGATACAATAGCTGCAAATATAAGAGCACAAATGGATCCTAAGAAAGGACTTTTACTAATTTATCCAATAGATTATAGCGATACAGAATCTGAGACGAGAAATTTTAGAGTTGATGGGGTTGAACATAAAACTCCTTTCGGTCTTGTTGTTGTATTTCCAAAAGGAAATGGTAAGTCTATTTCTTATCAAGTGAATCCAATTGTAATGAAGGGTGATGGAAATGATATCTTTGACTAATATATTTGATGATATAATTGCGGATTTTAATAAAAGTCAATATGCCAGCTCAAGTGTACTCTCAAGAAGGTTTATACTTAAGGGAAAGAGCGTTGTATTTATAAGTGTGTATAAATATAGTAGGGCATGTGAAGTAAGAATTTCTATTCCGGATGGGGTATCCAAAGATACGCTAAAATCTTTGCCTAAATGGAAGGGGATGGAAGAACGTCTTTCCAATATTCCTGATGATAATAATACCAAACAATTCTTATCGTTTAAGCAATTAGATGATTATGAGAGAAAGATTTTTATACTTGTAATGCAGGATATAATTGACAGGATTGAAGAAGTGGAAAATAAAGACGTTGTTTGGAAGGTTAAAGAAGTTCTTGCAAAATGGAACACTTTTTTTCAATTTGATAAAGAATATGTCCTTCAAGAGAATACACAGCAGGGACTTTACGGTGAGTTATACATACTTGAAAAAATGGTAGCATTAAAAGATGAAAGTGTTTTAAATTGTTGGACTGGCTGTAATGCTGAAACTCATGATTTTTATTTTGGAAGGGATGCTTTAGAGGTAAAAAGTTCAAGTTCAAAAGGGCCGGATAAGGTAAAGATCAGTAATGAATTTCAGTTGGATGATACTGGAATTTTGGGTCGACTATACTTAATGTATTTAAAAATGAAAAAAAGTGAAGTGGATGGTGAATGTTTACCTGATATAGTAGAGCGAATTGTGAAAATGCTGGGAGCAGATGCAAAGATTAGTTTTTATGATAAACTTATTAAAGTTGGTTATATGTACCAGATGCCAGAACTGTACACTGTACATTTTAAAATAAGGGAAGAAAACTGTTATTCAGTTGAAGAGGGTTTTCCTAAAATAACAACAAAGACAATAAGCAAAGGGATCGGTTCAGTTGATTATGTTGTGAGTCTTGATGCATGTAATTCTTTTTTAATTACAGTAGAATCTTTTTATGAAGGAGTTGATATATAATGATTACAGATCAGATGAGACAGTTCAATGAAGAATTAATTGAAGAAATACGTGAATATAAAGAAAATGATAAATGTAGTACTGAAGATGCGTTTACAAAAGTTTTTTCGGAATATGTAATCGATGCTGGTGAATCCTTCATGAATAACTGCAATATATTAAGCTATAAAAAAGAGTTTGAGAAAGCAAAAATTAACGGATATATTTTTGATGAATATTTTCAAACATTAACTCTTGTTGTGAGTGCGTTTGAAAATAGAATCGAGATATCAAAGATGGGTAAGATGGATATTATCAAAAATTCAAAGCAAGCCACTAAATTTTTTCGTATGTGTAAATTAGGTTATTTTGAAAATGTGGAAGAAACTGATCCGGGGTATATTATTTCTGAGTATATTAACAATTTTGAAAATGATATTGAGAATATTCGTGTTATTCTACTTACAAATCGTGAAACCACACCTGATATTCCGGAAAGCATTAAAATTGATAAAATCATTGTGAAATTTGATGTTTGGGATTTAGAAAGAGTTTGTCAGTCAATTTATCAAAAGAAATCACATGAAGATTTAGTAGTTAGATTTCAGAATAAATACAATGCCCCACTTAAAATGATAAAAGTACAACAGGAAAATGATGTTTATGATTGCTACATAGGTGTTATTTCGGGACAATGTCTTGCAGAAATCTATAGAGATGAAGGTCAAAGTTTGATTGAAAAAAATGTCAGGTCATTTTTACAAGCTACAGGTAAAATTAATCAAGGTTTAAAGGCTACTTTGCAAAATGAACCTGAAATGTTCATGACATATAATAATGGTATTTCAACCACCGCAAAAGCAATTATAGTAGATGATGAAAACAGTGATGATTCATTTGTTGTGATCAAAGAGGTAACAGATTGGCAGATCGTAAATGGTGGGCAAACTACTGCATCAATTTACAATGCTTTACAGTCGGGAGTCGATATTTCAGCTGTTAATGTGCAGATGAAACTTACTGTTATTCGCGATTTTCGTAAAACGGAAGAAATGGTTGGATATATATCAAAATATGCTAATAGCCAGAACAAGATTAATATGTCAGATTTTAGTGCAAATGATTCTTATCATGTGGAGATGGAGCGATTATCTAGAAAAATTTATGTCCCTGTTGATAGTGGGAAATCTACGTTACGTTGGTACTACGAGCGAGCTCGAGGTCAATATATGGTGGATGTAAATAGGCAACCAACACCAGCAACAAAGAAGAAGTTTAAAGAACTTAATCCAAAGTCAATGTGTATCTCAAAGACTGTAGCAGCTAAATGTATGATGGCTTGGATGAAATATCCGTATACAGTTAGTAAAGGATTAGAAACAAACTTTATCGAATATTCAGCAATGATAAAAAATGGAGATTTACCGGCGCCATCTGATGATACATATATTAGCATGATTGCAAAAGTAATTCTGTTTAAAGAATGTGATAAGTTAGTTGCAAAACAAAACTTTGGTGGATACAAAGCGCAAATTAATTACTATACTATGGCTTTACTTTCGGAATTTCATGAAGATCAGGTATCTGATGTGGATATCTGGAAGCGACAGGCAATTTCTCCAGAGTTGTCAATTATGATCGAGGATTTGATTTTGCGTGTCTGGAATCATTTCATGAATCCAGAAGTCAAAGGAATTAACATTACTCAGTGGTGTAAAAAAGAAGATTGCTGGAAATTTCTTAAGGAAAGATATAAAAATAAATTGATTTAGAGGTAATTTATGTATAAAATTTTAGATTTATTTGCGGGAGCAGGGGGTCTCAGTTTAGGATTTGAAATGACCGGTCAGTTTGAGGTTGTGGCAATTGTTGAGAATAATAAAAATGCTGCTAAAACATATAAAAAAAATCATCCAGGTTTAAAAAATTATGATGATATTTTAAAAGTGAATTTTCGAAAAATAGTAGAAGAAAACGGTAAGATTGATGTTGTAATTGGGGGTCCACCATGTCAGGGGTTTTCAAATGCAAATCGTCAGAGAAGACAGCTGATTAATGGAAGTAATGAACTTGTTAAGAGGTATGTTAAAGCAATAGAAGAAATAAGACCAAAGGCATTTGTCATGGAAAATGTAAAAACTATTGCTTCCGATAAACATGCATTTTGCTTGACACATGATGATTATGATTACATTACGAATACATTACAGTTACAGATTCATGATGGAGATGTTGTTTTATATGAAGGAGAGTACGTAAATGAAATAAATGAATTATGCGAAAATCATGATGCACATGAGCTGAGCTTGCTTAGTGAAGAAGAACTTTATGTGATTTATAATCTTTATAAAAAGCGAAACCAGCTACAAAAGTATTTTAAAAAGACAGCTAACGTAAAGAAAGTAGAAAATATCATAGGGCATATGGAAGTAAAAGAAGAAATGCCAAATTGGTATAATAATTCCACAATGAATGCTAGAAATGTTCTTCAAAGTATGATTGATAGAGTGGGAAATATCGATATAAATAGTATTGGTTTAGTAAGGAATTTTTGGGATATCCAAAGATTTTTTCAAGGAATGCTTGAACTGGACAGTAAAAATGCGATTTTTGAAAGAATTGTTGCGAATAGGTCAATTATTGTAAGAATGCATACATACATAGTTATTGATTTCATAAGAAGTGTGTTTAAGCATTTAGGATATGCAATCAATGGTAAAGTATTGAATGCAGCATCGTTTGGGGTGCCACAAACAAGAGAACGTTTTATTCTAATTGGCGTAAAAGAAGAAGCTGTTAACAGTGAAATACATCTTCCAGAGGACTTGATTGAAAATCCTAATGACTATATTTCTGTTAAGCAGGCTATAGGAGATTTAGTGAGGTATATGCCTACTACCCAAAGTATGGAAGAGATACAGAAAAGAGTCAGTATGCCGGTGATTAATTCATATTACAGAAAACTTGTTTTAGACAGTACAGGCAAAGAAATTTTTAATCATGTATGTACAGAAACTAGAGAAACAGCTTTGGAAAGATTTGGAATGATTCAGCAAGGTGAAAATTTCCATTCGTTGCCCGATGAATTAAAGCACACATATGAAAATCCAGCAAGAACTCAGAATACGATTTACAAAAGGTTGGCATATGATCATCCATCGGATACTGTTGTCAATGTAAGAAAATCTATGTGGATTCATCCAGAACTTAATAGAGCAGTAAGTGCAAGAGAAGCTGCGAGATTGCAGAGCTTTCCAGATAATTATATATTTTTGGGGACAAAGGATTCGGTATATCAGCAGATAGGTAATGCGGTGCCGCCTTTATTAGGGCGTGCAGTTGCTGAAAAAGTATTAGAATTAATCGGTTGTGACCAGGAATACGAAACACTTAAGAGTATTTACGATCAATATAAAAAGTAAGCGGAAAGGAGCAAGTATGGCAAAGGAATATTACCGCAATTCAATAAAAAAATTTTTATGTGAACCGAATGATATTGTTATTGGTGATTTGTTAATAAATGATGACTTTGAAACTACAGATTTGCAGAAAAATGCATGGAAAGAAGAAGTCGTTATATTAAAAGAGCAGCTAGAGGTATTTGCTTCTGGAGATATTGTTTTTGAATATACAATACCACGTATAGGCAGTCGTATTGATACCGTTTTGATTATTAATGGTGTACTATTCTTATTGGAGTTTAAGGTTGGTGCAAAGGAATATTCAAAGTCGGCAAAAGATCAGGTTATGGACTATGCACTTGATCTTAAATATTTTCATGAAGAGAGTAAAAATAAGATTATTGTTCCGATTATTATCGCAACAGAAGCAGACAGTATAACAAATTCTGTTGATATGATGAGTGATAAGATATTTGATGTTATTAGTTGTAATAAAGGCAATATACAAGCTTTGATCTTTGATATATTAAGTCGAACTGAAGAGAAGGAAATAGATTTAGAAAGCTGGATAAATTCAAGATATATGCCTACACCGACTATTATTGAGGCGGCCCAGGCATTATACAGAAACCATTCTGTTGAAGATATTTCAAGAAATGATGCGGGAGCAACGAATTTGAGTCAGACAACCATTGCAATAGGAAAGATAATAGATCAGTGCAAGAAGCGAGGAGAAAAAGCAATTTGTTTTGTTACGGGTGTCCCGGGGGCTGGAAAAACTCTCGCAGGGCTAAATATAGCCAATGAAAGACATCAATTTGAAGAGAATGAACATGCTGTGTTTCTGTCTGGAAACGGACCGCTCGTTGATGTATTACATGCTGCTTTGGCTAGAGATAAAGCAAAACGGACAGATGTAACAATTAGAGAGGCAGAAAGGGAAACAAAATCTTTTATACAGATAATTCACAAATTCCGAGATGATGCTCTGAGTAGTAATAGAGCACCGGTAGAAAAAGTTTCCGTTTTTGATGAAGCGCAAAGAGCGTGGGATAAAGATGCATTAACTAATTTTATGAACAGAAAGAAAGGCGTTCCAAACTTTGATAAATCTGAGCCGGATTTTTTGATCAGTATTATGGATAGACATGAAGACTGGGCCACTATTATTTGTTTAGTTGGTGGTGGGCAGGAAATATATAGAGGAGAGGCTGGAATATCAGATTGGTTTGCGGCTCTTAAGGCGGGATATTCGGATTGGAAAATATATTTGTCGGATAAAATGACGGATTCCGAGTATATTGGTAATGAATCACTTCAGGATTTGCTTGGTAATAGAGAATATGATTCCATTAGTGAATTGCATTTGGGTGTATCACTACGTTCGTTTAGAAGTGAGAAATTATCTGAATTTACAAAGGCATTATTAGATAATGAGTTACACATGGCAAAAAAAATATATAGCGAATTAAAAGAGACATATCCGATTGTTATGACTAGAAATTTTGATAAAGCAAAAAAGTGGGTAAAAAGTAAAGCTCGAGGAACAGAACGATACGGATTGCTTGCAAGTTCCGAAGGCAAAAGACTTAGAGCAAACGGAATATGGGTGCCTACTACAATTAATCATGTCGGCTGGTTTCTAAATGGAAAAGATAATGTCGATTCATCGTTTTATCTTGAAGTTGCGGCATCAGAGTTTAAAGTGCAAGGATTAGAAATTGATTATGGATTACTTGCATGGGATGCGGATTTTAGATATTACAATAGAATGTTTGCTTACCATAAATTCAGAGGCGATAAGTGGACACATGTCAGAAAGGAGCAACAACAGAAATATTTAAAAAATTCTTACAGGGTTCTGTTAACTAGGGCAAGACAAGGATTAGTAATTTACGTTCCAGAAGGAAGTGATATTGATCCAACGACGCTGAGGGAATATTATGATGGAACTTACGAATATTTTAAACAAATCGGAATAGGTGAAATATAAAGGCAGGTGATGGGATGGATGATTTGACAAAAGAGCAACGTCATAAAAATATGAAAAGAATCCATTCGACGGATACCAAAATCGAAGTGATTTTAAGAAAGGCACTATGGGATAAAGGATATCGTTACAGAAAAAATTATACAAAACTTCCAGGGAATCCTGATATTGTACTTACAAAGTATAAAATTGCTATATTCTGTGACGGTGAGTTTTTTCATGGAAAGGATTGGGAAGTATTAAAACCAAAACTAAAACAAAGTAATAACAGTGATTATTGGGTTAGTAAAATTTCTAGAAATCGAGAACGAGATGATGAGATTAATAAACAACTTTTATTTCTTGGTTGGACTGTAATTCGCTTTTGGGGAAATGATATTAAGAAACACACTGGTGAATGTGTGAAGGTTATTGAAGAAACGATACAGGAGCAATTAAGATATGATGATATGGATGTGAACAAAAATAAATATTAGTATATTCGAAAAGGGAATAGGGGAGTGCGAAATTTCAAGAGTTGAAATCAAATTACGAATTTTGTCAAGGACTATGCCGCGTTGAGCGATGTAAAGTATCCACGATAAAATTTGTGATTTAATGTCAAGTGGCCAAACGAAGAAGCAAGTTCCCTGGTAAAGTTTTTGAGTGTCATTTTCTAAATACTGGTACAATTTTTATTATCATTTATAGATATGTGTTGGATATTTTGTTTGCATAGTATATGGAGCTCAGAATTTTCCGCATTATTGGAACGGAATATTCATATGTATAATGTTAAAAGTTGCATCTGATAAATATGGCGGGTAAATCCAGCCGGTTTTCACACGAAATTTTTATGAAATTTTTTAAAAATCAAAGTAGACAAACATTTGTTTGGATGTTATTATAAAGTAAGTAGTTCAACTTAAGTGTTCAGCCAAACACGGAACTACGCTAACTATTAACCTGTTGTGAGTGCCTAGCCAGCGCAAGAGCAACATCATTTTCAGGCAATATAATATAGTTGACAATAGACAGCTTTTTAATAGCGGTGTTAAAAGATGAACGCCGCAAAATAAAGAGACCGCTGTCCATGGTTAACAAAGTGAAGTGAAAGCTTCAATACATACGGATTCCCTCAAAAGGGGCAAAAGGATTAGGAACAGAATAAGGAATTTAGCGATTTTTGTGCCTGCCAAAGGCAGATAGTCTGTCTGGCACAAAAAGGGTCTGTTCTGCAAAAAAAGTATAGCAACAGCCAGGATACATGTATCGTGTACACATGTATTTCTTTCAGGTTGCGTCCTTCCGTATGTAAAGAAGTAATAGCTGGAAACTCGAAGTTTATACATGAGATGTATATATTTCAGAGTCATACTTTGTTTACTGTGGAGAGCGGTTTTTTGCGTTTCGTGATATTTGTAAAGCGGTCTCCGTTTTTACGAAAGAAGGAGAAGATTTTTTGATAGAAGAACAGACGGGAGCAATTGTCAGCGATGCCGGTAAGGATGTTGTGGAGAAGGGGAAAACCGTTGCACATAATGTGAAGAATGTGGATAAATATAAGATCAAGGTTGGATATGGGGATGCCCATATGGAAGACCTGATGGTCTCTTACATTGACCGGAAAGCATCGCTGAAGTATGGATGAGATACTTATGATTACGGAGCACAATAGGAGGAATTGATAGATGGGAATTAAGGAACTTGATAGCTACAGAACAGGAATGTATTTGAGGCTTTCATCAGGAGATGATGACCGTGATGGGAAGGGGAAGGTGGATAGCAATAGTATCACGAACCAGAAACTTCTGATAGAAGATTTTATAAAAACCAGGCCGGAATTTAAGCTTGCAGATATGTTTGTTGATGATGGCTTTACGGGCAGCAATTTTGAAAGGCCTGGCTATCAGCATATGATGAAGGCAGTAGAGCAGGGAAGGCTTGACTGCATTATAGTTAAGGATTTATCGCGAATTGCCAGGGAACATATCGGCGGAGACGAGCTGATTCTTAAGACATTTGATAAATATGGCGTAAGATTCATAGCAATTACCGATAACTTTGACAGCCTTACAGCAGACCATGGAGAGAAGCATATTATCATACCAATGAAGAATCTGATTAATGATAATTATTGCCACGATATTTCTATAAAGGTCAGGTCCAGTCAACAGGTTAAGAGGGCAAACGGAGAGTTTGTAGGAGCATTTGCACCATATGGCTATACCAAGGCAGATGATAATAAGAATCAGCTTATCTCGGATGAATATGCAGCCGGAATTGTTCAGGATATATTTGCAAAGAAATTAGCAGGAATGAGTGCATCTGCCATCGCAAATGACCTGAATACCAACGGAGTATTATCGCCGATGGCATATAAGAAAAAAACTGGTCAGAAGTATTCTACCAGCTTTCAGGGAACAGGTGATCCCAAGTGGTCTGCTCAGACCATTGGCAGGATTTTAAAAGACGAAGTGTATGTAGGAGTACTGGCGCAGGGTAAGAGAACAAGAATAAATCATAAGGTTATGAGGGAGGTTATGGTGCCTAAGTGCGACTGGATTATCATTGAAAATTCGCATGTACCGATTGTTTCAAGAGCAGATTTCGATGCAGTTCAGATACTTATGAATCGTGATACTAAAGCAATAGCCGGACAGAAGGAATCATACATTTATGGGGGATTGCTGTATTGCGGTGATTGCGGTACGAGTATGGTCAGACGTTCTTATACATACAGGGGTAAGCAGATAGTGAATTACATTTGTTCCAATTATAACCGTAATGGCAAGGGAAATTGCACCAGGCACGCCATAAGGGAAGAGGTGCTGAGCGAGATTATTCTTGGGCAGTTACAGTCCTATATTGACAACATGCGTGACTGTGAAAAACTGGTAGAGCATTTGGATGAGCTGAATGTGAATTATGATGAAGCGGTAGCACATGATAAAGAGATAGCCGGATTAAAGGCTGAAATAACAAAGTATGCGGTGCTGAAATCTTCTCTTTACAATGATTTGCAGGATGAGATTATTACCAAAGAGCAGTTTGTCCGATACCGGGAAATTTATACAGTTAAGGAAGCAGAGCTGGAAGAGGCAGTAAAGAAACAGGAGAAAATTATTCATGGCATTTATAATAGTGGACTTGCCATTGCAGATGAGCTGGCTAAATTTCGCGAGAATTTTAAGATTGAAGAAATGGATCGGATTGCATTGGTAACATTTGTTGACAGGATCCTGATATATGAAGATACAGTGGAGATTATCTTTAAGTATAGTAACGAGATGGAGAAGGTTGCGGGGATTGTTCAGACTGCAAATGAGCTGACAGGGCAGGATGCATTAGGAGCAGGAGCCATAGCGATTGATGGAAACTGTGTACTGGAATTGAAGGGCGGTGTGTAGGATGGCACGAATGGCTGGCAGGTTTAATGCAGTTGCTAAAAATAATGTAATCGTAGAAGATAACCATTCAGTGAAAACAAGAACGTTCCGTACTGCGTTTTATGCGAGATTATCAGTTGAACTGAAGATGAAGCCTTCAGATTCTATTGCAAATCAACTTGCTATAATGAGGGACTATGTAAAGGATAAGCAGGAATTCGCAGAAACCTACGAGTACATCGATAACGGCGTATCTGGTACAAGTTTTGACAGGCCTGCATTTCAGCAGATGATGGAGAATGCCAGAGCTGGGAAAATCAATTGCATTATTGTAAAAGATTTATCCAGATTTGGCAGAACCTATATCGAGTCCGGCAATTATATAGAGACGATACTGCCATTCCTTGGGATTCGGTTTATTTCTGTGAATGATCATTTTGATTCGGATGAAGGATTTAACCAAAATAAAGCATTGGAGATTTCGCTTAAGAATCTGGTGAATGACATGTATGCCAAGGACATTTCCAAAAGGATTGCATGCAGCAGAAGGATGGATATGGAAAAGGGCAAGTTCGTTGGCAGTAATGCACCATATGGATATCTTGCAGATTCAAATGATCCATTGAGAAAGTATGTGATTGACGAGCCGGCAGCTGATGTTGTGCGTCAGATATTTTCTATGGCACTGGAAGGAACAAATATGCGTAATATCTCAATTGCTTTACAGGATTACAATTTATCCAGTCCAGGTGAATACCTGAAAACAAAGAGGCTTTATCATGCAAATAATGAGGATGCGAAGCCTTGGTACATAGGAACTCTTTCTTCTATTCTTTCCAACCAGGCATATATCGGAAATATGGTGCAGGGTAAGAGGAGAACAAGATTAAGCGAGAATGAAAAAACGCATTCTACAGATAAAAAAGAGTGGGTAATTGTAGAGAATACGCATGAAGCTATTATCGATAAAGAGGCTTTTTATGCAGTAAGGGATTTGTTTGCAAAGAAGGTGGAGAAAAGCGCTTTTTCTTCCGACCGAGGCAAACATATACCTATGAAGGCGGATATTCTGGATGGCATTCTGTACTGTGGTACATGTGGAAAAAAGATTCCGATGATGTCCAAACTTGTGGAAAAGAATGGGAAGTTGTGCAGGCAGTATTTTTATCAGTGTCGATATAGTTATGATGCCGGTAAAGAGAAAAAGTGCATCAGCTCCTGGCTGGAAAGGGATATCGTTCAGTCAGTATATGATGCGCTGTCATTCCAGGTTGCGATGCAGTACGAAAAGGCAGATACAATTGTTGACAAGATGAATGAAATCATTGCAGATAAGATGGATGCATTTGATGAAAAGATAAAATCTCTGGAAAAGCGAATTGAAAAAGCGGAGCATTGCGAGAGCAAATCATACGAAGGCTATGTTATGGGAGATGTCACAAAACAGGAATTGGCTCGACTGCAGAAGAAAAACGCAAAAGAAATCGCCAATCTCAAAGGGCAGATTATTGATGAAACAGAGAACAAATCCAGGGAGAAGAAAAAACTTGAAAAGGAAGTACGCTGGTGGTCCGCTGCATCCTGCATGAGAGGGAAAGCATCGCTGAACAGAGAGATTGTAGAGGCGATGATTTCTCGTATTGAATTGTACCCGGATAAGAATATTCAAATCACCTATCATTTCAAGGACCCTCTTACAGAGGAAAGGGAAAAGTACAGAAGGGAGCATTCATAACATGGAACAGATAGCGATGTATTTGAGATTATCCAAAGAAGATGATTTTGTTGCAGATGAAAGCAATAGTATTACGAATCAGCGTAAGTTCATCAGATCTTTTATCAAAAAAGACAAGGAACTTAAAAAAATGAATGTAATAGAATTTGCTGATGACGGATATTCAGGCAAGAACATGGAAAGGCCAGACCTGCAAAACATGCTGGAATTGATCAAAAGGCAGCAGATTTCCTGTGTTATCATAAAGGATTTTTCGCGATTTTCAAGAGATCATATCGTTCAGGGGAAATATATTGAGCAGATATTTCCGTTTATGGGTGTTCGGTTTATTTCCATCAATGATAATTATGACAGCCAGGATCATATTGGCGGCATTGGAGAAATTGATATCTCTTTCAAGGCGCTACTCTATGATTTTTATAGTGAAGATTTATCTGAGAAGGTAAAGGCTTCGCTGAAGTCCATTCGGAGTAATGGAAACTACATTGCTGTATATGCACCATACGGCTATGTGAAAAGCGCGGAGGACAAGCATCAGTTGGTAGTTGATGATGTGGCTTCCAAGGTTGTAAAGAGGATTTTCAAGGAATATAAGTCAGGTGCTTCAATGTATAAGATAGCCCGAAATCTCAATGATGATAGAATTGTTCCACCAGGTGTTTATATTGCCGAGACGGAAGGCAATGAGAAGATGCTTGCCAGGTACAAGAAAAGGAAACCGCTTTGGAATGTATTAGCCATCGGAAGAATTCTTGATAATGAACAGTATACGGGAACATTGGTATATAACCGATACAAGAGTAAAGAGGTCGGTGCAAGAAGCTGTGTGGCACTGCCGGAAGAAGAGTGGCGGAAAATCGAAAATTGTCATCAGGCTATTATATCCAAGAAAGAATTTCAGAAAGTGAAAGAACTCCGAGAATTGAATTATCAAAAATTCACAGATGGGAAGCGCCATGCGAGACACTGCCTGGTTGGCAAGATGAGATGTGGCGATTGTGGACATACACTTGTACATACGTATAGTGGACGTCCAAAGTATTACTGCATTAAGAAATTCCTGGATCAGAGCAGCGGTGACTGTAGGAATAGTATTTTGGATGCTGATATTGAAGAGGTGGTTTTGACTATGCTGCAACAGCATGCGGATGTTTTAGTTGATTCCAGAGAAATTGTTGATTTACAGCGTAAAAAGAATGAAGAAAGACTTAGAATAGCGGAGAAACACTTGGAAGATATGGAGCATTCGTTGGTGTTGCTGCAACAGGATCTCCGTGCCAGTTATGAAGCATACAAAATGGAAGTGACAGATAAAGATACCTATCTTGAACAGAAGAAAATATATGAGCAGATGATGGAAAAAATGCAGGAGAATATTGAGAAGCAGAAGGTAGCAGTGAGGCAGATTTCTGATATGGATGTGCCAGAGGCAGCGGGATTTGAGATGTTGGATGGGAGTATGAAACTGACAAAACTGAATAAGGAAATGGCAGAAGTGTTTGTGGATGAGATTGTGGTGTATGACGAGGGGAGGATTGAAATAAAGTGGAAGTTTGGGGATAAGAGTAATAGGCTCGTGAATATTGAAGATGTGGAAGGAATGATAAGATAACGATTGCAAAATATCCTGATAGCAAGGCACAGAAAATAGGTTGTGCTTAACTATCAGGGTATTTTGCTGTACAATGAAATATAATAGAGTAAGGATTTTCAAGGCAAAGTCAAGAGAACTGTAAGACGAATTTCTAAAGGAAGTCCATAAAAAGAAATTGAAAATATACCGATAGCATACCAGGAGGTGATTGTATGGATCGTATGACCAAGGAGCAGCGGCACAAGACCATGAGCCATATACGGGGCAAGGACACCAAGATAGAGATAAGCCTACGTAAAGCCCTTTGGAACAAGGGCTTCCGGTATCGAAAGAACTATAAGGCTTTGCCCGGAACTCCGGATATTGCTTTGACCAAATACAAGATTGCGATTTTCTGCGATAGCGAGTTTTTCCATGGGAAGGACTGGGAGATATTGAAGCCCAAACTGGAGCTGGCGGAGAACAGCGAATATTGGATAAATAAAATAGAACGAAACCGGGAGAGAGACATCGAGAGAGACCAGGAACTGCTGTTTCTTGGATGGACGGTCATACACTTCTGGGGAAAAGATATATTGAAAAAGACGGAAGAATGCGTTAAGGTGATTGAAGATGCGGTGTTCAATGTGATTTTTGGGGGAAATGCCGCTGGAGGATGATGATTATTAAGTTGATTTTATTGGTCTGAAACTGAAAGGATGCAGAGGATGGCTACACCGTGGTGAAGTTTGAACTACACTTTGATAAAATTGATGGATGAAAATTAATACTTGAATCGAACTTGTGTTCGTGGTAAGATGTTATATATTTTGAAAATAAATAACGTTGTTGAATTAGTTGGATGATAAATATCCCTTTTATATGATTATATAGTGCATTTTGATTTGAATGTTTCGGAAGATTCGTCTTTGAAAAAAACATATAAGCTAAATGAATGTTTTGACATTATCAAAAAAAACGTTTACAATATTAAAGTTAAATTTACTTTGTAGCAAGCAGGTAGCAGGAGAAAATTCATATGACAATATCAGAACAAATTAAGGTGATTTGTGTGCGTTGCAATGTGAGCGAAGCAGAATTGGCCAGAAGGTTAGGAAAATCACCGCAAAGTTTAAATTCAAAAATGAAAAGAAAAAGTTTTACAGTTTCGGATCTTGATGCTGTTGCGGATGCATTAGGTATTTCGTTTCAAAGAAAATTTATTTTACCGAATGGAGAGGAAATATAATGAATTCAGAAATCACAACAGAATTTAGACTAGGAGAATTATTTTGCGGACCAGGAGGTCTTGCTTTAGGGGCTACAACAGCAAAGATAAGTAATCCAGATTATAAGATAGTTCACAAATGGGCCAACGATTATGATGCAGATACTTGCAAAACATACATAAGAAATATCTGTCCTGATGATGAAGAAAGCGTTATCTGCGGGGATGTCAGAAAATTAGATATTGATAAATTAGGAGATATTGATGCACTAGCATTTGGATTTCCATGTAATGATTTTTCGGTTGTTGGAGAACAAAAGGGTTTTGATGGCGTGTTCGGTCCTTTATATACTTATGGCGTAAATGTATTAAAAAGATATAAGCCTTTATGGTTTTTGGCTGAAAATGTCGGTGGATTAAAAAGTGCTAATGATGGAAAAGCATTTAAAAAAATTCAATTAGATTTAATTAAAGCGGGATATAAAATATATCCTAATCTATATAAATTTGAAGAATATGGAGTTCCGCAGGCGAGACATAGAATGATAATTATTGGTATTCGAAATGATTTACCTTATGAGTTTAAAGTTCCAAGTCCAGAGCCATATAAAAATATCAACAATACATGCAGGCATGCGTTAGAAGTTCCACCAATACCTGGATATGCTACAAATAATGAATTGACAAAGCAATCTCCAACAGTAGTTGAAAGATTAAAACATATTAAGCCAGGGCAGAATGCATTCACAGCTGATTTACCTGAAGAATTACAGTTGAATGTAAAAGGTGCAAAAATAAGTCAGATATATAAAAGATTAGATCCAAATAAACCAGCTTATACAGTTACAGGTTCTGGAGGCGGCGGGACTCATATATATCATTATGAGATACCGAGGGCGCTTACCAATAGAGAAAGGGCAAGGCTTCAGACTTTTCCTGATACGTATGTATTTGAGGGTTCAAAAGAATCTGTTAGAAAGCAGATTGGAATGGCGGTACCTTCAAAAGGGGCTAGAATTATTTTTGAGGCCGTACTGAATTCGTTTGCTGGAATTAATTATGAAAGTGTAGAATCAAATATATCAGAGTAGGTGATAAGGGTGTTGAATTATTGGTGGGTTACAAGACCGAAAAGGAAATTAAATGCAATACCTGAAGTGTTAGGGGCATTTGCAGATTTATCCTTGAATCAAGAATGGGAAGGACAAAGGGATTCTCATCTTGCATATGAAGATGCACTTGAAGTAGCTGGATTGAAGAGAAAAGGCGAAAGAAGGGATCAAACAGGTGGTGGAGCTAGAACTTATATGGCATGGCTTGTAAGTTTGGGTTTGGTTTTTAAACAAGATTCATCAGGAAAAATCAAATTGACTTTGGCTGGAGAAGCAATTATGAATGGAGATTCTCCTGTTCAAGTGCTGTCCAGTCAGGTTTTAAAATATCAGTTCCCATCTTCTTTTTCAACGGGAAGAGGGGTACAAGTGGCTGAAAGGTTTAAAATACGACCGTTTAGGTTTCTGTTAAAATTATTGGATGACGATAAAATTGGATGTTTAACAGAAGAAGAAATAGCAAAAATTGTTGTAACCGAAGCGGAGAATGAAACAGAGAAATGCTATAACTGTGTTGTGGATAGAATTATTCAATTTAGAAATTTTGGTGATAAATGTCTTGAGGAAGATTTTTTCACTAAATATAAGCCGTCAAAAGGTGCTGTCAATCCAGATCATCCATATAGTCATTTGACTGATTTGGCAAATACCTTAGTTAATTGGCTGGAATACACGCAATTAGCAAAGCGCGAAGATGGGAAATTATATATTTTGGACGATAAACATGAGGAAGTAGTCTCAATATTAAGAGAATCCCCAAGTTTTATTGATAGACCTGAACAGCATGAATATTTTCAACGTAAGTACGGAATTGATCCGAAGCATCGCAAAGATAATAGAAACCTTGCACAAACACAAACTATTACTGCAAGAGTTATTGCAAGGCAAAAGATTATGCAGGCATATATTGCAGAGTCCTTAGAAAGACCAATAACAAGAATAACTCCTCAATTAGTAGATTATATAGTACATCAAACGGGAATTGATGGGAAACTTGTAGAAGAAGTATTAGTGGAGCAATATCCTACGGGCTCGGTAGGTGCATTTATGACAAAATATTTTGAAATGGCATTTAAGGGAAGAGAGGAGGCTGTTGACTTTGAAAAAGCAACTGTAGAGCTTTTTCACGATGTATTTGGTTTTGAATCGAAGCATGTAGGTCCGATTGGTTTAACGCCAGATGTATTGTTGATTTCAGATTTAGATGGATATCAAGCAATTATTGATAATAAGGCATACAGCAAATATACCATTAGTAACGATCATTATAACAGGATGGTTCATAATTACATTGAAAATTTAGCTAATTATAGTGAAAGTAATAATAATCTTGCGTTTTTCTCTTATATAGCTGGAGGTTTTGGAAGCAATATAGATGGTCAGATTAGAAATATTGTGAATACAACTGGCATTAACGGATCTGCTATAAGTGTTTCGAATGTAATAAGAATGGTGGACATACATAATAGTAATCCTTTCAATCATCAAAAGATTAAAGATGTATTCAGTATGAATAGGCAGGTTTTGCTAAAAGATTTAACTTAATATATTGAATTTATAGTGGTCGTCCGAAATATTACTGCAATAAGAAATATCTGGATCAGAGAAATGGAAATACAGAAAGCCGAAAGAGTATTCTGGATGTGGTATTTAAGAAATGGTTCTAAGTATACTGCAACAGTATGCAGACGTACGGTTGATTCCAGAACCATTATTGATATCCTGGATTCCCGCAACTCCTCACTAGGTTTCTACTAGAAAGCACTTAAAATGCTAACTTCCCAAGGTTTACCCACTCAATGCCATCTGACCTATTAGAAATCGATGGCATTGGGATATAGATTACTTGCTCTCTAAGAAAGCAATAATCTCAGCGCGGCTCCTACAACTATTTTGTATCGCCGCTATGAGTTCCTCGTTTTC
>NZ_FMKA01000027.1 GCF_900096945.1 Anaerobium acetethylicum | reverse complement strand
TAGCAGCATAAACTCTGAGCTTTGATAACTGAATAACTGCCAGGTATTGAATTTTCAAGGTGCATAGTCAAAATCTATGTGCGAAGTTTGAGTTAATAATATAATATACATCGAGTCAATTGCCAGAAGTAATATGAAAGTAGCACAGCAAAGAGACGCGGTATCTGAAAGTCTATATTTTTCAAGTCGTGGATGAGAAGTAAGAAACGTAAAAATGACGAAGATTCTTGATTCTGCAAGCAATTCAGTGATTTTGGTGAAAAGTGAAAACTATCATAACTTATCGCAAAATGATGTAAATTTTTAAGCAATTGAGGTATTTAAAATCGCAAGTTTGCGGAAACCTAGTAGTAACAAAATGGCGCAGCCTAAATCCGTAATGACCTCCAACAATTGAGTAAATGGGCAACATACTAATGAGAGAACAGACCTTATTGGAGATATCCTTCGTAGTGAATTCGGTTTTCAGGGAATCGTGATGACAGATTGGATTACTGCAGACTTCTCGTTATGGCTGAAGAGCTGGTCAAAGCAAATTAATTAAGAGCTAGTAGGCGCATGTATGTAAAAGTGATACACTAAATACAAATAACAAGAGGCTACCAGCCTGAATATCATTAACCCTTGTAGCAGGCTGGAAATATAAGGAGAAAAACAAAAATGAAGCTAAAAAAAGAAGTGTCTTCTGCCGATTTTTTAAATCGCGTAGATCAATGTGAAGGAAACATTTTTTATAAGACTGATGAAGGTGACCAGTTGAACCTAAAAAGTCAACTTTCAAAATATCTCTTTCTAGTTGCCGTCAATGCACCAAGTTCTGCGAGCTTAGGCGAAGGAGAAATCCTATTTAGTGACTCTGATTACAAACTGCTAAAGGAGTATTTAGATGCGTGATTATAACACTATGCTTTTTCTACAAGAAGCCCAAGAGATGCTTCTTGTTGCTACCAAGTTATACAGTTGGCAATTAGATGGCAGGTTCAATCTGCAAAATACCAACCATCCAGACGGACAATTCTTTTATGACTTATTTAAGATTAGCAGTTGCAGTGATCACATCCAGACTCACTTTTCAACATTAGACACTCCAATTATCATTGCAGATACACTTGGTTTTACTTGGATTGTTGCTGGTAAAAAAGAAGATGACACCATTTCAGAATATCATCTGCTTGGTCCATTTTTTACAGTAGAAGCTTCTGAGCGTTATATGATGCGTCTATGTAGTAAGATCCATGTTTCCTCTGAGCTTGTTCAGCAAATGCAAGGCCAGCTTAAGAAGATTCCATCCATTCCAATTACCGTCTCACTGACCTATGCAGTAATGCTTCAGTATTATGCAGTTGGGGGTTCTATTAATACGGGTGAAATCACCTATGTTAATACAGCCATCGCTACCAATAAAGAAGACCAATGGGTAACCAACGTGCAACACAATTCCTGGGAGGCAGAACTAAATCTGTTCGAAGGAATTAAAAATGGAACACTTGATTTGGAAGGAATGTCTTTAACCAGTACCTTTTCAAGTGGTACCATAGGTGCCTTATGTCCTGGCAATCCATTGCGACAGGTCAAAGATGAGGTAATTGTACTGATTATCATTGCAACCAGAGCTGCAATTCTTGGCGGAGTCTCTCCAGAAGGGGGGTATTCCATCGCTGATTATTATTTTCAAAGAGTAGAAGCGTGTGACACGGTTGGTACGGTTCAAAACTGTGCTTATGAGATTCTTCAAACTGTTATGCAACGCGTGCGTATGTGTAAAAAGCGAAGTCATCATCCTGCTATCGTGAATGGTTGCATGGAATATATTGAAACCAATTTATTTGAAAAAATCAACCTGGATCATATGGCAAAAGAACTTGGCTATGCATCCTATTATCTTAGTAAGCGTTTTAAAGAAGAAACCGGTACTTCTATAAAGGATTATATCAAGGAAGAAAAAATGAAAAGGGCAAAGCTTCTGCTTACTCGCACAGATATCGCGGTTAACGAAGTAAGCGAACGCCTGGCCTTTTCTTCTCCAAGTTATTTTTGCTCTATTTTTAAGCAATATACCGGCATGCTTCCATCTGAATACCAGAATTTATCTCAAATAGAAAGGAACAAATTATGAAAAATTTTATTTGTTTGCGACTTTTGCAGATATGAAAATGGTAATTATTAGCCTAAAATATTAAAAATTAGCTCGATAATTTTTTGTAGCTAATTTTTGATATTTTAGGCTATTTTATATTATATATTTTCGTTTCTCTCATGCTAGAATCAAGAAAAATCACAATTCTTAAATAACAAGGGAGATAACGAAATGTCAAAAAAAGTAAAAGACCCAAACAAACTTCGTTTCAAAGACTACTTTGGAACAACTCTTATGGGCTCAACGGATGCGCTCTCCAGTGGTGTCATTACTGGTTTGTTCATGCTCTACCTAACAGACTATGCCGGAATCGGTAAATGGGGTGCCATCTTAGGTACCGCACTACTCATGTTCGCAAGAATCTTTGATGCAGTAAACGATCCTATTGAAGGTTGGATTATGGATCGAGCAAAGGTTGGTAAGTACGGAAAATATCGTCCATTCCTATTGTTAAGTGTTCTTTTCTCTATGTCAGGTATCATTGGTTTGTTCGCCTTGCCATCTGGAATTATGAAAAGTCCAGTTTTCATCTGCGTATGGGTAATTTTCTTCTACCTCTTATATGATATCGGCGCATCTTTTTTTGCACCAAATCTTATGTATCGTACCATGACCTTGGATCCAAATGAACGTGGAAAGCTCCTTGTTGGACCACGTATCTTCGGTATGATTATCGGTGTATTAAGTGCTGCATTTATCAGCATTATCAACACTATAAATGTTAACATTGGTAACATGCATAAATCCTTTGCACTTGTAATCGGTACATTCATGGTTGTCAGTGGTGTCATTTCTGCAATCGGCTTATTGATTATTCGTGAGAAACATCACGCAGAACGCGATGAAGAAGACAACGTTAAAATAACCGATATTTTCGGTCTTATTAAAGAAAATAAAGCCTTACGCATTAAATTATTGGATGCTTTATTCTCTGGTTTCATCTGGACCTTCTTATTTGCAACAATGGCTTACTACACCAAATGGGCTTACTGTGCAGATCTTACTACAGGCGCAGTAGATACCTCAAGATTTGGACTTCTCACCATGATTTCATCTATGTTGATGATGTTTCCATTAATTATCGGTACTCTTGTTGCTAGCCCCATCATGAAAAAAGTAGGTTCACCATTGAAATTCCACAAAATTTTGATTTTAATACAGGCGCTGGGTTGCTTAGCATTGTTCGTCCTTGAAATGGTTGGCTTACTTCGGTTAAGTCCTATTCCGTTCTTCCTTTGTGCTGTAGTAGTAGCTACTGCAATTGGTGCCGACTATATTCCTGGTGAGACCTTAAACATTGAAGTAATGGACTATGAGATCTATCGTGCGGGAAAAGACCGTTCTGCTTTATGTAATGCGTGCAATAAGTTCCTTAGTAAAGCACAATCATCAGTTTCAACGGGTTTGATTGGTGTTATTCTCATTGCAATTGGATACGAAGTAGATTCCGTTACCGATACCTACCTTGGCGACTTATCAGCCATTCCTGGAATGCTCAAATGGTTTATCGTTATAATGGGACTTATCCCTGGAATTTTTGGTATTATTTCCTTCTTTATTCTCGGAAAATACCCAGTTACAGATGAAATTCGAAATAAGATGAAATCTTCAGACAATAAATAACCTTTTTTCTTTTCATAACAAAAGCTCCTCTTTATTCATATAGAGAAGAGTTTTTGTAGCAGATAAGAAAAAGTTTTCTAATAAAACATCATTGAATAGATAGGAGTAAAAATACATGTCAATTTTATATGCAAGTAATTCAAATGAAATAAATGATCGAGAAAGAAGAAATATGAATCGTTCAAGAAAGATTGCCTCTGATGGAATGGTTCTTCTTGCTAATGACGGAATACTACCTTTAAGCCCCCTCTCCAAGCCGCTAGCGCTCTTTGGAAGTGGTGCTCGCCGTACAGTGAAAGGTGGAACCGGATCTGGAGATGTCAATTCCAGAACTGTATATAATGTAGAGCAAGGACTTGAAGACGCAGGCTTTACCATCGGTACCAAAGCCTGGTTAAATCAGTTCGATTCAGATTGTAACGACGCATTAAATGCCTTTGGCAAACATTTTCAAGAAACCGTTCAGGAAAAGGGCTGGGCTGGAGTAAATGAAGCTTTAATCAATCCTTATCGTGACCCTGTAGTGCCTGATATTTCAAAAAAAGATTTGGAAGGAACCGATTCCTACTGTGCTATTTATGTAATTGGTCGTACTTCCGGCGAAGGCTCTGATCGTAAATTGTCAGGTGGAGATTACCAACTATCTGAAAAGGAAATTTCAAATCTCCTTTTCCTTACTGAGCACTTTGAACATACTATCGTAGTAATCAATGCTGGCGGTGTCATTGACACCAAGTTTCTCAGAGCACAAAAAGGAATCAGTGCAATTCTTCTCATGAGCCAGCCTGGTTGCGTCGGTGGCCTAGCTTTAGCTGATGTGCTGACCGGAAAAGTAACTCCAAGCGGTCACTTAACTACCACCTGGGCCAATAATTACGAGGATTATCCTTCGTTTGATACCTTCAGTTATCAAAATGGCGATGTCAATGATGAATATTATTCGGAAGGAATCTTTGTTGGTTACCGTTACTTTGACAGTTTTGGCAAAACGCCTGCCTATCCTTTTGGGTTTGGCCTTTCTTACACCGATTTTTCTATCGTAAGTAAAGGGTGCTCCCTTCAGGGAGAAAATGTAATTCTAACAGTCACTGTTAAAAATATTGGTAACCAGTATTCTGGCCGTGAAACCGTACAAGTGTATGTTACACAGCCACAGGGAAATCTTGATAAAGCTTATCAGGTACTTGCCGGCTTTGCCAAAACCAAGTCCTTAGCACCTGGTCAGGAGGCGACCCTTGAAATTATCTTCTCTCTCCGCTCCCTTGCCTCCTATGATGAAGCAAATGCTCATTACCTTTTAGAAGCTGGTAACTATTATGTTCGTCTTGGAAATTATTCAAGAAATACCCATATTGTTGCAGCAATTCATGTTGCTGAAACAATCATTACCAAACAGGTTGCAAACAAAGTGTGCAAGGACAGTGATTTCTCAACATTAAAGGCCAACGAAAGCCTTTTCTTCACTTATTCGGATGAAGAAGCAGAAAAGAAATCGGTGCCAATTATTGAAGTTTCTTCACAGCTCATCCCTACAGAAACTGTCAGCTACGAATCAGAAGCAACCTTGTTTACCACTGACAAAGAAACTTTCATTACGCTTGAGGATGTTTTAAATTATAATGCTAGTGTAGAGGAATTAACTGCTCAGCTTACCGTAGAAGAATTAGCTAGTTTGGTGGTTGGTTCTGCCCGAGGTGGTTTTGCTGAAAATTCAATTATTGGCGCAGCATCTTCTGCTTGCCCTGGCGCAGCAGGTGACACTACCTCAAACCTTATCGAAAGCCGCGGTATTATAAATCTTTCCTTAGCAGATGGACCTGCTGGTTTACGATTATCCAAGAGTTTCGTTGCTGACAAAGATCACAATATCATTCCTGGTCTTGGTGAGTCATCCATGGGAAATCTTCCGCAATTACTTGGCATGCCTATTCCAGAACGTCCTGAAGATGCTATGGATTATTACCAGTACTGTACTGCAATTCCAATTGCTACCTTACTGGCACAGACATGGGATATGTCTCTTCTCGAGGAAGCAGGAGATATCGTTGGCGAAGAAATGGAAGAATTTGGTATAACCCTTTGGCTTGCTCCTGGAATGAATATTCATCGAAATCCTCTTTGTGGCCGTAACTTTGAATACTATTCCGAAGACCCACTTATTTCCGGCTTATGTGCTGCTGCTGATACCCTTGGCGTACAAGCTCATAAAGGCTGCAGTACCACAATTAAGCATTTTGCTTTAAATAACCAGGAAGATAATCGTACCCATTCTAATTCTCACTGCTCAGAGCGTGCACTTCGTGAGATTTATTTGAAGGGCTTTGAAATTGCTATAAAAATAGCAAATCCAAAATCTCTTATGACAAGTTATAACTTAGTAAATGGCATTCATGCTGCCAACAATAAAGAGTTACTTACCGATATACTCCGCCAGGAATGGAATTTCCAGGGGCTCGTAATGACCGACTGGGGAACCACAGATCAGCCTGATGCTTCATTTAAGTACGGTTCTTCAAGCCCTTCCCTTTGTATCAAGGCCGGAAACGACCTAATTATGCCTGGATCACAAAATGATGTGGATACCATAATCAATGCCATTGGAAAGGAATTAACTTTTGTTGACCTTCAGACCTGTGCGAATAGAGTCTTATCCTTAGTCGTTTTCCATCAGAAAAAGTAAAGCTTATGGATGCCCTTAATTAAAATGAGAAGGAAGATGAACTATGCAAAAGCTATCATTTAACGATAATTGGATGTTGAATGGGGAAGTTATTAATCTTCCCCACGATGCAATGATAAAAGAAAAACGCAGTAAAGCTACATCAGATGGAGGACATGGCTACTTTCCCGGAGGCATCTACACTTATTCCAAGTCCTTCATGGCTCCCCTAGAATGGGAAGATAAGGAAATTCTTATTGAATTTGAAGGTGTTTACCGTAATGCTACTGTCCATTTAAATGGGAAGGAAATTGGAAAGCATGCATACGGCTATACAGGTTTTGCCCTTCCCCTAACCGACTTAATCCTTGGAGAAGAAAACTTGCTCACGGTTGTCGCCGATAATTCCAAAACTCCAAACTCCAGATGGTATACAGGTTCCGGTATCTACAGACCCGTATGGCTCTATATTGGAAGAAAGGATGGCATTCCTTATGACGGAATTAAGATTACAACCTTATCCCTTTCACCAGCAACCATTCAGGTAACCGTTAACGCAGAAAATGCAAAGGTAGAGATTTATGAAGGAAATACCCTTCTTGCCAGTGCTCTTCCAGGTGTGATTGAACTCCCAGATGCCAAACTTTGGAGTGCTGACGAACCTAATTTGTATACCTGTCGAGTTAGTATTGGTGATGATGTAGTGGAAGAAACTTTTGGTATCCGTGAAATCAAATGGAGTCCCCAGGGACTCCTTATAAATAGTCAAGAGGTCTTACTTCGTGGCGGTTGTGTCCATCATGACCACGGAATCCTTGGCGCAGCTTGCTATGATGAAAGCGAGTGGCGTAGAGTTCGAATCTTAAAAGAGGCTGGTTTCAATGCGATTCGCTCCTCCCATAATCCTTGTAGCCGCGCTATGCTTGAAGCCTGCGACTACTACGGCATGTATGTAATGGACGAGTCCTTTGATATGTGGTACAACCGCAAAACCACCTATGATTATGGCTTAGACTTTGAAAGTCAATGGAAAAAGGATACTGCAGAAATGGTACGAAAAGATTATAACCATCCTTCCGTCATTTTCTATTCCATTGGAAATGAAGTTGCTGAACCTGCGGAAGCCAAAGGTCTTGACTATGGTAAACAGCAAGTTAACTTCATCCATTACATCGATTCCACACGACCTGTAACTTGCGGTTTGAATCTCATGATTATAAGCAGGGCCGCAAAAGGTCAAGGTATCTACCAGGATGGAACTCAAAAAAATAGCAAAAAAGAAAATAAAGCCGAAGACAAAGCCGAAGACAAAGCTACCAATGGCAGTTTGGCCTTCAATATTATGGCGTCTATCGTAGGTTCCAGCATGAATAAAGCTGGAAATTCTCCAAAGGTTGATGCCTTAGCAAGCCCAATGATTGATGCCTTAGACATTGCGGGCTACAACTATGGTTCTGGGCGTTACCCTTTGGAAGGTAAATTGCATCCAAAACGAATGTTAATTGGATCAGAGACGTTTCCACAGGACATCTATAAAAACTGGGAACAAGTAAAAAAATACCCATATTTATTTGGCGACTTCATGTGGACAAGCTGGGATTACTTAGGAGAAGCAGGTCTTGGTTGCTGGAGTTATGCTGGAGGTATGCCTTTCAACCGTCCATATCCATGGATTCTTTCTGGCTCTGGCGTCATTGACATCACCGGAAAGCCAGATGGTTCCTGCCGTTACACCTCTACCGTATGGGGGCTTGAAACTGCCCCACGTATTGCAGTGAAGCCAGTGAATCATCCTGGAGTACGCGTAAGTAAATCTGTCTGGCGTGGCACCAATGCGATTGAAAGCTGGGCATGGAATAACTGTGTCGGCAACAAAGCCGAAATTGAAGTCTATTCAGACAGTGCATATGTTGAACTATTACTTGGCGAGAAAAGTCTGGGTAAAAAGAAAGTGAAAGAATGCAAGGCCATCTATAAAATCAAATATGTGCCTGAAACTCTCACAGCCATTGCATATTCACAGAACGGAAATGAACTGGGACGTCGAAGTCTTGAACCTGCCACAGGAGCGCTTCGCCTTCGTATGATTCCAGAAAATAGTCAAAGCAATATCCACTATATTCCAATTGAAATCGTTGGAGAAAATGGCATCGTTGAATCCAATGCAGATCGACTCTTAAATGTATCTGTTTCAGGAGGAACTCTTCTTGGCTTTGGTTCAGGTAACCCTTGCCATGAAGAAAGTTATCATACTGGCAGTTTCACTAGCTACTATGGCCGTTCTTTAGCAGTCGTGAAAACGGATGATAAGGCTTCTAATGGGTGTACCGTTTCTGTCACAGATGGCAAGTTAACTTCAACAATAACTATTTAAATTATCTGAGTAATTAGATGATAGGATACTATGATGTAAATTATGCTGCTGCAGGTGTTGTAGCAACGTTATCCTACAACGAAGGTCTTGTGGAAGGATATTCCTACTGGTGTGTTTCGGATATCTTTGAAGAGATGGGCCTCCATGGACTTCCATTTAATAATGAATTTGGTCTGGTAAATGTGTATGGAACACCGAAGCCGGTATATCGTTTGTTTGAAGCTCTTCACGAAGCTGGAACCAAGAGACTAACCATTGGGGGAGAAGGTGCAAGCCGAACAGCAGAGATCCTTGGACTTTCCGATGGTAGAAAGGTTATGATCTTTGCTTATAATCATGATATTGAAGAGCGTGAAATCAAGTCAGAGGATATGGTTATAACATTAAACGGAAATGTAAAGTCTATCCAGAAAGCTGTTATTGATAGCCATACAACAGCTCCATTTGTGGTCTGGGAAGAAATGGGAAAACCGGTATATCCGACTAAGAAACAACTCGCAGCAATTGAAGAAGCTTCAATTCTGGAATATGAAGACATGGAACTTTCTGGAGAAAATGTAAAGCTTACATTTACAGCAGAGAAAGAAAGTGTCACTATATTTAAGGTGATTTTAGTGTAGTCCTGTTATAAAAGAGTAATAGAACCCAGAATTTCACTGAGCACTATTAAAAAATGAAAAAAATTTGGGAGGAATTGAATGAAAAAACAAGTATATAACCCATATCTTCCGGCATGGGAGTATATTCCTGATGGAGAACCAAGGGTTTTTGGTAATCGATTATATATTTTTGGAAGTCATGACAGGTTTGGCGGCAAGGAATATTGTGAAAATGATTATGTGTCATGGTCTGCACCAGTGGAGGATCTCTCTGATTGGAGATATGAAGGCGTTATTTTACGAAAGGATCAGACACCGTGGAACACAAAAAAAGAGCCCTATTGGGCTCCCGATGTAGTACAGGGAAATGATGGAAAATACTATCTTTATTATTTTGTGGCTAACAGCAGTATTATTTCTGTAGCAGTCTGTGATACCCCAGCTGGAAAATATGAATATCTTGGAGATGTTCACATGCCGGATGGACATACTTATGGATCCAAACCAGAAGAGTGGTTCACCTTTGATCCGGGGGTATTGGTGGATGAGGATAAACGAATCTGGTTGTACACGGGAAGTGGACAGGACTCTAATGGAAAATTTGGTCATAAAATCAAGGGTTGTTTTGTATTAGAATTAGATCAGGATATGCTTACTGTCATCAGTGAACCTAAGGTGTTGCTTCCTGCTAACTGGACGAGAAAAGAACCAAATTTCTTTGAAGGAGCGTCCATTCGTCATATTGGAGAGTGGTATTACTTGGTATATCCGGCGACAGATATGAGTGGATTGAATTATTCTATGAGTAAATATCCGGATCGTGATTTTGTTCATAAAGGAAGAATTCATTGTACCAGTGATATTGGCTTTGGGGGACGGAAAATAACACAGAGTGCCTATCCTATAGGCAATAATCATGGTGGTCTGGTGTGTGTTGAAGGCCAGTGGTATGTTTTTGACCATCGAATGACGAATGGTTCCCTATGGAATCGGCAGGGAGTTGCCGAGCCGGTGTGGATCAAAGAGGATGGAACGATTGAAATGGTAGAAGCTACCAGCTGCGGATTGAATCATGGACCACTTCAGGGAAAAGGTACATATCCTGCATATATATGCTGCAATCTCATGGGAAGAAAAATGCTTGGATTCCGAAATCCGATGGGAGGACCTAAGGTAACACAGACAGGAGAAGATTATGTGCCACAGGAGCCGATAGAACATGAAGTAACAGCTGATACGGAGTGCAATGCGCCTGTTTCGTATATCAAGGATATAAAAAAAGGATGCCAAATAGGGTATAAATACTTCGATATGACGAATACGACACATTTGATACTTCAGGTCAGAAATGCAAAAGGAAAAATACATGTTCTTGACCAGTTGGATGGAAATGTGATTGCAGAAGCTAAGCTAACAGAAGGTAGTGACTGGACAACATCGGTATTGGATTTGGATCCTAACAAGATTATTGCATCGCACAAAAATGGCAGCATTAAAAAATGTCCTCTGTTTCTCAGATATCAGGGAGCAGGAAGTATGGAAATGCTGAGTTTTACATTGAACTAAAATATTGTGCTTCGGGTCCGACCCCACGCGACAAAACAAGAGAAGAGGATCAGGTAAATAAAAAGCGTTTTTTACAGATAGTGCCAGCCAATGATGCGTCACTATTTGACGTAAAAAGTGGAAAAGTTTAATTGGATGAATTTGTGGCATCATTGGAGCCAGAAGTTTTACTGCGTTTGATTACAGGTGTAGCAAATGAGACTCCTTATGAAACAGTAGATCGGCTTCATAAAGACATAAATCCAATAGAAGGACCAACAGCTTCTGGTGAGACCACCGCTCTCTTTGTATCTACATTGGGAATACCAAATTGGAAAATGACTGATGGACCGGCGGGGCTTCACCTTTCAACGTTAGGAGCAGCTTGCTATCCAACAGATATTGTTATGGCACAGACATGGGATCCGCAACTGGGGATTTTAATGGGCAGAGGAATTGGTATAGAAATGGAATTTTATAATCAGGGAGTGATTTTGGAGCCTGGGATGAATATTCATCGTGATCCATTAGGTGGAAGAAACTTTGAATATTTTTCGGAGATCCTGTATTGAGTGGAAAAATGGCAGCTGCTATTACACAGGGGGTGCAGGCAATACCAGGAGCGTCTGTTTCTATTAAACACTTTGCATGTAATAATCAGGAAGCAGAACGTTTTGCTTCCAACAGTACTGTGTCAGAAAGAGCGCTAAGGGAAATTTATTTGAAAGGCTTTGAGATTTGCGTACGTGAGGCAAAACCGCATACTGTAATGACAAGTTACAATAAAATAAATGGAATTCATACTTCTTCTCACTATGAGCTTTTGACAGAAGTTCTACGTGGAGAATGGGGATTTAGTGGAATTAGCGGGCGCAGTGCACTGCGCCCGCCGGTTATTAATGAGAAATGAGAAAGACTAACAGAAAAGGAGTAATAATTATGAATTTATCCAACTTGGAAAATCATCCGGAAGAGTGTATTGAATCCCATATGGTAGAAATGAGAGACGGTGTCAAGCTTTATACGTGTGTTATAAAACCGAAAAAGGAGGGCAAATTCCCAATAGCCCTTTGTCGCTGTCCGTACAATCAGCGTTTCGACGAGCAGATTACACTTGAAAACTATACCGCCCTCAACGTGATACTCCATTATGTATATAATGTGGAAGCATTTGTTCTCGACGGATATTGCGTCGTGTTCCAACACTGCAGAGGCACGGGAAACAGCGGAGGACCTTTCCAATACGTCTTATATGAGTTTGAAGATGGCTGTGATACCCTGGATTGGCTGAGAACTCAGGATTTTTACAACGAAGAGATTTATCGCTTTGGAGGCAGCTATTTTGGTATGACCTCACTAGTGGATGCCGGTATGCATTACAAGGACATTAAGGCTATTGTGGCGAACGTGCCTAACACATGGCCCTATGAAGCAGGGGCAAGAAACGGCTTTTTCAAGACGGGCTTATTGGGCATGTGGGAGCACAAGACGAGGTTGACCGCTACAATAGCCGGAACAAAAACCTTCAACTATACCCCGGATGTATTTAGAACCTTCCCTCAAAAAGACTGGGGAAAGCTGATATACGATTTTGATAACCCAATGTACGAAAGCTATCAAAAGCATCCCAACGAAAACGACCCTTACTGGCGCTCTGAAGAAGGGCCCGGTCATACAATGTACACTGCCTTTGAGGAGCTTGATGTCCCCACTCTTTTCACAACGAGTTGGTTTGATTATTTTGTCAATCCTCTTAGCAAAATATGGAATGGGATTATTCCTGAGGAAACACGCAAAAAGTCTGCTATGCTGATTAATCCATATGGTCATGGTGCCGATGGGGATGTTCCAGAGGTGAGCGAAGTGGCGTTCTGGCCGTTCAAGATGGAAGGAGCATTAGCTACGGAGGCCTATCCTCGTCATGTGCTGAATTGGTTCAATCACATTCGTACAGGCGAACCCCTGAGGCATGTTAAAGAGGGTGAAATCACCTTCTTTCCGGAGTGCGGGCAGAAAAAATGGTACTATGAGAAGGAATTCACAAACGGTGAGAAGCAGCAAACCCTCTATCTCAATGAGAATAGAAAGCTTGAAGCGTCTCAGGGAAGCGTTTCTGAAGTCACTTATTTGTACAACCCATATAATCCCGCGGTCTATTATGAAGGCGCCGACCATAATATCGGCTTTGTACGCCCGGGCGCTGAGGATAAAGGCGGCATTGCGCTTGTTCCCCAGGATCCTCCCAATTGGAGATATGATGTTATAAGCTTTGAAGCGGAGCCCTTTGAAAAAGAAACCTTCTTAAAGGGCAAGATGACTGCGGATATTCATGTAAAATCCGACTGTGAAGACACCTGCTTCTATGTTCGGGTGCATCTTGTAAAAGACGGCGTGACCTATGGCATCAGGGACGACATTACATCCCTTTGCTATCAACTGGGTGATTATACTCCCGGCGAAGAAGTAAAGCTCTATTTCGAGTTCAGCCCCATCGTCTGGGACATTAAGCCGGGCGACCAGCTTCGCATAGATGTAACATCCTCGGCGTTCCCCCTTTACAGCCTCCACACAAACGTCAAAGGAAACCAGGCAGAGGTAGAAAAGCCGAAGTACGCCTACAATACGGTCGTATTCGGAAAATCCACCTTTACCTATCAGACCTCCGACCTCTCTGCGGACAAGTATGAGATTGTCGAAGTGACAGGGAAGTAAGACTCGCAAACTCCACGCAACAATTAGGGAATGGTGATGAAATAGGAGGAAAGTGTATGCAGACGCATATTAAACCGGGCCAGATTTGGTTAGACACAAAAGGGGCACGTATTCAAGCACATGGTGCAGGAATTTATTATGAAAATGGATATTATTATTGGTATGGTGGATTTGCTTTTCGACAATTCAATTTTACCATAAATTGGTGATGAGTTATACTTGTTTAACATCAAAAAAATCCCGTAATTACACGAGTTGTTGCGTTTCGCAAACGCCTATTTATATACTAAGCAAGGAGGAGTTAAACAATGAAACAATATTTTTGTAATCCCGTTAATATTAATTACCGCTATCAGTTCCATAAAAACATACACAAAGGCGGAATGTTGGAGGTAGCCAGAGAGGCTGCTGACCCATCCATGATCTTATTTCAGGATAAGTATTATATCTTTGCATCAATGACTTTGGGAGTATGGGTGTCGGAGGATATAGTAAACTGGGAAAATCATAGGTTGCCAGAAAATCTTCCGCTTTATGACTATGCACCGGATGTGCGGGTAATTGGAGAATACGTGTATTTCTGTGCATCTAAACAAGGTGAAATTTGTAATTATTATCGTACAAAGGATGTTCTAAATGGACCTTACGAGGAAATTCCCGGTACCTTTGATTTCTGGGACCCACATTTGTTTATGGATGACGATGGTAAGGTATACTTCTATTGGGGTTGTTCCAGTATGACTCCGGTCTGGGGGGTAGAGGTGGATCCAGTGAGCTTAAAACCGATTGGTGAAAAGAAAGAACTGATCTTTGGAGATTGTTATACAAAAGGATTTGAACGGGTTGGGGAAGATAATACTATTTACCCAATAGCAGATGAAGAATTAGAAGTTCGTTTTCATGACTTTTTAGAGAAAAGTGGTACGAAGGAAAGCGATCTTGCATCCGAAATGGTGTATATGATAAAAGGATTTTTAAGAAATGCTCCATACATCGAAGGTGCATGGATGAATAAATACCAAGGAAGATATTACTTACAATACGCAGCCAATGGTACAGAGTACAATGTCTATACGGATGGCGTATATGTGTCTGACAGCCCATTGGGGCCATATACTTTAGCGAAAAATAATCCATATTCCTATAAACCAGGAGGTTTTTTACCGGGAGCAGGACATGGCTCTACAACAGAGGATCGATATGGAAATCTATGGCACTCCGCTACGATGCGCATTAGTATGAACCATCAATTTGAGCGTCGGGTAGGTATCTGGCCTGCAGGATTTGATTCAGAGGGAGAACTATTCTGTAATCAGAGATATGGAGATTGGCCTTTAAGTATAGAACAGGGAAAAATGGACCCATGGAAAGATCCGGAATGGTATCTGTTAAGTTACCAAAAAGCAATGACAGCATCTTCTCATGAAGAGGGAAAAGAACCGGAGAAAGCGGCAGATGAAAATGTACAAACCTGGTGGAGAGCAGCTTCTGAGAAACCAGGAGAATGGTTGCAGATGGATTTGGGCAAGGTGTATGATGTTCGAGCAATGCAAATTAATTTTGCAGATGATAAGATGGATATTCCAGTTCCGGGAGAAATCCGTGGAACATCCCAGGCAAGATATATTGACGAGGCAAATCATGTGACCCGTTGGAGGTTAGAAGGTTCAGTTAATGGTAAGGAGTATTTTGTTGTAGAGGATAAATCCCAAGTACGGACGAATTTGCCCCATGACCTAGCAGTAAAAGAAGAGGGAATGAAAATACGCTTTCTAAAACTTACCGTCCTAGAAATTCCTTACGATCAGAAACCTTGTATTTCAGGACTTCGGGTATTTGGTATTGATGATGGTGATAAACCAGCAATACCTGAGTTTACCGCAGTAAGAGTAAGCGATATTGATATGGATGTGACCATTAAAGATAATGGAGCAGATGGATATAACATTTTATGGGGTCATAACCCTGAGAAGCTATATCATAATTATATGATATTTGATACCGAAAAGCGTGTTGGAGCTCTGGTAAAAGGACATGAATATTATGTGAGAGTAGATGCCTTTAATGAAGCAGGTATCACAGAAGGCAAGATAATACGATTGGAATCATAACCATTTGGAAAGTATGAATAGTTACATCGAAGATCGCTACAGCTAGATGCGTTTAAGTGATGTAAGTGGTTTAGTTGACAATGAAATACCAACGGAGTCTATTAGCAATAGTTGCAAGATTAGCAAAGCTCTTCAAACAGTTAATAAGAAGTGTACGTTCTTATTAGATGAAAAAGAGATTATATATCGCAAGCAAAAGAATTAACAGGAGTTTATCGTCAACATGGAGTATCGATAGTAATTCATGACTATGTATCGGAAGGTATCACAGAGAAAGTAGAGACGTTTACTGTTGACACGTCTTAGTACAAGTAGGACTTATAACGATGATAGGACTTTTAGTTGGGGCATCATTAAGTCCTATTCTAACTAAAACAATAGGGATACGAAACAACTTGGTGATTTCCTCCATAATTACAATTGGTACTTCCGTGTCAATATTTTTTATTCCAGCTCAAAAATACGGGGTTTATATTTATATAATTATTATTTTAATTGATGGTTTTTTCAATGGATTAGCAACACCCGCCCAGAGTACATTGATGCCCAATGCAATTGACGATTGTATAGACAGTATAGATTTATATTGTTGATAATAAAATAATCATTAATATCCTTTTGTAAAAATCTATAAAGTTACTTCGAAATATAGTATAATAAAAAAAGTATTGATCAAATTAGTTAAAGACAGAAAACTTCATTCTTTTTATAAGGAGATTAACTATGAATCTGTATTTTGTAACAAAGTTGTGTAATATGATTCAAAGCAGTTATCAAGTATTTGTAACGTTTTTTGATACTGATGGAACTATTGTGTATAAGCCGGATATCCTGAATGATGACTATATAAATCACTATTTAAAAGAATCGAAACATATAGTTCGACAATGTCTGAATAAAAAGGAAATTCAGATTAGTATAAATGAGATAGCTATTACTTGGATAGGTATCCCAGTGATATGTGAAGAACTAATTAAGGGAAGTCTTATGATAGGACCATTCTATTGTAACAGGATGTCCGATAAGACATTATTGGAAGAACTTGAGAAGATGGAAATGGATGAGGCTGGAAAATTATTACACATGAGATATCGGAATAACTTTCCATGCTATTCATATGAAGATTATTTTAGAATAATTAGTCTTGTATATTATTATTTGAATGATAAAAATGTTGATGAGAAATCTATTCAATTTATTGAAAAAACAGTTCTTGACAACCCTTCAATGAATGACGAGGAGTCAGATATCGGCATTCCTGAATTAGAAGAACACGGTAGTTATCAATATGAGAAATACTTATGGGAATGTATTCGAATGGGTGAGGTTGATAAAATCCATGAGTTATCGCAGAGCAATATCCATTTTAGAATGGGAACTTTGAGTTTGGTAAGCGAAATTAGAAATATGAAAAATTTGTATATAGTTGGGATTGCATTAGCTTCTAGAGCAGCAATGGAAGGCGGTCTCAACCCTGAAATTGCTTATTCGCTGTGTGATTTATTCATCCGGCAAGTAGAAAGTTCGAATAGTATTCCGGCAGAGGAGATAATATCAAATGCATTTTATGAGTTTGCAAGAAGGGTAAAAGAGCTATCGAAGATTCGAAGTTATTCTCCGAATGTAAATCAATGCTGTGAGTATATAAAAACTCATGCCAATGAAAATATCAATGTTGCTCAAATTGCTGATTACTTGAGAATCAGTCATACTTATTTATCTCGAATCTTTAAGCAGGAGACCGGTATAGCTGTTGTTGATTATATAAAGAAGGTGAAGGTAAAGGAAGCAAAGTTTCTATTAAAATATACTGATTTTTCACTTGTGGAGATTAGCCAAAAATTATCATATAGTTCGCAAAGTCATTTTAGTACTGTCTTTAAAGAAGCGATGAGTGTTACTCCTAAACAATACAGAGATAAAGTTAAGATAATTCGAAATTAGTAAATATGTTTAAACTTGGTAGAAATCCTGAGTGAAATAACTAGAATGGTTGGAGGTTTTTATTAATGGCATTTATACAGATGAATATTTTATCAAAGTTTCTAATGCGTACGGTACCTGTTAATGTAATTTTTCCTGCAGATAAGTTAACTTTTCCTGGAATGCCAGTAAGAGAAGAAAAACCCTATAAGACTCTTTATTTATTACATGGTATATTTGGAAATTATACGGACTGGGTGAATGGAACAAGAATCCAGCGGTATGCTGAAGAAAATGATTTAGTGATTGTGATGCCATCCGGTGATAATGCATTTTATGTGGATCAGCCAAAGAGTAATAATTATTATGGAGAATTCATTGGAAAAGAATTGGTGGAGATAACAAGAAAAATGTTTCATCTTTCACATAATAGAGAGGATACCTTTATTGGAGGGCTCTCCATGGGAGGTTATGGTGCCATTCGCAATGGTCTAAAATATCATGAGACCTTCGGATGTATTGTAGCACTTTCTTCTGCATTAATACTTGATAATGTGCAGACCCGTACTAATGATTCTATGTTTTTTATTGAGAGAAGAGACTATATAGAAAGCTGTTTTGGAGATTTGGATCATTTGCTTGTGAGCGACATGAATCCTAAATATCTTGTGGAGCAATTAAAAACACAGGGAAAAAATCTTCCGAAAATCTATATGGCCGTTGGAGATCAGGATTCACTATTGAATGCTAATCGTGATTTTTCTAATTTCCTGTCTAAGAATGGAGTGGACCATTCCTTTAGAATTGAACCAGGAAATCATGAATGGGACTTTTGGGATACATACATTAAAAAAGCAATTGAATGGCTTCCTACCGAACATTCAAAGCTTGGAATAAACAGTGGAAATGTTGGCATTTAGGTATGAGTGAATGCGACCTATAGTAGTATAATTGTTTAGCATAATTATTGAGGTATAGACAACAAATTCATAGTACATAAATAGGTTTATTTTTAGCAAAAAACCGCAGAAAACTATTTGTTTTCGCGGTTTTTTTGTTGAATTTTAAATCGTAGTAAAAATCTATAAAAAATGACAGAAAATTAATATATATAATCATGTAATATGTTTAATATGTATATAAAGACAAGTGAATATTTATTAGATTTAATTTTGAAAGAAGGTGGATTTGTTAGATACAAGATAAAAACAAGTAATAAAAACAAGTAATAAAAAATAAGCTAAAATACGTTCATGAAAGGTTGTAATAATAAATGCTGCAATTAATACTTAGCCTAACAGGTATAGAGTATTCTTCACTGCTAAAATAATTTAACTGGCTCGAGGTGATAACTTAAAGTCAAAAACTGAAGACTTCGGTTTAAAAAAGTATCTCGGATTTAAAGTTATAAAGAAATAAGATTGCCTACGAATCCAATAATATTTTCCCAATCCATATGAAATCTTCGGGAGCGCTAAACACTTGGACAAGACAGCGATTTTATATAAAGAATTTAAAGCTAGAAGAATAGACTTTAGATTCCAAAATTAAATAATATTCAGGAGGATATGAAAGTTATGAAAAAATTTTTAACAATGTTATTATGTATGGTACTGATTATTGGTTCATTAAGTGCTTGCAAAAAGTCAGATGATGCTAAAGACAATACTGATGACAGCACAGATATTACAACAACGGAAGTAAAGGAAATTGATTATTCAGAGCCAGTTAATTTTTCCTATTGGCTTTACTCAAGCCCGAATGATTATTATTCTAGTTATAATGACAATCCTGTTGTAAAGTACCTTGAAAAGAAGTTCAATATGACATTGGACTGCCAACAGCCCGCTGTAGGAACAGAAGCAGATTCCTTGAGTTTGATGTTCGGAACAGGCGAGCTTACAGATATGTTGGATGTTACTCAATATACAGGGTCTATCAGCCAACTTTATGATGATGGTATTATTGTAAATATTGCTGATTATCTTGATTATATGCCAAACTTCTCAAAGCTTCTTGAGGATGAAAACTACAGGAAGAGTGCTTATAGCGATGATGGTAAGATTCTGACTCTTGGTGCTTTAAATAAAGTGGATGGATTGATGTGGGGTGGAATAGTATACCGTCGTGACATTTTGGATACCATGACAGGAGGAAATGTAGTATTCCCAAGTGGTAATGCTGAACCTACTACAATCGAAGATTGGGATTATATGTTGCCATTGATGAAGCAGTATTTTGATGCGGCTAAAATGGCGGATTCCGCAGTGCTTATCTTACCTTCTTCAGGGTTTTTCGCTACTAATGATTTAATTAGCTCCTTTGGAACATCAATTAGCTATTATAATGCAAACGGAACAGTAAAATATGGACCAACTGATGATGCCTTTTATAGCTACTTAAAGAAGATGAATGAGTGGTATCAAGCCGGTTATATCTATAAAGATTTTGCAACAAGAACTACCGATCCATTTTACCTTCCTAATACAGCGCTCACCTATGGCGGGGCAGCAGGTGTTTGGTTCGGATTAAACAGTCAATTGGGTACAGCGTTATCCATGCCAAACTATGGCCTAAATGTGGATGTACGTGCACTTAAAAATCCATTGGATACGGCAAGCGGCATTACAACTGCTGCCAATAGTATGCATAATAAGTTCTATGAGTCACCAACCAAATTGGTAATCAGTAAATCTTGCAAGAATGTTGAAAGACTTTTAGCAACCATTGATACCCTGTATTCAGATGAAGGCGGTATGTTAAGAACTTATGGACTTGATAAGGAACATGGTTCCGCTGAAGATGAGCTCTATGTAAAGTATGGTTTAACAGATGGAACATACTCTATAGCAGCAGATGGGACATTTTCATATAATGCACTATTGTCATTTGGCGGTGGAGCTATAGCAGATGGAGGTGCTTTTGGCGGAAATAGATTACCAGGTATAGGGTACAATGTTTATGAAGTAGAGAATAATTCAGATGTGAATAAGGAAGCTAGTGCAATTTGGTATGCATATGATAAAGATTCAACAACCTTACTGCCAGGTTCTCTTTGTAGAACGACGGATGAGGATGCTACTTATACGAGCAACCAATCCAACATCGATAGTTATGTAGGTGAAATGGTAGTAAAATACATTCTTGGAACAGAAGAGTTAAACGATACTACTTGGGCTGCATTTAAAGATCAGTTAGATTCCTATGGTCTTGGAGATAATCTTGCAATTCAACAGGCAGCATATGATCGTTACTTGGTAAGATAATAATGATTAAAAAATTTTAGTAATATAGTTGAATAGTTTGAAGGTGAGGTATAGGTGAATGATACCTATACCTCACCTTACAGTTATGGAGGAAAGCATGAGCGCAAACAAAGAATTGAATAAAGCTTCCAAGGGGGGAAAGTCATCCTGGAGGCGTGATTTTAAGATGAATTGGAGAATATATCTATTAGCTTCACCAATTGTAATCTATTTTATAATATTTAATTATCTGCCTATGGGTGGGTTGATTATGGCGTTTCAGAAATTTAGCCCGGTTAAAGGATTCTTTGGTAGTGAATGGGTTGGAATGGATAATTTTATTCAGTTCTTTACTGCTCCAGATTTTTTATATGTACTTCGGAATACATTTGTTATAAGTTTACTAGGACTTCTAATAGGATTTCCCATGTCAATTGTATTTGCATTGCTACTTAATGAAATCCAACGGACTTTCTTTAAGAAATCTGTACAGTTTCTTAGCTATATGCCCTATTTTGTGTCAACGGTTGTTATCTGTGGACTTGTTATAGATTTTGTTGCTTCCAATGGTATCATCACTAATTTACTGGTTAAGTTGGGTATGGAACGTCAGAATTTATTGATGAACCCGAATTACTTCTGGGGACTAAACCTTCTTTCAGATCTATGGCAGGGACTTGGCTATGGTTCCATTATGTTTATCGCAGCCATCTCTAGTGTTAGCCAAGAACAGTATGAAGCTGCTGCAATTGATGGAGCTGGAAGAATGAAAAGAGCGTGGTATGTGACTATTCCTGGTATCATGCCGGTTATTATTACAATGTTGATTTTGAGATGCGGTTTGATTATGACAGTAGGTTTTGATAAGATTTTACTATTATATAATCCAAGTATATATGAGACTGCGGATGTAATTGCAACAAATGTTCAGCGTATGGGTCTGGTGAAAGCACAGTACGGTTATTCTGCTGCAGTAGGTATGTTCAATTCTATTGTAGGAACTATCTTACTTCTAGTGTCTAATGGAATAAGTAGAAAATATGCAGATCATTCGGTTCTTTAATTTTAAATACCGCAGAAATAAGCGGAATGGAGGAATAATAAATGGTAGAAAAAGTATCGTTTAGCAGAATAGTTTTTAATATATTAAACTATGGATTTATGTTATTAATTTGCATAATATGTGTAGCACCACTGTGGCATGTAATGATGGCATCGGTTAGTAACCCTAGGGAACTCATGTCATCAACAGGTTTACTATTAAAACCGGCTGGAGAAATTACATTTAAGGGGTATCAGCTTGTATTCAAGAACAATAATATTTTAACGGGATATATCAATACACTTTTTTATGTAGCGGCTACCACAATAATTGGAACAGTACTTACAATAATTGCTGGCTTTACCATTAGCCGTGAGAATATGAAGTTGAAGACACCAATTACGATCATGATACTTTTTACTATGATCTTTGGCGGGGGTCTGATACCAACTTATATGTTAATTAGATCACTAGGAATGATCGATCACAGCATAGCAGTCATACTTCCAGGCGTTATTAATGCTTTCTATATCATCATGATGAAATCATCTTTTGAGCAACTTCCTGCCAGTTATGAGGAATCAGCAAAGATTGATGGAGCAGGACCACTGACAATATTGGTTAAGATCTTGGTTCCGTTAGTAAAGTCGACAATAGCTATTATTGTAATGTTTACTATAGTTCAGCAATGGAATTCATGGTTTCCAGCTTCTATCTATCTTACAAGAAGAAGAGATTTATGGCCATTGCAGTTATTCATGAGAGAGATTCTTGTTCAGAATGATACAGGAAAGATTTTGAGCGGTTCTGATGCGTTAAGTAAGGCAGATTATACAATAAACCTTGTGAAATACTGTGTTACGATTGTAGGTACATTACCGATTCTTTGTATTTATCCATTCACCCAGAAGCATTTTGTCAAAGGGGTAACCCTTGGAGGAGTTAAGGGTTAACTTCGTGTTGCATATAATTGTTTGGATTTTGTCAGAGTTTCAAGATATTGATGGAAGTCCGTTTACTCAGTTATTTATAAGTATAAGTTTTTCACATGTTATTTAATAAGGTTATAAACCATAGTTTATCCATGTATTCCTTTTGATGGACCCTGTGCGGATGTGTTAATACAAAGTATTGATCAGTATTGTTGTTAGAAGAAAAAACAATCAGGGTTTTAAACAAGTTATAGATTGCAATGAAAAACCGTATGGAATTTAAAGATGGAGGTTTCGGTCATGTGACGCTTATACTATATTTTAAGCGTACCTAAAAAAAATAATGGAAGCGCCAGCACCGTGTGAAATTTCACATAGTGCCGGCGCTTCCGTATTTATGCGTCAAGCTGTTATTTCACAATCTGTTTTTGCGCAGATCCTAAGATAGTCACACCAGGGTCTGCTTCCATCATTATAAAAGAGAATATAGTTCAATGGACACCTTCCATGAAGGTGGTCCAGTAACATCACGTTAGCGGTTCAGTTTGACCGTGCAGATGGATGATTGCGGAAGAACCTTTTCAAACGGAATACTCATCTATCGAAGAAAATTTATTACGATACTGTTTCAAGGTCATTCCGGTACTGTTTTTAAAGAAATTGCCAAGATGACTTTGTGATGAAAAACCGAGATAGAAAGCAATATCATTGTATGAATATTTTGAGTATGTCAATAAATTCTTTATGAGGACCAGTTTTTCCTGAAGTACGAAATCAGTAAAGGAAATACCTTCATATTTACGAAAAAGGTCCGACAAATAGTTGGAACGTACATGAAGCTGCTTAGCAACTTCGTTCAACGTGATTTTTCCATGTAGATGGAAGAAAATATAGTCTTTGGTTTCTTTGACAAGTGGATGTGTATTGGACATCTCCTTGTCTTTTTTGTTACGCTGTTTTAAATCATTAACCATGATAGCGAATGTGCTTTTAGCTCCTTCAACCAATGGTTGAAGTTCTAAAAGATTTTTCAACTGCTCAATTTTCATGATATAAGAATCACACATAGAAAATGCAATTTCAGGATGAAGGCCTCCACGGATTGCGGCTCTGCTTATAAGTGTGACTGCGGAAATTGAGATATCTCTATAATTGCGATCTGCATCAGAAGATAATTTCCCAAACTCACCTGTGGGTGCTTCTCTTTGAACTTGCTCTAGCATTCGAAGGTCACCGTGTTCAATACTTGATAACATTCGAAATTCTTGATCATAAGGATTATGACGTATTTCATTTTCGCGATTTTCAAAAAGAAGATGCGAATAATATATCATAGATTCTTTTTCACTTTTACTGATGCAATTTGTGACTAATAAATCATTTTCTGTAATCGGTGAGCCAGACAAAAGATTGTAAAACCAAAGAATTGATTTGAGAAAAAGATTGAAATCACACATATTAGCAGATTCGGAAAAAGTTGAATGGTCTGAGTCAATGATTAAATTGTGTTTGATTTCAAGTTTTATACCAAGACGAACAGGCCCTATCAAATAGAGATTATTGTTTGTGGAAATTGCTGTATAAACGATATCGCCATTAATTGAAGATATTAAAGGGCAGGAAATATCCATGGATCCGAATAGGTAATTAACGACATCTTTTGGGAGTGGTGCTGGAACGGTTCCTTTATTACTGACACTTTTTTGGGGCAAATAACGTTTGTCAGGTGTAAACTCACGAATTATTGTTTCCAGGGATTGTGCAGTTGTCTGTATTAAGTAGTTGATATTCATGAAAACTCCTTGTATTGCAAGGGGTCACAAGTCCTTGCTGTTGATTTAAATTAATAAGTTTATTTTGATATGAACAAGTTGATTCTAATAATATTGTAACTTATATTTTAATAAAATCAAGGTAAATTAATAACTGTTAGACAGGGAGGACTACTATGGGATATGAAGATATATTAGCAACATTAAAATTAGGGAAAGAAGATAAACCAATATTGTTTTGCAATCCGGCGGAGCCAGTTATTTATGATATAAATGATATAGATGGCCAGTACTATATGCTTGACCGCGATATGGGAGGTTGCATTGCCTTTCCTTTTACTAAACATATACGTTCAGGAACTGGAAAAGTTACATTGGATGGAAAAAAAGTCGATTTTGTACTAAAGACAATGGCTATAGGTATGGATGCACAATGGCTTGGTATTCGTTTGTGTGGTGTTATGAAAGATTATGGGAAAAAGGGAATGCTTGAGATTTCAGGGTTTGTAGACATTGATGGAAATGAAATGGATCCGTTGACATTGACTGTTATGACTGAGGAGCAGGAAGAGCCCAACAAAAGGTATTTTCAACATGAAGAAATTGCTCTGCAGGCTGCAGAAGAAGGCATTGTGCTACTTAAAAATGAGGAACAGACACTCCCACTGAAAAAGGGTGAAGTTTTGAATTTCTTCGGTCGTGGTTTGTCTGAATTCAGAGTGTGTGCAGTGGGAGCTGGAAAAATTAATCCCAGATATACCTGTGGTCTTAGGGAAGCAATTCAAAGAAGTGATGATTTTAATTTGAATCAAGATGTAGATCAATATTATTCAGATGGTGTAGACAGATTGCCATCTGATGAAGTATTGGAGAAAGCAAGGAAAAAATCGAAGAAGGCGTTTATGCTCATATCCAGGGCGTCCGGTGAAAATTACGATAATTCTTCAGAAAGGGGAGAGTTTTCGCTGACAGAGGATGAAGAAAATCTGTTAAAGTGCTTAAGAGAAAATTTCAATTCACTTATTGTGATTTTAAATGTAGGATATCCGATTGAAACAGAGTTCATCGGAAAATATAATGTGGATGCGGTTGTATATAATGGATTTGGTGGGATGCTGGCGGGACAAGCTCTCGTGAACGTTTTAAGCGGAAAAGTAAACCCATCCGGCAAACTGCCGGATACATGGAGTTTACGATATGAAGATATTCCTGCTTCTAAGAACTTCTATGATTGCGTAGATGGAAAGCAAAGAATAGGAGCAAACGATGGAGACATCTGGGTAAATACAGTATATGAAGAAGATATTTATGTGGGATATCGTTATTTTGAATCATTTGAAAAACCTGTTGGATTTCCATTTGGATATGGACTAAGTTATACTGAGTTCAAATTGGAGGTTACTAATATAAAATATGAGGAGAACCAAATTAGTATTGAAGTAAACGTGGAAAATATTGGAAACTGTGCCGGAAAAGAAACTGTGCAAGTGTATGTCTCTAAACCGCAGACGGAGTTGGAGAAGGCGAGATTAGAACTCGTCGCTTTTGAAAAAACAATGTGTCTGGAACCAGAAGAAAATCAAGTGGTTAGCATTGTGATTCCGAAGTCTCATCTGTCAAGCTATTATGAAACATCTGCTGCATATGTTCTTGAAGAAGGCAAGTATGTGCTCTGGGTTGGGAACTGTATAAAGAATTTAAAATTCTCGATGACTCATATTCAGGAAAAATATCAGGTAATCAAACAGGTGAAAAACAGAATGGTTCCTGATTCTAATATTGAGCAGATGAGAGTAGGTAATATGTGTTTTCCGTCAGGAGAACACTCTGGAATTGTAGAAAAGCAAATTGGAACGAAACATCGAAAAGAAATCTATCCATGTATGGATTTTTCAAAAGGCATGGAGCAAATGAATCATACGATAAGCTTTGAAGAGTTAAAAAATAATCATGGTCTATTAGAAGCATTTGTGACGCAAATGAATTTGGAAACTCTTGCCAGAATCGCAATTTGTGCAAAAGATGGCTGGGGGATGGATGGCATTGGTGAAGCAGGAAAATTGTATCAACCGGATGCTTACAATCTTCCACAGTTCATGGTGGCAGATGGCAATAGTGGGGTGAATCTTAGAATCAAAAATATCGGTATGCCTTCCGGAGCAACTATTTGTGCATCTTTCAATCGTGAGTTATCAGAAAAGATTGGACAAGTGATTGGTGAAGAGGCTAAGGAACTTGGAATTGATTTGATCCTTGCACCAGCGTTGAATATTCATAGAAACCCGTTGAATGGGAGACAACCGGAGTATTTTTCAGAGGATCCGTTGCTTGCGGGAATTATGGCTGGTTATTATTGCAGAGGGTTGGAAGGTACCGGAATCGGAGGATGTTATAAGCACCTTTTAGCCAACAATGCAGAGACTTCAAGGAAACGTAATCAGAGTATTATTTCGGAACGAGCAATTCGTGAAATCTATTTTAGAGCTTTCGAGTATGCTTTAGAAATTCATCAGCCTGTAAGTGTAATGACCGCATATAATGCAGTGAATGGAGTTTTTACATCGGAAGATGCGGATTTAATCCAAGGATTGCTTAGAGCAGAGTGTGAATTTGAAGGATTTGTCATGACTGATTGGGAGAGCTATTCTTCCGCAGATATTATAGAGATGCAGATTGCGGGAAACACATGGATTACGCCAGGCAGTGAGGATGATACCTTTACGAAACCGATTGTGGAAGCGGTAGAAAATGGAAGATTACAAGAGAATCGCTTAAGAGAAAATGTGTACTATTTTATGAAAGCATTATTAAAACTGCAGAAAACAAAGTAGAATTTGAAAGGACTGTTAAGATCATGAAAAATATTGAAGAAATCATGCAAACATTAACCCTTGAGGAGAAGGCAAGTCTTTGCCAGGGAGCGACTTTTTGGAATACAGTTGAGATTCCGGAGAAAGGAATACCATCTATCCTGGTGACAGATGGACCACATGGTTTGCGCAAACAAACAGGGGCGGAAGATAATTTTGGGCTGAATGATAGTATTCCAGCAACGTGTTTTCCATCTGCCGCTGCTATCGGTAACAGTTGGAATAAAGAGCTGATCTATAAAATCGGAGAGGCTTTGGGAGAAGAGTGTCTGCAGGAGGAGGTGTCTGTTCTTCTTGGACCAGGAGCAAATATTAAAAGGAGCCCCCTTTGTGGACGTAATTTCGAATATTTCTCGGAAGATCCTTATCTTTCATCGAGCATGGCAAAGAACCATGTAATGGGTGTCCAGAGTAAAGGCGTTGGAACAAGTTTGAAGCATTTTGCAGTAAATAATCAGGAAACCAGACGGATGAGCGTTAATGCTCTGGTGGATGAGAGAACACTGAGAGAAATCTACCTCGCAAGCTTTGAATCTGTTGTGAAAGAGTCGAAACCATGGACTGTTATGGCAGCATATAATCGTGTGAATGGAGAATTCTGTTGTGAGAATCAGTATCTGATTCAGGATATTCTTCGAAAAGACTGGGGATATGATGGAGTTGTGGTATCTGATTGGGGAGCAACCAATGATCAGGTAAAAGGAATCAATATGGGTTTTGACCTTCGTATGCCATACTGTGGAGAGCATAAAACGAAACAAATCATTGAAGCGGTAGAAAATGGAACCCTTCCAGAAAGTAAACTGGATGATACAGTTCGACGAATTTTACTGCTTGTAAAAAAAGGGACGGAGAACAGAAGACCGGGTACAACCTATGATGTAGAAGCGCATCATGCACTTGCAGAAAAAGCTGCTTTAGAGAGTGCTGTTCTTTTGAAAAATGAGAATCAAGTACTGCCAATCGCCAAAACAGATAAGATTGCTATTATAGGATCATTAGCCAAATTCGTAAGATATCAGGGTGGAGGAAGTAGTCATATTAATGCTACTGTAGATACTTATATTTTAGAAGAATTGAATCAGAATTATCCGGAAGTCCATTACGAATATGCGAGAGGGTATCGTTTGAAAAAAGATGAGATTGATGAAGCATATGTGAAAGATGCTGAGAATGCAGGAAAATCAGCTGACAAGATAGTTTTATTCCTTGGGCTTCCGAATGGATGGGAGAGTGAAGGATTTGATCGTAAACATTTGAATATACCAAACAATCAGATTGATTTGCTGGAGAAATTATCGAAGCTTGGAAAACCAATTATCGTGTACTTGTTTGCAGGAGCACCGGTAGTTATGGACTGGGATAACAATGCAGATGCGGTGTATGCAATGTATACAGCAGGACAGGCGATGCCATCTGCTCTTCTGAAATTATTGTTTGGTAAGGTTTCTCCAAGCGGGAAATTGTCTGAAACTTATCCATTAAGAATTGAACATACACCTTGCAGTCTCAACTATCCGGAATTGGAACAAGCAGAATATAAGGAAGGAATCTTTGTGGGATACCGCTATTATGAGAAAAAAGCACTTCCAGTAAAATATCCTTTTGGATATGGATTGTCCTATACCAGTTTCGAGTATGGCAATCTGATGGTTGATAAGAAAGATTTAAAAGATACAGAGGTATTGCACGTGTCCGTTGATATTACCAACAGTGGAAATGTTGAAGGAAAAGAAACGGTTCAGCTCTATGTGGCTGATAAGGAAAGCTCCGTTCCAAAGGCAGTAAAGGAACTGAAGGGATTTGAGAAGGTTACATTACTTCCAGGGGAGACAAAAACAGTTGAATTTGTATTGGATAAGAGAAGCTTTGCATATTTCAATACACAGATATCAGATTGGTATGTTGAGAGTGGTGAATATGAACTCTTAATTGGTTCTTCTTCCATTGATATTCGAGTTAGCGAAACAATATATGTGGAAAGTACAGTAACAGTTCGAAAAAAATATGATGAATATGTAACAATGGATGAACTTGGTAAAACTGCTGTTGGAAAGAATTTTATGGGACAGATGATGGCAGGTATGCCTGAGGGTCCATCCGAAGAAGAAAAAGAGCGTATGCTGGATGATGAGGACAATATTGAGGATGTTCCAATGGATTTTGCTGCTATGGGACAGGATATGCCACTAATTAAGGTGTGTGATATGACTGCTGGGTCATTTCCGTATGAAGCAGTGAATGAAATCCTTAATGCACTCAACAATTAATAATATAAAAGGAAGATGAGATGAGACGAAAAGAAGTATTATCGAAATTAGGATTTGAAGTGCCTGCAAAGAGACGGAAAAGGGTTATTGTTCATTCTGATGTAGCAAATGAAGCAGATGATCCATTTGCAATCATACATCATATTCTTACTCCAAGCGAGGATATCTGTGGAATCATAGCCGGACATAATGAGTATGGATCCCATTTTATCCCGGAAATTGCGAAACAGTATCAAATGACAGCAGACGCGTTTTCCGCATACCTGGATTCTTTTGGGGATGAAGCAATCTTAATCCCCAGAGGCAAAAGTATGGAACGAAATTACAGAGCTGCAGAACGACTTTTGCAATTGGCAGATATTACAGACATTCCTTTATTTCATGGAAGTGCTTATGAAATCGAAGATTTAAAATGTCTGCCAGAAAGTGAAGGAGCTGACTTCATCGTTGCAGAAGCCCTTAAGGAAGATGATAGACCACTGTATATTGTACTTCAAGGATGCTTGACAGATCTTGCGATTGCATATAAAAAAGAGCCTAAGATCGCTGAGAGTCTGACCGCAATCTGGATTGGCGGCGGAACCTATCCTGAGGGAAATGGAGGAGATTTTAATTTAAGGCAGGATCTTCTTGCGGCAAGAATTGTTATGGAAAGCAATATCCCGTTGTGGCAGATTCCGTGTAATGTATATGCATCAGTGGAAGTTACTATTCCAGAGCTAGTGGATCAGGTAAAGCCTTGCGGTGTGCTGGGAGCCTATTTAGTGAAGCTGCTAATTGAACAAAATACAATAAGGGGAAATACATATCCCGGGAACTGGCCACATGGAGAGGTTTGGTGTCTGGGAGACAATCCGACAGTAACGGTACTTTTGGAATGCCCCTCTAGAACGGATTATCATGAACAGAATGCGCCAAAGATTACAGATGATTTAAGTTATGATGGAGAAATTGAAGATCGAAAGATACGTGTATATGACAGCATCGATTCCAGATTGACAGTACAGGATCTGTTTTCCAAATTGAGACTATGTTATGGAGGGGAAAATTAGATGAAAGAATCCAATTATATATTTCCATTTTTATGGATGCATGGAGAAGAGGAGCAAGTGCTTCGAGAGTATATGCAGGTAATTCGTGATTCAAATATAGAGGCGGTGTGCGTGGAAAGCAGACCTCATCCGGATTTTGTGGGTGATGGCTGGTGGAAAGATATGGATATTATTTTAGAGGAGGCAAAGCGCCTTAATATGAAGGTGTGGATTCTGGATGATAGTCATTTTCCAACGGGCTATGCCAATGGTGCTTTGGAACATGAACCGGATGAAATGTGCAGACAGAGTCTTGTGTATCAAGTGGCTGCGACAATCGGGGGCGGGAAAGAAACCGTGATTACGCTTACTGATTTTGAAAAAGCATCAGCGTGGATACCAAATATGATTGAGTCTTATCAGATTCAGGAAGAAAATATGCGTCACTTTGACGATGACAGAATAATCAGTATTACTGCTGTAAAAACAAATGGAGATTGCTTTCAGGATATTATCGACTTATCAATGCATATCGGTCAGAAGGAATGTAAAGTGCTTCTTCCGGAGGGACAGTGGAAGCTTTATATCTGCCATTTGACCAGAAACAGAGGTCCACATAGAAATTACATTAATATGATGAGTAAAGAATCATGCCATAAATTGATTGAAGCAGTATATGAGCCACACTATAATCATTATGGCTCAGAGTTCGGACAAACGATTGCTGGTTTTTTTTCGGATGAACCTGAAATTGGAAATGGACATCTATACGAAACAGGAAAGCGAATCTTTGAATTAGAGGATCAGCCATGGAGTAAAGAACTAGAAGAGCGTCTGCAGGATAAATGGGGAGCTGATTTTACCAGAATGATTCCATTAATCTGGGATACTGAGTTTGCAAATGAGTTTACGGCGAAAGCACGTTATGAATTTATGGATGAGGTAACTAGCCTGGTGCAAGAGAATTTCTCCATACAGATTGGAGAATGGTGCCGAAACCATGGCGTGGAATACATTGGACATATGATTGAAGATAATAATCAAAGTACGAGAACCGGAAGCAGTCTGGGACATTATTTCCGTGGATTGGCTGGACAGAGTATGGCTGGTATTGACGATATCGGTGGACAGGTATTCCCTGGAGGAGAATGGAACGGCCCATATGGTCTTATGGGCGAACAAAGAGATGGTGAGTTCTATCATTATGTTCTTGGAAAATTGGCTTCTTCACTGGCAGCAATTGATCCACTCAAACAAGGCAGAAGTATGTGTGAAATTTTCGGCAATTATGGTTGGGAGGAAGGTGTACATCTGGAAAAATACTTGGTAGATCATTTCCTTGTACGCGGAATCAACCATTTTGTCCCGCATGCATTTAGTCCCAAAGAATTTCCTGATCCGGATTGCCCGCCACATTTCTATGCACACGGACACAATCCGCAATATCGTCATTTTGGGGCACTGATGAGATACACGAACCGTATGTGTGATCTGATCAGCGGGGGGAAACACGTAGCTCCTGTGGCAATCCTGTATAATGCGGAGGCGGAGTGGACTGGAGACTATATGAATCTTTCTGATGTGGCGAAAATTTTGGCGGATCATCAGATTGAGTATGACTTTATTCCGGCAGATGTATTTGCAGATCGAGCATATTATGGCACAGAGGTTGGGAATGAACTTGTAGTCAATGAGAATAGCTATCGAGCTCTTATAATTGTACAATCACAATTCATTACGAAGGAAGTGGCTGATGCTGTAGAAGAAATGAACGCAGCGGATGGTAAAGTTGTCTTTATCAATCAATACCCAGAGGGTATCTGTGATGGAGAAACAGGAAAAATAGCAGAGATTCCAAAGGCGGAAATCGTTCCATTAGATCAATTGATGAACTGGGTAAATGGAAATCAATTGTTTGATGTTAACATTCAGCCAGAAAATAATCGAATACGTTATATCAGATATCAGGATGTTTTTACAAAATACATATTCGTCAATGAGGGGGAAGAACCTTACATTGGAGAAATCCATGTACCTGAGAAAGGAATGTGCTACGAGTATGACGCATGGGATAATCAATGTTATGTTCAACTTAAAGAGGAAGATACAGATGGCACCAAATTAAAGGTTTCAATTTATCCGGGAAAGAGCCTTGTTGTATGCTTCGAAGAAATACCTGAAGACATATGCAAGAGAAGCGAAGTGAGCGGAACAAGGATAGATTTTAGTAATAGATGGAGTAGAAGTATCTGTAACGCAATCGATTATCCAGACTTTAAAGAGGGAAAGATAGTATCGCTTCCGGATACATTGGAAACAGAAGCACCACTATTTTCAGGATTTGTAAGATATGAGAAATCATATGTCCGTAAAGAAAATACGCAACATGTGTTACTGGAAATTGAAAAAGCGGGAGAAGCGGTTGAAGTGTTTGTAAATGATATAAGTGCCGGAATTCAGATTGTTGCCCCATTTATCTATAATCTGTCAGAACTGACCCAAAATGGAGAGAATATGATTCGAATAGAAGTAGCAACAACACTTGAGCGTGAAATGTCTCAGATACCAGATCCAATTCGAACCTATATGGGCTTGGAACAGAAAGTACCAGAATGTGCAACAGGAATTTGTGGAGGAATTCATATATATGAAAAAAATATTATTTAATGAGTTATGGGAAGTGGAATCTGGGGTAAGTGATGCATTTGCGGCTCTGATGGCAGGTGCGAAGCGGGAGTCTGTCACCTTGCCCCATGATGCGATGATTCAGGAAAAAAGATCTGCGAATTGCGCCAACGGAAACCAGTCTGGATACTACCCAGCTAAAAGCTACACCTATGTGAAGAAATTCGTCGTGCCAGGAGAATGGGAGAAGAATCAGATTCTTGTGGAATTCGAAGGTGTTATGAGTAAAGCGATGGTTTATGTGAATGAAGAGTATGTGGAGCGGCATGCGTATGGTTACTCCCAATTCTATGTGGATATAAAACCATATTTAAACTTTGGTGAAAAAAATGAAATAAAGGTCATTTCGATTAACAATGATAAAAGTTCTAGATGGTATAGCGGAAGTGGAATATACCGTGATGTTAATCTTTACATAGGCGGAATGATTTCCATTGTTCCGGAACAATTGCGAATAACAACACAGGATATAGAAGAAGATTATGCGGTTTTGACAGTAGATACAAATGTGAAAAATAGCGACAGTAAAGGCTTTACTGGTAAGCTTCAGGTGGAACTCTTAGATCGGGCCGGAAATGTTGTGGCACAAGAATGTAATAAGATTACAATTCCGTGTGGTCAAACTGCAACAAGCCATATGAGAATCATAGTTTCTGAACCAATGCTCTGGAGTGTGGAAAATCCAAATCTCTATTCCTGCAGGGCATCGATATTACAGAATGAGGATATCCAGGATGAGGCAATCGAGACTTTTGGAATCAGACAATTGAAATTGGATGCAAGAAAAGGATTGCGAATTAACGGAGAAAGTGTGAAGCTCCGTGGAGCCTGCATTCATCATGATAATGGAGTGATTGGAGCCTGTACACTGGAAAAGGCAGAGGAATACCGGGTTTTAAAATTGAAAGAAGCAGGTTTTAACAGTATAAGAAGTTCTCATCATCCAATGAGCAAGGCAATGCTTCGAGTTTGTGACAGACTTGGTGTATTGGTCATGGATGAATTGATCGATATGTGGAATGTTCCAAAAAATTGTAACGATGCAGCTTTTGCTTTTCGTGATATATGGCAGGATGAAGTAAAACGAATGATTGAAAAGGACTATAATCATCCATGTGTTATTCTCTACAGCGTAGGGAATGAAATGCCAGAGATTGGGAGAGCAGGAGGAAGAATACAGTGCCGTACTCTTGCAAATTGCATACGTCAGAATGACCCTACAAGATTTGTGACAAGTGGATTTAACGGTTTTCTTGCGCTTTCAGGAGCATCTAAAGAAGATAGCAGGGAGATGGAACAAATGTTTATGCCTCCGGGCACAGAGATAGATCCCCAAATGGGTAATCTTCAGGAAGAATTGACTCCTTTAAAGACAAAGGGTGTATCCTCTGAAGGAAGTGAAAAATTGAATGATGTGATGGGGGATATTCCCTATGAAATTAGAGATATGCTTCATGGTAGTCAGCTTATGACTAAGCAAATTGAAGAGGTAGGGGATGAACTAGACGTCATAGGATTGAATTATATGCCAGTTCGTCATGAATTGGAGCATGCGCTTCACCCAAATCATGTAATTGTTGGAAGTGAAAGCTATCCAACGGAAATTGCAAGACTATGGGAAATAGTAGAGAAAAATCCGCATGTTATTGGTGATTTTACTTGGACCGGATATGATTATCTTGGAGAGGCCGGAATCGGTATTTACCATTACGACTGTATGCCGGAAGGACAGGGAGTGTATCCAGATCGTTTGGCTTATTGTGGTGATATCAATTTGAATGGATATCGCAGACCAGTTAGTTATTTGAGAGAGATTGTTTTCGGTCTTCGGAAGGAGCCGTACATAGCGATAGAACGAGTTGATCGACATGGATATGGTTGTCTCAGAAATCATTGGAAATATGATGATGCATTGGATAGCTGGACTTATCCGGGATATGAAAGCAGACCTGCCAAATTGAAGATTCTATCACCATCAGAAGAAGTGGAATTATTCTTAAATGGAACTTCTCTTGGAAGAAAACCAACGGGAAAAGAAAATGAGTTTACGGCAACATATGAAATAACTTATGAATCGGGAGAATTAACAGCAGTATCCTATGATAGAGGAATTGAGAATGCAAGAACTACATTACAAACAGCAGATGCTGCGTCACAGATTGAAGTAATTCCAAGTTCTGAAGAAATGAAAGCAGATGGACAGGATGTAATCATTCTTGATCTTTATTTAACAGATCAGAGTGGAATTCCAAACATGTGGGAAAAACATGACATTCATATTAGTGTGGAAGGTGCAGCAGATCTGGCAGGACTGGGAAATGCTAATCCAAGTAGTGAGAATTCTTATCAGGAAAAGCATTGTGAAACATTTGATGGAAGGGTAATTGCAGTGCTCCGCTCCAATGGAAATCAGGGTGAAATCCGAGTGAGCATCAGTGCAGAAGGATTGGATAAAAAAAAACTAATATTTCAAGCATTATAAAAGAACAAATGTGGTTAAATCTGATACAAAAGGGTGGATTTTGATAAAACTTTCATCTACTATTTCGTAAAATTATATTGAATTAATAAAAGGGATATGGAAAAGGAGATTAAACAAATGAAAGACACAAAAACACTTCCAGGAGCACGGGAAAAACTACCTATATGGTTCTCGGCTGCTTGGTCATCAAGAAGCGTTGCATTGTCGTTGAATATGGCGATGGTGGCTTATTCATCATTATATTTTACAGATGTGTTGGGGTTGAATCCCGCAATAATCGGTATTCTATTGATGGTATCAAAATTTTTTGATGCATTTACGGATCTTGTTATTGGATATATCGTAGATCGAACTAAAACCAAATTAGGAAAAGCAAGACCATATGAAATTGCAATTGTATTTCTTTGGCTGTTCATTTTCTTAATGTATGCGACACCGGAAATGGGAAATATAGCCATATATGCATGGGTATTTGTAACATATACATTACAAAGTGCAGTATTTATCACTATTCTATATGGTACAGATAGTGTTTATTTGATCAGATCGGTTCGTACAGAAAAGAATCGTACTGTAGTTACTGCAGCAACAGGTGTGTACAATATGTTGTTTGGAATTATTGTTGGAATGATTATTCCGCAGGTGATGCAGAATGTTGGGGTAGATCGAAGAAGTTGGGCAATGGTAGCGTTATGCCTTGCTATACCATGTGCAACAATTGGTATGTTGAGATTTTTCTTCATTCCTGAGTTAGATGTAGAAGCGAATGCATCAGAAGTGAACGAGGATGGAACGAAAGAAGAGCATATAGCAGAAGAAAAATTAAGTCTAAAAAAAGCACTTCGTGGATTGATGGACAATAAATATTTAGGAATGTTTGCACTTATGTATTTCTGTTATCATTTTTCAAATGGCATTTCTGGTGGTGCTCAGACATATTACTTAAAATACATAATTGGTGATTTAGGAGTTGGAACATGGCTTAATGCTGGAATGATGATCATTTTACCTTTATTATTATTCACACCAAAGATTATGGGTAAACTGGGGACCGGAAAAACACTTCGACTTGGACTGTTTCTTATGCTGATTGGGCCAGCTATCCGTATGATTGGTGGAACAAATCTTGCGACGCTGATTGTCGGATATATTCTGTTTATCGCAGGTTCTGTGCCAATTGCATTTATGTTAAACATTTATTTGTTTGAATGTATGGATTATGGCGAGTGGAAAACGGGCGTCCGTATTGAAGGAATGATGGGATCCATTACATCGTTTATGGCAAAGGTTGCTTCTGCTGTTGCCTCATCAGGTATGGGTATTTTTATGACATTAACTGGTTATGTTGGAACAGCACAGGTGCTTTCTGATTCAGCAGAAACAGGAATCAAAGTTCTTTTTAACATTGTTCCAATGCTGATTGTATTGATTGCTTTATTGATTTCTTTCCGGTATGACGTGGGAGATAAAATGCCGGAAATTAAAGCAGAGTTAGAAAAAAGACATAATTAATACACTTAATCTTAATATTGCATAAAATTTTAAGATAGAGGAAACATCTGCCGCTGAGATAAATTCGATAGAGTATGCAACTGTAATCAGTAGGTGGTGAATGGTCTGGAATTGACATCAGAAACATTTTGAGCCTAACAAAAACGAAGACAATTCATAGTAAGAGTTGTCTTCGTTTTTTGTTGGTTTTTTTGATACTCTCGTGCAATAAAATTTAGCCAGATAGAGCATATTCAGCAGGCTGCCGCTTAATGTAATTACAGTCTTGAATTTTTTGACTTGTAAAATCAGGAAGACTACTCAATACTGTTGATATTCTGTCTGGGGTTTGTTACCTACATAGATTACACTCAAAATAAAGAATATGTAAAACAATATTTGAATATTGATTGAGGAGTATTGACAGGACACCATGGAAATGGATAAAGATGGTCTTTTGCTATGCGAATTACAGACACAGGCAATTGAACGTATTCTTGAGGCGAAAGGAATTCTATGTGATGTGGATAGTAAAACAAAAAGACAGTACGAGATATTTCGTAAGATTAGAAATGAAGAATAATTGAAAATGAAAAATATAGCAGTCCCGAAGTCCATGATATATAGGATTTTCGGGATTGTTTTTGTTTGTTGAGGTAACAGGAATCTACCTGATGTGGATGACGTGGGCAGACAGTTTACGTTTTTATATAAAATAATCAATTATAGCGGCGAATGGTTGCTACGATTTACCGAGGGAATTACGATAATTCTCTCGGTATTTTTTTGGTGTCAAGCCATATTTTTTTTGAAAAGAACTATAGAAATATGTCTGATTTGAAAACTGTAGATAATCACAGATTTCATTTATAGACATGTTGGTATTTTGAAGAAGATCAACAGCCTTATTTAAAGATACGGATAAAGCGAATTGCTTTAAACTATATCCTGAGTATTTTCTTATAATGCGATTTAAGTATGAGCCACTATAGGATAAATTATCCTCTAATTCTTTTCTGGAAATATGTCCACAGCTTTTTTGAATTTGTTCGCGGATGGCATTAAAAAGGACGATTTCTGAATCAGTACCAATATTTAGTGGAATGATCTGATATTTTGAGGAATCAGACAGTTCACAAAGTATTTGTATAATAAGTCCTTTGATGATATAGGTTGAGCCTATGACTGGATTTGCCAGTTGAAGTGTCAAAGAATCAAAAAAGCCATACATATGTTGTTTGATTTCTGGAGCATTTTCATTAGGAATAAAATCTATATACTCCTTGCGAAGGACATAAGTTGTTTCAGTGTATCCAAAACTATCTGTAAAAAATTGTTCAAATAATTGGTTTCCGTATGCACGCTCCATGTCAAAAAAAAGAGTATTAATATCATCAAGCAGTGATTTCATTAAAGATATTGGAAGCCGAAGAAAGAGAGCTCTAAAATCTGTAGAATATTCTTCTTGGTGACTGATAAAACAGTTTAATAAACATAGACTTCCCGAAGTATATAGATGACGTTCAGTTTCAATCTGCTGATACATACTTCCTGAAATGATATATATTAACTCAAAAAAATCGTGATAGTGAAGCTGCTGGTAATTTTTGGGGCTATTCTCGCTATCTGCAGAATATGTAGTTGTGATGAAAGTATCTGCATTGATAAATGTAAAGACAAAATTGTTTTCGTTGTCATCTGAGTGAATTGTTTCAAATACAATATCAGGAGTACTGGTTACCTTAGTGTCAGTTTTTCTGCTCATTATACGAGTATTTGGCTTATCTATTTTGAATTGGATAGTGGTTAAATCGTTTTTTTCTATTGACATATAAACCTCCTAAAATAACAGGTCCACTTTTGATAGTATTTTACCATACTTTGCTTATTTTTGCCATTGGAATATCAAAAGTGGTACAGTAAGATGATATTATCATATAAAAGGAGGAAGATGAATTGAGGTTAGAATTTAATAAGGATTGGATCTTCTATAAGGTTGGTTCCAATGAAAGACTAGGTGTTCAACTTCCACACGACGCGATGTTAAGAGAAAGTCGTGTGCCGGACAATCCAAGTGGTGCAGCTGGGGCATATTTTTCTGGTGGTTCTTACATTTATGAAAAAGAGTTTGAAGCGCCGCTTGAATGGGAGAGAAAACACATAGTATTTCAATTTGAGGGAATACTGCAGACCGCGGTTATCTATTTAAATGATCAAGAGGCAGGACGAGTTTACAACGGATATATGTGTAAAGAAATCGTTGCAGATTCATTTTTAAGATATGGAAAGTCAAATATAATCCGTGTCGAGGTAGATAATAACAATCAGCCAAACAGCAGATGGTACAGTGGAGCTGGTATCTATCGTCCAGTATGGCTTAATGTAATGGAAAAGGTCGGAATGGAGTTTCGTGGGGTGAAGATCAAAACAGTTTCCTACAATCCGGCGCAGATTGAGGTTATGACTTCAACAGAACAGGGTTGCCCTGAAATTACAATTTATGATGGAGAAAAGGAAGTGGCAAAGGCCAGAGGAACAAAAGTCCTTTTGGACATTCCTAACGCAAAACTATGGAGTGATGATTCTCCAAATCTTTACAGATGTCATGTCAAATTAGAGAAAAATGGAACGGTAGATTTTGCAGATGAAGTATTTGGTATTCGAATGCTCGAGTGGTCGCCTCAGGGTCTCTATGTAAATGGAGTTAAGACATTACTTCGTGGTGGTTGTATTCACCATGATAATGGTCTTCTTGGTGCTTGCGGATATGAAGACGCAGAATGGCGCAAAATACGAATCATGAAAAAACAGGGATTTAATGCTGTTAGATATTCTCATAATCCATGTTCGCAGGCAATTCTTGAGGCGTGTGATGCCATTGGTATGTATGTAATCGATGAGACATGGGACATGTGGTATCGCCATAAAAGCAAATATGATTATGCGAGCTATTTCATGGAAAACTATAAGACGGATTTACATGAAATGGTGGAGAAGGATTTCAATCATCCATGTGTAATTTTCTACTCTATTGGAAATGAGGTAAGTGAACCTGCTTCCGACGAAGGTATTAAATTAGAAAAGGATATGGTTGAATACTTGCATGAATTAGACCCATATCGAGTAGTCACTGCAGGATTTAATTTGACAATCATTGCAAATGCTGCAAAGGGCGAACAGCTATATGACGGAGATGGCGGGATGAATGCTAGTCCTTCTGCTGACGAAAATCAAATGCCTCAGATGGACAGCGCCATGTTTAATCAGATGGCACAACAGATTGGCATTGGTATGAATCATGCGGCTGACAGTGATGAGGCAGACAGTGTCATTACTCCCGGCATAGATTTATTGGATATAGCCGGCTACAATTACGCTTCTGGTCGTTATCCTATAGAGGGAGAAAAACACCCAGAACGAATTATATTTGGCAGTGAAACATTTCCATCAGATATATTCGTGAATTGGGAAATGATAAAGAAATATCCATATATTGTCGGTGACTTCATGTGGACTGCCTGGGACTATCTGGGGGAAGCAGGTATTGGTGCATGGTCCGATGCTCCAGATGCAAAGGGATTTAATAATCCGTATCCTTGGTTATTAGGAGGTGCTGGAGTTATAAATTTGTTAGGAGATCCTGATGGACAGGCTCTTTATGCCAAAACTGTTTGGGGATTATCAGACAAGCCGCTGATTGCTGTAAGACCTGTTAATACAACTGATGAAAAGACTATGCGTTCTATATGGAGAGGCACTAACGCTTTCCCAGCATGGTCATGGAGAGGCTGTGATGGTAAGACTGCTTTAGTTGAAGTATATGCAGACGGAACTACAGTAGAGCTGATTGTCAACGGTTCTGTTAAGGAACGCAAAGCATTGGAATCTATGAAGGCGAGTTTTGAAACCCTTTATGAATCAGGAGACATTGAGGCTGTAGTTTACAACGATAGCGGAGTGGAAATATCTAGAAATAAACTTTCGTCTGCAAAGGGCGAATTAAATGTCTGCATATTGCCTGAGTCAGAAGCAATTGCTGGTTCTCTATTGTATGTGAATATCGATATATGTGGTGAAAACGGAATCGTTGAGTGTAATGCGGATAGAAAAATGTGTGTTTCTGTTGAGGGGGGAGAGCTTCTTGCATATGGAAGTGCAAACCCTCGAACGGAAGAAAACTACCTGGATGGTGCATTTACTACCTATTACGGTAGATCGCAGGCAATAATTCGCGTAGGAAATGGTAGTCAATTAGTTATTCACATCGAAAATGAAAATACTAACGTAGAAAAAACTATTGAAATAACAAATAAATAAAAATAGGAGAGTGAAGAAAAATGAAAGAAAAAAGAAATAATAATCCTGATAAAGTATCAGCAGGAAAAGTATTACTTTGGAACACAAGACCGCTATCGTTTGGAACAGTTACCATTATCATGGGATTCCTTTCAATGTTCTGTACAGACAAACTTAACATGCCTGCAGCATTGGTTGGAACACTTTTAATGGCAAGTAAGATTGTTGACGGTATCACAGATTTATTAGCAGGCTGGGTTGTTGATAATACACATACAAAGCTTGGAAAAGGCCGTCCATATGAGCTGTGTTTAATTGGAACTTGGGTTTGTACATATGCACTTTTCGCTGCAAACGCAAACTGGAGTATCGTTGCAAAATCTATTTGGTTGCTCATAATGTATACCTTAATCTGGTCTATTTTTGGAACAATGATGAACGCCGCTGAAACACCATATATTATTAGAGCATTCGGAAGTCCTATTGCTGTAACAAAGGTTTCTGCATATGGTGGAGTTTTTATTACTCTTGGTTGTATGGTTGTAGGTATTACATTACCAATGCTAATTGGAAGCATGGGCGCAACAGCTGAAGGCTGGAGGAAGCTTGTTGCTATGTATGCTATTCCTCTTTTATTAATTGGTCTGTTACGTTTCTTATTTGTACCTGAAATCTACACACCAGAAAAGAATGATGTACAGGCTAAAGTTACAATACACGACATTTTAGTAGCACTTAAGAACAATAAATATATTTGGCTTTTAGCCATCGTTTCAATGATTCCACAGGCTATTCAGGGAATGGGTGCAACGACATATTATTTCAATGTTGTAGTTGGTGATATTGCAAAACTCTCATCTCTTCAGTTAATTGGAGTTGTTACGACACTTGTTATAGTCGTATTTCCAACTTTAATGAAAAAGCATTCTGCAATGGAGCTAATTGGTATTTTCTCAGCGATAAGCTTTGTTGGATATATTATCGTTTTCTTTGCAGGAAGCAACATGATTTTTCTTGCGATTGCATTTTTGTTCAGTGGACTTGCCGCTCTTCCGGTTTCATATATGAGAGCACCAATCATAATGGATATTGCAGATTATAATGAGATGTTGGGAAGTCAAAGAATGGAGGCAACTCTTAGCGCAGCAACAAACTTTACAGTAAAACTTGGACAGGCTTTAGGTGCATTCCTTCTTGGTATTTTACTTACCGTAGGCGGTTATGACGGATCACTTTCTGTTCAGCCTGATAGCGCTGTCATGGTTATCAGAATTTTAAGCAGTTTTATTCCAGCTGCATTAATGGCTTTATCAGTAATATGTGCAGTTGCATATAAGCCACTTGACGCCCTTTTGAAAGAAAAGAGAGCCACAGAAAATTAATTTAGTTTATTAGTGAATAGAATATTATTTTTACTATAGGAGGAGATTTTACTATGGATATGATGCAGCAAATGCAAGAAATGATGAATAAACCTTTGGTTTTGCCATACCCAGAACATTTGAAGACAACCAGAAAAATTGCAACAGAAGGAATTGTACTTCTTAAAAACGAGGATCATGTGTTACCTCTGAAGAGCAATAGCATAGCATTGTTTGGTGCAGGGGCAATTGATACTATTTCTTGTGGAACAGGAAGCGGTTACATATCCGCTCCTCATGTAGTAACAGTTGAGGAAGGGCTGAAAAATGCAGGGTTTTCTATTACCTCAGAGGAATGGATAGGCCGTTTCACAGAGGCCAGCATCAAAGCAAACGATGAGGATACAACACTTACGCCTATTGACAGGTTTTGGAGCGGAAAAAAGATTTTAATAGATGATATTCCTGTAACAGATGAGGATATTAAGACTGCTAAAGATGCCGATACTGCTATCTATGTTGTTAGAAGAAATGCAGGTGAGGATGATGATCGCAAGGCTGAAAAAGGAGATTATTACTTATCTGATGCGGAAGAAACCAATATTAGAAAGATAGCACAGAGATTTAAGAACACTGTAGTAGTATTAAACACCTGTGTTATCGAAGCAGCTTTTTTATATGAAATTCCGGGAATTAAAGGCGCAGTATTAATGGGGCTTGCTGGAAATGAGTGCGGAAATGCTTTGGCAGATATACTTACCGGGAAATGTAATCCTTGTGGAAAGCTGACTGACACATGGGCATGGCACTATGAGGACAATCCTGCAAGCTCCACATTTGGAAGAAATGATGGAAATTCTCTTCAGGAAGATTATGTTGAAGATATCTATGTTGGTTACAGATATTTTGACAGCTTTGGAATAGAACCAATTTTCCCGTTTGGATATGGATTAAGTTATACTACTTTCGATATGGATGCAAAGTCTTTTGCCGCAGATTGGAATAGGATATCAGTGAATGTAGAGGTTACAAACACAGGAAAAACTGCCGGTCGTGAAGTTGTTCAATTATATGTAACTTCGCCAGAAGGTGAATTGTCAAAAGCATTTCAGGAATTAAAAGCATTTGGAAAGACAAAGTTATTAGAACCTGGAGAAAAAGAAACACTTACATTAAGTTTTGAAACGGAATTATTAGCTTCATATGATGAGAAAATGGCAGCGTTTGTTATGGAAGAGGGCGATTATTATATCAGAATTGGAGCAAGTAGTCGCCAGAGCAAGATTTCAAACGTATTACATGTAGAAGGTAAAGCAATTTTAAGACAGGTCAGAAATGAGGTTGTAGCAGATCATGAGATGAAGCTCATGAAGGCACCATCAAGGGCAGAGCTGTTAAACAAGTTGTCTAAGGAATCTACATTAATAGCTCTGCTTAATGAATGTCAGTCTAAATCAGAGGCAGACATTATACTGAAAGCTTCTGAGTGTAAAACTATTGATGCAGCTTGTAAGACAACAGAGTCAGCTCAGATAAACAAAAAGCGTTTTGAAAAAGTTGTGCCGGCAAATAATGCAACATTGTTAGATGTAAAAGCGAATAAGGTTTTACTTGATGAATTCGTTGCATCATTGGAGCCAGAAGTTTTAGTACGTTTAGTTACAGGGTCTGCAAATGAGACTCCTTATGAAACTAAAAGTCGGTTGGATAGAGAAATAAATCCTGTAGATGGACCAGTTTCATCCGGATCAACAACAGATTTATTTGCATCTTCACTTGCAATTCCAAACTGGAAAATGACAGATGGTCCTGCAGGACTACATCTTTCAGCACTGGGTGCAACATGCTTCCCAACAGATATAGTTATGGCACAGACTTGGAATCCTGAAATGGGAATTTTGATGGGAACTGGAATTGGTAGAGAGATGGATTACTATAACCAGGGAGTTATTTTAGGGCCTGGTATGAATATTCATCGTGACCCACTTTGCGGAAGAAACTTTGAGTATTTTTCAGAGGATCCAATTGTGAGTGGTAAAATGGCTGCTGCAATTACAAAAGGTGTACAGTCTATCCCTGGCGCTTCTGTTTCAATTAAGCACTTTGCTTGCAACAATCAGGAGGCAGAACGCTTTATGACCAACAGTACAGTGTCGGAACGAGCTTTAAGAGAAATCTATTTAAAGGGTTTTGAAATCTGCGTTCGTGAAGCTGATCCACATACAATCATGTCTAGCTACAATAAGATAAATGGAATACACACTTCATCACACTATGAATTGCTCACAGAGATTCTTCGTGGCGAGTGGGGGTTTAAGGGCTTAGTTATGACAGATTGGGGAACTAAAAGTGAGAAGACGGAAGACTACCATGCAGGAAATGACCTTGTTATGGGTGGTTATAGAACGGATGCACTTATTGCAGCTCTCACTGGAAAAAAAGCAGAATTTGCTGAGGATGGATATGTTGCAAGTAAGGAGTTCTCTGTATACGGTGGATTCATAACAGAAACTGTAGAATATTGGAATTCTTTCCAACCATATGCTGATGGAGAGAATTCGATATCTGTAAAAGTTGAAGCTGCAACTGAACTGAATTCAAAGATAATGGAGAAAGTTCAAGTTGGCGAAGCGAAGGTAGATGTATTGGAAGACGGATCAAAGATAGTAACATACTTTGGTAAGGACAGAGGACAATTCCTTGATATAAATGACCTTAGAGCTTGCGCGGCTAATGTCTTAGAGCAGATCATGGAATCTATTTCATTTATTAGAATGTCAGAAAAACTATAGATTGGAGGAAAACATTGCAATGAGTAAACAAGTATTTAATCCTTATCTACCATCTTGGGAGTATATTCCAGATGGTGAGCCTAAGGTATTCGGTGACAGACTATACATTTTTGGAAGTCATGACAGATTTGACGGTGATGGCTACTGCGAAAACGATTATGTGGCTTGGTCTACACCTGTAGATGATCTTTCTGCATGGAGATATGAAGGGGTTATTTTACGAAAAGACCAGACACCTTGGAACATCAAGAATGAACCATACTATGCTCCAGATGTTGTTCAAGGAAATGATGGAAGATATTATCTTTATTATTTTGTTGCTAATAGTAGTATTATTTCAGTGGCTGTTTGCGATACGCCTGCTGGAAAATATGAATATCTTGGAGATGTTCATATGGAAGATGGACACACTTATGGCTCGAAGCCTGATGAGTGGTTTACATTTGATCCAGGCGTTTTAGTAGACGATGATAAAAGGATTTGGTTATATACCGGAAGTGGACAGGACTCGAACGGTCAGTATGGTCATAAGATAAAGGGCTGCTTTGTACTAGAACTTGATCAGGACATGCTTACAGTTATCAGTGAGCCTAAAGTCTTATTACCTGCAAATTGGACAAGAAAAGAACCTAATTTCTTCGAAGGTGCATCTATTCGTCACATTGGGGACTGGTACTATCTTGTATATCCTGCAACAGATATGACCGGATTAAACTATTCTATGAGTAAATATCCAGATCGTGAATTTGTTTACAAGGGAAGAATTCACTGTACAAGCGATATAGGTTTTGAAGGTCGTAAACTTATGGGTTGCGCTTATCCTATTGGAAATAATCATGGTGGTTTAGTATGTGTTAATAATCAGTGGTACATTTTTGATCATAGAATGACAAATGGTTCTCAGTGGAATCGTCAGGGTGTTGCAGAGCCAATTCAGATTAAAGCGGACGGGACAATCGATATGGTGGAGGCTACCAGCTGCGGTCTTAATAATGGACCACTGAAGGGACAAGGAAGCTATCCGGCATACATCTGCTGCAATTTGATTAGCAAGAAGGTATTTGGATTGAGAAACCCAACTGGTGGTCCAAAGGTGACGCAGGACGGGGAAGATTATGTGCCTGAAGAGCCTGGCAACAACGAGATTACAGGTGAAACAGAATGTAATGCTCCCGTTTCCTATATCAAAGATATAACCAAGGGTTGCCAAATTGGGTATAAGTTTTTTGATTTTACTAATACAACAAGTGTATCTGTAGAGACCAGAAATGCAAAGGGGAAAATACAGATTTTAGATCAGTTAGATGGAAAAGTGATTGCCGAGGAAAAATTAAAGGAAGGGGCAGACTGGACCAAAACAGTAATTGAATTTAATCCAGTGATGATTTTTAAGGGCAAGAAGAATGTAAACCTCCAAAAATGTCCATTATTCTTTAGATACCATGGAACCGGCAGTATGGAAATGCTTAGCTTTGAGCTGAACTAAAGAAACTTCACGAAGAAGTCGATGATTACTTTAAAATTCTCATGAAAATGGAGAGCGGAATAACGGTTCATTTGGAACTTTCAACTTATATTTTGGAATATCAGCCAAGATGGCTTGTGGCTGGAGATAAAGGAACCATGATAGTAAAAAACTTTGCATGTGATGGAAGTATCTACAGAACAGGAAAGCTGCTTGAAAAATTGCCACCTAAGATTACAGAGACGGAGGCAGGGCCGACCAGACAGTTTGCGCCCGTACCTCCAGGAGGCATTATAACGGAAGATCTTCCAAAGATCGAGAGTGCGTGGATAGATTTTTACAGAAATGTAGATGCTGTATTAAATGGTCGTGCTGAATCAAAAATAAAGATATGCAGGTGTAAGCCATATTGATGCAGAACGTGTTTTAGAAGATGAAGCTTATGCAAAACATATTTTAGGTTACAGCAAGGAGAAAAATGTACAGATTTCATCTCTTGCATACTATCCAAATACGATGGATGCTAACTTAGAAAAGAGAGAGACAGCAATAAACCATTTAAAGAACCTAATTAAAGCAAGTGCAAAATTGGGTATTGGTATGGTTACTACGTTTATAGGAAGAGATCAGAGTAAGACAGTAGAAGAAAACTTAGAACTTGTAAGCGAAATCTGGCCTCCAATTATTAAGGTTGCTGAAGCGAATGGAGTGAAAGTTGCGATTGAAAACTGCCCAATGCTTTTTGGCGCTGACCAGTGGCCCGGTGGACAAAACCTAATGGAAACACCCACAAACTGGAAAAAAATATTTAAAATCCTTTCAAGTGAAAACCTTGGAATCAATTATGACCCGTCTCATTTTGTATGGAAGATGATTGACTATATCAGTAAGTGATTCAAAAAACAGCGTCATTCCAAAGAACTCCAGATCATGATATGCTCCCTAAAAGAATAATTCTAGGAGGCATCAAATGAAAAATGA
>NZ_FMKA01000059.1 GCF_900096945.1 Anaerobium acetethylicum | reverse complement strand
CATTACTGATACCAACTTGTGGTTCACTACACTTGGCGGTAAATACCCGTGGCTGGACTTTCACCAGCTAGATTAGTGCCATGCCTGGCACACAACAAAAAAACGGCAGGTCGCCATGGCCTGCCGTTTTTCTGATTCCTTCATATGAAAAGGAGCTGTTTTGACCCTGTTACTGCACTGAAAGGTTCGTGTATCCCATAAGGCTGAGATCCACTTCTCTTGCCACTTCACGGCCTTCCCTGATCGCCCAGACAACGAGAGACTGTCCCCGGCGCATATCCCCGGCTGCAAATACATTTGGAACATTTGTCTCAAATTTACCGGATTCAGTTGCTACATTTGTTCGCACGTCTGTCTCAACGCCGAATGCATCAGTCACATAATTCTGGCTTCCAAGGAAGCCTGCTGCTATTAATACAAGATCTGCATCAATTACAAATTCGCTTCCTTCTACTTCCACCATAGTTAATCTGCCTGTTTCCTCATCCTTTTTCATGTTGAGCTTTACGGCCTTTACTTTGCATATGTTTCCTGCCTCGTCTGCAATGAATTCCTTCACCGTTGTTCTGAATACCCTCGGGTCATGTCCGTACTGGTAGATGGCTTCTTCCTGGCCGTAATCAGTCTTACATACCTTTGGCCACTGTGGCCATGGATTGTTGTCCGATCTTGTATCCGGAAGCTTCGGCATCATTTCAAACTGCACGACGGAAGCCGCCCCATGGCGGATAGAAGTTCCTACACAGTCGTTTCCAGTGTCTCCGCCACCGATTACCAGGACCTTTTTATCCTTTGCTGAAAGGTAGTTGCCGTCCTCAAGTCCCGAGTCAAGAAGGCTTTTTGTTGTTGCCTTCAGGAAATCAACTGCAAAATGGATTCCTTTTGCCTCCCTTCCAGGAACGTTGATGTCTCTCGGATTTGAAGCTCCGCAGGTTAAAATGACCCTGTCGAACTCCCTGAGGATTTTAGAAGCCTTGTAGTTCACGCCGACATTGACGCCGGTTATGAATTCCACGCCTTCTTGCTTCATGATATCGATTTTTCTGTCGATGACATGTTTTTCAAGCTTCATATTTGGGATTCCGTACATCAGCAGACCGCCGATCCTGTCATCCCTTTCAAATACTGTCACCTTATGGCCGCGCTGGTTGAGCTGATCTGCTGCCGCAAGACCTGATGGACCCGAGCCTATGATTGCAACTTTTTTTCCAGTCCTGATTTTTGGGACCTTTGCTGCCGCATAGCCTTTCCTGTAGGCATGCTCGATGATCCCGTATTCATTCTCTTTTATGGTAACCGGTGATCCGTTGAGACCGCATGTGCATGCCGCTTCACAAGGCGCAGGACATACCCTTGCTGTGAATTCCGGGAAGTTGTTGGTCTTTTTAAGACGCTTCAATGCCTCTTTCCATTTTCCTGTAAATACAAGGTCGTTCCACTCCGGAATCAGGTTGTGGAGCGGGCAGCCTGTAACTGCTCCCTCCAACACGATTCCTGACTGACAGAAGGGGACTCCGCAGTCCATGCATCTCGCGCCCTGGCGCATCTGCTTTTCCCTGGAGAGCGGAATATGGAATTCATTGAAATTTCCTATTCTTTCTTTAGGTTTTACCGCTTCACTTGTTTCCCTTTCGTAATCCATAAATCCTGTAGGTTTTCCCATGATATTCTCCTCCTATCCTCTCGCATTTGCATAAAAAGCTTCAATCTGCGCCTGTTCGCTGCTTAAACCTTTTTCTTCCATCTGGACTATGGTCATAAGCATCCTGTTATAATCAAATGGTATGATCTTCTTGAATTTCGGCAGATATTCACCAAAATTATCAAGAATCTCTTTTCCTTTTACGGAGTTCGTATTTGCAACATGTTCTGTAATCATATTCTTAAGCTCAAGAACATCATATTTTGAAGTAACCTCTTCAAGAGAAACCATTTCCTTATTCAGTTTCACATAAAGATCCCTTTCTTCATCCAGAACATATGCGATACCGCCGCTCATTCCGGCCGCAAAATTCTTTCCAGTCGTACCGAGTACTACTACCCTTCCGCCTGTCATATATTCGCATCCATGATCTCCGACGCCTTCAACAACAGCAGTCGCTCCTGAATTACGTACACAGAATCTTTCACCTGCGACACCGTTGATAAACACTTTACCGCTGGTCGCACCATAAAGCGCAACGTTACCGATGATGATGTTTTCATCCTGCTTGAATGTGACGCCCTTTGGAGGATAAACAATCAGTTTTCCGCCAGAGAGGCCTTTTCCAAAGTAGTCGTTGCTGTCGCCTACAAGTTCCAGGGTAAGCCCGCTCGGAATGAATGCGCCAAAACTCTGGCCGCCGCTTCCCTTGCATTTTACGATATAAGTGTCGTCTTCAAGCCCGTTGCCATACAGTCTTGTTATTTCCGAGCCGAAAATCGTACCCAGTGAACGGTCTGTATTGGTAACGTCTATGTCTATGCTTCTCTTCTGCTTATTCAGCAGAGCCTGTTTCAGCTTTTTCAGCAGGATCTTTTCGTCCACCGTCTTTTCAAGCTCAAAATCATAGACCTGTGCCGGATCGAAAGTCACCTTTTCTCCATCAACGGCAAATGGGTTGTTGAGGATTCTGGAAAGATCTACTTTTGCAGCTTTTCCTTCAGTAATTTCTTTCGCACTAAGGAGATCAGTTCTTCCAACAAGCTCATCCACTGTGCGGATGCCTAATCTTGCCATATATTCCCTTAATTCCTGTGCGATAAATTCCATGAAGTTGATTACATATTCCGGTTTTCCCTTGAATCTCTTACGAAGTTCAGGGTTCTGGGTAGCAACACCTACCGGACATGTATCCAGGTTACATACTCTCATCATGACGCATCCCATCGTTACTAGCGGAGCAGTCGCAAAGCCGAACTCTTCTGCACCCAAAAGCGCTGCGATTGCAACATCACGGCCGCTCATAAGCTTTCCATCAGTTTCGATTACCACTTTATTCCTCAGACCGTTCATAATGAGCGTCTGGTGGGTTTCAGCAAGTCCAAGTTCCCATGGAAGCCCTGCATTGTAGATTGAGTTTCTTGGTGCTGCACCGGTTCCTCCGTCATAGCCTGAAACCAGGATTACCTGTGCTCCTGCCTTTGCAACACCGGCTGCTACTGTGCCGACGCCTGCTTCAGAAACCAGCTTAACTGAAATTCTTGCCTGCTTGTTGGCATTTTTAAGGTCATAGATCAGCTGCGCAAGATCTTCGATGGAGTAGATGTCATGATGCGGTGGTGGTGAAATAAGGCCTACACCAGGTGTCGAATGTCTGGTTTTTGCAACCCATGGGTAAACTTTTTTACCTGGAAGATGTCCGCCTTCGCCCGGTTTTGCACCCTGCGCCATCTTGATCTGGATTTCTTTCGCGCTTACAAGGTATTGGGAAGTAACGCCGAAACGTCCCGATGCAACCTGCTTGATTGCAGAGCATCTGTTGATTCCGTCTGGTCCGACAGTAAGCCTTTCGATGCTTTCTCCGCCCTCGCCGCTGTTTGACTTGCCGTTCAGCCTGTTCATAGCGATTGCAAGCGTTTCATGTGCTTCCTGTGAAATGGAACCATAGGACATGGCTCCCGTTTTAAATCTTTTTACGATTGAAGCAACACTTTCCACTTCATCAACAGGAATTCCTTCTTCCGGATAATTGAACTCCATCAGTCCTCTCAGATTTCCGATCGTGTTTTCATCGTTGATAAGAGAGGTGTATTCCTTAAACATTCCATAGTCTTTTCTTCTTGTCGCTTCCTGAAGAAGATAGATTGTCTTCGGATTGTAAAGGTGTTCTTCCGCTCCGCTTCTCATCTTGTGGCTTCCGACGCTGTCAAGCGTAAGGTCTATATCGAGGCCGAGTGGATCAAAAGCCGACGAATGAAGATCGTTTACGTCCCTTGCGATATCCTCGAGTGAAATTCCCTCAATGCGGCTGACCGTATTCGTGAAATACTTATTGATTACATCAGAATTGATTCCGATCGCTTCGAAAATCTGTGACCCCTGGTAGGACTGGATTGTCGAGATACCCATTTTGGAAGCAATTTTTACGATACCGTGGAGCACCGCATTGTTGTAGTCCTCAACGGCAGCATAATAGTCCTTGTCAAGCAGGTCGCTGGTGATGAGCTCTCTGATTGTATCCTGTGCAAGATAAGGATTGATTGCACATGCACCGTATCCTAAAAGGGTTGCAAAATGATGTACTTCCCTTGGTTCAGCACTTTCCAGGATCATAGCAACAGAAGTCCTCTTCTTAGTCTTTACCAGATGCTGCTGAAGTGCCGACACTGCAAGAAGAGCCGGAATAGCAACGTGGTTCTCATCAAGTCCCCTGTCAGAAAGGATTAATATATTTGCTCCATCCCTGTAAGCTCTGTCAGTCTCAACAAAAAGATGCTCGATGGCTTTTTCAAGGGAGGTATTTTTATAGTAAGTAATCGGAATCACTTCAACCTTGAATCCTTCAGCCTTCATGTTCTTGATTTTCATAAGGTCCGTGCTTGTAAGGATCGGATTATCCACCCTGAGCACGCGGCAGTTAAGCGGCTTTTCTTCAAGAAGGTTGCCGTCTTCACCGATGTAGACCGTAGTCGAAGTGATTACCTCTTCCCTGATGGCATCAATCGGCGGATTGGTTACCTGTGCAAAAAGCTGTTTGAAGTAGTTGAAAAGCGGCTGTTTTGTCTTTGAAAGCACCGGAATCGGGCTGTCGACGCCCATAGCTGAAATAGCTTCCCCGCCTGTCTTCGCCATCGGAAGAAGCGATGTCTTAACGTCTTCATAGGTGTAGCCGAAAGCCTTCTGCAGCCTTGCAAGCTCTACTTTAGAATATTCATGCACCTTATGGTTTGGAATCTTCAGGTCGCTAAGTCTGATCAGGTATCTGTCAAGCCATTCGCCGTAAGGCTGGCGGCTTGCATATTCTTCCTTCAGCTCGTCATCATCGATCATTTCACCTTTTACGGTATCTACAAGAAGCATCTTGCCTGGTCGCAATCTTTCCTTCACCTTAATTTTAGAAGAATCTATATCAAGAACGCCGACTTCTGAAGAAAGGATCATATTGTCGTCATCTGTAATATAGTAGCGGGAAGGTCTTAGTCCGTTCCTGTCAAGGACAGCACCCATAATGTCGCCATCGCTGAAAAGGATTGAGGCAGGTCCGTCCCATGGTTCCATCATGGTAGAGTAATACTGGTAAAAGTCTTTTTTCTTCTGGCTCATATTACGGTTGTTCAGCCATGGCTCCGGAATTGCGATCAATACCGCAAGCGGAAGTTCCATGCCGCTCATGACAAGGAATTCAAGTGTATTGTCAAGCATAGCCGAGTCAGATCCCTTCGTATCTACGACCGGCATAATCCTATGGAACTCGTTCTTCAGTTTGTCTGAAGACATGTTTTCTTCACGGGCAAGCATCTTGTCTGCATTTCCCCTGATGGTGTTGATTTCACCGTTGTGTACCATAAGCCTGTTCGGATGCGCTCTTTCCCAGCTCGGATTCGTGTTGGTACTGAATCTTGAATGAACCAGCGCAATTGCCGACTCGTAATCCTTGCTCTGAAGGTCTGTAAAAAATGAACGGAGCTGTCCAACAAGGAACATTCCTTTGTAAACGATTGTTCTGCTTGATAACGAAACCACATAAGTGTTGTCATTGCTCTGTTCAAATTCACGGCGCACGATGAAAAGCTTTCTGTCAAAATCAAGCCCTTTTTCAATGCCTTCCGGTCTTTCAACAAATCCCTGCATGATACATGGCATGCATTCGACTGCCTTCTGCCCAAGTACTGCAGGAGCTGTTGGGACTTCCCTCCATCCCAGGAATTTAAGCCCTTCCTTTGCCACGATGACCTCAAACATCTTCTTAGCCTGGTTTCTCTTCAGTTCTTCCTGCGGGAAAAAGAACATGCCGATTCCATAATCTCTCTCTGAACGCAAAAAGATGCCGAGAGGTTTAACCGCTTTTGAGAAGAATTTATGCGAAATCTGCAATAAAATTCCTACTCCGTCTCCGGTCTTACCTTCGGCATCTTTGCCTGCTCTATGTTCTAAATTTTCTACAATCTTCAGTGCGTTGCTGACTGTTTCATGTGTCTTTCGGCCTTTAATATTGACGACTGCTCCGATACCGCAGTTGTCATGCTCGAACCTGGATTCATATAAACCCTGTGGCTGGCCTGCTTTTACAATATTCTGGTTTTCCATAAGCATATCCTTTCTTATAGCTGGTTAAAGGGTAACTGTTCCGAATCCCTGTTTCAGGAATAGTTACAGTTAAAGAGTTTTCCTATAATCCGTTTCATAATCCCCAAAATATAGGGCTCTTTCGGACTAGCATGCGTACAAAAAATTTTTGTGAACTTAATATACTACATTTAAGCTCCTCTGTAAATACCATTTTTTCAAGATGTTTTCAGATAATTAGATAACAATTTAACCCTCTTCTATTTGTCTGACATTTTCCTGTTTATCCATGCTTTTGTTTTGTCCTGCGACATTATTCACGTGATTTCGCATGTGCTCAGTTCACTTTTTTTCAAAACAAAATGGAGTCTGACTTCCTTTCAGTCTTGCTATTTTATATTTTCTGTTTTTTTGTGTTTTATTGATTTTATTTAGCAACTATTAATACTCACATTGAATATTGAACACTAATTATCCTTGAATTAGCCGCCATATCTGCTATAAGCATCTTCTATCTATTCTAAAATCTGCTTCAGTATCTCCCCAATCTTTCCGTTTATGACAAGGTCTGCGCTTCTGTCATACGGAGTCTCTGAACTGTTAATTAAAACCAGTTTATTTCCCATGTAATACTGTATCAGACCTGCTGCAGGATATACCGTCAGGGAAGTGCCTCCTACAATCATCATATCAGCGTTTTTGATATAAGAAATTGCTTTGTTCAACATTTCCATATCGAGACCTTCCTCATAAAGGACTACATCAGGTTTTATAAGCCCTCCACATTCACACCTGGGTATGTCTGTAGAATTCATGATATAATCAAGCCCGTAGAATTTATGGCATTTCATGCAGTAATTCCTGTGTACGGATCCATGAAGCTCCAGGACTTCCCTGCTGCCCGCCATCTGATGGAGACCATCGACGTTCTGGGTGATCACAGCTTTCAGCTTTCCCTCTTCTTCAAGCCTTGCAAGCGCATAATGAGCGTTATTAGGTTTTGCCTCCCTGTAGATCATCCTGTTCCGGTAGAAATCGTAGAACTCTCCGGTATGGCTCACAAAGAAACTGTGGGACAGCATCTTTTCAGGCGGATACCTGAAGTTTTCCTTCGAATTGTACAGCCCTGTCGAAGACCGGAAATCCGGAATGTCACTCTCTGTAGAAACGCCAGCACCACCGAAAAATACGATATTCCCAGAATCGCCAATCAGCTTTTTCAATATGTCTGTATTCATATCCTAATGCTCCCCCTTCTTATCTTTTTTTAATCCTGCGCCTTCTGAGTGCTTATATTATCCGATCCTGCTTCCTCTTGTTTTGTACCAGCCACATCTGTTGCCGTTTCTTCTGCCCTGGTTTTATTCTTCACTGTCTTCTCTGTTCCTTGCTCATTCCCGGCTTCCGTCTTCTCCTTATACCTCCTCTTCAATTTGAAAGCATCTATATCCGTCTCTATGGAAGCTTTCAGCACCTTCTGGCTCTCCCTGAAAAACGTAAAAAGAGTCTTCTTCAGGAATTTCCGGGACTCTGCGTCTATGTTCTTATAGGACCTTATCATCTCTTCCGCTGCAGTCCGCCTTTCTTTATATAGATCGCTCACCGTCATGGCTCCCGTTGCATATATGATATTAAAGAGTTCTTCAACAAACTGTTCCCGCTGTTCAACGGGCAGATTGTTAAGCCAGCCTTTTACAGCCCTATTCAGATTGATGCTTGATTTTTCCAAATGATCATGATACACGAAGTTCTTTCCCCTGACTTCCCAGGAAAAGACGTTATGCTGCATGATCCCCTTTTCATCGCTGTTTACTACCTTATATTCTTCCTTGTGCTCCAGCAGCATTCCTACGATTGATGATTTTGGCACGATCGTACTGATTCGGCCAAGCATACTCCTGTAGCCTCTGCTTCTGATGAAACCGTTCTGGAATCCCGGCCCGTCATTATTATAGACAGCCTCAATCCTTTCCCTGATATCATCATCCATGGAGGCTGCTGCATAAACTGCCAGATTTCCCCCTTTCGAATGACCGCCCATAAGGAAACGGCCTTCAAAATACGGAAGGATGCTTTTCAGGTATGCCGCTGCATCTCTCTGAGCCTGTACCTCATCCTTAAAGCTCATCTGAAAATCCTCTTTCCAGCCGGCGAGGCTGTCATCTGTCCCTCTGAACGCAATGTAATAAAGCCCGCCGCCCAGTGAAAAAACAAGCGCCGAAAACTGTTCGGACTTATCATAATCGATCCTGTTCACATAACAGGACAGTCCTATTCCTCCAAATCGGACCGACTTTGCTGCCTTGGCAAAAAGCTCTGGGATCTGATGAAAAAACGGATCCTGATAACGCGGAGATTCTGTATCGACGAGATTCATAACCTTATCCACTATTTCTGAGAGAACAGGGATATCTCCCTCTGGCAGGAATGGTACAATCCCTTCAAAATCCAAATACGCCAATGCTGACAGAATCAGGTTGTCGACCTCGTTGAATACATCTCGCTCGAAGCTCAGGTCTCCACGCCATTCAACATAATCAAGAATATTCTGCATTTGAAAGCCCCCCACTCCTTACCGACGGCAGACCCGGCCCCGATGTCGGTTTATTCATTTTACAGAATCCAGATTTTTTTCATAGCACCTGATTCCCATAACTATCGAGACTATCAAAACAGAAGCCACACAGATGCATCTGACAATTTTTGCAGCATCGATCTCTACTTTAACATCAACTGAAACCTCAGGCTGATCAACAGCTTGTTTGTCGGTATTTTCAATCTTCGAATTTCTCATAGCTAATCTCCTCCACCCTTATCATTACAGCTAATTTAAAAATTTCTTATACTTATATTATAACCCGTTTTCACTTTTCAACAACCCCAAAGAAAATATCACCCCAGCGTCTTTCCTTCGAACTCCACCCGTCTTCTGATTTCCTTCATCAGTTCATCAAACTGTTTCAGATCCAGCGACTGTGCCCCGTCACAAAGCGCTTTTGCAGGATCGTTATGGGTTTCGATCATGAGCCCGTCCGCGCCTACAGCGATAGATGCTTTTGAAAGCGGCGAAACCATGGAACGTATCCCGGCAGCATGGCTCGGATCAATGACAACAGGAAGATGGGACACCTTTTTCAGCAGCGGAACCGCTGAGATATCCAGGGTATTCCTCGTCATTGTTTCAATCGTTCTGATACCTCTCTCGCAGAGGATGATCTGTTCGTTTCCGCCTGCCATGATGTATTCGGCACTCATCAGAAACTCCTCTATTGTATTATAAAGCCCTCTTTTCAGAAGAACAGGCTTCCTGCATTTTCCGACCTCCTTCAGGAGATCAAAATTCTGCATATTCCTTGCTCCAATCTGGATGATGTCGACATCATCAAAATACTCCAGCTGATTCATATTCGTCATTTCTGTAATAATCGGAAGCCCTGTCTCCTTTTTCGCCAGCGACAGAAGCCTGAGTCCATCCTGGTGAAGCCCCTGGAAGGAATACGGAGACGAACGCGGCTTATAGGCACCGCCTCTTAGGATTGTTGCTCCGCTTTCCTTCACAGCCCTTGCGACCTGTATGATCTGATCCTCATTCTCAACGGAGCATGGACCTGAAATCACCTGGAAACCTCCCTCACCAAAAACGATATTATTTATTCTTACTTTTGTGTCATCAGGATGAAAAGCACGGTTCACCAGTTTATAAGGTTCCGTAATCCTTTTTCCGTAACTTACAATATCATGTGTTTCCACAACGGAATGGACATCAAGTACCTTCGTATTTCCCACAAGGCCGATCACGGTCCTTTCAGTTCCCTCGCTTACCAGCGGCGAGAATCCCATTTCTTCAAATTCATTGATAAACGATTTTATTTTCTCCTGATCCGCACCAGGATGCAGCACAAACATCATATTCATTTCCCCCTATATCCGTGTCATAATTCATTTCCCCATCCTTTATGGCCGAAAGCGCTGCGCACAATCTATAGCATCATACATTCAGCTCACACAGGATCCCTGCAAAGTTTTCTTACTACCTGTTGGTAAGCGCCACAAATTTCTCAAGCTGTTCCAGCGCCCTTCCGCTGTCGACAGTCTCTTCAGCAAGCCTGATTCCCTCTTCCAGCGAAATCCCCTTCGCAATGTGAAGGGCTGCTCCGGCATTAATGATAACCGCATCCCTCTTCGGACCCTTTTCGCCCTTTAATATTGCCAGCGCCATCTCTGCATTTTCTTCCGGATTTCCTCCCTCCAGATCCTCTTTCCTGCATCTTGTGAAGCCGAACTGCTCAGGCGTAATCTCATATCTGCTGAATTCACCGTTATTGATTTCGCAGACTGTCGTAGGAGCGCTCATGGATATCTCGTCAAGCCTGTCCTGTCCAAATACCACCATTCCTCTTTTCACCCCAAGATTGGAGAGGACTTTCGCCAAAGGCTCCACAAGGCTTTCATCATATACGCCGAGCAGCTGCATATTTGCATTTGCTGGATTCGCCAGAGGTCCAAGGATATTGAAAATGGTCGGGATTCTGATTTCCCTTCTTACCGGCGCGACGTATCTCATGGCTGTGTGATATTTCTGTGCAAAAAGGAAGCAGATTCCGATCTCCTTTAAAATCTCAACACTTGTCTCCGGTTCCACCAGAAGATTAAGGCCAAGAGCCTCCAGAACATCGGCCGTCCCGCATTTGCTCGAAGCCGCCCTGTTTCCATGTTTTACCACTTTTGCTCCGGCTGCCGACGCAATGATGGACGCCAGTGTCGAAATGTTAATGGACTGTGCGCAGTCTCCACCAGTGCCCACGATGTCCATCACATCCATGTCGTGCTCTGCCTTAAGGCTGTGGTTTCTCATGACTCCTGCGCTTGCTGTGATTTCTTCCACTGTTTCACCCTTCATGTGAAGCGCTGTAAGGTATGCGCTGATCTGTGCCTGCGTCGCCTCTCCGCCCATAATCTCATTCATAACCCCTGCTGCCATTTCATAGTTCAAATCCTCTTTGTTGATTAATTTTGCAATTGCTTCCTGAATCATCTTTTTATCCTCCCATTTTGTGTTTACGGTTTAACTGCTTCCCAGTTTTATTTTGAAATGTGACGTTTTTATACCATAGAATGAAATTTATCTATGAGATAAAAAAAAGCCCATCCTTATACTAAAAAGGACGGGCTGTATATTTTATATACAATACTCGCGGTACCACCTGGTTTGATGCATTGCATCCACTCGCTGAACGTACTTCCATACGTCTTCCCTTGATAACGGGCGGAAATCCCGTCGGGCATTACTCAGCTTTCGCCTTTACTCCCACCTTCCTGAGTCCATTCCATATTGCTTCATCCGCTGCAATCCCACCACCTGCAGCTCTCTGTACGACTTCTGCCATATGTACTACTCTCAGTCATCAGTTTATTTCCATATTCAGTTTGATCGGGCGGCACTGTTCCTTCATGGGAGTACCTACTCAACGTGGAATTTTTTTATAAATAGAGTAGAGAAATAATAGCTAGTATTATTTCCCTCTCATTGAACCGTACGTACGGGTCTCGTATACGGCTCTACAATTTATATTCCAACGCT
>NZ_FMKA01000015.1 GCF_900096945.1 Anaerobium acetethylicum | reverse complement strand
AAAACATAACAGCGGAAAAGCATGAACTACTGCCGATTTAGGGAACTGGACACCAAGGGTGGACTGTGCAACACGGTATGATATTCATCGCTTACAGTTTTTGTACATTTTTCAGAATACGAAATATTTGGTTCCATATCTATTCTGCTCATTTAAATTGATTCTCTTAATAATCACATACCACAAACAGGTCCGCGGATCCGTGCTGAAATATATCAATAATATTATTCATCTTCGTAAGCAAATCGGCACTTACCTTTTCCCTTTCCCTTGACTTCTCTCACAACGCCCAATTCTCTCAACTTTGCCATTATTTCTGATGCCGTTGATGGAGAACAACCCAGAATCTTTCTAACATCAGATGCTCCAAATATCTGGTTATTATCAATATCATTATAGATTTTCAAAATATTATTAACTGTTGGCTCATTGTATTTACAGCTTTCAATCTTCGACTTTATTGTATCAAAAGACAGCTTTTCACTTCCAATCTCCGGTTTTTTATGCCCAATCTCCGGTTTTTCATGGCCAATCTCTGGTTTTTTATAGCCAATCTCCGGTTTTACAATACTTGAATTACGGACGATAGCTTGCAACATAAATGAATTACTATAATATTCCGGTGCATGAAGTCCTGCCGCTTCCAACTCCTTACACATACGATCAACACCTTCTCCATACTCTTTAACAAAACTGTAAGTTTTTAAAAATTCTGCAATCTTTGGATTTCTCGAAAAATGTATATGCCTTATATTATCTGCTCTCACAAGTCCTGGCAGCCTTCCCGGACTTTCAACAACAATACGGTCATCAAAAAGTTTTATTTGTATATCAGTTCCTCTAATACTATAATCGCGATGTGTAACAGCATTAACTACAATTTCTTGCCGAACAAATTTCGGATATTCTTCTTCTGTCACAAACTTTCCATCTTGTCCCAAATATGTTTTTTCTTTAATCTGAGTGTCCAGATATGTTATGGCATCGTTAATCATTTTAAGAATATTACCTTCAAAAATAACATCCTTAATGACATTCATTTCAGTACCGAATTTTTCTTCAGTGCCTTCATATCGAATAAAGCGAACTCTGGCTCTTGGAAAATGCAGTTGTGGATTCTTTCCAAATAATAAAATTGCAGCTGAACTAACTTGTATAGCCCCCTTTTTCTCTTTTACAAATCCCTTGTTTTCTTTAAGATATTCCATAGGTGTCTTGGAATATCCAATCTTTTCTATATACGCTTTCACAAATTCCATATCAATGTCTTCCATGTCTGCATCTGGGACTGGCTTATCCTCAAAAAACCGTTCTCCCTTATCATACATTAGCTGTGTACGCTCTTCAAACGTCAGTTTTTTCGACTTGTCTCCCACACGCATGTACACTTCATCTGCTTGATTTGCGTGTACTTCCATGCTTGGTTCTATATGCATTAAGGTTATGTGATTCACCCTTCCTTCAGAGTCAACACAAGAAACATCTTCAATCTCCACCTTTACTGTAGGAACACAGAAGTCAAATGGAACGCGTAACAATTCGTTCAATTTCGGCGTTTCAAAATCCACACCTTCAATCCGGCGTGTTCTATCTGATACTCCAATTGCAATGGTACCTCCATCCGCATTTGCAAATGCTATAATGGGAATTGCCAGTGCTTTCGGTTCAATATTTATACTCTTGCGATCAAAGATCTGCTTTTCTTCAAATTTCAAAACTTCATCAATTGTCATGCGTTTCTCACCCCTCAAAATAGTATGAACCATTGAAGCCCTTTATAATATAGTATTTGCTCAACTCCATCAACACGCATTTTTTGCGTGTTATTCTGCTCCATCCGTATTCTCTCCCTTCTTCATTCTATTCTGGAGTTGTTCATTCTTAATCTGATATTCAATTAACCGCGGTATGTACTCTGGTGGCTTTCTTTTTCCTGCCTCCCAGTCCTCCACGGTTCTTAAAGGAATTCCAAAGTGTTCCGCAAATTCTTTACGATTCAGTCCGGCTTCTGCTCTTAATGCCTTGATTTTTTCCCCAATCTCCATATCCGCTCTCCTTACGCATTGCGTGGTTATATGCATATTATAGCAAATATTTATTAAAAGAAAAGATGTCTTATTATTATCTTAGAACTGATAGCCCATGCTCCACGCTTTTTCCATCCAGTAATATCTGGTAATAGTCATCATCCAGCAATATTGCCGAAAGACTCGAATCCCTTTACCATACATACTCCTTAAGCATCTCATCCACTGAAAGGCTTACTCTGTCATCTGTTTTTTCTTCATTGGTTAACGATAGAAGAACTGTTAGCGGATCTACCAGATTCCTGTTTTGAAAATTAATGTAATATCCAATTTCCTGAATAACGCAGCCTTTTTCTTCCCCTTTTGGGACAAGCTGTTTTTTCTTGATCTGCAATTTCTGTAATTCCTTCTTTGTGATTGCATAAGTTGGAAACGAATTGTCTTCCAACATGGAATACTCACAAAGAGCGGATATTCCTGCTTTTACTTCAATCTTCAAATCCTCTGCCATCTCATAAATTGCGATAACCGGATTTCTAAGAATCGGCTGAATTTCCTCCCAAAGTTCTTTTGGTTCTCCATTCATACAGATCACACGCGACTTTCCTTTCATTGCAAGTACCGGTATTTCAAGATATTCTGTCTCGTCAAAACACCTGGAGACCGACATCTTTGTCACTCCCAAACGTTCTGCAACCTTTGTCACTGTCATATCTTCCCATTTTTCATATAAAGCTACAAGTAGAATCTTTTGTGTCAGATAAGAGATTTGTCTGATCGGTGCCAATGTTCTATCTGTTTCACCTGCCAACAGTACACCTGTAAATGGTAGATAAATCTGCTTTCCCTCTACCACAAAAGGAATCCCCTCATTCAACATGACATCCTTCGAATAACTATTTAAATTTTTAAGATATAACGCACAATTCAGACCAGTCAGTTTCTCTAGCTGCCTCTGATTTTTCCTCATAGATGCCAATCCAAGTTTCTCCTTTGGCTCAGCCATAAGCCACTGAATTCCATCCATCTTCACAGAGTACAAATGATATAAACCAGCATATAAAAGCGGCAAAGATTTTTTCTTCTCAAATTCTGTTATCTCAATCTTTCTTCTTAGACACTTTTCTAAATACTCTTTCATAAAAACCACCTTTTTAACTTGTAACTTATTTTATGTTACAAATTAAAAATATCATATTTCTTTATTAATTTCAAGTCATTCTGTTTACATGCGTACCTAAAAAGCGAGTATCACAACCGTTAATTACATCAAGGTTTTCTCTTACTTTTTCATCTCGATAAACGAGAATTGTTTCCTCTCAAGCGGTAACCTTATCCGGTATCCACTCGGATTACAGCTTCTGCTTTACCCGGGCTTTCCAATTCCATTCCTTGTTGGCCTTCATGACATGCCGGGTCAGCTCCGAGCCTCCTCCAATAAATGTAGGAAGGTCTAATATTTTGTAAATTCATGATTGTTCCCATATTATAGTAGGAATTCTTCTAAAAGAGGCATAGGATTACCTTAGTAAATTATGAATACACGAGGAGTCTCTATTATGAAAACAAAAGACATGACAATTGGAAGTCCGCTACAAAACATCATAGCATTTTCGATTCCTGTATTACTGGGGAATTTATTCCAACAGTTTTACAATATGGCAGATACCATGATTGTAGGCCGATATCTTGGTGAAGAATCACTGGCGGCAGTTGGATCCACCGGAAGCATCGTCTTCTTCATCATCGGCTTTACCAGCGGGCTGACCCAGGGCTTTGGTGTTATGATTTCACATGCATTTGGTGCCAGGAATTTCGAGCGTCTGAAGCACCTGGTTGCTGTATCCCTGTTTTTGACCTTTGTCTTCTCTGTGTGGCCACGATTCCGGCCGTGGTATTTTCCAGACAGTTCCTTATCTGGATGAACACACCTGGAAACACACTGGAACTGGCTAATTCCTATATCCGTGCACTATACTGTGGACTCATCCTGACGATGGCCTACAACGTATCTTCCAGTATTTTAAGAGCAATCGGAGACAGTCGTACCCCCCTGTATTTTCTAATTCTGTCTTCCTTTTTAAATATTGCTTTGGACATCATTTTCATTGTGGTTTTTAAGCTTGGAACTGCCGGCGGTGTGGTGGAGCTTGTTTGCAGACTGTCAGCCATCAGGTTCCTGCTAGCGCCGCTAGGCTACTGGTGCGTCCGCCTGACCAATCCGATCACCTGGATTTTTACCTGCATCATGTTCACAGGATCGTATTTCTGGTGGGAGATGAACGCCAGGAAGCAGCAGCCTGACAAACAGCCCGGCTTGCTGACATCAAACATAGATAATTTATAAAAAAAGATCAGATTGGAAACCCCATGATTTTATAGTATGATACTCTCAAAGACAACTCAGAATCTATATATCGCATCAATATCAATAACCCTTGGGAGTATGCTATGGACCAGAATAAAATGACCCCTGCAAAGCAAAAAATCATATCCGCACTGGAAGAATTACTGAACGATCAAGATTTAGATGATATCTACATCAGCGACATCGTCCGTTCGGCAAACATCTCCAGAAAGACCTTTTATCGCCATTATCAGGATAAATACGATTTGGTGAATGCCTATTTTTTTGCATTTTTTCAAACCACCTTTGAACGGATTACATACGGCGACGAATGGGATGAGGCATTATTGCGGTACCTTGCCATTTGTGAAGAGAAGGCGCTTATTTTATCTCATGCTTATAGCAGCAGGGATACAAATAGTCTTCGCAAATTTGATATTGAAATGACTGAAAAAACATATCGTAAATATTTAGAAATGAAAGGTGCGGATGTCCGCTCAGAAGAGATGAACTTTGCTATTCGGATTGCCTCCTGCGGAGGGACAGAGATGATCATTGACTGGCTTCTATCCGGAATGAAAAAGGATAAACGTGATCTGGTCGGTTTGATCAAGCGCACGCTTCCCCATGATATACTGAACTATCTGTCATAAAATCCAGAAATGACACACATGTGGCATTTTGTGTCTTGAATAACCAGGTTCTCTCTGGTAGAGTGTTTTTATAGATATGGTAAGGCAATGATGGAAAAAAGTATGTCAGACCCCTTTTATCAGAGAGCAGGCGGTTGGTGCGAGCCTGCAAAAGGACTGTTCAGAATACCTTCCGGAGCTGCTGCCTGAATTGCATTCGCATAGTAGGGTCAGACGGGTGCGCCCGATAAAGCGCTGCGTGCATGCCAGTGCACAATGAGGGATACTTTGTAAGAAGTATCTGAACCAGAGGTGGTACCACGGTTGAATATCCATCGTCCTCTGTCCAGTATTGGACAGGGGATTTTTTGTTGCCATAAATTAAACATACAGGAGGAATTTTATACATGAGAATCTATGAAGAGTTACAGGCAAGAGGCCTGATTGCCCAGGTTACAGACGAGCCGGAAATCAGAGAACTGATCAACAACGGAGGTGCAAAATTCTATATCGGCTTTGACCCGACAGCAGACTCTCTCCATGTCGGGCATTTTATGGCGCTTTGTCTGATGAAGCGCCTGCAGCTGGCGGGAAATAAGCCGGTTGTCCTTTTAGGCGGAGGCACCGGATTCATCGGAGATCCTTCCGGGCGAACCGATCTGCGTTCGATGATGGACACCGGGACGATTCAGCATAACTGCGATTGCTTCAAAAAACAGATGGAGCGCTTTATCGAGTTCGGTGAGGATGAAGCAATTATTGTGAATAACGCGGACTGGCTGCTTGATTTGAATTATGTCGATCTGCTCCGTGATATTGGATCCTGCTTCTCCGTCAATAACATGCTCCGTGCAGAATGCTACAAGCAGCGGCTGGGACGTGGTCTGAGCTTCTTTGAATTCAACTACATGATTATGCAGTCTTATGATTTCCTGCATCTGCATAATCACTATGGCTGCAATATGCAGTTTGGCGGTGATGACCAGTGGAGCAATATGCTGGCAGGAACGGATCTGATTCGCAGAAAAACCGGAGATGACGCCTATGCGATGACCATCACCCTGCTGATGAACAGCGAGGGGAATAAGATGGGCAAAACAGCAAACGGCGCTGTATGGCTCGACCCGGACAGAACCTCTCCATACGAGTTTTATCAGTATTGGAGAAACATCGGTGATGCGGATGTTATGAAATGTCTCCGAATGCTGACCTTCCTTCCTGTTAAAGAAATTGATGCTATGGAGGAATGGGCGGACAGCCGGATCAACGAGAAAAAGGAGATTCTGGCTTATGACCTGACTGCACTCGTTCACGGTGAGGAAGAAGCAGCAGAAGCAAGAAAAATGGTACCTGACACCATTAAATAAAGTTTATGGTGTCAGGTACCAGAATAAGGTACCGAATAAAAGTACAACTAATATAAACCATTCATGAATTTACTTTTTAATTTTATTTAATCGTTCATTCAATAAATAGTAAGCTTCATCCGGAAGCAGTTTACCAATATGATGCCAGATACTTGTAAAACTTAATACCCCGCCAGTTGACATGCGTTCTGCCATTGCAGGCTGAACCACTGCCATTGGCGTGGCAATCAGTTCCTGCACCGCCTGAAATCCTTCCGGATACTTATAAATCTCTTCCATAGGGTCATTGACCGACAAATAGCCTTCTCTTACTACAATCTCTCTTACCACTGTGGCATCATCCTTTTTGGACTGCAGGTTCGCGAACCACTGTGCAACTGCATCAGACACATTTTTTTCTTCTGTAAAAACATATTCCTCCGGCACTTTATCTACTTTCTCAAGTATCAGGGTGTCCATCAGACCCTCTGGTGTCCGGACCAGGATCTCATTGAACTGTTCTGACAACGCGACTTCTTTAAATTCAAAAATCGCCGATTCGCAAAGATGTCCGATATGCTCTCCATTTACCCACAAATCAACCTGCTTCTGATTGGAATAGACCTTGATATTGATCTTATCTTCAGCATGTTTTGTAAATCTTTTTCCACAAAGATAGACAAATGGTTCCTTGCTCCAGCAGGCTTTGTAGAAATAAAATGCCTGTTTTTTTATGCTTCGGTCATAAGTCACTAAGCCCTTATTGTTTCTTCCTTTACAGCCCCCTTCATCTCTGGCGTCTGCTGCAAAATCAAACATATTCCAAAGCCAGGTCGCCCACAGATTGGGCCGCTCTTCAAAGGCCTTTTGGGCTTTTTCATGCACCAGTGCCTGATATTCCTCTGAATAATCCTTTATCTTTGGATGTTCACTATGCCATGACAAAATGCTTTCTGCACCATATTCGCTGATCGCAAGCGGAATCTCAGGTATTTCGTTATGACGCTCGTCACAAAATGCTCCATGGTCATCCATGGTGCCTTCATACCAGCCTTTATATTCGTTGTAGGAAGTAACATCCGTAATATGGAAAAGAGGACTGTCTGTCCTGGTCATCCCAACATTTGCAATAACCGTCAGTCTGGATGGATCTAATTCCCTGGTCAATTGATTTAACTCTCGCAGTATCTTGTACATTTTTTCAGATTCACCGCCGATTCCCACTTCATTGGCGATTCCCCAGAAGCAGATGGACGGATGATTGTAGTTCTGTAAAACGAGTTCCTGCATCTGCTGCCTTAAATTCTCATCTGCTTCTTCTCTTTCATCATAAACGCTGATAAATGGAATTTCTGCCCAGACCACCATGCCGTTGCGGTCACACAAGTCATAGAAGAAAGGTGCCTGCTGATAATGCGCCAGGCGGATTGTGTTTGCTCCAATCTCACGCATTAAAGCCATGTCTTCGATGTGCTCTTTCTCTGTAACTGCCCAGCCCATGTTTTCTCTGTCCTGGTGACGGCAGACACCGTGTAATGGATAGGCAGCACCATTTAGGAAAAATCCTTCCGACGCGCTGACAGTGTAATCGCGAAAGCCAAAGTTCGCGGCGACAACATCCTGGACATTCTGTGCGGATAAGAAAACCTTCACCTGGTATAGATAAGCATCCTTTGTTCCATCCCAGCGCTGTACTTCCGGTACTTTTAAAGTAAGCTGCACGGTTTCTCCTGCCCTGTGATTCTTTCCGAGTTCCATCACTTTCGATTTCGCAACTGAACTTCCATTTGTATCAAAGATTTCTGCGTAAACGCTGCTGTCCGCAATTACATAGGTATCAACAACAACCGTTCCGTCCATCGAAGGTGTTACAAAAACAGCATCCGTTCCAAATCTCGTTACATCGAAATGTGCATTCTCGTCAAAGCAAATCAATTCCACCTCTCGATAGATTCCACCAAAGAATGTGAAATCAGCCTGCCTTGGATAGATTGGCAGCTCATTGCTGTTATCTGCTTTTACAAGTATTTCATTTTCCCCATCCTGTAAAAAGGGTGTCAGATCAAACGTAAAGGCTGAAAATCCTCCAAGATGCTGCCCTGCTGATTTTCCATTGCACCAGACTTCGGCCTTTTTATTGACTGCGCCAAAACGTATGTAAACTTCCTTCCAGTCGCTTTCCAATGTAAGCGTTTTTTTATACCAGGCAGGCCCCTGATAATAATCATTTCCGCCGTCCTGTCCATCCAATGCATTCCAGGTATGCGGCAGAGTTACGACCTCCCATACCACCTCCTGCTGATGCTCGCCTTTCAAAAATCCCCAATTTTCGTTCCATTTAATAACTTTTCTCAATTTATTTCTACCTCGCTTGGTCATTTTTGTTTGATGTTTTAAAGTTTGCTGCACGCATGTTCTATTCTTCCACATCCAGTACTTCAAAATATGGATTTTCTTCTGTACATGGCTGCCAGTCTGTTTTTCCTTCCTCATTCGGATTTCCTGTTTTCATAAAATTGCTCCAATAGGAAATCATCCTTTCGGAAAGCTTATAATCTGCCTGTTCAAATGGTCTCCAGCAGTACTCCAGGCTTCCAAACACATACCACAGTTCTGCCGAGTGAAACGCGCCGCTTTCATCTCCTGGCAACTCTCGTTGGAAATAATAAACATAAGCCTTATGAGTCGTATCTGCATTTACCCTCTTTGCATATGCCAGATCTCCCTGATGCATCAGATTCGTTTCCGGCGAACTCTCTGTCTGCCCTTCTGTCGTTAAATCATTGGAATTTGAACCCAGCATATAATCGATAGGAAGATACTTGCCTTCATCCATTAATACAGTTCCATCTTTTTTAAGCAGCTCGCCATCAATGACAGGAACAAAGGGCATTCCTTTTCTTTCCTCAAAAGCTTTCGCCATCACTTTACCTATTGCCTGCATCATTTCTTCTGAAGAAGTCTTGTATAGCGCATCCAGCGCCTGTTTCCGCTTTGTTTCACTTTTCATCCACTCTTTGTCATGGATTCCTAGTGCTTCCAACAGATCCTCTGCCGTTTCAGTTGCCCTTTCAATGGTACGATACTCGGCCAGTGGATTCCGGTAACCTCCACCGCTTTGTAAAATCATCCGTTTAAATAATCCTTCTGCCTTTTCTGTAACTGCCAGCGCCTGCAGGCTCATTGCTCCTGCGGACTGTCCAAAGACCGTCATGTTCTCTTTGTCTCCGCCAAAGTCTTCAATATTTTCTTTTACCCAGGAAATCGCCTCCAGCTGATCCCAGAGTCCATAATTGCCGCCAGCCTCATTTTCTCCTTCTGCCCCTAGCAATGGGTGGCATAAAAATCCAAAAGCACCTAACCGGTAATTCATGGTAATGATGATTACACCTGATTTTACCAGCTCATTACAGACGAACGGCAGGTTGCTTCCTGCACCTCCCAGGAATGCGCCGCCATGTATGTAAACCGCCACTGGCAGTTTGCCCTCTGCTTTATGTTCCGGAATCCAGATATTCAAATATAAGCTGTCCTCGCTCATTTCTGTGATGAAATCCGGATTACTGTAAAATTCTTTATGGTAAAAGCCGCCTCGATCCGGTCCCTGCATGCTCCTGCACCGAAAATGACCAGCCTTATAGATTCCCTCCCAGGCTTCTGCTTTCTGTGGTTTTTGAAAGCGCAGTTCTCCAATTGGAGCCTTTGCATATGGCACACCTTTAAAAATCACACATCCGCTTTCTGTAATCCCTTCTATCTTCCCATACTTCGTATTTACGATCATATTGATTCTGCCTTTCTTATTTGTGTTGCTGTCTATATTCTTGTGGCGTCATTCCAACCTGTTCTTTAAATATTTTTGTGAAATAAGAGGAATAGGATATGCCCACTCGTGCTGATATATCCGTTATCGATAAGTTTGTTTTAATGAGAAGCTGCTTTGCAACAACAATACGTTTTTTTATGATATAGTCAGTTAACGCCATACCTGTCTGCTTCTTAAAGATTCTTCCAAGATAACCCGAGCTGACATGTACCATGGCTGCCAATTCATCTCTTTGCAGGCTGCCAACCGAAAGATTTTCTGCAATCAGTTTTTTTACCTGATCCACAATTTTTTCCGGGCTTTCCTCTGTGCAATCTTCCGCCAATTCTGATAAATCTACTGTTTTTTCATGGACGAGAATTTTCTTTTCTATCTTTTCAATGATCGCTTCTAAATCATCATATGGAATCGGCTTTAGTAAATAATCCTCCACCCCCAGGCGCAACGCTTCCTGCGCATAAGAAAATTCGGCATGACCAGTATAAAATACCGATTTTATCTCCGGTTTATTTTCCTTTACCCATTTAATAAGTTCTATGCCATTGCCATTAGGCATCTCAATGTCAGTAATTATGATATCCACCGGATACCTCTGCAGCATCCGGATCGCCGTGTCTTTGCTGTGGCATTTATATACTTTATCAACATTCAGAGTTTCCCACTTGACACCCTCTTCCAGCCCCATAAGTGCAAGTTCTTCATCGTCAGTCAGTAAAACACTAAATTTCCGCATATCGACACACTACCTCTCTTTATCTACCGTTACTATCTAAATATCATCATCATCGAATTCCATATTATCCACTGAAATATATGGCACTTTCAGGATTGCAACTGCGCCATGATCATTCATCAGCTGGATATCAGCTTTATCATCATATATTAATTTTAATCTTCGATATACATTTGTAAGGCCAATATGCCCATCTTCGTTTTTCTGTTCCCAGCTCTGCTGCAATAATTCTTCACTATATCCTGCCCCATTATCACTAATACGAATTGTCAGATATTCCTTTTCTTCATCTGTCTCCACATGAATTGTTATCTTACTGCTTTTCTTGGTGGAAAATGTATATTTTACACTGTTTTCCACAAAACTTTGAATAATAAACGGGGGAATCAGTGCACTTTTTGTTTCATCCGGAACCACGACCTGGCAGGTAATCTGCATCATATAACGGATTTCCTGAATCTCCATATAATAATGGACATGCTCGATTTCCCTCTGCAGTTCGACCAGTTCAGTGGCATCGTGAAACATATATCTGGAGTAGTTCACAATCGATTTGGAGATTTTTTGAATCGTACTATAATCTTTCCTTTCTGCCAGAGAATAAATGATATTCAGTACATTCGCATAAAAATGCGGCTTGATCTGAAGCTGCAGATATTGCATTGTGGCTTTCTGCGCCTCCAGCTTCACCTCGTATTTTTCAATTTTCAGCTGTTTTATCCGTTTAATCATGTGATTAAATGCATGAACCAATTGAACAAGTTCTGTAATCTGATAGGCTTCTTCTACTGTTACATCCAGCTCACCTTCAGCAATCTGATTCATGGTATTCGCAATTTTGCCGATTGGTTTTTCCACATAAGCATGAATAATATAAAAAATCGCCGGTACCAGAATCATTAGAACCAAAAACATAATAAAGAAAAGCATTCTGAAAAACCACATATCTGATATAATGCTGTTTTTTGCTGTAAGCATACCAAAATAATAGCCTGTCTTATCTGAAACATATCCAGTCTGCAGATATTCTTTTCCATCTACGGCGATATAGGTTCCCTCTTGTTCCGGGGAAAAATCAACATCCACCTTTTCCGATGTGAATATGACAGTTCCATCCTTTTCCGCAGCAAATGCAATACTATTCTCATCATATTCCGCGCTTTGCAATGTACGTAATATTTCAGACTCTGAAACACCGACGACAAAGTAGCTGTCTTCTATTTTCAATAAGCGGATCATGATATTTCCCTGTCCGCTTTTACAAATCATATAACGTTCTAATCGATTAAATTCACCCTGCTCAATTCTCTCACCAATGAGCTGTTTCACTTCTCTTCTCGTTGCATAATTACTTGTACTGCCAGCTTCCAGCCATGTTGTTTCATCAGTACTGTCCGTGTAAATCATGGCAAAATCAATCATGTCAGACCAGGATACAATGCTCATAAGCGAAGTGAGCACAGCATTTCTGGCAACTGACAGCATAACCGGATCTGTTTCATTCTTTAAAGAGTTATAGAGCTGTGACGTCGACTGGGTCGTCCCGCTGTAAAGAGATTCATAAATAAAGCTGTCGACAATCTGCAGGGAATCTTCAATCCCATTTTCCGCAATGAAGATACTTTTTTGTACGCTCTCTTCCGTACGCTCTGTCAGCGCCAGGAGCATATAGGATTGCAGTAAAAAATACACTACTACAAGAAACAAAAACATTCCAATCCAGTATTTTCGCAGCAGATTTCTTAATGATATCTCTTTTTTCACAGTCATATCACTCCTTATGCATCTCAATATTCCCCTGTTATGCTTAACCTTTTACTGCTCCAACCGTCAGTCCCTTCATGTAATACTTCTGAAAGAAAGGATATAGGATAATCATTGGCAGCATGCCAACTACCGCAATTGCCATTCTAAGAGTCAGCGACGGAATCGATGCCGCATCTGTTACAATCATTGATGCGTCCATGGACTTTGCCAGATATTGCGCATTTGTCAACATATTATTGAGCAGCGCCTGTATTCCTACAAGTCTTTTATCTGTAATATAGTATAAGCTATTTGTCCAATCATTCCAATACATTAAGGCTTTCATGAAACCGATTGTAGCAATAATAGGAACGCTTAATGGCAATACAATCTTGAAAAATATTCCAAACTCAGTCATTCCATCCATTCTGGCACTTTCCAGAATTTCTTTCGGGATGTTATTTTGAAAATAGGACCTTGTGATTAAAATATGAAACGAATTACATAACAGAGATGGGATCAGCAGTGCAAAAACCGTATTCTTAATATGGAAAATATTGCTCCACATCATATAGCTGGGAACAAGCCCACCGGAAAACAGCATTGTGAAAAGCACATAGAAGCTTATGAAACCCTTTCCTGGAAGACCCGGAACTGTAAGTGTATATGAAATCATCGTTGTCATAATCACACCTACTACCGTACCAGTTAATGTAACAGCTATCGTTATAAAATAGGAATGGAAAATACTTCCTTCTCCAAATATATATTTATAAGCTGAAAAATCTAAGCTCCTCGGTATTAATGAATATCCAGACTTAACAATATCCGCCTCAGGTGATATTGAAGACATGATCAGTAATGCCAAAGGAAAAATAACTAAAATACATAAGATCATCATGATCAATTGTGCAATTATCTGAAATCCCGTATCTTTTTTTACCATTCTTTTCTCCTCCTAGAACATTGCGTTTTCTCTACTGATTTTTCTTATGATAGCATTTGCAATCATGACAAGACAAAATCCTACAACAGACTGATAAAAACCTGCCGCAGCAGACATCCCCATATTGGCAGTATTCATCAAGCCTCTGTAAACATATGTATCTATCGTCTGTGTCACATCGACGATTGCACCACTGTTCATCGGCACCTGATAGAACAACCCGAAATCCGAATTAAAAATTTTACCAACAGATAAAGTTGTCAGTGTAATAATTGTTGGCACCAGACACGGCAATGTAATGTTCTTAAAACTATTGAACCGGTCAGCCCCATCAAGATTTGCCGCCTCGTAAAGTCCGGGATCAACAGCCGACATATTCGCAAGATAGAGAATACAATTTGTTCCTGTAATCTGCCAGAAATGAACAAATATCAAAATGAATGGCCACCACTTCTTTTCACTGTAGAATGAAATCGGCTCTATGCCAAGCGGTGCTAAAATGTGCATATTAATATATCCCGTATCACCTGCTAAAAGAGCATTTGCCAGGTATGAAACAATAATAATTGATAAAAGGCCAGGGAACAGAATAACCGTCTGAAATACTTTTCTCGATATGTGGCTTTTTAGCTCATGCAGCAGATATGCAACAAATATAGCTAAAATCGTTCCCCCAGCAATAAATACAAGGTTATATAAAAGTGTATTCCTTGTCATGATCCATGCGTCTGCACTCTTGAACAAAAACCTGAAATTTTCCAAGCCAACCTTTTTGCTCCCGAAGATTCCGCCGCTTACTGTGTACTTCTCAAAAGCAAGAATCAATCCGCCCATTGGAATATAATTATTTATAAAGAAATAAACGCAGGCTGGCAATGCCATCACATAAAAAGGCCAGTACTTTTTTGCCTGTTTTACAAAAGATTTTTTATTCATTCTTCCAATCCCTTCTTTACTTTTTTAAAGAGGCGCGTTTCAGTTAACACTGACAAGCGCGCCCCTTTATCTTAATTATTATTTATTTGCTGCCAGGAAAGCATCCACCTGTTTCTGCTTTTCTGCAATAACAGTATCAAGTCCTGCGTCTTTAAGCGCGGCGATAAATTCTGGAAGATAAGTTTCCGGATCCAATGCACCACTTTCCAAACCGATCTGATATTTGCTGCAGACATTATCAAGCTGTGTGATTTCGTTTGTTACGTTCGTTGGATCAAAACTAAATCCAAGAGCAGCTGATTTTTGAGCTGATGAATTGCTTTCAACAAGTTTTTCCGCATAATCAGGATTTTCGCTCTCCCAACGGATTCTGTTTGTGTTAGAAATTGCCGATCCGAGATGATAGGTACAAGTTGAGGCATCCTGTCCATCCAGGTAGCTTCCCATTCCATTCTCATTTAACTGATAATGTTCACCTTCAATACCGTAACTGATCAGATTCCCTATTTCTTTGTCTGAAAACCAGAGGTTCATGAATTTCATACATGCTTCTGCATGCTCTGTATTAGACATAATCGTATATGTAACATTATTGTATGTTCGTGCAACAGGCGTATCTAATAAAATTGCCCCCATATTTTTTCCGCATGATGTTGACTGGTAAAAAGCAGTATTAAAGTCTGTCTGGCCAATCGTAGAGAAAGCCGCTTCATTCTGTGTCAAAACAGTGAATGCATCTGTCTGAGTCTGAATATCCTTATTTGAATATCCCTTGTTGTACCAGTCGTTTAAAACGCCGCAAAGCTGTGCATACTGTTCTGTCTCAAAAAGGTTTACAACATCTGCTGTTTCTCCGCCATTCATTAAAACGCCATAATTATTTCCAAGGTCATCCCAGAACCCATATTGAAAGTTCGGTGCTGTATTTCCGCTATTTGTAACAAATGGCGTCATATCCGGTTTAGCTGCCTTAACAGCTGCAAGGATTTCTTCCCAATCCTCTAAATTCTTAACCTGAGCAACTTTTTCTCCAAGACCAAGCTCATCAACGACATCCTGTCTATATATGATTCCCATATTCCATGCATACGATGCGTAGATTGGAACCGCATACTGGACACCGTTGATTTCTCCGCTCTTTAAATAATCGCCTTCCATTTCAATGATATCCTGTCCATATTCCTGGATCAGATCTGTTATGTCATATGCGGCTCCCTGCGACACTGCATTCAGATATCCACCATAATTTGCAAGCATGTCAACATCCTCTGTTCCGCTTAAGAATAGTGAATACTGCTGGAACCACTGTCCAAAATCATATACCTTAAATTCTACCTCTACGCCAATTTTTTCTCTTGATATTTCATTTACGGCCTCCATGACCTTAGCCATGTCATCTCTCTTGCCTGCTGATGGCAGGTAAATTTTGATTTTCTCTACCTCTGCAGAATCACTCTGATCAGCTTCTGTTCCAACTTTCCCTGCTTCGTTATCTGTCTTTGATTCTCCACATCCAACAAGCATTGTAGCCACCATGGCAGCTGTAAGCAATACACTGACTAACTTTCGTTTCATAAATAAATCCTCCCTTTGTTTAATGTTGTTTCATATACTGATTTTACTTAATAAAAGAAGTATTTAATATCATTTTGAAAACTTGAATTTATACATTAAGAACCTTTTTATAATCAGAGGCTTCCCTCATATAGCTGTCCATTGCTTCTGCTACACGCTTAGAAAACTCAACCGCTTCAACCACTGTCCTGGCACCATTTACTACATCCCCTGAAGCAAAGACTCCTTTTTGTGTTGTTGCACCATTTTCATCCACGATCAGCAATCCGTTTCTTGAAGAATGAAGGCCTTTTGTCGTATCTACCAATTTTGTTTTTGGGCATTGGCTGACCGCAATGATAGTCGAATCTGCCATCACATATTCCATTTCATCTGAATATCCGACAACTCTATCCTCATCATCATATTTTACCGTTCTAAATACCGGACCTTCTTCCCGAATCTCCATAGTGTCTTTACAGTATCTGATTTCCGCTCCGTCAAGCACTGCATACTCTAATTCTTTTGTGCTTGCAGCCGCCGTTCTATTATACTCATAGAAGGTTATTTTCTTTACTCCTTTTCTTAACGCAGTACGTGCAACATCCATGGCCGAGTTTCCTGCTCCAATGACAGCAACCGTATCGCCCAAATTATACACTGACGGATTTGCAAGATAGTCGATGGCAAAATGTACATTTCCAAGGCTTTCTCCTTTTATCCCCAAAGTTCGCGGCCTCCATACGCCGGTTCCTATAAATATGGAACAATACCCATCCCGAAAAAGATGATCTATCGTCAGCGCTCCCCCGATTGTTGTATTCGGACGGATTTTAACGCCTATACTTATCAGTTTTTCTTTATATCGATCAAGAATTGTTTTTGGCAAACGGAAATCCGGAATACCATACTGGAGCACCCCGCCGATCTTATCTCTCGCTTCAAATACAGTTACCTCGTAACCTTTTTGAGAAAGGAGAATTGAGATCGTGATTCCTGCTGGTCCCGAACCAATCACCGCAACTTTCTTTCCGTTCTTAGGCTTACATTGAATTATGCTTTTATCAAAGCAGGTATCCGAAATATAATTTTCTATACTGCTTATATGCACCGGCGAACTTTTTTTTTGAAGAACACAATGCCCTTCGCATTGCTTTTCATGGTCGCATACCAACGAACATATGATAGAAAGAGGATTATTATCAAAAAGCTTTCTACCCGCTTCATTTATACTAGCTGTCAACAGCCCCTGTATCATTACCGGTATCGGTGTCTTTATTGGACATCCCTCGATACATCCTGGCTTTTTACAGTTTAGACACCTTTTTGCTTCATTTATAACATGTACTGACATTCTACCTCTGTATGATATCTCTTACAGACAAATCATACTACTCCTTTCGTACTTTATTTCTTATCCCGGGAGATCACCATCTTATTTGTCGGCATAAATTTATAAGACTTTGTTTGACTTATATCCACTTACCATTTTGCCAGAATCCAGTCCTCCGGAGCCTGTATATCAGTTGATTTTCTAGCCACAAGCCTGGCTTTCATATCGATACAAACAGCTTCACTTTCTTTTTCATTTCCCATCTGTTTTAAAAGAGCTTTTACAGCTTCGTAACCAATGTGCTTTTTTCCGATACTAATGGTCGACAGTGGCGGATCCACCATACTTGAAACAAAGACATTATCGTATCCAATCACTTTAACATCTTCAGGTATCCTTTTACCCCATTCCTTAATTGCTTTACATGCTCCTACAGCCATCTGATCATTCGCTGCAAAAACTCCTTCTATATCAGGCATCGACTTTATGAGCTCCTTCATGCATGTGTATCCCTTTACATGGTTATAATCTCCGAAAGAAATCATGGTTTCATCTTCAACTTGAAAGCCATGTTCTTTCATAGCCAGCTTATATCCATTCATCCTGTCATGCGCGACCTTGGAATTCATTGGACCCGTAATATGCCCAATACGCCTGCAGCCACAATCTATAAGGTGCTCTGTCGCCTTTTTACTGCCTTCTACCGAATCTGAAAACACAGAATCAATTCCGTATTTTGAAAAATCCCGTTCTATACTGACCAATGCCGTCTTTTTTCTGCTTGCTGTAAGCTTCTTAATGCTTTTCATATATGCCCGTTCCATATCCTCTGATACTGTCGAGAAAAAAATGATTCCATCTACTCTGTTCGAAATAAGCTCCTTAAAACTTTCCTTCTCTCTTTCGAAACTCCCAGCCTCTCCATTTACGCTGTTAAGATCATAAATGATGACTCTGTACCCTCTCTGATTTGCAACCTCATAAATACTCTTTACCACATATGGATAAAAAAGACCACCTATGTCTGCAGTTAGAACACCAATCGTTTTCGTATTTTTTGTTTTCAAATTCCTGGCAACCGGATCTGCTTCATACCCCAGTTCCTGAACGGCAACATTTACCTTTCTGCTGAGTTCCGGGCTTACATATTTTGTTTCATTCAAAACATTTGACACTGTAGATATGGACACGCCTGCTCTTTTTGCCACATCGTTAATACTTGCCATTCATTTCACTCCACCCTCTGGCTTTTCATCTATTAATTTCATCATATTTACATGGGATTTCCTCTAGTCCCATCTGATTGCAGGCTCCCTCCTGCCAGATCTCATATGCTATTTTCAGCGTATCGTCACTCAGATCCAATCCATACTCAAGAACACAGCCATAGCTCTTTTCACACGATCTACAGGCCATTTCTATCATTGGCCCGATTGTATGGATAAACATTTCGGGCACTCGTCCGCACACCGGGCACTTCACAATATTAATGCATGTAATCATACTCTTCTTCTCATTCAAGATTGCTTTTGAATTGCTCTAATAAATGGTTCTGATAATAACCCTGAAACGTTCCTTGTATTAATTGAACAATCGCCTCTTTAAGATCAGACCAGCTCTGTTCTTCTTTTCCAGCTAAAATCGGATAGAAAAATACTCCGTTTCTATTTGCGGCATCCCAATCGCCTGGGGCATCTCCAACCATTAAAACATGATTCTTTTCATACCCATACTCCAAAAGTTTTTTGATGCAGTATTCTTTCGACCCGGCATTCTGCGCCAGCAATATGTCTACAGCTTTTATCAAACCGTGTTTTGTCCATTCCTCTAATACTGCTTCCTGATTAGCCGAAGATACAATAGCTACGTCACAAATATCATGTGCCAGATGAATTCCTTCCTCCGCACCTTTAAAGGGCAGCATTTTTTCTTCGGGAATTTTTTTGACTGCGGCATTTACCGATTCCGACCAGCTCAATGCCTTTATAAGACATTTGCTATTTGTTTTTTCAATTTCTCTTTGCAGCGAAGCATTTGAAAGTTCATCCGTAGTGTTTACCCAATGATGGAGGCTGTCTAAATTTTCAATAGGAATATACTTCTTATCAATCTCCTCCAGCGCCATGAGAAGCCCCTTAAAACGATTAATTCCCCTTGTTTCAGAAAAAAGATTGATCTGATTCCAACGTTCCAGGATTTCCTTCTGATCCGCTTCCAGATTCCATTCGGCAACCATACACGGACCAAAACACGCCATATGTTTTATATCCATTGTATCCATAACGCAGCCATCAGAATCTATACATACTAGATATTTTTTTGTTCTATGATATCCTTCGAAAGGGTAACTGTGTTCCATTCTATTCCTCCTGGTATGATGTGGTATTTTTCCTCGAAAAATCAAGGCCCATCGTTCATATAATCAATATAATCAGCGCGTCAAAAGCCCTTTCGAAACGTTCGGCTTCGTCAATTTGCACATTCTTCATCCAGCAAGCAGTGATGCAAAACATGAATTGATGAGCAGCTTTATGAAGACGTTGGTACTTGGGTCGCGTGTTGTGCGGCCCTACGTACCACTACGTCTTCATCTAAGCGAGAGCGCGCTGCGAATCAACATGTTTTGCATCACGACCTGATGGCAATAACTGTGCAAATTGGCCCGCCTTCTTTATTAATAACGAGTTTCAGAACGTCCACACCAGACATTATCATCAAACTTGCCTTTGAACTCAGACTTTCCAATTATTTTTTCAACTGTTGCCCGAATACATTCTCTTGTCGGTAAATAGGCATTGATAAATGTTTTCATCATTGGCAAATCATACAGATGATTTGTATAGCTTAGCGAAACACAGACAGTAGGGACTTCGCATATCCACCAGGGCAGTTCATTGGAATGCGGTGCTGAATATTTTACCCTGACGTTATTTTCCTGTGCATAACCTTTCATATGTACAAACACAAAAACCACATCATATTGTCTTTTAAAATCTTCCACCTTAGGCATCTGCATAATTTTGAACTTGTTGATCGGAGTGCTTTCTTCCTGTTCCAGATCATAAAACGATTTACTTAAGTCAACTTCAAACCCGGCTTTTTCCAACTCTTCGACAACGATATTTTTTGTACGGTCCGTTCCATCTACATAAGATACAGGTGCACTTTCAAGAAAATACAATTTAGCCCTTTTCTTCTCTGCCACATTGAGAGGCAACAGGTTCTGCGTATCCTTGACAAGCGTAATCGTGTTATCCGCAATTTTTTTTGCCGTTTCTTTATGCTCCGGACACCCGATTTGCTTTAAGCCCTCTAAAGCATCCTCTTCAGAAAGCTGCTGTTCTTTATACAGACCCAGTTTTGCTTTCATTCCAATAATATGCTCCAGTGCTTCTTGCAGTCTATCTTCTGAAATCACGCCGCTTCTATACCCGTCTATCATATATTGGAAATCTTCTTCCTCATCGTGCATGAATAAAAACATATCACAGCCTGCCGCAATGACTCCTGGAACCTGTTCCCTTCTTGGACGAGCACTAAGCAGCCCTCCCATATGAGATGCATCCGTTACTACAAGGCCCTGAAAACCAAGCTGGTTTCTTAATAATCCAGTAATGATTTCCGGTGCCAACGTGGCGGGCATGATATCCTCATCCCTAATACCCGGGCATAGCTTCCTGCTATATGCCGGAAGTGCTATATGCCCTGCCATAATTGTTTCTAAGCCGTCTTCAATCAGTGATTTATATACTTTCCCAAAGGTAGCATCCCATTCTTCACAAGACAGATCATTCATTCCGATCACCAGATGCTGATCTCTTTCTTCAACGCCGTCTCCCGGAAAATGTTTGGCACATGGCAGCATCTTGCTGTTCTTCAATCCCCTGATGGCAGCTCTTGACAATTCCAATACCTGATCTGCATCTTTCCCGAACGCTCGCGTATTGACTATCGTATTTCGCCAGTTAAAAAGAATATCCGCTATAGGTGAAAAAGTCCAGTTACAGCCAAGCGCACTCGCTTCTACGCCACCGATTCTCCCCATTTGATAGGCAGCATCACCAGAATCGTCTGCCCCGCATTGTGCTTGCGAAGCAACCTGTGTACCGGTTTTGCATGCACTGCTAGCGCCATCTTCACAATTCACCGCAATAAACATCGGTATTTTACTATGTTTTTGGTAAGCTCGATTCTGATATAGAATCTTCACCGGATCACTCTCTACATATCTGGCTCCACCAAGATGGTATTTCTTAACCATATCACTAACATATGTTTCATTACTGCTTTTCCCCATGATAATAAACAATTGACCTATCTTTTCTTCAATTGTCATATCTGCAATTGTATCTTTTACCCACTGAATATCCTCATCTGCCAATCCATAGGGTAATGCTTTTAAATTCGTTCTCATCGCTTACTCCTGCCTATATTTTATTTTCTACATACTAGCATATTTTTATTCTAATCAAATAGAATAAAACGCCAAATACTAGCAATATCTTAATATTATTTTTAAATATTCCTTGTTTTATTCTTTATATTAAAATAACATATAACATATACCATTTATATATTCAGCAAGTGAATAGCCAAAAAATTTTGAGGGAGCACAAATGAATTCATCAACATTAAATTTCATATCAAAACTTTTATCGGATGCATTACAACTCGATTTTCATTATTTTTCATTTCCACATTATGATATTTCTAATTTTGACCGGTACTTAAGAAAGAGTCTCTTAAATACTGATCTTTTGTACAACCAGATTCGGGACTTTATCAATACGCTGGATTACAATAGTTTTCATGTGGTTACTGATAACTATTTCATCAATTACATTATCTTTTCCCCCTTCCAGGACAAACAGGATATTATCACAATAGGTCCTTATTTCAACCATCCCCTCACCACTGAATATTGGAGTTCCATAACAGAAATAAACCATTTGACCTTAAGCGATGAACAAAGTCTGAAAGCTTTCTTATACGGAATTCCTCCGATTGAAAATAATTTACGGCTTATTTCAATCGTCTCAGACATAGTAACCTATATAAATCCTGACTCCTCACCTTTTTCAATTAAATACCATAATCTTTCTAACTATAATAATGAGAATTATATTTATACTCCGAAGGATGATTTTGAAGCCTATTCAGCTTCTGTGGCGAAACGATATGAAACTGAGCATAGCCTTCTGCGTTTTATTTGCAACGGTGATTGGAAAAACGCTTTATTAGAAGCAAAAAAGTTTGTTTCTTCTCCCTTTGAACCACGAATGGAAAATTCACTAAGAGACCAAAAGGCATTATTGATTTCTGCAAATACATTATTCCGTAAAGCAATTGAATCAAACGAAATCCATCCCATCCACCTGCATGAAATATCCAGCAAGTATGCCAATATGATTGAAAATCTGAATTCCTCAAATGAATTAAATCAATTATATGAAAAGATGATTCGTGAATACTGCTTTTTAGTCCAGAACAAATCTACGAGGCAATATTCTCCCAACATTCGAAAGGTACTGCATTATATAGAATTTAACCTGAATCTTCCTCTGCCCCTTGCTGACATTGCAGATCAATTTCAATTATCAGTCCCCTATATATCCAGCCTGTTCAAAAAAGAAGTGGGTACTCCTATTAACAAATACATTAACCAATTGCGTATTCAGGAAGCCATTAAGTTATTGAATACGAGTTCAATGACTATTCAGGACATTTCTGCCCATGTTGGAATAAGTGATTGTAATTATTTTACAAAAGTCTTTAAAAAAGAAGTTGGAACGACACCTAGCGAATACCGAAAAAAAACAGGACTATAGTAACTAAAAAACGGTACCTGACACCATTAAATAAAGTTTATGGTGTCAGGTACCGTTTTTCGTTTTTCCGTTTTTTGCAGCTTTTATAAAAGTACAGGCAGCTCCAGCTCAACCTCATCCCTGTCGCAGATCAGTACTCCATCCCTTACCTGCAGCTGCGCTACCTGTATAGAACTTCGGTTCTGGTACCTGACACCATTAAATAAAGTTTATGGTGTCAGGTACGTTTTTTTGACCTCTTCTTTTGCCAGATCCACTATGGTTTCATATCCCCGGTAGCAGATCCGCAGGGTCTGATACCGATTCTCATATCCGCCATGCAACAGTTCGCAGGTAAATTCCCCTGCTTCATTGATCGTAAAACGATACTGATTATACGCACCCTCTTCGTAGGCGAAGGTCTCTCCATCATCCTGATTGTGGATATATGTGCCATTTCCTTCGAAGATCTTGAGTGTCAGCTGGGATACCGTCGTCTCACCCACATAGGACTGCACCGGATACATCGGAATGATGCTTCCCGCCTTGGCGTACACCGGGCATACCTCAATTGGCGCATCAGCAATGAAATGAGTCCCTCCGGCCTGTTTTTCTCCGGTCCAAAAATCGTACCAGATGCCCTTTGGAAGGTACACCATTCGTTTGGTCTCTCCCTGCATCACTACCGGTGCCACTAACAGCTGTTCCCCAACCAGGAATTCTTCGTTAAGTTCCCGTACATAAGGGTCCTCTTCATAATGGAGCACCAGCGGGCGAAGAATCGGCAGCCCGTCTTTCTCATGTCCTACGAACAGGTCATAAAAATATGGTATCAGCTGGTACCGCAGCTCTACATAAGTGCGGTAGATGCCGAGCGTCTTCTCGTCGAACTGCCATGGTTCCTGCTGTACCGTCCCCTTATTGGAATGGTTCCGGAATAGCGGGGAAAAACATCCAGCCTGCACCCAGCGCGTCAGAAGTTCCGGTGTCGTGTCTGAACCAAATCCGCCTACATCCGTTCCGACAAAGCTCATCCCGCTCAATCCCAGATTGCAGAGCTGCGAGATCTGCATCTGCAGATGAGCCCAGATGCTGTGGTTGTCTCCGGTCCATGCGGTGGTGTACTTCTGGCTTCCTGCATAGCAGGCTCTGGTGATGACAAAGGGCCTGCGCCTGTCATGTTTCTTTAATCCTTCATAGGTCGCTCTCGACATAAGATGTCCGTATGCATTGTGTATCTCTGCATGAGTGGCTTTCCGATTTTCGTCAGAGAACACCACGTCATCCGGAATCTCGCCTTTGAAGCTGGCGGGTTCGTTCATATCATTCCATACACCGCGCACCCCCAGATCCACAAGGAATTTCTGATTGTCTGCCCACCACTTTCTTACCTTTGGTGCTCCAAAATCCGGATATGCCGAATCCCCTGGCCACACCTGATTTATATATAGTTCTCCCTCGGGAGTGGTCACAAAATAACCCTTTTTCTTTCCTTCTTCGTAGATGGGGTATCCTTTTTCCACTTTTACGCCCGGATCAATAATGGTAACGATCTTGAAGCCATCTTCGGCCAGGTCTGCCATCATTTTCGCCGGATTGCTGTAACTGTCCTGATCCCAGGTAAATACTTTATATCGTTCCATATAGTCAATGTCCAGATGAATGACATCACACGGGACCCGGTGCTGTCTCATGCTCGCTGCCAGTTCCCTGACCTGCGCTTCTGTTTCATATCCCCACCTGGATTGCTGGTATCCCAGCGTCCATAATTGGGGTCTTGGCGCTCTTCCCGTGAGCGTGGTATATCCGGTCACTATGTCGCTTAACTGTTCCCCGGCGATAAAGTAATAGTCCAGATTGCCATGGTCTGCTGCAAAATAGTAATAGTCCTGACTTTCTTTGCCAAGATTCCAGTAGGTACGGAATGTATTATCAAAAAAGATTCCGTATGGCTTCCCATTCCTGAGGGAAAGTAAAAACGGGATGGATTTGTATAACGTCTTAAAACTGTCTACATGGGGAGCGGGATCATCGGTATTCCATAACTCATAGGCATACCCGCGTTTATTCAAAAATCCAGTCCGGTCTCCCAGTCCGTAAAAATACTGGTCCTCCTCCAACTCTTTCATGACCTGTACCTGATGTGTCTCTTTTTCCAGTGTAACCTGATGGCCCTCCTGGGCCATCAGATCTGCAAATTCGGAGCTTAGTTCTGTCTGGTGGATGCGGTTCCCTCTGTAATCCCTGCAAAGGAGGTCTCCGTTTTTTCCATAGAAATCCACATAGAATTCATCATATACCCGGACAGTCAGAGCACTGGTCCGAATCTCCAGATAGTCTTCCTTTCGTTCTGCTGCGTAAGCCGCCTTCTGATCGGCTGGATGTTCGATTGCTTTTGATACAGGCACTGCGTCTTCCATTTGGGAAAATACACGGACAATGGAATCCGACAGGATGGTGATGCTGCCCCTCTGGTGTTCAAATTCCAGACTGATATTCTGGTTCTGTGTTTTATACTTTCGTAATTTTCCAAACATGCTTTGTCTCCGATACTGATTGCTGTGATTGAGTTTCTTATTTCTTGATTTCTTATTTCTTATTTGCTGCTTTCCTGATAAGCCTCAAATGCGTCATTCTGGATCTTCATAAAATCTTCAAATCCCATCTGATTCAAAGTCTTGATGTAGGTATCCCAATCTTCATCTACGCCGCCTTCTGTTACCCATTTTGCCTGCATGGTCGTAACATATGCTGCAATATCTGTATAAATGGCCGATAATGTGTTCAGCTGCTCGTTGGTATAGCTTACATTCGGGTACGCTGGTTTTGCATACTGGCGTAATTCCTGATCCAGTGCCAGTTTCAGGCCGTCTCCGCTGTCGGCTGGTAATTTCACTTTGTCATTGAATCCCTCGGACACATATTTGGGACCAAAGTCGCGAAGGGAGCTGATCCATGCAAAGGTATCTGCTGAATTGCCGTCGGTTGGAGGAAGCAGAGAATATGCATCTCCGGTTTTTTCAATGCCCACTCCAAATGAACCATAGAAGGTCTGGATGGAAGCGTCATCTGTATAGAATTTATCCATCCAGCGAAGAAGTGCAGCGGGATCTTTACATGCAGTGGTGATCATGAATTCATTTCTGCTGTAGTTCCAGTGTTCCGGATCAGAAGATACATAACGTTCGCCATCCGGGCCCTGTAACGCCGGAAGGGCGGTATACTGGGATGCATTCGAACCAAAAGTAGAATCTGCAGTCCATCCCGGAGCGGAACCAATTAAAGCTGCGTCCTGGTTCATGAGCTTTGCATCACGCATGGACGTATCCTGTGTGAAGATTTCCGGATCAATGAGGTTTTCTTTATAAGCTTTGTTCATCCATTTGATGCCTTCACGGTAAGAATCTAATGTTGGAAGGAATGCCGGTTTGCCATCCTTGATCGCCATGGTATATGTTCCATCTGCACCAAGCGTCATTCCAAAAGGAAGCAGGAAGAACATCGCCGTGTCTGCATATCCTTGTCCAAATGGGATTTCATCATCTGGATCTCCATTGCCGTTGGCATCCTGTTCTTTAAACGCTTTTAATACCGTATAGTATTCTTCATATGTCTGCGGCATCTCCAGCCCAAGGTTGTCTAACCATTGCTGGTTGATGAACATCTGGTTGCTGACCAATGGTCTGCAGGGTTTCTTTCCCGGAAGGCCATAGATGTGGCCGTCTGAAGAAGTCGCGAGTGCTTTCATAGTAGGATCTTTTTCCATGATTGCCTTCAAATTCGGCATGTTTTCATCAATGTACTCATCCAGTGCGATGAACGCACTCTGGTTGGATGCAATTTCTGCTGCCGAAAAACAGATGGATCCCAGGAATGCATCGGGAAGATCTCCGCCTGCCATCAGAACAGCTTTCTTGTCCGCCCAGTCCGCATTGAGAATCGTATCCCATTCCACGGCGATTCCCGCTTCTTTTGCGGCCTCATCTACAAACCCTTCATGGTAATTCTCGCCCCAGTCTGCCCAGCGCACGGTTGCCACCTTAAATGTTCCGTCTTCTTTTGAATATGATGCTGCTTCTGTCTTTGTGTTTGTGTCCTCTGAATTTACTTTGCTCCCGCATCCTGCCAAAGAAGCTGCGAGCAACGCCGCCATCAGGACTACACTTACTGATTTTTTAAACATTTTCCATCCTCCTGTTATTCCTTGATTGCGCCAATCATGACGCCCTGATTAAAATATTTTTGTAGCAATGGATATAGACACATAATTGGAACCGTAGAGATCACAATTGATGCGTATTTCATCATATCAGACACCCTTCTCAGATCTGCTGCCATTTCTCCGGTAGCGGCTCCTAAAAGTGACTGATTGGAAATCAGAATACGACGCAGAAGTAACTGCAATGGCTGCAGGGATTCATCCTGAAGATAAATCAGTGCATTGAACCAGGAATTCCAGATACCTACTGCAGTCCACAGTCCAATCACAGCGATGATCGCTTTGGAGAGTGGTAATGCAAATAGAAAGAAATAACGGATGGTTCCGCATCCATCAATCTGCGCTGCTTCCCATAATCCTTCCGGTATGCTGGTATGAAAGAAGGTACGGGCTACGATAATGTTATAGGTCGATACCGAGAAAGGAAGGATCATGACCCAGACGGAATCGATCAGATTGAATTGCTGTACTACCAGATAGACAGGGATCAGACCTCCGCTGACGAACATCGGAATCAGGTAATACAGGTTGATCCATTTTCTTCCCATCATATCTTTCCTTGACATGGCATATCCTGCCGGAATGTTGATCAGCAGAGCGGCAAAGGTTCCTGCCACTGTGTAGAAGATGGTATTTCCATAACTTCTCCAGATCTCCGACTGCCTGAACAGTTCCCTGTATCCATCCAGAACCCATTCTTTGGGCCACAGCCAGACCTCGCCATTGGCTACATCGGCCGGATTGCTGAAGGAAGCTATGATGATGAACCACAGCGGATATACAATAGCTGCGATCATAAGGACTGCGATTCCATTAATTGCGATATCTGCAATTCTGTCTGAGAGGCATTTCTTTATTTTGACTGGTTTCTCTTTTTTCACGCTCATGTTTCCTCCCCTTCTATAGCAGACTCGTGTCCGTTGTTTTCTTTGCAATCCAGTTCACAGAGAGCAGCACTGCAAGGTTGACTACGGTGTTGAACAGACCGACTGCCGTGGATAAGCTATATTGGAAACTCTTCATACCTATTTTGTATACATAGGTAGAGATGATCTCACTGCCAAGCGCGTTCTGCGTGTTCTGTAACAGGAACACTTTTTCAAATCCGATGCCAAGAATACTGCCGCTTCTTAGAATCAAAAGAACAAGAGCTGTAGACATGATCAGAGGCAGATCAATGTATTTGATCTTTTGCATCGTAGAAGCTCCATCGATGGTCGCCGCTTCATAATAAGTAGGATCAATGGCTGAAAGCGCCGCCAGATAGATGATGCTGTCCCATCCAAGGTGCTGCCAGATATCAGACCATACATACACATGTTTAAAGGAAGTCACACTTGCCATGAAGTTGGGAATCTCAACTCCGAACAATCCGAAGAAGTTGGCTAACAGGCCCGTACTTGGCGACAAAAAGATTAAGATCAGTCCGCACATGACCATGGTCGAGATAAAATGCGGCAGATACGTCACTACCTGGAACACTTTCTTAAATGCCAGGTTCCGGATCTGGTTGCACATGAGTGCCAGGGCGATTGGAAGCGGAAATCCCACCACAATGCCGTACAGGCTCAGGACCAGCGTATTCTTCAATGTAATTCCGAACTGGTACGAGGCAAAGAATTGCCTGAAATGTTTCAATCCTACCCATGGGCTGTCCATAATGCCCAACGTAGGGGAATAGTCCTTAAATGCCATCAGGATCCCGTACATGGGAATATAGGCAAAGCAGAATAGCAGTATTGCCGATGGCAGAAGAAGAAGGTAAAGAGGCATGCTTTTCTTTATTCCTTTTCTCCAGGCACTACTTTGAATCGTTGCTGTTTGTATCTTTTTCATATCACACAAGGTACTATTTTGAATCGTGGCTGCTTGTATATTTTTCATATCACGCCCTCCTTATGGTGCTTATCTTACCATAAGAAAAACGACGCCTATAGAACTATCCCGACATAAAAATAGCACTATTTAGGTGAATCCCTGTTTTCTGTGGAAAGCAAAAATATTATCCTGTATAATGAAGCTACAGAAAAATATGAACGAATCGAGGTATGTTTCATGAGTCGAAAACAGCGCAGACAATCCAGTCACTCCCTGGAACATTACATAAAGGTGTTGATCACTTTATCCATCCCTATCATTGCAATCAACATCATTGTCAGCATCTTCTCTATCGTCACGACACGCCAGCAGAATCTCGCCTATATTACCAACACCATAAACCTCTACCAGAAAGAGACTGCAACCAAAGTATCGGCAGTGGAACATTTTGTTCGATGGACCGCCGTTCACGAGCCTCTCTTAGAAACCATAGGGGAAGACTCCGATTATCTGAAACGGATCAACGCCCTGAACACCCTGCGCACCCGTATCCGCGACAACCAGTATTCCACCGGCAAAGAATTTCAGTATTTTCTCTATCTCGAAGAACAGGATACCTTCTATAACGGCTCTGCCATGACCATTTCCTATCCGGACTACCTTCTTGCAAAAAAGCAGTTCCTGGCCATGGTCCAAAGCAAAGCGACCTTACGCAACTCAGATGAGTGGAAGATCATGAAGATTAAGGATGTCTCGTATTTCTATTATCTGACCACCTACCACAACACCACCTTCATCAGCCTCATATCCGCCGAAGCAATGCTGGAACCTCTGGCCAATATCACTCTGGGTTCCCGGGGATACATGGTGTTAACAGACAGGGAGGGAAATCAGCTGACAGGCACAACAGACACCCGGACTTCGCAGCTTCCCGAAACGAGCAACCTGTTCCTTACTCATCTGGTATTTCCAAATGAGACTACGAATCTCCCATTTGAACTGAATATCTTTGTGGACAACTGGTCCTTTGAGCGCCTCATCGTGATTCAGGTCGTAGTCGTCCTTATGGCATTCTTTATCGCCCTGACCCTGTTCGTATTCCTGATCTATATGCAGAGGAAAGTGATCCGTCCTATCCAGAATTTCTCAAAAAATCTCTCGAACATCAACGAGAATTCCAATCTTCTGGATCTGCAGGACAGCAATATCATAGAACTGGAACAGGCGAACCAGCAGTTCAAGAACCTGATGCGGGAGGTCGTCAAGCTGAAGATTACCCTGTATGAACAGGAACTGGAGAAAAAACGGATTCAGATCGGATTCCTCCAGCAGCAGATCCGTCCGCATTTCTACCTCAACTGCCTGACCACCATCTACAGCATGGCTCAGACAAAACACTATAAAGAGATTGAGTCAATGGCATTGTTCACTTCCAGGTATCTGCGCTACCTGTTCCAGACCGATACGGATTACATCAAGCTGGAATATGAACTCAATCACATCAGTGATTATCTGGATATTCAGACGCTGCGTTACGGAGCCGCTTTTACCTATGAAAGCAAGGTGGAAACCGGTCTTCTGGAGGCTGCGATTCCACCCCTGGTCCTTATGACCTTTGTCGAAAACACCATTAAGCACTGCGTTTCCCTGTCCGAAATGCTGCGGATCCACCTGGACGTATCAAAACTCGTAAAAAATGACCGGGAATATGTAAAGCTTGTCCTCTCCGATACCGGTCCGGGATTTGATCCCGGCATCCTAAAAGTCCTGAATTCCAGACTGCCTCTTGCCAGCGAAGAGGGCCGCCACATCGGAATCAGCAATACCATTAAGCGTCTGTATTTCCTGTATGAAGACGATTTTGAACTTCATTTTTCCAACATGGAAGGCGGCGGGGCTGTAATTGAACTTGTTATCCCCTATGCGACCTGATTTTTGAGGGGTTTATCCACATAAAACAGAATTATACACGATATGCATTAGAAAGGACAACCACAATGAGCCAAATGAACATATTGCTTGTAGATGATGACCGCTTTGTGCTGGCTGCACTGAAGCAGAACATGGACTGGACTGCCCTTGGCTTCTCCAATGTCTATACTGCTGGCAACATCAGCCAGGCAAAAGATCTCATAAAAGAACACGACATTGATATTCTTGTCACGGACATCGACATGCCCCAGGGAACCGGGCTTGATCTGCTTGCGTGGATACGGGAGAATGGCTATGAGATCATCACCATCATCCTGACCAACTACGCTGACTTTTCGTATGCCCAGAAAGCCATTGCCCTGCAGAGCCTGGAGTATTACCTGAAGCCAATTGAATTTGACCAGCTGACCCGTATCATAAAAAAGGCCATTGACCAGGTTGTCCAGGGCCGACAGGCAAAAAAAGATGCCTCCCTTGCGACGATATGGGAAGATGCCAGATCCGGTCTTTCCAAACACTTCTGGGATGCTTACCTGAAGAATGGGGATTCCTATCCAGAAGACTACCTGCTGCAGCAGCTGGAAAAGAGCCAGCTTCCCTATCAGATGTCGGATACTTTTTTCATGGTCCTGTTCGAAGTATTCCCTTATTCCCTGTCCGATTCACATGAGCTTTTCCTCCCATTCAGCCAGGAGAACCGGATCTTTCCCGAATTTGAGTTCCTCTATCGCCAGGCATTTCATGAGGTGCTTTCTCCCTCAGATATCCTGCTGGAACTAAACCCGTCCAGGCAGCGGTATATTGCGATATTTTCCTGTACCGGTTCCATCAGCATACCGGAAAAGAAAAAATACCTGGATGCCTGCCAGGATCTGATCGTTCTGATGAAACGCAGATACAAGACACCCGTCTCCTGCTATCTTGGCCGCCCCGCTGCCTTTGCCCGGTTCCATACCGTCCTTCGGAGCCTGGAGCAGATGCTGGAAGACTCCATCCCCTGCAGGGGCAGGATCTTTTCCCTGCAGGAATACGTTCCTGTCACCGCAGATTACGCGGCACCCAATGCCGCCGAGCTAGATGCCTGTCTAAATGGCGGTAATGCAGATGCCTTCCTGTCTGCCTGTGATTCCTACCTGCGGACCCTTACACAGGATCACCGGATGAACCACCATATTCTGACCAATTTCCGCATCGACATCACCCAGCTGGTCTACTCCTTTTTAAAAGGAAACGGGATCCTGGCCCACCGGCTGCTCCATGGAAAGACCGGTGATATTCTCTTGGAACAGGCGGCCAAATCCTTGGAAGACATGAACCAGTACCTGTCTTTCCTGGTGCATACCGCTCTTGATTACATCGCTTTCTCTACATCCCAGAAATCCGTAGCCAGCATCATATGCGACTACATTGACCAGCATTATGCCGATGACATCAACCGCAACAGCCTGGCAGAGATCGTATACCTGGATCCGGATTATACCGGACGGCTGTTTAAGAAGGAGATCGGGACCTCACTTGGCAACTACATCATTCAAAAGAGAATCTCTGTTGCAAAAGACCTGCTTATAAATACCGACCTTCCTGTCAATTTTATTTCTGACAAAGTAGGATACGGCAACTATTCTTACTTTACCAAGCTCTTTAAAAAAGAAACTGATTTTACCCCTGTGGAGTACCGAAAAGAAAAGGGGCGCACCGGAAATGAATGATGGAATGGACAAAAAAATATAGGACTATATTGGCTATAGATTTCAGTCAGCATTTCTTCTGATTTCAATCCATGTCAATCTAGTCCTATCCATATTTAATAACATTCCGCCAATATATCGTAAATATCATCATCCCTCAACAACACCTGTGCATTTTGCAGCAATCTTTGCTGATTGATTACCGTTGATGTCGCAAACTCCTGAATCTGCTGTTCGCTCATGCCAAACTCTTTTAACGGCTTTCGCGGTAAAATCTTATCAAGCAAGTCAGACAGTTCCTCCCAAGCCGCTTCCTCGGATACATGAAGTACCGTCGAAAGAAATTGATTAAGCTCGGATAGATTTACCCCCAGTTCCTCATATTTACGAAAGACCTGGGCAAATACCAGGTAGTTGGCCTGCCCATGGGGAATATGAAGCGCCGATCCAATGGTATGGGATATTGCATGCACATTCGCCACTCCGGCATTGCCGAAGGCAATACCTGCAAAGCAGCTGGCAATACCGATATCACCCACAACTTCTTTGACGTGACCGGTTCCCTGTTCAGCAATCTTTTTGTAGCCATTGAGTATTTTTTTTATTGCTTCCTGGCTGAACATTTTGGAAAAGGCATCTGCTTTCGGAGATACATACGCTTCAACCGCATGTACCAGTGCATCGATGGAACTAGCTGCAAACACCCCATAGGGCAGCGTCTTGAACATGTCTTCTATCAGAACAGCCTCATCTGCTGCCAGAGAAGGCGCCGACATTCCTATCTTCGTATCCTTCTCCATAAAATGAACCACCGCAATCGGTGTTACTTCACTTCCTGTACCGCAGGTAGTAGGAACAGCAATCAGCTTTTTCTTCTTTGACAGTATCTGCAGCTGTTCACATATCTGCTCACAGCTTAAGCCCTCTTCAAACAGGAGCAGCTTGCTGATATCCAGCACCGTTCCACCACCAATGGCTATAATTCGCTTATAGCCCTTTCCATGAATTTCTTCTAAAATAGCATCAATCATTACATCTGTAGGCTCTCCACTGCCATATCGCTCCTGATACAAGACATCACATGTCAGCTTCGTATTTACTATGTGGGATGCCAGAACATACTCATTCGTAATAATCAAGTCACCTTCACCGATGCTATAATCCGTAATAAATTTTTCAAACGTCGGTATCATATTGATTACCGGCCTAATAACAAATGACATTTTTATCATCCTCTTTCCGTATAAATTTGTAACTATTCAGGACTATGTCCTTCATAGTCACATTTGATGAACACAAATTGCAAAATCAGCAATTTAGCGCACGCATGTCTCGGATTTTTATGCAAATTCAGCATAAAAACACCTCGTGAGACATGGGGTTCTGAACAGTTACATAAATTTTGTCTTCTTTTCTGAGATTATTGCCAGGAATTACTAACTTCTTCGGCAAATGCAAAAAAGTCCTTGAGATGGATCTCTGTTCCATCATCCAATATTGCCGTGCCTGTGAATTTCCCAAATACCTGATGCTGGCTGGAGCTGTAGTTCCCTTTTTTCACGCTGGAGCTTCGATCTAATACTGGTACAAAGTCCATTTCGAATCTGCCATCGGATGAGGTGAATTTCCATGGTTCCATAAAACTGTTCTTCGGTATATGGAATGTAATCTCCTCTAGTTTATGGGCCTTTCCGTTAAAGAAAAGCATATTCTCAGATGCTGCATCTAAATTTCCAAAACCATAGCCTATATTGAATCCAAAGTCGTTTCCATCTACAATGCCACTGCCGCTGCCCCAATACCAGGTATTGGAATTTGGCCAGATACCTCGTCCCCAGTCAAATACGCAGAAAGAGGTTTCATGGCTGAACTCCACTTCAGTATCTCCATACCTGCAGATTCCCTTCGGCTTGATACAGTTCAGCTTGTAATTGTAATAGAACATTTCTTTTCCTTCATTAAAAGGAATCACGATTACCATCGCGTCACTCTTAGGTAAATCCAGGTCGATATCTGCAATGAGGTCTTTTCCAAAGAAATCGCGGAATGTCACCTGAATCCTGGTTTTATACCCATCCCTGATATATGTCCCTTTTACACGGCCTGTTTCAAATTTGATTGTTTCGTACGGATTTTCAGGCATTGTGAGCAGTTTTGGATTCGATGGCACCATTTCGGAATCCGTATACTGTTCGCCTGTCTGGTAATTCATAAAGTTTGCAGTCAACCGTGAATTTTCACCTACATTCGCGATTGAGAATGCAATACCATAATTTTCATTGGCAATCAAATAATAGTCCCATTCTTTTAACCTGTTATGATCCACTTTTACATCTTCTCTTCTATAGTGAAGAAGCGGCTCATTGGCCCAGCCCGCTTCAATCACATGTCCATTTTCATCTAAAAGATTATGAACCCGGTTCAATTTATGCTGCATATGCTGCCTCCAGTTTTTTATAAAATTTGAACTATGATTAGAGTGTCAAAAGCACATCGTAAACTTCGGCTTCGTCAATTTGCACATCCGCCATCTATCACGCAGTGATACAAAACATGAATTGATGAGCAGCTTTATGAAGACGTTGGTACTTAGGCCGCGTACTTTGCGGCCTTACGTACCACTACGTCTTCATCTAAGCGAGAGCGCGCTGCGAATCAACATGATTTGCATCACGTCCTCATTCGAAAACCTGTGCAAATTGACGAATACAATTATGTAAATGAGCTTTTGACACTCCACTCAACTATAAAACCTTGAGAAAAATGACTTTTAAACCATCTTATAATCCAAGGTATGCAGATTTTACATGCTCATTGTTAAGAAGTTCCATACCGGTACCTTCCATCGTAATAACACCATTTTCCATAACATAACCTCTGTCCGCTATTTTAAGTGCCTGTCTCGCATTCTGCTCAATCAGCAGAATACTCATACCTGTAGCATTCAATTCTTTAATTACTTTAAACAGGGACTCAATAACAATGGGGGCTAAACCTAGCGATAATTCATCGATCATCATGATTTTAGGACGACTCATCAATCCCCTGCCAATCGTAATCATCTGCTGTTCTCCACCGGAAAATGTACTTGCAATTCTGCCTTCGTATTTTTTCAGTACCGGGAACATATTATATACTGTTTCCAATTGTTCCTGTACCAGCTTTCTGTTCTTTCTGTAATGGAATGCACCCATCAACAGGTTTTCTTTCGCTGTAAGCTCGGGAAACAGCTGTCTGCCTTCAGGTACCATGGAGATCCCTTTGCCAGCGATGTCTGCAGCCGACATATTGGTTACCTCAGCGTCTTCAAACATAACCTTGCCCGATGCACATGGATTCAGCCCCGAAATCGTACGCACCGTTGTTGATTTACCCGCTCCATTGGCACCTACAATTACTACTAATTCCCCTTCATTTACATGAAAATCGACACCTTGAATAATGTGCAGCCCGCCCAAATGGACATTCATATTTTCAACTGACATCAGCATCATAGTCACCTCCTAAATATGCTTTAATAACTGTTGGATTTGTTGTAACTTCAGCTGGGGATCCATGGGCAATTATCTTGCCGTATTCCAGTACATATACCTTATTGCTCAATGACATAATTGCTTTCAATACATGCTCTACAATAAGGATGGATATGCCTAGCTGCTTATTCACCTTTCTAACAAGTTCAACAAATGAATCTACCTCAGTCGGTACAAGACCTGCAAATAATTCGTCCAAAAGGAGCAGTTCCGGTTCCGTCGCCATTGCCGCGGCCAATTCCGCTTTCTTCCTTTCAAACATATTTAATTTTGAGACCCGGTAATCCTTCTTGTCTGACAGACCAACAAAATCAATCATCTGATGGGCGAATTTCAGCGCTTCCTTCTTGGTTTTCCTTCTGTTGTAAGCACCCAGCAAAACCGATTCTTCCAGGGTGATTCCCTGAAACAGCTGTGCATGCTGGAAGGTACAGGTAATGCCCATCTTGCATATTTTATAGGTCTCCATCTTTGTTATTCTTTTGTTTTTAAAATAGATCTCGCCTGAACTTAGGCGGTTAAATCCATTTATTGATTTAAACATAGTTGATTTTCCGGCACCATTTGGTCCGATCAATCCAACAATTTCACCTTTTGAAACTTCAATATTAACATTGTCATTAGCAACTAGCCCGCCAAATCTCGTAGTTGCATTTTCTACTTTTAAGAACATCAATATACCTCCTTTGGAATGGCCATCCCTTCAATTTTAGGCAGTTGCTTTTTTACTTTGCTTTGCTGCTACCCCATTATCCTTGGGTTTTTTCTTGAATATGCTGATTAGCCCTTCTGGTTTTACCATAGCCATGATAATCAATGCGAAACCGTAAATAATGACCGAAAAAGGTGCAAATTGACTTGGCATCATCCCTCGGATCAATTCATCCATAATAACAAAGGAAATACCCAGTAACGGGCCAAATACATGACCCATACCACCTACTATCACAACCATGATGATCTTCAGTGATATGATACCGGAGAATACTTCCGGGTTATTTGTCATCATATAAAATGCATAAAAGGAGCCTGCAAACGAAGCCATACATGCGCTTATTATAGTTGACAAAAATCTGTAGCCTCTGATGTTGGAACCAAGTGCGTTGGCAAGGTCCGGATTCTCCTTAAGGGCAACAAAGTTCGTACCCAGCCGGCTTCTTCGAATAAACTGGTAAAATATCATGGATGCAATTGCCATAATCAATGCAATAAAATACAATGTTCTTTTTGACAACAGCAACTCTCTCGGCATGGAAAGACCCAGGGATCCGCCAGTAATCGAAAAGAATTGATATGAAAATGTGTATACTGTCTGCCAAAGACCAATAAATGCCATTGTAAAGTATAATCCCGATAATTTAGTGCCTATGTATCCTACTATCGTAGCAGCTACAAGATTCATTGCCAATCCCAGAAGGATGGAACCCAGAACTGAAAAACCTAATTTGTTTAAACCGAAGGTCACACCATAGGTGCCCAGGCCAAAAAACAGCGCATGGTTTATAGAGAACAAGCCCGACATGCCTGACAGTAAATTCCAGGACTCACCTAATGTAACATACATCAGAGCAATGATCGCTATATTGAGCAGTCTGCGGTTTTCCAAAGCAGGAATGAAAATCAGAATTGCCATTGCAATTATTAATAAAATCAATCTTTTTGTTGAGAAATATTTTTGAATAATACCTTTCATAGCTGTTACCTCCTCCCCATTAGAATGTTTTTGCAACATTCTTCTTACTTACAAAGATACCATTTGGTCTGACTAAAAGGATGACAATAAACAATCCAAAGAGGACGATATCATTCCATTGTGAACCTAATAATGTCTGTATTAAAGCGGATATCACACCGACCAATATACCCGTTCCGAACGCTCCGCTTAAACTTCCAAGGCCTGCGGATACGCATACCACAAATGCAATGGTCTGAATATAGTTTCCATAGTTCGGTTCCGCCTGGAACATCGTAATAAGAAGCATTCCCGATATCCCAATCAGAAGGTAGCTTAGCGCAAATGCTTGATCCAGTATTTTTTCACTTTGAATACCCATCAGGGTTGCCGCATCACGATTCTGAACAACTGATCTGATTGCCCTTCCGGTCCATGTTTTCTTCAGGAAAGTATTAAAACCAATCAGTATAACTGCCGATAAGCAGAATGCGGTAAACTGGGTTGCACCAATACTGATCGTTTCCGTTATATACAAACGCTTTTCAAGTAACGCCATATCTCTTGGAAAACCTGTGAAAACAAATGTAACCAGGTTGATAATAATCAAATTCAGTGCCATCGTCGTAATGATCTGTGTACCACGATTCTCGTTCTTAAGCAGTACTTTTCTCATGAGCATTCCGAGGCCGAAGTTAAATATGAGTATAAGAGGCATTACAATAAAGGCAGGTATGTTCCATTCTCTAATCCCAAAATACGTAAGATACATGGTAGCCATTAAAGAGGCGCCGTAAGCAAAGTTCGCAAACTTCAGGGCTCCACATTGAAAAGACCATGCACTTGATGTGAGTCCGTATAATCCTCCTATGCAAATACCGTTGAAAATAATATTTATATATGCTGACAAATTCATATAGTCACCTTGCACAATGAAAATATCAAAGAATTCATCATGCCGTTTCCTTTCTATAAAGATAAAGATTACTTGCATTTCTTCATTGAGCATGCAAGGCTGACAGAACAGATTGTTTTTTCTCTATCAGCCTTGCTGCTTCAATCAACATACTTTTTATTGAATCAGTTCATTATTTCCAAGGTACAATTGCATCACGGGTTTTTAAATTTTCTGGATATACGCATTCCAGCTTGCCATCAATCCACTGATTTGTAATAAACTGATTAGCCCTCGTATTCGAATTGAGTTCATCGAATTTAACGCCCCAATACCAAGGAAGCTCTCCGAAATCCAAATCAAGTGCCTTCACTGCTGCCGCAACTTTTTTTGTATCATCCCAATCAGCAGGATCGAGACTCTCGAGTGCTTTCGCATAGATATAGACTCCTCCGTAGGCCTGGAGTGCATGAGTCAATGGAGCATGGCCATAGATCTGTTCATATTCTTCTCTGAATTCTTTAATACCCGCTGCCGCATCATCAGCAATATAAGGAGTTGTATAAGACTGTGTCATGATTCCGTTGGTGATGTCATCTCCAAGCTCAGCAAATATTGGTGTGTCATAGTATACGCCAGCTCCGAAGGTTACAGGCGGTGTATAGTTCAGCTCAAACATCTTCTTCTGGAAAGGTGTTCCGTCTGTTACACCCTGTAATGGGATGAAGATATCATATTCCGCACTCTGCATCTTGGTGATGATCGGTACAAAGTCTTTGGTATCTGTTGGGTATCCTTCAAATACAACTGCTTCTATTCCCAATTCAGCCATTTTTTCCTTCATCGGTTCCATAACATGAGCAAGTCTCGTGTTATACACAAAGGCAACTTTTAACTCATCTGCAGGAATTTTGAGATAGTCCTCTCCAATCTTAGCCGCCTGTTCAATTGCGCCTTTGGCAAAGTCAGTTACATTGGCACCAATCCTAAAGAAGTAATCACTTTCTCCCTGAATCAGGTCAGCATCCCATGCAAGGCTTAAATATGTAGCTTCCATCTCATCCACCATGGATGCAAACGCACGGTCAGCAATACATCCATAACCACTTACAAATGCTCTTGAACCATTGTTATATAAACGTTCAAATTCGGCCAACGTAGCTTCCTGAGTAGGACCGTCTGCGAAAACCATTTCGATTTTACGCCCGTTGATCTCGCCGCCAAGCTGCTTGATTGCCAGTTCAGCACCGTTCTTATATTCATTTCCGCCAAACGTATTATCGCCGGTCAGCTGTGTGATCATGGAAATCTTGTATGGTTCATATTCTTTACCTGTTCCAGCTTCTGTAGTTTCAGTACTTTTTGTTTCTGTCGTACCCTTACCGTCTGAATTACCGCATCCTGCCAGTGAACCAATTAAAACCAGTAAGCTCAGTGTTAAAGCAATTATCTTTTTCATATACATTCCTCCATAAGTTAAATTAACTAAAGTGAGCAAATCTTTTTTCTGAATTCCTTATACCTGGTTACATACACAAACTACCATTTTCCCGCTTAATCTTCAATTATCGCCTGGGATAATTCTGTAAAAATTACGCCCAGCGCAAATGCTCCGGCATCCGGATGGCCAATGCTTCTTTCCCCTACGGTACCAGCACGTCCCATACGGGCAACTATTTCTTTTGTTTTCTCAGCACCTTCAACAGCCGCTTTTGCACCGTTTTCGAATGCTTCTTTGAAGCTCAGGCCTTTTTGAGCGGATACTTTCCACTCGTCCGCACACGGAACCAGCGCATCGATCAAAGTTTTATCACCTACCACAGCTCCTCTTCCGAATGAGCGCTCCCCGGTTTTCTGGATTCCTTCTACGGCAGCCTGTATGATATCGGCAAATTCGGATACCGTCATTTCTTTTCTGTCACCAGCTTTTTTACCTGCTGCACGGAAAGCAGAACCCCAGATCGGCCCTGATGCACCGCCGCAATATTCCATAATGACCATGGAGCATGCTTCCAAAAATTCTCCTATATTCGTGGCATGGTTTTCTAAAATATCATTCCATTCGCGTTTCAGCTGCTTGAATCCCTTTGCCACGCTCATGCCAAAGTCGCCATCCCCTGCAAAGGAATCCAGTTCGCAGAAAGGAACTTCATGTTTGATTATGGAATCGCCCATTTTATCAATCAGATAGATTGCGTTGTATAACGAGAATTTCTGGCTTTCCACTTTGGAAAATTCCTTATTGGTCGTCATCTCAAATGAAATTTCTTTGTTCTCTTCACTTTCAGTACGCATATCCACATATGGCACGCTTTTTACATGGCCGGACACTTTCATTGCCGGGGTATCACTCTCTTCATCCAGCAATTCTTTCAGCTGCGGGTTCATTTTCATAAAAGTCACAGATGCTCCAAACATGTCTATGCTCGTCATATAATTTCCTACGAACGTACGGTAGACCGGTATGTTTTTTTCGTTCAATAGACGGGCTACTGCGTTATGCAGGACATAAAGCTCCTGCAGGGGAGTGCTTCCGAATCCATTGATCAGCACCGCAACTTCTTCATCCACAACATTCAGTTCTTTTATCAGAGCACTTACCATTCTCTGCGCAAGATCATCTGCACTGATAATCTTCTCTCTCTGAATCCCTGGTTCGCCATGAATTCCTACCCCGTATTCCATCTCGCCATCTTCAATTTCAAAAGTAGGTGTTCCTTTAGCCGGAACCGTGCAGGAGCTGAATGCGAATCCAATGCTTCTGATATTGGCATTTGCATTTTCAGCAGCTTTTTTTACCTCTTCCAGGGAATAGCCTTTTTCTGCTGCCGCGCCTGCAATCTTATGTACGAATACCGTTCCTGCAACACCGCGTCTTCCGACGGTATATAAACTGTCCTGAACAGCGATATCGTCATCCACTTTCACATAATCTGCCTTTATTCCATCTTCCGATGCCAGATTAGCTGCGTTCTGGAAATTCATCATATCGCCGCTGTAGTTCTTGATGATCATCAGGGTGCCTTTTTCGCTTGCTGTCGCTTTGAGAGCCTGATATACCTGCACCTGCGAGGGTGATGCAAAAACATCCCCACATACGGCAGCATCCAGCATGCCTTTTCCTACATATCCAGCATGGGCCGGCTCATGTCCACTGCCGCCTCCGCTGATCAAGCTTACTTTATCTTTATTGATCTCTCTTTTTTTGATGACTTTAAATTTAGGAATAAACTCCAATTCCGGGTGAGCCATAGCAATCCCATTACACATTTCGATTACCATAGTTTCCGGGCGGTTCATTATCTTTCTCATGCTCTTACTCTCCTCATTCCCTTATTTCTGATTTATGCTGTCAATCCGTCTGAAGGATACTATATCTGTCCAGTCGTTTTATATTTTTTCCCGATTGCATCCGCTGTTTTTATCGCTGCCATGACACTTTCCACAGTAACTGGGAATGGCATCGCATAGATGGATTCTTCAGGGATACATGCTTTTTCAGCAACCTCGCGAAGTTCTTCATCTGTAATTTCGCTTACTCCGATATCCTCCAGGCACACAGGCAATCCTAATGATGTACAGAATCCCAGCACCTCTTCAAGCTCCTCGGAAAGTACATTTTCCATAACCAATTGTGCCAGGGTACCAAATGCCACTTTTTCACCATGATAGTATTTATGGGTCCCTTCCAGAATGGTAAGGCCATCATGGATCGCATGAGCTGCTGCAAGGCCGCTGCTTTCGAATCCCATTCCTGACAGCAGGATATTTGTTTCTACAATGTTTTCCAGCGCCGGAGTAATTTCATTTCCGTCACAGGCAAGTTTAGCTTTTACACCATCCTTCAGCAGGTTCTGATAGCATAAGGTCGCCAGTGCAAATGCTGCCTGCGTTCCTTTTGCCCCGTCGCAGAGCCCTTCCCTGAAACCGCATGGAAGACCTGCATTCACGTTGGCATAAGACTGCACATTGGCTCTCGCTTCGAAATAGGTGGATAATGCATCTCCCATTCCGGCTACAAGAAATCTGGTCGGCGCCTTGGCAATCACTGTCGTATCAACCAGAACCACGCTTGGATTCTGCTTGAAGTATGCATAGTCATCAAAAGCTCCTTCTGGTGTATATAAAACTGCCGAGTGGCTGGTCGGTGCATCCGTAGCCGCGATAGTCGGGACAATAATCAAAGCATCTCCTTCAGCAACACATTTTGCAGTATCGATTGCTTTTCCGCCACCTAATCCGATGGTACACATGCACTTCTTTTCCTTTGCCAATTCCTGTAAGCGTTTTACTTCCTGTCTGGAACATTCTCCTTTAAAATCGCTCTCCACAAATGTAACGTTAAACTTTTCTGCAGTCTGATCCAGTTTTTCCTTTACGCGCTGCACATCATCCGGATGTGCGATTAGAAGTGCAGAGTCTCCAAATGTCTGAACAAAATATCCTAAATTTACGATTTCATTCTCTCCCTGAACATATTTGCTTGGAGAAATAAAAGCTTTTCTCATATCAGTTGTCCTCCCTTTTCTTTTCTGCCGGCACAATTATCGTACCATAGGGGCTCGTTTTTTACATGAGAGGACGGAGCTATGAAATATGACTGTTTCATGGTGATTTTTTGCGTTTATTTCGGATAATCGTAATTTTATGCTCTTCGTTTATTAATTAACACGAAAATACTATTTTATCCTGCTGTAATTCTTATACACCAGGGGAGTTGCTCCCACATGCTTTTTAAATACCTTTATGAAATATCCCGTATCGCCAAAACCCAGTTTTTCACTAATTTCTGCAATTCCGACATCTGTAGTCTCCAGCATCGCCTTTGCCCAGTCAATTTTTAACCTTTGTATAAATACAGAATAGTTTTCTCCAACCTCTTTAGAAAACAGGTGGCTCAGATATCCCACACTGACGTGGCAGTGATCCGCCATGTCTTTTAGAGAAGGACGTTCCTCTTTATGCATGAAGATGTAATGGAATACTTTTTTAATGATTTCATGATAGGAATCGTAGCCGCTCCCCATGTAGCTGGATATTTCATCTTTTCCTGCGCCCGCTTCGCTTACCTCCGCATCAATAATCCAGCCCGCATCAACATCCTCCTCCGCATATGCCAGCTGATTGCTGAAAACTGATTGCTGAATAGCCATAGCCCCCTGATTGCTGAAAGCTGCTTTCTGAATAACCATAGCCTCCTGTTTTTTTGCTGACTCTGCACAGAGATAGTTACATAAATAGTGAAGCATATTTGCAATTACCCTGATTCTTCCACGGGAAAGGAACGGGAGTTTACTATAATGCTCCTCCAGTTCCTCCTTCTTACTATCAATCAGGCGCTGATTAGAGGGATGCAGGATCTCCTCCACCTCTTCCTGTTCTTCCGGCAGAATCCTGACCTGACCCGCCATAACAGCTCCAACATATCGTTTATTCACTACGATTGGAATGGCAATATCCACAATGGAAAAATAGCATCTGTAAACAAAAGGTCCCTTGTTCCTCATAGCCTCGAATCCGCCTATGGCATCACATCTCTGGCAGTATGATTTCAGTTTTTCATCCTTCCTGACCTGCTTGCAGAACTCATGGCATTCGCTGTGCTTCGTCACAGGCTCTCCCTTATAATTCACCATAACAATCGCCATCTTAGTCTCATGTGCCAATGCATCCTGCAAACTTTCCCACTGTTCCATGTCAAAAATATCTTTCAGGTTTATTGATGTTTCCATATATCCTACTCCTATCGCTTCGTAATAACTCTGGTGTGCTGACACATTGACACTTAAACAAATAACGCTGAATTAGTTTTCATTCTGCAAGACGGAGGAATGAGGCGTAGCGGTGGCTACGCTGATTGACGACAACGCCGCAGATGGAAACTAAGGCAAGTTATTTATCAAGATATCAATGTGTCAGTGCACTAGTCGCTCTGACTGCTTTACCAGGAAATTTCCAATGTGTCGTTTGCGGTTTTTACAGTCAAAAATCCCTTGTCCAGAAGCTGCAACAACCGCCGTCATGACCACCGTTATTGATTATGCCTCGCTGGATAGGGATTCTGATTTCACTGCTCTCTTAGCGGGTATCAAAAAAATAAACTTTGCTATTCTTCCGCAATGCGCTTTTGCATTTTAGAAATATGTGCTTTTGTAATTTCAATTTTTCCATTTTTTATATTGATAAAACCATCATTTTCCATTTTCTCTATTATTCTATATATTGTTCTTACGTTGACTCCACATACCTTTGCCAATTCCTCTCTGGTCTCTTTAACCTTTCCTTCCCCATGGTAAATGAGAAATAGTTTCAATCGGATCTCGGCTTTTGCCTGATTATAATGCACTGCCGCAGACGCTACTTTATACAGTTTCTGTGCAAACATGTGGTTCAATTTTCTGCAGACATCAACATCCTGATCACTCCATTTCCTAAATACCACATGGGGAATCGCAAAAAGAACACACTCTGTAAAGGCACTCGCATTGAATATCCGCCACTCCAATCCGATTATGGTTTCCACCTCTCCTATCATGGTTCCTTGTTCAGCAAAAACCACATTCATCTCATCACCTTTTATATTGCTGCTGGATATCGTAGCAGTTCCCCGAAAGATAATATAAACATATTGCAACTCATTGCCTCCACGAAAAATAGTTTCACCTTTTTGTATCTTCAATAATTTGCATTGATCTAAATAGGACTGTGCCATCCCAGCAATCCATTCTCCAGCTACTGTGTACTCTTTCATTAGTTCTTCTTTGTTCATTGAGCTCATGCATTTTTCCCTCTCGATTGTTTACAGTATACTTGTTCCGGGCGATTATCAACATGACATATGTCATGTTTTTAGTTGAGTTATGTTCGTTTCGCCGTTTTATATGTTTTATACTTATTGTTTTTGTGCATTATATACAAATTTCAACCATTTGGCAAGAGTTTCGTCAGCATGTTCTTCCACTTATTTACCTCTTTAGATATCCATTCCAAATTTATAAATCGTTCTTGAATGGTATTCCTTATCTTTCTTCAGGATTGAAGAAAGGAAATGGCCTACACGAATGGCATTGGGGAAATATTGGGTTTCAAGGCAAAAGCCTTGTCTTTTTTCATATATAGCACCATTCTTCCCTTTTTCGCCTTTCAAAAAGTTTCCCGAATAGAACTGAACCCCTGGAAGATCTGAGAAAACCTCCATTTTTCTTCCACTTTTCTGCTCATATACTGCAGCAATCAGCCTGACAGTTCCGATCCTGTACTTAATAAATTCATTAAAATTGCTCCATGATTTGTCACACTCATCTGCAGCCCATATTTAGTATTGATTCCGAAAATTAGCAATTTACACTCAATAATTAAGCAAGTGCTCTGCCTTATGGCAGAGCACAAATTTTGGTACCTGACACCATAATTTTGGTACCTGACACCATAAACTGCAGTTTATGGTGTCAGGTACCATTTTTCTTATGAATTTCATTTTAACATACAAAAAAAGGGATGGAAACGGATAGTCCCTTCATTTTTCTTTTGACCATTATTGGCTCTATTCAAGTTCTACACCCTAACGGATACATCAGCTCATTCTTCCTCAAAAAAATATTTCATCAGCTCGCGATATCTATCCTGAGCCGAAAGACACGTATCTGTCAGATACCCTCTTTCATTCGGATACTCCTTCAGTCCCCTATAATAGTACAGTTTATGTTCCTCATCAATGATGAACGGAATAATGTGATGTCTGAGGCACTCCTTGAACAGGATCATCCTCCCCACCCGTCCATTGCCATCCTGAAATGGATGGATTGTCTCAAACCGATAATGAAACTCTATGATATCATCGATATTAATGCTCTTCTTTTCATTGTATTCCTCAAGCAGTTTTCTGATTTCGCCCTGAACCTTGGCGGGTGCCGTTGTCCTCATATCTCCCACTACATTAGGTCTTGCTTTGTAATCGCCTACACGGAACCAGTCTTTCCGGCTATCCGAAGTACCGCTTTTCAAAATCCGGTGAAATTCTTTCATGATACTTTCCGTCAGCTCGCTTTCTGCACAGTCGATCATATAATCGAAGCACTGGAAATGGTTGACCGTCTCAATGATATCATCTACTTTTGTTGGTTTATCCGCCTTCACTTCAATTGTATTTGTCTCATAGATGTATCTTGTCTGATCCTCTGAAAGCATGCTGCCTTCGATGCGGTTTGAATTGTAGGCCAGTTTGATCTGTGTCTGGTGGTAGATTCCGCCCTTCAGCTTCATTTCCTTCTCTTCCTTAAGAACAGAGAGCAGCTTGTTTGGCGGTGAATCGCTGGTCATTGACATGATGTCGCCCGGCTGACATTTCAGCTCTCTGCAGATATCTTCAATGACCTTCATTGCCACATTCTCATTCTTCGATAACTTTGCCATGGTTGCGGAAGACAGACCCAGACGTTTCTGAAGGCCTGTTTTTGTGATTCCATTTTCTTTGAGCATTATGAAAAGCCCATCATATCGGATTCCCATTTTCTTTACCTCCTAAAATATTTCTGTCATCATTATACCAAAAATCTTTGCTTTGGTAAATTTATTTATAATTTTCTTTACTAATATAAATATTTTCAGCAAGATGGTTTATTGCTTAGCAATTCTGGTACCTGACACCATAAACTGCAGTTTATGGTGTCAGGTACCATTTTTCCCATTTTTCCAATTAGAAGTTTATCCTCTATGAAACTGAATTGGATAATCGGGCATAAGTTGCACCTATTAAAATAAGTCCAGGGCAAATGATATTGATATGGTCATATCAAAAAACCTGGACTTATTTATGCTTCTATTATTCACTTTCTGCAATCAAAAACAGCTTTTATCAAAGCATCCTTCCCGCCCATAGAACCTGTTTTCCACAACATCATAGATCCCCCGTGTAGTAATCCTGATTTCAGGTATCACAGAAAGCGCCATAAAGGACAGATTGATGAAAGTATCTATTCCCGGATTCACGCCCATTTCATGGGCCTTCTGAATCATGCCTTTTAGTTTTTCTCCAACCTCTTCATGCCCCGCGTCACTCATAAGCCCCATGATCGGAAGCGGAAGGGTTCCGACCGATCTGCCGCCGCTGATTATGGTATATCCGCCCTGCTTTTCCACCAGTTCCTGTACTGCCGCCACCATATCCTCATCATTGTCGCCGACTACGATGATATTATGGGAATCGTGGGACACGCTTGAGGCAATTGCCCCGTGCTTGATTCCGAAGCCTTTGATCACACCGACGCCCACTTTCCCGGTGCCCTTATGCCGTTCGACCACGGCAATTTTGCTATAGGTTTCATCCGGAACAAACCTTCCCTCTTCTTCCGGCAGTTTTTCCAGCAGCTTCTTCGTGACGATCTGGCCAGATATGATGCCGATTACAGGAAATTCTTTTCCATCGGAACGGATTTCCAGTCTGCTCTTGTCAAAATCCGTTACCCGAACGGTATTCCTGATCCTATCCGGACAGCTGATTCTGACTTTCGCTTCATATTCCTCGATATTCCTGCCCTTGTGGAACACACCGGATATCCGGAACTCTTCCAGGTCGTCCAGCAATACCAGGTCTGCCTGGTACCCGGGCGCTATGGCTCCCAGGTGCTTCAGGCCGTAGCAGGAGGCCGCCTGCCAGCTGGCCATTTTCAGGGCCTTCGCAGGAGGAATCCCTAGTCTGACTGCCTTTTTCACGTTGGCGCTTATATGGCCTTCTTCTTTTATTTCTTCGATATGCTTGTCATCCGTGCAGAAGCAGTACCGTTCCATGGGTGCGTTGTCCGCTACGATTCCCGTAACGATAGCCTCCAGGTTCTTTGCGGCGCTTCCTTCCCGGATAAGCACATAAATGCCGTTTCCGCATTCCTTCTTTGCATATTCGTAATCGCAGCATTCGTGGTCCGTTCTGATTCCTGCCAGCGCATAAGCCGCCAGATCCTGGTCGCTCAGAAACGGGGCATGGCCGTCCATATTTTTTGACTGGAACATCTCGAGCTTTTCCATCATCAGAGGTTCGCCGTCAATGACCGCCTTGCAGTCCATCACTTCGCCAAGTCCCAGGATCCGTTTATTGTCGAGGTACTTCTTCATTTCAGCCGGGTTCAGGATGAAGCCGTTATCCTCAAATGGCGCAGCCGGAACGCAGGACGGCACCATCACGTAAACGTTTGCCGCCACATCGGAGGTCTGGTCCAGTATATAATCGATTCCGTCCAGTCCCGCCACGTTTGCCGATTCATGGGGATCCACAATAAAAGTCGTGGTCCCGTATCTGAGGGCTTCGTTGATCAGTTCAAAGGGCTGCACAAGCGTGGACTCCAGATGAAGGTGGCTGTCCGCAAATCCTGGTACAACATATTTGCCATGCAAGTCAATCTCCCTGACTCCCGAATAGGATCCGACGCCCACAATCGTTCCATTGCAGATTGCAACATCGGCCTCCACGAATTCTTCCGTGAATACGTTCAGTACTTTTCCGTTCTTCAGTACCAGGTCTGCTTTTTCCAAGCCTCGTGCCGCTCTTGACATGGCAGGATAGTCTTTATAATTCATTTTCATTGCCCCTTCCTGGTATTCAGTATCATAACATAACTATATTTATCACTCATTACAGAATCTTTTTCCCATCATCCGGGTTTGATATACCGGACTTCTCTCTATATTCACTGTAGCTAGGGATCGCTCTTTTGTCAATCTCATCTGTGTTCTTTCCAACGTAATTCTGGTACCCATTCTGGTACCTGACACCATTAAATAAAGTTTATGGTGTCAAAGTTTATGGTGTCAGGTACCATTTTTCCCAAGACAACCCCATTGAAATTCCCTCCCACAAATACTATAATAAACCCATCTCATAAAAAGCAGCTTTGAATTCAGCATACCTCTGCCTTTTCTGCCATTTATTTTAAAATCAGTTAGAATCAACATACGAGGAGACCACACAATGAAAACCATAAACGTTGTTGCAGCAATTATCAAAAAGAACAATAAAATATTCGCCACCCAGCGTGGCTACGGCGAGTTCAAAGGCTGGTGGGAATTCCCCGGTGGAAAGATCGAACCTGATGAGATTCCGGAAGACGCCCTCGTCCGGGAAATCCGCGAGGAACTGGAAACCGACATTTCAGTGGACAGATTCCTTATGACCATTGAATATGACTATCCTGCGTTCCACCTTACCATGCACTGCTATCTGTGCTCGGTGACCAACGGAAATCTGACCCTTTTGGAGCACAGCGATTCCAAATGGCTGGGCATCCAGGAAATCGACTCTGTCGACTGGCTTCCGGCGGATATTGAAGTTGTGAACGAAATCAAAAAGCTGGCGGAATAGACAGAAACAGGACCACTTCCAAAACTCCGAAGTGGTCCTGTTTCTGTTTTCGCTATTTAAGGGTTCTGGTAATTTATCTGCCTGTTCATCATGATTCACCATCCAGACACCCTGTGTCACCGGCTTGCGGCTGTTCTGTCTGTTCGCGCCTTCTCTTAACTGAATTTATGACTCCATTGATCAGCCTGATCGTTCTTCCGATTCCAACAACCGCAATCACCGTTCCCAGTCCGATTCCGATGATTCTGCCTCCAAAGATCAGGCCTATAGCCAATGTGGCAATAACAGAAACAAAATCGAACAGGTTTTTCGCAAAACCGAAATCTTTTTTCAGCCTCATTCCCAGGACCTGGGTCAGTCCATCCGGAGCCATCGGCACGATGTTCATTCTGATTGTGATCACGACTCCCAAGGCAGTGCAGAATATTGCCATTGCCAGAAGCACCAGGCGCATTGCCATGGATTCTGCCTTGATGGTAATCATGGATACGAACATATCCGTAAATCTGCCGAAAACCATACCGCAGGGCAGCTGCAGAAGGACAACCGGTTTGAAATCCTTTCCCAGAAGAAGGCTCTCCAGAACCACATAGACCGAATACATGATCACAGTCACCGTACCCAGGCTCAGGCCTGTTATGGTGGAGATGCTATAAGGAACCGAATTGATCGGCGATACCCCGAGGCCCGTTTTCGTGTTCAGCACGACTCCGAATGCCAAGATCACCAGACCGGTTAAATATAAAAGTATTCTTGTGTGTAATTTCATTTTTATGCTCCTTCATGTTCATAGCAGATATTCATAATCCGCTTACGCTGCTTGCCAGGTTCAAATCAAAGACCCAACACTGTCTGATGCTGAAAGTGTCGGGTCATGTATTGTTTATTGTATTCTACGGTTGACAATAAAGTCAAGGTTTTTAGATAGTTACTTTTTTAACGGATATTTTTCAGTTATTTTTCTCATATCAGCTTGCGCGAGGTGTTTTTTGTGCATGTGGAGAAACGAACGTCGTAGAAAACCCGAGTCCTGTAGCGCGAAATGTTGAGCTTAGCACCATTTTCGCGCATCGCTAAGCGCGTTCATATTCACGAAGTGAACATTAATATTTCTCATTCCCCAGCCTTATATTCATATACTTCGTATATGCCTGGAACGCCGTCGGGATAGGATAAGCCTCTTCCGATTCCTTTGCCTCGACAAAAATGCAGTCTGCCGGCACCGTATCGTCATTTTCCTCCGGCTTCTCCCGAACCTCGTCAGGCTCCATGATTTCATCTGTCATCATGATCTCATCTGTCCCCATGATTCCAACTGTCCCCGTGATCCCACCTGTCTCCATCATCTCCGCTTCCTCTATCTTCACCACATACCCAATCATATGCCATTCCTTATGGGTAAAAATATGCTTCGACGGCTCCAGCTTCTGGATCCTGATAGGAGAAAAGGACATTTTCTTTACGAGCTCAAGTGCTTCCTGTTCCGACAGATGGCCTTCCACATTTGGAAACTCATACAATCCGGCCAGAAGGCCCTTTTTATCACGTTTCCTGATGGCCACCTTATCGCCTGATCTGATGACCAGAACGGTCTTTTTCTCGATTTTCCTGGATTTTTTTGGTGTTTTTTTAGGCAGCTCCATAACGATTCCCAGCTCCTTTGCCCTGCAGATCTGGTTCAATGGACATTCTTCACATTTCGCCATTCCGTTTGGGACGCAGACCATGGCGCCGATTTCCATCAAAGCCTGATTAAAGGCTCCCGGCCTGTCCTGAGGCATGACAGCCAGCAAGTCCTCCTCCATCTTCTTTTTCACAGAGGGCTTCAGGATATCCTCGTCGCTTGCCATGACCCTGGAAATCACCCTCAGAACGTTTCCGTCCACTGCCGGCACCGGAATCCCGTATGCGATAGAGGAGACGGCGCCTGCCGTATAGCTCCCGATTCCGGGAAGCTTCAGCAGTTCCTCATAGGAAGGCGGAAGCTCCCCGCCATATTCTTTGACCACTATTTTCGCTGTCTTCTGCAGGTTTCTGGCCCTGTTGTAGTAGCCCAGGCCTTCCCAGAGTTTCAGGAGGGCTTCCTCTTCGATTTCTGCCAGGTCCTGTATCATCGGGAGAGCATTCATAAACCGTTCAAAGTAGGGTTTCACGGCTTCGACCCTTGTCTGCTGCAGCATGATTTCAGATATCCAGACCCTGTATGGGGTGGCTGTTTCGCGCCACGGAAGGATGCGGGCGTTGGCATCGTACCAGGCCAGGAGCAGGGCTGCCAGCCTGCCCAGGCGGGTCTGAACCTCTTGCCCGTCCAGGCCTTCCTGAGATTCTGGATCGTTCTGGTTTTCCATGCTTTCCGGGGATTCCAAACCGTTCTGGTCTTCCAGACTATCCATAGATTCCAGCCTATTCTGGTCTTCCAAGCCTCCCGGCGCCTCCAGCCGCACTTCCACCCTGTCCCTTATATCCAATGAGTCCTCCGTCACATGGCAGTCATAAGCCAGGATATTGACCCCGCATTTTTCCGCCTCGATCAGGGCCTCGCCGAAAGCCCTGTGGTTTTCCATATTGGGCGTGAAATAGTTCACATTTTTCATCTGCACCACGAAGAATACATAGGCCTCATAGCCGTCCCGGACAGCCTGGCACAGTTCCCTGATGTGCTTCACTCCCCGCTCGGTTGGGGCGTCCGGGAACTGGACCACGTCCTGGTTTTCCAGGGTGACCCCTTTTACCTCCATGAAGATCTTCCTGTCGCCTTCTTCTATGTAAAAATCGAATCTGGAATTTCCGTATTTTGTTTCCGGCCTGATCTTTGTGGCACCAGGAAACAGGTTTCCTTTTTTCAGCCATTCGTGAACGACTTTGTTGGGGGCCTGTGAGTCCATGTTGACCAGACGGTTTCCTTTTTCCACCCCGATGAGCGAAAAGTTCGTCTTCCTGGCAGGGTTGCTGCTTTTCTCAAGGAAAACTGAAACTCCCGGCTGAAGCAGCTCTTTGCATCTTCCTGTATTCTTCACATGACAGACTTCTTCCCTGCCATCTATTTCAACGTGGGCGATGAACCTGTTGGGCCTGGCCAAAAAAGTTCCCCGTGTGGTATTCTCATATAACATTCTTGCTTATTTCCTTTCTGTTTCTACGCGTGGTTCTTTGTTATATCGTAACTATTCAGGACTATGTCCTTCATAGTCACATATGATGCACAAAAATTGCAGAACCATCAATTTTGCGCATGCATTTCTCGGGTTTTTATACAAATCCAGCATAAAAATGCCTTGCGGTACAGGATAACTGAATCGTTAACTTATATCTACAGTATATCACAGAACCCGTTTACGAATAAAGCGGCTTCGCCACATCAGCTCCCCCTCCCCAACCCATTCCCGGAAGATTCACGAAAAACCCGAAAAAGACCAGCCGCAAAACTACTTTTGCGGCCGGTCCCTTATCTTTTCAAACAATCACTCTATTCCTATACCATACCCTCAAACCTTCAGCATCGCGCCCCATGCACCTTCCTTCACCAGGTGCATCTTCATTCCCCAGACGCATGCCGTCAGCCGTTTAGTATTTGCACACTTCAATACCCAGCATATGAGCCAGCACTTCCAGCTGCTCTTTCACATCCCCGTAGATAACGATAAAATGCGGCTCCCAGCCTTCTTTCACGCTTCTGCATACGATTTCATCAGATGGCGCTTCCGTTTTTACAACAATCGAAGTCCCGCTGAACTGCTTCGGCTTATCCAGCGCTTCGCCAGAAAGCAGAAAGAATCTGAAGGCTCCGTCCGCCTTACGTCCGATGCGGAATACTGTCACCTTTTCGCAAGGCTTGCAGCCGAATTCCATGGTAGGTCCCAGCTTACGGTTGGGATGTACGCCGACCTGGGCGCCTGTATCCGGGTTTGCCAGAGAACATGCCGCTGTGCCGCAGTGCCAGAATGTAATCGTGTTCTCTTCTTCATCTAATGATACCGGATCACCAAAGAAAACAGGAGCGCCTGTAAGCTGTGTTCCCATGTACATGGATAATGCGCCATAGGCGTCAGCTTCGCAGCTTGCCGGAATCCCAAGGTCATTCAGCATTGCAAGCACGGTACATACCGGCGTTCCAAAGGCTGTGAAAAAGTCCGGCCAGCAGCGAGAAGAAAGCGCGCCGATCTTATTCTCCGTCACATAGTCTTTGTATGCCTTGTATAAGCGTGCAAAGTCTTTGCGGTTCTTTTCCGGAGTGGCATCAAGGCCGACAGTATGTTCTTTTGTTTCCTGCAAGAAGGACTCGCACTCTTCATCCGTAAATCCGATCGCCTTGTTGATCAGCTCCCGCGCTTCTATGGATTCAAGTGTCACGCCGAACACCTTCAGCATGTCGATGTCCAGAGCACGTCCAAATCCGAATCCCTGAGGCGTGTGGCCGACTGACGCCAGCTTCAGGCTGCCCAGTTCCGTTTTCAGCTTTGCCGCCTGTATGGTTGCATTGATCTTGCTGATCACTTTTTGTTCATCTGTACCGCCGAATATGTACTCGAAGTTCCCATCCCTGAATGACATCAGGGAATTGCCTGCCGAATATGCGCCGGTCAGGGAATTGAGCCTCAGACGCCCTCCGTCGATAACAGGTTCTCTCAGTGTCCAGAGAAGGACAGGACAGGAGAATCTTTTTAACACTTCGCTTGGATAAGCCGAATTGGCAAATGTAATGTTTTGCAGGATGATCAAGCTCGGGTTGATCGTGTCCAGATATGCACACAGATCCTCTATGGAAAGCAGCATCTTTTCAGGATATACTCCATGAGCCGTTAAACCGGAGATGAGCTCTTTTGATTTTTCAAATTCCGCCTGTGCGCTCTCTATATGGAAAGTCGGCACCCCAACAGGGATATAAGCCACTTGAAACTCTGACATGTTAAAAACCACCTTTCTTCTGGAATTTCCAGTAATCGTGAACTTGTTGAAACCATTCAGGACTAGATCCTTCATAGTCACAAATTATTCCGCCTAATAGTTCTTTCCTATGCTCTCAAATAATGACGCCCTCGAGGACTCTTTCCTGTAAAATACCGCCGGATACCCGATCGGAGTCTCAACAGTAACAATTCCCCCTCTGTAGCTTTTTCCAGTCCACAAATGGATCCATTCGTCTTCCGGAAGATAGAGCTCTCTGCTCGTCTGGGCTTCCAGATAAACTGGTGCCACCAGCATATCAGGTCCAAACAGGTAGGAAGTCTGGATATCATAAGTATTTTCATCTTCTTCATAATGCATGAACAGAGGCCTCTGTACAGGAATTCCTTTTTCTGCATTTTCCTTCACAAGCTCTTTGATATAAGGTGTCAGTTCCACATGAGCCTTTGTAAGCCTTGCGAATATTTCCATGGTCTCAACATCGTCGTAATACTGGAAATTCGTAGCCGGACGGTTGCCCTCATGGGTACGCATGACCGGCGTAAAGGCCGCCATTTCTGTCCAGCGCAGGAACAGTTCCTTGGTACGCAGATTATCATAGATCGAAGTATATCCGCCGATATCGCTGTGATGAAGGCCGCATCCCATCATAGCCGCGCTTAAAGCGCCGACAATGACTGTTGCAAGGCCGTCATGCATGGAGAAATCCACGCTCTGGTCGCCTGCCCATAACAACGGACAGTACTTCTGAATGCCGGCTCCGCCTGCTCTCATGAAGTAGACGATCTCGCCTAATTTTCCTGTTTCTTCTAATGCTTCGTAATTGCACTGGGCCCATCTTACCGGCCACTTGTTGTGTTCCAGCATTGGCGAAACGCCGTTGCTCAGCTTCAGGTCTGTCGGAAGGTATTCTCCGAAATCGGCCATCCAGCCGTCCAGGCCAAACTCGATCAGATCCCGCTTGATATTGTTCTTATACCACTCATAAGCATCCGGATTGGTCAGATCCACAACTCCGCAGTAGAATTCCCCGAAATCCACAAGATAGTCGCTGCCATCTTCTTTTGTTGCAAAATATCCTTTTTCCTTTCCCTCGTTATACAAAGCGGTCCCTTCTAACAGGTACGGATTGATATAACCCAGGAAGCGGATGCCTTTTTCTTTGTATTCCTTCATTTTCTCAGGCAGATTCGGATACAGTTCCTTGTTCCACTGCCAGTTCCACTGCAGGCGAAGGCCAAAAGAAGTAACTAATTTTCCTTCCCAGTCCTGACACCACACGCCGGCAACCGGTATTCCATGGTGAATCGAACGGTCAACAAGCTCGAAAGAACGTTCTGTACCTCCCTGTACGCCAAGAATTGCTCCATTATATATCCAATCCGGAAGTTCCGGTTGTCTTCCAAATAATTCTGTGATTTTACCAGCCAGCTCGAGATAAGAAGGAGCAGATTCGATGCGGATCTGTTTCGGAACTTCCCAGACCTGCAGCTCGTGGTAAGCGGAATGCGTGAAATCAAAATCACAGTATGCGGTTGTATCGATGTGCAGATAGTATTTCTTTGTTGATACGAATGTGGGCTGTGGGTAGTTCGTATTGTAATAATCTCCGCCGCCTTTGCTTTCCAGATCATACTTCAGGGTCATTAAGGAAGTCTTATCGCGTCCTACTCCGGGTTCCGATGTCCAAAGCGGGAAGGAGCGTCCGCGAAGGTTAAAATATGACATCTGCTCGCCGCAGCCGTAACATTTTTCATCTGCATCTGCTGCTACCCTGATCCAGAAACGGTTGATTTCCGTGTTCAGCAGCACGATATTCATGACTGCAGCTCCATCTGTTATCTGAATGATCAGTTCCAATTCGTTTGGAAAGCTCACGCGTACCGCCGAATCCGCCTGATCGATTTTTGCATGTTTCAAAGCATATCTTTCAATCACATAGTCTTCAATATCAAAGTTCCCACGGTACATTTCCAGACTTTCTTCTCCTTTGCCAACATAAATCATTGGCCTTTCAGGAGAATGCTCAAGTATTGTCTTTCCCTGAGATGACAGGGAAAACCCATTTTCTTCTACGTTAAATTTCATAGTGCCTCCTATCCATTAACCTTTTACTGCACCTGCAGTCAGACCGGTAATTACATTTTTCTGGAAAATCGCATAAATCAGAATACTAGGGATAATCGCTATTACAATTGCCGCATACATGGACACATAGTCTGTGGTAAACTGGTTTGTAAAATACCGGATACCTATCTGGATCGTCTTAAGCTTCGGCGACGAGGTCAGGAGGTTGGCATAGACAAATTCATTCCAGCAGGTTATGAACTGGAAGGTGCCTGCAGTAACAAGTCCCGATTTTACAAGCGGCAGTATCATTCTGAAGAATCTTCCGTAAAATCCGCAGCCATCGATAATCGCTGCTTCTTCTATTTCAACAGGGAACGCATCCATAAATCCTCGAATGATAAACATGGAGATCGGCAAACCGATTGATGCATATAAGATTCTGAGTGACATCAGGTTATCAATTAACCCTATTTTGCTGAAAATCGTGAAGTAGGGAACCATAAGCGCATTCAGCGGCACCATGATACCTGCGGAAAATGCTGCGAAGATGATTTCCCTTCCGCGGAAACGAAAACGTGAAATCGCATAAGATGCCATGGAAGCAACCACTACATTCAGTATGGTTCCCACGAAAGCAACTGTAACGGAATTCCAGATCATCTGGCCTAAATTCGCCTGTGTAAATGCATTCGTAAAGTTCTGCCACTGGGGAACTGCCGGCAATGAAAATGGATTTGCAAAATATTCGGCATTCGTCTTCAGGGAGGTGATTACCAGCCATATCAGTGGAAACAGCGTATATACGGCAAAGAATACGATCAGAATCCATTTCAGAATGTTCATCACCACGTTTTTAGGTGTCCATATAAATTTAAAACTCATTTCCTGATCTTTTACCTTTTTACTCATTGGAGACCTCCTTAATCTTCTTCAAACTTGAACATTTTTCGGATGGAAACAATCACGATTGCTCCGACCACGATCAGGATTACGCTGGATGCATTTGCTCCGCCGTAGTTGTTGTCCCTCATCTGGTTGTAGAGATACAGGACGACAAGAGATGTCCTGTTTGCAGGTCCGCCGTTTGTGAGCAGATATACCTGTTCAAATGTACGGAGGCCGAAGATGGCAGCCAGTGTGATGCATGTGTGTACCGAATACCTGATCAGCGGAACCGTTACGTGCATCGCAGTCTGTATTGGTGATGCGCCATCCACTTTTGCCGCTTCATAATAGCTCTCATCAATATTCGTAATTCCGGCCATCATGATGACCATATAGTAGCCGATATAGAATAAGCCGTAAATGAGGACACATGCGAATGCCGTTTTGGGATTTCCAAGCCAGTTTGTCGCAAATTTTCCCAAACCAAGCATCTTGAGCAGACCGTTCAGCATACCGAACTCGCTGTTGAAAACTGCCGACCAGAGCATTGCAATTGCGATACCCGAAATAACCTGCGGCAGGAAGTATATTGTTCTAAAAGATTGCCAGAAACGTGGTTTTCTGGATAAGATCAATGCCATTAAAAGTGCTAAGGGAACCTGGACGCAGCATGCGGCCAATGCCCAGATGACGTTGTTCGTAATACTTCTTATAAATACCTTATCCGTAAAAATGTCCTTATAGTTCTCGAAACCGGAAAATACGGGATCCGTAATGCCATTCCAGTTAAAGAAGCTCATGCCTACAACATTAAATATTGGATAAATGAAGAACATAACGAATAGCAACAGTGCCGGTGCTAAAAACAGGATGACGCCCAGGCTCTCTCCTTTTCGAAGCTTCATAGTGTAACCTCCTCTGATCTTAAAAATAGAATGTGCGGCGACACCTGCCGCCGCACATTTTGTTATGTACCAGGTTAATTATAGTTTCTTATTTATCGTTTCTTATTCAGCCGCTTTCTGAAGCGTTTCTACAAATTCCTGCGGTGTGATTTCATCAAGCACCAGCTCTTCCAATGCGGAAGGGAAAGCATTTCCTACTGCTGTAGGCATTGCTGCGTTGAAGTTTCTGATTGTAAAGGCAGCATCTGCACTCTGTTTTACAATTTCAGCCTGTAATGTATTTGTGATTTCAGTCGAATCTACTGATACTGCAAACAATGATCCTGAAGAGTTCGTCAGTTCAACGATTTTATCTTTTTCAGTAATGAATTTCATGAATGCCTGAACTGCTTCTTCTTTAGCAGGATCTTCCTGTTTTCCGGCACAGATGTAAGCCTGGACTGCATTCAGATATGCTCCGCCGTTTTCGCCGTCATTGCTTAAGCCACCGCTTAATGCAAGGCTGTCATATAATCCTGCTACGCCTTCAGATTTGATTCTTCCAAGGATCCATGTTCCATTCGTATAGACAGCTGATCTTTCATTAAAGAAGTGTCCATTGACAACGGTTGCATCTGCTCCGATTGCATCTGATGAAGTATAGTCAAACATTTTGCGAAGGATTTCAGCTGCTTCAACAAATGCCGGATCTTCAAGGCCTTTATCATATACATCGGCACCGCCGCATGCTGCTACTGCGTAGGAATACCACAGCATAGATGTCCATGCGTTGTCCCCTGTCATTTCACTTAACGGAAATACTCCGGTACCTTTCAGCTTATCGCATGCATCCCATAATTCATCAAAGCTTCCAGGAAGTTCAGTAACGCCAGCTGCTTCCATTAATTTATTATTGTACATGATTGGAATAATTGCATTTTCATAAGGCATTGCATACATTTTTCCATCAATCGCCGTATCATCTAAGACACCTGTAATAAAACGATCGCCGATTGCACTGTCTTCAAAGAAAGTGCTTAAATCCATAAGGTTTCCTGCTTCTGCAAAAAGCTGGATATCTGCGAAGCTCTTTACTGTAAAGATATCCGGTGCAGTGCCTGTAGAAATAAGTGTTCTGATTTTGTCTTCGTAAGCATCGTAATCTGTCTGTTCTTCGATATTAACCTGATATTTCCCTTCGTATTCAGTATTGAAGTCAGTTACCATCTTTCCAAATACTTCGGCTTTACTGTCTGAACCTACCCAGATACATGGGAATGTCAAAGCAATCTCTTCTGTCTTACCTGTTTCTTCTTTCGTGGTTCCATCATTTGAAGAGTCTGTTTCTTCTGTTGCACTGCTTCCGCAGCCTGCGAACATACCAACACTAAGTACTACCGTTGAAATTAAAGCGATTAATTTTTTACTAGACTTTTTCATGTTTTTACCTTCCTTTTTCCCTTTATTCTTTGATGCTTACGGTTTTCGGATTGATTAACAGACAAAGAAGTTCTTTTTTATTTGGTTAATTCTTTTAATTATATGGTTAAAAAAAATTCAGCCAAACCTGTCTTTTCTGCATTGGAAAGCCACTTTTTTCGGCTTTGTTCGTGCACTTTGTTGCCTTCAACCCTTTACACTATGTATTGTATATTATTTTTGACTAAAAGTAAAGCATTTTATATGATTATTTTCACTTTTTTGTCAATCATTTAACTTGCCTATTTTTCCATTCGTCCCGTTTCTGCTTTTATAATTAAATTCCTTAATTATAATTATTTTCAGCCTTTCACCCTTATGTTTCTTGCTTTGTCAATTTATACATGCTAAAATATAACCAGTATATTTTCTTGAAAACTCATCATTATTTAAAAATTATAATTATATCCAAGGAGGAATTTTTCATGTTAGAGGATTTAAAGGCCCGCAACCCGCATATTGCGATTTATCCCGTCTCTGATGCCCGATTTTCAAAGTATGGCAAGGTATTGGACGGTTTCGATTTCAACCAGTGTCTGGACATCATGCAGACCAGACCGATTCCCGAGGAAGGCAACTGTTATGTGGCTTCCGATGCAGAGCTCATGGGAACCGATGTCGCAGGCGAACTTTCCCGCCGTTTCTATGCCGGCATGCCTGTACAGATAGGCTATTGCAACGGAAACAGTTCCAAACTGAACGCACTGGAATACCATAAGGGTTCAGAAGTAGATGTCGCCGTAACAGACCTGGTGCTGCTGCTGTCCGACATCAGAAATATCAGCCATAACGAACTCAGCTCAGAAAGTGTGGAAGCTTTCTTCCTTCCGGCAAATACCGCCTGCGAGCTCTATGCCACCACACTGCATTTCGCCCCCTGCAAAACCTCCTCCGACGGATACAAAAGCATCATCGTCCTTCCCGCCGGAACCAACGCAGGCCTCGATTCCATCCCGGCTCCAAAATGTGAAGAAGACTACCTGCTCTGGATGCAGAACAAATGGCTGATTGCCCACGCGGAAAGCATCCCTGCATCGAAAGGCGCTTTTGTCGGCATAACCGGAGACAACATCGAGATCAACTATTAACAGAAAGAACAGAGGCAACACAAATGGCAAAAACAAATGGAATCAATATGCTTGATGTCAAGCGAAAAAACCGGAGTTCCATCTTAACTCTCATTCATCAGAAACCGGGCATCTCCCGCAAGGAAATCGCCTCGCAATTGGGCCTGACGCCAGCTGCCATTACCCTGATTACAACAGACTTAATAAAAGACGGCCTGATCCACGAGGAATTCTCGGATCACGTTTCTTCCCAGAAGGGAAGAAAAGAGGTGCTTCTGAAAATGAATGCTGATAATTACGCCGCAATCGGCGTCTATATCAGCCAGCACAAATTCAGGATTCTCTGCGCCGATATGAACAGCAAAGTCATCTTCAAAGATACCATATTCATATCCGACTGTCATCATCAATCCGAGAAAATCCTGGACAAATTATGCAGCATTCTGCAGGACCGCATAGAGTCCTATGACGTGCTCAGAAACCACAATCTGCTGGGAATCGGCATCAGCATCAACGGTATCGTTGACATGGAGCACGGGATCAGCATCAACTCTTATCACATCTGGGAAAGGAACGTGCCGGTTGTGGCTTATGTAAAGGATAAGATGAACTTGCCGGTCATACTGACCAACAACATCTGCGCCCTTGCCAACGGCGAAAGCTTCCTGGCAAAATCCAGCCGTCCCTCCCGCATGCTCTTCGTCAAATACGGCCCGGGAATCGGTGCTGCCAGAAACCGCTCCCAGGACTCCAACAGCATCTTCAACCTGGTTTCCGTCGAAATCGGCCATATGATCATGGATTCTAACGGGCAGCCCTGCGTGTGCGGCAACCAGGGATGTCTGGAGACCATCGCCAGTTACGCTTCCATCGAAAAGAGCCTGGAAGACCTGATCACCCCCGAATCGACGCCTTTGCTGTATAATCTGACAAACGGCAACCCTTCCGCGCTTTCTATCGATAAGATCCTGAAATCTTATGTTGCAAAAGAAAAGCCTGTGGTTGCCGCAGTGGAACGAACTGTTTTCTATTTTTCACTGGCGCTCCAAAATACCATACAGGTTCTGGATCCCGAAATCGTCATACTCTACGGCGAATTTTTTGAAGTTGCCGAATTCAAAGAAACTTTGATTGCACAGCTTGGCAAATTCGGCAGAACCGACTGCGTCCGCTTCAGCCATTACAATCTTCAGCTCGAAACCCTGGGTCCGCTTTCGACGATCATAAGCTACTTCTTTGAAAACGGTGGAACTGCATTCGAATAAATGCAGGAGAACCAATCTCAAACGAGATTGGTTCTCCTATATCAACAAACAAAATGCCCCTCCCGGAAATTCCGGGAAGGGCATTTTGTGTGCATCATCTGTGACTATGAAGGACGTCGTCCTGAATAGTTACGCTATCTCTAAGCTCTGACACCCGCTTTCATTTCTTCGGCTATTTTTGATTTTCTCTTCTGTTCCATCAGCACTCCGAACGCTCCCGCAAGTACAATCATCATCCCGATATACTGATTCGATATCAGGGTTTCGCCAAACAGGATAAAGCTTACGATTGTAGATACGATCGGCATCAGCAGGAGAAATACTTTTACGATCCAGACAGGAAAACGTCTCAGATTATAATAGTAGACAATATAGACCAGGGTCTGGCCAACTCCGGCAAGCAGGACTGCCGCAAAGGTTCCCGGATTTTTCGAGAGCTCTGTCAGCTGCCCGAGGGTGCCCATAACAGCCGCTGCCCCAAAGAACAGAATCATCGTAATGAAGTTATTGTAGAATGCCACTACATTATCGATTGTCGGCGCTTTTTTATCCAGCTGGACACTTTTGATTACAAAGGCATTGATCGAAACAAACAACGCACTCAGGACAAAGAAAATGTCCCCTTTTCCACTCAGTTTGAACTCTGTAACATCCACGCCCATTACCATCAGAACTCCAAAAAGCATGACGATCGTATACAGCCAGTCTCTTTTTGTAAAGCGTTCCTTGTAGATCAGCACAGAAATAATATTCACAAAGAGGATATCGCATTTGAGCAATGCTGTACCGCTTCCTGCCGGGGAAAGGGTCAATCCTATAAAAGCAGTTATATCAAGCAGAAAACCCAATGTTCCTATGAGAACAAGACGTTTCAAAACCCCTTTTGTCTTTAACAGCTGCGGAAGTTCTCCTTTTTTCCACATGACGCTTCCCAGCAGCAGCATCGTAACAAAACGTATCACAATACCAACCGAGAAAACAGATAATCCTTCTACCGCCCTATGGCTGGCCACATAATAGCAGCCCCATATAACAGCAAGCAGCAGCAGCGGAGCGGTTTGCTTCAGTTTCATAGACTTCCTCCATCAGGATTTTATTAGATCATTAATCCGCGGATCAGCTTACACAGATCATCATAACCACCGATGAAGGTTGCAAGTGTGCTCCTGAATTCTCCGTAAGTTTCAAATTCTTCCGGTTTCTGGCCATCCTCTTTGAAGGATTTATGAAACTCAGGAATTTTATTCAGTTCAGCCATATATTCCGCTTTTACAGGTTCGTCTATGCGGCTTTTGACCTCCACGTCACAGGAATTAAGCCTTTTGTACCAGCTGTAGTTGATCGTCTGCGCCAGGTCGCCTCCAATCAGGCTTGACCAATGGTAGTGGTTCCTGTTTGCTGCGGAAAGGAGTCTTGTGCGGTATCCCCTTTCTTTGAAAATACGGTAAGCCTCTTTTATGACAGCTACTCCGGCCCATTCCAGACATTCAGGATCGATCACCATGCCTGTATTTGCCACATATTTCTTCATCCAGTCATCTGTCCTGCCGATCATGATGGTGCAGACAGGTGCCATTTCAGAGCAGTCAAGGCCTTCCGCTTTCCTTCTTGCAATTCCGCGTTCCACAGCCTCTGCAACAGCGACAGCCTGGGCTACCGTAAAGGAAACCGTGGCATTGATGCTGATCCCATTATAAGTAGCTTCTTCCATGGCTTTGATTCCCGCTGCGCTTGCAGGCATCTTCACCTGCATGTTCGGGCCAAGGCTGTTCAGCACAAGGGCCTGTTCAATCATTTTTTCAGCGCTTCTGTAATATTTTGCATTTGTCTGGATTGAAAGGCGTCCTTTTAACCCTTTATATTGCTCGAATATCGGGAGCAGTTTTTTCGAACGCAGCGCTCCTATTTCATGGATCAGCGCCCAGGCAATTTCATCCTCAGTCGCTTCCGGAAGTTCCTTGATCAGTTCTTTGATCCTTGGTTCCCAGGTTGATAATTCATTCTTGATTACACCTCCGACAATGATCGGGTTGCTTGTTGCTCCGACGATGCCTCTTTCAAGACCATAATTCAGTTCTTCTTCCCCGCAGGAATCCATCCATATATCCGTCATTGGAAATTTCACCGCTGACTCATGTAATTTACCTAATAATTCACTCATTTTCATACGCCTCCGACATGCTAAATATTGGTTATCATTTGCTTTTTCGCTATGATTTTCTTTCACTGAAGCCCGCTGATCCGTGCTGTCAGCCGTTCTTTATTCCTTTGCTGTTCCATCCCATGCGTCGCGGAAAATGCCAAGCCCGAAAGTTGTAAATGGATGTTCAAAGCTCTCCTGGTATACAGCAAGCCCGCAGGTCACGATATCAGCTCCCATGACAGCGAAATCAGCGATCTGTTTGCCGTTACGGACTGCAGCCACGATGATTTCTGTTTCGTATCCGGTATTTTTATAAATATCAACGATGTCCGCTATATAATCAGCATTGTCCCCACTGTTTTCTTTCCAGCCAACGAATGGTGAAACGAATTTAGCACCCAGCTTTGCAACCGGAATCGCCTGGGAAGCTGAAAATACAAGAGTCACATTTGTACGAATTCCCATATTTTCCAGTTTTCTGGCAGCAATCAGGCCTTGCTCGCAGCATGGTATTTTAATTACATAGTTAGGCGAATATGCTGAAACTTCTTTTGCAGCTTCTACGATATCCTGCCATTTGTCCAGATGAGGATTGATTTCAAATGATACCGGGAATTTTTCCATTCCTTCAAGGCCCGCTTCTTTGATCCAGGCAGCAATATCCTTTACCACGGTCATAAACGGTTTTCCGCTCAGTTTAATGTGTTTCGGATTTGTTGTAACACCATCAATCCCGTAGTTCTCGTAAGCATATTTTATTTCATCCAATTTTGCACTATCTAAAAAATATTTCATACTATTCTCCTCCTAATTTCCGTAAATTTCGTTTTCGATATTTTTAACCTGAATTCTGGCATTGCGAAGATTGTTCGCTCTCCACTCTTCCAGATTCTGGGTGAATTCCGTATTCAAGAACACATCCGCCATGGCACACCCGACAATCTCTCCGGTAATCCAGCCGCCCATGGTAAGTACATTGGCATCATTAATTGCTCTTGCTTTCTCTGCCGCATATGTATTTTCGCAGACTGCCGCATAGACATTCTTGAATTTATTTGCAACGATCGCCATTCCCATTCCTGTTCCGCAGATCAGAATCGCTTTTTCAGCTTCTCCGTCCGAAACACGTTTTGCAACCGCAGCTGCAACTTCAAAATAAGGTTTTGGCTCCTCTTCATTGAGCGTTCCATAATCGGACACTTCGTATCCAGCCTCTGTCAAATGTGTTTTGACCGCTTCCTTTAATAAAAATCCCGATTTATCAGATCCAATAATAATCTTTTTCATATGGTTCCCTTTCTTTCTTCCTTAGCGGACATCTTATTCTATGATCTCATTCACAAGAGTTCCGATTCCTTCAATCTGGCACTCCACCACATCGCCTGGATTCAGAAACGTCGGCGGATCCATTCCCATTCCGACCCCCGCAGGAGTCCCCATGGAAATAATCGTTCCGGCTTTCAGGGTAATACCCTGGCTCAGCTCGCTGATTACATGCTCAATAGAAAAGATCAGCAGTTCTGTATTGCTGTTCTGCCTGAGTTCGCCATTGACTTTCGAAGTGATGTTCAGTCTAGGCGGAAGCACGATCTCGTCCTTGGTCACGATCCACGGACCCATGGGCGTAAAGCCGTCAAGGCTTTTGCCGAAATACCACTGCTTGTGCTGGGTCTGGATTTCTCGCGCACTGATATCGTTCAAGACAGTAAATCCGAATACATAGTCATAAGCATCTTCCAGCTTCACGTTTTTTGCATCTTTTGACAAGATGACTGCCAGCTCCGCTTCATAGTCAAGCTGTTTCGTAATGTCCCTGTGAGCCGGAATTCCCTCTCCTGTTCCCACGGCTTCATTCACCCTCTTGCCAAAATATATGGCAAAAGGCTTTTCTCTGCCAAAGGCGTCCTTTTTGAATCTTGCAGCCTCTTCGGCATGGGCATTGTAGTTGATGCCCAGGCAGATGATATCCTGCATCGGGCAGGGTATGGGAGCGCATTTTTCTGCTTCCGCATACAGAATCTGATTCTCAGCATTTGAAAAATCAGCAGCTTGCAGTTTTTTCAGATCCTCAGAGCTGCATACCAGCTCATTCATTGTTTTGCTTGTGATTCCGAACTGTTCTAAAGGCAGCACCTTCGTTCCCGAAGCATCCATCGCTCCTATTTTTTCAAAACCGTCCTGTTTGTAAGTCAGCAGTTTCATAGTCCGCCCTCCTAACGCATGGTTTTTTCTCCATTTAAGGCTATCAGAATTTTTTCCTGCCTTATATTTTAGCTATTCTGCTTTTTCATCATTACATTTTTGGCAGCCTTGACAATGTCCGATGCCTTCAGTCCATATTTTTCCTTCAGGTATTCCGTAAGGCCGACTTCCCCGAAGTGGTCCTTTACGCCAACCCTTTCCATGATCGTCGGACAGTTTTCGCTGATGCACTCTGCAACCGCACTGCCAAGTCCGTTGATAATGGAACCATTTTCAGCAGTCACGACAGCGCCTGTTTTCTTTGCGCTTTTTATGATCAGTTCTTCATCCAAAGGTTTTACAGTATGTATATTGATGATTTCAGCATCGATGCCTTCTGCTTTTAAGATTTCCGCTGCGTCCATCGCCTCTGCTGTCATGATGCCGCTGGCTATGATTGTTACATCTTTGCCCTCTTTTAAAACGATTCCTTTTCCAAGCTGAAATTCACAGTTTTCATCGAATATTTTCACTGCATTTCTTCTAAGCAGGCGGATGTAAACAGGTCCGTAGTGGTCCATGATCTGCGGAAATGCCTTTCTAAGCTGGGCGGAGTCCGTCGGTTCAAACACGATCATATTCGGAATATTCCTCATGATTGCAACGTCTTCCATGCTCATATGGGTTCCACCATTGAGTTCCGCTGTTACACCCGGATCGCTGCCCACCATCTTGACATTCAGGCCTGCATACGCCACCGAAAGGGTTACCTGGTCACATACGCGTCTTGTTGCAAACGGGGTAAAAGAATGGGTAAACGGGACTTTCCCCATTGCAGACATGCCTGCCGCAACCCCTATCATATTTGCCTCCGCCACGCCAAGATCCTGGCATCTTTCAGGATAGACATCTCTGAATCTGAGGGTGCCTATGGCACGCATAAGGTCTGCTTCCACGAGACAGATCCGGTCATCTTTTGCTGCATATTCAAGCAGGAGATCCACGTAGGTCTCTCTCATCCATCTATCTTCCAGTATCATTTACATCTCCCCCTTTTCCAGCAGTTCGACCGCTTTTTTCCAAGACTCTTCATCAACAGGCATATTGTGCGATGTCAGCAGGTTTTCGCAGAAGCATCCGCCTTTGCCCTTTATGGTATCCATGATAATCATGGATGGTTTTCCTTTGACCTTTTTAGCAGTATCGATCGCTTTCTGGATATCTTTCACTGCGTGTCCGTCGACAGTCTGTACATGCCACCCGAACGCTTCCCATTTTTTATCAAGGGGTTCAAGTCCGTTTATTTCTTCCGTATATCCGTCAATCTGCATTTTATTGTAGTCCGTGAATGCAATCAGATTGTCAAGCTTTCTGCTTCCCGCAGCCATTGCAGCTTCCCAGATCTGGCCTTCCTGGCTTTCCCCATCTCCGATGATGGTGTAGATATAAATAGGCAGTTTGTCCATCCTGGCTGCAAGCGCCATACCGATGGCAGCCGAAAAGCCTTGTCCAAGAGAACCTGTCGACATATCGATTCCATTTGTCAGCCTCATGTCGCAATGGCTTGGAAGGTGTGTTCCAGGCTGGTTCAATGTATCCAGATCTTCTATTTTCAAAAATCCCTTTAAGGCAAGCGCCGCATAAAGCGCAGGACCGCCATGCCCTTTTGATAATACGAACCGATCCCTGTCCGGTTTTTTCGAATCCTTTGCATCTATATTCATGACGTCAAAATATAAAACTGACAGCACTTCGCACAATGTCAATGCTCCGCCTATATGTCCGACCCCAAGTTTTCCGATTGCTCTGATTGTCAGTTTGCGAATCTCTCTGGCTTTTTCCTCTAATACCGAAACCTTTTCCATTCCCTCTCCGCCTTCCTATAAAATTGATTTCAAGAGCCCATGTACAGTCTCTTCATTCATGATCGCAGGTGTCAGCTGGATGATTGGCGCTCCCATTCCAACCTCTGTGATATGCGCAAGATCTGACTCTTTTACGCCTATTTCATGGAGACGGACAGGCATTTTCATGCTCACCATCAGCTCCTCGACCCCATCCGCAAGGCTCTGTACACTTTCATAGCCCAGGTAAGACGCCAACGATTCCATCTTTTCCTTTTCACCCTGTGTACTGATGCGGATAAATGCAGGCAGCGTGACAGAGCAGGCAATACCGTGGCTGGCTCCAAATTCAGTTGTCAGCGGAAAGCTAAGTGCATGAATTCCTGTGGTTCTGGTCTGGCTGAATGCAATTCCCGCAAAAAGGCTGGCAGCAAGCATCGCACCTCTGGCTTCTTTGTTGTCAGGTTCCTCATAAGCCGTCTTGATGTGTTCCATAATATTTTTCAAAGCAGTCATGGCCATCATATCGCAGATCGGCTGGCTGTTTTTGTTCCAGTAGGCCTCAATTGCATGGCAGAATGCATCCATTCCGGTAGAAGCCGTAATCGCTGCCGGCAGCGTATAGGTAAGTTCAGGATCAATAATTGCAACATCTGCCCAAAACAGATCATTTACCATCGGCATTTTAATGCCAGCCTTTTTATTGGTATAAACGCCTACATTTGTGACTTCACTTCCGGTTCCCGCAGTCGTCGGGATACAGATCAACGAAGCTTTCCTGTCCGAGAGCGTTCTTGTTCCGCCTGCATAGTAATCGTAAATGCTGCCTTCGTTATCAGCCAGACAGGCTACGATTTTAGCCACATCCAGGGCACTTCCGCCGCCCAGGCCTATGATGCAGTCCGTTTTCATTTCACGGGCTGCAGCTGCAGCCTTATCCACGCTTTCACAGGAAGGATTCGGCTCGATTTCACCGAAATAGGCAACATTCTTGCCTGTCATGCTGTTGCCGATCGCCTCTGCAACACCTGTTTTCAGCAAAAATGGATCGGATATGATCAGAACATTGCTGCCTTTTATGAATCGGGCCGCATCCTTGGATGCCCCTGCACGAAAACACACTTTTGCAGGCATATAATAGTCAAATGATTGTTTCATTTTATTTTCCTCCTGTATACTCTTTCAAAAAGCTGCCGGAAATCTTGATTTTCTATAACCGTTTTCTCCAGCAGCTCTCTTTACCCAGCCTTACTCGCAGCTATTCAGGACTTTGTCCTTCACAGTTGCTCCAACCTTACTTCAGGGATTGCGCAATGTCAGTAAAAATCACGCCAAGCCCGTGTGCTCCTGCATCCGGATATCCGAGACTTCTTTCGCCAACCGTTCCTGCACGTCCCATGCGCGCCACAATCTGTTCAGTTGCTTTCGCTCCTGCTACTGCCGCTTTCGCCGCATCCTCAAAAATTTCTTTTAACGTTTTGCCTGTATTGTTTCCGCTCCAGGTATCCGCATATGGAACAAGCGCATCAATCAGCGTCTTATCTCCCACTACAGCGCCTCGTCCAAAAGAACGTTCTCCCGTAGCCTGAATTCCTTTTACGGATGCCTGTACCATTTCTGCAAATTCAGCAGCGCTGATTTCTTTTTTATTTCCAATCTTTTTGCCAGCCGCACGGAATGCAGATCCCCAGATCGGTCCCGATGCTCCGCCGCAGTATTCCATGATCACCAGGGAACATGCTTCCAGGAATTCGCCAATGCTCTCTGATTTCGTTTCCACGATATCTTTCCATTCTCTTTTCAGCTGTTTGAAGCCTTTCGCAATGCTCATGCCAAAATCGCCATCGCCTGCATGGGAATCCAGTTCACAGAATGGAACCTCATTTTTTATAATGCATTCGCTCATTCTGTCTACGATATACATCACATTTTCCAGGGTAATCTTATCGCCCTTGATTTCCGCATACTGTTCCGGTGTTTCAACAGTAAAGGAAACTTCTTTTGCCTCTTCGCTGAGTGCTGCGACATTTACGTACGGAACCGCTTCAACCGGTCCTGTCACGTGGAACGCCGGAGTTTCACAAGGCTGCGACAGCAGTTCTTTCAGCTGTGCATCCAATTTAAGTATTGAAACAGAAGCGCCCGTCATATCAATGCTGGTCATATAGTTGCCTACAAACACGCGGTTGACAACCACCTTTTTCAGATCCAGTTCTCTGCGCACCGAGTTATTCAGAAGATATAATTCCTGCAGAGGGCTTCCTCCAAATCCGTTTACAAGAAGGGCAACCTCATCGCCTTCCTCCACCTTCAGATCATCCAGCAGTGCAGTCACCATTCTGCCGGCCAGTTCATCGGCGCTGCTTACTTTTTCTCTACGGATTCCAGGTTCTCCATGGATGCCTACGCCATACTCCATTTCATCTTCGCCGAGTTCAAATGTAGGCGTTCCTTTTGCAGGTACGGTACAGGATGTCAGTGCAAATCCGATGCTTCTCACATTTGCAATTGCTTTTTCAGCCGCTTTTTTCACATCCGCAAGTTCCATGCCCATCTGTGCCGCAGCTCCCGCAACCTTATGTACAAATACAGTTCCGGCCACACCTCTTCGTCCTACGGTATAAAGACTGTCCTGAACGGCAATGTCGTCATCCACGCGGACATAATCCACTTTTATGCCGTCTTCCTCAGCCAGGTGCGCCGCATTTTTAAAGTTCATCATGTCGCCGCTGTAGTTTTTGATAATCAGAAGCGTTCCTTTTTCGCTTGCCGTTCCGACAATCGACTGATAGATCTGAATCTGTGAAGGTGAGGCAAATACATCACCGCATACGGCTGCATCCAGCATGCCTGTTCCAACAAAACCCGCATGTGCCGGTTCATGGCCGCTTCCGCCGCCGCTGATCAGGCTGACTTTCTGCTGGTTGATTTCTTTTTTCTTAACCACTTTGAATTTCGCATCGAATGCCAGTTCCGGATGTGCCATGGCAATGCCGTTGCACATCTCGATTACTACTGTTTCCGGTCTGTTGATTATTTTTTTCATTATTTCGCACCTCTTGCCTTTTTATAGGCTGCCCCAAGTTTATCTGCTGTAACAATGGCTGCTGCCACTGCTTCGGTTGTAACTGCAAACGGCATTGCATGAATAGACTCTTCAGGAATACATGCCTTCTGAGCCACTTCCATAACTTCCTCATCAGATATATTCTCAACTCCGATATCTGCAAGGCAGACCGGCAGACCAACTTCCAGACAGAAATCCAATACCTGATTCAGTTCTTCTGTAGATGTATTTTCGAGAACCAGCTGTGCAATCGTTCCGAATGCAACTTTTTCGCCATGGAAATATTTATGTGTTCCTTCTAAAATAGTAAGTCCGTCATGGATCGCATGCGCTCCGGCAAGCCCGCCGCTTTCGAATCCAAGTCCTGAAAGAAGGATGTTCGCTTCGATGATATTTTCAAGGGCCTGGGTAACCTTGTTTGCCTCACAGGCAGCTTTCGCTTTCACTCCATCTGCCAGCAATGTCTGGTAGCAGAGGGTCGCCAGTGCCAATGCAGTGTTAGTTCCTTTTGCAGGTCCGCAGACACCTTCTCTGAATCCGCACGGAAGTCCGGCATTTACGTTTGAATAGGATCTTGAAGTCGCCCTTGCTTCGAAATAAGTTGAAAGAGCATCGCCCATACCGGATACAAGGAAACGGGTAGGCGCTTTTGCAATTACAGTCGTGTCGATCAGTACAACGCTTGGATTCTGTTTGAAGTATGCATAGTCATCAAATGCGCCTTCCGGTGTGTAAAGCACCGCCGAATGGCTTGTCGGTGCATCGGTCGCTGCGATTGTCGGAACAATAATGAGTGCTTCGCCCTCCGCCACGCATTTGGCAGTATCAATGGCTTTTCCTCCGCCAAGTCCAATTGTACAGTTACAGTTCTTCTGTTTTGCAAGTTCCTGGAGCCTTGCCACTTCCTGTCTTGAGCATTCGCCCTGGAAGCCGCTTTCCACAAATGTAATACCAAATTTTTCTGCCGTTGAATCAAGCTTGTCTTTTACACGGTTCACATCATCCGGATGTGCAATCAATAGTGCTGATGTTCCAAATGTTTTAATGAAATATCCTAAATTTAAAATCTCATCTTCACCCTGAACATATTTTGTTGGACAGATAAACGCTTTCCTCATAGTTGAAACCTCCGTATTTTTTAATTGCCTTAATTATAACGCCGAGCACCCTCTGTGTCAATGATTTTATTAACTCTTTTAATTATATATCTCAAAATATTGCTTTTTATAGCTTTTATATGCTGATTTATCATCTTTTACGACCATTGTTGTTAATGCGTTTAATTATATCATTCTGTTTTTCTCTCCTGGCTTTCCTTGAAATATTTTTATTTTTTCTGCTTTTGCAGTTTTATATGTAATTTTTTTCCATTAACACTTGCTTTTCTGCCACAACAACCGTTTTATCGGCTTTTTTAATTAAGTCTTTTTATTATTTGTCAGATATGCTGCTATATCCGGTACAGAAAGTTTATATTCCGGGTCTCCTGGCATTTAACCTTATCCGAACTCATCAGATTTCATCAACAAAGCAGCTTAGCCACTTCAGTTCCCAATCAGAGTGTTGAGCATGGTCGCTTTACATCAGAACAAAGAGTTTCGCTTGTGAAACTCTCGCGCTGACGCGCAGTCGCTTCTGCGACATATTCTTCTTGCGCGTCATGCGCCTCCTCGCGGAGCGCTTTTGATATATAGGAAATTCGAGGAATTTCTTATATATCAAAAAAAGATACCCGATGCAGCGAACAGATCGTCCGCCGCATCGGGCACCTTTCCAGGAAATGAATGCTTTTAATTATTACATTGCCATATCAAAAACAATAAACCCTAACAGTAACAGTACGGTGACCACCGCCGCATAGGAATATACCCAGGGTTTCTTCCTGATATTCAGATACATCAGGACTACCAGAAAAATCACTCCGTCAATCAGATAGTAAAGCCATGTCCACATGCCGAAAAGCCTCATAACAGTAGTAAAGACCACCATCAGCACGAACATCAGAACAAGCGCTTTCAGCAGTTCCTTTCCCTTCGCCCTGAACACAAACCACGAAACCAGCAGTACAACTGCCAGGCTCACCGCAAGTGACAGGTTCCTGATGATCATCGGATTTACGTTCGGCCGTCCAAAGAGAAGCCTTGCCGGTATAGCCGATATGGACATGTAAAAGAAAAACAGCCAGAAAACAGGATACGCACATAACGGAATGACGATCAGGGAAATCACATTTTTCCTGGTTAAAAACTCTTTCATAATTTCAGCCTCCTTCGATTGAATTGCATCAGCAGTTATACTTCTCATTCCACGCTCATCACTGTCCCCATAAATACAGGCAGCCCCGTTGCATTATCCACAATCGCATACACGAATGGCCTGTCCAGGACCACTTCTTCATAGTCACGTGCCGATGTCACGTCTATCTGGACCTTGGTGACGGCTCCGGCTTTTGTTCCCAGCTCATCTACGGCAATGAAGGTCTTGTGAAGGACCTCCCCAATATACAGGCTGCCTATAGGCGAGCTTCCAAGCCTGCTGAAATCAGCATCATCGGGAGAAAATGCATCGGGCATTCCCAGCTCAGACAGGGCTTCATTCATCTTGATCTCATACTCATAGCTGAATTTCGGCATGGTTGCGTTGACTACGGTTTCCTCTGCACCTTTTACCATGCTTCTGAATTTATCGCCCGTCAGGGTGTCGATGTATTCGCCCATGTCCATCCCTTCCTCCGGAAGGAGCGCCACGAAGCTGTATCCACCTTTCGCATAAGGCTTTATGAAGCCTGTCGCCTTGTCCGTTTCAATATATCGGCTCTCCTTGGAAAACATAAACTCTGCATTCTGGGTACTTCCGTCGGCATCTTTAAATTCACCTTCCATAACGTCTTCTTTTGCATAGACCCGTTCCCATTCCGCATCGAAGACGATGGCATTGAAAATGTACATCATGGTGCTGCTGTCTATTTTATCCAGAATCCCGTCAATGAGCCCGTCAGTATTCTCATCGACCCAGCTGTTGATGTCCTTCAGGGTCTGATCGTCGAAAGGAGCCTTGTACATATCTGCGCCGTAATAGTCCGCATTCGTTTGCAGGAAATCCGTTGCAGGCTTGAACTGGTCCTCATCCTCACGGAACCATATGGAATTGGCTATACCAAGCTTCGACTTTTCTTCGTTTGGCAGGCTTTCTACATAGGAAAAAAGATATTCATTCAGCTCCTCTGTGGTTATGGTGCCCCCAAGCAGGGTCTCCATCTGGGTCCTGGTTTCCGCGTCAGCGCCGTTTGCCGTCATCGCAAGCGCCAGCATGACTGACAAGGGTGAGACAAGGGAGTTCTTCTGATCGGTGACCGTCATCTTGAACAGCTCCACAGAAAAATCCGCCGTGCTGGCTATAAACCTATCATCCGCTTCCTTTTTGACTGCTTCCTTTTGGGTGATGCCTTCCATCAGGCTCTCCGCCTTGGTTTCCGTCGCGGTTCTGGAGCAGCCTGCCATGCCCAGGACAGACGTGGCTGCAAGGATTATGCTTAGTGCTGCTGCGGCTTTTCTTTTGTTACACTTTATCTTTTTCATATTCCCACCTCCAAAAAAACTCACAAATGGTGTATGCCGGTTCTCATGCTCTTCTCATGGCATCCGGCTGTCTGGAATGCTTTTCCTGTCGTTCACGCTCTTCCTGTCCTGGTATGCTTTCCTGTCATTCAACACTCACGACTGTACTGGCATGCTTTTCCTGTCATTCAACACTCATGACTGTCCCCATGAACACCGGAAGACCCGTCGCATGATCCACAATCGCATACACAAATGGCCTGTCCAGGATAACCTGCTCCATCACCTCGGCTGATTCTTCTTTGATCTCGACCTTGGTGACCGCTCCCGCTTTTGTTCCCTTTTCATCCACGGAAATAAAGGTCTTGTGGAGTACATCACTGATATAGAGGTTGCCCGCCGTCGAACTGCCCAGCCGGCTCAGATCGGCGTCGGAAGGAGAAAAGGCAGTCGGCATTCCCAGAGCCTTCAGTGCATCATTCATCTCGATTTCGTATGCGTAGCTGAACTTCGGCATTCCTGCATTGACTTTTGTTGTCTGAGCATCCGCAATGGTCTCCATGAGCCCTTCGCCGGTCAGATTTTCAATATACCCCTCAATCCCGGTCTCCTCATTGGGGAGCAGTGCCACGAAGCTGTAGTTCCCGTCTGCATAAGGCTTGATGAACCCTGTCGCCATGCCGTCATCAATGTACAGGGATTCCTCCGACCACATGAAATCGATGTTCTGGCTGGTTCCATCAACAGCCATGAATTCGCCGCTGCGTATATTGTCTTTCACATAGATCTTTTCCCACTCGGCATCAAATACAATCGCATTGATCAGATACATGACCGTGTCCTCATCGATCTCGTCGATAATCCTGTCAATCATGCCCTCCGTCTTCTGATCGACCCAGCCATTTATGTCCTTAATAGCCTGGGCATCAAAAGCAGACCTGTATATCTCGGCCCCATAATAGTCGGCATTCGTCTGCAGAAATTCCTTTTCCACCGTCAGCCTCTCCACGTCCCTGAACCATATGGAATTGGCGATGCTGAGCTTCGATTTCTTTTCGTTCGGAAGACCGTTGTAATAAGTATGGAGATATTCGTTCAGCTCGTCGATTCCTATGTCCCCGCCCAGCAGCTTCTCCATCTCTTCAAGGGTCTGGGTATCGGCTCCGTTGGCGGTCATTGCAAGGGCAATCATCACCGACAGAGGCGAAATCAGGGAATTCTCACCCTCTGTTATGGTCTTTTTAAAAAGCTTCAGGGAAAAATCCGCCATGCTTCCTGTAAATCCTGCATCCGTCTCTTTTCCTGCCACCTCACCCGGCGATATCCCTTCCATAAGGTCGTCAGCCCTGACACTGGATCCGGAACAGGCTGTCAGGCTGATTGCCAGAACCACAGTCAGCACAAGGCTGATTACCGCAGAAATTTTCTTGTTAACGTTTCGCATTTCCATACGCATCCCTCCCTGACTGCTTACTTGACCGGCTTCATAAACCCTCCGCCTTTCAGCCTGATTACCTTTCCTTCAAGCCATTCATTCGCACTGTTGGATACGTCGTAGTAAACGGTATTTCCATTTGAAATTATGTTTGAGCAGTCGGAATCTTCATTTGTGAACGCTGTTATATAAGAAGTTCCGGTAAGGGTCCAGGTGCTCTCATTATCCATGGTGATGTTGAATTCCCTGGCCGTATCGCCGGAATTTACAGTTCCATCAAAGATGCTGTCTGTCATATTCAGGGTGACTGTGCTGATCCCGTCTGCCGTAATCGCTCCCGCCAGCCTCTGGTTCGTTGCATTCAGCTCCACATGCGCTCCATTGGAACCCGCTTCTCCCCATTCCCCATCATTGCCCGCAGCATACAGAAGTATGCCGCTGCCAAAGTTGAGGTCTGTTGCATGAAGGTTTATGGCCGCATAGGTATTCGTTACGAAGAACATGGGCGCAGTTGCGTAATATTCGGAATCCGGCGCAATCTCAAACCTGGAGTCCTCTGCACTGAAGATTCCGCATCCCTGCGTCGCCCCTTCGGAGCCGTTCTGGAAGATTACGATACCGGCATTGTCAGTTCCTTTGGCACTTCTTCCATAAGCATATCCCGTGAAGCTGCTGCTTATGACTGTGATGGAGTTATCCCCCTCAACAACGGCAATCTGCGAACCCGGTGCTGTTCCTGTGGAATCTTCTACTGTAATGCTGTCCGGCGAACTGATGCACGGAGCATCTTTCCCTGCTGTATTCAGAACGGCCGTCCCGGTCACGTCAGCCTCCGACTGATCTTCATTTCCCGACTGGCCTTCAGAATCCATCTGGCCTTCAGTCTCCGTCCGGTCTTCAGCCTCCGTCCGGCTTGTATCAGCCCTTTCACCATTTCCAGACTGTTCCACTTTAACGCTCTTGGAATCCCCGCTTCCTGTCTCTGCAAAACTGCAGCCTGCCGCCATTATAAAAACTGCGGCGATGCAGCACAAAATGCCGGCACGCGCAGGCTTAACTTTTTTTCTCATTAAACTCTCCTTCTGGTCCGAACTATCAGCAACAGATCTGGTCATTTCCTCTTCTTCATCATTCCCGCACCTATCATGCTCACTTCAGCTGCAAGAAAAACAAAAAGACAGACTGCCACCGTTATGATGACTGAAATATACTCCCCTGCAAAACCTTGTGCGGAAACATGCTTCAGCATGATGCCTGCATATGCCCAGATCAGGACGAGGCCATATGCAACGTCTTTATTCACCAGCATAGTCACGGTTCCGATTACCATTCCTGTCGCAATGATAAATACCGCCCATGCAGTGTCCGGTATTCCGAACCCGTCCCATCCCGCGTCTACAAGAAATGCCACTGTATTTGCAATGGTCGCTACCGTAATCCATCCAAAATACACGCTAAAGGGGAGCCGGATAAAGAATCTTTCTTTCATGGTCAGCTGTTTCTTTCGGAGCATAAGGTTGATTGCTGCCAGGCAGACAAGAAGAATCAGCATAAGTACCATCGTAGCCGCAATCGCCCTGTAATGCCATGCAAAAATCCAGGCGCCATTAGCCACCGATGTGATTGAAAAAAGCAGGCCGATAGAACTCATAAGCCGCTGGCTGGCAGTATCCCGGGCACTGCCGAAAAATCCGAACTGATAGATGGTGTACATGGCAAGCAGAAGATAAATCACCCCCCATATGGCAAAGGTAATCCCTGCAGGCGCAAAAAGGTTTGGGTAGGAATCTGATACCTGGCCCGTATTGACCCCGTTGATCGGCAGAATGTTGGCCAGTGCGTTTATTGCCACCATGGCCACATACGTTACCGCCACAACGACATTGATTTTCTTGACTCGTTGATTTCCTCCCATAGCAGTACCCTCCCTGAATGATCATATGATGTTTTTTCCAGTTCTGTTTCGCTTTCTACTATCCGAATTATACCACGTCTGGCGTTTTTTTCATAGTATTGGCAGTTTTTTGATGCCTTAGCCTTCCTGTTTTTAAGCTGTTCCGATCTCTCAAAGACCATAAAAACTCAAAAGGGAACAAAAAAAGTTTTTGAATTAATTATGTAAACCAGCATGACATTCTCCGAGTTATGTGTTATAATAGTGAGGCAGCGTGTAGTTTTGACAGGCATAAGTCCAGTTGTCGCAACTACACGCTGTTCATATAAACCAATGAATATTCAGCCTTAACCGCTGGATATTGCAAACCTTTTTCACCGGATAGGAGATGACCAAATAATGTATCAAGTTAACGATCTAATCATGTACGGTACCACAGGAGTCTATCGGATCGCATCCATAGGAAAACCTGAAATGTCGGGAGCCGACAAAGATAAATTATATTATGAACTGAAACCTCTCTATGGCGACGGCAGAACTTATGCCCCAGTCGATACGAATACTTACACAAGACCTGTTATTTCAAGCGAAAAGGCGCAGGAGCTGATTGACCTGATTCCTTCCATCGAAGCAGGCGTAAACGTGGGAAGCCTGAGGGTTGTTGAGGACAACTATAAGGCATCTCTGAACAGCCACGACTGTACCGACCTGATCCGCATCATAAAGGCCGTACGCGAAAAGGGCCGGATCGCTTCGAGCAGAGGAAAGAACATCTGCCAGATCGACCAGCGCTACAAAAAGAAAGCCGAGGATCTTCTTTACGGAGAATTTTCAGCTGCCCTTGACATCCCAAGGGACTCAGTCGAAGGCTACATTGAAGAACGCGTTGGCGAACTTGATAACATCTGATTATATGATACCAGGGCCCCAAGGTCATGTGCTTCATGCCTGCATGAAAACACATGACTTTAGGACCCGCAAAACATTCGAAAGCAGCCCGAACATGGTTGCTTTCGAATGTTTTTAGGATTGTGGGAGCACAAAGTGCGGAACAATCCGTAGGTATCAGGGGCAAAATATTTTTTGATCCCGACATCATTATATAGAAAAAATGCAGCCAGGAAAGCAATGGAGTTTGCTTTCCTGGCTGCATTTTTTTTGTTTTCTTCTAATGTCCAAGCACCTTCATCAGGACCTCTTTTGTCTTAAGGGCCTCCTTCGCAAGCTCTTCGATCCGTTTCTTCGACATGCGGGATACCGGAGCCGAAATGCTGAATGCATTATCCGGCTTTCCGTGGTGGTTCAGAATACAGACTGCGATGCAGCGCACGCCAAGCTCATTTTCCTCATCATCGATGGCGTAGCCGTTCTTCCTCACCTCTTCAAGCTCTTTTTTCATCTCCTCAAAATCGGTGATCGTATATTCCGTCTTTTTCTCTATCACGCTGTTCTTCCATATCTCCTCAACTTCCGCATCCGTCATCTGCGCCAGAATCGCTTTTCCGACAGCCGAGCAGTAAAGCGGCCTTATAAAACCTACCTGGGAAGCCATCCTGATCGAGCTCTCATGTGGGCAGATGGGCGAAACCTTGTCCAGATAGAATACATCCACACCTCGCCGCTGCACGAAATGCACATTTTCACGGCACCTGTTTGCCAGATCCGAAATATAAGGATGGATAACAGAAAGCACATCCACCTTGTTCAGTATTTTTCCTGACAGTTCTACAATTTTAAAGCTCAGGCTGTATTTATTCGTATCCTCATCCTGTATCACATACCCCATATAGGTAAGGGACAGGAGCAGGCGGTGGACAGTACTTTTGTGAAGATCCAGCCTGGTGCTCAGATCAACCAGTCCGATAGGACCCGTCTCGGCCAGCGTTTCAAGGACGCCAAAGATTCGTTCCGCAGACTGTATAGGGTTTTTATTTTCTTTATTTTCCGTCATTTCAATTCCTTTCTCATATAAGCATAACATATGCGGGGCATTTATTTTCTCACAGAAAAAACTTTACCATGAGGCTTAGCGCGTCAAAAGCCCTCTTGTAACCTTCGCTTAGTCAATTTGCACATTCGCCATCCAACACGCAGTGATGCAAAACATGATTCAATGAGCAGCTTTATGAAGACGTTGGTACTTAGGCCGCGTACTTTGCGGCCTTACGTACCACTACGTCTTCATCTAAGCGAGAGCGCGCTGCGAATGAACATGTTTTGCATCACGTCCTGATTCCCGAAATAATTCCGCATGGTGAAACCTTGTTCTATTTTATCATTGTTTTTCCGAAAAAACAATAGGTTTGCTATTGACATTTTCGAACACCACCATTATACTTACCTCATAAATTAATTATTTTTGAAACTCAGTTTTGCATTATGAAACTTTTAAAGGAGAATAAAGATGAACGAAATATTAGAACAGATTTCCAAAATAGGTATTGTTCCTGTAATCGCATTAAACGATGCTAAGGATGCAGCTCCTCTTGCCAAGGCGCTCTGCGACGGCGGACTTCCATGTGCTGAGATCACTTTCAGAACTGATGCTGCTGAAGAATCCATTCGCATTATGGCAACAGAATTTCCCGAAATGTTAGTCGGAGCAGGTACTGTCCTTACAACTGAACAGGTTGACCGCGCTGTTGCAGCCGGTGCAAAATTCATTGTTAGCCCTGGTTTAAATCCTAAGATCGTAAGATACTGTGTTGAAAAAGGAGTTCCGATCACTCCTGGATGCACAAATCCAAGCGATATCGAACAGGCAATCGAATGCGGACTTGAAGTCGTTAAATTCTTCCCAGCTGAAGCTGCCGGCGGACTTAATATGATCAAATCCATGGCTGCTCCTTATACAAAGATGAAATTCATGCCTACCGGCGGAATCAACGCAGCAAACCTTACTACCTACCTTGATTTCAAAAAAATCATCGCTTGCGGCGGAAGCTGGATGGTAAGCAACGACCTGATCAAAGCTGGAAAATTCGATGAAATCGCTGATCTCACAAGAGAAGCCGTTTCAACAATGTTAGGATTTTCACTCAAACATGTGGGCATCAATATGAACGAGGAATCCGAAGCAGATACGCTTGCTGATACTTTTGGAAACATGTTCGGATTTGCAAAGAAGACTGGCAGCAGCTCAATCTTTGCCGGAACCGGAATCGAACTTCTGAAGACACCTTACTTAGGAGCAAACGGCCACATCGCCATCGCTACTAACTACATCGAACGTGCCATCTACCATTTGGAAATGCGCGGATTCGAATTCGATCCAGAGACTAAGAAATATGGTCCAAACGGTGATTTAGTCGCAATTTACTTCAAAGGCGAATTCGGCGGTTTCGCAATGCACCTGGTTACGAAATAAATTTTGAGTTACTTCTATAAACAATCAACTATAATCGGAGGATTAGAATAATGGCAAAGAAAATAATTACTTTTGGTGAAATCATGTTAAGACTGGCTCCTGAAGGATACTATCGTTTCGTTCAGGCTGAATCATATGGCGCTACATACGGCGGTGGAGAAGCAAACGTTGCTGTTTCACTTGCAAACTATGGTATGGACGCAGAATTCGTTACAAAACTTCCAAAACACGAAATCGGACAGGCCGGAGTCAATGCATTAAGACGTTTCGGCGTTAAGACTGACAACATCGCTCGTGGCGGCGAAAGAGTAGGTATCTACTTCTTAGAAAAAGGCGCAAGCCAGAGAGCTTCCAAAGTAATCTACGACCGCGCAGGATCTTCAATCGCAGAAGCTACTACTGCTGATTTCGATTGGGAAAAGATCTTCGACGGCGCTGACTGGTTCCACTTTACAGGAATCACTCCTGCTCTTGGAGACAACGTTACTGCAATCTGCTTAGAAGCATGTAAAGCAGCAAAAGAAAAAGGAATCACAATCAGCTGTGACCTTAACTACAGAAAAAAACTCTGGACAAAAGAAAAAGCTGGCCAGGTTATGGGCGAACTTTGCAAATATGTTGACGTTTGTATCGCAAATGAAGAAGATGCAGCTGACGTATTCGGCATCAAAGCAACTGGCACAGACGTTACAACTGGTACAATCAGCCACGAAGGCTACAAAGATGTTGCAAAACAGTTAGTAGACCGTTTCGGATTCAAAAAAGTTGCTATCACATTAAGAGAATCAATCTCTGCAAACGACAACAACTGGGCTGCTATGCTTTATGACGGCGGCAACTTCTTCTTCAGCAAAAAATACCTGATGCACATCGTTGACCGTGTTGGCGGTGGCGATTCATTCGGCGGCGGATTAATCTACGCTTCTCTGAATGACTACGATTCTCAGTCGACTATTGAATTCGCAGTAGCTGCAAGCTGCCTGAAGCATTCAATCGAAGGCGACTTCAACCAGGTATCTGTTGATGAAATCAAAACATTAGCTGGCGGAGACGCTTCAGGACGTGTTCAGCGTTAATCTGCAACTATTCAGGACCATGTCCTTCACAGTTACAGATGATGCACAAAAACTGCAGGTTCTGCAATTTTGCACATACCAAACTCGGGTTTTTATGCAGAATCAGCATTAAAACACCTCGCGGAACAGGAGTTCTGAATAATTACGCCTGCTACCCGCATTAATTAGTTCCCAATTGCCATGGGAAGCAATTCTAAATAGATGACTTGAAAAAACCGGGGTACTGTGTCCATGCAGTGCCCCCAAACTTTAACCAGGAGGTTCCTTATGAATTCAAAAAGAGAGTTTGATTTATTGGCACTTGGCGAGTTGCTGCTTCGCCTGTCCCCTCCGGACAACGAGCGCATCACCAGAGGAGAGACTTTACAGAAACAGGTCGGCGGCGCTGAATTGAACGTCGTTTCCGGTGTATCCCTTCTGGGCCTCAGGACCGGCATCATCTCCAAACTGCCCTCAAACAATCTGGGCACCTATGTAAAAAACAGAATCCGCTTCTGCGGAGTCAGCGATGATGCGCTTGTATATGACGAAAGCCGCGATGCGCGCCTTGGCGTCTACTACTATGAAAACGGCGCTTATCCCCGCAAGCCAAGCATCGTTTATGACAGAATGTACACCTCGATCAATAAAATCGACATCTCTGATTTTGATGATTCCATATACAGCTCCACCCGCTGCTTCCACACCAGCGGAATAACCCTCGCCCTGGGCGAGCAGGTACGTAGGACCGCCATCGAAATGATCAAGCGTTTCAAAAAGGGCAGCGCCCTCATCTCCTTTGACGTGAACTTCCGCGCCAACCTCTGGTCCAGCGAGGAAGCAAAAGCATGCATCGAAGAAATTCTTCCCTACGTCGACCTGTTCTTCTGTTCAGAAGAGACATCAAGGCTTACCTTCCTCAAAGAAGGCACCCCAAAAGAAATGATGAAAAGCTTCACCAAAGACTTTCCTATTACCATGGTGGCTTCCACCCAGAGGATCGTCCACAGCCCGAAATGCCATACCTTCGGCTCCATCATTTACAGCGCCAGCGAAGACAAGTACTACGAGGAAGATCCTTACCGCAATATCGATGTAATCGACAGAATCGGCAGCGGTGATGCCTATGTCGCCGGCGTGCTTTACGGGCTCCTTGCCCACCCTGGCGATTTCCAGAAAGCGCTGGAATACGGTAACGCTACAAGCTCCGTTAAGAACACAATACCGGGCGACCTGCCCTCTTCCGATTTAAAGGAAATCAACAACATCATCCGCGACCATCAGAATACAGGACGCCAGTCCGAGATGGACCGCTAGAACAGAACGGAAGCCTCGCTTCCGCTGAAACACACTAAGCATACCTCATAATCTTCATATACATTCCAAAGGAAGGGCTGTTGCAAAACTAACGATGTTAGTTTTGCAACAGCCACTTTTATTTGAATTTGTTTGTTATTCAACTAATTGCTTTCCAATGACACCAAAGAACCCTCTGTTTCTTCGGCAACACAATTTCCAATCGAAAATTTTTCTGTTTTCATTTTTTTCTCAGAAACCCTATACTCTTTCTCTAAACCGTTTTTATCAACTGCATAAATAAGCACATCGGATGATTCAGAAACATCTTCTATTCTGACAATTTTCATCATATTTTCAGAAAGTCTTTTATCTTTCGCAGCGCCGATTGCCAGACCAATACTCATCCCAATTGGTATCCCAAAACACATTCCATAAGTCATACTATCTGGAAATAATATCATTCCAAAGATTAATCCCATTGACAAGCCAAAGCTCATTCCGATGCTCATATATAACGTCATATATTTTTTAATTTTATTTTTACTATCCACTATTAAACATCTCCCAATAATTTTATATTTTCCATTCTATAACAAAATCTCCTGCCTCAACCATCTCTGACCAGGCAAGCATCAGTATATTGGCGTAATTTCGGAAATGAGGCTTTATTCCGCGGTTAATGCCGGGGCAGTATCTTTCAAAGCCCTTCTTTGCTTCAGATATTTTCGAAGTGCAAAAATACTTACCACAGATGATGGCAGACCAAGGATTACCCAGACAATTAAAAGGCGATTCAAATTCCATGAAGAAAATGAATATTTATATAACTCAACGGAAAGATTAAATCCCATATGTATAAATACTCCTGGCCATATAAATCTATAATGCTCATATACAATACCCAGTAGTATCCCCATTAATGTTCCTAAAATGAATTGTCCTATGTTCCCATGATAAATCCCAAATATTAGTGCCTGAATAATTATTGCTTTTTTCACCGTTGTGGTATGTAAAAGCTTTTCAAGACAAAGACCTCTGAATATGAATTCCTCAACTACAGGGCCTGCCAGCACTGCAAAAATAAAATGTAATTTTCCAATATATCTTTCCTCACCACTGCCTGTAAATTCGTTTATAAATGCAGGATAGATAAGTACAATAATTAATGCAATAGAGATAGGAATGATCAGGCTTAAGAAACTTATACTATATCCACCAGCTAACCACTTCAAATTGTATGCTGATGTAAAGAATTTTTTAAATTCAGTGCGTGTTTCAGTAGAAAGATACCTCTTAAACAAGCTGACTGTTACCACTGCTGCTACAACAGCTCCTAAACAATCAAAAATATAAAAAATTTTCTCATCTATCCCATCAAATAAAATAGCACAAACGAGTCTGATAAACTGGTATAATAATACAGCAATAATTGCTTCTATCATGTATTCCTTTTTTTCTGTGTCCATATCTCTTCTCCCCTTATCTTTTTTTTAAAATTCACTTTTCCTTTATACTGCATATATTAATAATGAAAATTTGTCGTCTTCGCAGTATGCTCATAATCTACACATCAAATCTTATGTCCTTTTGGCAATATCATATATTTTGGAATTCTAATATGATCCGGTTTATTAATAATATCCAAAACTGCTTCTGCTATATCCTTTGGTTGCAATGCTGTTGAAATTCCAAGTAATTCTTTGGGTTTTACAGCCCAATCCCTATGTAATCCTGTATCCACAAGCCCTGGTTCAATACATGTGATCTTTACATCGGTATCACAAAGTTCCATTCTAAGCGATTCCGCCAATGCCTCTAAGGCATAATTACAGCCTGCATAAGCACCAGAATTTTCACGTGTTTTTGTTCCCATCACACTTGAAATTATAACAATATGACCCTTTCCTACTTTCTTAAAATATTTCAAAAAAGTATAAATTAATCTGAAAGACATTTCTACTTTTAATCGAATCATTGTACACATTTTATCAATGTTAATGTCTTCAATTGTATTAGATTCAATAATTCCTGCATTTACACAAAGCACATCACATTTATTCCACTTATCCAGGACTTCCTCTAACAAACATTCCGATGTCTGCGGATTAAGCATATCAAGATTATTCAGTATTAAATGATCCGACTCATCAAATATTGAAGCTATTGTTCTTGCATTTGCCAAAACATAATAATCTTCACCTATTAAAGTTTTACAAACCGCATTTCCAATACCACTACTTGCTCCCGTTACAACTGCTACTTTTTTATTCATTAGCAACACCTCTTATTTATTAGTAAGCTCTGTCACAGCATATTTTTGGACAACTAATTATAATTTATTCATAATTTTCTCAGCTCAATGCCTTCACCCTGTACCAATATTGATACTTATCTTTAAATCCCAGTTTTTTATACAGTTCTATTGCATTTGTATTTTCATCGACAACCTGAAGATATGCTTTTTTTGCCCCGTATCTGGCCGCTTTGCTTATCAGAGACGCGCAAATATCCTGCCCGTACCCTTTTCGTCTGTGCTGTTCAGATACCGCAATACCATAAAGACCGGCATACTCATTTTCAATCACACATAACCCACAGGCCACGATCTCATTATTGCAGGATAATACAGCACAAAGTGTCTGATTTAGAATGTTGCCTTGCATTTTCTTTGCCAATGGAATTGAATCCTCGCTTATACCGTTCAGAAGACAGTAATTGCTTTGCCAGTTCTCATTTATATTATTTGTCACAACGGAACATAACCCATCAGTATTCATTTGCGGAATGTCCATCACCATAATATTCGTTTTGGTTACGATGGAATAATCCGACTCTGCTAACGCACTATCCAAATCGCAGGAAAGCGGCGTGATCTTAAATACGGTTGGCAGGTTCTGATGCGAGTATATCTTTTCACAGCACCGTATTTTATCGGCGGCTGGCAGCGTCGAAGGATACAACATATTTACCGAATTTGCTCTATAGGTATACCCTCCCGCAAACCGCAGCTGCCATCCATCATAATATACTGTATTTAATGAAGGATGTGCATTCATTGACATTTCTTCTATTCGTCTTATTTCTGTGTTCATAATCCGCCTTTCCGCAAGTTTGTATTATGCCTTCTTCTTTCATCCGGCTCCGTCAAATAAAATAGCTGATACTCAGTATTTTTCAGCTGAGCATTTATTCGTTCTGCAACTTTGAAACTTTCAATTAAATCACAACAGGGAAACAATGTGAATCAACTGACCTTCGCAGTATGCTCATAATCTTAAGTTAATTTACTTGAGAGTGGCTGTAAATATAAAAAAGTTCTTGGCTCTGTTTGTATTCTTTTGCAACAGATTCAAATGTTTTATCAAATTCTTCTACAGCTTTACTGTCAAGTTCGTAAATTGGACTTTCGTGGAATTCCCAATTACCAACCGGAATAGCTACATCACAAAGTTCTTTTACTAATAAAGCCGTTGGGAATATATTATTACCAACATAAATATTATAATGTTTGCTACTTTTAAATCCGAATGGAATGTAGTTTTCTGGATTTCCAAAGATTACTATCGTATCATATCCCATTTCAACAGCTTTTTTAAATGAATGTTCCACAAGCATTCTTCCGTACCCTTTTCTTTGGTATTCAGGCAAAACGCTAAGTGGCCCAAACGTCAAAATTTCTTTAGCATTACCATTTTTTTCAACAAGTTTTGCTTTTGTAAACATTATATTGGCTATAATTCGGCCTTCATGCTCGATTACAAAATCTAAATTTGATATAAAATCTGCATGGCCACGCATTACGTGCACAAGGTAATGCTCATCGCATCCTGGAGAATGCAAATTCCAAAACGCTTGGCGAGTTAGTTCTTCAACTTCTCTATAATCTTTTGTCTCTTCGTTTCTTATGTTCATTTATTAATTATCCTCCTATAATATGAATTTTCTCTGCCAAGTGACTGCCCACTGTTAGTAATTGCTTAAACACTTAAGAAAAAATGAAAATAGACTAAACAGTTTTCTAATCATTTGTAATCATTTTTTCCATTCCGCTCCCCATACTTTCATAAGGACATATACAAAAACCAAGGTCTCTATAGAATTCTTCCTTGCCGGCTGATGCCCTTAAATTGATTGCAACCTTCCAGCCATCTTTCAACGTGGACTGTATATATTTCTCGGCAAAATAATACAACATAGTTCCTATCATTTTCCCCTGATAATCAGGCATTCCTTCATCTACACATACAACCTTTTTGCCTTTTTTACAAAGTTGCTCCGATATCAAATTGGCGGTAGTTCTTTTACCGCTTCCAGGAAGACCTTCTACGATAATTAATTTTGTGTTATTCATAAATACCTCCCTTGATTTTTTCTGTCAAAACACGACTATTCCTATCTGCTACTCAGTGTATCCTCATAAGTTCTCCAATAAACAGGAATTTCCCTAATATATCTTATTCTTTATCTTTTCACAATTGCAATATCGTGAAATATTTTCACAAACAATCTCGCATAGTAAATTCTCTGTCGCCTGCAGATGTTCAAATGCAGTACCGGACGCATGTGGTGTAATCATACAACGTGGGTTACTCCAAAGTAAATGCTCTTTTGGTAGTGGTTCTGGATTGGTAACATCTAATGCCGCACCCCACAAATGTCCATTACTTAACAACTCATCTAATGCAATACCGTCTATAAAATTACCACGCCCCACATTAACAACAATGGCACCCTTTTTCATAGCCTTCAATCTTCGATAATTCATATAACCATTCGTCTCATCAGAATTGGGAATACAACCAATCACAACATCAGCAACAGGAAGGTAACTCTCTGCATCATCTAAGCTACAAAGTTCATTGAAAAATGCTCTTTGCTTATCAGTATTTCTGCACACACCAATGATATATGCATCAAACCCACTAAGCCGTTTGGCAATTGCAGAACCTATATCTCCAGCTCCATAAATCAGAACTTTCGCATGATCAAGAGACTGAATTGGGCCACGCCTGTCCCACACTCTCTGCTGTTGTTGTATATGATAATCTTTGAAGTTCAGCATTAACGAAAGAATCATCCCTACAACAAATTGTGACATAATTATTCCGTATGTCCCACTCGCATTTGCAAGGCTGACAGACTCTTTAGGAAATTGCAAATCACTTCGTGTGTATTGATCTGTCCCAGCCCAAGTCATCTGAATTAGCTTCAACTTCGGACAATTAATCTCTGGATTTTGTAAAAAACTTATAGGTGGCTGCCCAATTACAATCTCAGCTTTTTTCAAAGCATCTTTCAACTCTTTTTCATCATAATCACCTGATATCTGCGTTATCGTAAAATCCTCTTTTGCAGCACTTTTAATTAAATTTATATGTTTCTCACGAAACGGTTCCAGAATCAATATATTTCTCATAAACCTAATTTTACCCTCCCGCAGATTCTAATTTTGTGTTCCAGTTACTTCTTGTTGCCAAGTTTGCTTCTTGTATATTTTCACTCTATTCACCCAACAAATTTCGATTTGTTTCATTCCTCTATAATTGCATTAGTATCATTGCTAAGATAAGTTTTACAACAAGCTCCAGATCTATATTAAAATTTATATGCAGTGTTTTTATCCTCATAATTCCGCCTATAATCATCGGAATCATAAATGGCAAAGAAATTACCATGCCTTTTAAAAACATACTTGTAGCAGTATTAACTTCTTTGAAATTTCAGAATTTGTGGGCAAAGTACTGTTTTCAAAATCATTCCTTTTCTTCAAATGGCTTTCTTAAAAAAACAGACTTTTCTACAACACAGACAATAAATATTTCTATAGGTGAAAATACAAATGCTAAAACAATTGCCACTAATAGCCCCGTCCAAAATACACCATTAAAAAAATTATCATTTATTAATTCTGAAACCTTAAATATTATCATGAACAACATAAAATTTAAAACACTGTTAAAACATTTCCATTTCTTCTCATTTAATTTCTTCTTATTTAATTTATTCATTAGCTACTTTCCTCCATAAATTTAAATTTATCGCTGCCTTACTGCAAAATCTTTAGTTCTCAATCGCCAACGATTGCACAGTAGCAGAAAATAATTCTATTCTCATTTTTTATATGCTATTGCATCTATCTGAATATGAAGCCCGTCAGGTCCTCCACTATGTGCAAATTCGGTCTGTATTGTTTTTCTTGCTGGATATTTTCCATCAAATCGCAGTTTGAATACTTTTTCCATTATAGGAATATTCCATGGGTCTCTAAGCAAAACATCAATCTTTACAACAGCATCCAACGATAAGCTGATCTGTTTCAAGCGATTTTCCATATCATCAATTGCTCCATTGACCTGTGCTTCAAAGGGTTGCCCCACATTCCCAACACAGAAATTCATAAAAACAAAATCTCCTGCCTCAACCATCTCTGACCAGGCACAGTCCTGATTAATATTGTATCTTTTAATTTCACTCATAATTTTCTCTCCTAATTCAGTTCGATATTTATAGCGATTTCAAACTTATCCAAAACAAAATTTATCTTTTTCCCATATGAATTCCATCAATCTTTTTGAACCCAAATTGTTGATATAGCCCGTGAACATTTTCTGTTAATAGCATTCCTAACATATCTTGCAATCTATTATCACTGGTGATCATTTCTAGTATAGCTTTTCCCACTCCCATTCCACGATACTTTTCATCAACTATAACATCACAAATATATTAATTTGTCGCAAAATCGGTTATTACACGAGCAAAACCAATTTGTCTATTTTCTTCATTAGTAAATGCTCCATAGCACAAAGAATTTTCCATGCTTTTTATTACTTTTTCTTCATCCCTCTTATTAGCCCAATAAGTCTGAGCTAATAATTCCTTAACCTTTTCAATGTCCATCTCATCATTATCTTGCTTAACATGAAATTTACTATTCATATCTGGTCTCCTTTTCAAATTATATGCTCTGCCACAATAGGGAACGATTGCTAATTGGTTTTGGCTTTCCTTCTCTTCTTATATAAACAGATCAGTACATCAAACAATATTGTTCCACAAACGATACTAAATGCCCAAATAAAATCCGCTTTTGATGATTTGATAAAATGTAAAAGCAAGATAAAGAAAAATATGAAAATGTATTTGAACAAATAATTTAAAATAAAATTTTTCATCACTATATCCCCTCTAATTTTTCATTTACATTAAATTACACTTATTTGTTTTATCTCCAAAAGCATACCGTTCCGTCTGAAACTATATATGTTACTCTTTAAAAACAGCAAAATAATGATAGATATAACTCTAATTATAATATTCTTACAATTTAAAAATTGAAGCAAATCATCTATGCTACGTAATTGCCCTTTTCTATTTTAACCCTATCTCATAAAACGGCGGATAATCCGTATTTTTTATCAGGGCGTTTATTCGCTGCTTTTTTCGCTGCTTTTTTCGCTGCTTTTTTCGGATTTTAGCTTTAAATTTGTTTTTCAAATATTAATTCAAAATATGTAGCCGCGCCATAAGGATGTTTTTTGCAAGACCTTTTTGTAGGAAATTGCAAAACATTTTTGTAGGTTGTTGCACCTACATTTTGTAGGTAATTGCAACGGCGTTTGCCAGCCAAATTAGGACTGGCATATTGCCATTGCAGACATATTTAATTGTCACAACGTGAGATACGGGAAGGGCATATCTTCTTCATACTCTTCATGGGCATTCTCTCGAAAGTATTGGTATTCTTCATCCAGCTTCTTGTAACGGATGAATTCATTCAGGTATCTTAAGTCTGCCTCAGAATGGTTACAGTCTTCAACAAGACTGGAAATGAGATCACTCATTTCAGAGCATCGATTCTGCAGATTTTGATATATATTTTGTTCTTTTAAAACTTTGTTATTTTTAGCCATGGTTACCTGCCTCCTGAGTATTTATTCTTGCAAATGCTTCATTTATGCTCGATTCGCGCAAGCGATTGTTAACGCCAGGAAATAGAATCAGATCCACATGATGCGTCAATCGGCCAATGAGCGCTGTTGCCATTCTCTGGTCATAAAGGACATTTACCCATTGTGAGAATTCCAGATTTGTGTTCAGGATCACGGATTTCTGCTCATGAATTTCCGAAAGATAATCAAAGAGCAACTGGGCGCCAGTTCTGTCATAGGGCACGTAACCGAATTCATCCAGTATAAGGATTTCAGCACTTCCGAGCTTCTTTTTTAACGACGTCAGTGTTCCTTTGGTCTGACTTTCCGAGAAAAGGTTGATGAGTCCGGCTGTACGGTAAAACTTGACAGGAATTCCCTGATTACATGCAGATATTCCAATCAGAATAGACAGCATGGTCTTTCCAGTTCCTGTTCCACCGTACATGATGACGTTCTTTCCAGAATGAAAGAAATCCAGATTTATCAGACTCTCGAGTGAGATTCCCTCTGGGAAATCAATTTCGTCCGTACGGAACTGCTCTTTGGTATAAAGTTTGGGAAAACCAGAAGTATTCAGCAGCTTCATGATTCTGCGTTCCTGACGATACTTGACTTCATTACTCAGTAGGTTTATAAGGTATTCCTGATGGGTCCCTCCTTCCTGGGTCAGGGCTCTTTCTGCCAGGTTGGACGATAAGCGCAACTGCTTGCAGCATAAAGCAATGGATTCTTGTATATCAGCCATTGAATGCACCTCCCTTCTTGAGGGCGGCATCAAGGTTCGCCAAATCATTCCTGAATGGAATGACTTTCTGCGATGGTATACCGCTTAGATTATCAAGTGGTGGTAACAACGGAACTTCGGCATAAGTACGCCGGTACAGGTTCTGTAAGCTGTCCGGGTCTGTTGCATGAAAACGGATTGCTTCGTCTACTGTATTTAATGCGCCAGAGAAGCCACTGCGCTCTGTAAGTTCTGCAAGTATCTTTAGGACTCTGCCGCGTTCACTGCTTTCACAGCTGTCCATATAGATTTGCATGTTTTCCGGCATCATCCCATAGATGCCGCTATTCCTTAGAGAACGAGGCTTACGGGCGATGTATTTCAGATATGGGATCCAGTCCATGCTTTCAAAGTCATCACCGTATAATCGCCTGTGACGAACGATTTCATGGAGGCTGCTATCCATAACAATTACTTCCGAAGAGGTGATTCGTAATCGGACAGTATCCTCACAAAATGCAGGTGATGCCGAATAACGATGTCTGCCATTATCAACTGTAAACTTGCCATACTTATCGGTACGTGCAGTAGTGTATAGGGCTGTGTCAAACGCAACTGACGGTAACGGGAGAAGTGCTCTTTTATCTTCTTCAAAAAGCTCGCTGATAAAGCGATTCTCGTCATCATCATAATGCTCGCGTTCCATATCCCGGTCGCAGGCAGCGAGCAGTTCCTTGTTCTTCTCGACAATGCTTGTAAATTCAGGAACCGGAACCAGCTCATTCCGACGAAGATAGCCCACCTTATTTTCAACATTCCCCTTTTCCCATCCGGATTCAGGGTTCATAAATACCGGCTTAAAGCGGTAGTGTTCACAAAAACGCTGAAAGCGTTCTGTAACGTTACGTCCGCCACCTTTGATGATGTCTTTAACAATCGTACGGGTGTTATCAAACCAGATTTCTGTCGGAACTCCGCCCGTATGCTCGAACATGGCAACGAGCCCTTCGAGGAGACACTCCATGTTTTCACCATAATTCAGCTGTAGATAACCTCCGTTGCTGTAGGGAAAACTAAGCACAAGATATTTGGCCTCATGATGAAGTTTGCCGTTCTCATAGAAATCGGCATAACCAAAATCTGCCTGGCCTTCTCCCGGAGAATGTTCCAGTGGAATGTATCCGTCCTGGCGCTTGAGATGAAGTTCCTTCTTTTTCACCGCAACGTAGGAGGCGACAAGGCGATAGCTGCAATCGTAATCCGCTGCTTCCTCCTTAAGCCGCTTGTGCACTTTCTTAGCGGTGTGTCGTTGTTTTCTTGGTGCTTTTTTATCAGCCGTCAGCCAACTGTCAATCAGCGGCTTGAATGGGTCAAGTTTTGACTCATTCTTTTGTACTTCTGGCGTTGGTGGGCTGGTATTAAAATTTTCCATATCCACATATTTGCGAACTGTGCGCCAGTCACAATCCATGATGGTTGCAATTTCAATCAGATTTTTGCCTTGCTCATAGTAGAGCTCTCTGATACGATGAATCTGATCCATTTTAGTCATACTCCTTTCCTCCCTTGTTTTATTTGTTTGCTACAACAAAACAAGGTTACTGGTTTATATGTATGTCTGCAATGGATTTTTACAGTTCCGACTTGGGCGCTACCACTAGGCGCTGCCCGTTCCATGGATTCCGTAAGGAGGCTTTGCAATTACCTACAAAATGTAGGTGCAATAACCTACATTTTGGTTTTGCAACTTCCTACATTTTCATGGTTCTTCCTCACATCTTCGTATATACGTATGCAAATAACTGGTAGATTGTGTTATACTAATAATAAATATCCGTGAGGTGATCAAAATGCAGAG
>NZ_FMKA01000024.1 GCF_900096945.1 Anaerobium acetethylicum | reverse complement strand
ATTTGTCAAGTTTTTTCGGTGAAAAAGTGGGTGATTTTAAAAATAAAGGAGTTGAACCCCTTATAGAATAAGGGCTAGAGATTCCGAGAAAGTATATAGAATAACGGGGTGTCGTAATCTTTCGGCATCCCGTTATATGATTTCAACAATCAACCGCTCTATCGGTTTGTAAAACTGCTGAGCCACTTACTTCACTAAAATAAGGAGAAAAAAAGAATGAGTTATTTTGTTTCCCTCAATCCCCTCAATCTATTGAATGCCCTGCCCGGCTGCATCGCACAGGGCCTTATCTGGGGCATTATGGCGCTCGGCGTCTATGTCACCTTCCGTCTGCTGGATTTTGCCGACCTGACCGTCGACGGTTCTTTCGCAACCGGCGGTGCCATTACGGTTATGCTGACCTTGTCCGGTCTTCCAATCCCCGTCGCTTTATTGATCGCAGTGATCGCTGGTATGGCTGCCGGTACAGTCACAGGGCTGCTGCATACCGCTCTTGGAATCCCTCCGATCCTGGCGGGCATTCTGACTCAGATCGCCCTTTACTCCGTCAACCTGCACATTATGGGCATGGCTGCAAACCAGGCGATCAGCGTACAGAAGTATGATCTCCTGATTTCCCTGATGAATGTTTCAAAAGCAATTCTTGTGGGCAGCCTCTTCGCTGCCATCCTGATCGCAGTCCTTTACTGGTATTTCGGAACAGAACAGGGCAGCTCCATCAGGGCCACCGGCTGTAACCAGGCAATGAGCAAGGCAAACGGCATCAATATCAACTTCACAAAAGTATTGGCGCTGGCCCTTTCCAACGGCATCGTCTGCCTGGGAGGCGGTCTGATGGCCCAGTACCAGGGCTTTGCCGACATCAACATGGGCCGTGGTTCCATCGTCATCGGTCTGGCTGCCGTTATCATCGGCGAAGTGTTCGGTGACGCCTTACTCAGAAAACATATGAATTTTGCATTCCGCCTGATCTTTGTAGTACTCGGCGGTGTCATCTACTATATCGTCGTAGGCATCGTCCTCTGGCTGAAACTGAATTCCAATGATCTGAAACTGTTCACCGCAATCATCGTTGCTGTTTTCCTGGCGGTCCCTTACCTCCAGAGCAGACGGAAAAGCTCTTTTGCCCGCACTGCAAAGGCATCTGCGGCTGCCTTAAAAGCACTGAACAACAAGGAGGTACAGTAGTATGTTACAGATTATCGACGTTCACAAGACATTCAATCCCGGCACCATCAACGAGAAAGTCGCTCTGAATGGCGTCAACCTCCATCTGGATGCAGGTGATTTCTGCACCATCATCGGCGGCAACGGCGCAGGAAAATCCACCACTCTGAATGCTGTTGCAGGCGTCTGGCCGGTGGATCAGGGCATCATCCTCCTGGACAAGAAGAACATCACAGGACTGCCCGAGCATAAAAGGGCCGCTTACCTTGGCCGCGTTTTCCAGGACCCCATGACCGGAACAGCTGCCACAATGGAAATTCAGGAAAATCTTGCCCTGGCTGCACGCCGCGGCAAAAGCCGTACCCTGAGCTGGGGAATCCACAAACAGGAAAAGGATAAGTACCGCGAACTGCTGAAAATCCTGGATCTCGGACTGGAAGACCGTCTGACCTCCAAAGTAGGACTGCTCTCCGGCGGCCAGCGCCAGGCGCTTACCCTGCTGATGGCTACTCTGCAGCAGCCGAAGCTGCTGCTCCTGGACGAACATACCGCTGCACTGGATCCAAAAACCGCTGAAAAAGTACTCCGCGTAACGGATCAGGTGATTGCTGAAAACCACCTGACTGCACTGATGGTTACCCACAACATGAAGGACGCCATTGCCCACGGCAACCGTCTGATCATGATGCACGAGGGCCGGGTCATCCTGGACATCAAGGGCGAGGAAAAGAAAAAGCTCACCGTAGCCGATCTGATGCATCAGTTCGAAGTCGTTTCCGGAAAAGAGTTCGACAGCGACAAGGCTATTCTGGCTTAAGATATCATATCACCACCGTTGGAACGTGCGCCCGCCGGGCGCACATCATGAGAGGGGGCATTCCGCAACACACGGAATGCCCCCTCTCATATATACCGGGTCTGTCAATGCCACCCTTTTCTTTTTATCCATTATACTCCCCATTGTATTGTATCAGGGTCAGATCCCTGACCTGTGGAATTGATCGTATGGTCTCAGTAAAATGAAGATTATCCTGCCTGCCCGAAACCTGCACTGTCAATTCAATCTCATCGTTACGCATGGTCTTCGATTTCACAAAATATTTCATTTTCGCCAGCTTCCTGAAAATCTCATCGCCCGTTTCATCACCCGCATAATGGACGATCATGATAAAGATATTCCCTTTTTGACTGCCGTTACATAAAATCCAGATCATTCCAATTACAAAAACAGCCCCCATTGCAGCCAGTATGTACATGCTGGCGCCGATTGTGATCCCGGTAGTGATTGCCCAAAACATATAAAGCAGGTCTAGCGGCTCCTTTACGGCCGTACGGTAGCGCACTATGGATAATGCACCTACCATACCAAGGGAGATCACGATATTCGTGCTGATGGCCAGCGTGACCATACATGTCAGAACCGTCATTCCGACTAATGTTATGGCAAAGTTCCTGCTGAAAACCACTCCTTTGTAAAACTTCTTATAAATAAAGTAAATCAAAAAACCCATCAACAGGGCTGCAGTCATATCTATCAGAATCGTCAGTACGGTTCCCAGGCTGATTGTCTGGTTGTACATATCCGATTCCAGGATGGATTTCTTAATCATTTCTTCAACACTCATTACTTCCTGTTCCTCCATTTGTTTTTTCGCTTTTTCAGCTTATTATCCCATATTTTTTTTCATAGCATAGCACGTATTTGGATGCTGCCGTCAATTCACTGTTCTCCGGCGGCAGAATATTTCTGATGATCTGGGGAAGAAATTCGGTATATTTCACCTCCATAATCAGCTCTTCCGGAGTCAGGACCCCGATGGCAGGCAGGGACTTGTCGAACAGGTCATAGCTCAGCATTCCTGCCCGGACGTTCATATCAAAGGTGATCCTTACTGTGCCTGCCTCATATACATAGGGAATCCTTTCATAATCGACAATCACCTTCGGCCGCATGACGCTTGTCATGCATTCGGCATAAAACTCCCTGCAGAGGGCTTCCTCACGGCGTCTTAGAAAAACATAATCGCCTGCAAGTATCTTGTCAGCTTCCTCCCGGCTGAGATTCGCTGCTTCCTTACAGATATAATTGCCCTGTTTGCTCTTTTTCTCTAATTTGATCTGCCCGTCGCTGCAATTGTACACGCGGATCCTGTATTTTCTCCTGCTTGCGATTCCAGACATCTTTTCTTCATATGCGCTGTTCCAGATATCATCGAAATAGAGGCTCCTGATCATATACTGGCCGTTTACCGCATTGGTATCCAGGCTTACGATATCTGCAATCCTGGCAATGATCTTTGCCTTCTCCAGTTCACTGATGCGGAATTTGAGTTCATGGCGATAATTTGGACTATTCTCATTTTTCATAGGTATCCCCCTCTATGCTGCCGTCTTCCAGTACATAAAAGCATTTTATACCGTATTCAACTCCTTCATCAGTTCTGTAATAGTCAAAGGCGTGCTGCCTGTAACCAGATTCGTTTTCAGCCGTTATCCGTATGAAATACTGGCCCGGCTCCAGTCTGTCTGTCTGATATCCAGGAACTGCAATGCCTTCCTGTCTTATGACAGGGTTCTCAAAAGTATAGTCTTTCGCAAGTTCGAATGTATAGGTTATCATTTCATCATCAAAATCGTAAGCGTTATCCCACGAATAGAGAAACCCTCCGTCCTGCAATGTGGGAGCGCCGATATAAAAAGGCATGGGTGATTCCAGGCTCTCCTTATACAGCTGATAATTCTCTTCAATCTCTTTTGGCATTCCCTCACATACCTGAAGATATTCCTGATCTGTCAGTCTGCTTGTCATCTTATCGGGCAGCTGGTTCTTATATTCCCTGACCAGGGTGCTATACCCCGTTATCATCTCTGCCAGCTTCTCTTCTGCCAGCAATCCCCGGTACTCTTCGATTTTATCCTCCAGCTTCTGACGGTAGTCATCGGATTTCAGCACCCTCTGGATCAGTATATTACCCCAGTAATTGCTTACGCCATACTGCCACCCATTCTCGACTGCAGCATTATCCAGTTTCTCCTGCGTCAGCTTCAGCGCACCGTCGTTGTCCCAGGATATGAAATACCATTTATCCAGATTCGTGGGGCTGTACATCAGTGTGTTTCTTGACTGGGTGTCCGTATTTCCAACCAGGATATGGAATGCCATCCACGAGAAGAAGTTCTCTTCATCAAACCATTTTCCAAACACTTCCTCGACCGGTTTTGCATAGTTGTTGACGTCCTCCAGCATTTCTATTAATTTGCTGTGGTCGTCATTTCCTTTGCTCTCAAGAATTTCATTGAATGCCGCCTCATCATAACCGGCATCGCTTTTCAACTTGATCAGATCCTCGTATCTGTAGAATTCGAATACATTCAGCTTATAGAGATGACCGAAGCGGTCCAGCCCGTGATTTTCAAGGAATGTCTTATTGGGCTGTTCCACCTGCGTATACAGACCATAATCTACAAATCCCGTATCTGCCCCTGCTGTTTCATCCTTTACATACAAGTGCACGAACTGGGTCCTGAGGCTTATCATTCCCGGCAGCTCTTCCATCAGGTCATAGCAGAGTTTATTCCTGAAGCCGACTCCGTCATAGACATGCTTATTCAGGTTGATTGTCTGCTGCTCCCTCCACGCTCCCTTTCCATCTTTGATTTCGATTTTATAGGACTTCACCGCTGCTGCCGAGGATGACTGCCCGCGAATGCTGACGATCGCATTCGGAATCATGGCGCCATATCCCAGCTCTCCGGCAACCGGTCCGTTTTCGTTTCCTGCCTGAAGAATGCCCTCGACCTGATAGCGTTCAATGCCCAGATCCTCATAATAATAGACAGAGTGCCCGTTCAGCTCCTCCCATGTATGATTCGTATTTTCTGCTGCATTCCCCTGTCTCACCGTAAGATACATGGTGACGACGGACGTATCCTCATCATTCACATACAGCATGTCATTATCTTTGATGGCTGTACCTGCTGAAGATTCCTTTTTAACATAATCGGAGCCATTTGACTGGATCTGCGCCTTTTCATCGCTGCTGTCATCCATCACGAATGAACAGCCTGACAGAACGGCAGCACATGACAGCACACACAACAGCAGGCTGCATCCTTTATTTTTCCACACAGGCATTTTCTCCTTTCAAATATTTATTTTCATATCTTCGATCCAGATATTCACTCAGATCAGTAATAAACGTTCTTTTTTCCCGAAACACGACTGGCTGGCGGCAGAGAACATGGTACCCCAGCTTCTGCAGATAGCTGCCGAGCCTCAGCAAAGCATACACAGAGAAGGCAGCGCCTCCTGCCATAAAGCCAAACCCATAATACCGGATGCTTCCATTCATCAGAAGCACGGTCCCCAGGATGCTGAATGCCGCAAACAGCGTTCCGCTGACCAAAGCCCCCCTGTTATCGGCAAAATACAATTGTATGAGCATAATACAGTTCCCTATTGCATAAAAAGCATATCCGACACAGAGTACTCTGTAGATTCCCAATGTTTCGTCTGAAAAACTCATCGGAATCCTGGGCAGGAGAATGGTTCCTCCTATAATAAAGACAATGGTTGTAAACACCTGCTTCGTAAACGTGTATTCCAGCTCTTTTACGAGGGTCACCTTCATTTCCTCTTCAGCCTGCAGAATATCAGTCAGGGAACCGCCGTCATTAAAAAGACTGAAGCAGTTGCGGTATTTTGGATAAAAATTCACTTCCACTGAGGTTACAAAATTGATCGTCGTGATCAATATGGAAAGGAACGCAAACAATGCTGGAATATCATAGGACGGGGCCCCGTAAAAAGAGCCCTGGATCTGAATCCCTACGGGGCTGAACCACATCAGGACCAGATGGGCGAACAATCCTGATACCATAAGTATTCCCAGCACAGCCAGCGCCGGACAACGGTCGATCCATTTCAGAAAATGGAAGGAACTTCCTGCTCCTTTCGGGAAATACTGAAGCAGCAGCGAGTAGTACCATACCATCATAATGCCGTACCCTAATGTCATGGTGCATAAAAGGGAAGGAATGGGCGGCTGGCCGTTCACAATCAGAACATAGCCCGCCAGCAGCGCCGCTGACAGAGAGAAGAAGAAGGTCAGAAGAATATTCTGGTAATCCTTGATGGCAGTCAGGTAATTGATTTCAGTCCAGACCACGACCAGTTCCCCGAACAGAATCAGGCAGAGCAGCTGATCGGTTATCGAAATTCCTGCGTTCCAAAGGAAGATTCCGTAAAGAACGCTTCCGATTCCAAGCATGATGGAAACGCTGCCGTGAAAGCTCGGCATAACCAGTTCATTTTTCTCCTCATAAAGGGCATCTGCGATAAACCTGGTGGTCACCATGGAAAACATGCTTGACACCGCAAGGGATGCCAGAAGGGTATAGGTAATCATGCAGTTAAGCAGCTCCTGGCTATGTTCATCCGCGCCTCCATAGGCCGCTAAAATACGCACGCCAAGAAGCAGCAGGATGCCAAGAATCATGGGACCGGTACACACAATGCCTGCATATCCATATGCCTTCAAAAGAGCAAATATGCCCTTTTTTTGAAACAGTTTTTTCAGTTCAAATCCAATGCCTGCCATCTATACCACCTCTTTATACAATTCTTTATAACGGCTCATGCTGCTCTCGTGGGTATAATATCTGCGGACCCTCTCCTGACCCGCTTCACCCATGTTCATTCTCATATTTTCGTCCGTTGCCATCCGGTACATGGCATGGGTAAGTGCCTCCTTATTCATTGGCGCCACACATATTCCCGCCGCTCCTATGGCATCTTCGCGGCTTCCGTCGATCAGTTCCCTGCAGCACCCCACATCTGTCACTACGCATGGCCTTTTTGCTGCGAAAGATTCCAGAACTGACAGCGGCTGCCCTTCTGATATGCTTGTAAGAATTGTAAAATCAAATTTCTCCATATATTCGATTACATTCACAACTCCGGTAAATATTATGTCTTCTGTTCCCAGCTGCTGTACCAGCTGCCTGCATTCTGTGAAATATTCTTCATCATCCACATCCCCCATGATATGAAGCCTGGACTCTGGCAGGGAAATCTTCAGTTCTGCGAACGCATAAATCATGGTCTTGATATCCTTTATTTTGGCAATACGCACTACTGCTCCTATATCGATATATCCATCCTTTTTTTTCACAGGAATTCCCGAAAACCTGTCATAATGGACGCCGTTAGGCAGTACCCTTAATTTTTGCGGATTGCAGCCCAGATCCTCCTGAATCCGGTTCGCCCTCTCAAAAAGGGCAGTGATTACATCTGCATGGCTATAGGCGCAGTCCGAGAAGGTATAAAACAGATCAATCCATTGCTGCTTATAATATGGAATCACCCATTTTGCACGGAGGATTTCTTCCTCACGCTCTCTCGTATAAATACCATGCTCCGTAAGTATAAACGGCTTTCCATACTTCCATTTTCCCATGCTGCCAAGCAGTCCGCTATAGCCGGTTGCGGTCGCATGATAAATATCTGCTTCGGGAACTTCTTTTGTCATCAGGAACAGTTCCGGAAGCAGCATAGAACGGACAGTATGAAAAAAATCCGAAAATGCTGCGAACGGATATTTTTTCAGACATATGTTTTCTAATATATTCCAAAATTCAAGGCTCGTCATAAGCGCCATGGGTTTCATCCGCTTATTCTGAAAAAGTTCAAACAAGGTATCCCAGTTCAGGCTTCTGCACTCCAGAAGCTTTTCAAGTTCCTCTGCTTCACATTCCCTGAGCTTCACTTTATTTCTTCCGGATGCCTTCATTTTCAACGCATCATCCAGAAATACCTCATGTATTTCCGTGACATTCCCGGGTATCTGGAATTTAAACTTTCCTCTTTCCTCTGCTTTTGCGGCAATGCACCACAATATGAATTCCACATCCGGCATTGCCTGAATATATTGATGGGTCCAGCTGGACACACCCCCGTAAACATATGGATAGCTTCCTTCTAATATCAAACAAACCTTCAAATTATTCCTCCCGTTCCCGAGTCTGCCTCCTGCCATGCTGCAGTGATCCTTCTGTTTCAGCCTCACCAGGTAATGGTAACCTCATCCTGAAGCGCATGTATCAGATACAGATTCCCTTCTATATGTTCATATTCTCCGCCATCAATGGTGCCAATCCTGCCCTGGTTAAGACGCAGCATCAGATACGCTTCCTTTGAAAATCCACCTAGCTCGATATGCAGCTCACGATCGCCATAGGATTGTTTCACCGACAGCTTGTCATACTGTTCGACCGCCTGTCCCATCTGGCTTCCTGTAACGTTCCTGATGTCCGGTGCTGAGTCGCCGATCCAGCCCAGATAATCCTCGAACCTCCTGCTCAACTCTTCCCATCCCAGATCAGCGCCCCTCTCTGCATCCAGTGCATCATCCTGATGCAGGAAATGGGACTGCACATAGTGAAAATTCAGTTCTGAAAAGGCCGCCAGCTCCATATAGCTATCAATAATACATCCTGAGACAATTCTTGGCGTATCAATCAGGCCGTCCTCTCCAACCCCGAATTCCTGTATGTATTCACAACCACCGGCTGATGGCAGATAGACACTGGATATGGTCGTGATATCCGGAAAATAGTCTGCAATCATCTTCCGCCCCTCTTCCGACAGGATATTGGACGGCGGTACATAAACCGAAAATTTTTCATATGGAAACAGCTCCTGTGAAAATCTTAACAGTTCTTCCAATGAAGCTTTCATCTCATCTTCATCTGGCCACAGCCTGTAACCGTCATAAAGCCCAAGATAATTAAACCCTTCCATACAAAGGGGCATATGATTATAGCCGTGAAGACCTAATTCTCCACCGTTGTTCAAAAGCAGATTACCATATAATTCAAATTTTTCTGACTCCGCCTGCTCTTCGAATGGTCCCTTTACCCGATCCGAGTAAGTTTCTACAATCATTCCGGTATGGACGATGCCGTATTTTTCTTCCCACTCCAGCACTGTCGGCAGCCAGATATTCATATAAAAATCCTTGATGCTTGTCTGGTAATCCTTTGTGATGTACTCGTTCTGTCCGTCAGGAACCGGTGCCGGGAAATCATCAATATAGTAGGCCGATGCATTAATAACCGGATATGCAAAAGCGTCCTGGAGCAGGCTATATGCCGCCGTCAGAAAGCCTCTGTTAATCTTTCCGGTTTCACCCATATTCATAACTACGAATCTGCCTTCTCCATACTCTCTCTCCCACAGAAGCGGAACACCACTGTCTGCCGAATCAACCAGCACCTTACATTCGTCATCAAGCTGTACAACAATGGCATACCCGGTGCTTTCTCCAAAATCGAAGTCCCTGCCGCCTCCAATCATAAATCCATCTTCAACATGAATTTTCGAAACTGTCGTAAACCCATTTCCCCCTTCACTGATCCCCATTTTTCCAGACAGAATCTGAAAGTAGCTATTTGGCTCATAGGTATCCGTATTCATAAGTCTTCCGCCATTTTTTACCCAATCGCTTATCTTGACGATATCCTCTTTCAGATGTGACAGATCTGAAACTGCAAGTACCACCGTCTGATATGGTCCCAATTCCGGGAGGGTCTCCTTTTCCAGATCCACAACATCATAGCCTACCGACAGGCTCTCAAGGATATAGGACATGCTTTCCTCAAATACAACGCTGGTCTCAACTGCCGAATCCATGATAAGCAGACAGTCCTTCCCTGCATCGACAGCGCCCGAATAGACGGTAGTTTCTTCCATTTCCGTTTTTACACTTTGAATATCCTGCTTCTCCCCGCCTGCAATTCCCTTTCTTTCAGCAAGAAGGACCAGCCCGCAGATTGCCAGCGCAAGCAGTGACCATATAATTTTAAAGGAATTCGTTTTCATGATTTAATTCACCTCTGCGTTCCAAAAGCCGAACCATTCTTTCCCTTTTCTTGACAGATATATTTTGTTTTCCTGGATTTCCTTAAAAAGTTGCCTGATTTCGACTCCTTTACCAGAATTCCTGTAATAATTCAAATAAAGCATATATATCTTTTCTTCCTCGGGCCATCTGGCCTTCGCAGTCTTCAGCATCCCTTCAATTCCGGCATACTGGCCTGCTGCAAGTTCATTTTCTATAAACAGCAGGTATATCCTCTTTTCATCGGGAGCTCCTTCAAGCGCTTTCTCTAAGGCCTTTTTCAGTTTGCTTCTCTGTATTAAAAGTATGTTTCCGGAAATCAGCCCGGAATCTATATAATTCTGAAGCAGATTTATATAACCCTCCAGAAGCTCCCAGTCTTCCGGACATTTTTTCAACTGTAAATAGCTTTTCCTAATTTGCTTTTCAAAATCGCTTTGTATCTCCATAATCGTCGTAGTCGCATAATGGGTCAATTCCGTGTCATCGCTTAAACTTACCCTTTTCAGCATATGCACATACTCATTCGGATTCTTATGCAGGATATCGAGCATCAGGGAGCGACGTGTTTTTGCATCATTGATCAGCATGGCCTCTTCTAAAGGAACCGTTACCGTTTTCTTTTCAGTCTTTTCCACCTCAATCCGCCTGTATTTCTGGTCTCTCAGGTTCAGCTTTTCGATGCCGACCGTCTTTGTTCCCATTTTTTTTCTTCTTATGATGCACTCTTCAATCAGCAATGCGCAGAACCCCCAGAATGGAATCAGGACCACCATCGGCATAATTAGACTGCCGGTATGAAATATTCTTTTTCTCATAAATATATATACGAGAATGCATATGAACATATGCATTCCAAAAATCAGCCACAAAGTCATACTATTCCCTTCAACCAGTTAAGAATGAACCAGTTCAAACTGGATTTGATTTTTTTGAAGCCTCTCTGCAATGACAGAAAGATAGCCGCTGTTCGTTTGGGAAAGGATCAGATATACCTGCTCATCTTCCCCTAATCCGATGATATCATTATCCCTTACCATCTTCGAAACCGTATCGCTTAATTCCGTTAATTTTCTGCCCGTATTAAAAAGTCTGATCAGCAGATATTCCGATATTTCCTTTTCCTTCATCTGCCGCTTCACTTCCAGCACCTTCTGGAAATGTTCTTTCCTGAGTATCCTGGTATTAGGAATCATGGTTCCGCATTCTGCCTGTTCCCTTCTCTCAATGGCCCTGATCAGAGAATTCTTGATCAGCCCGGAAACTATTTTGAACCTGTTTGAAAAGTCGAGGTTCATCTGCCTGTCCTCCGCATACTGCAGACATATCAGGCCTGCTATTTTTTTATTATGGGTGATTGCGATCGCATAGGCTGGATAATCAGGCAGACATTTTGTATTTATCCACGTTTTATCCGCATTCAGCCTGTCCATCATTTCCGGATAATCAGAAATCCTGACAGACTTCTGCAATACGGTATGAAGAGCCTTTGAGCAGACATTCAGTCTGGCATAATCACTGTCTTCCTTAACGGAATAGATTGCTACATAACAATTCTCCAGAACGTCCTCCAGAACTTGAACGGCTTCGTAGAATATCTGTTCCGGAATGGTGGATTCCAGTTTTTTCGTCACCTCATAAATTCTTCCATAACTGTTTTTATACCCGATAATCTGGCTGTTGAATGCATCCTTATTTTCCAATGCCTTCATATATAATTCACTGAGAAATATATATTTCTGTTCCAAAACCTCCTGCTCCTGCTTTAAAAATCTGATGGCATCATTGCTTTTATCGCTTGTATATCCGGAAACGGAACCTGCCAGAAAATAAGCCGCAAAAGGCAGCCAGTTCTGCACGTTATAGAAGACGATCTGCCATTGCAGTTCAACCGTTGCACTGAAAACATAACCGATACATGCAGCTGCAGCGGCCAGCATACCGATATCCAGCCCCCTCAGAACCCCCATTACTACAACGAAAATGAGCCGGAAATCCAAAAAACCAATCTGCGCATTATCTGCTGTCCAATAATCCAGGTATGTTGTAAGCGCAAAAAAGAAAATCAGCTCAATAGATACTGACAGCACATCCTTTACTTTCGTATTCGCTCCAAATAAAAAACTCTTTCTCTTCTTGTACTGGCTTCTGCATGATGCAATCATTCCCGGAAGCTGCTCATCCAGGCTGCCAACAGGAAACCATCCGTATTTTTGCCTTGCTTCCGGTCCCTTAGCATATTGTGGTATGGCAATTCTTTTATGAATATAGCTCACCTCTATATCAGCTACGTGACTCCTGATCATTTCTGACAGCTGATGATAAGTCATTCCATTTCTTCCAGCAATGTTCATCTCCAGATATCCTTTAGGCGGATCGTCCAGTATCCTGTCCAGCAAGATGCCAAGGTCTTCATCCCAGAGAAAATCCACCTCATCATCCGGATTTCCCGGGAACGCAATCTTCTTCTCAAGGACAGCTGCATTTACCCATATTCCCAATTGGGAAAACAGATGCGGCTTCACATTCATCTCCGTGTTATATATATAGGGTACTCTGACCAGCGTAAGATTGATGCCGTATTCCTTTGACGAATTCCGGCACAGGCTTTCACAGGCCTGCTGCAGGATGAATCTGCTGCTATTGCTGTTGTTTTCATGCGTTCCCTCTTCAAAATCATTGTCAGTAATATAGATAAAATTCGTCACTTTATTCTGTCTGCAGAGATAAAGAGTATTTTCAAGATTTTCAAGTTCGTCAAAGGCCTTGATTGCCCCATCTATCGTATTCGATATATAAATGACTGTTTTAAAACTATAAGTTTTGAAGATATTCTTAAATTCGGCTTCATCAATGTTATAATCGTATGGCGTCACGCTCAGATTGCCGAAATCCTTAATGCCGCTCTTTCCACATACAACGATCTTATGGTTCTGATCAATTTTTCGAAAAAAGCCACTTGCCATAGGTGATAAATTTCCAGTAAATAAGATGCCCATATTCCTGTTTTCTCCTTTTGGACTTACCTGAATAATAACGCTTCAGAACTTCGTCCTTCCTGATCTGATAAGACACTATTTTTGTATTTATTCAATCAAACATATACAAACAAAAAAACACACACAAATATTAGTTATTTTATCACTTATGTTATTATTTAACAATCAAATTCAACAACTCTTTTTTCCTATTCTTTGCATTTCCCAGGTCCTTGCACAAATGACTGAACTCCTCTCTGCATATCTGGCTATAATCATCAAAAACCATAATTTTTCATTTAAATATCCTGTTCTTATGCTATAATATAAGCAGAAACGGGGCTTCGAACAGGCCGGATCATCAGACGCCTGATTACAGATTGCTGGCGTTGCATAAACGAAAAGGAGGATTTTTCTATGAACACATTGGAATTTGCAATTCAAATGGAACTTGATGGTGAAAAATACTACCGTGAACAGGCAGAACTTAACAAAGGTACCCATTTAAATTCAGTCTGCAATCTGATGGCAGATGAAGAGAAGACGCACGCTGAAATCCTGGAAGGCAAAAAAAGCAACCTTGCCTATGAACTCCCGGATTCCAAACTGCCTGCCGATGCAAAAAACGTTTTTGCTGACGCAAAAGACATTGAAGTTAGCGGCAAACAGCATGCTCAGCTGCTTTTCTACCGGACAGCTGCCGAAATGGAAAAGAAGAGCATCGATCTGTACAGCGAATTCCTGGCAGGCGCTTCTACGGATGATGAGAAGAAGCTGTTCGAATACCTGGTCCAGCAGGAAACGAAGCATTTGGAGCTCATAGAAGAATTGGACCGCCTGCTCACCCATGCTGAAGACTGGATTGAATCTCCGGAATTCGGAAGACGGGAAGACGAATATTGAAAAAAAGGGGAACTGTTCAGATCATCTGTGACTATGAAGGACGTAGTCCTGAATAGTTACAACAAAGGATTGCTATCTGCCTTGCGGCAGATAGCAATCCTTTTTCTTTCAAACAAACCATATTCCTGTTTTCTATAATTTACTATTCTTTCATAAGTTCAATACATATTCCGTTTGTTACGTCGTTTCCCGCTCCACCAGCGAAGCATCAAATACTACATGCTGCCGGTTCGGCTGATGGTCCGCATCTGCATCGATGTGCTCCACAATCATTCCCGTAAGCCGGACCCCCATCTCTTTAGCCGGCATTTCCATGGAAGTCATTGTTGTTTCCATCATACTTCCGATAGAATGTCCCGTAAGGCTCATTACCTTGATCTCATCCGGAATCTTTATTTTTCTTTCTTTCAGGGCCCTTATCACGCCTAATCCCTGAAGATCCGCTGCAACGATAATCGCGTCGAGCTCCGGATCTTTCTCCAGCAGTTTCGCCACGCCGGCATATCCATCCTGGAAGTAGTCCCCCAGATGCTGCGTCGATTCTGTCACCATCTCTTCGCATCCGCATTCTTTCATTGCCCTGTGATATCCCCTGTATCTCTCCTTATAAGGTATGATATCCATAGGTCCGTTTATGAATCCGATATGCCTGCAGCCCTTTGCATACAAGTATTTTACGCCCTCATAGCCGCATGCATCATAATCCGCCACCACGCTGCTGAATTCCTTATCCTGCTTTCTGACCATCTGGACGACTGCAATGCCTGAAGCACTAATATCCCGCAGGAGCCTCATATTCTGTCCTGTGGACGCAATGATGATCCCGTCCACCAGGCCATTACGGAAGCGGTTCAGGCATTCCTCCTCGGAATCCGGATTGTCATTGGTATTGCAGATCATGATGCTGTATCCCAGTTTACGCGCCTCGAGTTCTATCCCCTGTACAATTTCACTGAAAATCGAAAAGTTGATACCCGGAACCACGACGCCGATCGCATTCCGTTTGCCCTGCCGCAGGCTTTTCGCAATCAGGTTTGGTTTATAGCTGAGCCGCTCCACCGCTGCATAGATCTTTTTCTTAGTCTCCGGATGGACGTAAGAGGTATTGTTCAACGCCCTGGATACGGTGCTGACATCCACGCATGCCAGCTTTGCAACATCTTTTAAAGTAGCCATCTTTGCACTTCCCCTCTTCCACATACAATTTTATGCAATTTATATGCAATCGTTTGCATCTATCTCAGTTATACCATATTCCGCTGCATTTTTCAAACCTTAATATTGATGATGTTGGGGTCAATTAAGGATTTTTATTCCCCCAATACTTTAGCACCTTGAAAATTTCACACATATTTTTCAAAAGAACATTACTTAAAAAGGATAAATCGTTAATCATCCACTAAATAAGCCTGTTTTTTTATTATATCAGCTGGCTAACAATGAATTTTGCGCATAGTGTCCCAAGCCATTTCGGAAAGTAAATAGCTTACGTACATTCAATGCTGCAATTTTGCATCCAAAGAAAAATCTACTCCGGATTTTTCCGCGGACAGACATTCGATCTACCTGATACTGACTTCTCAAAATAGAAGGAATGGTCTCAACCCCGTTGCGTAGTCGGGCGAGTGCTTTAAGTTCATCAGTTTTCATGTAACGACGTGTTTTAGCACGATATTGTGCTGTAGCAGATATATCCACTGAACAGACATTTTTATATATTTTAACTCTGCATTCATTCTTATGTGGACAGTTGAGACAAAGTTCTTTTAAAAAGGAAGCATGCACATGCCCATTACTACTAGAACAGCAACAGCTTTTCGGAGAATATCCAGCCGGGCATTTCATAATTAGGGTGCCCTCTTTATTCATTTCGAAATCAGCATAAATATCTGGTACATCTCTTCCGGTTAAATCAGTTGTAACCAATCGGATATTTTTAGCGGCTGCCAGACTTGTGTTCTCTGCTCCGCTATACGCGCCATCTGTAACAAGGATTGTAGTTTCCTTTTGTAGTTCTGTTTGTTGTAAATTATCTTTAAGAAACTGACTGTCACTATAAGTATTTTGTTCGAATTGGTAATCCGTAACTACAGAACCATTTTCGCCGACGGATTCTTCAAAGTTTGCCACGTAGCCGCGATATTTCTTACCGGCTTTTTCGCGATATGTTGCATCTGGATCAGTTGGATTTTGAAGCATGGATGAAGAAAATCCACCATCTTCTTTGTTACGAAGCCTTCGTACTGAATTCTCAACGACTGTTTGTTCAGAAAGGCATCTTATTAAAAGTTGATATTCGGTAATCGTATCATAGTCAGAATTGCATAACTTCAATAGTTTATCTGCATCACGGAGAATAGCATTGGTGCGCTCATCCGTCCCAGTGCTGTCATTGTAGTAAAATGTTTGATTGAAATCATTTGGATTATAGTAATGCTCCAAACCTTCCAGAATATCATCTCTGTTTTCCTTGTGAATGTATGCTACAAGTTTTGCTACACAGGTATAAAGTAGCTCTGCACGGCTAAGATTTTTGATGTTTGCTTCAATCATCAGAGAATCCATTCGCTTAATATGGGAATTTATATTCATCATCTTAGCAATCTTACCGCTTAAATCGGCTACACATTCATGCAATAAGTCAATCCCATAAGCAGACTCGTAATCATAGCAGCGTTTTCTAAAACGAGAAAGTGTTTTATCACTCAGAGGCTGTTCTTCATAACTGGTTGTATGCAATGCATACTGATATCTTGGGTCAAGCATTAGATTTTCTACAACTTCATCATCGGAAATTTGGAACAGTTCCTTAATAATAAGTGCGCCAACGCTGACATTCACTGGTGTATTGGATCGGCATTGGGTTCTGGTTGAGTAAAGCACACGAAAACGTCCTTCATCTATAAATGGAAAAATCTCTTCCGCAAAGATTTTGGCCCATGAGTTTTCCAATACTTTTTTCTCACGAGCTGTTAATATATTTGTGATATCCGCTAATGAGTATTGTTGTGAACTATTGGTATGGAATGCCATAAAACACCGCCTTTCTGATATATCCATTATAACAGAAAGCGTCAAAAATATATGTGTGTAATTTTCAAGGTACTAAAGAGGGGCTATTTGACCCCAACATCATATTGATTAGAGCGTCAAAAGCACATCATGAACCTCGGCTTCGTCAATTTGCACATCCGCCACCTGACACGCAGTGATACAAAACATTGTTTAATGAGCAGCTTTATGAAGACGTTGGTATTTGGGCCGCGTATTCTGCGGCCCTACGTACCACTACGTCTTCATCTAAGCGAGAGCGCGCTGCGAATGAACATGTTTTGCATCACGTCCTCATTGTTTAAACTTGTGCGAATTGACGAATACTATTTTGTAAATGGGCTTTTGACACTCCACTCAATGTTGAAAATCAGCGGCTTTCCTTCTATACTCACTTGGCGAACAGCCATGGAATTTCCCAAAGGCTCTGTAAAAACTGCTGGCATTTCCATAACCAACCAGTTCTGCAATTTTTTCTGCACTCAGGGACGTCGTAGCAAGATATCCGGCAGCGTTGTGCATTCTCAAATCAAGCAGCACTTCTGAAAAGTTACGGTTCGTAGCCGCATAGATAATGCGTGTCAGCTGGCGTTCGCTGTAGTTGAACTGTTCTGCCAGATCCTTCAATGTGACTGTGTGATAATGATTCTGTATATAGGAAAAAATTTCTCCAAAACAGGGATTCCAATGGAACGACGCATCCGAAGGCAGGTATACCTCATTTTTATAGCTGCGCAGCAGCTGGATGAAAAACATGCTCATTATGGAGTTCATCATCTGAGGACTGTATATGTCGCCACTCTGGTATTCCTTATAGATCTCGTACAGCAATGACTGAATCCCTCCGTCTTCCCGGGTTTCAAAATGGAGATAGGACTTGCCGCCTTCTCCGTTTAGCGCTTTCTTGAAAAAGGCAGACATCAGGTTCTGGTCCGTCAGATTGTTCCAGAACACCATATTGAAGGTACTGGTGCGAATCATATAATAGAACAGGACACAATCGTCGCTGTAGCATGGGCTGGCATGGCGGGTTGCAGGCGAGAGCAGGACAATGGTCCCCGGACCCATTGTAATCACTTCATTTTCAAAATGCAGTTCGCAGCTTCCTGTAAAAACATAGTAGAGCTCAAAGTAATCGTTAGTATGCCAGTGGGCCGGCATATATCGGAGCATTCGTCCTACAGAAATATCGAATTTCTGAGGTATAAACGTTTTTTCCTGCTGGCAGTTTCTGATGTCACTGTCAATCCAGCTCCAATGCTCATTCTCTTTATTCTGGAATTCTTTTCTCGTAGCGAAATATTCCCCGAGAAACACAGACAGTTCAGAAGAAGTCAGAATTCGATCCTTCCATTCCGGATGAGAATCTGTGTAGTTTTTTAACGAATATTCAAATTCTGTCATTGGCAGATGTAATAACTCGTCTATATTGTGCAATTGGATCGCCCTCCATTTATTCTGAAAAATCCGCAGGTGTCAGGGTGCAAAATACCTTTTGACACCACCGCATTATAACTGCATGTCCGATGCTGCAAGAACTTCTGTCTGCTTGTGAAATGGCAGATATTCTGTCTGTATTATACAATAACCTTATAAAAAAAGGAGTGTGCTCATAATGAATTATTCTTCAATCCGTCCAGGCCAGGTATGGCTGGACACCAACGGAAACCGGATCCAGGCCCATGGCGGCTCTATCATGTATCTGGACGATACGTATTACTGGTATGGCGAGAACAAAGAAAAGACAGTTCCCGGCAGTGGAATCTGGCACTGGGGCGTGCGCTGCTATGCTTCAAAGGATTTATATAACTGGGAAGACAAGGGTCTGATCATTCCACCCGAACCGGATGATTTGACAAGCAGCCTGCATCCAACTGCATGCATGGACCGCCCTCATATCATCTATAATGCGCAGACAAAAAAATATGTCACATGGCTCAAAATCATGAACAAGGACCAGACACAAAGCGAGACAGTTCTGACTGCCGATGCGTTCCTGGGCCCTTACACAAAGGTAAGGGAAGGATTGCGTCCGTTGAACATGAGTGCAGGGGATTTTGACCTGGTAGTTGCGCCAGACGGAAAGGCATACTACTATTTCGAGCGCGTACATAGCGAGACCATCTGTGCCGACCTTACGGATGATTATACCGATGTGACCGGCTATTACAGCACTCATTTTCCCCGTCCCTATCCTCCCTATGTACGGGAAGCAACCGCACATTTTATGAGGAACCATAAGCATTACCTTGTAACCAGCGGCACCACAGGCTATTTACCAAATCCAAGCGAAGTCGCCATAGCCGACAGCTGGCATGGACCATTCCAGGTACTTGGCAATCCACATCCTTCTGACGAAAGCAATACCAGTTTCCACAGCCAGATTACCAGTGTGTTCAAGGTGCCCGGCAAAAAAGATCTGTACATTGCCCTCGCAGACCGATGGCTTCCAGAGCATATGGATCTGTCCTATGATACTTATTCACAAATATTTGAGTCCATGTTCAAATATGGATCCAGGGAGGAAGCTCTTGCCAACGCCACTCCTGAGGCACTTGCGTTTGCAGACAATATGGATATTGAATCGAACACCGCTATCGCAGATTATGTCTGGCTGCCGATCCGATTTGATGGGGAAATGGCTTATATCGACTGGAAAAACGAATGGCACATAGAGGATTTTGAATAACTAAAATCAAAACTCCCAACGATACTCTTTTCTGTTCAGAATATCGTTGGGAGTTATTATTCTTAGATTTTCAGCAAACAACAGTGAAAAAGTATCCTGCTTATATTCCTACATTTCCGCTATTTATCCCAAGCCCTGCCGTTTCCACCGGCAGCCACTCAATACCTTTTTTAATATAGGTATCCCAGAAATCCCATTCGTGGTCACCAGGTCCCACTTCAAAGGTGATCTCTGCCTGATTCTCTTTTAAAAAGTCGGCAAAATCCTGGTTTACGCCAAGCAATGAATCCTGGTCTCCACAGGCCATAAAAAATGCCGGTAATTCTTTGCCTTCCTTGATCAGCTGTTCCACTAAATACTTTGGATTCTTATCACTTGTGAGCACTTCATCCAGATTGCCAAAGCAGCTTTCTGCATAATCTCTCGTTTCCAGGAAAAACGGCGCTTCATTTGTGCGGTCCGGCAGGCTCTCTGTCAGCAGCGCAGAGGAAAGTGCCACAACATATCCAAAGGTATCACTGTATTTCAGGCCATTGCGGATTGCTCCATATCCGCCCATGGAAAGCCCGCCGATGAAGGTATCTTCCCTTCTATGAGAAAGCGGAAACATCTTTCTGGTAAGTTCTACCAATTCTTTTCCAATAAATTCTCCATAATAATTGTTGCCTTTTGGCTGATCCACATAAAAAGCGTTGTCTCCGGAAGGCATTACGACAACAAGATCATTTTCCTCGGCAAAACGCTGGATTCTTGTTCCGTTTACCCAGTCTGTATAGTTGCCGAACACGCCATGGAGCAGGTACAGCGTCTTGTAAGGTTTGTCTTCTCTGACCGGCATTCCCGGAAATACCATTTTGTCAGCCGGCAAAATAACATTTACCGGTACTGTACGCATAAGTGATTTTGATAACAGATTCATTTGAATAAAAGCCATATTCTTCTTCTCCTCGCTGGTTTTTTGTGACTTTTCAGGACTATTTTCTTCAAAGCTGCAATTTTTTGATATTTACAATTCTATCATATCTTTGAGGCATTCAGCGGAATTCTTTCCAACAAATATTTCAAATATTCCTTCTTCAACTATATACTCCATATTCATGTCGTAATATCCCAATTCTCTGTATGGCACTTCGAATGTGACAGTCTTCTTCTCCCCTGCTTTTATAAATACTTTCTCAAACGCTTTCAGCTGCTTCACAGGGCGCGCACGCCTTGCAACAAGATCCCTGACATAGCACTGCACGATTTCATCCCCGTCTCTGTCCCCGGTATTCTCCACTTCTACACTGGCAGCAAAGCCCTCTTCCTTTTCCACAACCGTCAGATTGCTGTAGGCAAAGGTGGTGTAGCTGAGTCCGTATCCAAACGGATAGACCGGAGCCAATGGCGTGTCCAGGTATTTGGACGTGAATTTACCTTTTCCGCCAGGTCTTCCAGTATTAATGGCAGCATAATAAATCGGACACTGTCCAGTTGCATATGGAAATGTAGTCGTTAATTTGCCGCTTGGGTTTACATCACCAAACAAAATATCCAGAATTGCATTTCCGGCTTCTATCCCCGGGTGCCATGCTTCTAAAATAGCCGGGATATTTTCTGCCACCCATGGCATTGCAAGGGGTCTGCCATTGAATAAGACTGCTACGACCGGCTTTCCTGTTGTCAGTAAGGCTTCTAAAATTTCCTTCTGATATTCCGGTATGGTGATGTCTGCACGGCTGGCAGCCTCTCCACTCTGGTCTTTCACTTCACCGATTGCAGCAATAAGCACGTCACAGCCATCTGTCGCTTTTAATAATTCCAGTGGATCCACCTGTTTTTCTGTATGTCCGGCTGTGTATGTATATGCCACATTTTGCCCTTTGCATGCATCAACGATGCTGACACATGTATTACCATCAGCTCCGATTGCCCAGGCTCCGGTCATTTCACCACGATTATCCGCCAGATCGCCAACGATTCCTACTTTTATTCCCCGCTTCAGCGGAAGTATGCCTTCATTTTTCAGAAGTACCATTGATTTTCCGGCTGTCTCTCTTGCAAGGCTTCGGTATTCCGGCTTCAAAAGCTCTTCTTGTTCACGTTCTTCTGATGTCTGATATGGATTTTCAAATAATCCCAGTTCAAATTTGACACGAAGGACATCCGCTACTGCCTTGTCTAAAATGGCTTCTTCTACCTGGCCGGATTCTACCAGGTCTTTCAAATTCTCAATATAGGAATTCGAAGACATATCCATTTCCATTCCGGCTATAATCGCTTTTTGGGAAGCCTCTTCCTTATCTTCGGCAATTCCATGGTTCACGCACTCTGCGATTGCATTTGCATCACTGACTGTCATTCCATCGAATCCCCATGTATCACGGAGCAGATCTGTCAAAAGCCATTTGTTAACAGAGCAGGGAACTCCGTTGATGTCGTTAAAAGCCGGCATAATTCCGCGTGCCCCTGCTTTTACACAAGCTTCGAATGGCGGGAGATATTCTTCATGCAGCTTCTGCATAGACAGATCAACACGGTTGTAATCACGTCCTGCTTCTGCCGCGCCATATGCTGCAAAATGTTTCACGCAGGCAGCCATGGAGTCTTCTTTTGATAAATCATTGCCCTGGAACCCTTTTACCTTTGCTTCCCCGAACTTTGAGGTCAAGAAGGTATCTTCACCTGCACCTTCACTGACACGTCCCCATCTGGCATCCTTGGCTACGTCTACCATAGGTGCAAAGGTCATGTGCACACCGGCCGCCGTTGCTTCCTTTGCCGCAACACGGGCTGTCTTCTCCCAAAGCTCCGGTTCCCATGCGCAGGCTTCTGCCAATGGAATCGGCATAATTGTCTTGTATCCGTGGATCACATCGTAGCCAAATATAAGCGGAATTCCAAGCCGCGTCTCTTTCACCGCTATTTCCTGAAGCCTGTTGGCCGTTTTGGCATTTTTGATTCCATTATAAGATCCTATATTTCCTGCTTTTAAGTCTTCATCATGGAAATCTTCTTCTGCCGTGCTCATAAGTCTTCCGAATTCTTCCTGACTGATCCTGCCATCAAACATCATATCCAGCAGCTCTTCAAAACTGACTTCAAATGCCCCCACCAGGGATGGTCCGCACTGCTGCAGCTGCCCCACTTTTTCTTCCTGGGTCATTCTGGCAATCAGCTCTTTTATTCTATCTTCATACTTTTTCATAACAAAACCTCACTTTATTATTTTCGACAAACGTGTCAGTGCACTTGTCAGGACTGCGTCCTTCATAATCAAAAAGATGCGCACAAATTGCAAAACCAGCAATTTGGCGCATGCAGTATTCAGATTTTTATGTAGCAAATTCAGCGTAAAAATACCTCGCGGCACTGGATCTCTGAACAGTTACCTGCAAACACACTGACTACACATCAAATCTCTTCACATAAAAATCCAAACTATCACAAGGCTTCCATTCCTCCAGGGATTCCCCGTTTGGATTCCCTGTCTTCATAAAATTGGTCCAATAGGCAAGCATCCTATCGCTCAGTTGATAATCTTCCTCCGTCACCGGTCTCCAGCATCTGTCTAAGGTGCCAAAGGTATACCATAATTCAGCGGAATGGAATGCGCCCGCCTCATCTCCCGGCAGCTGTCTTGTGAAATAATATACATAAGCTGGTTTATGATGAAACGCTTCCCTTTTCTGGCTGAATGCAATGGTTCCGTCAAACAAGTTGCCTTTATGCCCGGATTCCAGATCTTCTTCCGTCACAAAGATATCATTTTTATTGCTTCCCAGAAGATAGGGAATATCTTTTATGGCATCCCTGTCGATCAGGCTGTAGTATCCATCTTTCAAAACATATCCGTCAATATTAGGGATTAAAACAAGGCCTCCGCCTGTTTGAAACATTTCTCCCATGAATTTTCCGATTGCCGGTGTTAATTCCTCTGTTGTCATTCCGCGTAATTCTTCAAGGCTGCCTGCGCCTGTTTCCGCTACAAACCGCTCTCCAAATTTCATTGCCTCTTCAAGCAGCATATCCCTGTGCAGACCTTTGCCGTAACTGCCGCCGCTCTGCATAATCGCTTTTGCAATCATGTTTCCCGTCAGTTCAGAGGATACCAGGGTCTGAACGCTCATGGCACCTGCTGATTGTCCTGAAACTGTAATATTATCTCTGTCTCCGCCAAAAGACCCGATATTTTCATAGACCCACTGTAATGCCATAATCTGATCAAGGGTTCCATAGTTTCCGGAAATGCCCCGCTCATTTTCGGCACTAAGCCAGGGATGCGCAAGAAAACCATAAATATTAAGGCGATAATTGATGGTAACCAGAATAACGCCTCTTTTACAAAGCGCTTCTCCGTCAAATTCCATTTCACTGCCATATCCGCCCATGAACGCTCCGCCATGGATCCAGAATTCTACCGGCAGCTTCTCATCTGTCTGCTCTGCCGGGGTACAGATGTTCAGATAAAGGCTGTCTTCACTGATTGGGACCTCGTATGCCGGGTTTCCGTAAAATTCTTTTTTATAGAAACCATCATTGCTGTTTTCCTGTACACTCTTGCAGGAAAAGCAATCTGCCATGTATATATCTTCCCAGCTCTCCACAGGCTGCGGCGCTTTCCAGCGCAGCTCTCCAACTGGCGGTTTTGCATAGGGAATCCCCTTAAAAACTGTGTATCCCTGTTCTTCTATCCCTTTTATTCTGCCGTATTTTGTAGCTGCAATCACAATGCTCATAGGAACCTCCATTATTGTCTGTTTGTAACTATTCAGGACTACGTCCTTCATAGTCACATATTATGCACACAAATTGCAAAATCAGCAATTTGGCGCACGCATGTCTCGGGTTTTTATGCAAACTCAGCATAAAAACACCTCGCGAGACAGGTATTCTGAACAGTTACGTCTGTTTTTACATTCGCCAGCCATCACGCAGTGATACAGCACATGATTTAATGAGCAGCTTTATGAAGGCGTTGGTACTTAGGACGCGTACTTTGCGTCCTTACGTACCACTACGCCTTCATCTAAGCGAGAGCGCGCTGCGAATAAACATGTGCTGTATCACGTCCTCACCCTTTAACCGCACCCATGGTGAGACCCTTTGAAAAGTACTTTTGAAAGAAAGGATATACCATTAAGATTGGTAAAATACCGATTACTGCGATTGCCATTCTGACTGTTGTTGTCGGCAGATCAGCCAGGTTGACGCCAGCCGATGCATTTGAGGCAAGGAATGCTATGTTGTCATTGATATTGTTCAGAATATTCTGCACTGTGTAGTACTGGGATCCGGCGTCCTTGCTCAGATAATACAATCCGTTCTGCCAGTCATTCCAATATGCGATGCCCATCATCAGGCCAACTGTTGCAAGAATCGGCACTGACAGTGGAAGTGCAATATGGAAGAAGTTGTAGAACTCGCTGGCTCCGTCAATGCGGGCCGCTTCATAAAGTTCTTCCGGGATGCTGTTTTCAAAATAATTGCGGACCAGCATAATCAGGAAAGCACTCATCAGAAGATTCGGAATGATCAATCCCCAGATCGTATTCTTAACCTGGAAGGTCTTTACATACATAATGTACGTCGGAACCAGCCCGCCATTGAACAGCATGGTAAATACTACAAAGAAGTTCAATATTTTTCTTCCTGGAAGCTTTTTCTGTGAAAGCATGTAGGCAAGCATGGAAGTCATGACGATTCCTACGCCGGTGCCGATGATCGTAACCAGAATTGTCATCAGGTATGCACGGCCGATCATTGCTGCCTGACTTAAAATATAGCTGTATGCCGCCAATGACCATTTTGCCGGCCAGTATGTATATCCATCCGTCATTGCAACTGTTTCATCTGTAAAAGATGCAATAATCAGCAGCAGAAATGGCATAATTGCCAGCAGTGACATAATAGAAAGTATGATGTTGGCTCCAAGAGACCACCCTTTTTGTCCTTTTGTCCTCATTTTTCTGCCTCCTAAAATAATGCGCTGCTCTTATCAGCTTTAGATACAATCTTATTTGCGACTACAATAAATATAAATCCTACTACAGACTGGATAAAACTTGCTGCAGATGACATACCCACATCATTTACTTTCAACAATGCGTTGTAAACATAGGTATCAATCGTCTGGGTCACAGGATTCAATACACCCTGGTGCATCGGTACCTGGTAGAACAGACCGAAATCGGAACGGAAAATCTGTCCCATGCTTAAAATTAAGAGCATAATAATGGTTGGTTTTAACAATGGGAGTGTAATCAGCCTGTGCTGCTGCCATTTGGTGGCGCCATCAAGCTGCGCTGCTTCATAATAGCTGGTGTCGATTCCAATGATGCTGGATAAATACAGAATCATACCAAATCCAATGCCTTTCCACTGGTTGACAAAGGTAAGGATAAATGGCCACCATTTTGCTTCCTGATAAAACTCAGGCGCATTTCCTGTGATTCTTTCGATTATTTTTGTAAACAGGCCTGACGTCGGAGAAAGGTATGCATATACCAGATAAGCAATAATAACCATGGACATCAGATATGGAAGCAGAATTGCTGTCTGATAAAACTTCTTTGCTTTTTTCCCGGCAACTTCATTTAGGAGAATTGCTGCTGTTACACCAAATACCATTCCCAGAATAATCCATACGATGTTATAGCAGATCGTATTTCGAATCATAATAAATGCGTCTTTTGTCTTGAACAAGAACTCAAAGTTTTTAAACCCGCTCCATTCGCTATCCCACATTCCTTTTGCATAGTTGAACTTTTTAAATGCAATCTGGAGGCCCACCAGCGGCATATAGTTATTGATAAACAGGTATGCCAGTCCGGGGAGGCCCATCAGATAAAATGGAAGCCAATGCAAAAATCCCTGTCCTTTTTTCTTTTTTATTTTCTTCTGCTCCATTCTCTTTCCCACCGTTCCTATCAATAAGGCTGCCACCAAATATTTCTCTATGTGGCAGCCTCAATTTTTCAATTATTTATAATTATGAATGTCTATGTCTTTCATAGCCGCAATCAATTTCTATTTTGCAAGATACGCGTCTAACTGTTCCTGGTTTGCTTTGATCACATCCTCAATTCCTGCCGCTTCAATTGCTGCAATCAGTTCATCCATTGCTGTATCCACATCCGCAACCTGACCTGCATTTAACATCGGCAATTTTTCCTGAAGCACTGCACTGATGGCACCTGCTTCTGCAGCGTAATCAGATCCGTCAAATGCATAACCGAAGCTTAATGATTTTTTTGCGCCGTCCTCGAATGCCTGCAAATCATCATAATAGGAATCTGTTAATGGGCTGACAACCTTTAAGTCCATTGGATTTCCAAAGTGAACAAATGGTGAGAAATAACTGTTTCGGTCTGCATTTGCAGTTCCGTCTCTGGTAATCACGTTTTCCGTTCCTTCAACAGCTGCGTAATCTGTTCCTTCGATACCGTACTGGATCAGGTTCGCAACTTCTGCATCGCCATAGATCAAGTTGATTACGTCCATTGCCTTTTCAGGTCTCTCGCATGTAGATGCGATTCCAAGCATGAATTCTGTTGCCGAAGAAGTAGAGATAACTGCATCTGTCAGCTGTATCATTCCGGTTTCAAAATCAGGGCTGAGCCAGCTTGTAATCTGATTAACCGTATAAGCCGATGTAGTTCCGAAAATCTTCTGCTGTGAAAAATATTCCTGAACCGTTGTCGTGTCTGTTAACTGGCCTTCAGGAAGATAACCGGCATCTGCCCATCCTTTCACACCCTTGAAATAATCTCTGATTCCGTCAGTTGCATAGATATTTTCTACAGTGGTGCTTTCAGTGGGATCCGTGATTCCTCCATAAATGGCCGAATCACCATAACTCTCGATGCCTGAAAAGAATTTGTAATTTAACTGTGCTGAATTTCCAAAATTTGTAAGATATACGCCATTTTCTTTTAAGATTTCTCCAGCTGCTGCCAGATCATCCAAGGTCATATAGTCTTTCATTTCAATACCGTACTGATCAGCCATTGTCTTGTTATATACAAAACCAGTTCCCATTGCTGCATATGGATATCCGGATACTGCATATACATGTCCGTCGATAGTTCCTGCTTCCATTACGTTTGCAGTCACTTTGCTGACATCCGCTCCACGCTCAGCGATCAGATCATCTAATTCAAGTAACAATCCATCTGGAACTGCGGAACTGAGTGCCTGTGTCAAACCAACCGTGATCACATCGATTTTCTCGCCTCCGGCAACCTGTAAGGATGTATTGGTAGGCAAATCACCGATAAATGTAGGTACAAGGTGTACGGTACAATTGATTTTTTCTAATGCGATCGCATTGATTGCATCCTCAACTGCCTTGATGTTTTTATTTTCTTCAAACAATCCAACGTACTGGACATATACTTCATATGGATCCTCATCGAAATCAATCTTTGCTTCACCGGTTCCTTCTGAAGATGTCTCTTTGTCCCCTGCATCGCCTGAAGCAGTTTCTTTCTCTGTTTTACCGCAACCTGATACCAAAGAAGCAACCATTGCAAGTGCTAAAAGTGTACTCAATACTTTCTTTTTCATAATTCGCTCTCCTTTTACATGATTTTTCGATGTCAGCTGGTGGAATAGCTAAGGCTCATAACCGCACCGACTTCATGTATTTATCCTACCAACATTATGACATATTTAATAGAACAATAATGCTATCTTCTTAGCACATTTATGACTTATGTTGCTTTTTACATGATTATACAATAATAATGTAATGATTTTTAACTACAGACAAACAATCAAAGAATGAAATAATGAAAAATAAACCAATTGGCTCCGACACCCACAAGGACACCGAAGCCAACTGACTTAAAGATTACGATCTATTGAATTATTTTGCAAGAAATCCCAGTTCGTTCTATTTTTGATTCTGGCGATAGGCAGCCGGTGTCATTCCTGTGTTCTTTTTGAATATTTTTGTGAAATATGAATAATTGCCATATCCTACACTGTCTGCCACTTTATTGATCGGGTAATCCGTTTTTGCCAGCAGCTCTTTTGCCAGCTTCAGACGTTCATCCGTAATATATTCCAGAATGGAAAGCCCGGTTTCCTTTTTGAACAGGCGCATTAAATACTGGGCATTCAGATGGACCTGGTCTGCTATTTCTTCGATGTAGATATTTTCCTGAATGTGCTGTAAAATATACCGTTTTGCCTGATGAACCACGTTGTCCTGTTTCTCTTTTGATTCTTTTTCTGCAAGGGTGCGGATAATCGTTTCCGGAATCTCTTCTAATTCCGGCTGCTTGTTCAGGCGTTCTATGAGCTGCGTCAGTATCTGATCCAGCTCCTCATAATCAATGGGCTTTAAAATATAATCTGCGGTTCCAAGCTGGAGCGCTTTTCGGATATATTCATATTCCGGATGGCAGCTCACATAAATGCATTCCACTGCCGGATAATAGATTTTGACCCACTCATATAAATCAAGCCCATTCCCCTGAGGCATCTCGATATCGCAAAGCATGAAATCTATTTTTTCATTTTGGAAAAGCGTTTGTGCCTGCTGCATTGAATTTGCAGTATATACATGTTCAATTCCATATTTGCTCCAGTCCACTCTTCTTTTTAAAGCATTTACCGCTACCACTTCATCGTCAACTAGTATGACATTCAGCATCATATATCCTCCTGTTTCCTGTATTTTTCTCTGACCAGGGGTACAATCATTTCTACACGCGTTCCATGGGGATGTTCCCTGGCTATTCTGAATGCAATTTTTCCGCCATACAGAATGTCCAGCCGTTCGATTGCGTTTTGAATTCCAACTCCCAGGCCGTCCTGGTATTCCCTTGTTCTACAGAATCGTTCTATTTTTTCGATAAGCTCTTCACTGATTCCTTCTCCCGTATCCGACAAACGAATACGCACCTTGTTATCTCCCAGCTTTTGTGCAATCACAAAAATATCGATCTGATTTCCGATTTTCAAGGAATGTTTGATTGCATTTTCCGCAAAATTCTGTATCAACAGAGGCGGTACCAGGCAGTCCCCGATTTCTTCATCATATTCCACCACTGCAAAAAAAGTCTCCGGGTATCTTGCCTGCTGGATCTCAAAATAATTCCTGATATGATCCATTTCTTCATGCAGCTCCACAAAATCTGATTTTGCGTTCACGATATAACGGAAATATCTGGACAGAAACAGGATCATTTTCTGAATCAGCGGAAACTCCTCCTGCTCATAGCTGTAAAGAATATTCATGGCATTCAGAATAAAATGGGGCTGTATCTGCTGACTCAGGAAACGCATCCTGATCTGCTGCTTTTCCAGCTTTTCTTCATATACGTCAATTTTCAGGTTCGCCACTTCATCCATCATATGATTGAAATTACTGTTGATCTGTTCAAATTCACTTCCTGATTTTTCTTCTTTGATTCTGATATCCATATCGCCCTGTTCGATTTTTTCCATTGCGCTCAATAATTTATTCAATGGCTTGATCATCCATTTTTTGATAGACAGAATGATAATCGGAATAATGCAGAGCGCTATGACAGATGCAATCTGAAGCATACGGATCATGACAGGAAGTGCATTTGTCATCTCGCCCTTGGACATGATCTGCACCATATTCAGGTCAGAATCATCAGAAGGTGCACTGATCAAAACATATCCGACGCCATTATGCTGATAATAGGATTTCCCCAGATCGAGCTGTTCCAGCGCATCTGCATTTGCATAGCGGACCCTTCCATCATCATCGGTAAATGCTTTGATAATACCGTCATCCATGTTATTCAGTTCCATGGCAGCTGCCAGACGTTTCAATTCAATCCAGGCTCCATAATAGGCATTCTTATAGTGGGCCACCAGTACCACGACCTCTACTTCGTTAATGGTAACCACTTTCCATTTTCCAATCTGATCCGGGCTGTTTTTCGCAACATCAGCCACATATTCCGGCAATTCATCGGCACAGTCTGAATAATCGCACTGTACCAGATCAATATCCTTATCCGGGAAAAGGGCATAGAATCCTGTCATCCAGCTGTTCTCCGTGCCTGCATCCTGAAGCTCCTTATAAAGCAGGACAACAGACTGCAGCTGTTTATAATATTCTTCCTCATCTGTGACCTCTTTGGAGTTGAGTCTGCCAAAATTAACACTATCCCTCGACATGTAATGAATTTTAGCGGCCGCCCGTTCCATGGAACCATCAATCTGGCTCATATATAATTCCAGTGCATTCCTGGTTTCCTGGGAAATCTGTTTCTGTACCTCATTCACTGCAGTATTACTTAAAATCAACGTCAGGATATTAATTGGAATGATTACGATAACGACAATTAACACCAGCCGGAATACTGATGTTTTCATGATTTTTTTCAAATTGAAGCGTGTCTTCATATACTCTCCCTTATTACCAGCATCAATTTATTATCCCTGCCATCTGCCTGCTGAGTTCCCATATACGCTTTCCCATTTTGCGGTCGCGTGCATGAGGGGCCGGCTTTTCTTCGATGGTCAGGTGAAAAAATCTTCCGCTTACGCCGTTCATTTCAGGATCGGCAGCCAGATAATAAATCGCCTCTCCTGCTATGACGGGATCTTTTAAGAAATGCCAGGTTACATGGTGCAAAAACCATTTATAGAGCGGTCCGTTGTTACTGCCTACGTTGGTCCTGACGTCCCCCGGGTGAATTGCATTGATCGTGACCCCCGAACCCTCCAGCAGATCTGCGAACTCCCACACCGTAAGGAGCTGGGCTGTCTTAGCGGCACCGTAGCCTCTTAATCCCGTGTAATGACGCCTCCTCCAGCTGAGGTCATCGGGGTCGAGTCCATTGAACCTGTGGCCTTCCGAATTCACATCAATGATCCGTGCCGGGGCGCTCTCCTTCAGCCGGTCAAGAAGCAGATTGGTCAGCAGAAAAGAGGCCAGATGGTCGACGCAGAAAACCAGTTCATAACCCTCTTCCGTATACAGGGGGCTGGTGGAATGCATGCCCGCATTGTTGATCAGCACATCGATTTTCGCATATCTGTCAAGTATTTCCCCCGCTGCCCTCCGCACATCCTCGAGGCGGCTAAAATCCGCAATAACAACATCCACTGGAACATGGTATGCAGCTTTAATTTCCGTGCTGATGTCTTCCGCCTTCTTTGTATTCCGGCACACCATAACAATATGGGCGCCTCCCTTTGCCAGCCTCTTTGCGGCTTCAAGCCCGACTCCGGAAGTTGCACCGGTAATGATACAGATTTTACCGGTCATATCCGCACTGCTCTTCTTCTGCTCTGCCTTTGCATTTTTGATAAACATAAGCTCATCAGGTAGTTCCCGCTTCATATCCCCGCCTCCTATCCGAAAAATCTGTGCATGAATTTTCTGTACATTTTCCCAAATCCGGGAATCTGATTGAAGATATCCCCCCATAGATCATAATAATCCCTCTGCATCAGGATTCTTCCATCTTCATGAAGAGTGAGTTTTGTGCAGCCAAAAATCGGCGTATCGGGCGACTTCTTGAAGGACATCGTCATCTTCCATTCCAGAATGATGACATTGGAATCCTGGACCACACTGGAGAGGTCCATGCGCAGGCTCCTGCACCGTTTTGTCAGCCGTTCGCACATGGCGATAAAGTCCTCGATGCCTTCAATCCTTTGGATGGCATCCTGGAAAATGATCTCCGGATGGTAATAAGGAAAAATATGGGACCAGTCGGGTTTTCCGTCGGTATTATAAGTCTGTGACCAGAGTTCACGGACCGTATCTACGTTGAGTTCCGCTAAATTTTCTCCGCCGGCATTCTTTGGCAGTTCTGATTGTGTCATAAGCATCCACCTCTCCACTATCTGCATTTTTGTATTTTTACATTTTTTCTTTCTTCTTCACAAGCCGGATAGCTTGACTCTTGTTTTTATATTACCACGGGAACCCTGCAAGAAGCAAAAAAAACCTGCCTCCTTCATATAACCTTTTCAGTATGGGTTACTGCTCACTTCGTGATCAGTAACACGCTCCGCGATGTGCAGAAATGGTTGAAATTCACCATTTCGTGCTGCAATCCCCGGGTTTTATATGATTTTCACTTCGCTACACTCACGAAAATACCTTACGCCAGATGACATGTGAACAGCAACTCAGAATGTTCACTTAATTTTCAAAATATGTTCATAGATTGAACATATTCCAAAGATATAATAAATATATCAAATAACCCACTTACATGATTTTTTCATTTCACATACTCTTTTTCATAATAGCCGGCAGGATGAACTCCTGACGGCTACTCCTTTTTTCAATCAACCGTTTAATAGTTCCTCTCCTATAAAAAGTAAGCCGCAAGCTCCGTTCAAAGGAGCTTGCGGCTTGCTTTTTCATTTCACCATAATCATCTTTTTCCAGTTTCCGCTTCCTTCAGCAGCCGGGTAAACTCTGCGGGAATTGGTATGACAATCTGCAGCATGAAAATTCCATTTTCCAGACTTGTATATAAGGTGCCTCCGTATTTTTCCGCCAGATGCTTCATGCTCTTCATGCCAAAGCCATGGAAATCCCAGTTTTTCTTTGTGGTTACCGGTATGCCGTCCACAATCTGCAGATTCCCCTCATAATAATTATTGGTCTGGATGCAGAGGAAGCTTCCATTGGCAGAAATCGTAAGGCTGATGACCCTCTTCTCCTTGTCCCTCTGCCTGATGACGCATTCAATGGCATTATCAATCGCATTTCCAAGAAGCGCATAGATATCAAGTGTGCTCATAAAATCCAGCTGGTTTGCATCTACAATACAGGAAAGGCGGATGCGGTGTTTTTCGCAATAAAGGCTTTTTTCCGACAAGATCGTGTTCAGCACCTCATTCTCCGTCTTCACCACCGTATCGTATATCATGATGGACTCTTCCACTTCTTCAATATACCTTTCCAGCTCTTCACTTTTCGCTTCCTTCAATGCCTGGATCTGATGCTTCAAATCATGGCATTTATGGTTGATCATCTCGATGTTTTCCTTGGACAGCCTGTACTGCTTCTGCCTCTCATGGAGCAGCTGCTTTACGATCTCCTTTTCCCTGTTCAGGGTACTGATGCGAAAAATGCTGTACTGTACCACCAGCACCAGCGTACAGCTGAAGAAATCATAAGTTGCACCCTTATAGTTGACCTGGCTGTAATCCGTTGTTCCGCTCAGGAATATATCCTGTCCCAGAAAGGCAGTGAAGAACAGCACCACGAGCATGACTAGGAAATAGAGGACAGTCTGGATACTGTCTTCATACAGGATTCCACCGCAGGCTTTCAGTTTCGCGGCAAATATCCGAGCAATCAGATAATACCAGAGAGCGCAGGTCACAATGCATATCAGAATATATAGCCACAAGTTATTTGTAACTTCCTTCCATATACCCCTGGCAATCACTTCGTTTACCACAACATATTCGATATGCTGTACGGAATATCCGGCTATGCCCATAAACAGGGCATCGCTCAGGGTTATCACATAGCACATGCGGATATGTATCAGGGACAGGATCACCAGAAAAATATACCAGGAAACAGATACCGATTTTGTTAAGAAAGAAGAATGAAAAGCTTCTGTCCATGACTGGATCTGCAGATAATTGACTGCAATCGCGATAAGCAGCGCATATCCTATGCTGGATTTCATCCAGAAGTTTTTCTTTCTTTTTGCGAAGGCCCATACAAAAAGCTGCTCAGCTACAAGAAGCTCAACAATAAAACGTAGTTCTTCAAACACATTAAGTGCATCCATTATTGCATCCCTCCTACATATCTGGTGAATTTCATCAAAAATTCATTCTTTTTATTCCTGCTGATCTGCAGATCATCACCGCCGACTTTTACGATATTGCCACTGATTGATTCCACGTATTTCAGGTTTACCAGGTAACAGTGGTTGCTCCTGACAAAATGGTATTTTTCAAGGCTCTCCTCTGCTTCCTTCATTACCCCTCGGACTGTGTAATTGCCTTTGGCAGTATGATACAGCAGATAATGACGAATCACTTCAATATAGCGGATGTCCGATACATGCAGGTGTACCACGCCTTCCTGTGCATGCAGAGTCAGTTTTTGGTCCTGGTTTCTGGCGATATAGCGGATTGCTTTCTGAATTTTCAGGACAAAATCAGGATAGGATACCGGTTTTATCACAAAATCGACAGCTTCCACTTCATAACCGTGAATGGCATACTGGGCCATGTTGGTGATGAACATCAGCACCACACGGGAGTCCATGCGCCGTAGTTCTTTTGCGGTCTCAATTCCATTCAGTCCCGGCATCTCGATATCCATCAATACCAGATCATAATCCCTGCTGTAATTGTTCAAAAAGTCATTGGGGTTATGGAATACTGATACCTGTATGCTCATATTATTTTCTTTTTCAAATCTTTTGACATAATCATCCAGTAAATCCGTTGCCTTTTTATCATCATCGATCACAGCCAGCTTCATAGTTATCCTCCCAGAAACATTTTTATAGAAATCATCATAACGATTCAGAGCACCTGATCGTTTAACCTCAAAGAACTCTGCAGCCGTTTCCGGCTACAGAGTTTCAATCTGATTATTCTTCTGTTACAATTTCAATATTGCGTTTTTTTTGTTTCATCAGTCTTCTTGTTAAGGATATAACTGCTGTGGCAACCAGAATGCCGGCGACTGCATCAACTGTAATTAATGCCTTCTGCCAAAGCGGCATGACTGCGACCACTTTACTTCCTGCTGATAATCCGTTCATTGCATTGCTGTTTGCAACTGCATATACAACATTCTTTGCTGCTCTCTGCATGTTTGTTAACACAGTCGGTGTCATATCCTCGTCTGTCAAAGTCCAGAGTGTTGCATCCGTATTCAGCCACAAGTCTGTTCCTGCTTCAAGTCCTTCACGGAGATCCTCGTAAGCAAATACAGAGTAGGATGCCTGGTCTGTTACAACCATTCCTTCGAATCCCCATTCATCCCTCAGAGTTGAAGTCATAAGTCCGTAATGCCCACCAGTCCATCTGCATCCGATCCTGTTCATGCTTGCCATCATGCCAAGCGCATCGCCTTCACGAACAGCAATTTCAAATGGCTGTAAATAAAGTTCCCGGACAGACTGCTCATTTGCAAACATTGCACCGCCGACGCGGTTGCATTCCTGATCATTCAGGGCAAAATGTTTTACTGTAACCACAGTTCCTTTTGACTGTGCTCCGGCAACTGTGCCTGCGGCCATCTTACCTGAAAGGAAACCGTCTTCTGAGTAGTATTCAAAGTTTCTGCCACTGTATGGCGAGCGATGGATGTTGCATGCCGGCGCATACCATACTGCCACGCCAAGCGCCATGCTGTCTTCGCCTATACATGCACCGAATTCTTCCGCTAGATCCAGATTCCAGGTAGAAGCGATTACTACTTCCGGTGGATAAGAGGTTCCGCTTTCACCACCGACCAATGTACCCGATATGCCGGCAGGGCCGTCTTTATCTATTGTAGCCGGCAACTGAATCGATTCGACGCTATTGGTTGCATATCCACCGACACGTACCAGCTGATCCAGCTCTTCAGCAGACATCTGTTCTGTCAGGACATTCCACAATTCATTCTGATACTCTTCCCCGATCAATGTAGCGGCATTCAATTCGCCAATTTCTTCACTGATTGTATCTGTTACAGGCCCTTCCGCATTTTCAGCTTCAGAGAAGGAAATCTCTAAATCTGCCAGCATTTCATCAGATGCTGTCAATACACCGTCCGCATATGTTGCCGGCCAGGTCTCGGTCCAGCTGCTTCTGCTTAAATACTGGAATTCAGGATCGTAATAGCTCATGTCAGCTTCTTCAAACTGATTTGTAATCGCATTTCCCGTATCCTGGGATACCGCATAAGTTTCTGCATCCAGCTTGTCTACCGTTACTTTTGTCGTAAACTCTGCATTTCCATCATAATCCATACCGTCTGCCGTTGTTTTTCCTTTTGCAGCCAGTATATTGTTCAGCGCGTCATGGGCATTTTCGCCTGCCGCGAAGTAGTAGTCTCCGGCGTCAACGATATAAGTGCTGTATCCCTTTGCGTCATAGGTCTTCATTTCTTCTTTGTCTACTGAAACGGTTACGGTCTCACTCTTACCAGCTTCGATTTCAGCTGTTTTTTCGAACCCTGCCAATTCGACAGAAGCTTTTTCAATCCCATTCTCTTTGTCATAATCGGTATATGGAGACTGCATGTAGATCTGCACGATTTCCTTGCCTGCCAAATCTCCTGTGTTTGTTACGGTCGTCGTGATTTCATAAGTATCCTCTGTTTCACTCACCGTGAAATCAGACCACTCAAACTCTGTGTAGGACAAGCCATATCCCAACGGATACTGTACTGCTGCCGTATAGTCGTAATTTGCTTTGTCTTCATTTCCCAGCACAACATCCTCATATCTTGTTTCATAATAATGATATCCCACATAGATGCCTTCGCCGTATACCATGTAAGCGTTACCGCGGTCCACTTCACTGTTTGCAATGCTGTATTTTCCAAAGTTTTCCATGCTCGGCGCGCTTAAAGAATCATATGCGTAGGTGTCGACCAATGCTCCGGACGGATTCACTTCACCTGCCAGCACATCGGCAACTGCATAGGCACCGGTTTCACCCAATGCACCGATCCACAGACATGCATCGACATCGTATTCTTCCAGGAACCCTAATTCCATTGCGTTCTGTGTATTCAGCAGCACAACAACCTGATCGAAGCTGTCGCATGCCATCTGAAGCATCGCTCTTTCATCATCATCCAGCTGCAGGTAGGCGTATCCGCTTTCCAGCGGCGCCGAAGAGAGATCTGAACTTTCACCTCCGGAACGGCCAATCACGACAACCGCTGCATCGCTATACTCTGCAAAGCTTGCTTTCACTTCATCTGTATAGACATCTTCCGGGACTTCGTTCACCGCAAAGGAACCCTTTCCGTATACGTCAGGAGTCGTTTTTCTGTAAGTGGAACCCTCTCCCGATTCATAGAAATCCCATAATGTCTGATTGAGTGCAAATCCTGATTTTTCAAATGCCATTTCCAAATCAACTGCTTTTGCAGCATCAACGGAACCAGCTCCGCCTCCGCCATAGACAGGGTCCACGCTGTCCTGGCCGAATATACTGATTCTGGCTCCGGATGCCAAAGGAAGTGCATCATTTTCATCTTTCAGCAGCACGATGCCTTCTTCTTCTATTTTCGTGCCAATTTCCTGCAAATGTGCAATTCGCTCTTCTTCACTGTCAAAATCGCTGGTATAGTACTCTGACGATTCACCCGCAGCAGATACGATCTTCTGGTTCGACTGATTGAAATGTACCGAAATAAGATTCTGATATTTCAGTGCATAATAGTTTCCAACTACAAGACCTGCTACAATTACAACGCACAAAGCATATGCAACTGCCGTTGTTACTTTTGAAATATGTTTTTTACCTTTCATTGTGATCCTCCCGTGTTTTTGTTTTTGTTTCTTTCTTACACGGAAAGAATAGCATAAGGGCATAACCTGTTGGGTTTTCAGGCACATCTTGTGATCTGTCTGGCATATCCTGTGAAACCTGCTACACAGTTCATAGGGTTCAAAGTCCCCCTATGTCCGTGTCTTTGTTGATTACTTCAAACTGAAGGCCCTTAAGCTGAAAATCGTCCAATTCGGCATCTCTCAACGGGATATCGGGAATTGTCGCAGGATGTTCATGGTTCCTCTATTCTCCATGTATCTGCCTTAACACATCTTCAAACACCCTGGCCACCGCAATATTATCCCTGTGAGGCATGATCCCGCTCTCTGTCTTTCCGTTCCTGAAAAGCTCTGCAAAATGCTGGATTTCATAGCAGAACCCGTCTTCAAATTCAGATTCGAACATTTCGCACAGCTGATGGTTCTTGTCATACAGTTCCGTTTTGCGGGATCCCAGGAAATCATAGACCACCACATATCCGTTATCACCATAGACATACGCATCCCGGTTCGTTTCAGCGCGGAGGCCGCAGCTCAGGGTTGCCAGTGCCCCGCTTTCAAACTTCATCGCCATTGCCAAATAGTCATCTACGCCCGTCTCGCACAGGGTTCCTGTCGCTTTGACTTCCAGAGGATTTTCATCCAGGATTCCGGTAGTGAATGCAATCGGATAAATGCCGGCATCATAGAGACTTCCTCCTGCCTTATCTGGATTGTATAGACGGTGAGCCGGATCAAACGGGAAATTAAAACAGAACGACGCCTGGACAAGCCTGACCTGTCCGATTCTTCCTCCTGTTACCCATTCCTTCGCCTTCTGAAAGGTCGGAATGAATCTGGACCACATGGCCTCCATCAGCAGCACTCCGTTCTCTTTCGCCAGACCAGTAACTTCTAATGCCTGCTGCTCCGTCAGGACCATCGGCTTTTCGCATATAACGCCCTTTTTATACCCGATGCAGAGCTTGATCAGCTCATAATGGCGGTCGTGGGTCTGGGCAATGTAGACCACATCAATGGATGGATCTGCCGCCAGTTCGGAATAGTCCCAGAAATACTTTTCTACGCCATATTCAGTTGCAAACTGCCTGGATCTGCCTTCGTCAGATGATGCGACCGCAGCCAGCTCCACCCCTTCCACCGTTTTCAGCACCTTTGCAAACCGGTGTGCTATGCCTCCAAGACCCATAATACCAAATTTCACTTTCATATTACTGTACCTCTCTTTCTTGTCAAATACTCCATACCTGACATGCTGCTTCATTTTGTTCTGACTCTATTACACACAAATAAAATTTATCCAAAAACATCATTCTCCCACAGCTTTTTTCCTGTCCCTTATTTCTATGTATCCATCTTCCCATACTGGCTCGGCGCACATCCGCAGATCTTTTTAAAGCATCTTGAAAAGTGGTAGATATCATGGAACCCTGATTTCTGTGCGACCTGGCTGATCTGCAGCGCTTCGTTCGTCATCAGATATTTTGCTTTGTCGATGCGCGCCTGGATCAGCTCTGCTTTGGGGGTCGTATAGAACAGCTTCTTATATCCGGCATAAAGCTGGCTTTTTTCCAGATTCATGATCCGGCACATCCGCTCCACGGGCCAGTCTTCTTCGCAGTAGGACAGCATCTGCAGGCGCAGGGACTGGAATTCCGCATACATGGAGTTCTTCACTGATTGCTTCTGCGAAATGCTCCGGTATTCACGGTCCATATAAACCAGAAGCTGCCGCACGTATGCATCAAGCTGGTTTTCATAATGCAGTGCCTTCTCCAGATATTCCCTGTGAATTTTCCTGATGTACCAGTTGATTTCATCAATCCCTTCCGGGTAGAAGATGGTGTTGAGAGGTATCCCGTACTCCGCTTCCACGTCCTGTTCAGAATCGGGAATGAAATGCACAAAGCTGTTATAGAATTCCGTACAGGCCTGATATTTCTGCGCAAATCCAGGTGTGTACAGCATACATGCGCCGGGCTTTGCCAGAACCTCCTGTCCGTTTATTTCAAAATTCATGGGGGCCAGAACCAGAAGAAACAGATAGCTGCTGCTTCCATTCGGCCGGTAAATTATGTCATTATCCGGATTATGGATATTATATCCACAAAAATCAATCATATACATCGTCACTGCTCCTTCCTGTTCACTATCGGACAAAATGCCAAATCAAACGGATGAAAATCTATTTATAGGAGATGTTCCCTGATGCTATAATACAACAAAATCCACGAAAAAACACTACTACTTTACCAGAAAGGAATTTAAAATCAAAATGAAAAAAGCAGCTATACACATTGACAGACATTTTATCGTCGGAGAAGTTGACAAACGCATCTTTGGTTCTTTTATCGAACACCTGGGCCGCGCCGTATATGATGGCATCTATCAGCCGTCCAGTCCCCTTTCCGATGAACAGGGATTTCGCAGGGACGCCCTGAAACTGATCCGCGACATCAATGTCCCGATCGTCCGCTATCCGGGCGGAAATTTTGTATCGGGCTATCACTGGGAGGATGGAATCGGCCCGAAATCCGAACGCCAGCCGAAGCTCGACCTGGCCTGGACGGTCATTGAAAGCAACCAGTTCGGCCTGAACGAGTTTATGGACTGGACGAAAAAAGCGGATACCAACGCCATGATGGCAGTCAATCTGGGAACCAGAGGCATTGAGGATGCAAAAAACATCGTCGAATACTGCAACATCAAAAAAGGCTCCTACTACAGCGACCTCCGGAGAAAGCACGGCTACGAGGAACCATATGACATCAAGCTTTGGTGCCTCGGCAACGAGATGGACGGCCCATGGCAGATCGGCCATAAGACGGCAGAGGAATACGGCCGCCTCGCCCAGGAGACAGGCCGCATCATGAAAATGGTCGACCCTTCCATCGAGCTTGTGGCATGCGGAAGCTCTTTCCTGCAGATGCCCACATTTGCATCCTGGGAAGCGACCACCCTGGAGCACTGCTACGACCAGGTAGATTACCTGTCCCTGCACCAGTACTACGGCAATCCGGACAGCGAGACTCCCGACTTCCTTGCAAGCTCCGTTGCCATGGACGAATTCATCAACTCCGTTGTCTCTATCTGCGACTATGTAAAAGCAAAAAAAAGGAGCAAAAAATCCATCCATCTGTCCTTTGACGAATGGAACGTATGGTACCACTCCCATGAGCAGGACAGGAAGCTGGAACGCTGGACCCAGGCTCCCCATCAGCTGGAGGATGTCTACAATTTCGAAGATGCCCTCCTGGTCGGAAGCATGCTCATCACCTTATTGAAACACGCGGACAGGGTAAAGATCGCCTGCCTGGCACAGCTTGTCAATGTCATCGCTCCGATCATGACCTCGGACACCGGCGCATGGAAACAGACCATCTACTATCCATACATGCATGCCAGCGTCTACGGCCGCGGCACCGTCCTGCATACAGTAGTGGAATCCCCTGTCTATGACAGCAAATACGGCGATGCGCCTTATCTCGATTCCGTACTGATCATGAATGAGGAAGAGGAAACGCTCACACTCTTTGCAGTGAACAAGAGCCTGGATGAGAGCATGGAAGTCAGCTGCGATCTGCGCCAGTTCTCCGATTACAGAATTGTGGACCATATGGTCCTGGCCCACGACGATCTGAAGGCAGAGAATACGGAAGCGAATCCTGACAATGTTGCCCCGAGATCCTCCGGTAACGCTGCAATCAGCCAGGGACAGCTGACTGCGGTACTGGAAAAACAGAGCTGGAACGTGATACGGCTTGGGAAGATGGGCCGCTGATTAAGGCAGGTACCTGTGACAGATCATTGGCGCCGTGCTTATCCATATCAGTACGATTTTCGTTAACTATCAAGCAAGGCGTCTTTCCCCTCAATCCTGAGGGCAAAGACGCCTTGTTTGATTATTATTGAATAAATCCATTGGTGATCAGGAATTCCCTGGCAACCTCGTCCGGTTCCATCTGGAGTTCATCCACCTTATAGTTCAGTTCTACCATCACTTCATCTGACAGGGCTCTGCCTAGTTCTCCCACAATATCCTTAAGTTCAGGATAGGTTTCCAGCACTTCTCCCCTGATCATAGGTATCGCATAGTATGGCGGGAAGAAATTCTTATCATCTTCAAGGGTGACCAGATCGAATTTTTTCAGGAGTCCGTCTGTCGAGAAGGCATCCACCACATCTGTTTCACCATTCATAAGCGCTACATACCTGGGCGAACCGTCAAGTCCTGTAGCATCTTTGAATTCAAATCCATAGTGCTTCTTAATTCCTATGATTCCATCTTCCCTGTTCAGAAATTCAAGGGTTGTTCCGGCTCTCAACTCTGATCCATAGGCTGCAAGATCGCTGATTTTACTGAGTCCATATTTTTCTGCAGTCGCTTTTGTTACCGCAAGCACGTAGGTGTTGTTGAATCCCATCTGGTCGAGCACTTCAATACCAAACTGATCCTTCATGTCTGCTTTCACAGTATCATAGACTTCCTGCATGTCGCTTATCGGCGGGTAATTCAGCGTGTCGCCGTATGCCGTTCCGCTATAGTCCACATACATGTCTATATCTCCTGACTTCAATGCCGAGAAGCATACCTGGGTTCCGCCAAGGTTTATTTTTCTGTCTACCTGGATATCTGTCCTGTCTTCAATCAGATCTGACAGCATATGGGCAAGGATATGCTGCTCCGTGTAATCCTTGCTTCCAATTGTGATTACTTTGTTCCCTGCCACAGCACCTCCGATTGAGGTGAATCCAAACATTACGGCAATGGCCGCTGCCGTTAAAGACAAAGCCCATTTTTCAAGCTGTCTGATTTTTTTCTGCGCCTTCCTTGATCCTTTTGCATTCTGCAGGCTCACAGGAGTAACGAGCTTTTCAACAAGTCCTACAAGGAAGTCTGTGAAAAGTGCCAGCAGGCAGGCAGGAATAGCACCTGCAAGTATCTGGCTGTTGTTGACGGTTCTTATTCCGGAGAACACCAGGTATCCCAGGCCTCCGGCACCGATAAATGCCGCCATTGTCATAAGTCCTACTGCCGTCACGGCAGATATCCTGACACCGGCCATGATGACGGGAAGCGCCAGTGGTATCTGGATTTTTGTCAGAATCTGCAGCCTGTTAAGTCCGATCCCCTTCGCTGCCTCCACTGTCTGAGGGTTTATGCTCTGTATACCGGTAAAGGTATTCTTTATAATCGGCAGAAGGGAATAGAGGACAACCATTACAATTGCCGGAAGTGTCCCGATTCCCAGAAACGGGATTGCGAATCCAAGGAGGGCCATGCTCGGAATGGCCTGGATCACGTTTGCGACTCCAAGCACGGGCTTATTCAGACTCTTTGCATAGCTTATCAGAATCCCCACCGGCACACCGATCAATATGGCCAATCCTACCGCTATGACCGTCAGCTTAATATGTTCTATCGTAAGGGAAAGTACCTGTTCCCTGTTCTTCATTAAAAATTCAAAAAAATTCATCTATTACACCGCCTCTTCTGAAATGTACTGCTGGCTCAGGGTATTCACAAGACTGCTCTTTGTGATCAGTCCAACCAGCCTTTCCTCATGATCGATTACCGGAATATTGGAAGCTTCATTCCCATCAAACAGCTTTAAAATATCTATCATGGATTCTTCAGGCAGCACACTTATAAATTCTGTATTCATAATATCTCCGACCTCTTTTGTACGGTCGCTCATTTCCTGTATCTGTTTTGCATTTACAACGCCGATCAGCTTTCTTGATCTGTATTCAATTACCATCAGACTGTCCACATTGCTTTTTCTCATCTTTTCCCTGCAGCTCAACAGGGACATATTGCTCTGGCAGGTTACCGGCGAATCCAGCATGATATCTTCGGCTTTGATAAACTCTGGAGAGGCCCATATCCTGTTCTTTCCGACGAATTCAGAAACGAATTCATTCACCGGATTTTTTAGTATATTTTCCGGCGTGTCATACTGCAGAACCTCACCGTCCTTCATGATGCATATCCTGTCTGCAATTTTTATGGCTTCATCCATGTCATGAGTGACAAATACGATTGTCCTTTTCAGCCTGGACTGAAGATCCACGAGCTCTTCCTGGAGTCCGATCCTGGTAATAGGGTCAAGCGCCGAGAAAGGCTCATCCATAAGGATAATCTCCGGGTCCGTTGCAAACGCTCTCGCAACTCCTATTCTCTGCTGCTGTCCGCCGCTGAGCTCCGACGGATATCTGTCCAGAAATTCTTCAGGATCCATCCCGACCATATTCATAAGATCATAGGTACGGTTCTGGATCTGCTTTATATTCTTCTTTTCGACCTTTGGAATAATCTCAATATTCTCCCGGATGGTCATATGCGGAAACAGCCCTGTCTGCTGGATGACGTATCCGATATTCCGGCGAAGCGCTATGACATCCTTCTTTTCAATATCCATACCGTCTATATATATTTTCCCGGATGTCGGTTTGATCAGCCTGTTTATCATCTTCAGGGTGGTTGTCTTTCCACAACCGCTGGCACCGATAAATACCACCAATTGGCCGCGTCCTATTTCAAGGGATACATTTTTCAGAACCTGCTTATCTTTAAAACTTTTAGTTACATCTTCAAATTTAATCATGTAAAACCTCCTCATTGCTTCAAGCAACAACTTTACATTTCGATTGAGTTGTCGGCAGTGACAACTTCATTCTATCACAAGGTTGTTTGTTTTGTCAAATCATGAGCGAAGCGAAAGTCACAGAAAACCCGAGTCATGTAACGCGAAATGGTGTATTTTGTACCATTTCTGTGCATCGCGCAGCGTGTTGCTGGTCACAGAGCGAACAGTAACCAATACTGAACAATAACACACACTCCTGTGAGACAAAAAAACTGCCGGCAGGGAGATCATCGTTCATCCCTGCCGGCGGTTTTTTTATGAATAAAGAAATTTTTGGACACGTGACTTGCAGTCTTCGTCTCCAACAAAATAGAAGATGTCATTCTCCTGAAATATTGCATAAGGTCCAGGGGACATGATCAGCCCATTATTTCGTTTTATGGCAACAATCGTTGCTGATGTATTATGCCAGAAGTTGACCTCTGCCACTGTTTGATCCACAAACGGGCACTCCGAAGTGATCTCCGTTTCGAATGGAATAAAAGGATTGATATACTGAAGCCTCTCAGTCTTATCCATGAGCTGCGTCAGGCAGCTGTTGAAGTATTCCAGTTCTTTCCTCTGCCTTGCCACACTGTTTTTCAGGTCATTTTTGATATCATTCACGGACTCTGTCGCATCATAATGGTGGATGAATTCCAGGGCCTTTTCGTAGGATTTTATGATTACTCCGCTTCCCTTTGTCGTCTCCACTATCCCCAAATCGGAAAGTATGCAGATGGCCCTTCTTGCCGTTTCAGAAGATACGCCGTACTGGCTCGCTATAGCCGATCTTGCATAAATCTTCTCCCCTATTATGTAATTCTTTTTCACTATTTTCGAAGCAATATCCATTGCTATCTGCTGATATCTTGGGCTTTCCACCCTGATTTTCCTATTCATCTGATCCCCCTGATAATTAATAACACTGTTCTGTTCTTAAAACACGCTAATCGTATCATGATATGACGACGCTTTCAATCATAAAAACCGCTACAGGATGAATTCCTGCTGCTTCTGGTTTCTAACGTTATTTTTTTATTACCTTATATACATCGTTCTCAAGAACGATATGATATGTTACTTCTTTCCTCACAGCCTGTTCTGTGCCGGAGCCGTATTCTGCATTTACCGTTGCCGCATACTTCCCGTCTCCGCTTTCCGCAACATTGAGAATTTCATAGTTCCCAAGCCCTGGCAGTGCGGCTTCCATTTCCGACGCGAACTGATCATAATCTTCCTTCCGTTCGGAAATCGGGGTCAGGAGATAGAGATGGCTGTAACGCCTGCTTTTTTCGGCATCCAGATATCTTTTCAGCGCTACCTCCGGCGTCCGCGCCAGAATATCCTCCCCGGCATTCCGGATGCTTTGGTTGACACGGTCATGAAAAAAGAAGCTCATAGGATCATAGTTGTTCGAAGCGCTCCAGATGATATACTCTTCGATTCCCAGTTCCAGCCCTGCCACCATCTGATCTGAAATGGCTTTTGCATCATATTCGATGTGGCCTTTGATCCAGGATGCAGTGAATCCCTGGAACCACGGCCTGATTGCGCCCGGCTTCTTCTGGGCCGCATTCCTTTCGATCGCTTCCATCAGTGCGGCTCTTGAAATCTCGTAAGGATGCTGGTCAGGCACCTCAAAGCCGTACAGCCCGGTTCCGTAATGGCTCGGATAGATCATGGGGCAGACAGAATCGACCTGGTTCGCGATTTTTCTCCAGGTCTGCCCGATATCTTCCGGTATATCGTCCCAGGACCTGGTTATGAAGCCGAACACATCCGCAGACAGGTTGACGTTGTAGGGTTCCAGCTCCTTGCGGGCATACTGCAGAAACGCTTCAATCCCCTCATCCTTATTTCGGTCATTCCTCCCCGGGAAATCCGTGATCGGATTGTAGGATTTTGCCCCATCGGGAAAACGCACATAATCGAACTGGATCTCATCAAACCCTCTGAGGGCTGCTTCCTGGGAAACAGACACCACATATTTCCACACATACTCATCAAACGGATTTACCCAGGATATGCCTGCCCTGTCGGTGTAGACGCCTCCTGTCTTCAGCTGGATGGCATGTCCCGGCTCGGTTTGTGCAAAATACGGATCCTTAAATGCCACTACCCTGGCAATGCAATAGATGTCGTTCGCCTTCAGGTAGTCCATCAGTGGGCCGTAATTTTTCAGGGGTGCCGACCAGTTTGACTTGATTCTGTTGACAGCCTCGATATCGCTGTTCCATGCAACCAGTCCGTCGTCGTTTTTGACATCAATGACCAAGGAATTGACCTCTGTTGCTTTGCAGATTGCCAATGCCTTTTCCAATTTGTTGATGTCGTCCATCCGTCCTGTGTCCGCAGGCAGGCCTGACTGGCCGCTGATGGAGCTGATATAAGCCGCATAATATTCAATATCGGTCTCATCGAAGTTGAAGCCTGCCACATTCGCCGTCAGATAGAGAGCCTTCGCCTTTACGGTTTTGATTTCCGGCTCTTCTCCCAGGGCTGGAAGGGGCACGTAGAATTCCCCTGACTGCTCTTTTCGCTGCACTTCCAGGGCTTCCCTCGCTTTGAGCCGTTCCGCCAGTTCCCGTTCTTCCTGTTCCTTCTTTTCTTTTTCTTCTTTTTCTTCCTTCTCTTTTTCTTCCTGGCTCTTTTCTGCCTGCTCCTCCTTGGAATTCCTGCTGTCGTCCGAATTCGCATTCTCATTTACGGAAGCCTGGGGCGCAGCTGTCTTGGCTGAACATCCAGCTAACATCAGACTCAGGATCATAATAAGGACTGGCATCCGCATATTCTTTTTCATAACCTACCTCTTCTTCTATATTATTGCGGGGAATAGGGATTGAGTTCCCTGCCACCCGTGTTGCTGATCATCTCCTGTTTTCCTTCCGGGATGGTGACAATGCCCTCCACCCCGTCGCTGACGAACCTCTCCTGTGGATTCCGGTCGAAATAATCAAGATAATTATAAAGCCCCACGTTATCCACGTTCATTTCGCTGGCCCTTATTCTGGGTATGCTTTGATAGTCAAACCTTCCATCATAAGGGGAGTATCCGGGATTCCATCCGACATTCAGGACCGCTATGTTCTCGTAGGTAACGCCACCAAAGCTTCCCGAAGCCAGGTACCCAGTCAGAGTCTCATCCTTCGGCCTTGCACCAAAAGGCAGCGCAAGGGTATTCACCTGATAGCCCTCTTCTTCTATCATGCCTTCCAGGTACTGGGCCTGGGAACCGATCTGCTCCTGTATTTCCTCACCTGCTGCACTCTTGAAGTTGGCGTGTCCCTTCGTATGATTGCCCACATCCATTCCCTGATCAATGAGGAAATTGATCTTCTGGCTTTCAAGCCCTTTTTGGCCAAACGGTCCGTCTCCATTCAGAAAGAACGTCGCTTCAATGGGGAAATCCTCATGCTCCTCATGGAAATCCAGCAGCATCCCCACGGCTGATTCCGGATCGACAAGCCCGCTGTCGAGATATTGGAAATTATTCAGATTCCCGTCGTCAAAGGTTATGACCACCGGGGTATAGCCCTGCTCCGTTGTGATCTGGCCCGTCACATACTCCTTCAGGCTGATCGGCCTGTAGCCTTTTTCATATAAGGTATTCAGGTCCTTCAAGAAGTTGGCCGGAGTCCTCGTCCATTCCTTTTCTTCATTTCCGATATTATGATACATCAGCACCATTATTTTTCCGGCTTCGTTGGGCTTCAGGTTCAGATCGATACCCGACTTCGGATCTGCTGCCGCAGACTCATCAGGCACCGGATTCCCGGTATCCGTCTCTTCCTGCTGCATTTCCTGGGACGTTTTTTCTGTCTCTGCTGTTTCTGTTTCATTTACTGCTTCTGTCTGTTCTTTATTTTCATGCAGGGGCACCGAAGCACGACCGCACCCTGCAACTAAAATGGCGGTTATGATAACCGCCATGATTTTCTTTCTCATATGGAAACCTCTCAATCAACATACTCTTCAAGACAACATGGATCTTATCTGTCTAGTATACATGATTTTTCTGGACTTTTCATCAAATGCGGACAATTTGTTCACTAAATAAAGAGCAGCAGACTGACAGCCATGACCATCATTCCTGCCACAAGGCCATACATCGACAGATGGTGTTCCCCATATTCTCTGGCTGAGGGAAGCAGTTCATCCAGAGAAATGAAGACCATGATCCCCGCCACCAGGGCGAAAATAATTCCCATCAGCGCATCGCTCATGATCGGCATTAAGACCAGATAACCAAGCAGGGCGCCTACCGGTTCCGTGAGACCCGATAAAAAAGAATACAAAAAAGCTTTCCTCCGGCTTCCGGTTGCAAAGTATATAGGGACTGAAACAGCTATCCCCTCAGGTATATTATGGATCGCAATGGCCACGGCAATGGGAATGGCAACCTTCGGTTCCTGCAGGGCCGCAATAAAGGTGGCAAGACCTTCCGGAAGATTATGGATGGAAATTGCAATCGCTGTGAAAAGTCCCATGCGCAGGAGTTTCTGGTTCTTGATTGCCTCTTCCCTCCTTCTGATCTGCTCCACATGATGGCCCTCGTCCGGGTGTTCTTCGTTCATCTCTTCAATCGAGTGAAGTTCATGGGGATTTTCAGAGGACGGGACCAGCTTGTCAATGATGCCGATCAGAAATATGCCTCCAAAAAAGGATATTACTGTTATCCAGGAGCCTTTTACCGGGCCAAGCTCGCCCATCAGGCTGGTCCGGGCCTTAAAGAAAATTTCGATCATGGATACATAGATCATGACTCCCGCCGAAAACCCGAGACTGATTGCTAAGAATCTTGTGTTGCTCTTTTTTGTAAAAAATGCGAGGGCGCTGCCGATGCCTGTACTGAGGCCAGCAAACAACGTGAGCGCAAAAGCAAATAAGACATTTTCCATTGTTTTTTCCTCCTTGAGTCATTTCTTTTTATGGCGCAAAACGTAATGTTTCAGAGCCGGGCCCTGTCAACACCTTACATGTTTACGCTTAAAGCCAAGCCTTCCTTTTTGGGCTTCCTTTTCAATATATTCGATTGCAGGAGTCGTCTGGTAGGGACTCTTTTTTACTGAAAGCTCTACCATTCCTACCTCTCTGGCAATTTTCTTTGCTTCCTCATGAAGCGGCATATAAGAAATCCCGACCGCCATAATAAAATTGTTCATTGCATATTTCGTACGGTCAGGCTGGCCATTTATGGTTTCACCCACCCGGATAAGCATTGACAGGAGCTTGTCTTTATCGAATTCGCTATCCTTCCGATTCCCTAGCAGCCAGTTGTAGCAGCTCCAGCCTGCAGACATTTTCAGATCTTTACCGCTGTCGATCCAGGCGTCGGCGACCTGGAATGCGATGTCTGTTTCAGCAAGGGTTACCGCCACGATAAAATCAGAGATCATATAACAGTAGGCGCCTTCCATCCATCTCTCAAAATCTTCTGCCGTCATTTTCTCAGGTTCTGCAATCATGCCCGCCAGATACATGGCGTCATAATTCCCCGTTTCATAAAGCTGCTCTGCCAGAGGCTGGTTGTATTTCAGCTTTTTAAACAGCGGCTTCATATCACTGATTGTTACGCCAAAAACCGGTTCTCTCACGCCGTTGCTCATATAGCTCTTTTTCGTGCGCTCTTTCCCCAGTGACTTCAGTTCATTCATGATTTCCTTTACTTCCATGCGCAACTTTCCCCCTTCATTTTGCCATCCGACTCACAACTAAAGTCACGAGAATGCGATGGTTGTTTTTCAAATCAGCATGCAGCCTGAAGATGCGATGTTCCACCTTATTTTTCCGGCCGGCTTTTTCTATAAATTTCTATATATTCCTCCACAGTCATTTTTGTGCAGAGTTCTCCTATTAATTCCTTTGGGATTCTGCTCATTTTCTTAAGCCTGATACAGCTTTTCCCCATGTCCAGTTTTCCAATCCCCAATGCTTCATAGGATTTTTCAAACCATTCCGTAAGGGGTTTATCCGCATACAGGCCCATGTGGTAAATTGCAATGTAGCCCTTCTGGTTTGCCAGCCCCATAAAGGGCAGCGGTTCCCCTGGATTGGCATGATAGCCCTCGGGAAAAAGCGCGTGGGGCACCGCATATCCGATCATTCCATATTGCATCACCTCTTGAAACCCTTTGGGCAGATTCTCCAGAATCGCCTGCCTCAGTTCCGTTAATGCAGCCCTGCGCTCTTCCGGCTGCCGGCTGATATAGTCTTCCGGGGTCATTGGCTTTTCGATAGGTCTGCTTTCCTTTTTCATGGATTCACCTTCCTCTCTGCATAGATTTCTGGTAACTGCTTTCTGTTTTCTATTTTCTGTTTTCTGTTTTCTGTTTTCTGTTTTCTCCATTATAATATAGATTGGCTTTGCTTTCCAGTCTGGCTGCTTCCTTCCCTGATTTTCAGATTCTATTGCTTCCTCCGGCAGAAGCATTCATGTGTATTCACGGTGGCGTGCATGCCCTGACTTTAAGATATTTCGTTGGATTTTAATAAGCGCCACCCTTGACGTACGTATTATTACGTGTTATATTTTTCATATAATAGCAGAAGGAGATATCAAGCATGCCGATGACACCAAAGGAAATGATAAAGCTCCTTGAGCAGAACGGCTTTCGGGAGCTTGGACAGGACGGTTCACATAAATTCTTCGAAAACAAAGAGACAAACAAGAGAACCACCGTCCCTTATCATAGCAAAGCCTTGGGCAAGGGCTTAGAAAACAGAATCTTGAAGCAGGCGGGGCTCAAATAGCCCTGCAGGAGGTAATCATATGAAAAACAAATTATTTTATCCTGCTATCTTCGAACCAGACGAAGATGGAGCTTTTACTGTATTTTTCCCAGATGTTGAAGGATGTGTGACTGGCGGAAGCAATATGGAAGAATCCTACGAACTCGCTTTCGATTGTCTCGGACTTGTCCTCTCCTATCTGGAAGATAACAAAGAAGAGATTCCGGCTCCATCCAAGCCCCAGGACATCAGCCTTGAAGAAGGGCAGTTTCTGGTTGTAATCGAGTTTGACATGATGCAGTATAAAAAGAAAAACAACTCTAAGGCCGTAAAGAAAACCTTAAGCATTCCTGAATGGCTTAACGAGGCAGCCATCGCACAGGGTATCAACTTTTCACAGGTGCTCCAGGAAGCTCTGATGACAAAACTTGCAAGATAGTGCAGAATATAATATTCATGGGGATTGAAAAAGCGCGCTGGCTCTAACCAGCGCGCTTTTTTATGGTATGGAGGTATAAGTCTTACTTTTCCCCTCTAAACCCTCTGCCAAAAAAAGCAACAGCCAAAACTGTAACAACCCCTTCCGTAATCGGAATAGTCAGCCATACCCCATATAGCCCTGCCGCCTGTGACAGCAAAAATGCCATCGGGATACTGATCACAATCCCCCTTGACAAGGATACCACCTGTGCTGACAACACTTTTTCCGTGGATGAAAACAGCATGGCCGACACGATATTAAATCCCATAAATGGGATTGCAATAAAATAAAGTTTTAATCCTGTCGTTGCAATCTCGTGCATCTTCACATTGTGTCCGCTATTGAATATTTCAACAATCGGTTCTGCCATTCCAAACGTGAACCCATAAATCACAATAGAAATTACAAGCATTGTAAGGACCCCATAGCGGAATATCTGCCGAATGGTTTTCGTATCACCGTGTCCATAGGCACGGCTTGTAAGGGGCTGCATTCCCTGTGCAATCCCGGTATAGATGGCGGTAACCACCAGTGACAGGTTGGCGATCACCCCATATGCCGCCACCCCAACATTCCCCTGGATATTCAGAATAATCATGTTGAATACGATCATGACGATTCCCGAGGCAACTTCTGTAATCAGCGATGGGAAGCCAATCTGAACAGTCGCTTTCACAAGGTCCAGACTGACTGGCGTTTTTATAAGGTAAAACTGATTCTGCTTTTTCATAAAATGAACCGACAATATACAGAGGCTGATCACCGGAGCGAGTCCTGTTGCCAGCACGGCTCCCAGGATTCCCATCTTCATCGGAAAAATGAACAGATAATCCAGAATGATATTGGAAAAGCTTCCTGTCAGCATCGCAATCATAGACAGCTTCGGATTGCCGTCGTTTCTCACAAAGCAGATCATAATGTCATTCAAAATAAATGCCGGTGCAAACAGAAGGATTACTTTCAAATATGTTTTCGTCATGGCAAAAACAGTCTGGTCCGCCCCTAGCAGCGATGCAATCTGCCCTGAAAGGAAAATTCCCGCCAGGAAAAAAACGGCCATCATCACAGCCCCTGTGAAGACTGCATTTGTGAAGACTCTCTCCGCATTCTTCCTGGATTGCTGTCCTTTAAAGATGGCATATTTCGTTGCTCCTCCCATGCCGATCATAAGTCCGGATCCGTGCACGAAACTATAGACCGGGATTGCCAGGTTCAGCGCAGTCAGCCCGTTTGCGCCAAGCCCTTTTGATACAAAAAAAGTATCCGCCAGAATGTAGCAGGACAACCCTGTCATGCCGATCACATTCATTACGGTATAATACATAAATTCTTTTAAATTTGACAACTGTTTCATTTTTCCTCCATCATTATCCTACGCAGAACGTTTTTTTATCATAGGGCGAACTTCCGCTGACAAAAAAATAGCGCCAGCCTTTCCATCTTCTTAGACCTAACGATGGAAAGACTGACGCATAACTCTTTTACCCGGTGGCAAAAGACCGTCTGATATTTTATTTTTGATTATAGTAACATATTGGCTGATGGCTTGCAACCCCTGAACCTGTTTATGGTGTCAGGTACCGCATACTTCCTATTTTCATTGCATTACCCCTTCATACCAGTTTATCCATAACATGTTCTTTTAATCACCACTTTCCTCCGCGTCAATAATATACTGTATAATCGGTGTATCATCTTTGTCATTGTTTAACACCACATTGATATATGCAATACCTAACAATTCCGGATTTTCCTTATTAATAAAATAGTACATATAGCTAATAGTATACTTCTTACCACCAGTCGTTTTTATATTAACTATTTCAGGAATGGCAGATTTTTCTACCCATTCCCAATCTGTAGTAGCACCACCAGAAAGAGCACCGTCTGGTTCATCATAGGATATGATGTCCCCATCCATAAAATCAAATATACCACTGATTTCTTTATCCAGCTCTGAGTGTGTTTCTTGAAAATACGGACACAACAATGCCTTTACAGCCTGTAAATCTTCAATTACCAGGGCTTCCATTAATTCATTGCTGACTTGTTCCGTTATCTGTTCATCCGTAAGATAATCCCCACTGGACCTGACGCATCCGCTTAATGACAAGAAGATCAGACACAAAAACGAACTCAAAAATATCTTTCCTATTTTCGTTGCGTTACCCCTTCGTACCAGTTTATCCATACCATATGCTCCTTATCATCAAAAATCATCTCTAAATTATACTTAATATAAATACCTCTATCTTTATCGTATTTATCTTTTAATGATGCATATATCTCAGTATGTTCTGACAGATCAACAGTTCCAATTATTGCCATTAATTCTCTGTCCGGTTCTATAAAATCCCGATTCTGTCCACTAAAGCCTGTAATCCACCACTGGTCTTCCTCCGGTGACCAATTGAATATATTTTCAATACTGCTCTTTCCATAATAGTTGTACAAACTCAAGTTCATAGGCACTTCAAAATCAACGGCATCATACTGTTCGGTTCCTGAATAGATGTCAGGAGATGTATACAAGCCCATCTCTGCTCCGCTGTGCAGATTCCAGTAATCTCCTTTCCATAACCATAACACATATTCTTCTGTTCCAACTGAAAATTCAACTGGTTTATAATGCATATATGAGCCAATCCTGAACACATCATCATAAAAGTCATTATACCCAAAGTATCGCTGCCACGTATCCGGTTGGGAATGATAAGCAGCCTTATCTTCGTCATATACAAAATTCAACAAATATGCCCCGGCAACAGTCGCTGCCTTTCCTTTACAAAATCGTTTGATAATCAAGGCGGCTGTTCGGATAGCGTATTTATTGGAATTTACCGATTCTCTTGATTTTAAAATGATTTCTACACAAGCATCTGCTATTTCCTGACTATTTGGAATACTGACTCCCAATTCTTCTTTTATCAATGCTGATAATTCCGGAATCTTTAATCCATAATCATTATTATATTCTGTTGAAGCAACGCCGCATTGCTGTCCCTCCACATGGTTATCCCAGAAACCAGTTAATCCGTTTTTATTAGCAGGTTCTGGATCTATCGGTGCCACAACCACTCCTTTAGCTATTCTGGCTGCGTTATCATACAAACCATCTCCATCTGTATCAATACTTGCTGGATTGGATTTGAATTTTCCAGTGACACGCACCTTGGTTTTGTCTTCATTATATTTATATTTAAGCTCGACAATTTCCTCACCATCAAGCAAGCCATCTCCATCTGTATCCGGATTGTTTTTATCCAACTTAATTTTAACACCATTAAAAATGACCATATTATCTTCGTAGTAATCCGCTATTCCATCCGAATCACTATCCGTTCCGATATCGATTTTATTGTTTATATCATTATAAATTTCTTCCAGTTGACCTGCATAGGATGCAAGATAAAACATACCAGCTGTATTATTTGCCAAAGACACAACTGTTGAATGCTGACTGGTATCAGATGTTTCACCATCACTTAATACCACCATCATCTTTAAGGTTTTCTCATCTGTTGATTCAAATAATGAAATGCCTTTCTTGATTGCAGTATACATATAAGTACCACCAGATGACTTGAAATAGCTGCTATTTAAGAAAGATTTTGCTTCTTCTTTGTCTTCTGTCAGTGTTGAAGTCAATGCTGTTGCTGAACTGGTAAATTTAATAACACCTACTTTACTATCAGCAGGAAGCTTTTCAACCAGACTCTGCGCCACTGCCAATCGTTGGTTTGTTCTATCATTTGATGTCATGCTGCCTGAATCATCTATCACAAGTACAAGTTCAACACTGTTAAAACCTTCTGTATCCCATTCGTCAATCCATTGATACGAATCTTCATATACCACTCTGTTTATCAGAATGTATGTGGAAAAATGGTTTGTCCGGGCACTTGCTACATTTCCAGAAACGGTTGTATCCAAGGGTTCTAATTGCTGCTCCTCTTCATTAAAATAGTATATAATTGGTTCAAAGTCTTTTGTTTCCAATAGTTCTTCTGCAAATTCAAAATGAATCGTTGCTGCATCAAATGTACCATCCACACTAAAATCATATGCTTCCCCTATATAACCCGGGATTGTTTCTGGAAATAAAAACTCATTTTCTGCGACTTCTACATTCAGTGTTTCCACCTGCGCACCCGTAAGTTCTATATCAACAGACGCTTTTACCTGTCCAGCATTTTCTGATGATACAGATACCTGAAAACTTGTCTGAAGTGTAAGTGGATCTGTTCCTAATTCAATCTCTTTTCCATCTGAAACTCCATCTTCATCTGTATCTGCCTTTAATGGTTCTG
>NZ_FMKA01000047.1 GCF_900096945.1 Anaerobium acetethylicum | reverse complement strand
TAGTAAAAAAGCAAATATTTTTTTCTATCATCAAAACAACAGTCTATCAGTAGAATTTACTTTTTCAAAGTGGAATTTACTTTTTCATTTCACCAACAGGATTGTTTAAACAATAGGCAAAGAGATTATACTGCAAGAGATTATCCTGCTCTTCAAAAAGCATCTCAATATCATCAGCATTAACAAACCTGCCCCACTCCGGATTATAGTACCTGCTCTGCAGATAATACAGCCCCGTCTCGTCATCATACCGGTACCCTCTGTAACGATACGGATTCTCCTCGCCTACCGTCCCCGCAAGGCTTCCGGTAGTCGAAACCAGTTTTCCCCAGGTGTCATAGGTATAGCTTACCACCTGCGTCCCTGTGCTGTCAAACAGCCCGATGATGTCCCCCTGGGCGTTCCTTATGTAGTAGTAGCTCGTGCCGACATAGCCGATCCTGCTTTCGAAGTCCCCTGAGACCGCTGCGCCGTTTACGTATGCCGTGTTGCTGTTGGTGCTGTTCTCGTGCTTCCAGACCCCTACCGTCTCGGACGGATTATCGAGCACCCAGAGGTACTCTCCCGGAGCCTGGGGCGCAAAGCCCAGCTCCAGCCACTGGTTGTCGGTGAAGTCATGGAAGGTCTTGCTTGCGACCGGTGTCTGGGCGATGGTCGTGCTGTAGCTGGTATCCCACCGGTACAGGCGCAAGGTGAGGTCTCCGATGTTGTTGTTCCAGCTCGGGCAGCATACGCTTACCTTACTGAAGGTGGAGGCTGCCGTCAGCTTCTCTGCCGCGCTGCCAGTCCCTGCGATCTGGACCGGACTGTGGGAGCCCGTATTCTCATAAAGGTCTGCAGTTCTGTATTCCCCCCTATCCATGCTGACCAGGTTTCCGGAGGAATCGTAGGTATAGTGGATCCGGGTGGTGCCGTCGCTTTCGCTGATGACCCGGTCCCCGGCCAGCTGGTAGCTGGTCGTGGTTCCGTCCACGGTCTTGGACGTCCGTATGCCGGCGTCGTTGTATTTGCAGGTGATGGCCTTTCCGTTTCCTGACATGGAGGCGAGCTGCCTGCCTTCCTCCCATCCAAACGTCCAGCCGTCATAGGCCAGGGGATTCCCGATGGCGTCGTAGGTGATGGCCTTCCCGTCATAGCTTGTCAGCTTGTCCTTCCAGCTGCTGTCTTCGTAGCCGTAGGATACTGTCGATATGGGCGTGCCGAGGCTTCCCGTGGTGTAGGGATAGGTCGTCTTGTCCAGGATGTTTCCGCCCTGGTCATAACGGTAGATGACGGTCCTGTCAAGCACCTGGCTGTCCTCCCGGACGACCTCGTTCAGCTCGTTGTAGGAATACCGGATGGCCTGTCCGTTCTGGGTGATGGTCGCGATGTTCCCATTGCTGTCATAAGTATAAGAGATGGCGGCACCGTTGTTGGTGATGGAACCTACCCGCGTGGTCTGGGAGCCTTCCGCTCCCGGCAGATACCCGTAGGCCGTCGAATAGACGGCCGCTCCCGTGTCCACGCTCGTTCCCGTCAGCCTTGCCAGGGAATCATAGCTTTGGGTGATAGTGTTCTCCGATGCCCTCGTGAAGGTCGTCGCCGTGGGCCGGTTGTCCTTGTCGAAGGCATAGCCGGTCTCATAGGTGCTGCCGCCTGCCTGTTCCGTCACCAGGTTCCGATTGCTGTTATTGTCATAGCCGTAGGCCAGGTAGTTTCCATTGGGTTCCTCCACCCTGGTCAGCCTGTCCGACAGGTCGTAGCTGTAGCGGAAGCTCGTTCCGTTCACGTAGTCTTCCAGATAGGCAAGGTTTGCGGCCGCGTCGAACCGGTAGCCCGTCCTCTGCCTGACCACCGTGATCCGGATCGCCTCGATCCCCAGGGAACGCCCCATGGTGCCTGCCATCTGGCCGTCCTGGACGGGATCCATCCATCCCAGACCCTGGACATGCACCTGGTACTGGACGGTGTAGCCAGCCGGCGCGCCCTCCAGCTTGATGCACACCGCCTCCATCCGCCTGCTCTGGCCGATTGTTCCGGCCGTTGCTCCGTCGTATGCCCAGCCCTGCCATCCGATATCCTGGACATGAGCCTGGTACTTGATATGCATGCCAGCCGGAGCGTCTGACAGGCTCGCCGCCAGGGATTCCAGACGCAGCCCCTGGCCGGTCGTTCCAAGCAGCGTCCCGTTTCCGGCCACCGTCGTCATGCCTACGTTCTGGATGTTACCGCTATAGGTGATGTTCTGGGGATTGTCGCCGCTGTACACCTTCCCGATGGCGTTGTCGTTCCCGTCGTACAGGGTGGACACCTTCTGCCCGTTCCCGTAGGCCGATTCGAGGAGCTTTCCAGTCCTCCCTTCATAGCTGTTGGCTATGAGGGTCTGGGCACCTGCCGCCACAGACGTGCAGTTGCCCAGGGAATCGTACCCGAAGCTGTAGCTGAACCCGTTGTGGGCGATCTGGGATATCCGGTCTTTTACGTAGGTGTAGGAATTCGTCACTGCCTGGCCGTCTGCGGTCTTTGAAACGGAGGTCAGCCGGTTCATGCTGTCGTAGGCGTAGCTGGTGGCCTTCCCGTTCGCATCCGTGATGCCGGACAGGGTTCCTTTTGCCATGTCGTAGCTGTAGCCCACTGTATTCCCGCTGCTGTCCGTCATGGAGCTGATGTAGTTCCCGTCGGAGGTATAGGCAGCCGACGAGCGGATGTAGGCAGCTGCATCCCCGATTTTCGTTGTCAGGGGATTGCCGCTGGCGTCATAGGTGAAGCTGTAGACCACGTTCTGGGCCGAGGCGGCCTGGGTGATGTTGTGGTTCCCGTCATAGCTGTAGGTGAAGGAGCTTCCCTTCGGATCCGTTGCGCTGATCAGGTTGCTGCTTCCATCGTAGGCGAAGGTGCTGCTGTTCTTTGCGATGTCCGAGACTGCCGTCAGGTTCCCCTTGCTGTCATAGCTGTAGCTGTCCCCGAACTCCTCCTTGTACAGCTGGATCCCGTCGAACCAGGCGGTGTTCGCATTGCTTTCGTAGATCACATAGATGTCGATCCGAACATAGGCGATGGGCGCCTTGATGACGTCGCTCAAGTACTGCCAGTCGCCGCTGTTCCGGCTGAAAGGGAGGCTGACCCAGCTGGCGCTGCCGGAAGCCGGCACGAAGGCCGCCCGCACATCGAAGGCGCCACTTGGAACGGAGTCCCCCTTTGCCCAGGCGCCCAGGCTGAAGGTGTCTCCTGCCGAGCCGGACAGGTAGACGGCTCCTCCTATTCCCTTCATCGCTCCATAAGTGCCTCCCACCTTCAGCACCGTGGCATCCAGGGTCTTTGGATGGTTTAGATCCGTCGTGGCCACCAGGCCGTCCCCACCTGCCAGGTTCGTATTCCACCAGCCTGGCGGCACGGTTCCCGTTCCCGAGAAATCCCCGTTTTCGACCAGGTTGTAGCGATTTGCGACGCTGCCCTCCTCCAGCTGGATGTCAAGTGTAATCAACCTGTCTGTACGCAAAAAAACAGGAAAGCTTGTAAATTCAAGCTTTCCTGCCTTATCTAAGTCATCCATTCAACTAAGCTCAATCGGCGCTGAAGCTTGATTTCACTAAGTTTCAGGATGTGCTTTCTCACTAAAAAATCCAGCTGAAAATCAGCTGGATTTCAAGTGTTCAATATAAGCACGAGACGGGATTCGAACCCGCGACCCTCGCCTTGGCAAGGCGATACTCCACCACTGAGCCACTCGTGCAGATATAAAAGATGTAATGTGCATTCACACTAAATTCAAACTTCGACTCGTTTTCATTAAGTGTTCATTGCAAGCGGGTGATGGGAATCGAACCCACGTATCTAGCTTGGAAGGCTAGTGTTCTACCATTGAACTACACCCGCAAAATATTGTTTTGCTTTTCAAGTTTGTCCCACGGGCAACTTGCTTAAATATTGTATCACAGCTTTTCGAAACTGTCAACAGTTTTTTTAAAGTGCCCAGAGCCGGAATCGAACCAGCGACACGAGGATTTTCAGTCCTCTGCTCTACCGACTGAGCTATCTGGGCATACTTCTGTTGCTATCGGATATTTGATGATACAATGCCGGCGACCGGAATCGAACCGGTACGGGAGATTAGTCCCGCAGGATTTTAAGTCCTGTGCGTCTGCCAGTTCCGCCACGCCGGCATAGAAGATGAAATCTTCTGAATGGATGGAGAAGGATTCGAACCTTCGAAGTCGTCGACAACAGATTTACAGTCTGCCCCCTTTGGCCGCTCGGGAATCCATCCATATTAAGCAGCTGGGATCTTGCGATTCCACTAACTTATTTAGTCCTGACAATATATATTTATACCATAGATTTCCATTCAGCGCAAGAAATATTTTCATTATTTTTCAAAAAATATACAAAATTTTTCCTGCGCTGCTATCTTTTCTTTCTGAGTATGAGCGATGTGACCTTCGGAATGGTAAGTGCGATTTTTCCGTCCTTCACTTTTCGTTCAAGAATCCCTATGGAATATCCCATTTCCGTCGTCCCCATGATCTGCTCAAGTATGTCATCATCCTTAATACCTGTTTCCCAGACCTGGACTTCGATACAGATCTCACCGGGATTGTTATTGAATACCACGATAATCTGGTCCTTCTCGTCGAACCTTCCGTATGCAAGAACATTATATCCTTTGTTCAGAATTTTTATGGAGCCGTTGACCAGGACCTTATTCTCCTTATGGATCCTGATAATTTCACGATGGAATTCGATCAGCTCATAATCTTCCCTTCCCCATGGATAAGTCCTGCGGTTGTCCGGATCGGTAAATCCACAGACGCCTGCCTCATCACCATAATAGATTGTAGGTGCTCCCGGCCACGTCATCTGCATCACGACAGCTTCCCTGAAGATCCCTTTGTTGATCCCGATGTTCGCCGCCTCAGGTCCCAGATCCTTGACCCTCCCGCGCCTTCTGTTGGTCCTTGTGAGGAATCGGGAATGGTCATGGTTTGAAAGCTCGTTCATGGATACCACAAGTGAGGGAAAATAAAAATCCGCCATGTGGTTTATCATTGCGCATTCGAAGCTGTCTGCGTTTCCAAGGAGCTCTTCCCTGTACTCGTCGCTGTGCTTCTCCATACCTGTCAGGAACCACGTTATCGGCTCCATAAAGGCATCGTAGTTCATAACAGTATCCCATTGGTCACCCTGCATCCACGGCCTCGGATTGCCATAGTGTTCAGCCACGATCAAAGCCTCCGGATTGGCTTCTTTGACCGCATTCCTGAACATTTGCCAGAACTTATGGTTAAAGTCGCTGCTGTGACCCAGATCGGCAGCAACGTCGAGACGCCATCCGTCTACATTGAATGGGGGCGACACCCATTTTTTTCCGACCTCAAGGATGTACGCGCAGAGGGTCGGCGACTCCTCATAATTCAATTTTGGAAGGGTACTGTGACCCCACCAGCCATCATACTCTTTGTTGTAAGGCCAGGCATTCGGGTTATTGAATTTGAAAAAGCTGCGGTAGGGGCTGTCGCCGGATATGTATGCTCCCTTTTCATAACCGAATTCATTTTCATATATTCTTTCGCCATCCAGCCATTTATTGAAGGACCCGCAGTGATTGAACACGCCGTCCAGGATAACTTTCATTCCGCGCGCATGGATTTCCTCTACAAGCCTGACGAAAAGCCTGTTGCTTGCCTCCAGGTTCTCTTTGTCCGTGACACGCTCAATATACTTGGTTGCATAGATATTTTCATCGTCCCCCTCTTCCAGAACTTCACCGCCGTCGTTGACGATGACTCCGAAATGGGGATCTATATAATCATAATCCTGTATGTCATATTTATGGTTCGAAGGCGAAACGAAAAGAGGATTGAAATAGATGGCATCTACTCCGAGTCCCTTGAGATAATCCAGCTTCTCCATGACGCCTGCCAGATCCCCTCCGTAAAACTCCCTGACGTCCATCGGTGCAGGATAGCGGTTCCAGTCAGTCACCTTGACGGTTCCCTCTTTGATATAGATATATTCCCTTTTCTCGACATCATTGCTCGGATCCCCGTTGTAGAAACGGTCCACAAAAATCTGGTATATCACTGCGCCTTTTGCCCATTCCGGCGTGTGGAATCCCGGAACTATGCCGAAACACCACTGCATCTGAACGTCGCAGGCTACCCCGCGTTTGTCATAATAATAGGTTTCATAATCGACCTGGATTTCAAAATAGTAGAAAAGAGTTTCTGCTCCTACCTGCGTTTCGGCCTGAAAATATTCAAACCTCGTCCCATCCTCAGCTCTGAGCCTGTCCATTTTTATCCTGCTGCAGCCTGCCACCAGATATATGGCATCTACATTATTTTTTTCCGCACGAAATTTTATCCTCACAATATCGTTTTCCTCCGGTTCAGGAGGTGTACGGTAGGAAGGACTTTCGTCGCTGAAAAGGGCTCGTCTGTTGAATGGAGATTTCTGCACCTGGATTACACCCTGCTTATCAGCAGTAGGAAATTCTCCCGCAGTACCCGGCTGATTCTCCAGAGGCAGCTGTTTGTTTAGGTCTATTGATTCAAAATCCATATTGTTTCTCCTTTGCGCAAACAATATTTCCGCATATGCCGTTAACTTATCAGGTGAAAACAAATGCCGGCTGCGCCGTCGCTTGTTTTCCTTCTGATAAGGCTAGATTAAGAGAAGTAAAGAGCACTTCTCTTAATACTCCAGAACTTCGTTCTGTCGTTAACTTATCAGGTGAAAACAAATGCCGGCTGCGCCGTCGCTTGTTTTCCTTCTGATAAGTTATATTTTAGTATAATTCATATAATTATACAACCACCATATAAAGATATTTTTCCATCTTTTCCCATTTGGTGGATAGTAAAAAAGACAGCCTCACGATGTGCTGTCTTTTTTAGGAGAAGGTATTTCTTTTCTTATGGGGTGTAGCAAAAACTATATAATGTATTGGGGGGGGGGTTTTACATTTGTTATTATAGCACTTGTATACCAATAAGTGTGCACAAACTTGAACTGTTTTTGAGCGTTATTTTGTGCTTTTTGCACTATTGCATATTTTTTTTGCACTTTCAGCTCGCCCCGGCCAGATTATTGTGTTCCTACTATGCCTGCTGTACCGTCTCAAATATGGATTCGAATTCTTCTCTTCCGATTTTTTCTTTCTCCAGGAGGAGTGCCGCGCACTTATGAAGCGCTTCTTCGTTTTCTTTGATGATGTCTGTTGCTTTCTTATGGCATTCATCTACAATACGCTTGACTTCGCTGTCGATAACGGTTGCTATCGATTCGCCATAGCTTCTCGTATGTGCAAGGTCTCTGCCTAAAAATACTTCATCTTCGTCTCCGCCGTAGCTGATTAGGCCTACTGCATCAGACATTCCGTACTGGGTCACCATTGCCCTTGCAATGCTGGTTGCCTGCTTGATGTCCTGGGATGCCCCTGTTGTGATATCATCGAATACAAGCTCTTCGGCTACCCTTCCGCCTAATGACACGATGATATCCTGCAGCATCCTGCCTCTTGTATTGAACATCTCATCCTTTTCCGGAAGCGGCATTGTATAGCCGGCTGCGCCCATTCCCGTAGGAATGATTGAGATCGTATAGATAGGCCCTACATCAGGAAGAACATGGAACAGCATCGCATGTCCTGCCTCATGGTAGGCTGTAATTCGTTTTTCTTTATCCGAAATTACCCTGCTTCTCTTTTCAGCTCCGATGCCGACTTTTACGAATGACTTGTCTATATCGGACTGCTGGATGAATATCCTGTTTTCTTTTGCCGCATAGATTGCAGCTTCATTCAGGAGGTTTTCCAGATCTGCTCCGGTAAATCCGGCCGTGGTCTGGGCAACCTTCTTAAGATCAACATCGTCGCCGAGAGGCTTTCCTTTTGCATGGACCTTGAGGATCTCCTCACGTCCCTTCACATCCGGCCTTCCTACGCCGACCTTCCTGTCAAAACGTCCCGGTCTTAAGATAGCCGGATCCAGTATATCGACACGGTTTGTTGCCGCCATGACAATAATGCCTTCGTTCACTCCGAAACCATCCATTTCAACAAGAAGCTGATTGAGCGTCTGCTCCCTTTCATCATGTCCTCCGCCGAGTCCGGTTCCCCTTCTTCTGGCTACGGCATCGATTTCATCGATGAAAATGATGCATGGAGCATTTTTCTTGGCATCCTCAAAAAGATCCCTGACACGGGAAGCACCCACACCTACGAACATTTCAACAAAATCAGAACCAGAAATGCTGAAGAACGGAACTCCCGCTTCACCTGCAACTGCCTTCGCAAGAAGAGTCTTTCCTGTTCCCGGAGGTCCCACCAGAAGAACGCCCTTCGGGATTCTTGCTCCCACCTGTGTGTATTTCTTTGGCGACTTGAGGAAATCAACGATTTCTTCAAGTTCTTCCTTCTCTTCATCGAGGCCTGCTACATTTTTAAAGGTCACCTTCTTATTTTCGCCGGTCGTCATTTTTGCCCTGCTCTTGCCGAAATTCATCACCTTGTTTCCACTGCTTCCGCCTGCTGCCTGATTATTCATAAGAGTAAATATGAAAAACGCAGCTACAAGGGTGATCAGGCACGGGATAACGGTCGTCATGATCACGCTGTCCCTTCGCACGTCCGTTATGACGGTTTCCACATCATAGTCTTCCATAAGCGTAATCACATTGTTAACGTCCGAAATGTACAGAATCTTGGCTGTTTCATCCTTCAGGGTTATCATAAGTTCACCTGTAGGAACCTCTTCATTCTGCCTGATCTCCACCTTTGTTATCTGCTTGTCCTCAAGGGCGTTTACAAATTCCTTGTAGCTGTAGTCCGTATCGGCATTCATCGCATCTCTGTTGAAGAGTGTTGAGATAAACAGCACAACCGCGATTAATACAAGGTAGAATCCTAACCCCTTAAAACGCTTATTCATAATGTCCGCCTCCCTTTTGTCTGTTTTTTTGTCCTGCTTTTCGTCTCGCCCGCTGCTGCTTTACTGCACCACTCCGATGTATGGAAGGTTTCTGTACTTCTGCTGGTAATCAAGACCATATCCGACAACAAATTCATCCGGGATACAGAATCCGACATACTGGACATCCACTTCCACGACCCTGCGCTCCGGCTTGTCCAGAAGCGTGCAGAGAGTGATGCTTTTCGGATTCCTCTTCTGAAGTATGTCTACCAGATAGCTGAGAGTCCTTCCTGAATCAATGATATCTTCAACAATAATTACTTCCTTGCCTTCCAGGGAATCGTCCAGATCTTTTGTGATCCTGACCACGCCGCTCGACTCGGTTGCATTTCCATAACTGGATATGGACATGAAATCCATGGATACGGGAACCGTAATCCTTTTCGCAAGTTCGCACATGAAGAATACGCCGCCCTTCAGCACACAGATCAGGTGCACTTCCTTTCCTGCGTAGTCCTCGCTTATCTTCCTTCCGATTTCCTCTATTTTTCTGTCAACTTCCTCTTCCGTCACCAACACTTTAATGTTATCAGACATTTTCCTTACCTCCATTTATTCTTACAATTAAAATCCGCTTCGTCTCTTCCGTGACTTTATATGCTTCACTTATCCGATGGCCAAATACCCATAGGATATGGCTTCCGTCCGCAAGAAGCAGAATCCTGTCCCGCTCTTCGGCCGGTATCTTTTCATCGATCAAATATGCCTTAAGCTTTTTTCTTGCACCAACGGAATTGACCTGGATATAATCTCCGCTTTTTCTGGTTCTTAACTGCAAATTAAATTTAATTTTATCATAATCGAACCATTTCGTATATGTTTTTTCCGGAATTTGTTGATTTTCCGCCCTTGTTATCAGGGAAAATTCAATATCCATTCCCAGGCTTTCACACCTGCATGTCCCCGGTACCAAAACCTCAATCTGCACTTCCGGGACACGTTCCCCAGCCGCTTTCTGCCGGCCATGTCTGGCTTGCGGGAGGCCTTCCGGTTTTTTTTCGATGAAAATTTCGTTGTATCCCCGCCTTGCTATCAGTCCGTCCGGAAGAGTTACATATCTGCCTACCTGCCGGCCTTTCAGTCCGAGCACATCCTCGATGTTTCTTCCCGAAATATTCTTAAGCCTGTTCAGCACTTTTTCAATACTCATCCGCATGATATATTCCTGTATGATGGTTTCCTGTTGTTCAAAAGCCTCAAGCATAATAACATTTCCCGACGGTTCTTCCACCACACACCGGTCATATGCTGCCAATGCGTTTTTTTCAATAAACTCTTCTGCCTGCCTGAGGTATTTCGAAGCCTCCGAAATATGATCCAGAGCCCTGCTGTTGATGGTCTCCTCCACATAGGGAAGAATGTTCAGCCGTATCTTGTTCCTCGTATAATCGTCTTCAAAATTGGTATAGTCCGAGCGGTAGGATATCTTCCGTTCGCTCAGATACGCTTCGATCTCTGCCCTTGTAAGGCAGAGCAGAGGCCTTATGATATTGCCGCGCTTTGGCGGAATTCCGCAGAGGCCTTTTACCCCTGTACCCCGAAACAGATTAAGAAGCACCGTCTCCGCATTGTCGTTCCGGTTATGGGCAACGGCGATCCTGCTGCCTCCCCATTCAGAAACGATCTGGCTGAATGCATCATATCTGGCAATCCGTCCTGCCTCTTCCAGAGATATCTTTTCCTTCTTCGATGTTTCATTGATATTGACTGAAAACAGCCTGTATCCGATTCCATTCTCGCTGCAGAGGGTCTCTACAAACTTTGCGTCCTCTAACGATTCATCGCCCCTCATGCCATGTTCCACATGCACGACAAAAATCTCAATCGGGATCTTCCTGCTGATTTCAAGGAGCATAAAAAGGAGGCACACCGAATCGGCTCCTCCCGAAACGCCCGTCACAACTCTGTCTCCAGCTTCCAGCAGCCCGAATTCTCTTATATAGCTTAAAACTTTATTAACCATAACTGCTCCATCCATATTCTGTCAGCTTTGCGTCTGTTTTTTCAGGCAAATCGGAACATCTGTCTCTTCCACTTTGTTTTCAAGCGGTAAAATCCCTTTATATGTTAAATATAATGGAATAGTCGAAAAATTGCAAGCAGATGCTCTCATTTTCAGAGAAAACAAAAATCCTCTCCATCATTCGTGGAAAGGATTTTTGTTTTTATTATTTTAGTAGCGGAAAAGGGATTTGAACCCATGACACCACGGGTATGAACCGTGTGCTCTAGCCAACTGAGCTATTCCGCCGCAACTGACGAATTACATTATATCTATTTTACCGGTTCTTGTCAATAATTTTCACACATTATTTCCAACATTTTTTCAGCCGCTTTTTTCGGCATTTTCTCTGTAATAGTCAAAAGCCGTTTCCCGAAGTCCGAAGGCTTCCAAAAACGGCTTAAAAGACTAATCGGCCGCCTTAAAGATGATCTCGTCCTCGTAAACGAGGCCAAGCTTTTCTTTGGCAACCTCTTCTATATATTTCTTTGTCTTCACATATTTCTCAAGTTCCTGGATCTCTTCCGTTCGCTTCTGCTCTTCTGCAATCTGCTCCTGAAGGACCTTTTCCTTGTGGGAATATTCAAGATTTTTGTCATGGAGCCTGAGGCAGTTTACGGCGACGACAATAAGCACCATGATAAGAACCGCACCGATTGATACCATGCCCAGTTTATTATCCCTATTGCTCCTGTTGCTCCATCTTCTCTTATTTCTCCGCCTTTTCTCCATGCCAGCACCTCTTACAGATATTTATACAGTTCCTTGGCTTCATCTTTTCTGACCGTTTCCTGCACGTCAAGAACTTCAACCCTCACAGCCTTCGTTCCGAACTGGATCTCGATTATATCTCCTGCTTTGACGTTTACGGATGCTTTCGCTACCTTGTCGTTCACAAGGACCCTTCCGGCATCGCATGCCTCGTTTGCTACGGTTCTGCGCTTTATCAGCCTTGAAACCTTTAAAAACTTATCAAGTCTCATTATACCACTCCTGTCTTTATTTGTGGGCTTCTTTTTATGATTTTTAAAAAAATAGAGAACCGCTTAGGTTCTCTACTCTGTTCTTCGCTTATTATGCGTTGATCATATCTTTTAATGCTTTTCCTGCTTTAAATTTAGGTGCTTTAGAAGCTGGAATGTTCATTGGTTCGCCGCTCTGAGGATTTCTTCCTTCTCTTGCTGCTCTTTCAGAAACTTCGAAAGTTCCGAAACCAACTAGCTGGATTTTTTCACCTTTTGCTAATTCTTCTGCAATAACATCGATAAATGCTTTTAATGCTTTTTCTGAATCTTTCTTTGATAATTCTGTTCTGTCAGCGATAGCTGCAACTAATTCTGCTTTGTTCATGGATAACTCCTCCTCTAATTTTCTTCATGTTGATAATTTTGCTTTCAGTAAATATATGGTCACATTTTTCTGAATCAAAATCTGCTATAAATATGAGAAATCCCTTGCTTCCGTTAAGTTCTAGATGCTAGTGCTTTCAAGTTTATTTATAAACGTTTCCGTTACATTTGTCAAGGAATTTTCAGCATTTACGCCTAAGTTTTTTGCCAGATTTATTGATTCAAACAGGATTTCTCCAATTGCTTTTTCCAGTTCATGGGGCGTCATCTCCCCTGCCTGCTGTTTAAGCTCCGATGCAAGACCCTCAATTCTGGTTATATTTTCCTCTGATGTGCTATGGAATTTGTAGGTTTTCTCCGCCTTTTTCTGGATTTTCTGGGCTCTGATTACAGACGGAAACGCCTTGGGAACGCCTGAAAGTTCGCCTGGTTTTTCAGGCCTGTTGAGTGAAATCTTTTCCAGTCTTTTTATTTCATCCCAGTTTTTCAGCACTTCTCCGGCATCTGCAGCCTTCTTTTCGCCAAACACATGAGGATGCCTTCTGACCAGCTTCCTGCTGATTCCGTCAATGACCTCATCCATGCCGAACCTTTCGCCTTCCGATGCGATCTGGCTGTGCATCACGACCTGGAGAAGGACGTCTCCCAGCTCTTCGCAGAGGTTTTCGTCATCCCTGTTGTCTATGGCTTCAATCACTTCATAGCATTCTTCTATCAGGCAGGTTTTGAGGCTTTCATGGGTCTGTTCCCTGTCCCAGGGGCAACCGTTCACGCCGCGAAGGGTCTGAACAATTTCTAACAGATCTTCATAGGAATATTTCTTCTTTTTCATGATTTTCAGAACAGAAGGATCTCCGCATAGAGACCCCGCTGCTCCCCCTCCTCCCTTAAAAGCCTGGTTAACATAGACTTAAAGCATTGCCTCGATCATTTTTACTACGCTCTCGCCAAGTGCTGCTGATTTTTCATTTGCATCTTCAAGGGAAGTTCCTTTTATGCCGTAATAGAATTTAACCTTTGGTTCCGTTCCTGAAGGCCTTACGCATACCCATGCGTCATCATTCAGGTCGTAATACAGCACGTTTGAGGAAGGAAGGCCTGTAGGCTTTGTCTCGCCGGTCTTCATGTCCTTGATCACATCCAGCTTATAATCCCTTGCAGAAAGGACTTCATATCCGCCGATCGTCTTTGGTGTGTCTTTTCTCAGAGTTTCAAGAATCGAGGCGATTTTTCCAAGACCTTCTATACCCTTTAACGTAATTGATTTTACATCATCTTTGTAATAGCCATAGATTTCATACATCTCGACCATTGCATCCCAGAGGCTCATGCCTTTTGTCTTATAGTAGGCAGCCGCTTCACAGAGGGCCATTGTGGCTACGATTGCATCCTTATCCCTCGCATAGGTTCCGATGAGGCAGCCGTAGCTTTCTTCAAATCCAAACAGGTAGGTTCCTTTTCCGCTGTTTTCAAAGCCCAGGATCTGCTGGCCGATGAATTTGAATCCTGTGAGGACCTCGATCAGTTTTACGCCATAGGCTTTTGCAATAGCGTCTGCCATATTTGATGTAACGATGGTCTTAATAAGCGCTCCATCCTCTGGAAGGCCTTTCAGCGCCTTCCTCTGGCCGATTTCGTAATGGGCGAGCAGGCATCCCGACATGTTTCCTGTAAGGGTGATATATTCTCCTGTCGCGGCGTCTTTCACATAAACGCCCAGTCTGTCGGCATCAGGGTCTGTTGCCAGAACGAGATCCGCATCCTTTTCCTTTGCAAGTTCAAGGGCAAGCTTGAATGCCGCAGCGTCTTCCGGATTCGGATAGCTGACTGTCGGGAATTCGCCGTCAGGAAGTTCCTGTTCTTTTACAACATATACGTTTTCAAACCCAAGTTCCTCAAGCACTCTTCTTACAGGGATGTTTCCTGTTCCGTGCAGAGGCGTATATACGATTTTCAGGTCTTTCTGGGCTTCTTTGATGCTGTCCCAGTGAAGCACCTGCTTCTTCAGCTCTTCGATGTACGGGTCGTCGATATCCTGTCCGATTACAGTATAGAGTCCTTCTGCAACTGCCTTTTCCTTGTCCATGGTCTTTACTGTAGCAAGATCCGTAACCTTTTTGACTTCGTCCATGATCCCGCCGTCATGAGGAGGCGTGATCTGTGCACCATCTTCCCAGTAAACCTTGTATCCGTTGTATTCCGGCGGATTATGGCTTGCTGTGATGTTGATTCCTGCGATGCATCCCAACTTGCGCACCGCATAGGAGAGTTCAGGCGTTGGCCTGAGGCTTTCGAAAACATATGCCTTGATGCCGTTTGCATTCAGGCAGAGAGCCGTTTCATCAGCAAATTCCGGTGACATTCTTCTTGAATCATAGGCAATTGCAACGCCTCTCCCCTGTCCGTTCACCTTTGCTATATAGTTTGCAAGTCCCTGGGTCGCCTTACGGACCGTATAAATATTCATCCTGTTTATTCCGGCACCGATAATTCCCCTGAGCCCTGCCGTACCGAACTCTAAATCGGCATAAAAGCGTTCCTCTATTTCCTTCTCATCCCCCGCAATGCTTCTGAGCTCTTCCTTTGTATCCTCATCAAAATACGGATTTGCCAGCCATTCTTCATAAATTTTCTTGTAATCCATCATTTACCTCCCTGATTTCTTATATTTATACAGATGTAAAACTGTATTTTCCTGAAGCGGTTTTATACAGATGTAAAACTGTATTCTCCTGAAGCGGTTTTATGCTGCTGTCACAAGCCGGATCTGGCTTATCAGGACGGGGCACTCCATCGCTCGTCTCAGTTTATAACAAGTATTATATACCAGTTTTGCCAAAAAATAAACCTTAAGAGAACAGTAACCCTCTGTTCTCTTAAGGTTTATAACTAACTATCAGGAATTCTCCTCGCCGGATATGATTTTCCTCACTTCTCCCAGCAGATAGTCCTTATCGTTGAATTCCGGATTTTCAAGGACAATCTCCAGCAGCCTGTCCAGAATTTCTCCGATTCCCCTGCCTGGCCTGACTCCCTCCCGGATAATATCCTTTCCGGTGACTGCGAGAGTCTTCAGGGAAACGCACTCCCTTGAATCCATGATTTCCTTATAGATCTGTGTTATTTCAGCAAGCATCGCAAGCTTCTCTTCCCTTTTGTACTCGCTCTGCGACAGGATGGCGGCCCGCCTTACCTTGAGAAAGCTTTCAAAAATATCTTCCCCGATTTTAAAGATGCTGTTCCTGACAGCCTTTGGTGTCGGCTCAATCTTGTAGTCATGCCACCTTACGAGCCTTGTGACCTTATCCATCGTATCGTTGTCGAACCTCAGTCGTTTCAGGATATTTTTTGTCATTACGGCACCCTCTTCGGCATGCCTGTAATAATGAGTCCTTCCTGCCTCGTCAATGGTCTCTGTCCTTGGCTTTGCCACATCATGAAGAAGCATTGCAAGCCTCAGCACCTTGTCCGCCTCTATGTGTTCGAGGGAATGCAGCGCATGCACGCCCACGCTGTAACAGTGGTGGGGGGTGGACTGGACAGTCTCCATCATGCGGTCGAGCTCAGGAAGGATGATTTTCGTTATCCCTGTTTCATATGCCGTCTCCAGCTGGTATGGATTGTCGGACACCAGCAGCTTCACAAGCTCTGCCTGTATCCTCTCTGCACTGATTGACGCCAGATTCGGCGCAAGCTCGCAGATCGCCTCTCTTGTTCCCGCATCTATGCCAAATCCAAGCTGAGCCGAAAAGCGGACAGCCCTCAGGATCCGCAGCGCATCTTCCCCGAAACGTTCCCTCGGCACTCCGACGCACCTGATCACCTTATTCCTTATGTCTTCGACGCCTCCGAACCTGTCCACGATCCCTTCACGGTCATTGTAGGCCATGGCATTTATGGTGAAGTCGCGGCGCCTCAGATCCTCGCTCAGATCAGGCGTAAAATGAACCTCGCTTGGGCGTCTGTTGTCCTGGTATTCGCCGTCTATGCGGTAGGTGGTGACCTCGAAGCCCTCTTTGTGCATCATGACCGTGACCGTGCCATGCTGTATGCCGGTATCTATGGTCCTTGGAAAAATCTCTTTCACCTGGAAAGGTGTGGCGGAAGTGGTTATATCCCAGTCGTCCGGAATCCTGCCAAGGATGCTGTCCCTGACGCACCCCCCTACGGCATATGCCTCATAGCCCCGGTTCTGGAGTCTGTCTATTATAATCTTCACTTTTTCAGGAAGCACGATCTTCCAGTCGTCCATATAGGGACCCTCCCTTAACATTTTTACATAAATATACAGGCGGCGCATAAAGCGCCGCCCCGTAATTCTTTGTTTTATCCACATGGGAACCGTTTTTTAGTACGCTTTTCCCCAATATACCATAGTTTTTGCAGGTTTTCCACAGCATATGCATGTATCCGCAATCTGCTCCTGCTCGAAAGGCATGCAGCGTGATGTTGCTGTCGTGTCTTCCTTGATTTTTTCTTCACATTCCCTGTCACCGCACCACATTGCTTTGACAAATCCTGGTTTTTCCTTGATTGCAGTTTTGAATTCCTCATAAGTTTTTGCTTCACATGTATGGGTATCCCTGTGTGTCCTTGCGCGTTCAAGCATTTCTGACTGCATGGTATCAAGGATTTCAGCAAGTTTTGTTTCCAGCTCGTCAAGAGACACTACTGTCTTTTCTCTTGTGTCACGACGTACGATCACTGCCTGGTTTGCTTCGATGTCTTTTGGTCCGATTTCGATCCTTACTGGAATTCCGCGCATTTCCTGCTCGCTGAACTTCCATCCCGGACTCTTGTCTGAATCGTCAACCTTCACGCGGAAGCCTGAAAGCCTGTCCTTTAATTCGAACGCCTTGTCCAGAACGCCTTCCTTATGCTGTGCAATCGGGATGATCATAACCTGTACAGGCGCGATTCTTGGAGGCAGGACGAGTCCGCTCTCATCTCCATGCACCATGATTACGGCACCGATGATTCTTGTGGACATTCCCCATGAAGTCTGGTGTGCATACTGAAGCTTGTTCTGCTTGTCTGTATACTGGATTCCGAATGCCTGTGCAAATCCGTCTCCGAAGTTGTGGCTTGTTCCTGACTGGAGGGCCTTTCCGTCATGCATGAGGGCTTCAATCGTATAGGTGGAATGCGCGCCTGCAAATTTTTCCTTGTCTGTCTTTCTTCCCTTGATCATAGGGATTGCAAGGATCTGTTCGCAGAAATCCGCATAAACGTCCAGCATCTGTACGGTTCTTTCCTCTGCCTCTTCTGCTGTTGCATGGCAGGTATGGCCTTCCTGCCATAAAAATTCCATTGAACGGAGGAACGGTCTTGTAGTCTTTTCCCAACGTACAACTGAGCACCACTGGTTGTATAATTTTGGAAGATCTCTGTATGACTGAACGATGTTTGAGTATAAGTCGCAGAAGAGAGTTTCTGACGTAGGCCTTACGCAGAGTCTTTCCTGAAGCGGTTCAAGTCCGCCATGTGTTACCCATGCAACTTCAGGTGCAAATCCCTCAACATGGTCTTTTTCCTTCTGCAGAAGGCTTTCAGGGATGAACATAGGCATGTATACGTTTTCTACGCCTGTTTCCTTGAATCTCCTGTCCAGTTCCTTCTGGATGTTTTCCCAGATTGCATATCCGTTAGGCCTTAAAATCACGCATCCTCTTACGCTTGAATACTCGATAAGCTCTGCTTTCCTTACAACATCCGTGTACCACTGCGCAAAATCAGTTTCCATGGACGTGATTGCTTCTACTAATTTTTTATCCTTAGCCATTTTTCTTTCTCCTTATAAATTAATTGTTTAGGCGTTTGATAAACGCCGCAACCCATTGATTTTACTGGGTTTTATTGCTTCATTTATATAAATTTTCTCTCCGCAAGTGGTAAAATAGAGGTA
>NZ_FMKA01000009.1 GCF_900096945.1 Anaerobium acetethylicum | reverse complement strand
GGTTTCACAAACCTTTCATTTGGAGAAAGATTATTAGAATCAGAAAGCCACATACGGTCAAAAAAGTCATAGAAAGTACCGATTCCAGGAGTATCCTTTACAGGAAAACCACTTAAAATGGCATACAAAGGACACTCTTTCAACATAGAAACCCAAACGGTAATAGAAGTTACCTTTAGCTTTAGTGATAAAAGATAGGAACGAAGCATGCAAGAGGGAGTTCTTGGAGCGGGACCAAACTTAGAATAATAGTCCTGCATCATAGTGTCAGTAAGAGATAAATCCAATTGCCAGAATTCAATAATAGTATTCCAAGTCTGTTTTGACAGGACAAAGGGATCAGGATAATAAATCGAAAACTGAGATATGAAAGTATCCTGGTAGGCGGGATGACCGCCGGAAATAATAGGTAACATTAAAATCGCCTCCAATTGAAATAAATTAATATAATCAATTGGCTTCGCCGCAAATTTTTGGCTATTTGTCAAGTTTTTTCGGTGAAAAAGTGGGTGATTTTAAAAATAAAGGAGTTGAACCCCTTATAGAATAAGGGCTAGAGATTCCGAGAAAGTATTAACAAAAAAAGGAGGATAATAAAATGAATTTTTTAAAGAACAAAGGAAAAGGGATCCTGCTGTGCCTTGTCATTTCGCTATTTGCATGGATTCTCGTAAATTCTGTTGCCGAACTGGAAATTATCGGCGCCCCCGTCATAGGAATTATGGCCGGAATGATCCTGGCTGTTATCATAAAAGACAGATCCGGCATATCGGAAGGAATCGCATTTACTTCAAAAAAAATACTGCAATATGCAGTCATCTTGTTGGGATTTGGGCTGAATCTGACGACGTTAGGAAAGGTAGGCCTTGCATCCCTTCCCATCATCCTTTCCACCATCTCTGTTTCCCTGATCGTGGCGTATATCATGCATAAGGCATTAAAAGTACCTGCTAAGACCTCCACGCTGATTGGCGTGGGATCATCGATCTGCGGAGGTTCTGCCATTGCTGCTACTGCACCTGTCATTGACGCAGATGATGAGGAAATTGCCCAATCGATTTCTGTCATCTTCTTGTTTAATGTAATCGCTGCCGTCATATTCCCGACATTAGGTTCCATACTCGGCCTTTCCGATTCCGGTTTCGGCCTGTTTGCCGGCACTGCAATTAACGATACCTCATCTGTAACCGCTGCCGCGTCCACATGGGATACCCTCCACGGTACAGACGGAGCCGTACTGGCATATGCGACAATTGTCAAACTGACAAGAACGCTGGCAATCATACCGATCACTCTGGTCCTTTCCTTTATCCGGATCAGAAGCGAAAAGAAAACGCATCTGGACAGCCCGAATAAAGTATCCATAAAAAATATATTCCCGATGTTCATCTTCTATTTCGTTCTGGCTTCCGTCATTACCACTATCATAACAAGCTTCTGCTCTGGCGCATCCTTGGCTGCTGCCGAAAGCGGCTTTGCATTTCTAAAACAGTTAAGCAAGTTCTTTATTATAATGGCAATGAGTGCAATTGGGCTGAATACGGATATCATAAAGCTGGTCAAAAAGGGCGGAAAACCGATCATAATGGGCTTCTGCTGCTGGATTGCAATCGCAGCCGTCAGCATTCTGCTACAGAAAGTTCTCCAGCTTTCATAGGGTTTCTGGGGGAATGCTGGATTTATCACGCTGAATAACTTCAAATATTTCGATGGCGGACTTGTCGATACTGAGTCTGCCTGTCGAAATTTCGATATGCCTGATTATGGGTTAACTGGCAGGCTCCGATGCCAGCTCAGCCTAAATAATAATCCCCTCCAGATGATCCACCTCATGCTGTATGATCTGCGCTGTCCATCCTTGAAACATCTGCTTCTGTTTCCTGAAATTCTGGTCTTCGTATTCAACTTCTATGGTCTCATATCTTGTTGTCTTGCGGACCCCGGTCAGCGACAGGCATCCCTCCTCGGTTTCATAAGGCTTCAGCCTTTTTTTGATAACAGGGTTCACCATGGGAACAATGCCGATCCCAACGCTGAATACGATGATTCTTTTTTTCACACCTATCATATTTGCTGCCATTCCAACGCAATGCTCTGCATTCGCCTTTAAGGTATCGATCAGATCCTCAATGACTGCCGCATCTGCTTTTGTTGCAGGTTCAGACTTTTGTCCGAGAAACAATTCATCTCTTACGATTGCTTTTACCATTTAATTCCCTTCTTTCCTATCAGGCCCATTCTGCCTGATGCCTTCTGATTTGCCATATCAATGATTGCCACAGCTTCGCTAAGGCTGATTTGATTTTTCTGTTTTATTTCACTCAGCAAACCCATCAACAGCTTGAAACATTTCACCTGAAATATCTGTAATATCCACAATCTCTTCTATGGGTATCCTTGTCCCGTCCAGCATGGCCACGATTCGTCCATATGCATCGATCTTCTTCACGATGCCCTTCGCAGAGATATAAGCCCCGCCTTGCTTCGATTCATCCGGCTGGAAATACAAAATCTCAACCTCAAGCTGCCTGCCTGACTGCTCCTGTATGATCCTCAGTTTTTCATCCAATATAGCTTTTGCAGTTTCATCCAGTTCAATCCTCTGGTCCGTCAGCCTGGCGGTTTCTTTAATTGCTCCATCAAAGCCTGTCAGGGCTGCAAACGGTGAAAATTGAGCGGCACGGTCGTGCACAGACATCTGCATGCGGTTGCCTGATACATGGTGCTGCAAGTGAATGATGTCCTCATAGGGATGTCTGCCTTTATGATCTCCGGTCATTTCCTGGTTCCTTTCACAAATTTATAGGTATGCCATTTCTCCTGTAATGGTTCAATACAATGTCCTTCACAGTCACATATGATGCACACGAATCGTTACATATCTATGCCTTATGGCCTCCGATCTGCTTGTTTCTTTCCACTGTCATGGCACCTTCCTCAAGGTTCGTGCCCTTCAGTATCGCATTCTTTCCGTATTTTTTCTTAATATCAAGGATCGCAAGCTGCATCTTCTTTTCCCTTTGCAGCTTCGCATCCTCTTCTTCTTTTTGCCTCTGCAAGGCTTCATAGTCCGTGAACAGATCTAGCTGTTCAAAAGACTTCTTCTGCACTGCAGCGCCTTCATTCACGACATGATTTGCCGTAATGTTTATTCTTCTGACCAGGAGTCGCTCATCCACAATCCGGGTATACAGATCCATGACCGCATCCATGATCAGCTTTGTGGAAGATGTCTGGCGATCCAGGTTTGCTGTTCCATGTGCGTGCTTTGGAACCTGACGTCCGTAGTGGTCTGTCGTTACCGGTCCGTGATAGCTCTTCCTGATCTCCGGATTGCTTAGATTTTCAATGTCATAGCCTACTGTCAGAACCATCTGGTCTGTCACAAGTCCCTTGTCCACCAGATCAAGTACCAGTAGGTCCGTCATTTCACGGACGATCAGCCTGGCCTTTTCATATCGGTAGGGACACTGCAGGACCTGGCCCGAGCCAAGACTGTTTGTGGCTGGCTTATATGCCTTCACATCTGCTATGGTGCATGGTTCCCAGCCCCACGCATGGTCGATTAGAAGCTCTGCATTGATTCCAAATAACCTGTAAAGCAGATCCTCATTATGATACTCATTCTTCTTTCCAACGGAACACCTTGCCACATCACCCATGGTGAACATCCCGTTCTCTTCCAGTTTCTTTGCATACCCTCTTCCGACCCGCCAGAAATCCGTCAGTGGTTTATGGGTCCAAAGAATCCGCCTGTATGACATTTCATCCAGCTCGGCAATTCTCACTCCGTCTTTGTCTGCAGGTATGTGTTTCGCCACGATATCCATGGCTATTTTGCAAAGGTAGAGATTTGTGCCTATTCCCGCTGTAGCGGTGATTCCAATCGTCTGATAGACCTCGCGTATCATCTTCGCTGCAAATTCTTTTGCCGAACAATTCGCCGTCTGCAGATATTGTGTCACATCCATAAACACCTCGTCGATGGAATAGACGTGGATATCCTCCGGTGCCACATACTTCAGATAGATGTTGTAGATCCGTGTACTGTATTCCATATATTTCGCCATTCTCGGCGGTGCTGCAATGTAATCCAGCGACAGTTCCGGTGATTTTCTCAATTCCGTATCATTATAAGAAGAGCCGGTAAAGGAATGATTCGGTGCTTTCCGGCTCCTGACTGCATTCGCTTCTTTCACTTTCTGTACCACCTCGAAGAGCCTTGCTCTTCCTGAAATCCCAATGGTTTTTAATGACGGGGATACTGCAAGGCAGATGGTTTTTTCCGTCCGGCTTGCATCTGCAACCACGAGATTTGTGGTCAGCGGGTCAAGACCCCGCTCCAGACATTCGACGGAGGCATAGAATGATTTGAGATCGATCGCGATATAGGTGTGATTATTCTGTTCCATTTTTTATCTCCATTACATTTCAGCTTTGTAACTATTCAGGACTATGTCCTTCATAGTCACATATGATGCACAAAAATTGCAGAACCAGCAATTTTGCGCATGCAGAACTCGAGTTTTCATGCAAAACCAGCATAAAAACATCTCGCGGAACAGGGGTTCTGAACAGTTACTCAGCTTTTATCATTCTTCATTATATACCATATTGTCCAGTCAGACTATCCCTGAACCAGGGCAGTTGTGGGGGATAAAAGGTAAAAAGAATGAATATAAAAAAAATCAACAGGACCACTATAAGGGAAGCATAAAGAGGGATGCCTTTCGAATGCTTGTAAACATGGATCCCGATACACTGCCCGACAGCGACAGCCAAAAGTAGTATCAATATATCCACGATCAGAAATCCCACCCCAAAGGCTTCCGTGTAAAAATAATGAGCCAACGGTATCGTTAATACAGAAAAAATCAATGAGGCTGCTAATCCGGCGAACCATTTTCGTGTGTCTATCTGATGTCTGGTCCTTTTGAAAAAGTAGATGATGACCCACCAGCCTGTCACAGGAAGCAGCAACATCTTCTGGTGCTCCCAGACGCTTTCATTAACTGCTGAAAACGCTCCTACAATCGGTGAATCTCCAGACAGCTCGAATAGAAAGTGGAAAATTGAGCCTATAAAAAACAGTAACGGGATACTGGTCAGGCACCATTTTGTGGTTGTTGATATGTTTTTTCTGTGCATGGTTTCACTCCTTTTTTGGTGATTTAAACAGTTTTCCCCATACTATAGCCTTTCTCTCAGATAATCTGCAAGCTTAGAGTCTACGCAGTAAACATAGCATCCTTTCATTCCCCTTGTCATAAGTGTCCGATATGTGTTTTTTATAACTTCATCAGCTATTTCATTTGCTTTCTCTGGATCTTTTTTATACATGGATTTGATTCCTTTTAAGGATTGATCAGTGGAAGCTCTCTTTGTAAAATCAGTGATGATTCTTCCGTTTTCATATCTTAAATCTTCTCCTATAATAACACCCACATAATCAAATTCCAAGCCTTGTGAGGTATGAATACAGCCTGCTTCATGAACAGAACTTTCATCAATGGCAAATGTAGTTGAATTTCCCAGATTCCAGCTCATTTCAAAATCTTTGATTTTAATGTCATGTACTGTGGAATCATTTTTTCCCTGCTTAAGCCAGTTCCAGCAATAACCTGCCAATATCCGGGAACGATTTCTATTGCAATTCCGTTCCATGATTAAATGCTGCATCTCCTGCGGCGTATCCATTATTCTAATATCATAATCAATATCCTTCATATCAAAATTGGCTGTCTGCCTGATATCCAATACATCATCAAGCCAAGCCAGATATCCATCGGAACCATTACAGCGGAACTGAGAAATCAATTCCTGGTAATAAATCTGTGCTCCCTGTTTTTTTGCCCAATGTTCAATTTCATCAATACTTCCAATATCTTTAATTGTGACCCGCTGGCTTTCATCAATAAAAAAGACACTGGACTTGGCAGCTTGAATAATTTCTTTAATCTGATTCTCGCCCAGGTTCTGGAACATCCCTGATTTTTCATTTAGTCTGTGTGCTTCGTCGACTAAAATGGTATCGACTCCATTTAACGGCGCTTCCGTATAAATGCCAGACCCCTTGAACATATTATCTACGCTGCTCTTTCGGACTTCACCTTTCAACTTCTTCTGATATACACTGCGTGGCGCGCTATTTTTAGAAACATACTGACAGAATTGTTCCTCTGCTGTCAGATCTGCCAAAAGATTAATGGCAACTACCGTTTTTCCTGTTCCGGGACCACCTTTTACAATCACTACTCGTTTTTTACCATCTCTTTGTGATTGTTTTGATATACTCATAATTTCTTCATACGCAATCTTCTGTTCATCGATCATAATGAACTCTTTGTTTCCCTTTAACATTGCTGCCAGAGAATCCTGCAATGATTTTGACGGTCTGATTCTTCCATTTTCAATCTGATAAAGTAATTCTTTCTGATCGCCCTGACTGATTGATTTCTTAATGAAATCTCTTAACTTCTCTACTTCACCCCTGGTAAACGCAGGTGCCTCTTCCAGATAAGTTTCATACTGGGATTCATCCAAGGGATCATTCTCCTGTCTCCTGTAATTATGCAAATAGGAGCATGGAGAAAGAAGGATATCTTTGCTTTGAACCGCTTCATTATAATCCTTGATCAGCATAGAATAAGACCAGGCCTGATAAGAAGGATGCACTACCCGTCTAACCGCATTCCCTGTATAAGTCTCAACCAGGGCATCCAGTCCGGGAACCGCATCCATCTTATCCCACTGCTTTAGTTCTATAATAACTACATTTCCTTTATTTGATGAATCATAACCGGATATCAAGAAATCAACACGCTTGGATGTCTGCGGAATATTATATTCGATTGCGATTCCCGCATCTATAGGTATCTCAGAATCATTCAATACTTTATACATATATAACAAAGAATTTTCCCACGACCGGAATTCATTTCTTGCAGTTGATCGATGCATCTTCTGGTAGATATTTTCCTCTATTTCAGCTGCAATTGCATCCTGCTCTACGCTCTTTAGAAAATCCGCTTTGGTGCCGTCATAAACAATCATCTTGTGCATTCCTTTCTACTTGTTCGGTGACTCGTTGGCTTCCATCAATTCCTGTACAACGAGAAGCTTCCCCAGGAAACGTCCCTTGTTTTTATCTCCGGTCATTACGTCAGTTAATCCGATCTGCACCTCTTCAATATTTACTGCTTCCTGAGAATTAGATTCAGCCATTTTTCTTCTCCTCTTCCCGGGCGTACATCAGATGAGATCCACTGTTCTTCTATCTTCAATCCGTCAATACCGCTTATGAGATCCGCGAAGGATTCTTCCGTCATATCTGTAAAATATCTTCCGTTTCTTTCTCCCTCAAATGTCCCATATTTAAAGGAAGTATAAATAATGCCGTCCGCTTTCAGGGCGTCTTTCATCCTGTTCAGTACAGGTTTCAGTTCTTCCTTGGACAAATGCAGAATGGAAGAACATGCCCAGATGCCGTCATATTCATTTTTTTCATCTAATTCATTGAAAAGAAGTTGTCTGACTTTGATTCCTGTATATTCGCTGGCCAGTTTGCAAAGTTCTTTTGAGCCATCCGTTGCTTCCACATGAAATCCCTGGTCCAGGAAATATTTCGTATCCCTTCCTGAGCCACAGCCGAAATCTAAAATGGCAGATCCGTTTTTCAATTTAGTTAAGAATCTGTTTTGTGTTTTCATGAAGTCCACGGAACTGGTTCCTTCAGCAAACTTTTTTGCATTCTTTTCGTAATATTCAATCGTATTAATCATACTTTATCTGCCTTTCTATCTTATTTCCCAGGGCGAATTATTCCGGTATACCTGCATTTTGGATAATTACTGCATCCCATAAACTTTCCGAATTTTCCACTCTTTTCTCTTAATGTTCCGCCGCACGCTGGGCAGATATCAGGATCATATTTCATCTTTATTTTAGCCATTTTCTCATCTGTTTTCTGTTTCACTGCAGGATTATTAGCCTTACAAGCCGTACAAGTTCCAAGATTTATATGACCAGCACCTCCATAGGATGTAAACTCATTCTCATTTGCGATCTTTCCGCAAAACTCACATTTAATCCAGCGATTACCATCAGAATCCCTGACTTGGGTCTCCTGCTGTGAAAAGTCAGATTCCATATTACGTTTGAAATCCTCTTCACGCTGGCGAATCTCAGCCTGTCGTTTTTCTTCTTCAACACGATGTTTTTCTTCCAGCTCAGCTATTCGCTTTTCAACTTCCGCCACCTTGCGCCGGCGTTCCTTCTCTGCTTCTTCCTTTAATATCTGCCGTTCTTGCTGATTGCGTTGCTCTTCTTCAAAAAGCTTCTTCAGATTTTCAGACCGCCGTTTTTCTTCTTTAACTCGTTTATCCTTTTCATTTTCAAGCTTATATTTGAAATCAGCCTCTGCCTTAGCCTGTTTCGATTCAAGTGTCTCGCCTTCATATATCACACATCCATTATCATCAATTGAAAATTCACTTAAGTATCCGTCTGCAAATAGGACCTCCTGCCATAACCCATCGATATCTTTGACATAGAATATTGCCTTCATCATAGCTTCACTGTACTCTGCATCTGCCACCTCTAAAAGCAAACAATAATTCTGCTTATTTTGAACTTTCATAAGGCCTTCAGGATACTGACCATCACTTCCGCCATTTTCAGCATCAACAACATAAATAATATGAATTCCCTGACTGTTGCCTTCCAGTATTTCAAGCTTTTCATCAGATAAATTTACCCTTTCATGGCAATAGCTTAACGCTACTTTCTTATCTCTGGATAAAAATGAGAATTCATATTTTCTACTGCTGCCATCAATAGCCTGGATTGGAACACGCATTTCCAGATCATTTGCCTTTAACTTGTCATCAAGCCAACATTTCAATACGATCTTAGAATCAACAGAAATCCTGCCCTCTGTAATCACATGGCACTCTTGATTAAATGCTCCATCCTTCAATCTGAAATGTTGCTCTCTAAGATTCTTATCTCCGGCCACAAGAATCAGATTGGCCCCGCATCCACAGGGACAAAACAATTCGCTATTCTGACTCTTTGCTCGGAGTTCTTTTAGCTTTTCTGGAATATTGACCTGTCGGCCATTGATAACCGTATAGATTGTTTCTATTCCTATATATTTTCCATCACACAGACATACAGTCCTTTGTGCCATATGTCCCTCACCTCCTGGTCTTTATACTGCTTTACTAAACATTTTTATTTGTTTTCTCAGTATTCATTTTCCTCTGTCATCCATATTTACAAAAAAACATTAAAACCACCTAAATTTTAGTTTATCAAACTTGTTTCGCAATTACAAATTAAATTTCATATATGCACGACACATTGCTATCTCGAAATACTGATTTTCCTTCAACCGTTATTCATACAGGCTTGTAACAAAAAAGCTCACATATGTAATGATAATAAATAGAGAAAATGGCAATTATTTGTACTTTTCGCTTTTTGCTCATTATACAACAAGAGCACTACAAATCATTTTCATGACTGTAGTGCTCTTGTTAAAATTCAAAAAATATACAAAAATAAGTCCCTTAATCCTCTTTGTTTTACGCCATTTTTTACCGCTTTTTTACGCCATCGTACCCCATTTTAGTACTAAATCACGCTATTCTACGACACATTGCAATATTTTTACAAAAGTCCGACCTTCCCCATATAGTCAGGGGTTTCAGGCACTTCCCTTATAACTCGTAAGGTGTAACCTGATATACATAATAATTCAACCAGTTCGTATAAAGATTATTCGCATGCGCCCTCCACTGGAGCCTTGGCTTCTTCGTATAATCGTCATCCGGATAATAATTCACAGGCAAATCGATATCAAGGCCTTTATCGAGATCCCTGACATATTCCGCATGAAGGGTGTACCGGTCGTACTCTGGATGCCCGGTCACAAATATCTGTTTCCCGTCCTCTGCCAATGCAAGGAACACGCCCGCTTCTTCTGACTCTGCCAGCATTGTCAGCCTCTTTTCGCTAAGGATGTCGTCCCTGGATACCGTGGTATGCCTTGAATGAGGGGCGAAAAATTCGTCATCGAATCCCCTTACGAGAGGCACTTTCCTGTTCAGGACGGTATGCGGATATATGCCGAACATCTTTTTGTCGAGCATCTGCTTCTGAATGCCGTAATGGTAGTAGAGGCCCGCCTGGGCACCCCAGCAGATATGGAGAGTCGAGGTAACGTAGGTCTTCGACCACTCCATGATATCCTTCAGCTCATCCCAGTAGTTTACCTCTTCAAAATCCATCTGTTCTACCGGCGCTCCGGTAATGATGAGACCATCGAATTTTTTATGCTTGATCTCATCGAAGGAGGAATAGAATTTGTTCAGATGGCTTGCGGAGGTGTTTTTCGAAACGTGGCTTGAGACGTTCAGAAAGGTTACATCTACCTGGAGCGGAGTATTCGACAATGCGCGGAGAATCTGGAGTTCTGTATCCTGTTTTACCGGCATGAGGTTCAATATTCCTATATTTAGAGGACGGACATCCTGATGCAGGGCACGGTATTCGTCCATGACGAATATATTCTCATGTTCTAATGCTTCCCTTGCCGGAAGATCGCTTTGTATTTTTATTGGCATCTTCTAAACACCTGCTTTCTTAGTGATAATGATTATTATAACATATTTTCAGATTTTTCATAGTATTTATAACTATATACGCTTTTCAGTTTATTGGATACCAGCCATAAGGGCTGAACATAGAGTTTCGCTTGCGAAACTCTCGCGCTGACGAGCAGTCGCTTCAGCGGCATATTCTTCTTGCTCGTCATGCGCCTCCTCGCGGAGCGTTTTTTATATGCAGGAAATTCAAGGAATTTCCTGCATATAAAAAACATGCCCTGGGGAAATCGATTCCCTGGGGCATGTCCTATTTATATTATTGGAGTAATATATTATGTGAGTTCAGATCTTTCTAATATTCCGGTGCGTACACTCTGTAGCCGGCTCTTTTTATCGCTTTTACAACTTCGTTGATCAGTACCGGAACAAGTGATAGTCCGATTACAAGCACCCAGTCGAATGGATTCAGCTGGAATACCTTAAATATTTTTGCCAGAGGCCCGACGCTGATCACAACCCACTGGATGAAGATTCCGAATACGATTGAAAGGAATAGCCATTTGTTCGTGAATAAGCCTACCTGGAAGATGCTCTTTGTTTCGCTTCTGACGTTTAGCGCATGGAAGAGCTGGGAAACGCTCAGGACTACGAATGCCATCGTTCTTGCATGGGTAAGCGTGTCTCCTGAGAGGCTTCCTTCATGAAGCACTGACAGGTCGTGGATTCCTGAATATCTCATTGCTCCGATTGCAAAAGCCGCAAGTGTAAGGAAACCGATTGTAGCACCATTGATTACAAGGAATGGTGTTCTTCCCTTAAAAACGCTGTCTTTTGGATTTCTTGGTTTTGCCTTCATAATATCCTTGTCGCCAGGATCAACGCCGAGGGAGAGTGCCGGGAAGCTGTCTGTTATAAGGTTGACCCATAACAAGTGGATCGAAAGCAGAGGTGTTGCCCATCCAAATAAAATAGCGAAGAACAGGGAGAATATCTCACCGATATTACAGGATAAAAGGAACATGATGGATTTTTTGATGTTCGCATAGATGTTACGTCCTTCTTCGACCGCAGATACGATTGTGGCAAAGTTGTCATCTGTAAGGACAACGTCTGCAGCGCCCTTCGCAACGTCTGTTCCGGTGATGCCCATTGCAACGCCGATATCAGCCGCCTTCAGCGAAGGCGCATCATTAACGCCGTCACCTGTCATGGATACGATATTCCCGTCTCCCTTGAATGCTTTTACAATTCTCACCTTGTGTTCAGGGGATACCCTTGCAAATACTCTTAAGCCTTTTACTTTATCGATCAGCTCATCATCCGTAAACTCATCGAGTTCAACGCCGGATATTGTCTGTGCTGGTGAATCTGCGATTCCGAGCTCTTTTGCAATTGCAAAAGCTGTTTTCTGATGGTCGCCTGTAATCATGATTGTCCTGATTCCTGACTGTCCGCAGGTTGCGATTGAATCGCGTACTTCAAGCCTTGGCGGATCGATCATTGCAACGAGGCCGAGGAACACGAGCTCGCTTTCCATTCCATCCTGATCCAGATCGCTTGATGTAACTTCTTTGAATGCAGAGCCGAGAACACGAAGTGCATCGTCGGAAAATCTGTTGGCAGCTGCCATAAAGTCTTTTTCGATTTTTTCCGTCATCGGAACGATTTCGCCATTGATATATGCTTTTGTTGATAATTTCAGGAGGTTGTCGGTAGCGCCTTTTGTCATTACATAGTATTTTCCCTCGTATGCATTCACTGTCGACATCAGCTTTCTGTCTGATTCGAAAGGAGCTTCGTTTACTCTTGGATGGGTTTTGTTCAGCTCATCTTTTCTGATGTTATATTTGTTTCCGATGTTGATCAGAGCGATTTCCGTAGGATCTCCGGTGCTTCCCTCCGCATTGGAAGAAGCATCGCTGCAGAGTACGATATTTTCAATCAGAAGCCTCTGTACCGGATCCTTGATGTCCACTTTGCTTTCCGCAACGACCTGCCCGTTCACGTAGAATTTCTGGACAGTCATCTTGTTCTGTGTCAGGGTGCCCGTCTTATCGGAGCAGATTACGTTAACCGCACCAAGTGTCTCTACGGAAGGAAGTTTACGGATAATGGCATTTTTCCTGACCATTTTCTGTACGCCCATAGCGAGAACGATGGATACGATTGCAGGCATGCCTTCCGGAATGGCTGCTACGGCAAGTGAAATCGCTGTCATGAACATAACGAACATATCTCGTTTTTGCAATACTGCAATAGCGAACATGGCAACACACACGACAAGTGCGATAATGCCGAGAAGGCTACCGATTTCTGCCAGTTTTTTCTGTAACGGCGTCTTTTCTTCAGGCTGCTTCAGCATGTTTGCGATATGTCCGATTTCAGTTTCCATACCAGTTGCTATTGCGATGCCTGTTCCTCTTCCATTTGTTACAAGCGTTGAAGAGAACGCCATATTTTTCTTGTCCCCCAACGGAACTTTTTCGTCTGTTATTAAAAGATTTGCATTTTTGTTTACAGGTACCGATTCTCCTGTGAGGGAAGATTCTTCGATTTGGAGGTTTGCACCTTCGATCAGCCTCAAATCGCATGGAATATACCTTCCTGCATCTAAAACAACGATATCTCCCGGTACGATTTCCTCGGAATTCACTTCCACCATTTCGCTGTTACGCACAACGTATGCTTTCGGTGTTGAAAGTTTCTTCAGGGCCTCCATGGATTTTTCCGCCTTTGCCTCCTGTGACACGCCGAGTACAGCATTGAGGATCACGACGACGCCGATGATGGCCATATCGCTTATTTCACCCATAAATCCCGAAATAGCTGCTGCTATTAAGAGGATGTAGATGAGCGGGTCATTCAGCTGAGCAAGAAACAGCTCCACAATACTCTTTTTCTTGCCTTCCTCCAATTTGTTCAAGCCGTACTTTTCACGTCTTTCTTCCACTTCTTTTGTGGTAAGCCCTCTTTCCGGGTCTACCTGCTGTGATTTTAGAACTTCGCTGATTTCCTGATTATAGTACATGATGTTCCCCTTTCTGACTTTGTAACTATTCAGGGCCACGCCCTTCATCGTCACAACTGATGCACACAAATTGCAAAACCAGCAATTTGGCACATGTGTAACTCGGGTTTTTATGCAAAATCAGCACAAAAACACCTCGCGGCATAGCAATTCTGAACAGTCACCTGATTTCTTTTTGCTTATGCAGGCTTCACACTCACTGTCGCATAAGATCACTTTTCTTCCAAAAACTATTCAAACATCTTTTTTTTAACCGCCGTTTGTGCAACATTCTCTTCCATAATCTGTAGGACCGCAACAAAAAAAGACCTTTGGTTTATATTTATATAAGCCAAAAGTCTCGCAATTTAATAATTATCCGGGATTTCTCCGTGATGACGAATAATTAGCGTTTTCACGCTTGCTACTCCCTTTTAGTGAGCCGTTTCATTTCAAGATGCCTGGTTTCCGCATCCAGCGCCAGCATTTTAACTTCCATGGTTTCATATATGAACCATTTCATTTATCATTTACGCGTCATCTTGATTACTCATATTCTAATTCATCACGGTTCATGTATCAATTTAAAAAGCAGTGTTTTTCGTTCTTTTTTGTAACATTCGTTGGTTTAACAAAAAAGTCGTCTGTTCATTATTGGCACAGCGATTCATTTTGTAACATCAAAGTCAATACTGCCTGCACTGGCTTCAAAGTCCAGTGCGTCAGTATAATTGCCAGTGAATGAAATTAACATTTATGCCAGTTTTAGAAAACCGCAAGGAAGAAGCGGACTACGACAGCAAACTGACGAACTCTTCTTCGGTTATGATTTTCACGCCGAGTTCTTTTGCCTTCTTGTTTTTTGATGATGAAGACGCGGCATCGTTGTTGATCAGAAAATTGGTCTTTGCTGTGACGGAACCGGTTACTTTTCCGCCCTTTGATTCAATGATGTCCTTGACTTCGTTGCGGTTGGCGAAATGCTCGACGCTTCCTGTAATGACGAAATTCATGCCGGTGAAAATCTTTTCTTCTGCACTGACAACGGGGGCGGCCTCGATTTCCAGCTCCTTCAGAAGGTGGTCCAGTTTCCTGTTGTTCTCTTCCTTTTCAAAATATGCTGCAAAGGTATCCGCGATGATCGGGCCGATCCCGGCAATTGCATTCAGTTCCTCCCTGGTGGCTTTCCTTACTTTTTCCAGGTCAAATCCAAGTTCCCTGCAGATTACTTTTGCGTTGGAAAGTCCGACATTCTCGATCCCAAGGCTGTATATGAGCTTTGGCAGAGTCGTCTTCCTTGATTTTTCGATGGTTTCAATGAGGTTGACATAGGATTTTTCGCCGAAGCCTTCCATTTCCACAATCTCGTCCCTGCGTTCTGCAAGATGGAATATGTCTGCGTATTCATGTATGAAACCTTTCTGGATCATTTTTTCAAGAGTTGCTTCGGAAAGCCCTTCCATGTTCATGGCATCGCGGCTGACGAAAAGCGTGAAGGATTTTATTTTTTTCGCCTGGCATTCGGGGTTTGTGCAGTACAGGGCCTGAACGTCGTTGGCCTGCCTGATTTCAGTTGCTCCTCCGCAGACAGGGCATGTTTCAGGGATGTCCCTGACGCCGCTGCGCGTATGGTTGGATGCTACCTGTGGGATAATCATGTTCGCCTTGTAGACTTCGATGGTATCTCCCGCACCAAGCTCCAGGCTCTTCATGATGCTGATGTTGTGCAGGGAAGCGCGGCTGACTGTGGTGCCTTCCAGCTCCACCGGTTCGAATACGGCGATCGGATTGATGAGGCCGGTTCTTGACGGGCTCCACTCCACATAAAGGAGTTTCGTTTCCTTGATCTCGTCTGCCCATTTGAAGGCTATGGCATCCTTTGGAAATTTTGCAGTTCTTCCCTGGGATGCGCCGTATTCCATATCGTCATAGAGGAGCACCAGACCGTCGGACGGAAAATCATTATACTGTATGCTGCTTTCGAATTCCCTGACTGTCGTCTCAAGATTTTGTGCTGTGACAGCCTTGTATTCCACTACTTCAAAGCCCAGTGTCTTAAGCCATCTGAACTGTTCTTCCCTTGAATTCCCGAAATCCAGGTCGTCTGCTTTGACCAGTGAAAATGCGAAGAAATTCACGTTTCTCTTCGCCGTTATTTCGTTGTTGAGCTGGCGGACGGAACCGCTGCAAAGATTTCTCGGATTTTTGTATTTTGCATTTACGTCTTCTATTTCTGCGTTTATTTTTTCAAAATCGGAATAGGTGATGACTGCCTCTCCCCTGATGATGAGTTCATCCTTAAAATTGATGGAGTGGGGAAGGTTCTTGAATACCTTTGCATTGGGGGTTATGACTTCCCCGATTTCGCCGTTGCCCCTCGTAACGGCTTTCTGAAGCTCTCCGTCACGATAGGTGAGCACGATGGTCAGGCCGTCCAGTTTCCAAGACAGGAGAGCCTTCTGGTTTCCTACCCAGCTAACAAGCGCTGATACGTCCTTTGTCTTGTCCAGGGAAAGCATGGGTTTTTCATGCCTCTCCTTCGGAAGCTGGTCCAGGGATTCGTATCCGACCTGAGCTGACGGACTCCCGGCCATGATCATGCCTGTTTCATCCTCCAGCTCGAGCAGCTCATCATAAAGCCTGTCATACTCGAAATTGCTCATGATTTCCGTATCCTGCTGATAGTATGCCTTACCGGCTTCGTTCAGTATCTTTACCAGTTCTTTTATTCTTTTTATCTTATCTTCCATTACGTGATCTCCTCGGAGGTTGTTGTTTATTATGTTGTTTCTATGTTGTTATTTGTATTTTTCATGACAGCCGTCAATACCGCAATTCTACTTCTGGTATCCCCTGCTTTTGTTCTGGGGTTTCCTGTTGCCTGGCTTCTGGTTCGTGAAATTTTCTTTCTTATAACCAGGCTTATTCCCTGCCGGCTTCTGCTTCGCATTTTTCTGTAGTTCCTGCTTATATGGGGTGGTTTTCTGGGATGCTGGTTTCCCGGATGCTGGTTTCCCGGATGCTGGTTTCTGGAATGCCGGCTTCTGGGATTCTGGTTTCTGAGATTCTGGTTTCTGGGATGCCGGTTTCCACGATTCAGGCTTCCCTGATTCATGCTTCCCTGATTTAGGCTTTCCGGATGCTGGCTTCCTGGATTCATATTTCTGGGATTCCGGCCTTTTCCCGCCTGCTGCCGGGATCACCGTGGTGTTTGAAGAATTTTCCATCAATGAATTGAGGACCTTCAGTTCGGCATCGGTCACGTTCCGGTATCCGCCTACCTGAAGTTTCCCCAGGCGGATATTCATGATCCTGATTCGCTGGAGTCTGGTAACCCTGTAGCCAAGGTATTCGCACATCCTTCGGATCTGTCTGTTCAGGCCCTGGGTCAGGACTATCCTGAAGGTGTATTTTCCCGTCGCCTCAATCTCGCATTCCCTGGTTATGGTATCCAGTATCGGCACGCCTGAGGACATATTTTTTATGAAATCAGACGTTACGACCTTATTGACAGTTACCAGGTATTCCTTCTCATGCATGTTTCCAGAACGCATCATTTTATTTACGATGTCGCCGTTGTTGGTCATAAGAAGCAGGCCTTCCGACTCCTTGTCGAGCCTTCCGACCGGATAGATCCTCTGCTTGAAGCCGATGAAATCCACGATGTTATCCGGCTCCCTCTTATCCGTGGTACACACGATTCCAACCGGCTTGTTCACTGCAATGAGTATCATCTTTTCTTCCGGTTCTACGAGTTTCCCATCAACGCTGATCTGCTGGGACGGGCTGACCTGTTCACCCATTTCAGCCTTTCTGCCGTCTACCAGCACTTTGCCTTCCTCAATCAGGCGGTCTGCCTCACGTCTTGAGCAGAATCCGGCATCGCTGAGGTATTTGTTGAGCCTCACCGTCTCCTGTCCGTTTTCATTTATATGTTCCACTGATTCTCTTTTTATAGTTGTCATATTCTCTCTTTCCTGTCTGCGAATGCATACTGTTGCGCTTATTGCACAGGGTTTATTTTATCACACTTTCATTTATTTGTAACCATTCAGTCATGTTAAGCGGGCATTGATGATAAATAAATGTTGCTGTTCACAGATGAACAGTAACACGCTTCGCATAAACAAGGCATTAACAGCAGTCAACAAATCATCCCCTTTATGCATGGATATTTTTTTCAATTAAATCTGTTTTTCTCAATATTAGTAAGATATAATTATATGATACCAGATAATACAATCCCAGAAAGCAGGAAATATGTTATGAAAAACATCCATGATTTTTTCAATAAGAAACAAACCATATTAACGATCAGAGGTATTGGAATTATTTATTTAATCGCTATCATTATCAACACAATCTTTTTTTATGGACAATATATGTATGAAACTTTTTTAGGATCCGGTTTATGCGGTATTATAGCCGCCTTTATGATAGGTTACAAAATCCCCTCTCGGAAAGCAGCACATAACAAAGATAAAAAATCTAATACCTAATCACAATAAGGAATCAGGCCCGTGAACGCTATTCACGGGCCTGATTCCTTATCGCCAGCTTATTTGGTACCTGGTACCATTTTTCAAGCTTATTTGGTACCTGGTACCATTTGTTTATAATTCGATTTTATCCAATATTCCAGAAAGATAAGCAAGTACTGTCCCATAATTCGACATCGGCACTTTCTGGCTTCTTGCAGAATCTATCCTGTTCATCACGTATTTCCGGTTGAACATGCAGGCTCCGCACTGTATGACCAGGTCATACTCCGTGAGGTCTTTGGGGAAGTCGGTACCGCTTACGATATCGATGTGAAGCCCCTGTCCGATCCTGTTGCGGAGCATCCTTGGAAGCTTTTCCCTTCCGATATCCTCCTCGAGAGGAGCATGGGTGCAGGCTTCCGCTATGAGCACCCTGGAATCCTCCGTGAGGCTGTCAACGGCCGCTGCGCTTTCCGCATAGTATTTGATGTCTCCCTTGTATCCGGCGAAAAGGACTGAGAAAGAGGTAAGCATGCTCTCTTCTGGTTTCTTTTCATAAACGGTCTTGAACACCTGGGAGTCGGTTATGATAAGCTTCGGCGGTGCCGAGAGGCTCGACAGGGCGGCATCCAGCTTGTCCGTGGTACAGCTTGTTACAATCGCCTTTTTGTCAAGCAAATCTCTCATAGTCTGTACCTGCGGCAGGATCAGACGGCCCTTTGGAGCCTGGATATCCTGTGGCATTACCAGAAGAACCACGTCGCCTTCACTGACCAGATGGCCGGTTATGCTGGCCGCCTCATAGTCTTCCGGAAGCTTTCTCATGATTTCTTCCCTGATCTTTTCGACGCCTGTCTTTGTCTTTGCGCTGATCATCAGGGGTTCTTCTCCGCTGGCATCAAAAAACGCCTTGAAAATAGCGCCTGGATCTTCCAGTTCATCAATTTTGTTGATGATTATGATGTACGGTGTCTTCTGCTGTTTCAGAAGCTTTATCCATGCAAGCTCCTCGTCTATGTCAGCGTCACAGGTCACTATCAGGGCGATATCAGTCTTTTTCAAGGCTTCCTTCGTCTTCTCGACCCTCATTCCGCCAAGCTCTCCGACATCGTCGTAGCCTGCCGTGTCTATGAGGACGCAGGGGCCGATGCCGTAAATCTCCATTGTTTTGTAGACTGGATCTGTAGTAGTGCCCGCAACATCGGATACAAGCGCCGTGTTGTGACCGGTCAGGGCATTGATCAATGTGGATTTTCCGCTGTTTCTCTTCCCGAAAATCCCTATGTGAAGCTGGTTTGCTCTTGGTGTTTCATGTAAGCCCATAAGCGTCCTCCTTTAGAAGCGGAAATCTCTCTTTCCATCGTGCAGTTCCACAAGATGTTCCTTTGCGATTGCTTTTACTTTTTCGTTGGTAATATTCTCTACTTCTCTTGCAATAAGGGCTTCGCCTTTTTTCTGCGTATCTTCTGAAGCATAGTCTTCCAGGTATTCTTTCAGGGTCATCAGCGCGTTAGGCTGGCAGCAGTTGGCAATCTGTCCTGATTTGACGAGCTTCATAAAACGGTCTCCTGTTCTGCCTTCCCTGTAGCATGCGGTACAGAAGCTTGGAATATAGCCCATCTCAAGCAGCCAGTTTACAACCTGGTCAAGGGTTCTTTTGTCTTCAACGTCAAACTGTGCCGAATTGTCATCTTCCGCTTCTTCTTCCACGTATCCGCCGACGCTAGTCCTTGAACCGCCGCTCAGCTGGGTAACACCGAGGTTCAGCACTCTTTCCCTTGTAGCCTTGGATTCACGGGTAGAAACGATCATTCCTGTGTAAGGAACTGCTATACGGAGAATTGCTACGATTTTTTCGAAAATTTCCTCTGAGATGGCATTTTCAAAGTCTTCCGTATCGATGTCGTCTGCAGGACGGATTCTAGGAACGCTGACAGTGTGAGGTCCTACGCCCATTGCCGCTTCAAGATGCTCTGCGTGCATCAGGAGCCCGATGAAGTCATAACGGTACATGTTGAGTCCGAATAATACGCCTATTCCAACGTCATCGATTCCGGCTTCCATGGCGCGGTCCATGGCTTCTGTATGGTATGCGTAGTCATGTTTTGGTCCTGTCGGATGAAGCGCTTCATAATTTTCCTTGTGGTATGTCTCCTGGAATAGAATGTAGGTTCCGATTCCGGCATCCTTCAGTTTCGCATAGTTTTCCACAGTTGTTGCGGCAATATTTACGTTTACACGGCGGATTTCACCGTTTTTATGTTTGATCGAGTAAATTGTCTTGATGCTTTCGAGCACATATTCAAGAGGGTTGTTTACAGGATCTTCGCCTGTTTCCAGGGCAAGACGTTTGTGTCCCATATCCTGAAGGGCCATGACTTCCTGCACGATTTCTTCCTGTGTAAGCTTCTTTCTTGCGATATGTTTATTTTTCAGGTGGTAAGGGCAATATGTGCAGCCATTGATGCAGTAGTTCGAAAGGTAAAGAGGCGCGAACATGACGATCCTGTTGCCGTAGAATTTCTGTTTGATTTCCTTTGCCAGTTTATAAACCTTTTCGTTTTCATCCTGAAGGTCGCATTCCAGAAGGACTGCTGCTTCCCTGTGGGAAATTCCCTGCATTTTTGACGCTTTTTCGATGATGCTTTCAATGAGCTCCCTGTTGCTCTTATTAGCCTGTGCGTATGCCATGGTATCGAGGATTTCCTCGTCGCTGATGAATTCTTCTGCTTTTTTTGATTTTACGTCGTACATGTCTTCTTCTCCTTTGTTCTGTCGGGATCATGTCCCCGTTGTCTTATTGTCATTTGGTGGAACATATATAGTATCAAAACTGCTTATATAAGAGGCTGAAAATCTCCCCGTTCATTCACAAGACGGTAGCCGATTGATTCCATTCGGCCCTGCAGGCACATTCTGCATTCTGCCGCTTCATCCCCTGTGCAGATCTTATTGTCATACAGTTCATAATTCTTTCTTACATCGACCGGAGACAGGTTCGGCATCACCACATTTGCGCCTGAAAGTATGCCCTCTTCCCTTCCCCTCGGATTGATGGTTCCCAATGCCGTGGTAGACGGAATGTTCGCATTCGGTATCAGGAGCCTCAGTATGGCAATCAGGAGAAGCGTCAGCTCGTAGGAGCCTTTCTCCTGGTCAGCGAAAGGCGTCTGATGATGGGGGAGGAACGGTCCTATGCCGATCATCTCCGGCTGGAATTCTTTTATGAAAAGCAGGTCCTCTGCCAGATTCTCAGGCGTCTGATATGGCGAACCCACCATGAAGCCTGTCCCTACCTGATATCCGATATCCTTCAGGTCGTAAAGACATTTTTTTCTCGCTTCGAGTGTCAGCCTTTCCGGATGAAGCTTCGCATAGTGGTCTGCATTTGCAGTCTCATGCCTCAGCAGATAGCGGTCAGCCCCGGCCTCAAAATAGCGCTTGTAGCTTTCATAGCTTAATTCTCCCGCCGACAGGGTAATCGCGCAGTCCGGATGCTTCTCCTTGATGGATACGATGAGATCGGTCATGATATCGTCATTGAAGGCTCCGTCCTCACCGCCCTGCAAAACATAAGTGCGGAAGCCCAGCTCATACCCGATGTCGCAGCATTTCAGGATGTCTTCCTTCGAGAGGCGGTACCTGTCGACCTCCCCGTTGCTGCGCCTGATCCCGCAGTAGTAGCAGTCGTTTCTGCAGTAGTTTGAAAACTCTATGAGACCCCTTGTATAGATCTTATCCCCGAAAATGCTCTGGGCTGTCTTTCTGGCTTTTTCCCTTATATATGCAAAATCCTCTGCCGTGTATCTGGTGAGTAGCTCTATGAATTCCTCTTTATGCAGTGTCCTGTCGCGCTCTAGTCTGTCGATTAATGCTCTGATCTCAGCCATGCTTATTTACCACCTTCTTCTTATATTTTAGAATATACTGTCTTAGTCGAAACATGCGGAATCATGCCCAGCTTACCCGACAGACTGCTTATTACATCATTCGATGCATCTATGATCACGCTGATTACGGATATGCCCCTTTTGTGATACGGTACACCCATTCTGCCCACTATATACTGTCCGTATTCGTGCAGGACGTTGTTGATCCTCTCGGATGAGGCATTATCCTCCACGATAATTCCGATTAATGCGATTCTTGTCTCCATGCTCATTCCCTCCTTAATGCGTCCTCTCATGACAGCCCGGATGATTGCCTCCCCCGAATAAAAAACTCCGATACGCAACAAAAACCCCAGGCGCAAAAAGGCCTGGGGTACAGTGATAAAGGGATCTCCGAAATCCCGTCATCTTTATAATATCCCGCCTTTTCACTCGGGCGTACCCTCGTGCTCAGAACGAATTTATTTTCTTAGATATAAGTATATCTCAAATAAGCTAGCTTATCTGAGATATACTGTTTATTATGTTATATTTTTATCATACTTTCCGCTAAATTGCAATACTTTTATGCAATGCACTGTTTTTAGAACAAGTTACGGTTCGCTTAGTGAACATCAACACGCTTCGCGATGCACAAAAAAATGATTGAAATACACCATTTCGCACTACATGACTAAGGTGTGAACAGTTCCTTTCAAACAATAGCTCTGCCTTACATTACATCGCCATATACATGATCATGCTCGCTGTAATGATGGGCCTGTTCGAGCATCATATCCTTCACCTTCATCAGCCTTACCTGGGAGCTTCTTTCATTCTCGTCAAGCTTCATCACGATGAACTTGATGCTTTCCTCCATCTGAGGAATCATAACATGCTCCAGCGCATTTACACGGCGTCTTGTCTTCTCAATCTCCGCCGCAAGAAGCTGGCAGGATTTTTCAATCTCAGCAAGCTTGAGCATATCCGGAAGAATGTCCGAAAGGTATTTTACCGAGTCATCAAGATCGCTTGATGTAAATGCAAATCCATATGAATAGATGTCGTTTGCATCAGGAGTCTTTGTCTTATAGTGAAAAACCGGAATGTCAACGCTCATTACATTCCTGGACCCTATTTCAAGGTATACTTCCTGTTTTGGCGCCATCAGGGCAACATTGAGAACTTCATCCGTCGTGACCGCCCTTGCCAGTACAAACTTTTTGTTTGCCTCGAGAATGCCCTTTTCGACTTCCTCCCTGAGGGTCTTGTTCTGACGCACAAGCTCCAGGAACTGGCGCATAAGTTCATCCCTCTTGTCTTTTAAAAGCTTATGTCCACGCCTTGCAACCACCAGCTTCTTTTTCAAGCGGGTAAGTTCCATTCGCGTTGGATTCACATGTGCCGTAGCCAATATCCCAGCCTCCTTTCCTCTGACAGCCTGTTAGTCCTGCCCGTAATACTGATCAAGGAATTCGTCCTTGATCCTCTTGAGCTCAGTCCTTGGAAGGATGGAAAGCAGCTTCCAGCCCAGGTCCAGTGTCTCTTCAATGCTCCTGTTCGTCAGGTAGCCCTGAGATACATATTCGTTCTCGAATGCATCTGAAAACTTCGCATAGAGCTTATCTATTTCGGTAAGGGCTGCTTCACCTAATACTACCATAAGTTCCTTTGCTTCTTTTCCTCTTGCATAGGCAGCAAACAGCTGGTTCATCGTATTTGCATGATCGGCTCTTGTCTTACCATCTCCAATTCCCTTGTCTTTCAGACGCGAAAGCGAAGGAAGTACGTCGATTGGCGGTGCAATGTTCTGACGGTAAAGTTCACGGCTCAGAATGATCTGCCCTTCCGTTATATATCCCGTAAGGTCAGGAATAGGATGGGTCTTGTCATCTTCTGGCATTGTCAGGATTGGAATCATGGTGATGCTGCCTGCTTTGCCTTTCAGACGGCCTGCTCTTTCGTATAAAGAAGCGAGGTCGGTATACATATATCCCGGATATCCACGGCGTCCTGGAACTTCTTTTCTGGCTGCCGAAACTTCACGAAGAGAATCCGCATAGTTTGTGATATCAGTCATGATAACGAGAACATGCATGTTCTTCTCGAATGCAAGGTATTCCGCTGCGGTAAGCGCCATTCGCGGAGTCGCGATACGTTCTACGGCTGGATCGTTTGCAAGATTGATGAACATGACCGCTCGGTCAATTGCTCCTGTTTCTTTGAAGCTTTCTGTAAAGAAATTGGCTTCTTCGAACGTGATACCCATTGCTGCAAATACAACCGCAAAAGGTTCTTCTGTTCCCCTAACCTTAGCCTGCCTTGCAATCTGCGCCGCAAGCTGGGCATGAGGAAGTCCGCTGGCCGAGAATATTGGCAGCTTCTGTCCCCTTACCAGGGTGTTCAGGCCGTCAATAGCCGAAACGCCTGTCTGGATAAATTCCTGCGGATAGTTTCTGGCAGCCGGGTTCATTGGCAGACCATTTATATCCATCCTTTTTTCCGGCAGGATCTCAGGTCCGTTGTCGATCGGACGTCCCAGACCGTCGAAAACACGGCTCAGCATATCTTCCGATACTCCAAGTTCCATGCTTCGGCCAAGGAATCTGACCTTGCTGTTAGAAAGGTTGATGCCTGTTGAGCTTTCGAAAAGCTGCACCAGTGCATTTCCCTTGTCTATTTCAAGTACCTTGCAGCGGCGTTTTTCACCGTTTGCAAGTTCTATTTCACCAAGTTCGTTGTAGGTGACGTCTTCGACGCCGCGAACAAGCATAAGAGGACCGGCAACCTCCTGAATCGTTCTATATTCCTTTGGCATTAGGCTTCCTCCCTCCTGGATAAGTCTTCAATCTCACGTTCTAATTTATGCATGATATCCTGATATTCCTTTTCGATATTTTCGCTTGCGATGTATTTGAAACGTCCGATTTTTTCACGGACTCCCATCTTAACAAGATCATCGATCCTGATGCCTTTCTGAAGCGCTTCAAGGCCCATGTCATAGAAGGCAAGTACAAGTCCCATCATTTTGAACTGCTTCCGGGGCGGCGTATAGGTATCTACTTCATGGAATGCATCCTGATGCAGGAAATCTTCCCTGATCGAACGGGCTGCCTCAAGCTTCAGCCTGTCTCCTGCTGAAAGAGCATCCATACCGACGAGCTTTACGATTTCTTCCAGTTCGGATTCATCATGAAGCATCTTCATGATCCTTGCCCTGGTTGCCATCCAGGCTTCATCTACATTTCCATTGAACCAGCCGCTCATGCTGTCGCCGTAAAGCGAGTAGCTTGTAAGCCAGTTGATTGCAGGGAAATGCCTTCTGTAAGCCAGATTTGCATCGAGTCCCCAGAACACCTTTACGATTCTCAGGGTTGCCTGAGAAACAGGCTCTGATATATCTCCGCCCGGAGGTGAAACCGCTCCGATTACCGAAAGGGCGCCTTCTCTTCCGTTTTTGCCAAGGGAGATCACTCTTCCCGCTCTTTCGTAAAACTGAGCCAGGCGGCTTCCCAGATAGGCTGGATAGCCTTCTTCACCAGGCATTTCTTCAAGACGTCCGGACATTTCACGGAGGGCCTCTGCCCATCTTGATGTCGAATCAGCCATAAGGGCTACCGAATAGCCCATATCGCGGAAATATTCCGCAATTGTGATGCCTACGTAAATGGAAGCCTCACGTGCAGCAACCGGCATGTCGGATGTATTTGCAATCAGAACTGTCCTCTGCATAAGCGAATGGCCAGTCTTTGGATCCTTCAGTTCTGGAAATTCGTTCAGAACGTCCGTCATCTCGTTTCCACGTTCTCCGCATCCTATATAGACGACGATATCTGCTTCAGCCCATTTTGCAAGCTGATGCTGTACAACAGTCTTTCCGCTTCCGAAAGGACCCGGAACTGCCGCAACGCCTCCCTTTGCAATCGGGAAAAGCGTATCTATTACCCTCTGCCCTGTGATCAGGGGCATGTCTGGCGATAATTTCTGTTTGTACGGACGTCCGCGGCGTACCGGCCATTTCTGCATCATCATAACATCAATGGTACTTCCGTCTGCCGATTCGATCACGGCAACCGTATCCGTTATCGTATAATCCCCTTCGTTAATTGACTTGATTGTTCCAGCCACGCCAAAAGGAACCAGAATCTTATGGGCAACAATTTCCGTTTCCATAACCGTTCCCAGAATGTCTCCGCTTTCGACTTCATCTCCCACGGATGCCGAAGGAACAAAATGCCATACAGTATCCCTTTTCAAGGATGAAAATTCAACGCCCCTTGTCAGGTTGCTGCCTGTTGCATTCATGATATCAACCAGCGGCCTCTGTATACCATCAAAAATACTTCCAATAAGTCCAGGTCCAAGTTCAACGCTAAGGGGCGCCCCTGTAGATTCAACCGGCTCTCCAGGTCCCAGGCCCGAAGTCTCTTCGTATACCTGAATGGAAGCCTGGTCGCCGTGCATCTCTATGATTTCTCCGATAAGGCGCTGTCCGCTTACACGAACCACATCGAACATGTTAGCATCACGCATACCTTCCGCAATTACAAGCGGTCCTGCAACTTTCTTTATGGTGCCTTTGCTCATTTCCTATTCACCTGCTTCTTTTTATTTTTATCAAAGCGGATATTCGCAACCGCTTTTGCTGCCTGCCCGTAACGAGTTTTCAACAATCCGTAACATCAGTTTTACATCATTATCTGTTTTCATTAAAGATAATATCGGAACCTACCGCCTGTTCCACGGATTTCCTTACATTCATGATGCCCATTCCGGTGTTTCCCGCAACGCCCGGAATCGGTATGATTGCCGGAGTCTCGCTGCTTCGGTATGCATCGATTTCTTTTTCAAGTTTTGCCTGCAGCGCCTCCGTTATATAGATAACGGCATATTCGCCGCTTGCAAGCCTTTTGAGCATCTTTGCTCCTGCTTCGGGTGTGCTGACAGGGAACGTCTCCAGTCCCAGTGCCGCAAACCCATAAATACTGTCCCGGTCGCCTAAAACTGCTATTTTATACATACATATCCCTCAGCCTTTCCCTTATTGAATTTTCCGGAAGGCCGTTCAGCTTGCCGGACAATAAGATTCTCACAGTCTTTATTTCATTCTCACGCGCCAGAATATAGGCCGCAAGCGGTTCTATTGTAAATGGATTGTATTTCTGGGGCTTGATGAGTTCCACGATCCTGTTGTCGCACCATCTTTCAAAAGCAGACGGCGATTCCATTAACAGCTGTGCCGCCTCGTGGTAATCAGTTCCTTCCAGATAGCTGCTTATGGCTTCCATTCCGGAAAGGGCAGCTTCAGCAAGCTTTTCCGTATCCAGGCTTGTACACGAAGCAAGAGCCCTTTTGAAAAACTCCCTGTTCTTTCCTGTTCTGCTGCCTCTGACGGCGATATTGATGTCGGCAACTGCCGTCTTCAGTTCCGCATATTCCGCAAGCAGTTTGCTTCCTGATGTCCTGCCCTTCTGGCCGATTGCCTCAAGCACCGCCTTATCAAGAATAATCTCGCAAAGCTGTCCGTCTCCCGTATGCATCTGCACCTGGAACGCCTCTTCTGCAGCCGCCCTCATGAATTCAGGAAGTTCCGAAAAGTCATGGTGCTTCACAGCATTAATGATAATATCCTTGTCAATCGTTCCGTTATTGAAATAAATTCCTGGTACTTCTTCCTGTACATAAGTCTGCTTAATAGCCGCTTTCAGATTATGGAAATCTTTTTCATACAGGAAAACATCAAATACTGACATGTCATCCACCAGTTCTCTGATGAGATCCCATGTTTTTTCACGCTCGGCTGCAAGAAGCTGTTCAGCTGTCTCCTCACCAGACTTTCCCCATCCCTGATCCGAAAGGATTCTGAGACAGTCTTCATATCTGGTGCAGGCCATAAGCTGCTCAAGGTCTGTCTTGTCAAACAGCCTCAATTCCTTCGAACGGATACGTGCTACGGCGTAAGTATAAAGCGAATCAGCCATTTAATATTCCTCCGTTTCATGAATTGAACAGCAATGCGCTCACCTTATCCTGCAGGTTTTCACGCGCTGCAGAAAACAATGCCTCAAATGAACAGTTTTCTTCGATATCCCCATATATAAGAATGAATCCGCCATCGATATCCCTGGACATGTCTGAAATCCGAAGGGATGCATCCGGCTTATCTGAAATGGCATTCTTAATTTCCTTTTCAAACTGTCCCGGCAGGCGTTTTCTGTCATCCTTGGAAAAGACGATTTCTCCCTGCTGGTTCAATGCATGTTTTTTCACCATTTTCAGGATCGTCTCGAAATAATCCTGATCAGGGAGATCCAGTAAAGATTTTCTGGCGCCGTCAATTGCATCACTCATGATCTGCTGCTTTGCTTCGAGAATAATCTTTTTCTCCTGCAGGAGGGCTGCGGATTCTCCGCGATCAAGGACTGCTTTCACGTCCTGCGCAGATCTGCTGTTGATTTCCGCTCGTTTCTTTTCGCCTTCCACATTTGCAGCATGGATGATTTCACCGGCTTTTTTATTCGCTTCTTCAATTATTTTTTCAGCATTTTCCAAAGCATTATCTTCGATATGCTTCAGTATCTTCTCTAATCCGGTCATCGCCAAACTCTCCTAACTTTTTATATGTTGATGCCTCCGATTCCTGTGATTGCCAGGATGGAAATGAGCAGTGCAAGGATGGCATAGGTTTCTACCATGGCTGGGAAAATCATAGCTTTACCGAACTGTTCCGGTTTTTTTGCCACAACACTGATACTTGCAACAGATGCACGTGCCTGTGCGATTGCTGAACCATAACCTACGATAGCCATTGGAAGGCATGCTGCAAGGTATAAAAGCCCTTTTGCCAGTGACATGTTGCTGTCCCCGCCCAATACACCGATCTGTGAAAGGGTGATGAACGCAATCAGAAGACCATAGATACCCTGGGTACCCGGAAGAAGCTGAAGGATCAGAACCTTACCGAACTTTGACGGATCCTCTGTGATGACTCCTGCTGCTGCCTCGCCGCCCATTCCAACACCTTTTGCAGAACCGACACCTGACATTAATGCTGCTAAAACTGCTCCTGTCAACGCAAATACAATACCTAATTTATCCATTTTTCATCGTCTCCTTAAACTTATAATATTTTGTGTGTACACCAAAAGGGTTGAACTTTCGCCCTCCGCCTTCATAAAACTTGCCAAAAAACTCAACATACTGCAGACGCGTAGCATGCACATAAGCACCAAGGGCATTTATCGCAATGTTCAACGCATGACCCGCTACTACGATCACTGTAAAAACAACTGCTCCCAGAGGAATCCCTGCTGTCATGGCTGCCATCTTGTTTATTACAGAGCATATTACTCCTGTTGCCAGGCCAAGTGCCAGAAGACGCGAATAGGAAATCACGTCGCTGAGATAACCTGTAATTCCGTAAAGCGCATACAGCCCTTTTAAAAAGCGCTTGAATGGATTTTTCGATTCCCTTCCATTGGTTGCTGTAATTCCAGCTGCCGAAATCAAAGCCACTACTCCTGCTACCCTGCTTACAGAAGACGGGAGGATGAAACTCAGATTCACGGTATTTACAAATACCTCCATAGACAATAGCATGAGAATGCAGCTTATCAGAAGCAGATCCCAGAAGATGACATCATAGAGCATCCCTTTGAAATCCTTCTGCTTATAGCACTGATAGAGTTTCATTCCTAAACCTGTTAAGAGATGGATGCATCCTAATGCCATGGAAAAAACCAGCATCCTCATAGGCTCATTGATAGGCAGGAACCATAATGCAGGGATGGTGACTTTTTGCCCGAAGAACGTTTCCGATACGATATCAACCAAATCTCCGAAATAGCTTCCGAACATGACGCCCCAGAAAACGGTTGAGATACCACAGAACAGGAACATCTTGAGCGCATTCCTCATGGAATCCTCCAGCCTGTCCTTATATCTGATCAGAGCCCATCCACAGCCAGCGGTCATAATCAGTCCGTATCCCGCATCCGAAAGCATCAGTCCAAAAAGCACATAATAGAACAATGACATTACCATGGTAGGATCCACTTCATTTTTGCCGGGAAGACTAAAGGATTCAACCGTCCCGATCAGCGGAGCAGAAAATCCGTTGTTTTTCAGTTTGACCGGCACATCTTCCTCCTCATCCGGATCCTCAAATTCAATATGAAGCGTAAATCTTTCATTCAGCTTCTCCGCAAGACCTTCCGCCTCTTCCTGCGGTATGTATCCTGTCAGTACAAATACACTGTTGGACTGCAGAAGACCGCTCAATACGCCATATTTCTCAAGACGCATCGTCTCGTAATCGGTAAAGAACTTGAATTCTTCCCTTCTGGCAGCATACTTCCGGATTTCATCCATTGCCTCCTGAATGCTCTTTTCCGTAACCGCCATGTGGTTCTCCAGATCCCGGATCATCTCCGCAGGCGACTTGCTTCCTGCTATGGAAGGATATGAAAATCCGGCTGCCCGCAATTCATCTGATACAGATGATTCCTTCTCTTTGGTACAAAGCACGAATATGCAGGTCTGTTCAACTGACGTGCTGATGATATCAACATTGACAGGATCCAGATCAGCCAGCTGGCCATAGATTCTTTCCAGTGTCCACTCTCCCGGAAGAACACCTATGAAAGCAGCAGTTTCCTTCGTCCCCTTGAAAAGCAGCGGTATGTCCAATGTAACCCATGGAGACAGGACCTCGATCTGCGTCTTCTGTTTCAGTATTTCAGCCTTACCTTCGGCTATTTTCTTTTCCAGGTCATATACGTGCTTAGACGCATGGACCATTTCGTCATGTCGGATTTGGAACTCATCATATTCCTGTGCCGGAACTTCTTCCCTTCCATTCAGAACTGAGAGTTTAGACTTTTCTTCTTTCGAATAGACTTCAAGAATTTCAAGAGCACTTTTTCCAAGTGCAATATTTTTTTCAAACCCATTGACTGCTGCGAAAACATCAGTCTTGCGAAACACTCCGTCTTCCTGCAGCACGTCATTCAGTTCAATCACTCCGCAGCGTTGCAGTAATTCCAAAATATGCTTGCGATCCTTTTTCAGAGCGCATATGCATATACGCTGCATCTTTAACACTGCCATAATACAAACACCTCCTTGCTGTCATAATTTCAGCTAATCTCTTCTTAAAGCTAAATCACTTCTGAAATGATAATATCAAGCACTCCTTTTTCCTTGCTTTTCACCATTTCTTTGAGGAAGAGAACCTCTTTTTCAGCACGCTGGAGAGCCTCTGCCATAACCCGGGCATTTTTTTCCTGTGCTTTCTCAAGTTCACTGGCAGCTGTAGCAGAAACCTCCTTTGTCAAATTCAGCATCAATGCTTTGGCATCCTGTTGTGCTTTCTGAATGATCGCTTCGCTTTTTGCAACGGCATCCTTTTCTGTATCCGCAGCGTTTAGTTCTGCCTTTCGGACAGCATCCACTGTTTCTTTTGCCATTTCCTCACCTCCTGCCATCAAAATAAGTATGAATAATAAATTGCCCATTGTCATGCAAACATTTTCTCACAATCCGCTTCAAAAAACAAAGAAAACTGTCACATAGTTTCTCATCCATATACCAGAGTGCATAACAATATAAAATTAATTATATATTATGCCGTCATTATTTACAAGAAAATCACTCCAACAAATCTTAATTTTACATTTTTGTTTAAAAATTCACAAAAAAGAACTCCCGCACGAGAGCCATATTGGCTGCCGTACGGGAGTTCTGAACAGTTACTCTGTCATTTACAATTCAAATTCTACGAAAGAGCTGCTATATCTTATTCTGCAATTGAAGTGTACATGAAGTATTTAAATCCAAGAGGAGATGCATAGAATCCTTCTAAGCTGTCTGATTTCAGATAAAGGTCTGTATAGTAGTAGATAGGGATAATCGGCATTTCTGCTGCTAAGATCGCTTCTGCATCATGCATTGCAGCATATCTTTCTTCCTGGTCGGATGAACTCTTGACCGTTTTGACTAAAGCATCATATTCCGCATTTGACCAGTTGGCATCATTATTTCCGCCATCTGTTACCCACATGTCAAGGAATGAGATAGGATCGTTGTAATCCGCTAACCAGCCGTGACGGGCAACCTGGAATTCTCCTGCAACTCTTGTCTCAACAAATACATTCCAGTCCTGTGAAGAGATCGTAACGTTGAGTCCAAGGTTTTCACTCCACATGTTCTGGATCGCTTCCATAACAGATTCATGTCCCGGGTTGCACATTAATTCGATTGTAGGAAGTCCTTCTCCGTTTGGATATCCGGCTTCTTCAAGAAGTGCTTTCGCTTTCTCGATGTTTCCTTCATAATCTTCAACATCATACCATTTTTCTGCAACATCGCGGAATTCTTTAGATGTATCAACATCGGAAAGACCCATACCTACGAATGTATCCGCTGGCACCTGTCCGCCGCCTGTAACGCTTTCACAGATGAAGCTTCTGTCGATTGCAAGTGCAAGTGCCTGTCTTACTTTTGCATCTGAAAGCTCTTCTTTTTCAGTATTGAGGCAGAGGAAATATGTTCCCAACTGTCCTTCTGTGTATAATCCATTGTCAGTCATTGCTGCAATCTCTTCGCTTGGAAGATCATCCGCAAATAAGATTTCTCCGTTTTTGAAAGCAGAAAGGATTGTATTCTGGTCTTCCATAAGAACGAAGTTGATTTTGTCTGGTCCAAGTTTTGCTAAATCATAGTAGTTTTCATTTTTTTCATAAACCATTTTTGACTGGTGTTCCCATTCAGTCAGCACATATGGTCCATTTCCAACATAAGTTGAAGGATCAGTTGACCATGTATCAGGGTTCGCTGAAACCAGGTCTTCTCTTAATGGATAGGTTGTTGGGAATGCACAGATTTCAAGGAAGTATGAAGTAGGATTTACGATCGTAACTTCAAAAGTCTTGTCATCAACTGCTTTTACTCCTAATTCACTTGGAGCTTTATCGCCACTCATGATTTCTGAAGCATTTACGACCATTTCAGTCATATAGTTATATTCGGAAGCAGTTGCAGGATCCACTGCTCTCTGCCATGCGAATACGAAATCTTTAGCTGTTACAGCTTCTCCATCAGACCATTTTGCGTCGTCACGGATTGTAAAAGTGTAAACAAGTCCATCATCGCTTACTGTGTAGCTTGCAGCCTGTGCTTCAACAACTTTGCCTTCTGAGTCGATCTTCATAAGCCCCTCGAAAGCGTGGTTGATTAATGTAGCGCCATCAACTGTCGTGTTGAGTGATGGGTCGATTGTGCCTGGTTCTGGTCCGCAGTTTACGCTGAGTTCAAAAGCTCCATCTGCTGATGGCTTGGTTGTTTCTTCCTTGTTGTCGCCGCCGCAGCCTGCTAAAACTGTAGAGAACATGGAAACGAGTAATGCCAACGCGATTACGGATTTCTTCATTTCGATTTTTTTCATTTGTGTTCCTCCTTGTTTTTGGTGTATTTTCTGCCTTTCTGTCTTTCTGTCTTTGGAGACACGGGCAGTTCTATAGAAGCCTTATGGCATATATAGCACTTGATGATATTTGAATACCCCATATCAAAAACCAGATACTCCCTTATCCGGCCTGCCGTCTGGCAGCTTGTTACTTATACTTCCAAATTATGGCATGCAACAAAATGTTCCGTTCCATATTCCTTCAATTCTGGCGTAACCTGTGAACAGATTTCCGTCGCACGTGGGCATCTTGTCCTGAACGGACATCCGCTTGGCGGATTCAGAGGGCTTGGAATATCCCCTTCTAAAACGATACGTTTCCTGCTTCTGCTCACCTCCGGATCAGCAACCGGAATTGCCGAAAGCAGAGTCTGTGTATATGGATGCATAGGATTTTTATATAATTCCCTGCTATCTGTCAATTCTACAAGATGTCCAAGGTACATGACACCGATTCTATTGCTGATATGCTTCACAACCGAAAGATCATGGGCTATAAAGAGATAGGTAAATCCACGCTCCGCCTGCAGATCTTCAAGCATGTTTACGACCTGTGCCTGGATTGAAACGTCAAGGGCTGAAATAGGCTCATCACATACGATGAATTCCGGCTCTACAGCCAGAGCCCTTGCAATACCGATCCTCTGTCTCTGTCCGCCTGAAAATTCATGTGGAAAACGGTTAGCATGTTCGGCATTTAATCCCACCGTTTCAAGAAGCTTATAAATCTTGTTTTTTCTTTCCTCTTTTGAGCTGTACATTTTATGGATATCCAGCGGTTCCCCTATAATATCTCCCACTGTCATTCGGGGATCGAGTGATGCATAAGGATCCTGGAAAATAATCTGCATTTTTCTTCTGTATGGAAGCATGTCCACATGAGTTATGTCTTTTCCGTCATAGAAAATCTGGCCTTCTGTCGGTTCATGAAGCCTCAAAATAGTTCTTCCAAGAGTGGTCTTGCCGCAGCCGCTCTCTCCTACAAGACCTAAGGTTTCACCTTTTCTTATGAAAAGGCTTACATCATCAACAGCTTTCACATGATTTGTCTTGAAAAATCCCTCTTTGATCGGGAAATATTTTTTCAGATTTTTAATCTCTATAAGCTTTTCATTGTTATTGATCGTACCCATTATTTGCTGGCCTCCTTTTCAAATTCTTCTTTCACGCTCAGCCAGCATAACGCTTCGTGATTCTCTCCCACCTGGCAGACAGGCGGTTTCTTTGTCAGACAGATTTTCATGCAATGTTCGCATCTTGGTGCAAATGCACAACCTTGCGGCGGATTGATCAAATCGACCGGGGTACCCTCTATCGGGATAAGACGTTCATGTTCATCTGCGTTGATTTTTGGGACCGACTTAAGAAGTCCCCAGGTGTACGGGTGTTTCGGATTGTAGAAGATATCGTCTATACTTCCTCTTTCAATGATGTTTCCGGCATACATGACAGCCACTTTATCGCAGATTTCAGACACAACGCCGAGATCATGGGTAATGAAAATGATTGACATGTTGATCTTGTTCCTGAGTTCTTTTAAAAGTTCCAGGATCTGCGCCTGAATGGTAACATCGAGAGCAGTCGTCGGTTCATCGGCAATGAGGAGTTTTGGATTACATGCAAGCGCCATGGCAATCATGACACGCTGCCTCATGCCGCCTGAAAATTCATGCGGATATTGCTTGATCCTTTTTTCAGGCTGATTGATGCCCACAAGTTTGAACAGTTCGATGATTCGTTCTTTTCTCTGTTCCTTGTTGAGCTCTGTATGCTTCCTTAATGATTCATCGATCTGGTTGCCCACTGTAAAAACAGGATTCAGTGAAGTCATGGGATCCTGAAAAATCATGCTCACTTCTTTTCCCCGGATCTTTATCAGTTCTTTCTCCGACATCTTTGTAATGTCGCGGCCTTCGAAAACTATGCTTCCGCCTATTATTTTCCCTGGCTCCGGGATGATGCCCATAAGACCGAAGGAAGAAACTGATTTCCCGCTTCCGGACTCGCCGACAATTCCCATTACCTCGCCGAATTTCAAATCGTATGATATTTTACGTACTGCCTTAACTTCACCTGCGTAAGTAAAGAAAGACACTTCTAAATCATTCACGCTTAATAATGACTGGTTATTTGTTTCTGCCATGATATGTCCTCCTTCTTACTTTAATCTTGGATCAAGCGCATCCCTTAGTCCGTCGCCGAATAAGTTGAACGCCAGAATGATGATACTGATTGTTGCCGCAGGGAATAATAATCGGTATGGATAGGATGAAATACCGTTCAGGGCCTCTGATGCCAAAGAACCAAGACTGGCAAGCGGCTTGCTGACGCCTATCCCTAAAAAGCTCAGGAATGCTTCCGTGAAGATTGCTGACGGTATCTGAAGCATTGTTGTAACAACAAGCTGACCGACGCAATTTGGAAGCAGATGTTTTTTAATAAGTCTCTTATTATCAGCACCAAGTGCGCGCGCTGCATTCACGAATTCCATTTCCTTTAACTGTAAAACCTGGCCACGCACGATTCTCGCCATGCCTACCCAGTATAGGAGGCCATATACGATGAACATGGCTATGATACCAGGGCCTAAGATCTGGAGACCGCCCAAAAAGCTTCCGCTGTCAAAAGCTTTCTGCAGTGGATCATTTAATACGATACGGAGAAGAATGATGACCAGCATGTCAGGAAGGGAATAGATTACTTCCACAATTCTCATCATAACTGTATCCACTTTTCCGCCTATAAGTCCTGAAATCGCACCATAGATGGAACCGATGACAAGGACGAGCACAGATGCTCCCACACCGATCAGGAGCGAGATTCTGGAGCCTATCATAGTCCTTACCAGAAGGTCACGTCCCAGATTATCTGTTCCAAATGGATGTTTGAGGCAGGGGAAAAGATTTTCATCCCCTCTTACCTGCTGATCATATGTATATGGGCTCAATAACGGACCCACAATTGCAAAGATAAACACGATTGCGATGATCACAAGGGATACCATTGCGATTTTATTCTGTTTAAGCCTTCTCCATGCATCCTGCCAGTAACTGGTGTTTTCGCCAAGGGTCACGAGATTGCTCTTCTCTTTGTTCGTAGCCGGTGCAAAATCATCTGCACAAACTTCAATCTGATTACTGAATATTTTTGTATTTTTTAAAATCATGATTCTGCTCCTTTCTACTGGTCTAATTTAATTCTTGGATCAACTACCTTGTACAGTATGTCGCACACAAGGTTCATTAAAATAATCAGTGTTGCAAGGAACACAGTTGTACCCATGATAATATTGTAATCCCTGTTTTCAATAGATTTGATGAAATATCTTCCCAGTCCATTGATATTGAAGACCTTTTCAACAACAAAGCCGCCTGTAAGCGTATACGCAACAAGTGGTCCGAAGTAGGTAATAACCGGAATAAGGGAGTTTTTCATAGCATGTTTGAATGTCGTGATGAACTGTGTCATTCCTTTCGCTCTTGCGGTCCTGATGTAATCCTGTCCAAGTGCTTCAAGCATACTGGATCTCATGATTCTTGCGATATAGCACATCGGATAAAATCCCAGGGTGAATACCGGCAGAATATAACTCGAAGGCTTATCGAGGCCATATGTAGGCAGCCATTTCAATTCAATTGAAAAAAGAAGCATAGAGCCTGTTGCGAGAACAAATCCGGGTATAGCGATTCCTGTAGTCGATACGACTCGTATAATTCCATCCAGGACTTTTCCCCTTTTAAGGGCAGCAACACAGCCAATCGGAACTCCAAACAAAACTGCGAAAAGAATTGCGATTCCGCCGATTTTCGCTGAAACTGGAAACGACTGTTTGATAATATCTACAACTGGAACGTTTTTCTGGATTTTGTAGCTTACGCCAAGATCACCATGTATAAGCTGATTCAAATACTTTCCGTACTGCACATAAACAGGCTTATCAAGACCATATTTCTCATTCAGTGCGGCCTCTGCAATTTCGTTTGTCTTCTCAGACGTAAATGGGCTGCCCGGTACAAATTTCATTAATAGAAACGTGATTGTTGCTGCAATAAATATAGTAATAACGGCTCCGAAAATTCGCTTCACTATGTACTTTGCCATAAACTCAACCTACCTAACTTGTTTATTTTTTTGAAATTTTTTTCATTTTAAAAAAACTCCACACATAATAATAACCCTTATTGTCAACGAATGTCAACAAGCGCAAACATTTCAGTTATATAATTTGTGCATATTTGTTGTTGCATTTATTAATTCAGCTTATATATATAACCGGTATTCTATAATATGATGCAAGAGACAAAAGATTATATGTTTTATGCATGACTGAAACACATGATCTACTTCCACATAAAAAGTCCAGAACTCCTTTTTACATGGCTTTCCAGACTTTTTCCTTCACCCTTTAAAAATAAGATAACACCCCTTATTAAGAACGAATATCAATATGTGCAAGCATCGCTTTATATGATTTATTTCTCAGCGATACCGTATTTTCTGTTTCTCTTATATAACTAACAAATATTTGACAAGATGTATGCAAATGTTAGATTTATGCCCAAATCTTCCATTTTTCCCATTTCATCCTGACTGTATATCTTATTGGTAATAATCCCTGTGTAGTCCTTGAAATTATTGATTCTGAACATTGCCTTACTTGTGAATTTCGATTCATCTATTGCAAGAAAAGTCCTCTGGCATTTTTCCATAATAAGCCTGTTAAAAGACGCCTTATCTACATCTGCAGTCAGTACATTATAGCTTTCATCAATAGATCCTGCGCCAAAAAATCCTATATTCAGATGAAAATTCTCAATCATCTGATTCGCCAGATATCCATAAATTCTTCCATTTTCCTTATTGACATGACCTCCGCACACAACAATCTCAGCATCAGTCTTTTTAAAAAGAGCCGCTATTTCAAGATCATTTGTAAGCACTGTGAGGTTTTCGACATTCTGGATAAGAAGTGCTATTTCGTATGTGGTGGTCCCTGCATCCAGAAACACAGAACTGCCTGGCGTTACATATTCTGCACATTTCTTTGCGATTTCAATTTTCTCATTTCTGTGGTCATGTTCCTTTGAACCAAACTGTATCTCCTTCTTGATCACAGCACCACCGTGACACCGTTCAATTTTATTGCACGCCTGAAGTTTTTCAAGATCCCTTCTTATGGTCATTGGGCTGACTTCCAATATAGCCGAAAGTTGATCAACCTGTACGCTGCCGGTTCTGTTTATCAGTTCTAATATTTTTATGTACCTTTCTGCTGCCAACATATTCTTCACCTTTTCCTTAATATATTATATAGTTTTTTGTGTCCGCTTTTTCACTCATATTGCCGATTATTAAAGAATAAAGAGTTTTGCTTGTGAAACTCTTGCGCTGACGCGCGGTCGCTTCTGCGACATATTCTTCTTGCGCGTCATGCGCCTCCTCGCGGAGCGTTTCTAATTCATAGGAAATCCGAAGAATTTCTTATGAATTTAAAAAGGACACCCCAGACTACTCCCCCAAGCAGTCTGAGATATCCCCTTTTTACAATGCTTGTCCAAACATCGTCTTACTTATTAATTCCCTGTACAAATGCCTGTTACTACGCTAATTAAGCGTTTTTAAGCATTTTCTTGAATTCGTCAGCAACAAACTGCACCTGTGTTCCAACGATAACCTGAACACTGTTTTTACTTGGTCTGATAACGCCTGCTACGCCTGCTGATTTGATTTTCTTTTCATCAATTTTTGTATAATCTTTGATTTCCAGACGAAGTCTAGTAATACAGTTGTCAACGCTGGTTATGTTTGATTTTCCACCAAGTCCTGCCAAAACAGTAGCTGCGATTCCTGTGTAGTCATTGTTTGCTAATCTGACGTTCATTTCTTCATCAGTAATATCATCATCTTCCCTGCCTGGAGTCTTAAGGTTAAATGCAGTGATTACAAATCTGAATACTGCATAGTAGATTCCGCCAAATACAAGACCGATTGGAAGGAGTAATAATGGGTTCTGTGCCATTGGTGCTTTGAAGCTTAACGCAAAATCGACTAAACCTGCGCTGAACTGGAATCCTGCTCTTGCTGGAAGCATAGCAACAAGTGCAACTGAAATACCTGTTAATAATGCATGTACTGCATATAATGCTGGTGCTAAGAACATGAATGCAAATTCTAATGGTTCTGTAACACCTGTGAAGAATGAACAGAGAGCTGCTGCTCCCAATAAACCTGCTGCAACTTTTTTCTTGTTGTCTTTAGCCGTATGGTACATAGCCAAAGCTGCTGCCGGAAGACCAAACATCATAACAGGGAAGAATCCTGCCATGTACTGTCCTGTAGTACCTAATGTACCTTCTCCTGACCAGAAGTTTCCTAAGTCATTGATACCTGCAACATCAAACCAGAATACTGAGTTGAGAGCGTGATGAAGGCCGAAAGGTATCAGTAATCTGTTGAGGAAACCGTAGATGCCGGCACCAAGAGCGCCTAAACCAAGGATTCCTTTACCGAATGCTACTAATCCTCCAAAAATGATAGGCCATACGAAGTATAATACCAGCGCTGCCACGATTGTAAATCCAGCTGTAACGATGGCAACACTTCTCTTGCCACTGAAGAATGCAAGGAAATCAGGTAATTTCGTGTTCTTGAATTTGTTGTAGCATGTCGAACCAATGATACCGCAAAGGATACCAATGAACTGGGTCTGTGTTTTTCCAAATGCCGCAGGAACTTCTTCAACAGGAATTCCCCTGAACATTGCAACTGCACCTGTGGATAAAAGAGTTGTAAGCATCAGCCATGAAACAAGGCCTGCCAGAGCAGCTGTTCCATCGTTGTCATCGGCCATACCGACAGCGACACCGATTGCAAAAAGAATTGCCATGTTGTCAATAATTGCTCCGCCTGCTTTCAGCAGGAATGCTGCAACAGCGCTGTTTCCACCCCATCCGGTTGGATCGATCCAGTAACCAATACCCATAAGGATACCGGCAACAGGGAGTGTTGCTACAGGTAACATCAAAGATTTACCTAATTTCTGAAGATACTTCATCATAATAAAAACTGCCCCTTTCTTCTAGCGTTGCTGCCTTCTGCAGCCATCACGCATTGTTGCTTCTGTTTTTGCTATAGCTACAAATTTTCTTGCAAAAATTTTGCTACCGTTTCTGCTGCGTCTACCTCGTCTTCTCCTTCGAAAGTAAACATAACTTCATCGCCTTGTTTGGCGCCAAGTCCCATAACACCCATAATCCTTTTTGCATCAACTTCTTTTGCCGCATTTCTGACTTTAATCATGCATCCAAATGCCCCTGCAGTTTTTACCAATAACCCTGCGGGTCTTGCGTGCAATCCTAATTCGTCGTTGATTACGTGTCTTACTTCCTGCACTCTTTTGCCCCCTTTCCATTTAATGTTCTTTCTTTATGTAAAAAATTAATAGAAAGCCCTACTTTTTCAGAACCATGATCCGGTCCCTTTCTTTCACGTTTTTGCCAGTCACTGTATCAATCGTGGCATAATCTGATGTATTGCAGATGATTACAGGTGCGATTACATCGTAACCTTCTGCCGCTATCTTATCTATGTCAAATTCAAGGAGGAGATCTCCAGCCTTTACTTTGTCATCAGCTTTTGCATGTGCTGTAAAATGTTTGCCTTTTAATTTTACAGTGTCAAGGCCAATATGAATCAATATCTCAGCTCCATCGTCAGAGACGATTGAAACCGCATGTTTCGTATCGAACATCAAAGCAACTGTACCATCAACCGGCGACACCACTCTTCCTTTCGCAGGCTGAATTGCAATTCCTTTTCCTAAGATTTCTTCTCCGAATGTCGGATCGCTGACAGTACTGATTGGAACTGCTTTTCCTTCAATCGGCGACTGTATGACGCCTTTCTTATTCCCAAATAACCCTTTTAAAATGTCAATCATCTTTATCTCCTTATCCTTTTCTATAACATTTAACTAATCCATATGCGGATGACAAATATCTGCTTTAAATCAATACAATGCACTAGCTGTCAGCCAATACAACTCTTCTGATATGTACGGTAAGATATGCCAATTCTTCTCCTGTTATCTGATGCTGGAAGTGTTCCCCAATATACTGTGCGATTTCTTCACTGCATTTATATTCTTCCGGGTATAATTTTTCAATCATGCTCCTGAACTCTGTCTCTTTATTGTCTAAAAGCTCGCTTTTTACTACTCTCTGGGCCAGAAACTTAAGGTGCGTTATGAAACGTTCATAATGCAGGGTCCTTTCATCAATTTCAGCCTTGAAATGTTCTCTTACAATCCCCAGAACAACCGGTATCATTTTCGTTATATTCATGGCTTCGCCCATGCACGTATCATATTCCGCATTGACGATATGAAGAGCAATGGACGCAACTTCATCAACAGGCAGGAATATCCCAAGCTCTTTTCTGATCAGGGCAACAGCATATTCACCGATCAGATATTCCTGACGGTAGAAGCTCTGCACTTCCCACAAAAGAGGGTTCTGAAACATCATTCCCTGCTTGAACCGTTCTACGGCAAAATTAATATGATCCGTCAACGTAATATAAATATTCTGATTTAGCTTTTTGTTCAATACGTCTTTTGCATAAGATATAATATCACTCGATACCTGGATATGCTCGATTGGCAGATTTACCAGCAATTCCTTGAATATGTCAGATGAATTTTGATTATCCATATGAAAAATCTTTTCGATTTTATCCTCACAGATTTCGCATCCTTCTTTTACTTTAAAACCAATGCCTTTCCCCATGACGACTACTTCCCTGTCATTCAGGTCTCTTGCACTTACCACGTTGTTGTTGATTACCTTCTCAATCCTCATATGCCTCTCCTACTTGCAGTATTTCTCTGATTTCGAATTTTAAAATCCTCTTCGTTGAAACTGACATTGACAATTCTGTCATGTCATCTATTTGCATGCAGTCCCCCAACCACAAGCTATATAGCAATTATCATCACCCCGCAGCTCGTTCTTCATCTCGTCTGTGAGATAAAAAAAAACCAAATCCTGCAAAGCAGTAACAACTGCTTTGCAAAATTTGGTTTTGCCTGCTTCACCAGTAACAACCCATCAAATATTTATCATAGACCCAGTTTAGCATTAAGTTTTAACAAAGTCAATCTTTTTTTAAGATTCTTTATGCTTTTTTAACAATTGGTTATCCACATATTTTACATCTATTTACTTATTTCAATAAAAACAAACAATTCCGCATTCAAAGTCGATGAATCCTGGTAATTATCGATACTGAGGCTTCTAAGAACAATACATAGTTCCGCTCCTTCACCTTCTGTGATAAAAGTCATCTCCTCCAGACCAGCACCCTCTTTTCCAGAATTCCTGTCTTTGAATCTTTCGACCATGGCATCCGAACTTAAGCTGACAATATCATTTCCTTCCTTATCCTGAAGACTGATTGTCGCAAGACCGGCGCCAACGGTTTTCATGAGCTTATACTCTTCCCCGTTCTTTTCGATGGTGCAGATTTCACTTTCTTCAGACCTGCTATTGTATGTCCAGATACTGGTCATTACAAACCTGTCATATTTTTCGATATCCAGGGCTCCGCTCTCCTGCTCAGCAAGAGAAAGATAAATGTTTCGCCCTGTTTCTCCTTCATAATCATATTCATCAAATCCGAACATATCACGGAAACCCGCATACAGATCTTTATCCTTCAGCCATTCAATATCCTCTGTATAGCCCATATCCCTCAGATACTGGAATGTATTTCTGATTTTCGTTTTATCTTCGTCAGATACCGATGGGTTTGCAGTGACTTTTCCATCTTCCAGCATTCCATTTTTAGCCAGTATTTCCTCGAGCCTGTTCTTCTGGTTCGACTCGGCAATGTTAAACGCATCTATTGGCGGAACGATGGATATTGTAGAAAGAATGATCAGCACCAGTGCAATGATGCCATTTTTCCTGGCAGGCAAAAAGCTGAACACGACTCCTGCAAATACTGCGAAAACGCCGAACATAATGACATAGTATCTTCCATGCGTGACACCCATGTCTCCGATTCTGAGCACGGAGGCAATTGTCTGAAAAAGAACGATCGGTATCAGCACTTTAGGGAATATTTTTCTAAATGCAAGGGCAAACTTGTTTTCAAGATTGCAGGCAAGTATATATACGATGATCACGATCACTGAATAGGATACCAGCATAGGTTCGAGCAGGTTATTGCTCCAGAAGCTTCCCCTTATGTTTATCACGATATATAAAAGCAGGATAATCGTGAAAACAGCAGTCAGAGGAATAATGATGTAGGAAATCAGTATTTCAAGAAACTTCGGGCAGCTGATGGCCTTGCCAAGAGCCTCCTCATGGGCACCGGCATCTTCCGCTGAAGCTGCCTTTTCCTTTTCGCCCGGATAGAACGGCGTCAGGGAGAGGAAGTACATCGTCGCAAACAGAAGGTAGATTATGTTAGCCGCATGGGCTGTTGCATCTTCGTCAACCCTGAAGAGCAGCTGGTCTGTTGCCATGATGATCAGCGATACTCCCAGAAAAAGCACTGAAGCAAAGAAGACAGAGATGAAAAAGGCCTTGAATGTGGCCAGGAAGCTCTCGTTGAAGGTGACCCTGCTTCTGATTGACGGAACCCAGATAAAAACCATCAGCAGCGCAAAAATCGCAACGGCTGTCTTAACCGCTACCTCCATGGTGACTTCAGGTGCGGTTCCTATGGCAAGATAATATCCTCCCGCAAGCACCGCTGACGCCACCATGATTCCGATGCGGACAGCGATCTTGTCAAAGAACCTTTCATAGATGACCTGTCCGACTGCGGCAAACACCGCACCCACGCACAGCGCCATAAGCGGTTTATAATATTGATCCGTCCAGCTGGTAATAGCAATGGCATTTATGACCGCCCCCGCTAACAGGAACGCGGCTGACAATGGAAAGCGGGCTACTGCATCTGTTAATCCTTTGAGTCTTTTTACAAACCTGCCTATTTTTACCATATTACCATCCCTCTCTTTTCTGCTTTATATTTCTGTCTAAAACTCTTTTTATTTGCGGATGTCCTTGTCCGCCCTGTTACAAAACACAACTCCTGTTCGTATCTGAATAGTTACACATATTTTATCATATTCTGTCTTTTGCAACAACTCATTGTTTTTTCAGGGCTTTTCGTAATATTTTTTTACAGTTTATAACTCTTGACCATGGTTTCAAGATTTTCAGCAATCATTTTTTCTTCTGATACCATCTTTGAAATATCTCCTGCCATTTTTGAAGCATCCTCCACGCTTGTTATGATGCTGTCGCTGTTGTTTACAGTGTTCTGCGATGCTTCCGCAATATTCTGGATGGCAGCCATCACTTCGTTTAGGATGGTCTCGATATTGCTGGTCATCTCTACGATTCTTGTGGTCGTACTGTCGATGTCGCCTGCATCTTTTCCATACTGATTCGCAGCGGAAACAAAGCTCTGATAATCCGGGTTTACAGTTTCCTTAACAAACACCAGCAGCTGCTGCGAATTATCCGTCAGCCTGTTAAATGCTTCCTGAACGCTCACGATTGTCTTCTTTATGTTTCCTACGGTAGCGGCCGTCTGGCTCGCGAGAGAACCTATTTCGCCGGCAACCACAGCAAATCCCTTGCCCTGTTCTCCTGCCCTTGCCGCTTCAATCGAAGCATTCAGGGAAAGCAGGTTTACCTGGGCTGCGATTTTGGAAATAGCCTCTGCCATTACACCTACGGATGCAACGATCTTCGCATCTTCAATACTCTTATGCAGGTTGTTTTCATGCATTTCGGCAAGCTGTGTGGCTGCTTCAAAAGACGATATGCTCTTTTTTTCAATTTCTGCAGCTCTGTCTTTGATGTCTGTTGCCATCCTGTGGCTTTCATTTGTCGCCTGGGAAAGAAACAGGACCGCAGCGTTGACCTCTTCCACAGATGCATTGACCTCTTCGGTTGCCGCACTTGAATTCGTCATATCCTCGCCGATTTTTCTGATTGCATCCTCTATCATTTCAAAATTCGTCACCATGGTAACTGTGGCATCGTCAAGTGTTCCGCTTACACTACTAATGCTGTCCGCATCATCTGCAATGGATGTTATTACTTCCTTGTTACGGTACATCATTGTGTTGAGCGAACTGCAGAGCTGTCCTATTTCGTCTTCCGCCTTTATTTCAATCGCATCAACCGAAAAATCGCCTTCAGCAAGTCTGAGTGCAAAGCTGTTGGCCTTCCTGATTTCTCTGACCAGGCTTTTTACAAGCAGAATGATAATCACTACTGTTGCCAGAATTGCAGCGAATCCTAAGATGCACATTTTTAACATCAGTTCACGTACAGGGGCATTCACCTCTGATTGCGGGATCCTGAACAGAAGCTTCCATCCAAGAGTATCGATCGTCGTGTAATAGATGTCGTATTTTTCTCCATCCTCTGTCATAGTTCCGCTGCCCGAGCCATTCTTAAGAATGGCTTTGCTCAGTTCCACAAGGGATTTATTTTCATCCGACCCGATGTTTGCGGTCATAACCTTCTCGGAATTCCTGTTCGTGATATATGTGCCGTCTGCCGTCAGAAGCATTGCATTCCCGTTTTTTCCAACTTTGAGACTGCTGATCAGGTTCTGGATTTCACTGATATCGATATCGACGGTCACCGCTCCCAGGAAGGCCCCGTTGACATTCATTGGCGCCGTGCAGGACATCATCGTCGTATCTAAAGTTTCATCATAATAAAGTTCTGAAAATACAGGTTGGCCATTCCCGCGCACTGCATTTTCATACCAGTCATACTTGAAATAATCATATTCTTCATTGCTGTAGTCATACGTGACTTCGGGCTTATCGCCATTTTTAAAAATATAGGGGCCTGTATACTTTTCTTCAGGATTATATTTATAAGGCTCAAACCAGATGCCGCTTCCCAGGGCAAGTCCATTCTGATATATGGCTTTTCCTGCATATTCTTCATACTGCTTAAGGCTGACCGACTGATAAGTCGATTCCACTGCTTTGGCAATCTGTCCGGCCATTCCGGAAACTTCACCCAGTTTACTGGTAATGCCTCTGGCTTCAATGGTCATTTCGGCATTCATTTTACCGCTGATCTCTTCTCTGATGATTTTCCTGCTGCTCATATAGCTGACAGTAACCAGTAAAAACATAAACAGCATAATCACAGGCAGCAACATCACCAACATTTTTGTACTGATTCTTTTAAATTTCATTCTTTTCCTCCACTCTTTGCTTTGTCGCAATGATTCCCGCTACCCTGGCAACTCCAAGCACATCTCCTTTTTCCAGCCTGTGTTCCGTCACAGCTTCCATTACCAGACCGTTGATCCGTATTTTGTCTTTTGCAACAGCTGTTCTTACAGTCACTTCCTCGCAAGAAACATCAACCATTATGGCATTTCCCTCATCATCAAAATGTGACAACCGACTCATAATAACCACCTCATTCTTTTTTCTTTCTCATTTATGCCCCATAATTTTATCGGATATGCCGTTTCTATACTTTAGGAAAAATACTTTGATTGTAAAAGTATTTTTATATATCAGATATTCTGCCGCATGACCCTTTGCAATCATCGTTCATTTTGCCTGCTTTCCTTTACTTTCCTTCATGGCGCCGTAAACTCGTTGCTGTTTAACGAGCGAACCATAACACGCTTTGCGATGCGAAAATGACGCGCGAACAGTAACACAAACTCTTTCTTATGAGACAAAACAGCACAACCAAAAACAAAGTTGTGCTATAATAATGATACCAGGGTCAAAAGGTCATGTTTTTCATGCTTGCATGAAAAAGCATGACTTTGGGACCCGCATCATTAATAATTGTATTACAATAAATATAATTATGCAAAAAATACATGCATCAGCTCAGCCCCCTGTCTGAACAGGCAGACATAACGGAATTTCCCCGTAGAAAGCAGGTTAAAAATGGACGAATTTTATCCGATACTGGCAAAATGCCCCCTTTTCAAAGATATCGCAGAAGACGAATATAAGCTTCTGCTATCCTGTATAAACGCCTTCACAAAAGTATACTACAACAATGAATATGTGATTCTGACGGGAGATGTCGTAAACTATGTCGGCATTGTGCTCAAGGGATCACTCGAAATCAGCAAAGAGAACCCTGCAGGCACAAGACATATTTTGGATTTTCTAGGCCCCTCAAATATTTTTTCCGAGGTTATTGTCTGCACGTCAGAGCGCACATCTCCCGTAACCGTGAAGGCCAAGGAAGAATCGAAAATACTCTTTGTTCCATATGAAAGAATCATTAAAACCTGTGGCAGTTCATGTTCCTTCCATTTCAAGCTTATACAGAACATGATGCAGATCCTTAGCGATAAAAACATCAACCTGAACAAAAAAATCGAACTGCTTCTGATCAAGGGAATGCGGGCAAAACTGGCCGCCTATTTATTGAATGAGTCTAAAAAGAACAGAAGCCTTACCTTCCAGATCGTTCCAAACCGTAATGAACTGGCCGAATATCTCAACGTCTCCCGTACATCAATGTGCAGGGAATTGGCGAGGATGAAAGACCTCGGCATGCTCGACTACTACCAGAATTCCTTCAAAATCACATCACTGGACATGCTGAAGGAATCCCTGGCTGAAGAATAAAAGTTCGATATTTGTAGCCATGGCAACACTTTTAATTTTATTTCGGAGTATGATGATACTATAAACAACAACCATCATAGAAAAGCGAGGATAATCATATGGAAAACGCAAAAAATAAAATCATGAAAAATATCAAAAGTTCTACACCAATGGAGTTGAAGGATCTGGTAAACTACCAGGATGGCCAGGTCGTCAGCAAGACACTTGCCCAGAATCCGCATGTGAGCCTTACACTTTTCGCATTTGACCAAGGCGAAGAAATCAGCACGCACAGTTCCCACGGTGATGCTATGGTATATGTAATTGACGGAACCGCAGAGATTACAATCGGTGAAGAGCAATTCCAGGTCCCTGCCGGCCAGACAATTCTCATGCCGGCCGAGGTTCCACATGCTGTATCTGCTCCCGAGAAAATGAAGTTTATGCTTACCGTTATTTTTTAACTGTTTTTTATTTTTTCACTTCATTATCTGTCTATTGCATTCCTTTCTTTCGTTTGTTAGAATATAGGCAGATAAGTTGCAGCAGCAACAATCGATTCAACTACGGAAGGAGAGATAATTATGAAAGCATCTATTGACAGAGATGGCTGCATTTCCTGCGGGTTATGCGCATCTACCTGCCCAGGCGTATTCCGAATGGCAGATGATGATCTGGCTGAAGTATATGTTGAAGAAGTTCCAGAGGAGTTAGAAGACGCGGCGATCGAAGCACAGGAAAACTGCCCTGTATCAGTAATCACAGTTCAATAAGAGACATTTTCGCAACTGTTCAGAACCCCTGTCGCGTGATGGGAATCATGTCGCAAAAACGACAGCGCTCGGCACAAGAGTCTGCCTTAGCAGACTCTTTGTTCTGACAATACAAAAAGAAGGTGCAGTCAGAGGTTCATTTCTGACTGCACCTTCTTTTCGTATATTAAACGTTCAGCATTTTCAAAACTTCTGCCTTTGGTTTAACGCCAACTGAATTGCTTACCACTTTTCCGTCTTTTATAACGATGAGGGTAGGGATTGTCATAACTCCAAACTGCTGAGCCAGCGCCGGCTGTTCATCAACATTTACTTTGCCGATTTTTGCGTTAGATACTTCACCAGCAAGTTCTTCAATTACAGGTCCCAGCATGCGGCATGGGCCACACCACTCTGCCCAGAAATCAATCAAAACAGGTTTGTCTGATTTTAATACTTCGCTTTCGAAATTGTCTTTTGTTATTTTTAATGCTGCCATATTTATCTCTCCTTTAAATTTGCTTTATTTTATTGCTATGACTTTATTATACCCTTTTTTAGCTGGTTTTCTGTGAGTTAGTCACATTTCTCCACCTTCCGTTTTAAGTTCGAACCAGAACACAGTCCCTTTCCCAAGGGTGCTTTCCACTCCGTAAGGCATGCCATGCATGTCAAGAATACTCTTTACAATCGCCAGGCCCAGGCCGGTACCCGTGGATTTTTTGCCATTTTCCCATTTTCCTTTGTAATATCGTTCAAAAATATGTTCCAGATCCTCCGGTGCGATACCGCTTCCATTGTCTTTCACCGAAATCCTGACCCTGGCCTTCTTCCGTTCAGCAGCAATCTCCACCTGACCATCCGGTCCCGCATGGCGCATGGCATTGTTGACAAGGTTGAAGATTACCTGCTCAATCCGGCGGCTGTCGCCCAGCAGGTTGTCTGGAATACTGTCGGTCCCTGTAATTTTTAATGCCGGGGAACCCTCATCAGGTTCGTAGCGGCTTAAAATTCCTTCCAGCATGGGTTTTAAAGGAAATGGCTCTTCATGGAACAATACCGCCCCCGCCTGAAGCTGGGAGAGATTCAGTATATCCTCTACAATTATTCCAAGCCGCTCCGACTCGGCAATAATGATATCAAGCTGCTTTTCCCTTTTACCTGGATCTCCTCCGGTAACATCCCTTAAGGTTTCAGCATAACCCCTTATGAGGGTTAATGGTGTCCGCAATTCATGGGAAACATTTGCAATCAGTTCCCTCTGCAGAATTTCATTCCGGGCCAGCTTATCGCCCATCAGGTTCATCTGTTCTGCAAGCCTCTCGATCTCATCTCCGTCTGCCCCGGGATCCGAAGAGCCGTCTCCTTCAGCACCTGCCGTTTCTGATTCGCCATTTCCACCCGCCCTGGCATCATGTTTTTCCTTTTTATCCATCACCCTTGCGCTGTAATCCCCTTCCGTATATCTTCCGGCAACCTGGCTGATAGCAAGAATCTTTCCTGTAAATGCCTTGGACAGCCTGTATGAAATAATTACTGATACGATCAGAAGAATCACGGTTATAATAATGAGCTGCTTTTCCAGAATATTGACCGTTTCTTCTATTGAAACCAGAGGCAGGGTAATCATCATGAAACCTGCGATCTGGTCATCTGCGGCTATCGGGAGTGCAAGAATCATGAATTTGTTTCCAAACCTTGGATGGACAGCCTCTATCTGAGCCGTTCTGCCCGCCAGCGCCTCTCCTGCGGCCTCCGAATAAGCATTCCAAAGCATCCCATGCTGGGTCACTCCATTCTCCGCTTCGTTCTGATAAAGAATGGTTCCATCTGAATCCGCAATATTCACCGACACGCCTCTTGAATAGGCAAACCTATCAATATCTGACAGCACAGCTTCCGAGCCGGTGAACAGCCTGATATCCCCAAGATCTCCAATGTCTGCTGTGATATCCTCCGCCCCGGCAAGGACTCCCCTCACTTCAAAAGAGGTATAGAACTTTTCAAGAAACACAATCTGAAAAAACCACAGCAGCAGGATCACAATTCCTACAAGAACCATCATCCCAAGCCAAAGTTTTGTCCTTATGCTTTTCATCCATTTTCCTCCGATTCGAATTTGTATCCGATTCCCCAGACTGTCACGATCCACTTGCGGTATGCCCCGAGATTTTCCCTGAGCATTTTCACATGGGTATCGACCGTCCTGATATCTCCCAGAAAATCATACCCCCAGACAGAATCGAGTATCTGCTCCCTGGAAAACACCTTTCCCGGATTATTGAGAAAAAAAGCGAGAAGGTCATATTCCTTAGGCGTAAGCGTAAGCATATTCTGGCCAAGGACCACATTCCTTGCATCGAAATTAACCTGCAACTCTCCTATTTCCATCGTCTTCGGCTTTTCCGGCACGGCAGCCACCGCTTCCTGGCTCCTGGCAAAAATCGCCTTGATTCTGGCTAAAAGCTCTTTCGGACTGAAGGGCTTGACCATATAATCATCAACCCCAAGTTCAAAACCAAAGAGCTTATCATACTCCTCGCCCCTTGCCGTCAGCATAATGATTGGAACCTTTGATATCTTTCTGATCTCCCTGCACACCTTCCATCCGTCCAGTTTCGGAAGCATGACATCCAGTACGACCATAGAAACCGCATGATTGCGGAACTTGTTTATGGCATCGGCTCCATCCTCAGCTTCGATCACCTCAAACTCCTCCAGCGCCAGATATTCCTTTATAATGTCCCTGATTCCCTGTTCGTCATCTACGACCAGAATTCGTTTTTTATCCATACGCTCACCTTTCATGATCCATTGAATATTTTTGAAACTGCTCAGGACTATGACCTTCCTATTCACAAGAGATGCATAAAAATCAGGGTTCTGAACAGTTACTATTTCTTGTTCTTATTATACAACCATCTGTGCAGCTAATAACAGATGTATTTTCAAATTCCTGCTTATGCAGTATAATTGTAATTACTGTTCACTCTGTGAACAGCAACTACTTGTTGCTGCGGGGCTTTGTGATGTTGTCACAGAACTCCCGTACAGCCGCTGATATAATCAGCAGGAAGTTAATTACCGGAATAGGAGGAGGATCCAATGGATTCATACATATTTTACGGACTCACAGCAGTTCTGCTCACTCTTTCTTTCTTCAAAGATAAAAAGAAGACAAAGATGGCATTAAAAAAGGCATGGAAGGCCTTTGAAAACATACTTCCAGAATTTCTCGTCGTTATTCTGCTGGTCGGCCTGATGCTTGCCCTGCTCAATGCCGGAACGATTTCTAAAATCATAGGTTCAGAGTCAGGATGGTTCGGTGTTATCCTTGCCTCCCTCATAGGCTCAATAACCCTGATACCAGGATTCGTCGCATTTCCCATGGCAGCCCTTCTGGTTGAAAACGGAGCCGGATACATGCAGATTGCTGCCTTCATTTCAACCCTGATGATGGTCGGCATCGTTACGATGCCAGTTGAAATAAAGTATTTCGGCAAAAAAGCCACTATCGGCAGAAATATGCTGGCATTTGCATTTTCCTTCATAGTGGCCTTATTAATAGGAATGGTGGTGATATAATCATGAAAAAAATATTAAAAAGATACCGCGGTTTTCTTATCGTTCTGATTGCAATGCTGCTACTTACCGCGATCAATTACGATCTGGGCACAAAGGCCCTTGGCATATCCCTCAATTCAATAGGCGAAATGCTCCTGATCATTCCTCCCGTATTCATTCTCTTAGGTCTCCTGGACATCTGGGTACCCCGTGAGACTATGGTCAGATACATGGGCGAAGGTTCCGGTTTGAAAGGAATCCTCCTTGCCTTTTTTATCGGTTCTGCAGCCGCTGGCCCTTTGTATGGAGCCTTCCCGGTCGCTGCCGTATTTATGAAAAAAGGGGTGAAGTTCAGCAATATCCTTATTTTTATCGGTGCATGGTCGACCACAAAAATTCCTATGTTCCTTTTCGAAATGGGATCCCTGGGCAGCCGTTTCGCCATTGCGAGGCTTCTGATTGATATCCCCGGCATCATCTTAATCGCATACATACTCTCAAAGATCATGTCCAGGGAAGAAGTTGAAAAGATGTACGAAAATGCAAAAAACATGGACTGACAGATTTTGCAATCTGCGCGCATCATCTGTGACTATGAAGGACGTAGTCCTGAATAGTCACACTTTATCATTTATTTCACATGGATGCTCGCTTCCAGCTTCTTTCTAAGACGTGCCTTGTAATGTATCTCCATGAAACCCTGCAATATAGGACCGAAGAGAGCTGCTGTTATGACAGTGGCAGGTCCAAGAGGTCCTCCCACAACGAATGCCAGAATGCAGAAAATTACATCTACTATTATTTTTGCTTTTCTCACCGACAGATTGAACCTTTCCTTAACAGCCATTATGAATTCATCAAAAGCACTCTTTGAAAAATTCGAGCTGAAATATACGGCTGTACCGAAAGGCGCAAGCAGCAATGCTGCAAAGTATACAATCAGCCTCATGAGGAATCCCATCGGGCCAAACATCTCCGCGAGGATCCCGCCCCAGAAATCGAAAAACAAACCAAAAATGTAAGAAGACAGCAGCACCAGAAAATCAGGCTTCCTCCGAAGCAGCACTGCTGATATCAGCATCATTACAAACGCCGAAACAGCAACCCACTGGCCAGCTGTCAAAGCCGTCCTATCCGCCAGCCCTACGCAGAAAGCATCCAGGGAGCCTGCTCCAAAGCAAGCCACTACAAACATTCTCTGGCCCAGGGCCAGGATCCATACTCCAAGAATATATGCTGCCGCTCTTTTGAGGCAGCTGATTATTTTCATCCTGTCATTTCTCATTATTTCGCCTGCCCGTCCTTCCCGTAAAAGACATTTTCCGCAACATCATAGATTCCCCTTGCAGTTATCCTGATTTCAGGTATCACAGGCAATGCCATGAAGGACAGATTTATAAAGGTATCGATTTTAGGATTCACACCCATCTCCCATGCTTTTGAAATCATGGTTTTCAATTTCTCTTCAACCTCCTCATGTCCTGCATCGCTCATAAGCCCCATAACTGGAAGCGGCAGGGTACCGGCTGATTTCCCTCCGCTGATTATGGTATAGCCACCCTGTTTTTCTATCAGCTCGTTGACAGCGGCAACCATATCGTCATCATTGTCGCCAACTACAATTATATTATGGGAATCATGGGACACACTTGATGCAATTGCCCCATTCCTTATACCGAATCCTTTGAGCACCCCAACCCCTACCTTTCCGGTTCCTTTATGCCTTTCCACAACAGCTATCTTGCTGTAAATATTATCCGATATAAAGATCCCGTCTTTGGCTGGCAACTTTTCGAATACTTTCTTAGTAACAATCTGCCCTGGTATTATTTCAATTACCGGAAACTCCTTTTCACCGGTTTCTATCTCCAGCTTTTTCCTATTAAAATCTTTTACCTGGACTGTATGCTTGATGTTTTCTGGACATGGAATCCGTCCTTTGGCGCTGTATTCCTTTATATTCATGCCTTTATGGAATACATCAGCGACCCGGATGTTTTCAAGATCATCCAGAACCACAACATCTGCCTGATAACCTGGTGCAATCGCACCAAGATTCTTCATTCCGTAGCAAACGGTTGCCTGCCAGCTTGCCATTTTCAGGGCTTTTTGAGGTGGAATACCCAGACTTACCGCTTTTTTTACGTTAAAGCTTATGTGGCCGTCCTTTTTTATTTCTTCAATATGCTTGTCATCCGTACAGAAACAGTACCGCTCTGTCGATGCATGTTCAGATACGATACCCTTTACGATTGCTTCCAGATTCTTTGCAGCGCTGCCCTCCCTTATGAGCACGTAAATGCCATTTCCAATTTCCTTTTTAGCATATTCATAATCGCAGCACTCATGATCTGTTTTGATTCCCGCAAGTGCATACGCTGCAAGATCTCCGTCATTCAGAAATGGTGCGTGGCCATCCAGAATCTTTGGTTGGAACATGTCCAGTTTTTCCATCATGACACTGTCGCCGGTAATTACGGCAGGGCAGTCCATCACTTCCCCGAGACCCAGAATCCGCTCATTTTCAAGGTATTTTTTCATTTCTCCCGGATTCAGAATATAGCCGTTATCCTCGAACGGTGCTGCCGGAACGCAGGAGGGCACCATCACGAATACATTTGCGGCCACATCAGAAGTCTGGTCTAGTATATAATCTATTCCATCGAGACCTGCCACATTGGCAGACTCATGAGGATCCACCACAAAAGTCGTGGTTCCATATTTAAGGGCTTCATTTATCAGTTCAAATGGCTGCACCAGGGTTGATTCCAGGTGCAGATGGCTGTCCACGAAACCTGGCACCACATATTTTCCTCTCATGTCTATCTCCCTATTCCCAGAATAGGAGCCTACACCCACGATTGTTCCTCCGCAGATAGCGATATCCGCTTCGTGGAATTCCTCTGTAAATACGTTCAGCACGTTTCCGTTTTTTAGGACCAGGTCCGCTTTTCCCATTCCCCTTGCCACTTGCGACATGGCAGGGTAATTTTTATAATCCATTGATACAGCTCCTTCCCAGGCTTATAGCCGTTAAAATCCCAATTAAAAGTTATTTTTTTAGCCCCATTGCCGGAACGGCTCGAATTACTGAACCGCTCCACAAAAGGGCTATTATAACAAAAGATCAAATACCGCAGATATTCATCTTCTTTACATCAGATGATAGATGTTCCGTCGATTTTGGGGACAATTCCAAAATACTTCAGCACCGTTGCTCCGATATCGGCAAATGTATCCCTTGTTCCATAATTTCTGCTTCCAGCATTCTTCCCGAACATCACGAGAGGCGTATACTCCCTGGAATGGTCAGTGGATATAGTCATGGGGTCACATCCGTGGTCTGCCGTCACCATGAGAATATCATCATCCCTCATTTTATCCAGTATTTCCAGAAGGCGGTCATCAAAATAAGTCAGCGCTTTCGCATAACCGTCTATATCGTTCCTGTGACCGTACAGCATGTCGAAGTCTACCAGATTCGTGAAGCAAAGCCCCTCGAAATCCCTGTCCATGTATTCGACAGTCCTGTCCACCCCTTCCTCGTTGCCAGCCGTTCTCACATATTCCGTGATTCCTTTTTCAGCGAAAATGTCGATGATTTTTCCGACGCTTATGACGTCGAAGCCTTCCTCCGAAAGCTGGTCAAGCATTGTGATTTTGGGAGGCTGCAGGGAAAAGTCATGTCTGTTTCCTGTCCTCCTGAAGTTACCCGGTTCTCCGATGAATGGTCTGGCAATCACTCTGCCGACCCCATGTTCGCCAGTCAGAAGTTTCCTTGCTATCTGGCAGTATCGGTACTGTTCCTCGATTGGGACAATGCCTTCATGGGCGGCTACCTGGAAAACCGAATCCGCCGAAGTATAGACGATAAGATTCCCAGTCTTCATATGCTCTTCCCCGAAATCGTCGATTACTGATGTTCCGGAATAAGGAAGATTACAAAGGATTCCTCGTCCCGTAAGCCTTCTGAATTCATCCAGGATCTCCTTTGGAAATCCTTCAGGATATGTCGGCAGCGGCTTTGGATAAATGACGCCGGCGATTTCCCAATGGCCTATTGTGGTATCCTTGCCTTTTGATTTTTCCGTCATCCTGGCAAATGACGCTTCAGGCCTTTCCACCTTTTCACCAATGTTAACACCGTCAATATTGAATAATCCAAGACGTTTCATGTTTGGCATTGAAAAATGCACGCTTGTCGACGATGCTTTCAGGGTATTACTCCCTTCATCACCATACTCGAAGGCGTCCGGCATTTCACCGATTCCCACGCTGTCAAGGACTATTAAAAAAACTCTTTTAGCCATGCTTCCACTCCTTATCTTTTTGCTGCTTCCTGCAAGTATCTGACATTCCATCAATACCTAACGATTTTCTGTTTGCAGGTTTTCTGCGATTCGTATAATTGATCCGGTAATCAGTTTCTTGAATAATGGTGCAACCCTGTCGGCCGTCTCCTGCACCTCCACATGGCTTAACGGAGTTTCGCTTAAGCCTGCGGCGAGGTTTGATATACATGAAATACCGCAGATCCTCATACCCATATGATTAGCCGCAATAGCTTCACAAGCAGTGCTCATCCCGACAGCATCGGCTCCGATGGCACGGCACATCCTGATTTCAGCCGGTGATTCATAATTCGGTCCGGTGAGCTGAATGTATACGCCTTCCTGTAGCGGGATTTCCAGCTCGTTTGCGGTATCTTGAATGATGTTCCTTAAATCCATATCGTAGATTTCACTCATATCAGGAAATCGGGGGCCCAGTTCGTCTATGTTTTTTCCAATCAGCGGACATGGTACAAAGCTGGCAATCTGGTCTCTGATCAGCATGAAGTCTCCCGGACCAAAATCCGGGTTTGCACCGCCGGCAGCATTCGTCAGAAAGAGAACTTTTGCACCCATCATTCCCATCAGCCTTGTCGGAAGCACCACATCAGACATGGGATAACCCTCATAATAATGAACCCTTCCCTGCATGATCACCACAGGCACCTTGTTGACGTATCCAAAGATAAATCTTCCATTATGCCCTGCAACGGTCGATACAGGGAAGCCATCGATGTCCTTATAGTCAAGCGTCGCCTTAATTTCTATTTCTTCTGCATAATCCCCCAGGCCCGAACCAAGTATAATGGCCATCTGAGGCTTGAAATTCACTTTGTTTTCTATACTTTTTAAACAATTCTGTAATTTTTCATAAACAGGATTCATAAACGGCCTCCTTATTTTTTTATATCTTCTGCAATTCTGCTTATTACATTTTCAAAGCTGCCTTCAAAAATCTTCATTGAAGATGCGAACATCAGATTGACAGGATAATCAAAGTTCTCTACATTGCTTCCGCACATGTCCCTGTTTCCAGCTTCTTCCCCATAATTCGGAATTCTTTTCTTCATGATGGTCGTATCGTCCATATAGCCATACATCTTCTTGCCCAGCTGGAATGCCATGCCGCATTCAAATCCGGTATCATTGCAGGATTCCCAGCCTCTGAAATCATTCAGGTCCGCTATGATGATATCGCAGTTCCGCACATGCTGCTGATAGTTGTCGAATTCATTCGCAGCTCTTATATAGGGGTTATCGGTTGCAATCTTTTCTACCCCGTCTGCCATATCTAATGGGGAGACCGCATCAAATCCGTATTTCCTGCATATCTCTTTCATGATGCCATACTTTCTTTCTCCGTCCATGTCATATCTTGCAGGGCCGGAGAGATATACCAAAAGTCTGTCACTCTCTGCTTTCGTTGTTTTATTTGAGTGATCGATATATTCTGAGCGTTTTGCACTTTCTTTATATTCTTCCTCAATATCAATCATCATCATTTTCAGGCAGTCATCAAAATCGCCCTCCACAACCTTGGTAGAGCCGATAACGGAAGGGGCAAAAGGCAGGTCAGCATAAGGATGAATCCGTCCCGACTCATCGTATACGATGCCGTCAACCAGTTTCGCGCCTTGGTTTTTCCAGAGAACATTCCTCTTGTCCCTTGTGTAGCCATAGCATCTGATGCCCCTTGCATAAGCCATTCCTATTTCATAGATGCTTCCGTTATCCGGCTCGGAACCCCTGAAAGCCTCCAGGTCAACGATTATAGCTGTGGATTCATTCATGCTCTTGGCACAGTTTTCAAAAATCTCATCCGCGTTCTTTCGTAGATCCTCATGGCTCAGATCAAGAGAGTCATCGTTCGGCAGTGTCACGGAAAATCCGAAAGATTCAGACCTTCTTCTCATTGCGTTCAATATTTCATTCCCTCCGGTGTAGAAGCATTCCGGCCCTGCTATATAGATACTTTCATTTCTAAACATTTCATTTCCTCCTTTATGCAAGAACAAGATCCATCAGGAGATTTAAAAATCTACCGCAATCAGCCTTTGCACCTATCTCAATTTCCGGAAGGTTCTCCCACACGTGGTGATGCCTGCTATCCAGAACCGTATTTCCCAAAGTTAGTTTTCCTTCTGTTTCAATTCCTACTCTTCCCGTAATCGTTTCGACTAAAGTCGGATCGATTGCATAGCCCACTGCCATACAGTCGATTACAGTGCAGTATGCTTCAAACCCTCTGCCGTTTACAAAGCTGATTGCCTGGAGAAGGAATTTCGATTCCTTGTTGTTGCTATTTTTCAAGGCTTCCATATCGCTGTCTGTCAGGTTGACATCAAAGTGTGTCGCTACATCCAGGCCCAGAGCGACAAGCTTCACGCCGGAATTATACACGATTTCCGCAGCTTCAGGATCCACATACACGTTCCATTCGCTCTGCGGGGTATCTCCCGTCGCATTTGCAAATGCATATTTATTGAGTCCGAAAGCCCCTGATATTGCATAGATTCCAGAAATCATATCCTTGATTTCCGGCGCTTTTCTCATAGCCATGGCAATGTTGGTCATTGGTCCGGTTACTATCAGATAAATGTCCCCTGCGTTTTCCTTTACGGTATCGATGATCAGGTCGACTGCGTGTTTTTCGCTTAACGGCATTTTCGGTTCCGGAAGGAAATTCTCCGCCTGCCCGTCTTTTCCATGTGTGAAAGGATCTTTTGGAACATCCCTTACCATCGGTATTCCCATCCCTTTACCTACCGGGATATCAGTACGTCCTACCATCTCAAGCACTTTCCTTGCATTTACGTAAGTCACCTCTACAGGGTAGTTTCCATTCACTGTCGTAATTGCTTTGACATCCAGTTTTTCAGATTTGCAGGCCATGACTATGGCCATTGAATCATCCATTCCAGGATCGCAGTCTAATATGATTTTCTTCTTGTCCATTCCATTACACTCCATTTCTTCCTGTTAATCAGCCATTATTTTCACATAATATTCCCTGTTTCTCGGTCCGTCGAATTCGACGAAGAAAATCCCCTGGGATCCGCCTACGAGAAGCTTTCCGTCTTCGACTATGAACGGAAGGGAAACCCCTAATAATGAGGACTTCACATGTCCTGCCGCATCCTGTGGCGTATCATGCTGGTGCTTGAAGTCCACTCTTGTAGGAATCAGTCTGCAGAGCTCGTCCTGTAGATCATCAAATCCCTTAGGATCCCAGAATGAAGTAATTGTCATTCCGGCAGTCGAATGCGGATTATATACGAGACATAAACCGCTCTCGACCTTGCTTTCCTCAACGAATTTTTTCACATCCGCCGTAATATCGTATACCTCATTGAATTTTGTCTGTATCTGAAATTTTTTCAACATATTTTTTTCCTCCGTCTGTACCGCCTCTTATTCTACGATTATCTTGCTGTTCTGCACGCATGCGCCGCCCTCGGCAAATGACCATTCGTCCTTGCAGCCTCTTCCATACTCTTCACCTGTCATTTCTGAGATGTATCCAGCCAGAAGGCAGGTTGGTGCATACTGCGTCAGAGGCATCGTGATCTGGTATTTTGTCTTTGGCACTTTTATATAAGTAGTGTCAACTTCAAAATCCTCTTTCCCGCCATCTGTGATGACAATCATCGGCCTTCCAAGTTTATTTGCATAATATACAAGTTCCTTGTTTCTGCTGTCTGCCGGATTTGTCGTATTTGCCACGATTACAGTTCCGATTTCTTTCGCTTTTCTTGCAAAGAAATTCAGGTGGAACCACTCTTCAGAATTGATATGCATCGCAAATTTTCCCGTTGCCTCCAGGATTTTCGCCTGGCCAAACCATGCTGCCGCATAATCGAATCCTGCTCCTACGAAGTCAAATGCCGGAAAATCCTTCCATTGTTTTGAAACCACTTCCATCTTTTCATCCATTTCCGGCAGTAGCTTCCCGAGCTCATCTGCCTGGCTTGCAATGTCGTATCTGTAATCCATTGCCTGGTCCATGGTATATCTACCCCTGACTTCTCCGATTCTGATTGCAAGAAGCAGAAGAGACATTACCGACACCATGTAAGACCTTATTCCAGGCGCGGATTCAAAAGACGGGATATCCAGTTTCAGAATCCTGTCTGATGATTTTGCCAGAAGCGATTCCACATTTCCTGTGACTCCGAGTACGAAAGCACCGTATTTTTTTGCCCTCTGCACTGCTTCAGCAACCCTTGCGACTCCTCCCGAATTGCTTACAGCAATGACCAGCGGATTTAATGGAGAAAATCCCAATTGTTTCCTGTCATAATATCTGCTTAATTCAAGGGCTGTCACCACTTCCGTAGGGATTCCTGTCAGGAGTTCAAAAATATTCTTTGCCGCCATTGCAGCCGCATAGGAATCGCCGCATCCTACCAGCACAATCCTCTGTGCTGAAAATATTTCAGGTGTAGTCAGCACTTTCCTTGTTTTCGGTTCCAGATCTTCATACTGCTGTTTTATCAGCTCAGGAAGGCTGAATACCTGCCTTCTCATCGCATTGTCAAATTTGCTCATTTTATTTCCTCCCTATTTCTTCCATCATTTTTTTCAGCAGATCATTTGCATGATGCCTCATCTGGCTGTCTATAACAGCCGGAACCCCGTACTGTGCAAGGCACATGGCAGCTGAAATGCTTCCCATCAGCCCTGCTTCCAGCGGGCTCCTGCCTTCGCAAAATCCATAGAGGACAGCTGCCGAAGAGCTGTTTCCGCCTCCCGTGGCATCCACGACGCTGATATCTTTAAGGCTCAGGGCTTCGAACACTCCCCCTCCCGCAATCATGTATGCGCCATCTTTTCCCCGTCTCAGGAATATCAGAGGTATGTTCCACTTTTTGAATTCCTCAATGACCTCTCCCATGTCATTTGTCTTCAGAAGGCTAAAAGCTTCCGTTCTGTTGATTGAAAACACGTCTATCTGCCCTGCTATTTTCTTTACCTCATCCTTGTTTTCGAAAGTGGCTGCATCACTTGCAATTTCCCACATCACCCTGGCATTCCCGCGCTTCTTCATTTCCAGAATCCTGTCCCAGAATGCGCTGTTGCTGTTCTTAAAAATATAGATTCCTTTCGATGTTTCAAAGTATCCTTCAAGATCTTCAGGTCTTGCTTCAACTGACAGGTAATGGTCCGCTCCGTAAAGCGGCACTTCGTCCCTTTCGCCGTCTTCAAAATAGGTTATGACATTATGAGGGGTCTTTTCAGCTCTTACCCTAAGTCCATTCATTGATAGATTGTTCTTTTTGTACCAGTCACCGTAGATATCCGCATAATCTTCACCCACGCCGGTTACGATTTCCACACTGTCGCACCAGAGCCTGATTCCGGCCAGCGCATATATTCCGGCTCCGCCTGCCAGGTTGTTCATCACTTTCCCGTCCGGGAAATGCAGCTCATCCGTAACTGCTGTCGAACCTACAACATAATCCATTTTCTCTCTCTCCTTAGCTGATAATCAGGCTGTCCGCTGTCATCGTCCCTTCCGAAATGACGAATCCCGCTCCACCGCTTCTGTACTCACTATCCTGTGTAGAAACTGCCAGGCTGCCGTTCACATAGAATTCAAGCCTGTCTCCTTCTGCTTTGAAAACAGCTTCATAGCCTTCATCTTCCTGGTATTTATAAGGAACCCTTGCTAAAATTGTTGTTTCCCTGTCTTTTTTCCTATAAATGACTGCTTCCCTGAATTCAGAAAGCACGGCTCCGTAATAGCGTTTATGGCCTCTGCTTCTGAGTACGAGACCCCCGTTTTTATGGAGCGAAAAGTACAAGGTCGAGCTTACCGAATAGTCATCCCATTCTCTTGAACCGATTGTAACCAGTCCGTCCGCTTCCACATGAGAAATACAGTATGTCCTCTTGAAATCTGCCGCAAACTGCTTTGCTGAGCTTGCAAAGCTTCGAATCCAAAAAGGGTTTGTATTCCATATGGAGGTCATCAGCATTCCCTTTTGGGCAAAATCCGATGGAGCGCCTTTCCAGTCGATGTCCAGAATGACAAGTTCGCCGTCATACCGTCTCCTACAGCTCACCTCATAACCTAGTTTGAATATTGCCATTCCGCCAGTATCCGGAACTTTCCATTCCAGACTGTTCATCCCTGCTTTTAGTTCCTTATAATCGGAATATAAAGCTTGTACATCATTGTTTATGTCATAATATAAAATGTACTTCCTCATAAAAACTTCACTGTCATCCGACTTTTTGATTCTTGTCTTCACAATCTGCGAGGAATAAAGGGTAGGGGAAGCTATCGTAGAGAAGTTTGCCTGCAACCTGTTCATATCAATAAATGTAGGAGTTGAAATGTTCCCCGTTACTCCTGCAGCCAGCTGGCTGCATTTGATCGCGAGTCCGTTCATTCCCCCGTCTTCGTTTCCATTACGTATGCTCACAGTATTTTGTGAACCGCCTTCATATTCGCAGATTGCGAACCCCTGTGTCGAGCCCCTGTATGCAAAGGTATATTTTCCAGTAGGAATCGTAATTTCTTCGTCGCTTAATTCTGCAGCCGCTTTTAAAATCCTGTCTGCCTCCGTTACTGCGTCAGTTACTACCGAACCGCCATCCGACGCCACCACATACATGAGATCCGATACCGGAGTCCTAAAATCAGCTCCCGCATCGATTCCATCAAGACCGAGCCTGATCCCATTAAATGCACCTACGTTGCCTGCGTTGCAGTCTGTATCCCATGCTGCGCTTGTCGCTATGCTAATTGACTTCTGGAAGTCGTCACCGCCCAGGATAATCGATGCAATTACCATCGCATGATTCGGGACCATATGACAACATCCCGGATACACGTCATAGCCGTATTTCGGATTCAGGTAATCCCTGACCCTTCTCCAGTCCTTCTCCTCGCTGCATATCCTTCTGACATCGGCGATGATGCGGATAAGTTCTTCATTTTTTATATACTTTTGTGCCCTGTCAAGAAGCACGTCAATGTCCTTTTCTTCGAAGGCCATTGCTTCCAGCGCCGCCAGATGACAGGCTGCATCTAAAGCCAGTCCCCCGTGGCTCACACTTGCTGCTTTCCTTACCAGGTCGACGGCCATATCCGGATTATTCGGACATGCCATGGCTATTGCATCAATGAATATCTGTGCGCCAATCTGTTCAGCAAGGGTTTTTCCGTTCTGTTCAACGGAACCGCTCATTGGAGCATCTATGCCGTTTTTCAGATTCAGAAATGCCGTATGCTCAGTCGATCTTCCCAGACCTCCCCACCACAGGATCGTCTTGTCCTCAATAATATAATTGAGCCACGTATTCCCAAAATCTTTTGCGGTAATATTTTTGTATCCATTGTCTTCCAATGCTCTGAAAAAACCGAACGTTCCCGAAATATCATCATCTGCAACTATAAGAGGAAGTCCTAATTTTTCGTGTACATAGTATTTAATATCTCCGAACTCTTCGGTGATTTTTTCGTATGACCAGCCCTCTATGGGCCTTCCCAGATAGACTCCGATTAACTTTCCTAAAACGCCTGCATAAATCTGTTCTCTATATTCTAATACCGACATGTCAAGACTCCTTTTTAGTTTCTTTTTATTTCCAATCCATCCGCAAGGATGCAGCCTCTGTCTACAACAACCCCCGCTCCGCCTGATTTATATTCGTCATCAGTCGCTTTCACGAATTCCTTTCCATCGATGTACATTGTCAGGCTGCTGTCTTTTAAATCAAATCTGATTTCATGGACATCCTCAGCCATATATTTGAAATCTTCTGAGCCAAGCTCTATTACATCCCGGTCCTTTTTCTTCACGATCATTGCCTTGCCGTCTTTCAGAATTGCCCCATAATACCTGTTATGGCCTTTTGACCTGGCTACGATTCCTGCGCCTTCCTGATAAGAGAATGTGATTTTTGATGAAACGGAATAGTTTTTCCAGTCATGTGTACCCAGTGTGACAATACCGTTCTTTTCAGGATGTGAAAGAGATATGGTGGTCGTATAGTCTGGTGCAAAATTCTTTGCCGAGCTCATGAACATCTTCATCCATGCCGTCGTCGTTGTCCATGGTGTGAGCGACGGTGTAAGCTCCATTGCCATTCCCATCCTGAAATTCTTTGGTGCATCTGACCAGTCCAATGTCTTCAGGATAATGTCTCCATCCATCCTGCGGCCGCTGCATGTCAGTTCCATTCCCAGCTGGTAGATTGGATGTCCCATGGTATCCGGCACTGTGAACCGGATGACATTTCTTCCCTTTCCAATCATTGCAGGATCTAAAAAAACTGACTGCAGTTCATCGTTCTCATCGAAGTAATCTATAAAGAATCTTAAATCAGGGTTTTCATCGTATAAACCGATAATTTCTGCTTCCACTTCCTGAGTGCCATAAAGGGTCGGGGAACACAGCACGTCGAAATAGCTTGTGCCGTCTTTTCCCTTGGGCTTCAGGTCGATAAATGTATCGATACAGGCCGCTGCCCTTGTTCCTTTGGCCAAGCCCTCATAGCTTAATACAAGCCCTGTTTGTCTATATTTTTCATAGGCATTTTCAATCCCTGTAAGTACCTGATCTTCCATATCATTATTGTATGGTACGAATCCCTGTACAGAGCCCTTATATTCAAAGGAATATCTTTTATCCGGAAGCTTCGCTTCCTCTCCGTTCAAAGCTGCGCAGGCTTTTATCAGCTTTCTGGTTTCGAGTACCGCGTCCGAAATACATGATCCGCCATCTGCACTTACCACATACATTCTGTCTGCAACTGCTTTTCTTAAATCTGCTCCTGTCCCGAATCCTTCAAGTCCAAGCCTTATACCATTCAGGCACCCAACATTGCCTGCGTTGCAGTCTGTATCCCAGCCTGCACTTGTAGCTATCATGATTGATTTATTGTAGTCGTCTCCACCCATTAACAGAGCCATCATGACTGCCAGGTGATTTGTGACCATCGGGCAGCTTCCCGCGTATTTTTCATATCCGTGGTTTTTTTCTATCCATTCCCTTACTTCGTGCCAGTCATCCGCTTCAGCGCATACCTTGCGCACTTCCTCTATCAATACTGTCAGCCTGTCATCCTTTACGTATTTAACCGCTTCATCAATCAGTCTGTCTATATCATTTTCCTCAAAAGCCAGTGATTCCATGACTGCCAGGAATACGGCTGCTTCTATCGCGATTCCGCCGTGGCTTACACTAGCCGCCTTTCTTGCCAGATCAGCTGTCCTCTCTGGATTATTCGGGTTTACAAGCGCCCATGTGTCAATAAATATCTGCGCTCCTATCTGCTCAGCCATGCTCTCACCGTTTAGCTCAACTGATCCGCTCTCTGGAGCCTCAACGCCTTCTTTTAGCCTCAAATATGCTGTATGCTCGGAACTTCTTGAAAGGCCGCCCCACCAGAGAATGGTCTTGTCTTCAATCACATAGTTCAGCCAAGTGTCGCCAATCTGCCTGGCTGTCAATTCCAAATCATATCCGTTATCTTCCAATGCCCTGTAAAATACAAACGTTCCTGAAATATCATCATCGGGTACAATGAGAGGTGCTCCAGTCTTATGATTCTTGAAATTATATACTTCGCCGAATGTGCTGTCGATTTTTTCATATGTCCAGCCTTCCACCGGTCTTCCTAAATATACGCCCAGAATTTTACCTAACACACCTGCATAAATCTTCTCACTATAATCCTTCATTCCACACCTCTTTCATTAATCTTTTGCAGCTATTCAGGACTATGTCCTTCATAGTCACATAAGATGCACACAAATTTCAAAATCAGCCTTTTACCGCTCCACTTGCCATACCGTCCACAAAATATTTCTGTATACAAACAAAGAAAATAACGATCGGGGCAATCATAATAACCGCTGCTGCCATCAATATGGCCTGATCAGACGAATAAGTTCCATTCATAGATAAGAATCCCAATGTAGCCGTGAACGAATCCTCTCCCTGTAAAAACGTAGATGTAATAAGATATTCATTCCATGACTGCAGGCCTACAATTACAGCTACAGTTATGAGGCCTGGCGAAACAACAGGTCTCATTACGTGCCAGATCACCTGCCACGTGGAAGCTCCATCGATTCTTGCCGCTTCTTCCAGTTCCCTTGGAACATTCAGAAAAAAAGTCCTCATGAGGAACACTGCCAAAGGCATGCTTGTTGCTGAAAGAATCAGGCTGACTGCCGGAATATTACCGATCAGATCCAAGCTCGCCATCGCATAATAGAGAGGAAACAGGAACAGCTGGATCGGTACGGTCATCGCCATCATGAAATAAACAAGGACACCGTCACTTCCCTTTATCCTCTTTCCGGCAAGAACGTATCCCGCTAGCGATGCTGCTATCAAAACGATTATTATAGTTATTCCTGACAGAATCATGCTGTTGATGAATCCTGTCGAAAATTTTCCTGTTTCCCAGGCTGTTACATAGTTTTCGAAATGAAAAACAGTCGGCAGCGACAAAGGATTCCTTACAATCTCAGCATGAGATTTAAAGCTGTTCAGTACTACCAGCAGTATCGGTCCAAGCGAAATGCATGATATGAATATCAGTACCAGATGTGTGGATATATTTTTTCTTACTTTTTTCCCTTTTGTTGAAACCATTGTTATCTGAACCTCCTTTATGCTATTTCCTCGTTTTTACTTAATTTCGTATAGATAACGGATGCAATCATCCCGAAGAAACTCATGAACAGACCTACCGCTGATGCCTTGCCTACCTGCAGCGCAGAGAATGCAAAGGTATATGCATATGTTCCCAGAACTTCAGTGCTGTGTGCGGGACCGCCTCCCGTCAGAAGCTTGATATAATCGAATGCCAGGAATGAGAAAATGATTATCATTACGTACATGAGCTTGAATGTGGATTTCATGCTTGGAAAGTATACATATCTGAACACCTGCCATGCATTGCATCCATCCACCCTTGCCGCTTCCACCTGATCCGTAGGCGTCTGCCTTAATGCTGCCAGATAGATGACCGACAGATAGCCCCAGTAGTGCCATATGTCAACCGCCGCAACCGCATACAGGGCACCGCTCATGTTTGTAAGCGGGGATCCTATATCCAGCCCTATCGTCCTCAAATATCCTATTACCCCTGACATCGGGTTAAAAATAATATTCAGCCAGAGCATGGCATTTACTGCCGGTGCAAGTACATATGGAATAAGGAATATCACCTGATACAGGCTTCTGCTCTTCTTTTTTTCAACCAGCAGTGCGGATACTAAAAGTGCCAGTGCTACCGGTATCGTCAGGAATAAAATAGTCCATTTTACGTTATTAAATATTGATTTCCAAAAAACATCATCAGCAAATAGTTCCTGAAAATTCCCTAACCCGATAAAGTTGATATTAGGAGAAATTCCGTTCCAATCTGTAAATGACATAATAATTGTCAAAATACCAGGAACCAGTATAATTGCTATGCTGATCAGCAGTGCCGGCGCAATCAGAAAATAATTTATAGCGCTCTTTTTCATTTAGGTACCTCCCTAATCATCTAAGAAAACAAAGCCCCGACATTCTTACATGTTTATTTCAGAACTGTCGGAGGCTTTGTGTGAATTTTGTCAACCATTCAGAGCAATTCCCTGATAGCCGCCAATTCTATTTTATTCAGCCTTTACTCCAGCTTGTGGTACCGGTGGTACTAAGCCCTTTTCAAGTTCTTTCGTAAATTCGGTATCAGCTTTGTCCATAAGGTCTGAAGCTGACTCAGTTCCGTACCAGACGTTTTCAATGTCGATAAATACCTGCTGTGTTGCACTTGGGAAGAATACATTTGTATAATATCCAAAATTGCCATCATTTACTGCGGCTGCGATATTCTTGATTGTTTCCATATATGATTTGGACAATCCAGTCATGCTTTCAACATCCACCGTTGACAGATCCTTCAAAGGGGTTCCCCAGTATCCAGGCCATACGCTTGTCATTTCTTCCGTAAATTCAGGCTGCATCATGATATCGATAATTTTTGCAGCTTCGTCTTTGTGGTCCTGCGCAACATTTGCATTAATTGAGAAAGTACAGCATACGCTTAATGTATAGGTAGGTTCTGTCACTTTATCCGTAGCTGGGAATGGAATGAATGCTAAATTGTCGACTTTATCATCAGTAAAGAATGACTGCGCCCACTGGTATCCCAAAGTAGGCCCGATGAAGAATGGTGATCTTTCATCTGCAAGCATCTGAAGAGCTTCTGAGAAATTCATATTTCCATAATCTTTACCTGCAAGGTAACCTTTGTCGTACCATTCTGCTGATTTTTCAATTGCCGATACGACAGCTTCGTTATTCCACTTTTCTTCACCCTTTAAGCATTTGTATACCGTATCTGCTCCTGCATAATGAGTCAGGAATAAGGAAGCATAATTTTCATTTACCGGTTTCCAGCCTTTGTTCCCTGTCACAGAAGCATACATGCCTTTTGCCATTGCCTCATCCATGATTTTTTCCATCTCGGCAACTGTGGTCGGAACCGCCCATCCGTTATCCTCAAGCACCTTTTTGTTATAAAATACACCTACCGTATTTAGCGAGTTTGCAAGGCTGTAAAGCTTTCCATCAACAGTGCCTGATTCATAGATAGGCTTTAAGATTCTGTCTGCCCACCCATACTGCTCAGCATATTTATCCATCGGCTCCAGCTTTCCTGCTTCTACAAGCGGCATAACGAATGATGGACCAGATCCGTAAACGATATCAGGACCTTTGTTTGCTGCAAGGGCTGTTGTCATGTCACTGTCTACTGAGTTCCTGTATTCGATCTTCAATGTGTATTTATCCTGTGAAGCGTTATATTTATCTGCCAGGTTCGCATTTAACACTTTCTGTGCATACGGTTCAGCACCCCAGAACCACATCACGATTTCTTCTTTTGCTCCGTCCGACTTTCCATCATCTGCACTTTCGCTGCTTTTCTTTCCACAGCCTGCCATCATTCCAACTGTCATTGCCAATACTAATAAAATAGATAAAATTCTTTTAAGTTTCATTTTTTTCCTCCCTGGTTCTTCTCTTTCATATTTTTCTTATTCCAGTCAGTTCTTTGATAAATCATTTACCTAATTCGTTTTCGCAGTTTTTCAGTGTTCTCGTTATGTGCGCCGGTTTATACCTCCTTGAGATAAATTTTGATAAATTTCTTTTTCGAAAATGTACATTTCTAGAAAGGTTTTTATTTACCTAGATAAATTGTTTACCTTTTATGAAATTATAACAGCCTTTGAATCCTTTTTCAAGTGGTTTTTTTATTATTTTGTTATTTTTTTAATTACTATTTGGGCTTATTTGGTAGATATCACTACATTATGTACCACTAAATCCGTATTTTTATATCCATCTTGCTATCAGAACACCTCCAAACCCTTGTTTTATCACATGGTAAATATATTTATCACATTCACTATAAGCACATTAAGTTTAGCTTACTAAACCCTCGCCAGATCAAAAGGTATTTTGTCCCCCGATACCTACAAACAAAAAAAGAAACCCTTGGTCCATCAGACCCCAGGGTTTCTCTTTTCGACACACCATTTCTTTTATATTATTTTCCCAGTTTCCTGACAGATGCCCTCTCTATAAGCACAGGAGTAAAATAATAATTTTTAGGTTTCTTCTCATCAAGACTGTATTTTGTCTTCATGCAGTTTTTAATCACTTCTGCAGCTTTTTTGCCCATGCTTTCGGCGCTCTGGTCGATGCTGGAAAGCTTTACAGGCAGCATCTCGCAAAGCTCCGTATTATCATACCCCAGGAGGGACAAGCCTTCAGGTATCCTTATCCCGTTCTTCACCGCATAGACATATACGCCATATGCCATCAAGTCGTTTCCTGCAAAAATCGCGGTAACTCCTTTTTCATGAAGAGACTTTGCTGCTGAAATACCCGATTCCTTCGTAAAATCGCCGTAACTTATAAAATCCTCATTGAATTCCAGCCCATTCTCTTCCAACGCTTCTTTATATCCTTTGATTCTTCTGGTACTCACATAAGCCAACTTGTCACCTACAATTAGTCCGATTTTTTTATGTCCTTCTTTAATGAGGTATTCCGTTCCCACATAGGCTCCAGATTGATTGTCACCTGTCACAAAATCACAGAAAACAGAATGAACCGCCCTTTCAAGCAAGATCATTGGCACTCTGGAGGTATTGAAATACTGCAGCATCTTATCATAATTTCCGTCATCGTTGATTCCATTCGGCGGTATTATTATCATACCATCCACAAATTTCGAATGCAGATTCTCAATCGCCTTAAAGCATCTCTCCGGTGATTCCGAAACGTCGCATCTGAACACCTCGTATCCATAATTGTTTAACGCCTCTTCTGCTCCTTTCACACAGGTCTGGTAAAACATATTTTCACAATTAGGCATTACAATACCTACGGTTTTGATTTTAATCTTCTCTTCCATGTCGCTGTACTGCTTCTCTTCGTACTGCATCTCCTGTGCGATTGCCAGTATTTTATTTTTTGTAGCTTCAGATATCCTGGACGGTTTCTTGTTCAGCACCAGCGAAACCGTAGTCGGGGATACCCCTACCATTTCTGCAACATCCTTAACTTTTACTTTCACACCTATCACCTCGCACTATTTTTCCCGGAAAAAGCAACTTTACTTTCTTTCCGATTTCATTATCTGCATCTATCAGATATGCAGTCCTGCATATCCCGCTTTCATATACCAGCGCATCGACTGCTGCCTTTTCTTCCAGAGAAGAATAATCACATATCTTGTCAAACTTTATCCCGCCAATATTTTTTTCAAACCCCTCTACTATGCAGGACAGCTCCATGAGATTCAGTGATTGCACTTCCTTTCTGGTCTCCTTCGACATGATTTTCGTAATATCCAGGCTCATGCCGGCCAATGCATATTCGAATTCCAGGTTCCATCTTTTAAAAAGAACATAAGCCCCCGTAAAAACAGCCACGCCACAGACTGCCGCAAACGGAACGAACGCTTCCAGCACCATAAAAGCCACACCCAAAAGAACCATCAGCATTTTCCGGGTTTTCAGCCGCCATGTCTGTTTCCTTTTTACTGTCACTTCAACAATATAATCATTCATTCTCAGTCTCCTCAAAGTCTCACACTTCCCTGTTTATTAAAGATCCCCACCGTTTCAGCCCCTTCACCGCTTTCTTAGTAAAAATTTTACCATCTTGATAAAATATTGTCAACATTTCTTTATCTATATATTTACCCTGTCATTCATAATTAACATCTAATCTCAGCGCCTTATCTTTATCGTTATAAAACAAAATAACATCCTTTACGAATAAAGAGTTTCGCTTGCGAAGCTCTCGCCCTGACACGCAGTCGCTTCTGTGACATATTCTTCTTGCGCGTCATGCGCCTCCTCGCAGAGCGTTTTGATTTATAGGAAATTCGAGGAATTTCCTATAAACCAAAAACACTGCCCGGCCAGATTCACCGGCCGGGCAGCTTATCACATATCAAACTTTTAATTACTTATTGCATTTCATGCTCTTTGATGTATTTATCCATAATCTCAGCAGCCATTGCAACCAGCTCCTGGCACGCTCTCTTTTTATAGTATTCATCCGTCCTTTGTTCAGGTACTGGGCTGTCTTTTCCGCTTCCCAGCCCCAGAAGTTCACGGCATATGATAGAATGGTTCTTTTCTTCGAATTCTCTCGCCAGATACTGTATCCTTTTATAATGCTCTGTTTTTGCAGCATGGTCTTTCGGATCGGAATATCCATAGAGAATCCCCGCGACCATAAACATGCCAGTTACAGCTCCGCACACTTCCCTTAGCCTTCCCATCCCTCCTCCAAAGGAGGAGCTAAGCCTGAGAGCGGCTTCCACGTCAATTCCGTACATATCGCTGAAGGCAAGAAACACGGACTGCGAACAGTTATAACCATTTTTAAACAGCTCTTCCGCTATTTCGCTATGACTCTTCCCTTTTCTATTTTCAGCAGAAATAATTTCTTCTTTGCTCTTTTCCATAATCTGATGTTACCCCTTATACTTTTATATGTCCTGCAGATGCACAAGTGTCAGACACTTCCTTACCTCTCGTGGAGCGTAACTTTCACCACATCGCCAGGCTGCTTTCCGATTTTTGCCCTGATCTCTTTTCGGATTCCAATGATATGGCAGGGCGTCTTCATCTTCACAAGGCTTCCGTCATAAGGTTCTCCATCAAAAGTAACCGAAACAGGCACTCTGCCCTTTCCAAATTCAGCTTTCACATCAAACGGGATCTCGACATAGGCACCATCAATGTCAGGCACCTTCTTGATCTCCGCTTCAAATTCATATACTTTTCCCATGGGTCTTCCTCCCTTTCGAATCAGCGATGACATTCAATAAGTTCTGCTATTGCTCCGCCAGATGCACGACCTTATTTTTCGCCTTATTTTCTCGGATTTCAAGCTGGCTGATGCTCTGTACGAATTTCGCGAATGTCGAATATCCATATTCCTTCACCCCGAAGTCTTCGAATTTGTTATGCAGCTTCCTCCCAAGGACGCCAAGATCCATGCCTGTCTTTCCACTGGCCGCCACTAAAGCAATTGCAAATTCTTCCACCTTTTCCCTTGATATGCTGTTATCCTTAAGCTTTACGCTGTATGCGTTGTTTACCCTGCTCAGTTCAAAGCCTTCCATCTCTTCAAGAAACTTTGACAGCGAACTGTATCCATAGTTCCTGACATCAAAATCGGAATATTTTTTTACAAGCCTGCTTCCAATCTCGCCAAGGCCTGTATCCCTTCCCTTGCTTTCGTTTTCATTGATAATTTCGGTTATATCGTTTTCAATCAGCTTCTTGCTTATAACATTGTTGTTTTTGACTTTATGCTTTGCCTTGGTGCCTGTTCCGCTTTCCGCTGCGCTTCCGCTCTGGACTGCTGCGGCATCTCCGTTTTCTTTGATCTGGCCGATTCCCTCTTCATCCTGATCAATCAGTATCTCAAGGTTCGTAAATACCGTGCAGGCAGCCCTGAAGGAACGCGGCGTCTTATCCTCGCCCATCCCGATCACATCCATGCCAGATTCCCGAAGCCTGCTGGCCAGCCTTGTAAAATCACTGTCGCTGGATACAATACAGAATCCCTCCACATTTTTTGTATACAGGATGTCCATGGCATCTATGATTAGCGCTGAATCCGTAGCATTCTTTCCCACCGTATTGCTGAACTGCTGTATCGGAGTGATTGAATATTCAAGGAGTGCATTTTTCCATTTTGCCGTCTGGGTACTTGTCCAGTCGCCGTATATTCTTTTATAGGTTATCACCCCGTATTTCGTCATTTCACTCAAAATATGTGCTACGTATTTTGATGAAATGTTGTCTGAATCAATCAGAACCGCAAATCGTTTGTCTTCCATTTTCTTCTCCTTTTATATGATGCCCTTAATGGCAATATTTTCTTCGTTCTGTTTCAAGCTCTAACCGGGTGTATTTCCTTTGCAGACTCTTGGTTCATGCTGGAACAAAGAGTTGCGCTTGCGAAACTCTCGCGCTGACGCGCAGTCGCTTCTGCGACATATTCTTCTTGCGCGTCATGCGCCTCCTCGCGGAGCGTTTTTGATGTATAGGAAATTCGTGGAATTTCCTATACATCAAGATATATCGGCTTGATTACATCAATTTACACAGGAAAGACACGCCACATTTTTACATATATATTTATATTATCACGTCTGCAGGCAGTTATCAAACGATATCGGGGGATTGCGCTTCTTTTAAAGATTCCTTTGGCACTGTTTACTCTGTGAGCAGTATCACGCTGCGCGATAAACAGAAATGGTACAAGGCAAATACCGTTTAAAAAAGGGCGCAGGCTGCAAAAAGAGCCGCGGGCATCATATCGCACCGCGGCTCTTTTCAAATTTATTCCTTATATCCGATGTCTTCAAGCACAAATCCAGGAATTTTATCCTGATTCATATAGAAGGATATCCCTTCCTCATTATATCCATACTCGCTTGAAAATTCCGAACCAGTCCATACAGTCAGATCCGGGTCCACGTTAAGCATGGAGTCGTTGCACCAATAATATCCCGTCGAAAAAATGCTCCCTAAAATCTCCCTGATCTGTTCCTTATCCGTATAGGTAACCGATTTTTCCAAAGATTCATCCGATTCTGTCGCTGCATTTCCACTCTCACCAAAAAAAGGCTTGGTATAGACAACTTTCAGTTCCTTTACTTCTTCCTCCCAGGCCGTTTGATCCAGATCAAGTCCCTGCTCTGTTATAAATGCGATTGTCTGTTCAAAACCCGGGTAGATAAAGTACTCTTCGTTTGACGTTTTACTTTCTATATTTAAAACAGCCACAGGATTTTCCGCAGTACGTTCATCCCACGTCAGACCTTTCAATTCTTCCCTGTACAGTTCCAGTAATTTTTCAATTCCACCCCTGTTGACAGTAATCTCATTTCCGATATTGGCATTCCGACAGTAGACAGCGTTGATATCTTCCGTCTTGTATCGGTAAACGGAATAATGTGATTCCTTATATTCTGCGTTTTCGTACAGATTACTCACCATAGCCTCGGCTTCATCAGCCGGGACACTGTATACCCTGTAGATTTCCCGGCCGCTTTTCAGTTTGAACTTCACATAATACCGATACTGGCGTTCCTGTTCACTGCTTCCCGAAGCATTACTGTAAAATGCCCCGTTTCTGCGGTGATCAGCGCTGATTTTCTCTGCCCTTGCGGCTCCCAATTCTGCCAGCTCGTATACGGTTGTAAAATCAGTCAGCTCCATACCCTCAATTTCATAATCATATCGATTGGTAAGCACCCGGCTATATGCCAGACCCTGTTCATCCACATCTGTCACATAGGATAGATTCTCATCCATCCCCTCAAAGGAAATACTCATGCTTTCAACGCTATCCTTCCCCGGCAGATAAGAATCATATTTGATAAAGTCAAACCTGAATACCATCACCACAGCAGCTATGACAGCCGCACATGCAGCGAACTGTATTTTATTCCTGAAGGCGCTTCTGATATCGAAGTTATAGATCATTTCGATCACCGCATAAATTATGATCATTGTAAAAACGGTTCCAAATATATTCCATTCCAAAGCCCTGCTTCCTGAAACATACTGGAACAGGATCCCTCCTCCAAGAGAAAGAGGAACAACCAGCATAAACTTGATAATGGGTTTTACAAAGTCGAACGCCATTGCACTTCCGGCAGCTTCTGAAGGACGTTTTTTATATAGAAATACCGAGCAGGCAATCAGCGCCACTGTAACTGCAGACACCTTTATGAGCATCCAGATGATTTCAGATTCCTTGACGGACGAAGCCCTGAAACCAGTAACAAGATAAATTCCAACCGGAGACAGAGTATTGAATATGGCTGTATCTATATCACCGCCATAATAGGTTGCAAAGTATTCGCCGAAATAGATTGCCCTGACAAACACGAGCAGGGGGCCATAAGCAAGAAATACGGCCGTTCCAAGACAGCTGACTATGATATTCCCGGTCAGCATTACGGCGTTTATGGTAATCGTATAGATCAGGCTGTAGAATACTACATTGATAGCGATAGAAGCCAGAGCGCCCATGAAAATTCCGCTATCCATAAAACCATTCATCTGCAATAAAAGAAAACACAACAACAGATTGATCAGGTAAGAAACCACATAGCAGCCAAGTCCGTTGACATAGATAACCGCATACTGTACTTCTCTCCGTACCGGCATGCTGTGGTAAAGGTCCACTTTTTTTCTCGAATGCAGATAAAAGAATCCGCTCAAGCCAAAGATGACCGCTCCCAGAATAGAAATCAATATAATCGCAACATTGCCTACTCCAACAGCGTTTGTGAGCATCTGGGCTAAATATTCTGCATCGTACAGCTCATTTCCAGCCTGGTTTTCAATCGTCATCGCACAGCTGACAGGCAGCGCAAGGAAAAACAGTAGAAATACGAGCACAACCGGCCAAGGCCTCCTTTTTATATCTTCTTTCTGTAGCCTACAAAATAAGTTTCTTGATATCATAACCCACTACCTCCGTCTCGCTTATAAAAATTTCCTCTAACGTCAGAGGAAGGACCTCCACAAATATCGTCTTCACCTTGTCAAGACGTCCCATAATCTCTTCGTATCTTCCCTTTGCCGTAATCGTATAGAGCGATGCCCTCTTATCTACCTTAAGAAGTTCAATGCCTGAAAATATTTCCTCCACGCTCTCTTCATTCTGAAAAACACACTGTATCTTGTGAATGCCCAGCTTCATGTCAAACAGATCCTTCTGCAGGAGCATCCCTCCCTTATGAAGCAGCCCCACATGATCGCAGATATCTTCCAGTTCTCTTAAATTATGAGAGGCTATTACGGGCGTCATTTCCCGTTCTGCTATTTCTTTGACAAATATGCTTTTGACAGCCTGGCGCATCACCGGATCAAGACCATCAAAAGTCTCATCACAGAACAGATACTTTGTATGGGCGCATATCCCGCAGATTACCGAAACCTGCTTTTTCATTCCTTTAGAAAATGTATGAATCTTGCGTTTCTGATCTAGATCAAACTGTTTCAGCAGTTTAACGAACCTTTCCCCATCAAAATCCGGATACATGATCTGATAATAGGACTTCATATCTTCCGGTGTTGCATTGTTGAAAAAATACTGGTCATCAGAGATATAGAAAAACTGTTCTTTCACCCTGACATTCTCAAAAACCTCCATGCCATCAATTTTTACTGCTCCGGCATCCGGTTTCAGCACACCGCACAGCATTCTCAGAAATGTGCTTTTCCCGGCACCATTCGTCCCTACCAGACCAAACACATTCCCATCAACTATCTCGGCAGTCACATTATCGACCGCTGCGATTCCGCCAAATTTCTTGCTCACTCCCATCGCTTCAATCATCTTTATTTCCCTCCTCGTAACATTCCACTACTTTATCTAACAAATGCTCCTTTGAAACCCCCATGTCCTTCGCTTTCCTGACAAGTTCCTTTACTTCTTCCAGTATCTCTTCCCTTTTGCACTGTACCAGCCGGTCATTTGCAGCTATAAAATTCCCCCGGCCTTTGACCGAATAGATATATCCGCCCCGTTCCAGTTCCGCGTAGGCTCTCTGGATTGTATTCGGGTTAATGGATAGCTCCATTGCCAGATTCCGCACCGATAGAAGCTGGCTGTCTGGTTCCAGTACACCCTTCAGTATGAGTTCCTGAAACCGTTCCGCGATCTGTTCGTAGATTGGCCTGCGGTCTTTATAATCAATCAATATCATGGGATTCTCCTTTCCTGATTCCATTTCATGCAAATCATCGTGTATTAACTGTACTAACTGTGTTAATACACAAATAATAAATGAAACGTAAGTTTTTGTCAATACACAAATTATTTTTACATTATCGCAAAAACCTCCCCTGCTTATTCTCAGCAGAAAAAAGTACCAGGTACTGTGAACATGCTGTTCACAATACCTGGTACATCTATTACAGAAGACTTTTCAGTTCTTCCAGTGATCCGTCGTTCCTGATACATTCAACGATTCTTCTTCCAAGCGGAAGCAGTTCAGGCGTCATATACTGTTCCAATTCATCTTTAAAGAACTGAATCAGTATTTCTGCACCTTTTTGGAAACCTTCCTCTCCGACTTCCGGCTGCTGCGCCACATCAAGCATAAATTCCGGGATTTTCGAACCGTCGATCTCCATGTAATTCGCTTTGTATCCCAAAAGCGTGCATCCCGATTCTGCAAGCTGGTCCTCAGCAAAAACCGCACCTTCATTTCGTGCCAGGTACTCCCTTACAATCCACTGGGGATTGAATCCGACCCTGTACGCACCTATATGCTGGTTTGGTATGAGCAGATAATCAGTATTCGGATTGCCTGCAATCTGCTCAAGAAGCAGATTAGCCTGAGCCACCTTCGTTCCTGTTGCAAAAGGCCAGTAGGAGCCGACACCTTCACTGGTAAGGGCTTTCGATCTTGTCGTGATGCTCGGGTTGTTGTCGCCTCTTGGGGCCACCAGCCTCCACACCCATGCAAGAGCTGGTGGAAGCACATGCACTAAGCCTATAATACCGTATGTCGGCTTGTGTTTCGTGCAGACAGGAGCACGCATACCGAAGCTTCTGATATCTACAGCTACAGGTTCACTGATATTGCCTTCAATCCTGTCTCTTGGCATGATAACCCTTGGATTTGGACACGGTTTTCCCGGCGCATCCATAGCATGGTCCCAGATCAGGCATGTCGAGCCTGGTACCGCATCATAGTTCAGAAAGATAAGTGGTTCCTTCGGATGCATACAAAGGCTTTCCAGCTGGGGCGCCGTTCCATATTCAGTGATATGGTCAGTCCTCAGAAACCAGCCATTTTCAGCATCCATAACCATTAGTTTTCCGCTTTCATTCTGAAGTTTTGGGTGGCACAATGCCATATCGTCAGTTACAGGATTAATCGAGCAGGCTTCCTTCAGCCTGATTGACAGCCCTTCTCCAGTCACCCTGTTGATGCCAAGTTTGACTTTTCCATCATGATCCATTACAAGATGTTCCGTCATCTCGCTCTTTCCACCACCGCTGGCTCCCTCATGCATGAGCACCACTTCTCTGCGTCCCGAAGCTCCTATTTTCACTGTGGAGCCATGGAGTGTAATCCACCCTTCCTCCTCTCCAATCTTCAGAAGCACTCCGTATACGCCTTTTTTAGCACTTGGTCCCGGATACAGATTATATGAAAAAAGTTCGTAAACCTCATCAAGCCTGTTATGGACAACCATCTGCTTTCCGTCGAAATGCGTGTGTCTGAAGGTCGGTGCCAGATAAATGACTGCCCTTGGCTTAAATCCTTCCTTTACCTGGCTGCACGGTATGAAGCCCTGAAGGTCAGCCAGTCCTGCCGCAAAGAATCCCGCATTTGCCGGCGCTACGAGAAGCATCGGATAACCAAACTCGCTGCCCCCTGCCATGAACGGCAGAATGATCAGATCATGATTTTCAAGCCATTCAAAGGTTTCATCCCTGAGGCTGTCAAATTCATAGCCGTATTTATCAACAAAAGTCTGCTTGTCCGTCTTCTCGTTGTCTGCAATCACCATCGAATCCGGATCGCGCCTTCTGAGATAGATATCAGTATAGTTTACGACCAGACCATTCTTACATCTGGCAACAGTAGCCTCCACAACCTTCTCCTGCCCCGGCACATCATATGCAACTTCGAAATAGTCATTTTCTTTGCCGCCAAGAGCGATATCGATCAGCTCGTCTCTTGTTTCCGGAAATATGATCCTGTTGCTGCTTCCTACCATTTTCTTTACCGCTTCCGGCAATACCATTCTGTTCAGTACATCTCTCATAATCAAACCTCTTTCTTTATCTAATAATTCAAAAAAGCCAATATCCATACCCCTTATCGTCAAAGGAATATAAATATTGGCTTACCAGCGTCTTGTACGCATACTTTACGCTAAATCTTCCAAACTTCTATTTATTGAATCTCTCTTCCAGATTTTCGCTGGCTATGATAACTATCACTTTCTCTCCGGTACGTGTGCTGACGTCGGAGTGTATGCTGATGATATCCATATCTATTACTTCTTTAATCATGTCTTCCATGTAGTCCTTCGAATTTTCAAAAAGCGTGGTCCTGACTTTCTTCAGCAGTTCAACTCCCTGGCTGCTCTCTGCCAGCTTCTGTTCTGACTGGCTTAGGTATCCCTTGAGTCGTATGATGATCATGTCCTGGACAATGGCGGTTCGGATCTGTTTCGGTCCTCTTCCCATGAATTCAACTTCAAATCGGCTGACATTCTCGCTAATCTTTGCTTCAGCCTGGCCTTTTGTCATATCATCCTCCCCTTTCGCTTTCTCTGAATATAAAATATCATATCCAAATAAAATAATCAATACCTAAAATGAATTATTTTTAATTTATTCCTGCATTTTATATTTTCTATTTATCCTTTGTATTTTCATTTCATTTTCAAAACCCTTGTTAACAAGGGCTTTCATTGATTTTTGCAAACTTTTTCAAACCCTGTATTTTCTTAAAATGAATTATGCAAATCGCTTTCCTGCATTTCATCCTCTTGGTTTTGATTTCGCATTCTACAAACGCAGCCCCAAAACGATGTAAAATCAGCTCTTCTCCGTCTGTATCCTGCTGCCCTCTCTGACCAGACATACAAGTGGAAACATCAGAATCATGCATGCAATCCACACTGTTTTCACAGCAAAATATTCCGACAGCAGCGTCGCGGCGATTCCTCCGGTCAGAAACGACCCTATTACAAGGCTGTACCTGTTGGCAGATTTCATTGCGTCTTCGTTTTTTTGAACAAGACCCTTGTAATACAGCTCAGCACAGCTTCGCAGGTTTCCCGTACAGAAGACAGTTGCATAAGGGCCGTTTACCAGAACCCGGAACGAGCAGAACTGGAGCGCTGATGCAAAAGCTATAGGAGCATTTGCAAATACATCCGGAACTGATGATGGCATAAACCCTACCATGAACAATATCATGACCTCAAATATCAGGATATAGGACTGCCAATATTCCTTTTTTTCCAGGCTTAACTTATTTTTCAAAAACTGGTATGCAAAAACGCCCATCACAAAGAATAAAATCGGCACAGCTGCCATAAACGCATCATAGAAGTTTTTATCCGCTATTCGGATTCCGATCAGAACGAGGTTGCCGGTCTGCCCTGTGGCAAAAACGTTACCCCGATTCACATACGTATAGGCATCTATCAAGCCTCCTGCCAGTGCCAGCTGCATTCCGACAGGCAGCGAATCTGCCGCATTTACTTTCATTGTTTTACTCATAATATTGTTCCTACCTCACTGTTACTCTTAAAATTCCCTGTAATCATAATACCTAAAATCACAATGAATGTAAATGCGTAACTGTTCAGAACCCCTGTCTCGCGAGGTGTTTTTATGCTGATTTTGCATAAAAACCCGAGACATTCGTGCGCCAAATTGCTGATTTTGCAATTTGTGTGCCTCATATGTGACTATGAAGGACGTAGTCCTGAATAGTTACGTAAATGCTTATCATAAAAGCGCCAGCCACTGTGACTGAAAATTCACAATGACTGGCGCCTTTTATCTTTACCTGTACTTGCTGGTAACTTTAAGCCTGTTCATGGCACGATTCAGTTCAGCCTGGGTCTGGTAATATTCTTTGATACTCTGCTTCTGGCGAAGTTTTTCCTCTGCACGGAGTTTCTCTGCCTCTGCCCTTTTTATATCGATTTCCTCCGGCAGTTCTACTGTATCAGCAAGCAATACCGTCGCTTCCGGCCTGACATTCACAAAACCGTCGCTCACGGCCGCATAACGCCACTCGCCATCCACTTTAAACCTGAGTTCTCCTGCTTTTAAGCAGGTAACCATGGCTTCGTGGTTCGGAAGGATGCCAAACTCGCCGTCCAGTCCCGGGAAACTCAGCATTTCACAATCGCCTTTAAAAAACGGACGGTCACTTGCGATTATTTCAAGATAAAAAGTAGTAGCCATTTCCCCTCCTATCTACCTGCATATCAGGTTCATAGTATAATCCTTATTTTTTATCGGAAGTTTCTGAAGTTTCTTTCACACTTGCCTCCGGGGTGCTTTCCATCGCTTGGGCTTTTGCTTTTACTTCTTCTATGGTTCCTACAAAAAGGAATGCTGATTCAGGATATTCATCCATTTCTCCGTCAATGATCGCTTTGAAGCCTTTAATCGTTTCACTTAAAGGCACATATTTTCCCTTCATGCCTGTATAATTTTCCGCTACATTGAATGGCTGCGATAAGAATTTCTGGATTTTTCTAGCACGGTATACTGCAAGTTTATCGTCCTCATCCAATTCTTCCATACCCAGGATTGCAATGATATCCTGTAGTTCTTTGTATTTCTGCAAAAGCTCCTGCGTCTTCCTTGCAGTTGTATAATGTTCCTCACCTACAACATCAGGTTCCAGGATTCTCGAAGAAGATTCAAGCGGATCTACAGCCGGGTAGATTCCCTGTTCAACGATTTTTCTCGAGAGAACAGTCGTTGCATCCAGATGGGCAAACGTCGCCGCAGGAGCCGGGTCAGTCAGATCATCCGCAGGGACATAAACTGCCTGCACAGATGTGATGGATCCGTTCTTTGTCGAAGTGATCCTTTCCTGCAGCTCTCCGACTTCATTTGCAAGAGTAGGCTGGTAGCCTACTGCTGAAGGCATACGTCCCAAAAGCGCAGATACCTCTGATCCTGCCTGTACATAACGGAATATATTGTCGATGAAAAGCAGAACATCTTTCTTTTCTTCATCCCTGAAATACTCTGCCATTGTAAGGCCTGTCTGGGCAACCCTCATACGTGATCCAGGCGGTTCATTCATCTGTCCGAATACAAGAGCCGTTTTCTCAATAACTCCCGATTCTTTCATTTCCATCCAAAGATCATTTCCTTCACGGGATCTTTCACCTACACCGGTGAAAACCGAGTATCCGCCATGCTCTGTTGCGATATTTCTGATCAGTTCCTGTATCAGGACTGTCTTGCCTACACCGGCGCCGCCAAAAAGGCCGATTTTACCACCCTTTGCATAGGGCGCCAGCAGATCGATAACTTTAATTCCTGTTTCGAGTATTTCTACAACGGGCATCTGGTCTTCAAATGTGGGCGGTTTTCTATGGATTTTCCATCTGTCATCCCCTTCAACCATTTCGCCACCGTCAATCGCATCCCCAAGAACATTGAACATTCTTCCAAGTGTCTGCTTTCCAACAGGAATCTTAATGCAGTCTCCCGTTGCGGTTACTTCCATTCCTTTCGCCAGACCTTCGCTTGAAGCAAGCATGATGCAGCGCACCATGTTGTTTCCCATATGTCCGGCTACTTCCATTACAAGTCTTTTCCCATCCAAAATTATTTCCAGGGCGTCCTTGATCATCGGAAGCTTTCCGCTTTCAAATTCCACATCGACAACAGGTCCTAAAACCTGTACTATTTTTCCTTTTTCCATAAGCGTATATGTATTCTTCGCACACTGTGCGCAGGAATCCCCTTTCTTCTGTTATTATGTAACTACTCAGGACTATGTTCATCATAGTTACATTTTTACTGACTGTTCAGTCATACAGCTAATAATTACGATTTTTGTGCACATTTTGCCCCGCTGGCAATCTCAGTGATTTCCTGCGTAATCGCCGCCTGTCTCGCACGGTTGTACAGCAGATCCAGCTCCCGGAGCATATCTTTAGCACTTGATGTAGCCGTTTCCATAGCTGTCATCCTTGCATTCTGTTCGCTTGAAAAAGCTTCAATCAGCACGCCATAAATAAGGCCTCTGACATAGTTTGGAACCAGATTGTCCATAACCTGGGCAGCTGATGGATAGAAAGCTGCATGCGGGATGCCTGCCGCCCTTCTCTCGAACTTCTTCCTTTCAAGAGGCAGCAGTTTTTTTATCTGAGTTTCAGCCTTCAACGGTGAAACCATCTCATTGTATATTACATACACATCATCCAGCTCACGTTTCTCAAACATCTCCAGTATGATATCCGTCATTTCACCAGCACGATACATTGTCGGATTCTGGGCTGTATACAGAAATTCCACGTCAATCACAACATTTTTACGCATGAAATACTGGCGCCCTACCTGGCCTACCACAAAAAGGAAATTGTTATCTCCTTTTGCCATCTCTTCCTCGGCAAGCTTGATTACATTGTGATTATATGCACCACAAAGTCCCTTGTCCGCCGTTATGACCAGATACCCTCTTTTCCTGTCCGCCTTTTCTAATTCCTCCCTGCGCTCGAAATAAATCTGATGCATGTGGGGTGCAACCAGCAGAATATCGTTGATCGTTTCCTGAAGCTTATCGAAATAGGGTTCTGTCGCAAGAAGACTTTTCCTTGCTTTTTTCAGTTTGGAAGATGATATCAGATACATGGCATTGGTAATCTTCATGATATCCTTGATGCTTTTCATTCGTGAATGAATTTCTTTCATATTTGCCATGCTATCACCTACTTTTTAAATTCTATGGCTGCATCTGTAATCCTGCTGATCAGTTCATCATTCAGGGCTTTTTTCGTGTTGATTTCCTCCACTATTTCCGGATGTCTGTTTTCAATGAAGTCCATCAGATCAGTTCTGAATGTCCTGATTTCCTTAACAGGCACATCCAGGAGCAGTTTCGCATTTGCAACACACAGCAGAATGACCTGTTCATGGAGTTTTAGCGGCTTGGAAAGCGGCTGTTTCAACAGTTCAACAAGCCTGTTTCCGTGATCGAGAAGATCCTTGGTGGTCTTGTCGAGTTCCGAACTGAACTGGGTAAATACTTCCATCTCCCTGAACTGTGCCAGGTCGATACGAAGGCTTCCTGAAGCTTTTTTCATTGCCTTGGTCTGAGCCGCACCGCCAACACGGGATACGGAAAGTCCAACGTTTACCGCAGGACGGATTCCGGCAAAGAATAGTTCGCTTTCCAGGAATATCTGCCCATCCGTTATCGATATGACATTTGTCGGTATATAAGCCGAAACATCCCCTGCGAGAGTTTCAATAATCGGAAGCGCCGTGATCGAACCGCCGCCATATGCCTCGTCAAGCCTGCAGGAACGTTCAAGCAGCCTTGAATGGAGATAGAAAACGTCTCCCGGGTATGCTTCACGTCCAGGCGGCCTCTGGAGCAGCAGGGACATTGTCCTGTAAGCTACCGCATGTTTTGAAAGGTCATCATATACAATCAGTACGTCTTTTCCCTGATTCATGAAAAATTCGGCCATGGCCGTACCTGAATAAGGAGCGATATACTGCAGCGGTGCCAAATCGCTTGCGGATGCTGAGACGACTACAGAATAGTCCATAGCGCCATGTTTTGTAAGCGTGGATACGATCTTAGCAACAGTCGATGCTTTCTGTCCGATAGCCACATAGATGCAGATTACATCCTGGCCTTTCTGGTTCAGTATTGCATCTACCGCAATTGAGGTCTTTCCCGTCTGGCGATCCCCGATAATAAGTTCTCGCTGTCCCCTTCCGATAGGGAACATGGAATCGATTGCAAGGATACCTGTCTGAAGAGGCACTGTAACTGATTTTCTTTCTACAACGCCCGGTGCTTCGTTTTCAATCGGGAAATAATCTTCCGCAGTGATAGGACCGTTCCCATCGATTGGTCTTCCTAATGCGTCTACTACCCTTCCAATCAGCGCATTCGCAACAGGAACGCTTGCCTTTTTTCCTGTCCTGACTACTTTGGTTCCTTCCGTGATACCATAATCCGTTCCAAGCAATACGCAGCCGATGGATTTCAGTTCAAGATTCTGCACGATGCCGCTGGATCCGTTTTCGAATTCAACGAGTTCTCCGTACATAGCCTGTTCCATTCCATAGACGGTTGCAATACCATCGCTGATACGGATTACTGTTCCAGTCTCTCTGACTGTTGTTTTTTTATCATAATCTTCTATTTCTCTTTTAAGTACAGAAATTATCTCATTCTGATTTATACTGCTCAAGCACGTCACCTCCGTACAAGCGTTTTGCCCAGACCTTCAAGAGCGCCCCGTATGCTTTTATCATACTCGGTATTGCCTACGGTTAAAATAAAACCGCCGAGCAATGTGGGATCCTCTTTCAGTTCAAGCAGAACACCTGATTTATTAAATTTTCTGCAAACCATTTTTTTAATTTCTTCAAGCTGATCATCATCAGGCCTTGTCATGTAAGTAATGGTCACCTTGATTATATTTTGACTGTTTAACGAAATATCATTGTACGCATCAAATATTTCGCCTGCAATTCCCATCGCTTCGTTATCGCACAGAACCTTCAGAAAACTCCTTATCCGTTCATCGAAGACAGCATCTATCACAGCATGTTTTTCCTTCTTCTTTACGGCCGGATTTGAAAGGGCCTCCGCTATTTCCCTGCTATTTCGGATAATCTCCTCTGTGCCCTTCACGCAATCCACCTGGATTCCAAGATCAAACAAAGCCTTTGCGTAGTTTATAGCACCTTGTGTCATCTGCCGGCACCTTCCTCCGCTAAGAAATCATCGATAATCTTTTTATTCGTGCTGTCATCCACATTCTTCCTGATAACCTTGGCCGCTGCAGCCATGGCAACGCCTGCGATTTCCAGCTGGATATCCTGCATGGATTTCTGTTTTTCCAGTTCGATGGATTTTTTTGCACTCTCCATCATTTCCGAAATTTCCTTCTGTGTTGCATTGATCTGTTTGTCATGCTCGCCCAAAGCCCTCTGCTTTGCTTCTTTTACAATAGCTGTGGCTTTTTCGTCTGCATCTTCTAAAGCTTTTTCATAGTCCTGTTTCAGTTTCAATGCTTCGTTGTTCTTTTCATCGGCCTCTGCCAAAGAAGCTTCGATTGCATTTTTTCTCTTTTCCATAATTTCAGTAACGGGGCCGAATAAAAACTTTCTCATTAACAGGTATAAAACAAGAACATTGATCATGTTTAATACCAAATTCCACCAATCTAATTTTAACATCAGACTTGCCTCCTAAAATTCTAAAATTATTTTAAGAACAGTATAATCAGTACAGCGATTACGAAACCGTAAATAGCCGTTGCTTCCGCCAGTGCGCAGCCTAATAATAATGCCTTGTTGATATCTCCCTTTGCTTCCGGCTGTCTTGCGATTGCCTCTGCCGCCTTTGAAGTTGCAATACCGATACCGATACCTGCTCCTGCTCCTGTTAATACCGCAATTCCTGCTCCTACTGCTATTAATGCTTCCATAGTAATATCTCCTTTTAATTGAATTTAGATTAATTTTTTAGTTGTAATCCCGTAACCTTATTTAAGGAATAAAATAATCAAAACCGCAATTACGAAACCGTAGATCGCTGTTGCTTCCGCCAGTGCACAACCTAATAATAATGCCTTGTTGATATCTCCCTTTGCTTCCGGCTGCCTTGCGATTGCCTCTGCTGCTTTTGAAGTTGCGATACCGATACCGATACCTGCTCCTGCTCCTGTTAATACCGCAATTCCTGCTCCTACTGCTATTAATGCTTCCATAATCCACATCTCCCATCTTCTGATTTCAATCCGATTGTTAATACGTCTCCAGATTCTTTTAACAACATCAATTGTCCAATCTCTTATTCGTGTTCCATTTTTTCTTTCATGAATAGTAATGTCAGGAATACAAATACATATGTCTGGATCAGTCCATCGAATATGTCAAAATACAAGCTGAACACTACTGGTATGATTGCCGGTGCAATCAGTTTGATCAATTCCATAACAACGAATGCACCCAGAACATTACCGAACAGTCGCATACACAAAGACAATGGTCTGATAAAAATTTCCAGAACATTGATCGGCGCTATAAGCGGCATCGGTTCAGCAAAGCTTTTCAGCCACCCTTTGGCTCCTTTTTTTCTGATTCCCGAGTATTCAATAAGAATGATACTCATGATTGCCAGCCCTGCTGTTACATTCAGGTCCTTTGTCGGAGGTGTAATTCCCAAAACGCCCATGACATTTGAAATTCCGATGTAGATTGCCACAGTTCCAAGATACGGTGCATACTTTCTGCCTTCTTCACCCAGGATGTCAGCTACGAAGCTGTTGATCCATCCGACTGCAGCTTCCAGATAAAGCTGCTTTCCGGTCGGCACCATTTTCAGATCACGTACCATCACCTTTGCGAGGATCACCAGAAACAGCATGATGCCCCATGTAATCACGACCGATGTTGCGATGGGTATTCCGCCGAATATGGGTATGACAAAAGAAACCTTGCTTTCTAGCTGCGACATCAAATCACTTGCAAACTCTTCCAATGTTTTTCACCTTCTTTTTTATTAAATTGTAATATAAACCGGGCGGATTTCCGTTAGCCGCCCTGCTATAATGAACAGCATACGAAGTATTTCTCCGTACCGCCATCCATTTTATGTATGTAATTCATTAAATCAAGAATATGCCTGAATGAGGTATATTCGAAAAATTCTCTTTTATCATTTCTTAATTTCTTATGCAGTGCAAATGTTATAAACACAACAAAGGCTTCAAAAAGCATACCGCTTTTCAGATGCCTGTTAAGATATTTCATGTATGATTTGTCATGCTCGCTGTCGTCTGCTATATGTAAATTGGGATTATAAATCTTCTGGGCTTCACTGTCTGCATCAGTTCTGTCAGCGTCAGATAATACTGATCCATATACAGAGGTTTTGGTGCTCATTTCAGTATATCGTATTCTATTTGAAAGGTTGCCGGCAGCAGCGTACGAAAACAGAAGGCTCATGACGATCATAACCGTCGTTACCAGTAAAAAATATCGGCCTGTTCTGTAAAATCCAGTGTTCATATCTGCTACCTCCCTTTAATATCAATTTCATTTCCATATATTAAACCCATTTTTTTCAAATGTCTAGCATGAATAAAACTTTTGTTAATTATATAACATTTTTAGGGCAAAAATGAAAAGTTATTGTATATTTATCCATACAATCTTACTGGTCAGGAGAGATTACTGCTTGTTTTTTTGTATACAGAATCCGGCTATTGTGCAATTTTATAAGTATATTTATGTAAAACTCTGCACTATATCCCTTCTCAAAATCACATATTAACACCGTATAAATTATATCACATTTATTCATTTAATGCTCTATTTATCAGTTAACACCATTTCAAACGCCGAATATTCCGAATATTATCACACTTTTAGAATTGTATTTTGCGTGGGGAGGAATGCTTAAGACTTAGCAATCAAGTTCCTTTGAAATTTAAAAAACTTCCGACTCAGGCAAATTTCTTTTCCCCCGTCGGAAGTCCTATCACTTACATTTTACAGTTTCTCTTCAATTTATTAAAATTCATTCTGAACCAGCTTCCCGTCTGCGTCTGACTTCTTTGGAAAGACCATTTTCAGTAAAATCGGCGTTATGAGTGTTGTTACAATTACAACAATAATAACAGGTGCGAAGATTTCCTCGCTGATCAGACCTACAGAAGCCCCCTTGTTTGCCACAATCAGGGCAACCTCGCCTCTTGAAATCATTCCCACCCCAATACGCAGGGCTTCCGGATTTGAAAACTTCATTAGCTTAGCACCGAAACCGCATCCGACAATTTTCGTCAAAATAGCGATTGCAAGCAGTACTATTGTAAAAATGATAATTCTTCCATCCATCGATTCGACTGATGTCTTAATTCCTATGCTTGCAAAAAAAACAGGGGAAAACAGCATATAAGAGGCTACCTCTACTTTTTCAGCTACATATTCATTGATCTTCAGGTTCGCTATGATAATACCTGCAAGGTAAGCACCTGTTATATCCGCCATTCCAAAATAATGCTCTGCAATATAAGAAAGAAGCAGGCAGAAGACAAGACCATAAATTGGAATTCTTCTTCTTCTTCCGTAACGTTTTCCCATATACGCAAAAACTTTATACATAATAACTGCACAAATAATCGCAAAGGCGAAAAAGAGCAGGATTTTAATCAAAATTGCACCTATCGTTACACTGCTGTCTTTGAATGACATTACCACGGTCAGGATAATAATGCCCAGAATATCGTCAATGATTGCCGCTCCCAGAATTGCTGTTCCTTCCGGACTTTTTAATCTTCCCATTTCACGAAGCGTCTCTACGGTAATGCTGACAGATGTTGCTGTCAGAATAACGCCGATAAAGATATTTTCCAGCAGTTCAGCCTGCGTCATGTTTCCCAGTGTATCATGAAAGATTGCCGCCGCCAGGAATCCGCCTCCAAGAGGAATCAACACTCCCGCTATTGCAATCACTAAAGATGCCTTGCCTGTTTTCTTCAGTTCCTTAATATCAGTCTCCATTCCGGCAGTGAACATAAGCATGACGACTCCCAGCTCAGCCATCTGACTGATAAATTCCGTTTCCTGCAAAACGTTCAGAAAAGTGGGCCCAAGAAGAACACCTGCCAGAAGTGCTCCTACGACCTGAGGCATCTGGACCTTTCGGGTAAACAGACCAAAAATCTTGGTGCTTAATAGTATGATTGCTAAATCAAGAAAAAATTTGTACGACAAAACAAAAACCTCCTAACTTTCATTTTCTGCAGACTTTTTGACTTCCATTAAACATCAATGGCAATCATTATGTCTTTCCGGCATGAACTTTAGCCGAAAATCATATCCATTATAACACATTTCAAGGAATTATGTTTAAAATTCTTTATGAAATTTTAATTATTTTCATGATATTTTTATATCATTGTAAATTTCATCTATATTCTTTTGTAAAAAAAGACGATGCATCTGCCTTTTACCATAGCGGCAATCAGCAGGCCCGTCTTTTTTTACCATTTCATTCTTAGTCCAATTCTTTTTTCTTTTTCTCAGTCACTTTCCTATGTTCAGACATAATCAGGATTCCGGAATTTCAGGACAATGGCCCCTATTTCTTATATTCCGCAATCGCCTCAAGGAATATCTCACCGTATTTCTGATATTTCGCCTCAGCAACCCCCGAAACATCCAGCATTTCTTCCTTTGTTACCGGCATTAGTGCGCTCATTTCAGCAAGTGTCTTGTCCGTAAACACGACATAGGGTGGAATTTTCCCTTCTCTTGCGATCTGGGTCCGGAGCCCTCTGAGGACTTCGAACAATTCCGGATTCGCCGTGATTTCGACATTTCCCTTCTTCCCGCCGGATTTGGCGGTTTTCGCAGGCTTTGCAGTCTTCTCCCGCTCTTTTGCAAGTTTCATAAAGACCTGCTCTCTGCCTTCAAGGACCTCAAAGGATTTTTCCGTCAGCTTGACGATTGCGTATTCCTCGTTCGTCTGATATAGCCATCCATTCACCAGCAGGTGATTCATGATCTGCCGGAGCCTCGGTATGCTCATATCCTGTACAGATCCATAATACCTGTTCTGGTTCATCCTGTACTGGAGGATCTTTGCAGCGGCGCTTCCATGGACCGTATCGACGATTACCGAAACACCGTAACGCTCCCTGCTTTCCTGCACGCAGCCTATAAGCTTCCGGGCAGTTTCCGTGATATCCATGGTTTCGAACTTTGTCAGGCAGTTTGAGCAGTTCCCGCAGTAATTGGATCCGTATTCGCCGAAATACCTGAGAATGTAATCCCTCAGGCATTCGTTCGTGAAACAGTAATAGGTCATCTTCTTAAGACGCTCCCTGTCGCGCTCCTTGATCTCTTCAAGCCCTTCAGCATCCATTTCCTCATTGTCACTGTTGTTATCAATAAAGAACTGGTTCATGACCACGTCCTGGCCGCCGTACAGAAGCAGGCATTCTGCCGGCTCGCCGTCCCTGCCTCCTCTTCCGGCTTCCTGATAGTAGCTTTCTATATTTTTTGGCATATTGTAATGGATCACGTACCTGACATTCGACTTGTCGATGCCCATTCCGAAGGCATTCGTCGCCACCATGATCTGCCTGTTGTCATAGATGAAATCCTCCTGGTTCTTCCTGCGCTCCGCATCGCTGAGGCCGGCATGATACCTGGTCACGGAAAAGCCATCCTTCTCGAGCTTCCCGCTGACCTCTTCCACTAGTTTTCTCGTAATGCAGTAGACGATGCCGCTTTCGCTGCCGTGGCTTTTGATATACTCCTTCGTCGCCGCATATTTATCTCCTGGCGTGCTTACAGAAAAGCGGAGATTTTCCCTGTCAAATCCCGTCGTCATGACCAGGGGGTTCCTCAACCGAAGTATTTTGATTACATCCTGCTTGACGACTTCGGTCGCAGTTGCCGTAAAGGCTCCCACTACCGGACGCTTTGGCAGCATTTCTATAAATTCGGTGATTTTCAGGTAGCTCGGTCTGAAATCCTGACCCCACTGCGAAACGCAGTGTACCTCGTCGACTCCGACAAATGAGATATTGGCATTCATGGCAAACGATAGGAAAGAATCTGTCAGCAGCCTTTCCGGTGCCACGTAGATCATCTTGTATTTTCCTGCCCGGGCAAAATCCAGGGCCTTCAGGTACTGTCCCTGGGTCAGCGAGCTGTTCAGGAATGCCGCCATGACTCCCGCCTGGTTCAGGGCAGATACCTGGTCCTTCATAAGCGAGATCAGGGGCGATATGATGAGGGTTATACCGTCCATCATCAGCGCCGGCACCTGATAGCATATGGATTTCCCGGCTCCTGTCGGCATGATTGCAAAGGCATCGCGCCCTGACATGATTTCGTCTATGATGTTCTCCTGTCCATCCCTGAAGGTGTCATATCCGAAATATTGTTTTAAAATCTGAAACTTTTTATTCTTATTATATTGCATGTACATTTCTCCCTGATGTCTGCAGACTGTTATTTTTTCACTGTTATTTCCTGTAACAGGATATCATAAAACTCTTCTTTTGCATATTTTTCTTCCCATGGCGTATGGCCGCACTTCTCAAGAACGTATGCCTTAGGCTTCATGCCACGCATCTTCATGGGTTCCAGGACCCCCTCAACCGGATGGCTGTCATTCCTTCCATGTATGATGACCACAGGGCAGGTGATGCCTGCAAATTTATCCAGCAGTTCTCCGCCCGCCCTCAATTTCGAGGCCTGGCCCCAGATCTTCGTATGCATCTCTGCATCCGGTTTCAGAGCATTCTGCTCCGCTTCTTCCATTCTTATCCTGCAGAAATAATCAGACTTTTCAGCAAGATGACCCAGCCGAGCCAGTTTTCTGTCTTTCTCCGCATCTCTTCCCACATCTGTTCCCGCATCTGTTCCCGCATCTGTTCCCGCATCTGTTCCCGCATCTGTTCCCTCATCAAGCTCCCTGATGAGCATCTCAAATTCCCTGCCCTCTTCCTCTGTCAGATTCCGTTTCCTCCTGATGCCGATCTCGCCTGCGTAATGAGGCTGAAGAGGACCACATCCCACCAGTATCAGCCTGCCCACGGATTCAGGATATTTCTGTGCAAAAAGCCCGGACAGCCACGCTCCCCAGGAATGGCCGATCAATATCACCGGTTCCTTGCAGGATGCATGGATCTGCTCACGCAGTTCTTCCATGAGGCCTTCTATCGTAAGACGTGTCTGAAGGGGCTCCATGACTCCGCATTGCGACGACAGCATCCCTGCAAGGCCTGCCATTGTTCCTGGGGCTCCAGGGCCCCCGTGGACCACTACGACACTGTATGGCCCGCTCCCGTAAAACCTGACATTCATATTGTTTCGTCCTTTCCTGCTGATCTCTGCAACTATTCAAAACATGTAACTATTCAGGATTATGTCCTTCCGGGTTCTGAACAGTTGCCAGAACAGTTACTTGTCTTTCGCATACTCCAGGATATCTCCCGGCTGGCAGTCCAAAGCCTCGCAGATCTTTTCAAGCGTAGAGAATTTAATAGCCTTTGCCTTTCCGTTCTTCAAAATGGAAACATTGGCCATCGTAATCCCGACGCGCTCGGTCAGTTCTGTAACACTCATTTTCCTTTTTGCCAGCATCACATCTATATTTACTACTATCGCCATAACAGCACCTCAAATCGTCAAATTATTTTCGTCCTGGATATCGCATGCTTTCAGCACCAGATGAGACAGTGCAGCTGATAAAATCGCAACCGCAATGCCGGCAAAAACCAACAGCAGGGACAGGAGCACGATTCCCGGGTGGTTCATATCCAGCAACAGGAACAGGATATTCCCCGCAAAAAACAGGGCTGAATCTCCTGCTGCCAGCTGGCTTATCCTCTTCAGTTTAAGGGCATTCTTTTCCGAAAAGGAATTGTCAGCCCCGATTTCACAGCAGATCTGCCAGAAATCAAACAGTGCAATATAACAGATGACTCCGGTCAGCCAGATGAAAACCATCCAGGGCCAGAATGCATGGGCCAGTTCAGGATTCTGCTCTGCCAGACCGCTTCCGAGATATGGCACGATTCCAAAATAGAAAATCAGCCCGCAGACTCCAACTCCAATCGTAATTACTTTAAGCCATTTCGCCAAGCTCATTTGATTCATAAATCTTCCTCCAGTTTTTAGATTCTATATTGCAGTTTTCAGCCGGAACTGCTGAGCCGCTTTCTTAATTCACGAACGATACCGCTTTATGAAGCGACATATTGAAATTCCGGATTCCCGTATTTTCAGTCCTCTTTTTAATACTGTCAAAATACACCATGATAATCTGCCTGTCAGGTTCAGCCATATCTTCGCTGTGCGCTTCCATATATACAGCGACAGCTGGTGCCGCATCGGCAGACAGTTCCGCAATATAGCTTATGTCTGGCTCCGCCTGGCTTCTGTTCAGGTTATATTCTGCAATCCAGTAATCGGGACGGCTGAAAGCCAGGCATATATAAAGAATCGTAACAACGACGGTACAATAATGAAATAACGGAAAACCGTCTTTATATATTCCTGCCATCAGGCCCGCCATAATGAGCGCGATCACCAAAAGGGCCCATAACACCAGAATCCTCAGAGATGTCAGATTGTAGGTCCGGATATATAAGATCATCCTGAACGCGCTTGAAGCGGTCATGATATAGGTACAGATTGAAATTACTGTCAGGATTCCTGTGAGAACCTTATTCTTCCTGAAATAGGAAAGACATGCCGTTACCACTGCGAGATTGATCACACATACAAACAGGAGCTGAAAAAATCCTTCCCTTGCATAGCTTGCATATGTGTAGCCCTCAATAAGAGTCATTTTCCCGATAAAGAGGTACAAGATCTGGATCACTGAAAACACCAGGTATACAGCCGCAAGAAGCATCGTAACGGTGATTGCTATAACAGGCTCCATAATGCGCCTGTTCTTTTCCGGTCCGCCAGCATCCGCTTTTGCCATTCCGGCAATCATCCCATAGGAAACAAAAAACATCACCAGCATCATGATAACAGGCCCCATAATATTTGACGGAAGAACCAGATGCTCAAATAATTTCCCAAAAAGCTTATTGAACACGGCATCTGCTGAAGCCAGAAGATTTATAACCAGGAGAAGCAGCGGAACAGATATCGACAACCCGATCACTACAGCTTCTGCCTTGTCATTCATTTTCAGCTTGCGATTCTTCCTGTATCTGTTGAAATCCGGAAATGCCTTCGGAGCGTTCCAGGCAGCTCCTGCCAGCACGGCCGCCACTCTTTCAATATACTTTGCAAGTCCCCATCCTTTTTCCTCATAGAAATGAACGACCAGAAAAACGCAGATCAGTACAAGCATCCCCATATAATTCATTATGATGATGGTTTCATTGTCTGTCATAAACATGGATATTCCAAGCAGAATAATACCGGCAAAATAGAAGCCTGCTGTTTTCTTCAGCCCCACTTCCAGTTTTTTCATACAAAATACGAAATAGACCAACGTTCCTGCCGTAAAGAAGGGGGCAGTGATTCCCGCTCCGTTCCGGTACAGGCAGAGTGTGAAAAAGACAGCATATAGTAAGCTGGCTCCTCCGAATATGCCAAATTGATCCCTCATCAAAGTCCTCATTGGCGAGTTCTCTTTCAGACTCCGAGCGCTTTCCAGCGTATCTTGCTTTCTTTCAATATCAGTTTTAGTTGTTTCATACTGTTCCATAAAAAGCACCTCCTTTTTTTTACTATTATATACCATATATTTCGCATGTCAATATTTATTTATTGTTTTACAATAAATAAATATTGTATATGCGATGAATGTGATTAATATTTGGTTAATAGTAGCACGAGATGCCACTTTGTAATCCGAGATGCCATATTTGTAAACGACAACTGAATATTTTAAAACGAAACGTCACTTTTGGACCCCAGATGCAGCTACCGGAGTCTAATGCATATCAGTCTCCCGAACTGGCAGCCGCTGTACTCGCGATCACCGCCGCTGCGATTGCTGCCTGCTCTGCAATGATAATGCTCGTGATACTGTTCACTGCCGTTATGTTCATGGTGCCGCCTGCGTCCTGCCCTGTAAATTCCCCGCTGACCATAATAGATGCGTACATGATTCTCTGAGCTCTTCCTATTCCAAAGGCACCGAATCCCTTATTCTGATGGAAATATTCGTCTGCCGCAGCTATGTCCGTTACCATTTCCTCTGTCACCTGCTCCGTACCGTCTCCTGAAAGGGCAAGCACGCCCAGTGTCGCAAGCTCCATTCCAGTGCCGTATTTACAACCCCTTTCCTTCAGTTTCCGGTATAGCGCAATCGTTCTTTGGCATTTGGCAGCTGCATCCTCTTCCCCAAGGGCAAGCACATGGCTAAGCGCCTGCAGGGCATTGCCTGCGCTGAACTCCTGCCTTAACATCTGGTAGCACTTTTCGATTTCCATGATCCCTGTTTCAACAGAAAGGCTGTTCAGAGCAAACAGCACTGCAAATCCTGTATCCTCGCTGGATGTAAGAAAAGGATGTTCCTTCTTCATTTTTTCATAAAGTCTCTTTGCCTTCACTGCAATCCCTGGAAAGTCATTGGCTCCTGCCATTCCCGCTGCCATATATGCCGAAAGCGGAAGGTATGGCGATGCATGGAATTCCTTTTTCAAAACCTCGTATGCATACTGGGCTGATTCAAACCTGCTCTCCGAATCCGCTTCCATGGCCAGCATAGCAGCCAGCACAAGATTAGCTGTTCCCCTGAATTCCGAAAAGAATCCTGTTTTCTGCTTGATGATCTCCTTGCACATCTTAATCCGGGACGGATCGATGACCATGTTCCGCCCCGCATATATAGCTGCGCAAAGTGGGAAAATCATAGAATTTTCCCAGGTAAAACCCTCTTTCATGATTTCCCTGTTCTTCACAAGCAGTTCGCATCTTTGTTTTAATGAATCTTTCATAATTTTTTTAGCAGCAGGCTGTATAATATGCCTGAAAACATTGAGAAATAAGCTTTTCTCACATGGTTGACACTTTATACTTTCTGCTACGTTCTCCTTTCTTAAATACTTGTATTTTTGTTGAATAGTATTTGAATTATATCCATTTTTATGGGAAGCTATATGATCTCTCTTAATTCGCATTCGGGAAACATTACGAGTCAACTTATAGATACCTGTTTTTTCTTACCTATAGTATTTGACAGAATTAGAATTAAGGCTATTATCGTTAAATATCCCCCAGGGAATAACCACTGCAAGTATTTGGGCAATTCACCCTCAAAACATATTAAAACGGCTAATAATATTGTTATAAGACTGAGTCCCCCTCCAACTATATGATTTAATCGTTTTATATTGTATTTTTCTTTTTCTTCTTTGCTTGCAGTGTTATATCCCGCTATAAGAAAATTACCCTTTCCACTAAGTATTAAAATAGACATCACTGCAAATAGGATGACTATTATCCATCCAAGCCATATTGGTCCATTCATAACGACACCTCCTGCAAAACATAAAGTTGTTCTCATAAGATCCTATTTCTTATCTTACTTTTCTTCATCATCTTTATGTTTGGTTTTCCTTTTTGTAATCGAAAGAGCAATACCAATGTATGCAAATCCTAATACTATAAACACTGTGTTTCTCCCTGCTATTCCTGCTATCATAAAACAAACAGCAGCAAAGAGCCAGAGTTTTTGAGTGATATTTTTATCCATATGATTTTCTCCTAATCCTTTCGTTTCTATCCATCTAAATATTCCCCTAATTTCATGACGCGCTTTCTAACAATTAAGGCTAAGTCTAATTATAATGTAACTATTTAAGACTACGTCCTTCATAGTCACAAATGATTCACACAAATTGCAAAATCAGCAATTTGGCGCACGCATGTCTCAGGTTTTTATGCAAACTCAGCATAAAAACACTTCGCGAGACTGGGGTTCTGAACAGTTACATTATAATACAGATATTGGAAATATCCAACATTTGTTTATTTATCAACCTCCAACTTTTTAACTTGTTCCTTAAGATATGCATTCTTATAAAATATTGCTCCGTAAACTTTTTATCCCCTCAGAAATTGCATCTCATAAAATAACAAAGAGTTTCGCATTCGAAACTCTCGCGCTGACGCGCAGTCGCTTCTGTGACATATTCTTCTTGCGCGTCATGCGCCTCCTCGCGAAGAGTTTTTAATTTACAGGAAATTCGAGAAATTTCCTGTAAATTAAAAAAAGGGCGGTTCCCAGCCGCCCTGATTGCATTGAATTTTTATCTATGAATTTCTATCTATGAAATACTCTCCCTGACCATCTCCACAAAATACCTGTGCATATCCGTATTGCCTGTAACCTCCGGATGGAATGAAATTCCAACCTGGTTCCCGCAGCGCACGCCTACAATATTTCCGCCTGTCGCCGCAATCACCTCGGCTCCTTCAAAAGCCTCTTCTATATAAGGCGCCCGTATAAAGACCATGGGAATCTTCCCGACTCCTCTGACTTCCTCTTCGACCGTAAAACTTCCAAGCTGACGGCCATAGGCATTTCTCCTTACCACAACCGGCAGCGTACCAAAGCCGACGCCGGTGTCATTTGACAGTTCCCCGGCCAGAAGAATGAGGCCGGCACAGGTTCCGAATACCGGCAGTCCGCCTTCTATCCGTTTCTTCAATTCCTCATACAGGTCCAGCTCCTTCAAAAGCTTTCCCTGTACCGTGCTTTCGCCGCCCGGAAGGATCAGGCCGTCAAAATTACGGTCCAGATCCTCCTTCCTGCGTATCTCAAAATGCTCCACTCCAAGTTCTTCTAACATCTGTTCATGTTCGGCGAATGCTCCCTGCACTGCCAGTACCGCTATCTTCATTGCTTATTTCCCTCTTTCGGCCATCAGAAGTTCGATTTCCTGTTCATTGATTCCTACCATTGCTTCACCGAGATCTTCTGAAAGTTCTGCAATCATTTTTGCATCATTGTAATTTGTAACTGCCTTTACGATAGCCGCTGCTCTCTTGACCGGATTTCCTGATTTGAAGATTCCCGAGCCCACGAAAACGCCCTCTGCGCCAAGCTGCATCATAAGCGCCGCATCAGCAGGTGTAGCCACTCCGCCTGCTGCAAAATTTACAACCGGAAGCTTTCCGTTTTCATGTACATAACGGACAAGTTCATAAGGAACCTGGAGTTCCTTTGCAGCCTGGTAAAGCTCATTCTCCATCATGGAGGAGATTCTTGCCATTTCACGCTTCATCATCCTCATATGGCGGACCGCCTGTACGATATCTCCTGTTCCAGGTTCTCCCTTGGTCCTGATCATGGATGCGCCTTCATTGATCCTCCTAAGGGCTTCTCCAAGATCCTTCGCCCCGCAGACGAAAGGCACTTTAAAGTTCCTCTTGTCGATATGGTAAACGTCATCAGCTGGTGAAAGGACTTCGCTTTCATCTATATAGTCGATTTCAATGGCTTCAAGCAGCTGTGCCTCAACAAAATGGCCGATGCGGCATTTTGCCATTACCGGAATCGATACCGCCTCCTGGATGCCCCTGATCATCTTAGGATCGCTCATTCTCGAAACCCCTCCTGCTGCTCTTATGTCTGCCGGAATTCTTTCAAGAGCCATAACCGCACAGGCACCTGCCTCCTGGGCAATCCTCGCCTGCTCCGGATTGGTTACATCCATGATTACTCCGCCCTTCAGCATCTGCGCAAGTCCTCTGTTCAAATCATATCTTTCATTAATCATTTTAAATACTCTCCCTCGTTTTTATGTTATGACGTCGTGGTTAAAAGGTACTTTGACCACTGATACCGACGGATTGTTCCGCACTTTGTGCTTCCACAATCCTAAAAACATTATAAATGATATTGGCATTATTAAAATAACCAGTTTATAACTTTTTGACCATACCAGTTTATTAAGACAACAAAACAGCAGGCATTCATTTCTGAATCCCTGCCCATTTTCATGAAAACCCTGGTTAAAACCTCGTCAGCGCGTCGGTCCCATCATCCTCAAGATTCTCTATCTTCCTGATAACGACATCATACCCATAGTTGTCATTTATCCTAACAGTTACCTTGTCGCTGACTTTATGGTGCATCAAAACCTTTCCAAGGGGCGAATTGATGCTGATTAATCCTTTCGTCGAATTCACCCGGACTGTCGTCACAATCTTGTAGGTCTCTTCCTCATCATCTTCAGGCACGTAGATCGTCACCAGATTATTCAATCCAACTTCATCCTCTTTGGAATCTTCCGGTATGATTCTGGCGGTCTTTATCATCTTCTCCAGATATCTGATCCTGCTGTCATTCTGGTTCTTGAACTGTTTCGCTGCCTTATATTCAAAGTTCTCGCTCAGGTCCCCATGAGCCCTTGCTTCCTGGACGTCCCTGATTGCTTCTTTTCTGACCACATGCTTACGGTGCTGAATCTCTTCTTCCATTCTCTTGATATCTTTTTCCGTTATTTTATCATACATTTTTATTTTTCTCCGATTGATTCCAATTAACTATTCAGAACAACGCTCTTCGTTGTGCTTTTCTTCTTTTTTACTGATTTTGTCTTTTCTTTACGTCTCTCTTCCTTGAGCCGTTTATATTCCAATCTTTTTTCTTCTGCTTCTTTCGCTAAAACCTGCTTCTTTTCCTGTACCATCAAAAGACATTCTGCCTCTAACACCTCATTATCCAATATCAGAAAACCATCAAATGAATCCGGAAACAGAAATTGCTTCTTTTCTACACCATTCTTGAATTCCACTTCAATTTTCCCTGATTCTCCTCCTGTAACGATTCCCCTGCCATATTTTTTATGTTCAACATATTCATTTATAAGCGATTCCATACCTGCTCCTTTCGTGAAAACAAAATTTTCCTTTTCTCCTCCTTGTATGCAAGTCCACAAAACACAAAAAAGTCGTCCCACTCTTCTGAACGAAACGGCTTCCTTAACTTGCCCTTTGTGTAGTTTGCTTCTTTCTAAACCAGTCTGGTAGTTTTTCAGTACCAGATTAATATGTTTTGTTGGACCCAAAGTCATATTTTTCATGCTTACATGAAACACATACTTTTATACCCTGATATCATATTATCAGAAAATCATTGCTTTTGTAAGCTATTTTTTTAATCATTATAATATTTCTTTAAATTATCCCTATATATTAGCCGCATTTTTTGTGCACAATCACAATATGTTGGTTAACTCCTGTTTTCAAAGATGATATTGGCGTGTATGTTGTTAAAACGGATATTCGCAATCTGCTAAAATTGCCTCCTAATAACCTTATCGTCACTTGTTTGATTAAGTTATTAGGAGGCAGTACCTGTCTGCAGCCATCATTATTAGAAATAAAAGTTGAACCGTTACAGAATCCTGATCTCTTATACTTACAAAAAACAGCTCGCATTAACTAAGGATTGACCACTAACGATATCAGTTCCGTAATATCCTCAAGTTCCATATACTCTACAGTTGCCTGCTCTCCGGCATCCAAAAGCATCAGCTTCTCCTCAAATGCAATCTTGTAACAATTCATTCCATCCTTGATATAACAGAATGTCTCGCCATCCACGGTTATAAAATCCAGGGAGGCAATTGTAATTGTTGCCGTGACGATTTCCTCTGCCGCCGATGCCATAGGTGAAGTTTTTGCCATAACTTTCCTGTATTCAGACAGCGCATCTGCCTGTGTCTTTCCTGTTACCACGATATTGTAGTTCTCCACATTTACCATGGCATAGAGCTTCACAATATGATTGGAGTCCTTCAGCACCATGAGATATGTCGGACTTCCTCCAACATTAATCAGAGACGGGAAGGATGCCTTGTACTTGTACTGCTGCACCTCGCCTTGCGCTGCGGACATGGCCGAATATTCTTCTGCTCCGGACACCGGATAATACCTGCATTCACCGGTCCTGCAGTTTGTCATGATGAAGCCGATGTTCGATTCGTCTTCGGCAGTAAGAGATGTGGTGCCGGTTATCACGTAGACGTCTTCTCCGATTGTCTTGTAGCCGTAGTCGTCGGTAGTAGCCGTGCAGCCTTCCTGGCTGAAATTGAAGAATCCAAGATGGTAACGGCCATACCAGTTATAGATTTCCGAAATCCGTTCACCGGAATATACATAGTCGACCCACACAGGGACTTCGTTTATTTCATACTCCCTGCTCTCCCCAGTGACCGCATCCATAATAATGACAGACTTAATGGTCTTAGCGCCAAACAGTCCGGCATTGGGCTTCAGCGTCGGGCAGGTCCAATATGGCTTTCCGGATTCGTCGATTTCAAAGCGTACCGTACCTAAAATTGCCGTCGGGTTGTCAAATGTGAGCTTACGGTAAAGGTCTTTCCCGAAGAATGCAGACTTGCTGTACTGGATTTTCTCGTCCAGCCGTACGAACTCCGCCGTATTTGCAACCGGGTCAACCAGCGTATAGCCGGGAATCCCGTCATTCTTCATGTATTTGAAGAAGCCTGCATAGTTCAGCGGTGCAATCTTCATCGGAGCCCCCTTATAGTTGATCTGCGTGTAGCTTTCTGATACCTTGAACTGTGATACAAGGTCGGATAACGTCCCGAGAGTCCTTCCTCCTATGATTCTGGCAGATGCAGTATCCATAAGCGCCACATCTGCAACATTCTCCTCTTCCGGAAAATCCGTTGCGAAGTCGCCTTCGCTCATGACAAGCTGCGACGCATAGTTGTCTGCGTTAAACATGGCGCTGCCTCCGATCACAGCCCCTATGAAAATTACAAGCAGTATCCCCAACGCAATACAGGCAAACCGGAAGCTTGGCGGCGCGCCGTCTCCATCTTCACCAATGCTCATGATTACCCTGTTTCCGATAAAGATGACAACCAGCACAATTGCATATACCCAAAAATCGGTGCTTCTGATATTGATGGCAGGCAGAAATATGTAATATATAATTGCTGCCATGATGCAGGTCGCGATGCCTGCGAAAATTGTTCGTTTTATTTTTTTCATTTCAATCTCCTTTTTCTGGTGTTTTTACACAATTCAAACACTACATTATATCAACTGGCATGTCAATACAATATGTATATTTTTTATATTATTTACATTTTAAAACATTTTCAAACAAAAAAAATACATACTATGATCATTCGTATTTCAAATGTACGTCTTGCCTTGATTTTCTCGTGCAATGCAGTATAATTATTAGTAAAATGATAAATTACAGAGTATTTTACTAATCAATAAGGAGCTCCCATATGAAAGATAAAACCGAATTACTCCCCATCTTGAAAGACTTACACACTATATCAGGCTTCCGCATTTCCATTTATGATACGAACCTGAACGAAATCATTGCATACCCGAAGGAACTTTCTACCTTCTGTGCACTTCTCCAGAAAGATTCTAAAGTAAGGGCATGCTGTGTCCGGAATGATGCTGACGCCTTTGAGATCGTCAAAAAAACTGACGAGGTCCATATCTACAAATGCCAGTTCGGACTTTATGAGGCCGTGGCGCCCCTCTACCATTTCGGTGTCCTGACCGGGTACCTGATGATGGGACAGACAATCGACAGTAAAAACGAAAGCCGTGAAAACATATATGAAAATGCCAGTCCCTACACAGAAGACAAGCTGCTTCTGAAAGACGCCATCGACCGCATTCCCGCCAGCACGAAGCAGAAGATACGTTCCTGCATCTCCATCATGAACATATGCGCCGAATACATCAGCCTGAGCAACCGGCTCAATCTGTCTGACAAAGATCTTGCGCATGCCGTCCGAAAATATATCAACAAGAACTTCTCCCAGAAAATAACTATGGATTCACTGGCCTCGCACTTCTTTTACAGCAAGCCGACGATCATGGATACTTTCAAAAAGACTTATCATATATCCATCAGCCGTCATCTACTGGAAGTCCGCATGAAGCATGCCTCAAAGCTTCTCGCCAACACTTCTGATTCCATAAATTCGATTTCGATGGAATGCGGCTTTTCCGACCAGAACTATTTTTCCAAAGTGTTTTTTAAGGAATATGGTGCAACGCCCAGCGAATACCGCAAGCGTTCTGCTTCATCATAGGAAATATTGCCCTGAACGCAGAAAGAAATCCCAGGCCTGCCCGGCCTGGGATTTCTTTCTGTTAGTTCTTATGATAGATTTTGTCTGATTCGTATTTCGGTTCGCTTGTGAGATGAAGTCCCAGCTTCTTGAATACCTGTTCGTCAACTGCTGAAAGAAGCACTGAAGAATGTACTTCGCAGTCTTTCAGCTTTGGAAGCTGTTCAAGGGCAAGTTTTGCATCGGCGTCATGGGCCGCGCTGACAGAAAGGGCAATCAGTATTTCATCAGTATGAAGTCTCGGATTTCCGCTTCCAAGATAGAGTGTTTTCAGTGTCTGAATAGGCTCTATTGCTTCCGGAGAAACAAGGTGAAGATCGTCAGGAAGCCCGCAAAGCACTTTTACTGCATTCAGAAGTGCGGCTGCTGAAGCGCCCAGCAGATCAGATGTCTTTCCTGTAATGATCTGGCCGTCCGGAAGTTCAATTGCGACTGCCGGATGTCCTGTTCTTGCTTCGCGAGTCATTGCGGCATCTATGACTTTTCGATCATCCTCTGTAATTCCAGCCTGCTTCATAAGCAGTTCCAGTTTATACAGGATGGATTTTGAGCTGCTGCCGCGTTTCAGGTCACAAAGGCACTGGTAATATCTTCTGATGATTTCCTGCTCTGATGCTCTTCTGCAAGCTTCATCATCTATGATGCATTTTCCTGCCATATTTACCCCCATGTCGGTAGGTGATTTGTACGGGCTCTTTCCGATAATCTTGTCAAGCATTGCATCCAATACCGGGAAAATCTCGATATCACGGTTATAGTTGATGGTCGTCTCTCCATATGCTTCCAGATGATATGGGTCGATCATGTTGACATCGTTAAGATCTGCTGTTGCTGCTTCATATGCGAGATTGACCGGGTGCTTCAAAGGGAGGTTCCAGATAGGGAAGGTTTCGAACTTCGCATATCCCGCCTTGATTCCGCGTTTGTTTTCATGATAGAGCTGTGAAAGGCAGGTAGCCATCTTTCCGCTTCCAGGCCCCGGGGCAGTTACTACCACCAACGGCCTGGTGGTTTCTATATAATCATTTTTACCATATCCTTCTTCACTTACGATATGGTTGATATTGCTCGGATATCCTTCTATTTTATGGAGCACGTAGGATTTGATGTTCAGTTCCTTCAGGTTCTGGCGGAAGCGGTCAGTGGAAGCCTCTCCGGAATACTGTGTGATCACGACGCTGCCCACATAAAGTCCAATGTTGCTGAATTCATCGATGAGACGAAGCACATCCACCTCATATGTGATTCCCAGATCTCCACGCATTTTGTTGTTTTCGATTGCCCCTGCACTGATTGCTATGATGACTTCCGCCTGCTCTTTAAGCTGTAAAAGCATCCTTAATTTGCTGTCCGGCTGGAATCCCGGCAATACTCTTGATGCATGGTAATCATCAAAAAGCTTTCCGCCAAATTCAAGATACAGCTTATTTCCAAACTGGGCAATCCTTTCCTTAATGTGCTCCGACTGCATTTTTAAATACTTATCGTTATCGAATCCTATTTTCATAAAAAGACATCTCCTTCTCTTAAGATCAGCGTGATTGTATATCATCTGAAATACATGTTGACATTTATTCTGTTTCTTTTTTTAATCTGGCAGTCCGAAAAAAATTCAAGCGTCTGTTAATAAGGGAATCTCTAATTCCCATTATCGCAGACGCCTTTGTCTTTCCTGAACTATATGAAGCGTCTGCAGATAACGGAATCCCATTACTTCAGACGCTTTTCTTTTTACCCGAAATATCGTTCTATACTGTCCGTGTAAGATTTCATATACTCAAAAGATATTTTACAAGGCATCACAATTTAAATCGGTTAACCAAATTCACTTCATCTATTATAATTACTTCTTATAAAAAGCACAATAGTTTTTTACTAAGTTTTTTAATTAAATCTTCTTTCCTTTTTTGCCTCTGACACTTTCAAAGTCTTGCCCTTTACTGTCCTGTCCTTCATCGCCTCAAGGACCTTCGATCCTTTTCCATTCATGATTTCGATATAGGTGACCGTATCCCTGATATCTATGATGCCGATATCTTCATGTGTGATGCCTTCGATTTTGCTGATCGTTCCGACAAAATCCACCGCCCTCAGCTTCTTTTTCTTGCCGCCGCTGAAATAGATCTTCATGATCTTCCTGTTCAGACCTGCCCCCTTGGATTTCTTGATTACCGGTGCCGATTTCATTTTCAGTTTGAATTCAGGCTTCCTGCTGCTGATCTCCTCTTCGGAGGGCGGTTCAAGCTCCGTCATCCCGAATCCAATATACTCCTCAATCTGCTGCAGATATCTGCTTTCCGAAGGAGTTGCAAAAGTAATTGCCTTTCCCTCAAGACCTGCCCTGCCGGTCCTTCCTGTGCGATGGACGTACCTTTCTTTTTCCAATGGGATTTCATAATTGATCACATGGGTAATATTCTCCACATCGATTCCCCTTGCTGCAATGTCGGTAGAAATCAGATATCTGAATTCCCCGCGTCTGAATCTGTTCATCACCTCGAAGCGCTTGTCCTGCTCCAGGCCACCATGCAGCCTGTCACAGCTGTATCCGAGATTTTTCAGGAATTCCCATACAAAATCCACCTGCTCCTTTGTCCGGCAGAAAACCAGGCAGCTGTCCGGATTCTCCACTATCGTCACATTACGTAGCAGGGCCGGCTTGTCCATTTCCGCAACCCTGTACAGATAATGCCCGATTCCCTCGGTCGTTATCCCTGATGCTTCGATTTCAATATCCTCCGGCTCCCTCATGTAGCGCAGAGCCAGCTCCTTGATCTCCTCGGGCATGGTCGCTGAAAAGAGCATGGTGACCCGTTCTTTCGGAAGCCTTTCGATGATAGCCTTAACCTGGTCGATGAAGCCCATGTTCAGCATTTCATCCGCCTCGTCTATCACCAGGTATTCTATCTTTTCAAGGGCGATCGATCCCCTTTCCATATGATCGAGCAGGCGCCCCGGCGTTCCCACGACCACATGAGATTTCTGTTTCAGTTCTGTCTTCTGTATGGATATTGGCTGCCTCCCGTAAACGGCCGTTGCCTTGATGCGTTTGAATCTTCCGATATTGATGAAGTCCTCCTTCACCTGTACGGCAAGTTCCCTCGTTGGCGTCAGTACAAGGGCCTGGGGCTTGTTCTCCAGCCAGTCGATCATATCGCATAAGGGAATTGCATAGGCAGCCGTCTTTCCGCTGCCGGTCTGGGATTTCACCACGACGTCCTTCTTGTCAAGCACCAGGGGGATTGCACGGGCCTGGACTTCGGTAGGCTCCCTGTATCCCAGGATGTCCAGTGCGTTCTGTATCTCTTTGCTTAATTTGTAATCTTTATAGCTTGTCTGGTTCATATTTCACCGGTTCTTTCTTATTTTCTGCAGCTGCAACAGCTGCTGTTCTGTATATGTTGTTCTTCCTGCTGTTTTTACTATTTTGTGGCAGGTTTCTTTTTCTCCTTCTGCAATCTTACACGCTTCATCACCATATTACAACTTTTCTTCGTTCTTTTGCAACTATTTAGGACCGTTACGTTCTTTTTTCCTGACCCGGAGACGACAATGCTATAATTGTCAGAAAAAAATGGAGAAACCTGCCCCAAAAATAATGTGACAGGTTTCCCCATTTCGTTTTTCTGTTCCTTTTATTTCTCTGGATATTTCTCTTCCAGCTCTTCCACGATTGCCATGTATTTTTCCTGGATGCCCTGGCGCTTTGCTTCTTCCTCGAATTCTTCCGTCTGTCTGTTAATCCGTTCCAGCACTTCTGCGCCGAGCCTGTTTTCGGCAAAGGTATAGACTGCAGTATCCTCCTTGACAATATGCCTTGCCAGATGGTTGGCATATCCCACTGCATTTGCAATAACATCCAGCCTGCTGTCTTCGTTTCCTGCCTTTACGCTTTCAAGGGCCGCCCTGAGTTCACTAATGAACAGCCTCCCCCAGTCATGCTCCACAAGCATCCCGTGGTTGATCAGATTCACTCCTACCTGACCGAAGCTTTCCACCATTTCCCTGAACAGGAACTGCTCTTCTTTTCCGTGGTGATGCTTATCTGCATAGTTTGCAATGAAATCGATCATTTTTTCAAAATCATCATAATTGATCTCTTCCCCTGCCATCACCCTGGCCGATGCAGTTCTGACAACCCTGAGCATTCTGACTATATACTTATGCTCCTCAACCATCAATTGGATGCTATTCATAACAGGTCACCCCTTTTTATCGCGCTTACTGTCTCATCGATTTTTTCAAACACAAATGGAGTCCCGGAAAGGAATCCCTTTATAAAGGATTCTCTCAGCAGATAATATATGCTGATATCTCCGCCTGACGCTTCCCAGTATGACTTGTGTACACAGGTATTTCGTTTCCAAATAACCTGATCTGCATCTTCTTCCATAATAGCGTTCGCATGGTCGCATGGCATTCCGTCCAGAAGGCTGTCGCTGAGCGCTTTATAGACAGCAGCAGCGCTCGAACTGTCGATTCCTTCAGCAGCTTTCCTTCCATTTTCCGCAAAAATATCTTCTATTTCTTTCAGCATTTCCGGCTGCTTGCCGATAAGTTCCGTTACGGCTGCTGCCAGCTTGGATTCAGTCTGAGATACCCTGTACTGAAGCCATCCGTGAATATTTCCCCCGTCGATTACATCTTCAAGCGGCCTGGATTCGGAAACGTCGAACTGTTCATCCAGCTTTTCAGCAAGCTGCGGGGATATTCCCTTCCCTGCTTCTACGATCTGCTCAACGATTCCCTGCTGGATCTGTATTTTATTATAAAGCCAGTAATGTATAGGTCCTAAAAATAAACTCATCATATACCTCCATGATTTCTCTAATGCATACGATACACGGCTTCTGCCGTAAATCATATATTTTATTGGTAACGTGATTATTCGCGACTCCTGAGGAGCCGTACTGAATCATTACAGTTATTCTAGCAGTTCCTGAACATCTCATATGTTGCCATGGCTACATATTTTATTCTTTCAGCATGATATATTAACTTCAGAACAACTGATCACAACTGGTCAGGCACACATAACCAAACAAATTCAAGGAGGTTTTCAAATGGTAAAAGTAGAAAAAAGCATGATAATCGGTGATATCTTAAGAACATACAGCGGAGTTGCTCCAATTTTAATGGAATCAGGAATGCACTGTCTCGGATGCCCATCCTCACAGATGGAATCTTTATCAGACGCATGCATGGTTCACGGAATAGATGCCGATACTCTCGTTAACAAGCTCAACGACTACCTGGCTGCGACAGAAGCTTAATCCCGTTAATCCAATAACCAGAAACACCCGGAGCACTCCCATGCTCCGGGTGTTTCTGGTTACGATGCTGGTGCACTGACATTCTAGTCCAGGCAGATATGTCCCCTTGTTTCATCATTTACAATATAATATGCCTTGTTATCTTCAGGTTTGATATAGAGTTTAAATGATTCTATCATGGATTCCTGATTCCCTTCAGCCATGTAAGCTTCCTTTGCTTTTGCAAAGATATCATTAGCAAGAATTTCCTGGCCATAGAACTGGAAGTAAACTTCCTCTGTTTCGCGCCTCATCTCTTCTGCCGTTTTTTTGGTTTTCTTAGGTGCCGCCTTCTTCTTTGGTGCTGCCGGTTTCTTCTCTTCCCCGTCAATCGCTTCTGCTGATGCCTTTGGTGCCTTTGCTGTTTTCGCTGTTTTCGAAGACTTCGCAGTCTTTGCTGCTGTTTCCTCAGCTGCTGTTTCTACAATGTTATCAGCAATTTCTTTTTCAGTACTCTTAACTGCACGTTTGTTAGCCATATCATACTCTCCTTTTAATACCCCGTCTTTATTTGTCTACTATTTCCATATAAAAAAGTGAATTTACAGTTTTTAATTATAATGTAAAACAAGATTTATTCAACCATCAAACACTATTATACTGACGTTTAAACTACATTTATCACATTTGTGTTGTTTTAAGTCTCATTGCTTTACATTTATTGCCTATTTTCTTTTCATGATTTGTGTTGTTTTTCTGAAAACTCTGTATTATAATGTCAAAAGTTACGGAACTGCTCCGTCTGCAAGGAGCAAGAGCTTTGTTTGCACACCCTGCATGGGGCAGACAGATCATGACCATACTGTTTACGAGGGGGGAGAACTTATGGAAATCAGGAAAACAGACAGACGTGTAAGGCATACCCAGGCATTGCTGCAACAGAGCCTCATAAAGCTGATGCGGGAAAAACCGCTGATCAAAATAACCGTTACGGATATCTGTAATCTTGCAGATATCAACAGAAGCACCTTCTATCTTCATTACACGGATCCGCTCAGTCTGCTCTATGCAATCGAAACTGAATTGCTTGAAGATGTAATCGATCTGATCAGGGTTCCTGACAAGGATTTTTCTTTCACGTCCTTTATTCATACTCTGTTGAAAGCGCTGGATGAAAACAAAGAGACAAGCACCATTTTTTTAAAGTGCCATGACGGACATCTCTTTTCCAACAGTTTTTTCGAATCCTTTCATGATTGCTTTATCTCTATGCTGAACAGAACCTTGCCAGCAGCATCTTCTTCCTGCCATGAATACCTTTACACCTTTGTTGCAAACGGATTGATTTCCGTAGTCAGAAAGTGGATTGCTGATGGTTTTTTGGAAGAGCCCCGGGAGATTGAAGAACTTCTAGAGACTGTCTGCAGCTGTGCATTGATAAAAAAACAATGTATTTTGTGAGTTCTTCTTGTAATGCCATATCTATAGATGGTACATTATAGCTTGGTGCTGTGTGCATCGCGAAGCGTGTTACTGGTCACGGAGTGAACAGTAACAGACGCAGTCCTGAATACCCACAAAATTTCACAGCACTGTTGACAGACGTAACCATAATTAAGAATAACAATAATAAGGAGTGAATCAATAATGTTCGACAGCATTAACAATTTTATCAAGTGGTTTGATGGTGTTGTCTGGGGCCTTCCCCTGATCATACTAATCCTGTCCACCGGTATTTTCCTGACCATCAGACTTGGCCTGCTGCAGCTTATCCATCTTCCCAAAGCCCTGAAGTTCATGGTCAGAAACGAAGAAGGCGGAACTGGCGAAGTTACAAGCTTCGGCGCTTTATGTACTGCCCTTTCTGCAACAATCGGAACCGGCAATATAGTCGGCGTGGCAACAGCTCTCGTCGCAGGCGGACCTGGCGCCCTTTTCTGGATGTGGGTAGCTGCCTTTTTCGGGATGGCTACAAAATACGCAGAAGGCGTCCTTGCAATCCTGTACAGGACAATCGACAAGGACGGACATGTTCTCGGCGGACCTTTCTACTATATCGAAAACGGTATGGGCGCAAAATTCAAATGGCTCGCAAAAATCTTTGCATTCTTCGGCGTGGGAGTAGGTCTTCTGGGGATCGGTACATTTACCCAGGTAAACGGAATCGCCTCATCCGTCAGGAATTATTTTGATCCTGGCAGCACAATGATGATAAATGTTTTCGGCAATGATATCTCCATCGCTGTCATGATCGCTGGAATTGTTGTGACCATCTGCACCGGCCTCGTCCTCATCGGCGGAATCCAGCGAATTGCGCGCGTTTCAGAAATCATCGTTCCTTTCATGGCAATCATCTATGTAGGAATCTGCCTGGTTCTGCTGCTCGTTAATTACAAAGCAATCCCCGGAGCCTTTGTCGAAATCTTTGAAGGTGCTTTCGGGCTGCGGGCTGCTGCCGGCGGTGCATTGGGCGCAATTTCAGTAGCGATGCAGAAAGGGATTGCCCGCGGCATCTTCTCCAATGAAGCCGGCCTTGGAAGCGCTCCAATCGCAGCAGCTGCCGCACAGACAAAAGAACCTGTCCGTCAGGGCCTCGTTTCCATGACAGGTACATTTATCGACACAATCATCGTATGTACCATGACGGGGCTGAGCATCGTCGTCACGGGTTCCTGGAACATCGGTCTCGAGGGAGTTGCAGTCACCACAAACGCATTCCAGGAAGGTCTTCCGTTCAATCCTGGCATATCCGCCTTTCTGCTTATGATGTGCCTTGTATTCTTCGCGTTCACAACAATCATCGGATGGAATTATTACAGCGAACGCTGTCTTGAATATCTTCTCGGAGGCAACCAGAAGCCGTTGCTGTTTTACCGCTGGCTGTACATTGCAGCTGTCTTCATCGGCCCCTACATGACTGTAGAAGCTGTATGGAACATTGCCGACATCTTCAACGGACTGATGGCCATCCCGAATCTGATTGCCATCATCGCTCTGAGCGGGGTTATCGTGAAAACTACGAATGAATTCTTTGCAAGAACAAAATCCGTTTCCGGTACGAAAATGCTCAAGATCGATACGGAAAAATAGCATCAGCAAATAATAGAAAATAAAAAGAATCCCGGAGGTGCAGTTTTCAATACTATGACTGCACCTCCGGGATTTCTTGATTCTTTTTGCATTTCCCAAAATCGTTACGTTATATTCTTCCGGTTTGTTTATGCCTCCGTCTCCTGTTCCGGCGTATAAATCCATTGCGATCCCACTATTTTCTCTAATACCAGCACTATGATCATCGCACACAGGATTCCAAGAACCGCCCCTGCCAGGATATCGCTCGGATAATGCATGAACAGATAAAGCCTTGAAAAGCCCATCGCTGCTGCCAGTATCCAGAAATATGCTGCCTGTTTCTTCAGATACCGTCCAAATACCCAGGATGCCGTAAACGATGATCCTGTATGCCCAGAAGGAAACGAATAGCTTGTCAGTTTTTCAACCAACGGCTGTATCTCTGGATAGTCCCTATAAGGCCTCGGCCTGCATACAAGATGCTTCAGGATTCCCTCTCCCATTATTGTCGTAAGCAGAAGCGTTGCCAGGGCTGCAATCCCAACCAGTCTGGTTCTCTTGCGTGCTGCCAGGAACAGGGCCATTACAATCCATATAAATCCTTTGTTTCCCAGCGTCGTTATCGCAATCATTACTTTATCAAGTATTGGAACATGCATAAACTCCTGCACGAAAAAAATGATTGCCCTGTCCAGATTCGTTATAAATTCTATCATTGATTTCCTCCCTTTTTTGATATACAGCAACAATTATAACGTCTCTCTGCGAATTCCGCCAGTGGTTCACATATAATTCAGGAACTTTCATGCCATAGCTGGCACTCTTCCTTTCCGGATTTTTCATCTGCTTCTCTGCGTTACCTCTCCTATCGATTGGGCACAGATGGATACCGCTTTCTCAATCTCTTCTTCCTTGATGGTAAGCGGCGGATTGAAATAAAGCACATTCCCGAGAGGCCTCAGTATAAGGCCTTTCTCAAGAGCCTTTTTATAGATCTGGTATCCTGTCCTGAGCCCGGAATCGAACCCTCTTTTCGTATTCCTGTCAGCAACAAGTTCCATTGCATTCACCAGCCCCAGGTGTCTGATTTCACCAATATTCGGGTGTCCCATAAGCGCCTCATTCAAGCGGCTATTTAGATATTCTGCCCTCTTTGACGCATTTTCCAGTACGCTTTCCTCCCGGAAAATGTTCAGGACCGCCAGGGCAGCCGAACATCCCAGCGGATTTCCGCTGTAGGTATGACTGTGCATAAAAGCTTTCCCTTCGCTGTAGTCCGCATAAAATGCATCATAAATCTTATCCGTCGTTATTGTTATTGCCATTGGCATATAGCCACCTGTCAAACCCTTGGAAATACAAATAATGTCGGGACTCGCCCCTGCATGGTCGAATGCAAACATTTTTCCTGTCCGTCCGAACCCGGTAGCGATTTCATCGGCGATCAGAATTACTTCATATTTGTCGCACAGCTTTCTAAGCTTCTTCAGATATGCAGGCGGATAAATCCTCATGCCCGCACTTCCCTGGAGCAGAGGTTCGACTATGATTGCGCATGTCTCATCCGCATGCTCTTCAAATGCTCTTTCCGCATGCTCGAAACACTCTGTGCTGCAATTATCCCTGCTTTTCTCATATGGACACCTGTAGCAGTCCGGTGCTGTAATCTGTATTGCATCCATAAGCATAGGCTTATAGATTTTAGCATAAAGATCCATGCTGCCAACAGACAGCGCGCCGATGGTTTCCCCATGATATCCTTCTGAAAGGCACATGAACTTCACTTTTTCCTTATGGCCCGTCTGATACTGGTACTGAAAGCTCATCTTCAGAGCCGCCTCGACAGATGCTGATCCATTGTCGGAAAAATTGAATTTCGTAAGCCCTTTAGGAATCACCTCTGACAGCTGCTCACATAGTCGTATTGCCGGCTCGTGGGAAAAATTTGCGAATATGACATGCTCGACTTTTTCAAGTTGCTGTTTAACCGCCGCACTTATTTTCGGATTGCAATGCCCCAGAAGATTGCACCACCAGGAGCTGATAATATCGAGATATTCCTTCCCATCCCTATCATAAAGATAAACTCCTTCTCCCCTGTCTATTATGATCGGCTTCATCTCCTCGTAATCCTTCATCTGAGAGCACGGATGCCATATATATTTAAGATCCTTTTCAATGAGATTCATACTATGCTTCCTTCTTTCTGTGCCTGCTCTCCGTAAAGACGGGCCAGACTGGCTGCATCAATGCCAAGTTCCTGACCGCCCTCATCAACCGTTGCAATAACAGGAATACCAGTCAGGATTTCCACCATCCTCCGGTTGTCTTCCTCCATTACATCCCCCTCATGAAAGCGGTTTAAAATGATGCCCTTAACAGGTATATCCTTTTGTTTCATGTAAGCCACGGTCAGAACGGTCGCATTGATTGTTCCAAGTCCCGCATCTGCAACAACCAGTGCACTAAGGTTCATCTCTTTGATGATGTCCTCCAGCATGATCCGCTTATGGTCAAAACGTATCGGACATACGATTCCTCCGGTTCCTTCGACTGTCACAAAATCATATCCGGCTGAAATATCCAGATAGTCTTTGATGATTACGTTCATCTCGGGCGGATTTCCTTCAAGCTTTGCAGCCAGATGGGGCGAAACAGGAGTTTCATATACATAGGATACAAGCTCTTCCGCCTTCATTTCCAGGCCTGCCACGCCTCTTACGTAGTCTGCATCCCCAGGAATCAGTCCGGCCTCCGATTGCATGGCGCCGCTCAGTGCAGCTTTGTAATATCCTGCATGAAATCCCGCCTCACGCAATTTCTTCACAATAAGTGCCGATACGAATGTCTTTCCCGCATCTGTTCCTGTCGCCGTTACGAAAATTCCTCTACTCATCCCAAAGTACCGCCTTATATCCCAGTTCTTTCAACATACCCATGTCCTCCCTTATTGAAATACCTGCGGTCGTCAGCATATCCCCCGAAATGGCGGCATTTGCCCCCGACTTAAAACAGCTTCGCCCTTTGTCAGCCAGGAGCCCTCGTCCTCCTGCCATTCTGATGGATGCATCCGGTACCAGGAACCTGAAAACCGCTAAAATCCTTCTCATCTCATCCTCTTCAAGCTGCTTTTCACCCTCGTAAGGGGTGCCGGCTATTGGATTCAGCATATTGACAGGAATGGATTTTATTCCCAGCCCCCTGATTTCCAGCACCATGTCAATCCTGTCCTCCATCGTCTCTCCGAGTCCCATTATCCCGCCGCTGCAGACTTTCAGACCTGCCTTCTGGGCAGACTTTATTGCATCGATTTTTTCATCGTAGGTATGGGTCGTACAGATCTTTGTAAAGAATCCCCTTGATGTTTCAAGATTATTGTGTATCCTGCTGACTCCGGCTTCCTTAAGCTTCCTGAACTGCTCCTCGCCAAGCAGGCCAAGAGAAGTGCACACTTCAATTCCAGTCTCAGACTTAATCTTCCTTATGCTTTCGCATACCAGGTCAAGTTCCGGATCCGGCATACTCCTGCCCGAAGCGACCAGAGAGTACCTGAGCACTCCCCGTTCATGGTTATAGGCAGCCTGATCCACAATCGTTTCCATATCCAGAAGTGGATATTCTTCCGTACCTGTACCGTAGAAAACCGACTGTGCACAGTATTTGCAGTCTTCCGTGCATCTTCCGCTTTTTGCGTTGACAATCGTGCATATATCAAAGCTGCTGCCGCAGAAATATTCCCTTATTTCATCTGCGGCAGAACAGAGTTCTTCCAACGGCGCTTTCACCAGAAAAAGTGCTTCGGCTTTTCCTATCATTCTGCCATTTATAATTTCTTCTTTTATTACTTCCAATTCCTGCATGTCATAATTCTCCATTCTGCTAATTTCAGTCTGATGACCGGCAGCTCTAATGCTCCCGCCGGCCAATGAAACTTCTTTATTGCCTGCTATATTGCTCCATCCGTTTCTTTCAGCTATATCATCTCTGCATCCTTGAAACTATCGGAATCAGCTTTTTTGCAAGCACTGCACTCAATATGCAGAGCATGATGTCGCCTGGAACAGCCAGAATAAAGCAATACAGAAACAGGGGCCAGATTCCGATCAGCGTATCTGTTACAAAGTTGGCAATCAGATAGTAATACACCATACCGCATACATACACGATAACAAGACCCATGAAATTCGCAGCCAGAAGCCTTATATAGGAAGGTGCTTTCATCTGATTTGCAATTCTTCCTGTCACATAGCTTGCCGCCATAAATCCGATAATATAGCCGAAACTCGGCTTTAATATGTACCCGATTCCACCGCCTTCTGCAAAAACCGGAAGCCCCGCCAATCCAATGACTATATATGCCAGTACGCTGAATGCCCCGAGTCTGCCGCCTAAAAGAAGTCCCGCCATCATTGTAAACAGGAACTGCAGGGTAAACGGTACAACCGGAACCGGAATTTTTATAAACGCCCCGACTGCAATCAGCGAGGTAAAAAGCGCACATAGTACCATCTCCTGAGTTTTGATTCCTGATTTCTGCAGTACTCCTGCATTTGATTTCGTATCCATATTTCTCCTCCTCATTAACATTTTTTGTCTGATAAGGGTAAATATACTTTATTGTTTTTCAATTGTCAACCTTTTGTGTTATCAAGTTGACAATTAGTGCAAAAAAATTCCTGTTGCTTCATCCGCATTCAAAAGCTCAGTCTAATGTACATCTTCAAGCTTTTCGCCACACTTTGGACAGAACTCAAATTCTTCATCAGTAGTGAAACCGCACCTGCCGCATCGCCTGGAAGCCTTGTACCCTCCTCGCACCCAGATCAGATCGTCTTCCGAAATCTCGATCTTTTCACCTCTGGCTATCCTCTGCCCAAGCTCTTTTGGAAGTTCATAAACTACGTTGCAGCATTTGCTCCTCACGAAATATCTTTTATTCCATTTGAACAGCGGTATGAAAAAAAGGCTTAAAACCATGTAGTGCATAAACACTTCATAACGCCCATATTTGCCGCAGCGGCTGCATATGACCATCTGTGAAAAATCCAGTTTTTTCTCGTCACTGTTCATTCCCATAATAAAAAACATTCTTCCGCCCATCCTTTCATCAGAAATCACTTTTTCTTACAATTATAAAACAAATCGTAACTATTCAGGACTACGTCCTTCATAGTCACATATGCTGCAAAAAAGACCTGGCACCATGAAAACTTCACGGTACCAGGTACGTTTATTGTTTATTTTTTATTGTCCGTAATATGCGTTTGCTCCGTGCTTTCTCAGGAAGTGCTTGTCAAGGAGAACCTGCGGAGTCGGTTTCACTCCAGGATTGAGCATTTCAGTCCTGAAAGCCATCTTTGCAACTTCTTCCAGTACAACAGCATTATGTACTGCTTCAGCCGCATCTTTTCCCCATGTGAAAGGTCCATGGTTTGTACATAAAACACCCGGGACAAACATTGGGTTCTTTCCTTCGAAAGTCTCGATGATTACAAGGCCGGTATTCTTTTCATATTCTCCCTGGATTTCTTCAGGCGTAAGGCTTCTTGCGCATGGGATTTCACCGTAGAAATAATCTGCATGGGTCGTTCCATAGCATGGGATGCCTTTTCCAGCCTGAGCCCATGTAGTTGCCCATGGCGAATGTGTATGTACAACTCCACCCATTTCCGGATATGCTTTGTATAACTCTATATGAGTGGCTGTATCTGATGATGGTTTGTATTTCCCTTCAATCCTGTTTCCTTCCAGATCCATAACCACCATGTCTTCAGCTTTCAGGTCATCATAATCGACACCGCTCGGCTTAATTACAAAATATCCTGTTTCCCGGTCAATCGCGCTTACGTTTCCCCAGGTATATGTAATAAGTTTACGTTTTGGAAGCTCCATATTCGCTTCATACACGAGTTGTTTCAATTGTTCTAACATATTTTTCCTCCCTGACTAAAAATTTTATCCAAAGTTGCGGATGTTTATATAACAATTCACCGAAGCTAAAGTTGTACAATACATCTGGCTGCAGCATTGCACAAGTTGTACTTACAAGTGAACTTGTCATTGGTATTATAACACATTTTTTTTCAATAATATAGTTCTATTTAACTTATTTTGTAACCATTCAGGACTACGTCCCGCATTTATGTTCCTTGCAGCAGCTGTTCACCCTGTGAGTTACTCCTCACCTGCTTAGTAGACCTGTTCTATCTTCTCTCTGAGAAAATCATTGGCAAATTTCAAATCCTTTTCCCATTCTGGTGATCCGATATACCAGAATTCTCCGACGAACATCCTGATCCCCAGTTCCTTGAGCAGTTTGAGATGTTTTACATAATCAGTGTGTCCCGTTCCAAAAGGAATTTCCCTGTAATGTCCCGGAATCGTTTCCTTGAGGTGCGTCGCAACGATATGTCCCCTGCCTGTCGCGATATCGTCATTCACGCTCTTTCCGTAAATCAGGCTTGCATTCGTGAGGTTCCCGATATCCGGATATACCCCTAAATAAGGGCTGTCCATTTTATTGACATAATGCATCGCCTTTTCAACTGTATCCATAAACGGAGTTTCCATCGTCTCGAATCCCATCATAACGCCCTTTTGGGCAGCCATATCACAGGCTTTTTTCAGGTTCTCTTCGAACAGGGCTCTTGTATCCTCAGCCCCTTCCTCATAATATACATCATAGCCTGCAAGCTGTATGATACGTATCCCAAGATCTGCAGCAAGCCCAACCGCTTTCTCCATAATCTCAAGGCCTCTGGTCCTTACAGCCTCGTCACGGCTTCCCAGCGGATATTTCCGGTGCCCGCTCAGGCACATCGTATAGATGGGGATGCCCGTTTCCTGAATCGCCTTCTTCAGTTCATATCGTTCCTCCCCTGTCCATTCGAGCCTTGCCAGTTTCTCATCCGTTTCGTCAATGCTGATCTCAACGTAGTCAAAGCCGGCCTGCTTTGCACTCTGCAGTTTTTCCTTCCAGGTCAGCTGTCCGGGCATAGATTTTTCATATAGTCCCAAAGTATATTTTTTCATGCTTCCTCCTAAATGATTGGCCGGCCTGATACCTTAACAGGCCCTGCCAGTTTTCCAGAATCTTAAAAATATCGTTGCTCTAATGCTCATAGGTTTATGTTGTCACAATCCGATCATTTTGTCAATCTAGTTTTGCATTTTTTTGTTTGTTTTTGTTGCTTTTACGATTGTTTAAATGATTGTTTTATTTCACTAATCATTTATATGTTTATTTTTATGTTCATTTAAACATTTTATTCATTTAAACGATTGTTTTATGGCGCTTTTCTGTTTTGTGATTTTTCGTATTTTTGGCACGTTTTTCCCGCCTATTTATATTAAGGTTAGCTTGTCAAAAGGCGGCCTCCGCAATAAACTGCAGAGGCCGCCTTCTGGTGCCGTGAAAAATTCTTCTTTTTTATTGTTATGCAGTCATGACGGCCGCTTCCGCTGTACTGCTACTCCATGTACAAGGTAATCCTGCCCTCTTCCAGAGTCTTCTTTATATCGATTACCCTCTGGTTGCTGCTACCTCTGAATCTGAGGCTGAGATCCTTCTTATCCTGCTCAAACCTGCCGTCTACCAGGACATCTATATATTCGAAGATCTCAGATTCTCTTTCCGCAAGCTCTTCGAAGCAGTACCCTGAGTATACCCATATGCTTTTTTCGGGATATTCCGATTTCAGCCTTTTAGCCAGTCTGGTCACGCATTCGCAGTTAGCCGGATGAAGGGGCTCTCCGCCAAGGATCGTGGCACCTGCTATATGGGGCTTTCCGGTCAGTTCGACAAACTGCTTTTCGATACTTTCGTCCCAGAGCCTGCCTCCCTCAAAGTCCCATGTATCTGTGTTGAAGCAGCCTTTGCACTGGAACGTGCAGCCCTGCACAAACAGGGATGTCCTGATTCCTTTTCCGTTTGCAACGTCACATTTTCTGATCTGGGCATATCTCATCTTAAGCTTCCTCGTATACTCTGTTGTCCAGATGGACATATCTTTCCCCGATTTCCTGCGTTCTTCCCTTATTCCAGAAATTATCTCCGAGATATCCGCAAGTTCTTCTGCAGACATTCATCCTATTGCGTTTCTTATTTCCGCAGTTCGGGCAGAACCATTCATAATTATCATCAAGAAGGATTTCTCCTGTGTATCCGCAATCCTGGCAGTAATCTGATTTTGTATTGATTTCTGCATACTGAATGGTGTTGTACATATAATCGATTAGTTCCGAAAGGGCATCAAGGTTGGAATTCAGGTTTGTAACCTCAACATAGCTGATTGCACCGCCCGATGATATTTTCTGGAACTGTGCTTCGAATCCCAGCTTGTCAAAGGCATCTATGTTTTCCCTGACATTTACATGATAGGAATTAGTGAGGTAATCTTTGTCCGTAATCCCTTCGACGATACCGAATTTTCTCTTCAGTGCTCTTGCGAAGGTATAGGTCGTCGATTCTGCCGGTGTTCCGTAGAGGCCAAATCCGAGGCCTGTCTGTTCCTTCCAGGTTTCACATGCTGTCCTCAGTTTATTCATGATTGCAACTGCGAGCTCTTCGCCCTTTTCGCTTGTATGGGTTTCACCAAGCATTGCAAGCACGCATTCGTAGAGGCCAATATACCCTAGCGAAATGGTTGAAAAGCCGTCCATCAGAAGCTTATCGATTTTTTCCCCCTTTTTCAGACGGGCAAGGGCTCCATACTGCCAGTGGATCGGCGAAATGTCTGATGTGGTGCCTTTCAGGCTTTCATGCCTTAACATGAGGGCATCTTTGCAAAGATCCAGTCGTTTATCAAGGATATCCCAGAACTGATTCATGTCTTGCTGGGCTGTAAGGCCGACATCAGCAAGATTGAGGGTAACAACGCCCTGGTTGAATCTTCCGTACCACTTGTATTTTCCGTCTTCATCCTTCCATGGCGACAGGAAGCTTCTGCATCCCATGCAGGGGAACACTTCACCGTCATAATTCTGACGCATGATTTTCGCTGAGATGAAGTCCGGCATCATGCGCCTTGCAACGCATTTGACAGCCAGATCTGTAAGGTATCTGTATTCGCTGTCCTGAGGCATGTTGTTGTCATCGAGCACGTATAATAATTTCGGGAAGGAAGGTGTTACATAGACTCCCACTTCGTTCTTCATTCCGAAATATCTCTGGTTGAGCATCTCTTCGATCAGCAGGGCTGTTTCTTTGACATACTCTGGTTCTTCAAGCAGATACATGAAGATCGATAAAAATGGAGCCTGTCCGTTTGTTGTAGAGAACGTGTTGATCTGGTACTGTATTGTCTGGATTCCTGCAATGATTTCCTCGCGAAGACGTTTCTCTGCGATTATGCTGACCTCTTCTTCCGCATACGCCCTTCCGACAAGAATTCCCTCTTCGGCAACGTTTCTCCTGTGTTTGTGAAGGCTTACCCTTACATACGGCGCCAGATGGGAAAGTGCTATTGTCTGCCCGCCATACTGACCGTTCGCCACCTGTTGGACGATCTGGGTAGCAACCGTACATGCAGTCTGGAATGATTTCGGCGTTTCAATCAGTTTTTTATTGATGACTGTTCCTTTTTCAAATATGTCTTTCAGATTGACAAGGTCACAGTTATGCATTTTCTGTATAAAATAATCCATATCATGGAAATGTATGATTCCATCATCATGGGCCTGCACGATTTTAGTAGGAAGCTTCGTCCTGCGGCAGTAATCCTTTGAAAATTCTCCAGCAATCAGATCCCTCTGCGTAGCCAGGACATAAGCATCCTTGTTTGAATTTTCATCGATTGCTTCCTTATTCTCGCCTGTGACAATCCCGTAGATTTCTTTATCTATGGTATTGCTCATACGCTGGAATTCCCTTACCTTCCGGTATCCTTCGTATGATTTGGCAGTCAGAAGCTGGTTCTTGCTGATCAGCTTTGCGAAAACCATATCCTCGATGCTGTAAATGCTTACCTGCTCGCGCATACCGCTTTCGTTCTGAATCTCATTTGCCACTTCCTCTGCGCATTTTTCATCTATGATTCCGCTTCCGTATTTCATAGCTTTCAATATGGCACTCTTTATTTTCGAGCTGTCAAACTCCACAAGATTTCCATTTCTTTTTAAGACCTTCATTTCATCTGCACTTCCTTTGCTTCGTATTATTATGTCTGGCATCTCTCTTTCAGATCCGCCTGTTATATCCACTTGAAATATCCTTATCTAGTGCTTCGCTGCCCGATTGACACTATATCTTGTGTTGCCGTTTCTTCAGGCGCAATATATAGTGTACCTTCCTTTGCCTAAGAATACAAGTTAAAACTTCTATCTTTTTCAAATTCGTCACTTTGCACATGTTTGTCCTTTTGCCATAAATCAATTTTTCTTTGCCTGGGATGCAATTACCTGCAAAACCGGAAAAACCTCCATCAACGGAAAAAAATGACGTTGAAGAAGGTTTTTTTAATCATGATTTCTCTTTATTCATTCGACCGGAGCATTTAATGTATCGCACGTTTCTTATGCTTTCCACCCATCACCTCATAGACATCGCTGATTGTCAGGAATGCCTGCGGATCTTTTTCATGGATAATTGCTTTCAGCTTTGCTACTTCCAGACGGGTAATGACTGAATACAGGATTACTTTTTTGTCCTTCGAAAATCCGCCCCTGCCCTCCATATAGGTAACACCCCTTCCGAGTCTCGCCATAATCGCGTCTGCAATCTCATCAGGGTGATCCGATATGATAATAGCCGCCTTGTCCTCATCAAGGCCTTCAATCGTTATATCGATTGTCTTAAAAGCGATGAAATAGGCAAGGAAGGAATACATCGCCCTGTCCCAGCCGAAAACGAGACCTGCACTGCTTAATATGAACAGATTAAAGAACATGACGATTTCTCCAACAGAGAAAGGGATTTTCTTACTCACGACTATGGCTACCATCTCTGTACCGTCAAGGGAGCCGCTGCTTCTTATGATAAGCCCGACTCCGATTCCAAGTATCAGTCCCCCGAACACAGCTGCGAGAAGCACATCATTTGTAACAACCGCTCTGTGATGGAAAAGAAAAGTCAGGAGCGACAGCGATATAATTGAAAAAAGAGAGGAAAAAACAAAAGTCTTGCCTATCTGCTTATATCCAAAAACAAGAAACGGCAGGTTCAGGACAACCACAAAAATGCCCAGCGGCCATTTCGTCAGATGGCTGGAAATGATAGAAATACCGATGATTCCTCCATCGATTATATTGTTTGGGACAAGGAATACTTCCAAACCAAGGGCCGCAAATATTGATCCTATGAATAGAAAAATATACCTCTAGACTTCTCTTTTTAAATCTGTCTTATGCTCCATCCATTCTCTCCCCATTTATGCTTCCTTGTTCCAACTTCCTGTATTGTGCGATTATTATACACCCGAAGCTGTGAAATCACAATAACCTGAAACTATTCCTTGCAAAACCGAATGACTGAACAGTCACGATAACTTCATGCAATCCGTTCACCGGTCCTTTTTCCTGTTCACCCCGACGCATACGCCTCCTACTGCAAAGGGGATTACCGTAACCATTAATCTGTATACCACAAGTGCCAGGACAAGCGTTTCGGCATCCGCAATTCCAGCGTAAAAAATAACAAACGCAAATTCCATAGCCCCAATTCCTGATGGGACCAGCATGACAGTTGCCAACATAAACACAATGGAAGTCATCATCAGGGAGGTACTGATTTCCAACCCTTCTTTCGAAAACAGTACAATCCCCGGAATGATATACCAGCAGGTCATCTTGACAATATTGATTACAAATACATGCAGAAACCTCTGACGGTCTTTCAGCAGGGCAGCTGCCTCCTCCTGAAGTGCCAGGGTCTGCATCTCCCATACTCCTATTTTCTCAATCCATTTCGCCCTGGATCCTGCAACTCTTCCTGCTAATACAAATATCCTGTCGGATCCGCGTCTCCAGGTGCAAATCACCAGGATGGCTGCAATGTAAATTGCTGCTGCAAGAATGCCGGCCAGCAGATAATACCTGTATCCCCCAAGAAGTTCCGGATACCTTACATATATCAGAATACAGCCAGCTACACCATATAGAGATATGGCCATCCGCTGAATGGAATACTGTACCAGACTCATGCCGGTCCCTTTCGCAGCGGGTATTCCCTTCGTATTCAGGTAATATACCTGTGCGACCCCCGCCCCGCTTCCAAAGGTAAGTATCCTGTAAAAACTGCAGTACAGGGCACAGAATGTACCCTGCCTCCAGGTAAAATCTCTGTTGTACTTTCTTGCAAGGGTATGGATGATTCTCCCTTCCTCGACAAAGTAAAGGGCCGAAAACATTCCGCAGGCGGCTAAGACTTCAGGACGCACCCTCCTGAGTTCTTCATTTATATCCTGCAGCGTGCCCCGGTTCATGGCACAGGCAAGCAGCATGACAATTGCCAGGGCAAGCCATTTAAAGACAAGTCTGCTTTTCATTGGAAGCACCTCTACTCTCAAAAACGCATGGGTGGACAGGTCAGTTCTATATCTTTATTCTACGCTTTTTCAGCGCATTTTTCAATTATTTCGAACCTGCCGAAGGGCTTGGGCCGTTATCTCATTTCCTGCTGCCGGTCATCAATGTCCCAGGGATTTGTACAAAAATCAGCTGCAGCCTGACCGGAAAATTGTCAGGCTGCAGCCATATGATTTCACTCTTCTGTTATATTATTTTTTCCAGTTCATTCCGCTCTGTCCATTGCTTGTAACAACAGAGGATAATGTGAGTTCCGCTGTCTGTTCTCCGCAGATCAGATTATAAACATCATCCTTTTCAAGATCCGGCGTACTGATTACAACCGACTGGTACTGTTTTTCCGGTGTATAGGAAACCAGAATATTGCCAGCCGCATCAGTAAGCTTTACTTCTGTCCCGCCATCGCATGAAGAGGTCAGGTTGTATAAAACAGAGTACTGTGTTGATGTCTCCGAAAATCCCTGCGCCATTCCGGAGCTGCCAGCCACTACAAATGTTCCACCTGTGATTTCAGCACTCCCGTTATAATCCATGCCGGCGTTGTTATTGTCTGCTGGTCCGCTCACATATGTTGTTCCTCCCGACACATAAATCGATCCATTGGAATCTATTCCATCTCCCGAAGAATCGATGGTTGTGGTTCCTCCTGTGATCGAGATATAGCAGTTAGCGTCATTTCCCATTGCTCCGCCGCCAAAACCGCCGCGGCCTCCATGTGCCATCTGGCCGTCCTGTGCAGCCTCAGCATCTGAATCTGCTGTCCCTGTGCTTCCCGGCTTCATGTCTCTCTCCGGTATATCTCCTGACGGAATTTCTTTTGTCGGCATCGCTCCCTCCGCTGCCGTGCTTTCTGTCTTATCCTCTGCTGATGCTGTATCCCCCGGAGTTCCTGCTGCCGCAATCTGCGCTGCTGCCTTATCGCTGTCAGTGCTGCTGCCGCTGGTATCGCTTGCCGCATTAAGACCGTCATCTTCCGCAACGATATCGATTGTTCCGCCTTCAATCACGATAGCGGTTCCCTCGATGCCTTCACTGCATTTCGTTATGTTTATCCCGCCTCCGCAGATATACACATATCCTTTTGTCGTATCATCCCCATTCTTCGACTGTATGCCATTGCCTTCCAAAACGCTCAGGTTGAGTATTCCGTCTTTTATCTTAACGCAGTCCTTGCCGTTCAATGCATCCCTGACTGCAGTTATATTCATATTCCCGCCTGTTATGACAAGGTCGTCGTTCGATGCAATTCCATGCTGGTAATTGCCGTTTATATTCAGTGTGCCGCTTCCGTTGATTGTCAGGTCTTCCTTGCTGAAGATGACGCCATCGACGTTGTTTTCATCATCCAGTACATATTCTGCGCCGTCCTCAAGTGTATTTTCAGTCCCCTCCGCCACGGTAATGAATACCTTATCTGCTGCTTTGATATAAATTGCCGCATTGTCTGCGCATGTGATGGAAGCTCCATTCAGGACAATCCTTATTTTATCAGCATCCCCGGCATCAACGATTATCTGTCCGTCATCAAGGACTCCGCTGATCACATAAGTACCTTCACCGCTTATGATCAGGTTCCCGTCTGTGGCTTCTGCCCCTTCCCCGGCAACCTCGATATTTCTTCCATCAAGCACGACATGGGTAGCCGTGCTGTCTTCATACCCGACTTCCAGATCTCCTGCAGTAAACTCTTTATCGACTACTATTGCTGAACCTGTCGTACCCGATGCTGTTTCCGTTCCCGATACAGCCGTATCCGTGTTTCCAGCCTGGCCTGAGCCGCAGCTAGCCAGGACAGTAACGGATGCCATCACAGCCGCTATGTAACAGTTAAACTTTGTTCTCATTACATTACCTCACTTTCAGATATTTTAAATCCATTACAATTCTTCACTTCCATATGCAACCCTTCCGCATGATATTTCAAGATTTCCGTTCCTGCAGCGCAGGCCGTCAATAAAAGCCTTTTCCGCCGCTGCATTTTTCAATCTGATGCGGTACTCTAATTTGTAAAGGCTCCCCATGTTTGCTGTCTTCACTTTTACGAGTTCATGCTTTTTTGTGTATTCTTCAAACAGATCATCAAAAATCCCCGAATAATCAAGGCTTTCCGGAATTGTGACCTTTAATTCCTTTTCCTCACAATCAGACTCGCCAAATTTCGTGACATTGAACAGGATGCTTGCGCCGCCTATGATCACGACGAAGATCACCGCAGTTATCAGATATCCGGTTCCCGTCGCAAGGCCTACAGCCATAGCCATGAAGATACTGCTGATTTCCTTTGCGCTTCCCGGCACCGAGCGGAACCTGATCAGGCTGAAGGCGCCCATTACGGCAACTCCTGTACCGAGATTTCCGTTTACAAGCATGATGACGACCTGAACGATTGCCGGAAGCAGGGCAATCGTCATCACAAGCCCCTTGCTGCTGCTGTTATACCTGCTGTGTATCCATGCGATTACCGATCCGAGCACCAGCGAGCATACCATGCATACTAAAAAGGTTCCTATTGTAAATGTGTCCGTTAAAATTGTATTAAGCATATCTGATTTCTCCTCTTCTTATAACATTACTGTCTGTATTTGATTTTTCCAGCTTTTCCGACTCCTGATATCCCTTTCCGTATTTTGAAAATGATATCGGATATATTTCCAATTCATCAAGTATATGGGCCAGCCATAACGGCATTGCCCCCGGAATCTTGATTTCCATCAGTCTCTGCCCCTCTTCAAGCAGCGCATTTCCCCAGGCGCCTGACTCAAGGCTGAGCTGCTCCCTGCGCCACAGGATATTGCTGTCAAAGGTCACCCGCAGCTGTGGATCCTCGCTCCCGTACATCGCAATGCGGTTGTATGAAATATACATCGCCGGTACCAGGCCTTCATAATACCCCAGGACCCAGTCAATCTCCCTGGTAATCTGTGACGGCTTCTTTACCGGAATCCTGTCATACAGATAATGCTCCGCTTCGGACAGCTCCATATCCACACGCCTTTTATAGACGATGCCCTTATACTTCTTTTTCAGCTCAATGAACACCTTATCGCCTCTGGCCGGTGTTCCATAGCTTCTGAGCCTCAGTTTTTCCTTATAGACCGGCTTGTCCAGAGATGTCCGGATCAGCAGGCTTTCGGGTGTGTCGAAATAGATGTTGCATATGGTTACCTTGCCATAGTTATCTATATGAAGCCTGTTCTGCAGTTTCTGTCTCAGCATCCTGTATTTCTTTTCGCTTAGCAGATACTTCTTTTCATATCTTTTAAATGTCTCCTGATACTGGTTCATGGTAATACCTCCTTGTCTTTGCTTGTTGTTATCTCATAGATACATTCTACCGGCTTAACTTAAAATTTACTTTAAACCTTCTTTTTACTTTTGCATCACATCTCATTATTAAAACTTATGCAAACAGACAAATGCTGTTTTTTAGATGGGCTTTTGATACTCCACCCCTGACAGATCAAAAAAACGGGCAGAAGAGAGTTCTCAACTCCCTGCTGGCCGATTTCGGATTACCTAAGTCCAAAGCTATTCATAATATCATTAAATTCCTGTGAGTTGACAAAACCAAGGAGAATTTCCTCGCGGCTTACTTTGTTTTTCAATCTCTCCATATGGTAATCAAGCCCATCCTGGTCAGATTCTCTTCCCATAAAGGTTCTGTAAAGAACTTTTACATATTCAGAATCAGAAAGATTTTTGCTTTTGAATTCAGGTGAAGAAATGAAATTCTGCGCCGCCTGAACAGGATTTAAGTTACCGGCCATGATTTCCCCTGTAAAATAGTCCAGTCCTTCCACTTCTGCTGTTCTTCCCAGGGCTTTTGCATATAAGCGGTTGACAAACATCGTGAGGCTGGCGTTCTGGTTTCTTGGTTCGTTAAGCACATATGAGCCTGTAACGATTCCATAATGCTTACAGAGGCTTGCATATTCCGTGGATTCCACAAAACCTTTAAACACAAATTCCCTGGATACTCCGTTGTCCAGCATATTCAGCCAGTAGGTTTTTCCACCTGCATCTGCATTACGATCCATAAAAGTGTTATAAAGAACTTCAGTAAATTCGGGATTGCCCAGGTTACGTTCTTTGAATTCCGTACTGAATACAAATCCCTGTCCTACTTCTGCTCCGGTCCTCTCTCCTTTTACTAAAAGATCATAGGCGTTTGATAAACGCCGCAACCCATTGATTTTACTGGGTTTTATTGCTTCATTTATATAAATTTTCTCTCCGCAAGTGGTAAAATAGAGGT
>NZ_FMKA01000026.1 GCF_900096945.1 Anaerobium acetethylicum | reverse complement strand
GTAGTAAAAAAGCAAATATTTTTTTCTATCATCAAAACAACAGTCTATCAGTAGAATTTACTTTTTCAAAGTGGAATTTACTTTTTCATTTCACCCAAAGATTTCATTTTGCATAATTACGCATTTTGTATTAGAATGAACAAGAACAGTAACGATTCAGGACTACTGAACAGTTACCAAGAACAAACATATTACGGAGGATCTAAATGAATAAAGATAAAACGAAACATTATGCGTCATTATTTGAACCGGACGGGAATCCAGGATTAAAAAAGGCTCTCCCAATGGCTCTCCAGCATGTGCTGGCCATGATTGTCGGATGCGTCACGCCGGCCATCATCATTGCAGGGGTCGGGGGACTGGATGCCGGAGACAAGGTCATTCTGGTTCAGGCAGCGCTTTTCATAGCTGCTGTTTCGACACTGATCCAGCTTTTCCCGATCGGTAAGCACATCGGTTCCGGCCTTCCCATGATTCTGGGCGTCGGGTTTGCTTACCTTCCGACAATCCAGGCGATTGCAGACAGCTACGATATCGCGACCATATTGGGCTCCCAGCTGATCGCAGGTGTATGTGCGGTTATTGTAGGTCTGTTTATCAAGAAGCTCAGGATCTTCTTTCCGCCGATGATAACAGGAATCGTCATATTCACGATCGGGCTTTCCCTGTATCCGACAGCAATCAATTATATGGCCGGCGGAGTAGCCAGCAAGACCTACGGCTCCTGGCAGAACTGGCTCGTAGCGCTGATTACACTTTCTGTCGTCATATTCTGCAACCACTATGCAAAGGGGACACTGAAGATTGCTTCGATTCTGGCAGGAATCATTGTCGGCTATATCATCTCGCTGTTTTTCGGCATGGTCAATTTCGATGCAGTTGGATCCGCCAGCGCACTCCAGCTTCCGAAGCCAATGTATTTCGGGATGAAATTCGAGCCGTCGGCAATCATATCCCTTTCCGTACTGTTTGTAATCAATTCCATCCAGGCAGTCGGAGATTTTACCGCAACGACGGTAGGCGGCATGGACCGGGAGCCTTCCGACAGGGAGCTCCAGGGAGGAATTGTGGCATACGGGCTTTCAAATATATTGGGATCGTTTGTCGGAGGCCTTCCGACTGCAACCTATAGCCAGAATGTGGGAATCGTAAGCATCACAAAAGTGGTCAACAGGATGGTTTTCGCACTTGCCGCCATCATCATTCTGATAGGAGGATTCGTGCCGAAGTTTTCAGCATTGCTTACCACGATTCCCCAGTGTGTTCTCGGAGGTGCGACGATTTCTGTTTTTGCGACGATCGCCATGACAGGGCTTAAGCTTATCTTCAAGGCACCAATGAATTTCCGCAACACTTCTGTTGTCGGACTGTCGGTTGCCATCGGAATGGGCATCACGCAGGCATCTGCGTCCCTTGCTCAGTTCCCACAATGGGTAACGGTCATCTTCGGAAAATCGCCGGTAGTCCTTGCCACAATCTCGGCAATTCTGCTCAACCATATTCTTCCTGATCCCGACCGGAACAAGAAGTAGCCAGAGGTAACTTAACAGGCACCCGGGGCCAGGAACTATGTTCCTGGCCCCGGGTGCCTGTTTTTCTATTCATGCAGCTGTCCAGGATGAAGTCCTTCCCGGTTCTGAATCGTTAGTGAATCGTTATTGTTTCTTTACTGATTCATCTTCTTTACGCTGTCTCTGACAACAAGTTTTACAGGAAGGATCATGTTCTCCTCTTCCAGTTCTTCTCCGTTCACCATCTTAAGCAGCTTTTCGACTGCAACCTCGCCTTTTTTCGTGACATCCTGGTGTATGGTGGTAAGGGCGGGCCTTACGATCGTGGCGCTGGCATTGTCATCGAAGCCGACCACCGATATGTCATCCGGTATGATTTTACCACGGTCGCTCAGGTAATTCATGACCATTACGGCATAGTAATCGGATGCGCAGCACAAAGCCGTATACTGTTCCGAGTAATGGTACAATTCATCCAGACAGGCCTCTATTTCATTCTCTGCCGGCATCATCACGAAAAAGTCCTCTTCCCTGCATCCGATGCCATATTCCTGAAGGGCCCTTTTATAGCCAATGAATCTTTCATGGTCGACGCCGACACAGTTGTCTGCCAGAAATGCGATCTTCCTGTGGCCACACTCCAGAAGGTACTTTGTGGCCTCATAAGTTCCTTTTGCATCCTCAAGACCCACGTTGTAATACCCCATTACATCCTGACAGAAGTAGCTGTCTACGAAAACCATGGGCTTTTTGAATTTTTTCTTGATCATGACGCTGTCATCGCCGGACATTCCCAGCAGGATCAGGCCGTCTACATTCCACGTCGACACGTTCTTCAGTATTTCACCGATGTCGTCCGATATGTAGATCATCAGAAAATATTCGCTTGTACGTACGCTTTTCTCGATTGCCCCGATCAGCTCGCCGACATAGGAATCCTTGATGGCATTTTCATACTTGTCTTTTCTGGCTTTCATGGCGACGGCGATGATCTTGGACCTGTTCTGGGCCAGGTTCCTGGCATTCATGTTGGGAACATATTCATATTTCGCAATCATTTTCTCGACCTTTTCAATTGTGGCCTTCGAAACCTCTTTTGTCTTCCCATGTATGACATTATTTACAGTTGTGGTGCTTATCCCCAGTTCATCTGCTATTTCTTTTATCGTTATCATAGTTCATCCCCGTTTTTTAACATATTCGTCTGCTGCATATCATGCTGAGCCTGGGTTTTCATGCAAAAGCGGCATGCAAACATCTCGCAGGACAGCATTTCTATACAGATACAAATATTTTAGCATGGTAAACTTTTTGTGTCCACCCTGCAAAGCCATACCCTTTATGCTACATCTCCAGAACCACCAGCTGATAGCCCTTCAGCGTGATATTTCTCCCATCTGAAATCAGATCCGGATAATTGTTTATGAGTATCTTTTTGCAGGTTTTTGGAAGCGTCAGCGGCTGCTCTTGATTCTGGAAGTTTGCAATCACAAGCAGCGTTTTCTCAGGCCCCTTCCGATAGAATGCCATGATACGGCTCCGGTCTTCAAATGCCGGCTCGCATGTTCCGTAAACCACGGTTTCCCTGTATGCCGGGCTTTTCCTCAGCGCAATCAGCTGTCTGTAGAACGCCAGCACGGAATCCTCGTCCTCTGCCTGGCTCTGTGCGTTGATTTCCTTATAGTTCGGGTTCACCTTCAGCCACGGGCTGCCTGCAGTGAATCCTGCATTAGGGCCGTCATCCCACTGAAAAGGTGTTCTCGCATTGTCGCGGCTGTATTCGCTGACGATCTTAAGGGCCTCCTCTGGTGTAAATCCGGCTTCCAGAGCCACGTGATATTCATCGATGGTAGAAATATCATCCACTTCATCTATGGAGGCAAAGGTGGTATTTTCCATGCCCAGCTCCTGTCCCTGATAGATGAAAGGCAGTCCCTTCAGCATGAAGCTGATGCCGCCAAGCATTTTCTTGCTGGTATCGTTACAGTCCCCTTGAGGGATATAATGGCTGACGCCGCGGGGTTCGTCATGGTTCTCGATGATGTTGGACAGAAATCCGATCCCTTCGGTTTTTCTCTGGCTTTTGAAGCAGCAGTCCCTGTATTCGTCCGGTCCGACATACCTGCAGTCGTACCATCCTCTGTCGCTTTTTCCTGCCAGGGTCTCTTCGAAATCGAACATGGAGGAAAAATAACCGTCATCGCCGATAAAGGCGGCAATCTCTTCCGGCTTCTCATCGAACACCTCGCCTACTGCAAATGCATCATACTTTTTGAAGGTCTCCTCTTTCATCTCAAACAGAAATTCCCCGACGCCTTCTGCCTCTGCCAGCATCTTCTTGATGCTGCACATGCCGTCCTCCCGGTCCGGCTCATAGTCCCTGAATGGCAGCTCCTTTTTGATGTTGATGATGGCATCGATGCGGAACCCTCCGAGGCCCTTGTCCAGCCACCAGTTTATCATTTTATAGATTTCCCTGCGGAGGGCCGGGTTCTCCCAGTTCAGATCCGGCTGCTTTTTATGGAAAGAATGGAGATAGAAGCGGTCAGTGCCGGGAATCTTTTCCCATGCGCTTTTGCCGAAGTAGGAGCGCCAGTTGCAGGGCGGTTCTCCGTTTCTGCCTTCCTCTATGTAGAAATACTTCCCGTACTCCCCGTCCGGATCTTTCATGGCTTTCTTGAACCACTCGTGTTCGTCGGAACAGTGGTTGACCACAAGATCCATCAGAACATACATGCCGCGTTTTTTCGCCTCTACGATCAGCTCGTCCATATCGTCCATTGTGCCGAAGCGTGGATCGATATTATAGTAATCGGAAATGTCATAGCCCTGGTCTGCAAGGGGTGAGCAGAAGATCGGCGAAAGCCAGAGGATGTCCACCCCCAGGTCTTTCAGATAATCCAATTTCCTGATAATTCCCTGCAGATCCCCGATTCCATCCCCGTTAGAATCGTAGAAGCTTTTCGGATAAATCTGATAGGCAACTTTTTCATGCCACCATTTTTTCTGCATTGTTTTCCTCCTGTATATGAACCCTTCTATATGTTAATCCCTTATCATTTTCAATCCCTTATTAAATTTAATTCCCTATTTCCTTCAAGAACAGCAATAATGCTCTACTTCTGCAGCACAATCGCCTCGTAGGGCCTCAGCTTACCGGATTTCCTGCAGTCATCCCCTTTATAATTCGCAATCATGCACAACGCCTCATCCCCGGCGAAGGCTTCAGGCACCCTGAATTCCTGCTCTTTGTCCGTGAAATTGCAGACTACCAGAAGCCGTTCCCCATCCAGCGTCCTTGTATAGGCAAAGATCTCTCCGCTGTCCGGAAGCAGCAGTTCGTAATCTCCGTAAACCATGATTTTATGCTGTTTTCTCAGGCCGATCAGCTTTTTGTAATAATGGAAGACCGATTCCTCATCCGCAATCTCCCTGCTGGCATTGACTTCCTGATAGTTGGGATTCACGGCAATCCACGGGATTCCTTTTGTGAACCCTGCATGCCCGGATGCATCCCACTGCATGGGCGTCCTTGCATTGTCACGGCTTTTCAGGCACAGGCAGCGCATCATCTCCTCATGGCTTACGCGCCCGCTCCCTACCCATTCTTTATAGGCATTGATGCTCTCAATATCCCGGAACTGGCTCATGTCGTTAAAAGGATAGTTCGTCATTCCCAGCTCCTCGCCCTGATAGACGTAAGGTGTACCCTGCATCATGTGAAGGCATGTCGCAAGCATTTTTGCGGAAAGATCACGGTACTGCGGCCTGTCGTCTCCGAACCTGGAAACCGACCTTGGCTGGTCATGGTTTTCCCAGTACAGGCTGTTCCAGGCTTCGCCCTTCAATTCTGTCTGCCATTTGGACATGGTCTTTTTCAGTTCGGTCAGGGGCACCCTTGTGTCCGACCACTTTCCATATTTTCCGCCAAGATCCACGTGTTCGAATTGGAACACCATGTTCAGCTCGTCCGTATGCTCTCCTGCATACTGCTTTGCCTGCTCAACTGTGACGCCCGCGGCCTCCCCTACCGTCATGATGTCATATCTGGACAGGACCTTTTCATTCATCTCTTTCAGGTATTTATGGACATTCGGTCCATGAACGGAATAGGGGGAAAAGTCTCCGTAAAGTCCGCCCCTGGTTTCCCCGTCGGGCAGTTCCTTTGTCTTCGAGATCATGCTGATCACGTCCATCCGGAATCCGTCGATTCCTTTGTCGCACCACCAGGTCATCATATCGAATACGGATTTACGGACTGCTTCATTGTCCCAGTTAAGGTCAGGCTGTTTCGGTGAAAAAAGGTGCAGGAAGTACATGTCTGTCGCTTCATCGTATTTCCACGCCGGACCGCTGAAGCAGGAGCCCCAGTTGTTGGGCTCGCTTCCGTCTTCTTTGCCCTTTCTCCATATATAGTAATCGCGGTAAGGATTGTCCAGGCTCTTTCTGCTCTCCACAAACCACTGATGTTCATCCGAGGTGTGGTTTACGACCAGATCCATCACGATTTTTATTCCACGTTTATGGGCTTCCCCAAGCATTTCGTCAAAATCTTCCATGGTTCCGAATTCATCCATGATTTCCTGATAATCGCTGATGTCGTACCCGTTGTCGTCGTTAGGCGACTTGTAGACGGGGGACAGCCAGATCACGTCGATCCCCAATAATTTTAAATAGTCAAGCTTGCTGGTAATCCCTTTGATATCGCCGATTCCATCCCCGTCGCTGTCCATAAAGCTTCTCGGGTAGATCTGGTAAACTACCGCTTCTTTCCACCAGGTTTCTTTTATCATTTATACTTATCCTCTCTTTTATCAAAATTGTATCCTTCTTATCCGCATACCTTGGCGTTTATTTGATCGCACCCTCTACCATGCCCTGGATAATCTGTTTCTGTGCGATCACGAACAGGATCACGATGGGTATCATGGCCAGCAGCGCCGCCGTCAGAATCAGATCCCACTGCTTCACATAGGAACCCACAAAACTGCTGACTGCCACCGGGAGCGTCTTGATCCTTCCGTTCAGGCCCAGCATCAGGGAAGGCAGAAGGTAATCGTTCCAGATCCAGATGCCGTTCAATATAATGACCGTCATGTGGATCGGTTTCAACAGCGGGAAAATGATGCGGAAAAATGTCCCTTCCGGACTGCATCCGTCAATCAGGGCCGCTTCTTCCAGTTCATAGGGTATCCCTTTGATAAATCCGTGGAGAATGAATACGGACATGGATCCGCCAAACCCGAGATAGGCAAAAATGATTCCCTTATAGCTGCTCAGCATGCTGATTCCCGTAAAGGAGGAAAAGCTTCTGAATGTTGACAGCAGCGGGAGCATGACCACCTGAAACGGGATGACCATTGCAGCCACGAACATCATGAATATGACGTTCGACCACTTCGTTCTGTTTCTGACCAGGACCCATGCGGCCATACTGGAAAACAGGGTGAGCAGCAGCAGGGCTGTACAGGTAATCAGCAGTGAACTTCCAAAGGATTTCCAATAGCTGAAATTCTGGTTGTTGATTACATTCTTCATGTTTTCCAGCACCTGCCCCAGGTCAGAAGGCAGGGCAATGGGACTGATGACGATATCTGCGCTTTTTTTCGCCGAGTTGATGACTACCAGAAAAAAAGGAAAAAGGAGCAATGCCGAAAGGATGATGCCTGTTATTTCCGTAATCAGCTTATAGGTTTTTGCTTTTTTCATTACATTTCTACCTCCTTCTTTTTACTGATGTACACCTGCGTCAGTGACACGATTGCCAGAATGACAAAGAACACGACTGCTTTGGTCTGTCCCAGCGCATACTCATTTTTCGCAATGGCTGTCTTGTAGATATTCAGCGCCATGAATTCTGTGGAGGAAACGGGCTTCAATCCCAGAATACGGCTTGGCGCACCGTTGGTAATCGCAAGGTTCAGGTCGAACTGCTTGAACGAATTGACAAGGGTCAGGAAAATGCATACCGTGAAGGTATTTGCCATCATCGGCATCTTGATTTTGAATAAGGTGATCCATCTGTTTGCGCCGTCTACTCCCGATGCTTCCAGGATATCTTTTGGAACGCTCTGCAGGCCGGTCACATAAATCATCATGATGTACCCGGCATACTGCCAGGTACTTACCATGAGGATCGCAAGCAGTGCCAGGTTCGGATCGGTCAGCATGGAAGCGCTGCCCGCAAAAATGCTTGTAAATACTTTGTTGAAAATGAACTGCCACACATAACCCAGTACAATTCCGCCGATCAGGTTTGGCAGGAAAAAGGCGGCGCGGTAAAAATTCTTTCCTCTGACATTTGAGGTGCATAGCAGTGCCAGGGAAAATGCCGCCAGGTTTACCAGGAACATATTAAATACTGTGAATATGAATGTAATTACAAACGAATACACATAATCCCGCGATCTGAACATCCTGATATAATTGTCAAGGCCCACAAACTCCGTAAACCGGATACCCGTCCAGTTAGTGAAGGAATAGAAGATACCCAATGCAAACGGCACCAGCACAGTAACCGCAAATGCAAAGACCAATGGAAACAGAAATAAAACATTAACAATTGCACGATGTTTTCTGGTCGGAATACAGTACACGCCCAGGATTACAAGCAAGGCACCTGCTGTCAGGATCGTTCCACGCATACTATGTTCACTGCCTGACACATCCAGATATAATGCGAAACATATAAGAATGAAGCCAACTGTGATTTCTAATATCGAAAGTGTTCTCTTTACATTTATATTCAACTTTTTTACCCCTTTCAACGAGGAGATCCTCCCCTGGATCCTATCGTTATTATTCACTTTGTGAATAATAACGTGCTTCGCGATGCACAGAAATGGTTGAAATACACCATTTCGCACTGCAAGCCCCGGGTTTTTCGTGATTTTCGCTTCGCTACAATCACAAAAAACACCTTGCGCCTGCTGGCATGCGAACAGTAACCTCTTGTCCTGCTACTGTGCTGTATAGTCTGCAATTGCAGCACTTAGCATTGCTACAAACTCATCTCTGTCAAGCTCGCCCCTTGCATAGAGTTCGAATACCGAACCTGTTGCATTCTGTGCGATTCCTTCCGGCATTTTTGTCCACTGCCATGCATAAGTATTTCCTGCGTCAACATAGCTCTTTAAAGCAACTGCCAGTGGTGTTTCCGGTTCTACTGTGCATGTGGTGTATGGAGAAATCATGCCGCACTCTTTTACAAGACAGTTCTGTCCTTCTTCTGAAGTTGCAAGGTCATTTAAGAAAGCTTTGCAGGCATCTATGTTTTTGCCTTCATTGTATACCGCCCACCATGACGGGCAGTCTGCCAGCACGCCTGCCGTATCTTCCTGAAGGAATGCCAGTGGAGCGATTCCGCATGCAAATTCCACATTGTAAGTAGGAAGAGACGGATCAATCCAGTTGCCCTGGGTAACAAATGCTGTTTTTCCCTGTGCCCACAATGCCAGCTGGTCGTCATAAGTTCCGGAAATCAGAACAGTAGGGTCTGCGTAGTCAAAAAGAAGTTTTGTAAAGTCGGCAAACTCGCCTAACCTTTTTTCATCAACTTTTCCTTCCTTGAGCATATCGATATAGGTCGTGTCATCTCTTTCAAGTCCTGCTGATAAATAGTATCCGAAGATATGATTTGCAGTAGACCAGTACATCTGTCCTGATTCTGCAGCTACGGAGCAGACCGCATCAATGCCCAGCTCTTCCTTCATGCCGTCGATTTTCTCAAATGCTGCCTTGTACGCATCGTAATTGGTCAGTCCGGCCGGATCGATTCCTGCCTGTTCCAGAATTGCCGCATTGTAGGTGATGCCGTACCCTTCAACAGCATATGGGAAACCTACCGTCTTTCCATCTTCCGCCTTAAATGCGAACTCTGTCTGGGAAGCCCATTCTTCCTCGCTCAGGTCTGTCATATAGTCGGCCCATGTTTTATAGTCGCCAGCCCCGCCGAACACGAACATGTCAGGCATGTTGTCTGCTGCCAGATATCCTTTCAGCGTTCCGTTGATGTCAACGCCGCCGCCAAGGGATTCGATGACTACTTCCTGTCCTGTCTTTTCCTCATAGGATTCTGCAAAAGCCTTCAGCTGTTTGTCAATCTCGATCTTTCCATTGACGATGCGGATCGCATCGCCGGATGCTTCTGATTCTGAAGCAGTATTCCCTTCTGTTGAGCTGCCAGTTGAATCCGCTTTGCTTCCACAGCCTGTCATTGTTGCTGCCATCATAGTGCACGCAAGTGCTACCGCTAAAAATCTCTTTTTCATAATCTCTCCTCCATACAATTCGACAATTATTACCAACTTTTTGTTACCTTTTGCGCATAAGGTGTTTCTGTTTCTATATACTATCACGGCTTTTGATGTATTGCAAGTATTTTTGTATGATTTTCTTAATTTTATTTATATTTTTGTCCACCTTTTGCACAAAAGGTGGACAAAAAAAGGTACCAGGTACCATATAAAAAAAGGGTACCTGGTACCCAAATAAGGGGACTCCTATAACTTGAATCTGTTCACTTTCTCCAGCATGCCGCCGGTCATGCTGCTCAGTTCCTGTGCTGTTGCAGCAACTTCTTCAGTGGATGCGCTCATTTCTTCCGAAGAAGCCGATATTTCCTGGGAGGAAGCTGACACCTGTTCAGATACGGAAGCTGCAGCTTCGATTTTTTCCACAATGGAATCCTTGCTCTCCCTGATGGATATGGATTCCGTATGTACTTCCTGCATCTTTGAAGTGATGCCGGCAATGGCCTCCAGGATGCCGTCAAAGGAGTCAGAGGCGATCTGGACGAGTTCGATTTCTTTCGTCAGTTCCTGATCCATTTCATCCGATGTGCGGATGACGGCACCGCTGTTTTCTATAATATCTTCCACGAGGGAATTGATGTTTTCAGAAGACTTCCTGCTCTCTTCTGCAAGCTTCCTGATCTCGTCCGCGACTACTGCGAATCCTCTTCCTGCCTCTCCTGCTCTTGCTGCCTCGATGGACGCATTCAGGGCAAGAAGGTTTGTCTGGCTTGCGATTCCGTTAATGACGCTGGAAATTTCATTGATTTTGTCGATTTTCTGCTGAAGTATGGAGAGAGTCTGCATATTGCTGCCGAATACGTCTTTGACCTCCCTGATGGATTTCGTAAGGTTGTCCATGTTTTCGCCGCTCTTCTTGGCCATGGTGCTTATTTCGGTTCCATTCCCGTTGACTTTTCCAATGGCGTCTACTATGTTTTCAAGAGCCGCGCTGAATTCTGCGGTTATATTTGTTATAACCTCCAATTCCATCGCCTGATGGCTGGCTCCCTGGGCGATGTCCTGTACCGCCATCGTCACGTTTTCGGAGGCGCCCATCATCTGCTGGGCGTTTACGCTTAGGATTTCTGCATGGCTGTCGATGCTGCCTGAGTTTTCACGGATTTCCATGATCATGTCCGCAAAGGAAGTCTGGGTCTTGTCCAGAGCCCTCGCAATTTCACCAAACTCGTCCCTCGCATCCAGAATGCTGGCCGGCACTTTCATGGTCAGGTCGCCCTCAGCGAGTGTGGCAAGGTGCTCGATGACGCCTTGTATCTTTCTGAGAATTTCACGATTGATGAGAACTGCCATAGCAAAGACGGCTATAAGCATCATCACCGCTGAAACGCCCAGGATCGTCAGTATGATCGGCATGGACTGCTCCATTATTTTTTTCTGGCTTATTCCGCCAAGGACCATCCCTATATTATCTCCGTCCTTATCCTTAACAGGCAGATAATAGACCTGATACTGTTCACCTGAAATTGTTTTTTCGCCGGTATAGGTTTCCCCTTTTTCCAGAACCTTTTTTACCAGTGCTGCTTCAGCCTTGATTCCGGTGGCTCGTGCATCTCCATCCTTAATCGTCGTTGCGATTACGGTATCCCCCAGATAGATAGCGAATTCGATGCCGGCAGATTCCTTGACAGAATCCATCATGTCGTTGTTGTCGTTGATCAGCTTGTTTCCCTTGTACAGCTTGTCTCCCACTATATACCACTGCCCCAGGCTCTTGACATCCAGCAGGGTGAGGCTGAGGTCTCCGCTTGTCTTCAGGGTATTCGTTGTAATGTAGTTTGTCAGCTGGCTCTGTATGGCTATCATGATAACCCCGCCGAACATCAGCATGATCAATACTACCAGAAGCATGATTTTTGTACCAAGTTTCAGTTTTAAATTCAGTTTCTTCAGCATTTTCAAGTCTCTCCTTCATGTCGGTTCCTTATCTGCCCTGTATGATGCGCTTCCTTTTAAGTTTCCCTCCGAGGCTCAATTACCAGGATGAATGATCACCGTTTCTCATCTGTATTTCGGCTGTATTCTCTGTTTTATTAATAGTACAAAGCGACTTCCTTTGACAAAAAATATCTGGTACCAAAAAAAGATGAAAGACATCTTATTTTGGTACCAGATATAAACGTTACTCCTAAACTTCCATTCACAAAACTGCATTCTGCAGGTCTCCCAAACACAGCTTTCTAAACATGCAGATCCCTGTAATAATACTCCCTGTCCCTCTCCGTAATCGCCCGCAGCACACGGCATGGATTCCCCACTGCCACCACATATTCAGGCACATCACGGGTTACGACGCTTCCTGCTCCGATTACGGATCCCTTGCCGATTCGGATACCCGGCAGAATAATAGCTCCCGCTCCGATCCAGACATCATCCTCAATATAGACCGGAAAGGAGAACTGGGACCCATCCCTGCGCAGGTCCGCGCAGACAGGGTGGCCTGTTGCGGAGATTGTCACATTGGGGGCAAACATGACATTGTTCCCGATATAGACGTCCGTATCGTCCACGACCACAAGATTGAAGTTTGCATAGACGTTGCTGCCAATATGGGTATGCTTCCCATAAGCCATGCGAAGGGGCGGTTCGATCCATACGCCCTCGCCCATGTCTCCCAACAGGCTTTTCAGGATGCTGCTTCGTTTTTCCGTTTCGGATGGACGGGTATTATTGAAATCATAGAGCAGTTCTTTGCAGCTGCTGAGTTCTTTCTGCAGGCTTTCTTCGCCTGCGTCCGTATAGAGCATGCCTGTTTTCATTTTTTCACGAATGTCCATTCTTATGCCCTCCCGCTCTTTCTTCTCATGAACACTACGGTTCCAAAAGGCGGGATTGCGGTTCCCTTCTTTCCATGAACCACTTCATAATCCTCATCTTTAAGATCCATCTCCACAGCTTCCCGGTTGTAGTTCTGCACAAATACATACTCCGCCTCTTCCGTCTGGCGTGCGTTTACTTCCACGCCCTCCGGTATGCGGCAGTCCAGTATGCGTTCTACCTGGGCTTCATCCACCACATGCCTGTACAGATCGTCATAAAATGCCTGCTCCGCATCCGCCGCTATGTAATAGGCGCTGCCTTCTCCGAACCGGTTGAAGGCGGCCGCCGGCATTCCCTGATAAAAATCCTCTCCGTACACCGCCAGAGGCACCGCGGTGGTCAGTTCCACAAGTTCGCACAGCCGCTGGCAGCTGTAGCGTTCCCGGGACGCAAATACGGCTGCGGCCCGGTCGGTCGGCAGCATGGCGTTGGTCTCCCCGTCATACAGCCCGTCTATCTCTTTTCTCCTGAACCCCATCACATCCGCAAGGCCGTGGGGCGTTGCACCCAGGAAGCAGCGGTCCGTGTCGTCGACGATTCCTGACCAGTAGGTCAGCACGAAGGTTCCGCCCTGCTCCACGAAGGCTTTTACTTTCTTTTCAAAATCGCTGCGGAACATGTACGCCATGGGTGCGGCAACGATCCGGTAGCCTTCCAGGGACTGCTCCATATCGATCAAGTCCACATTCAGCCCCTGCTTCCGGAATGCCCGGTAGGATTTTTCCACAGTCTCTTTATAACAGACGCCTTTGTTTCTAGGCCCCATTGCATCTTCTACAGCCCATCTGTTTTCCCAGTCGTAGATGACTGCAACTTCCGACTCTGTGGATGCGCCCAGGAGTCCTCCCATATTTCCCAGTAGTCTTCCAGTTTCTTTCACTTCTTGAAAGACTCTCGTCTCCCGGCTTCCCGTATGGTCGATGACGGCACCGTGGAATTTTTCACTGGCGCCGCGGCTCTGGCGGATCTGGAAATACAGGACGCTGTCAGAACCGTGGGCGACGGCCTGGAGCCCCTGGGCCTCCACAATTCCGGGGCGTTTCAGCTTGCTTACGCCCTGCCAGTTGGTGGAGGACGGACAGGATTCCATGAGCAGATAAGGCTTCTTTTTGATGCTGCGCATGATATCGTGCTGCATGCCGTTATCCACGGCTGTCAGGTATTCCTCTCCTTTGTGCCAGGTCGGGTAGGAATCCCAGGAGACGACATCTATGAGGTCTGCAAATTTATGATAGTTCAGGCCTTCATAGTTGTACATCAGATTGATGGTGGCAGGCTTGTCCGAGCCTGCCTCCCTGATGGCAGCGATTTCTTCCCTGATGAAATCCGCTGTCTGATCCGTTACAAATCTTTTCCAGTCCAGGGTGAGGCCGTGAAGCATGGATTCCCCCCTGCTGGAGGGACTTTCAATCTGTTCAAAGGACTGGTAGGTATGGCTCCAGAAGGTCGTGCACCAGCGTTCATTCAGCTCTTCGATCGTCCTGTATTTCGCTTCCAGCCACTTCCGGAAAGCCTGCTGGCAAAGGGGGCAGTGGCATTCTCCGCCGTATTCGTTGGATATATGCCAGAGGATCACTGCCGGGTGGCTGCCGAAGCGTTTCGACAGCTCTCCGTTTATGATCCTGACCTTTTCCCTGTATACCGGAGAGGTGTAGCAGTGGTTGTGCCTTCCTCCGAACAGTTCCCTGTTTCTTGCCTCGTCGACCCTTAGGACTTCCGGATACCGGTCCGCCAGCCATTTGGGCCGTGCTCCCGATGGGGTCGCCAGAATGACTGAGATCCCATTTTCATAGAGATCGTCGATGATCTGCTCCAGCCATCCAAACTGAAAATCTCCTTCTTCCGGTTCCAGCACGGACCAGGAAAACACGCCAAGGGTCACCGTATTGATATGCGCCTGCTTCATGCATTCTATATCTTCTTTTAAGATCTCAGGGTACGCCAGCCACTGCTCCGGATTGTAGTCTCCCCCGTATAATAGTTTTGTTAAATCCATTTCCTGCCACCTCAATTTCTAATCATACAAACTGTCAGATTCCTTTAAACGCAAACTCGAATTCCATTTTACTGCTGACATCCAGGAGGTATTCCTTGTGGGTCTGGGCTCCCCAGCTATCATCTCCTGCAACTCCCATCTGCTGTTTTGCCGCCCTGATCACCGTATAATGGACCTGTGGCAGTTCATAAGGATGCATTGCATTTTCCAGCTCATGCGGCGTATAAGGGAGGGCCGAAAAGCTCATGTCTTTTCCGGTAAACATCAATCCCCTGCCCTTTTTGTCCGTCACTTTTGCATAGCGGACTCCGATCTTGTTCCCGGACTCCTGTGGAACCAGGTATTTGGCCATGTTGTCGCTTATGCTGTTTTTCCAGATTCCCAGCTTTGCGCCTCTGTATCTGTCCACGTAGGTGGATTCAGGCCCCATGCCGAACCACTCCAGCTGGTCATAATCGGCATCCATCTTCAGCATTACCCCGAATTCAGGCATATCTCCCAGTCCCGGCACCGGATCATAGCTCAGGCGGGTTCTTATAGTTCCGTCGCCGTATACGGTGTAGGCCAGCTGGCAGTCTGCCTTCGGTGACGTGGGAAGGTGGTAGGTGTATGTGATGACCGCATAATTGTCGTGTTCTTCCAGAGCAGGTGCTATTCCGTCCACTCCGTTTTCGTTTTTATAGGAGCTGTACAGGCTTGCCAGCTTCCACTGTCCGTAGCGCGCAGGCATGTTGTTTCCCTGGTCATTGTCTGTTACTGCTCTCCAGAAATTCGGTTTCGGAATTGATTTCAACATCTCTTTTCCGCCATAGCGGTAGGAAACCAGTCCTCCGTGCACAATAGAGAAGAGCGCCTCAAAGTTTTCGCCTTTCACGCCGATGTTCAGCCTTCCGCGGATGACTGTGACCGGAAGCTGGCATTCCTGCTTTTCCGACTCTGTATAAAAGAGCTTTTGTCCGAAAGCCATCTCATGTCCCCTGGCTCCCCAGATCGTGTCTTCCTTTAACCGGAAGGATACGGTAACCGCATAATCCCCCTCGCCTGATGGCAGGGTAACCGGAAGTTTTACTTCCATCTCGCTTAACGGAGGCACGTTTGTCTTCATTTCCTCCTGCTGCAGCAGCTGTCCGTCTTTTTCCAGAGTCACCACGCAGCGGTAATGGCTGGTATTGGTAAACAGATTCTTATTTCTGATGACTGCTTTGTTTCCCCTGATTTCCACGCTGATATTCTGGTAGTCGTATTTCACTTCCTGCATTTTCGGGGATGGCTCCCTGTTTCCGCCGTATACGATTCCGTTTCCGCTGAAATTGTAATCGCAGGGACGGTCATCGAAATCCCCGCCGTATGCCTGGAATTCATTGCCGTAGCGGTCCTTTTTCGTAATGGACTGGTCAATATAGTCCCAGATGAAGCCTCCCTGATACAACGGTTCTTCGTCTGTGAGATCCGTATATTTGTGGAGGGCGCCGCAGGAATTTCCCATTGCATGGGCGTATTCGCAGCAGATGAACGGCTTGCTCCTGTTCACGGAAAGGAATTCCTTTATTTTTTCTGCCGGCGTGTACATCTGGCTCTCTATGTCGCTCGATTCATTGTAGCTGCGGTCCCAGAATATGCCCTCGTAATGCACGAGTCTTGTCGGATCCCATTTGCGGAAGGCCTGGGCCATTTCAAAAATATTTTTCCCGCCGAAGGATTCGTTCCCGCATGACCAGATCAGTATGCACGCATGGTTCTTATCCCTCTGGTACATGGAACCGGCCCTGTCCAGAACCAGGTTCAGCCAGTCAGGCCTGTTTCCCGGAAGCACATCCTCTATATCCGCCGCTCCCCTTGGAATCCCCTCCCACAGGCCGTGGGTCTCGAGATTCGTCTCGTCGATCACATACAGGCCATACCTGTCGCACAGTTCATACAGCTTTGACGAATTCGGGTAATGGGATGTCCTGATTGCGTTGATGTTGTTCTGCTTCATGGTGACAAGGTCTTTGATCATTTCCTCTTCCGACACGACCCGTCCGCTTACGGAACTGAATTCATGACGGTTGACCCCTTTGAACACGATTCGTTTTCCGTTCAGGCACATGACGGAATCCTTGATTTCAAACCGTCTGAATCCCACCTTCTGGGAAACCGCTTCGGAAACATTGCCTGCCGCATCCTTCACTTCCAGGCGAAGCTCGTATAAATACGGTGTTTCCGCACTCCACAGGAAAGGCTTCTCGATTTTGAAATTGTACTGGGACAGCTCGAACAGCTCTTCGTCCGCCTGATGCACAAGCTTTGCCTCTTCATCAAATAACGAAGCGACGATCCTACCCACGGATGTGGATTTCACCTGAACAGTCAGCAGCGCATTTTCATAATCATCCTCCAGCAGGGTCTGGACCTTCAGGTCCGAGATATGGATCTCCGGCACTGCGTAGAGCCAGACATCGCGGAAAATTCCCGAAAACCGGAAAAAGTCCTGGTCTTCGCACCAGCTGCCTGCCGTCCATTTGAACACCTGAACAGCCAGTTTGTTTTCGCCTTCTTTCAGATGGGCAGTCAGTTCAAACTCTGACGGCGTAAAGCTGTCTTCGCTGTATCCCAGATAAGTGCCGTTTAACCAGAGGGCCATGCCGCTCTCTACTCCCTGGAAGGAGACATAGATCCTTTTCCCAGCCATCCCTTCCGGGACTGTAAAATATTTCACATAGCTTGCTGTCGGATTAAAGGCCACAGGCACTTCACCAGGATTGATCTCTTCCCTGCCATCCCACGGATACTGGACGTTGGCATACTGGGGCCCGTCATAGCCCTCCATCTGTATATGGGCCGGGACACGGATTTCGTCCCATGAATGGCAGGAATACGCTGTAGTTTCAAAACCTTTTATGGTGCTTTCATAGTTTTTTGCATAGGAAAATTTCCACAGCCCGTTCAGGCTCTGGTAAAATCCACTTTCTCCTGCTGCCATCTCTTCAAACGATGCGAAGTGCCTATGGTCTGAATGTGCAGGAATGCACCCTTCTGAAAAACGTTCCGGATCAGCTATCATTTTATAATCAAATTTCTTCATCTTATCACCTATAAAGAAGCGGATAGAGAATATCCGCTTCTTTCTTTCATTTTTTATTTAACTGCGCCTGTAATACCCTCGGCAAAACTCTTCTGCAGCAGGAAGAAGATCACGATCGTAGGAATTGTACAGAACACGACTGAAAGCATCAGCATTCCGTAATCCGTGACATACCCTTCTGTCAGGTTCGCAACAAGCATCGGCATTGTCGCGCTTTTCGTATCGGACATGATTACCTTTGGCCACAGGTAGCTGTTCCATGCGTTCATGAATGTAATCGTCATGGCCGCCGCATAAGTGGAACGCATTGTGGGGAAAAACATCTTATAGAAAATCTGGAATTCGTTCAGCCCGTCCATCCTTGCCGCTTCGATGATGTCATGGGGAAAGGATCTTGCGCTCTGCCTGAAAAGCATGATCAGAAACGGGGTGGATATCATTGGCAGTATGAAACCTGCCGTGCTGTTCAGCAGATGGGCTTTTGAAAACAGCTGGTATAAGGGAATCATGGTTGCTGCAAAAGGAACCATCATGGCCAGCAGGATGACTGACATCACCATGTCTTTTCCCCTGTCATGGAAGATTTCAAATCCGTATCCTGCAAGGGAACAGATTGCCAGGGAAAGGACTGTCATCGCGATTGCGTATTTAAATGAATTCGTCATCGCATTGAGGACATTCTGGGACGCCACCAGATTTTTAAAATTGTTGATCAGTTCCATTCCGGGCAGCATGGTTCCCCTTGACACATCCACACTCTTATTCGTAGCTGCAATGACCATCCAGTAAAGCGGAAAAATCGAAAGCAGCGATACGATACTCAAAAACGTATATGATATAATCTTCTTGCCTTTAGTCACGCTTATCACCTGCTTTCATCTGTAAAAATGCCAGAACGGCAACCAAAATAAGGATCAGATAGGACATCGCCGCAGCGTATCCGAAATTCGGTACGTATTTAAAGGACATATTGTAAATATAGTGAGACATGGTTATGGTCGCATTTGCCGGCCCGCCGTTCGTCAGGTTCACTGACTCATCAAAGAGCTGAAGGGTACCGTTCGTCGACATGATTGCCGTCAGGAGGATGGTCGGCCTTAAAAGCGGCACGGTCATCTTCCAGAACACCTGCCAGGGCGATGCTCCGTCAATCTTAGCTGCCTCATATATGGAGTATTCGATATTCTGTAATCCCGATAAATAAAACACCATGTTGTAGCCTGTCCATCTCCAGATCAGCGCCAGAATAATGATGATTCTTGCACTGGTTGCATGGCCCAGGAAATTATATCCGGTCGATAGTAAACCGGTATTGATCAATACGGTATTGATCAGTCCGTCTACTGCAAACAGCGATCTGAATATGACCGCATAGGATACCAGCGACGTTGCGCATGGAAGGAAAATCGCCGTACGGAAAAAACCTTTGAACCTTAGATCTTTGTTGTTCAGCAGAGATGCCAGCACCAGCGCCAGAACCAGCATGATCGGCACCTGGAAGATCAGGTATATGAAGTTATTTTTCAATGCCTGCATAAATACAGCATCCTGGAACATTCTTACATAGTTATATGTGCCTGCCCATTTCATGTTTAAACCGACACCCGTTTTAAAGGACAATATGAGAGCCCTGAACATCGGATAAAAGCTCATTGCCGCTATCAATATAGCTGCAGGTGTCAGGAACGCCCATCCTGAAAGGTTTTGCTTGCGACTCAGAGTCAATTTTTTATTAGGCCCACTCACCGAAATGCCTCCTTTACATCAATCAATTATTATGGGGAACAGCCTGTTGCCGGCGGCTCCCCATATTGCATAACAGGGACTTATTATTTACCCATTGCAAAATTAACGGTATCTTCTGCGGCTGCGATTTCAGTTTCGACATCAGCTCCTGCCACGATATTGGTAACTGCCGTTGCCACCGCGTCACGGGCTTCATAGTAATATACTCCCGTATTGTTGGATGGCACTTTTGATGCAAATTCGGAGATCTGTGCATATACCGGCGCTCCTCCAAAGAATTCCTGTGGTTCGCTGTATACGTCGCTCTTTGCTGCCGGTGAATAGGTCGCGATTGCACCTGAAGCCGGAAGAATCGTTTCATAGAAAGCTACGCTTCCTGCAAAGGTCTTCGCCAGAAAATCTTCTGCCAGTTCCATGTTTTTGCAGTTCGTAGTCACTGCCCAGCTTGATCCGCCATTGTTGGAATAGTTTGTTGCATCTGCCGCTTTATCCAGTTTCGGCATATTGGTGATTGCCCATTTTCCTGACTGGTCTTCTGCTGTCTGTATGCTTGCCATGATCCAGCATCCGTTGATTGTTCCGGCTACTGTGCTGTTTGTCATAGTTCCGATATACTGATCCCAGTCATTCACTTCTACAAGTACGCCGCTTTTTACTAATTCAGCATAGGTGTCCATAACTTCTTTTAAAGCAGCATTGTCGACCATGCTTGGATTTCCTTCTTCGTCAAACAAACTTGCGCCTGCAGACTGGAGCATCATCACAATCAGGTCTGATTCGCCAGACAGACAGGACAGTAACGGTTTTCCTGTTTTTTCCAGAACATCTTTTCCGATCTTTATGTATTCCGACCAGGAGATGTCCGTGAAGTCATCCACCGTGTAGCCCGCCTGTTCCAGGATGTCCGTTCTGTAGCATGCGATTACCGCGCCGTTGTCGAACGGTACCCCGTAATTCTTGCCTTCTACTACGGAATAAGCTGTTTTCGCTCCTGCAAATGACGCAAAATCGATCCCTGATCCTGTCAGATCTGCGAATGCGTCCGGATAGCTGATTACGTTTTTCTGGAATGCATTGTCCTGCATCAGTAAAATATCCGGCAGGGAAGACAGGTCTCCTGAGCTGGCTGCCGTTGTCAGTTTTGTCTGGACATCAGCCCACGGGGTTTCAACGATATTTAATTTAAAATCAGGATTTTCTTTCTGATATTCCTTTTCCGCCTCTTCCATGGCATACATATTGAATGCCGGATCCCAGCACCATACTGTCAGTTCGTTTTCTCCTCCTGCAGCTTCCGTTTCTGTTTTTCCTTCTGTATTATTGGAAGATGAGTCACCGGAACCTCCGCAAGCTGTTAATGAAAGCACCATACTCGCTGCTACTAAAACTGCCATTACTTTTTTTCTCATTTTTCATATCCTCCTTAAAATTTGACGCCTATCTTCAGAAGAGATTACCAGATTAGGACGAGCTTTTCTGTAAATCAGAAAAAGCTTTGGTAATTGTGCACATTCTCCAGTCCGTTAGGAACTTGTTTATATGCATATTATACCAAAGCTTTATCAATATAGTTTTTATATTCAATTAAAAAATGCGCAAATTCGACCATGTAATAACAAAGAGTTTCGCTTGCGAAACTCTCGCGCTGATGCGCAGTCGCTTCTGCGACATATTCTTCTTGCGCGTCATGCGCCTCCTCGCGGACTCTACCAGCCCTTCTGCGCACTGATTTTATAATTCAGCAGCTTCCCTTCAAAATTATCTGCCGACCGTTTCCACTGATAGGGCGACAGACCCGTCAGTTTTTTGAAATTGCGGTTAAATGTAGATACCGTTTCGAATCCGACCCTGTACGCCACATCCTCCATGGAAACATTCGTCTTCTTGATGATTTCACACGCATTCTGCACGCGGACCAGATTCAGATAATCTCCCGGCTTCATATTCATGGTTTCCAAAAAGATCCGGCGGAAATGGCTTTCGCTCATATTGCAGGATTCCGCCAGCTGCAGGATTTTGATTTCCTCCCGGTAATGGTCTGCAACGAACTGAAGCGCATCCGCAATCTGCCCCATTTTCTGTTTTGTCCTCCTCTTGCTTTCCTCATGGTCATCCAGCCTCAGGATTTCCACAATCAACGCATGCAGATAGCCTTTCGCGCTTTCCTGGTAATATTTCTTCTTGTTCTTCATTTCCATGATAATCGACCTCAGAATGCCTGCCAGGGCAGGATGCTCCTCAGCGCGAAGTATATACGGTTCCCGGTAGATTCTTTCCAGCAGCTTCTGCACGAACTGGGGATCCTCTTTATATATGCTATTCAGGTATTTTTCCATATCAAAATACATCCATTCCCAGAAGCTTTCCGTTCCCTGATCGCTGTTCGTCGTATGGGGCAGATTCGGGGGAACAATTTCAATCATATTCTCCTCAAAGCGGTAGCTCTGCTCCCCAATAACGAGTTCCCCTGTCCCCCAGTGGCAGTATCCGATCTCCAGAAAATTATGGAAATGCAGAAAGTCAGCGCCCATCCCATATGGCCGGATCCAGCTATCCCCCAACAAAGCCAGTATCATTTCATCCGGTGGAATTTCATAATATCGGAACTCTACTTTTGTTTTTTTCTTTGCCATCCTGCCACCTCCTGATTCGGTACCTGCGGATTTGGTACCTGGTACCATTTTGGGTACCATTTTGTTCATGATTTGTTCATGGTACCTGGTACCATTTTTTCTGTTTATGGTACCAGGTACCATTTTTTGTTTTATTTTGAAACACTTTAATGCCGTTCTATGGAAAACATTGTTTCAATATGATATGCTATAGGAAACCAAAACGAAAGGAGCGCAAGCTATGAAAAACAGACCCATACATCTTCTTGGAATCGCTCCCTATGATTCCATGAAGACCGCACTGAAAAAAGCTGCTGCTGACAGGGCAGATATCGAAATTGATGTCTATACAGGCAATCTTGAAGAAGGAGTCGCCATTGCCAGGGACAATCTTCAGACGAATTATGATGCCATCATTTCCCGTGGAGGAACTGCCGAATTGATCGGGCGCATTACCCATATTCCGGTTATCGAGATTTCCCTGTCCGTTTATGACATTCTCCGGGCCATGAAGCTTGCCCAGAACTATACGGACCGCTATGCCATCGTTGGATTTCCCAGCATTACCGAAAACGCCCATCTTCTCTGTTCGCTGCTGCGCTATCAGATCGACATCGTAACGATCCATAACGAAAACGAAGTACTAGACACCCTTACGCGGCTCAAGGAAAACGGATATTCCATGATCGTATGCGACGTAATTACCAACAACGCCGCAAGACACCTGGGACTGAACTCCATCCTGATCACTTCCGGGCAGGAAAGCATAGAGAGCGCTCTGGACCAGGCTGTTAAAATATGCAGCAGCTATGTGGATCTGAAGGAGGAAAACTCTCTTCTCCACAATATCATCGACGGCAGCACCTCCGACATCATCGTCTTTGACAGCAACGAAAACCTCTACATGTCCACCTGGAAAAACCCGGATGCCGATGGGTTCTACGAGTTATTGAAAAAGGATATTCCAAAGGTATTAAATGAAGATTATCACAAAACCTTTAAGAACGTCAACGATACCCTCTACTCCATCACTGGAAAAATCTATCCCTATCTCTCCAGCCGTTACACCGCATTCTACTGCGTCTCTTCCGGAATCCCCATGCTTTCAGGCAAATACGGAATCCAGTTTACAAATAGAAAAGACGCTGAGAAGAAATTTTCGAACAGTTTTTACAACATCCAGGGAAGCATGGGCGATATTCAGGATTCCATCCTCCAGATCAGCCAGAGCGACTTTCCGGTCATGATCACCGGCGAGCAGGGGACAGGAAAAGAACAGATAGCCCGGGTCATCTACACCCAGAGCAAACTGAACAAAAACCCGCTTGTGACCATAGACTGCGGGCTCATGAACGACAAGAGCTGGGGCTATCTGACAAACCACTACAACTCTCCTCTCAACGACAATCAGAATACGTTGTATTTCCAAGGCATTGAGGAGCTTTCCAGCGAAAGGCAGAAACATCTGTTATCCATCATACTCGATATGGACCTGTGCCGCAGGAACAAAGTGATTATTTCCTGCGTATGCGATAAAAATGAAACAATGCCAGCTGCAGGCATCGTATTCCTCAACCGCCTGTCCTGTCTGAGCATCCACCTTCCTCCCCTGCGGGACAGGCTGGAAGAGCTTCCGGCCTTCTCAAGCCTTTACCTTGCCGACCTGAATGTGGAGCTGGGCAAACAGATCATCGGGTTCGAACCGAACGCCATGGATCTTCTGCAGCATTATGACTGGCCATACAATTATACCCAGTTCAAGCAGATACTGACCGAGCTGGTGGTCCTGACAGACACTCCCTATATACAGACATCAACCGTTCGTTCCACTTTGGAACAGGCGAAGGCTACGTTAACTTCTGAAATGAAAAATACAGCGAACGGCCTCCAGCTGGATCTTAACAGATCTCTGGAAGAAATCAACAATGATATCATTCAGCATGTGCTGAAGGAATCCGGCGGCAACCAGACCCTTGCAGCCCAGAAGCTACAGATCAGCAGAACGACGCTTTGGCGGTATCTGAACCGGAAGGAATAAGCGAAAAGGGGATATGACAGCGGAGCATTTATATCTCACAGGACGAACTTTCCCTTAAAATATGAACATACAGAAGCCCGATACCACGGAGGTCCTGCGAACGGAGTTCACAGCATCCAGGGTATCGGGCTTTTGCGCCTGCCCGCTTATTCGATTGCGCGCTTCAAAACAAACATATGCACGTTGAAAGTTGCGTGTCCGACAAGCTCCCAGCCTTCCTGGCCAAGACCGTTCAACAGCTTCACGATTTCCCCATCCGCATTTGCAGCATAGAACACCTTTTCAAAATCCAGAATTTTGTACTCCCACTTTTGCATGGTTTTGTACCCCCTATTTGATATTTTGCAGGTAACTGCTCAGAACCCCTGTCTCGCGAGGTGTTTTTATGCTGAATTTGCATAAAAACCCGAGACATGCGTGCGCCAAATTGCTGGTTTTGCTATTCGTGCACTCTTTCACAGAGTTACGTATTTCAACCATTATATCAATAAATTATATGCAATTCAATCTATTTATCACATAATCGCACAACACTTCCCATTATATCTAATTTTTCAGCTTATCTTCGAATTATCTTTCTAAAACATGACTTATCTCCAGAATTGACTGCATTTTTCTCCCTTCGCTTTCTCCACACAGAAATCCCAACAAACAAAAGTACACCTGCGGCAGCACCGGCGCTGTCGATGAGCACATCCCGGATCTGTCCGCTCCTTCCCGGAACGAAACGCTGGTGGAACTCATCGCTGGCGGCGTAGAGAACAGTGCACAAAAAGGAAACCAGAGGCCTCCACCTCACCCAGCTGTTTCCAAGCGCAAACATGAACAGGATGCCCAGGACTGCATATTCTGCAGCATGCGCCGTCTTACGCACGACAAAATCAATATCCTCCGCATAGGCAGTCTGCCGGGCAGCCGATAGCTGTTCAAAATCCCTGATCAATACCTTGCCGACTGCTTTCCCGACACCCAGGCTGATTTCCGTCGATTGATCTGCCGGCTGTGCCGAAAAGGCGAATATGAGTACCATCCAAAGGATCACCAGGATCCGGAAAATCTGTCTTCTTCTATTTTTCACAACGTTATCCCCCGTTTTTCTGTGCAGCTCCTGATTTATCCACACTTTGGCATAACCATCAACAGAGCTGCAGTTTTTATGATTTGCATGCCTGATCCAGGAAATTCAAACGACTTCATTATATCATTTTCATGCATCCTTTGGCTTTCCTATTTGTAAAATCGTTAATTTCCCTCATCGTGGCAGGTTTTTTATTCTTGTATTCGTCATGTTTTTTTATTTTTTTCTTGACTTAGAGCCATCTCTAAGCTGTATGATAGAAGTAACTGTTCAGAATTCCTGTTCCGCGAGATGTTTTTATGCTGGTTTTGCATGAAAACTCGAGTTCTGCATGCGCAAAATTGCTGGTTCTGCAATTTTTGTGCATCATATGTGACTATGAAGGACATAGTACTGAATAGTTACTGCTAGAATGATAAAGAACGCGACTGTTACCTTACACGCAGCCATATTCGCACAGACAAAGGAGAAACCGATATGAACAACAACAATTTGCTTCAAATGCCAAAACTGGGATTTGGATTAATGAGACTTCCCGAAAATGAAAACGGAATCGATCTGGAGCAGGTCTGCCAGATGGTCGATTTATGCCTGGAAAAAGGGTTCAATTACTTTGATACGGCCTATATCTATCACAGCGGCAAGTCCGAATCCATAGTCAGGGAGGCGCTGACAAGCCGCCATCCAAGAGAATCTTTTTTTCTGGCCACAAAGCTTCCTGCCTGGGAATTGAACACGGAAGCTGATATCCAGCGTGTATTTGACGAACAGCTGGAGCGTACCGGCGCGGGATATTTTGATTTTTACCTGCTCCACAGCATTGAGGAAGGACACTTGAAGAAATATGACGGCTTCCATTGCTGGGAATGGGCGATGAAAATGAAGGAAAAAGGGCTGATCAAACATTTCGGCTTTTCCTTCCACGATACCCCCGAACTGCTTGACCAGGTGCTGACGGCCCACCCTGAAGCAGAATTCGTCCAGCTGCAGATCAATTATGCGGACTGGGAAAACAAGCTGGTTCAATCCGGAAAATGCTACGAAGTGGCCAGAAAACATAACAAGCCGATCATCGTAATGGAGCCGGTGAAAGGCGGCACCCTGGCAAGCCTTCCCCCGGAACTTGAAGCCATGCTGAAGGAGCTCCGCCCCGACGACTCCATCGCCTCCTGGGCCCTCCGTTATGTGGCATCTTTAGACGGCATCATGACCATACTGAGCGGCATGTCTAATCTGGAACAGATGCAGGACAACCTGAAGACCATGGGCGATTTCAGTCCCCTGTCTGAAAAAGAGAGGGAACACCTAAACCTGATGACCGAAAAGCTCCTGGCCGCAGATACCATTCCATGCACAGGCTGCCGCTACTGCGTGGACGGATGCCCGCAGCAGATCCTGATCCCGGACATGATCCGCGCTTTCAATACCGTAAAAACGTACAAGGGAGACCAGCGTCCATTCTTCTTCTACGACTCCCTTACCAAAGACGGGCACAGGGCTTCTGCCTGCGTACAGTGCGGCGTATGCGAATCCGTATGCCCGCAGCATCTGCAGGTCATTGATATCGTCAGGGAAATATCAGAGGTATTTGACAAAAAATAGAATTTGTTACTGACATTCTGGAAATATCTTTTATATTCATTGATTTATTATTTAAAAAAGTATACAATGGTATTAATCAAATATGGCAAAGCAAGCGAAAGCTTGTGACGCAAAACTATAGGGCCTTTAAACTGGTAGCCAGCTGCAATTTTCCAACATTGCCAGGGGCTTCTGGCAATGTTTTTTTAATTTATAGGATATTCTTCTGATTTCCCATAATTTTAAAATTCTATGCGAGGAGCCGCATGACGTAAAACTCCAGCCTGACAGACAATCCGGTTTATACGACCCAATCAACATGAAAGATCAAGGGGGACATCTATGGGTATTTCAAAAAGGAACTTCTGGGTAGCTGCAGCTTTTTATGGTGTTATTGGTTTTTGTATGATCTGCTTTTTCACCTTCGCAACGGCAATCGTCATGCTGGGAATGGAAAACAGGTATGTTTGGAACATTTTTATTCTTATCATCCTGGATATCATATTAGGTCTTCTGGCTTATCGGATTTTTCAGAAATCAAACGTCAAGATCGGAAATTTAGTATCGGCAAAGGAAAGCAGGAAACCGGCTGAGCTTGCTGAAAGCTGTCAGGAAGAACTGAATTAGACAAAAGAAAGAGTCTGCCTTGGCAGACTCTTTCTTCGCGTGTGGGCGCTTTTGCGATGCGATTCACAACGCACGAGCGCGCTGCGAATCAACATGTTTTGTATGACGTCCTCATTCTAGAAAGCTGTGCAAATTGACGAATATTATTTTGTAAATGGGCTTTTGACATTCCACTCCTATGAAACAAAAAGGATCAAAGCCCGTACCGGTCGATCAGCTCCACCGCCGATTTCGCGATCCGCGCAGTCATCCCCCATATGACATGTTCCCCGTACCGGTAAAACAGGATATCGTATTTCCCCTGTGCCCAGGGATACTTCTCCCCACCGGGAATCCATTCATAGGGAAAATCCTGAGGCGGTTCATTGACTAGTCTGCTTTCGTATTTCTCAGGATTGTGGTTCCGAAAAAACGCTAGCGGAACCCGGATGATTTCGGCCACCTCATCGGTACTGAAGGTATCCGGATACGCTCTGAGGATTCCTATGAATGGATGCAGCATCAGATTAAAGGGGGAAACGAAGATATCTCCCGGCCCAAGGATTTCAATCTGTTCCCGCCCGACGAGAAGCTCCTCCATGGTTTCACGCACTGCACACTCCTCCATGGATTCGCCCGGTTCCAGCTTGCCGCCAGGAAAACAGATTTCCCCCGGCTGGCGCTTCAGCGCGCTGGACCGCTTCTCGAACAGCAGCGATATCCCCTCCGAATCCTCAACCAGAGGGATCAGCACCGCGTACTGTCTGAACTGCTCTTCTCCTATGATGCCCGGCCTCCGGGCTGAAAACTCTTCTCTATTCCGAATCATGATATCTCCTTTAGCAGTGCCCCTTCATCTTCAGAACATCTATGACTTCATATACATATTTCCTGCAGATCTCCTCTGTTGCCGCTTCCACCATGACTCTCAGGACCGGCTCCGTTCCGCTTTCCCGCACGATGATCCTGCCGTCCCTGCCAAGGATTTCAGCTACCTGCCCGATTTTTGCCGCAACTTCCTCATCTGCCCTTGCCTCTTTCTTGTTCTTCACTTTCACGTTGATCTGCAGCTGCGGGAAGAGCTCAACCTCCTCCACCAGCTTTGAAAGCGGCATCTTCTTTTCCAGCATGGCCTCCATGATCTTCAGGGAGGTGAGGACTCCGTCGCCCGTGGTTGCATGCTTTGCGAATATGGTGTGTCCGGTCTGTTCCCCTCCCAGGGAATGCCCGTTGTTTACCATGTTTTCATATACGTACTTGTCGCCGACAGCCGTTTTTTCGCAGGCAATCCCCTTTTTCTCCAGTGCCTTGAAAAGGCCCAGGTTGGACATGATGGTGGTGACGATGGTGCTGTTGTTCAGCTCCCCTCTCTCGCTCATATATACGCCGCAGAGGTAGAGGATCAGATCTCCGTCAATGATATTTCCTTTTTCGTCGACTGCAAGACATCTGTCTGCATCCCCGTCGTATGCGAATCCCACATCAAGGCCGTTGTCCAGCACGAATTCCTGCAGGTTTTCCATATGAGTGGACCCGCAGTTCGTATTGATGTTGATTCCGTCAGGCTCATTGCTGATTACATAGGTCTGTGCGCCCAGGGCATCGAAAACTGCCTTGGCAATCTGGGAAGAAGAACCGTTTGCGCAGTCGAGCCCGACCTTGATGTTCTTAAAGGACCTTGTGGCAAGGGAAATGAGGTATCCGATGTACCTGTGGCGGCCCATGGCAAAATCGGTCGTCTTTCCGATGTTTTCCATGGTCGCAAGAGGAATCCCGTCGGCTTCACTGTCGATATAGGCCTCTATCAGGTCTTCCACTTCCGCTTCCAGCTTCTGTCCGGCTCCGTTGATTACTTTTATTCCATTGTCGTAATAAGGGTTATGGCTTGCTGAAATCATGATGCCGCAGTCAAAGCCTTCGCTTCTCACGACATAGGACACGCTTGGCGTGGAGGTCACATGGAGAAGGTACACGTCGGCACCGCTGGCTGTCAGGCCTGCAACGAGCGCATACTCGAACATGTAGCTGGAGCGCCTTGTATCTTTTCCGATCACGATCCTGGCCTTATGGTCCTGCCCGTAATAGTGCCCCAGAAATCTTCCTACCTTAAATGCATGATTCACAGTCAGATCCACATTTGCTTCTCCCCTGAATCCGTCTGTTCCAAAATATTTACCCATTGCTTTATTCTCCTTGTTATTTTATTCAGCTATTCGGCGCTGCCCTTCCCTGCCGCCTGTTTTCAGTAGTTAATCCCCATATTCTGAAGGCATGTGTCAATCCACTGGCAGCCCCCGCATACTTCCTTCAGTTTTCCCGTCTCCAAAATGGACGCCCTGACCTTGTCCTTGAAATCACGCCAGCTGATCTCTTCATTTTCCCTGATTCCGCAAATGGTCAGGCAGGCCGCATCATAATTCATGACCTTCTGTCCGGAGCGGCAGATGCCTTCGTGGTTGTGGGGACAGCTGCCGCATATGTCGTCCACATGGCATACAAGCTTAATGTTCTGCGTGTCGCAGGCCTCCAGCCTCTCTATAATGCGCTGCATGTTCGCAGTAAATTCATCGCTATATCCACTCCCGACAAACTGCCCGATGCACATCCCATGGTGCGGCCTTAAATTAATCATTCCTTGCTCTCCTTTGATCTGCCCGCTGTTTCAGCTTTTTCCGGTTTTCCGGTTTTTCCTGTTTCAGGTTTTTCCTGTTTCAGGTTTATCCTTCATCAGCATATTTCAATGGTATTCATGCTGTCGATGACTTTTTCATAATAATTGACATCGTCTCTTTTTTTCCACCCGATGGTCTGCCAGAATATGTTTCCACCTGTATTCTCGGTAAATGCAATCAGATTTACCGTATGGATATGCTCCTTCTTCAGGGACTCCAGAACCGCCTCAATCATGGCTTCTCCCAATCCCCTGCGCCGGAAATCATCCGCTATGCATACATGATACAAAGTGCCTGTTCTGCCGTCATGTCCACACAGAACGCTCCCGGCAATCTTTCCTTCCACAAAAACAACCTTGCTGATTCCCGGATTCCGGGCCAGGAAACGCCTGATCCCTTCTTCGGAGTCATCTATAGAGCGGATCCGGAATCCGGAAATGCTCCTCCACAATTTTATGATCTGTGGATAATCATCTATTAACATATCGCGTATCATTTTTCTATTCCTCCGTCGGATCTGTCCTGGTTCCATCAATTTGTTTATAATTTGTTTATAATTTATTTATAATTTATTTATGGTGTCAGGTACCATTATGGTACCATTATAACAAAAAAACCACTGTTTTTCAAAAAACAGTGGTTTTTTAATCTTAGCGGTATTTGTCAACGACAGTTTTCATTGCATCCCAGTTCTTTTCCATATCGGAAACCAGCTTGAACTGGGTCCTGCATCTGTCAAGATTGTGTGTTTCCCTGTGGATTCTGAAATAAGTATCTCCCTGCAGGTAGTCCGTCAGGAATCTCATTCCGCATTCCAGGGTCATCATTTTTGCTCCTGTCGGAAACAGGTATATTTCCTTCTCAGTCAGCCTTCCCTTGCAGCCTTCTAAGAATCCCTTCGTATAGATGTCGAAGAGTTCCAGGCTGAAGTTTACCTTGGAAAGGTCCGGTTCATCCTCGTCTCCGGTGCTTGCCCCGAAACGTATGGAATCGCCGAAGTCGTTTACGGAAAATCCAGGCATTACCGTATCAAGATCGATGACGCAGATGCCCTTTCCTGATTGATTGTCAATCATGACATTGTTCAGCTTCGTGTCATTATGGGTTACCCTTAAAGGCAGGCTTCCTTCTTTATAGGCATCCATCAGCGTGTACATAAATGCATCCCGCTCCATTACAAAGGCAATTTCTGCTTCTACTTCTGCCCTGCGTCCTTTTATGTCTGCTTCTACTGCTTTTTTGAAATTCTCAAATCTTGCAGGCGTGTTGTGGAAATCAGGAATCGTTTCATGAAGAGTCTCTGCCGGGTAATCGGACAGCAGATACTGGAAGTTGCCGAATGCCGTTGCGCTGTTATAGAAATCCTCCGGTGATTCTACCTTGTCGAAGCAGACTGCATCCTCGATGAATACATAGCTTCTCCAGTAGGAGCCTATGCTGTCTTTGAAATAATCCTTTCCATCCTTTGTCCTGACGATATTGAGCGTTTCACGGCTGGAATCGCCGTTGTTTTCCTCTATTTTTTTCTTCAGAAACTCCGTCACCCCTGAAATGTTCTCCATAAGTCCGGCAGGATTTTTGAATGTGTCATGATTCATTCTCTGCAGGATGTATCTGCGGTCAGAGCCGTCCTCCTGCTGGAAATTCACTACAAAAGTATCGTTGATATGGCCGTTCCCATACGGCTTGTATCCAATGAATTTTCCTTCAAATGCAATCTGCCCGATTGCTTCTTCGATTCTGGAACAATATTCTTCTCTTGTCATTGCTTTACCTGTCTCCTTGTCTTTGATCTTCGCTTATGCCTGTTTCCATAAATACTTCGTATAGATGCCTTTGTTCTTCAGTTCTGCGATCGCTTTTACCACGGTCTCTTTGTCCTCTTTGTAGGTAACCCCGTACCATTTGTCAGCCGAAGAGAGGACCTTAACGGTCGCCTTGTTTTCCTGAAGCAGGTTGCCAACGACGGTCGGAAGGAAATATTCCGATTTCAATGGATTTGTCACTGCGTCTTTTTCAAGGAATTCCCTGAATCCCTTTTCCAGTTCCTGGAATATGCTGTTGCCGAATCCCCACATATTCATGGACACTGTGCTATTCCTGTCGATTTCCGTCCAGGTTGCCCCGTCGTCTTCCGTATAGCGGGCGCCGTTCTCTGTCTTTTCTATTCTTGTGCGTTCCTGGATTCCGCTCAGGTATCCTTCGCCATCGATTTCGCAGACGCCTCTTGCCACATGGCCGTTTTCCGTCAGGGTATTGTCAAGGATATAGCCGACCATTCCATAGCGGTATTTGTCGTTATCCCGAGTATTGCTTAAGAAGTCGTAGATTGCCTTGAATGCGCCGGCTCCGTAATAGTCATCCGCATTGATGACCGCGAATGGGCCATCCACCTTCGGCGCGCAGCTCAAAATCGCATGGCCCGTGCCCCATGGTTTGACACGTCCCTCAGGGACAGAATAGCCCTCCGAAATACTGTCCAGTTCCTGATACACATAGTCCACTTCGATTTCTTTTGAAATCCTGTCTCCGATTACCTCTTTGAAATCCTCTTCGATTTCATGTTTGATTACAAAAACGATTTTTTTGAATCCTGCCTTTATTGCGTCATATATCGAAAAATCGATAATCAGATGCCCCTCTTCATCAACTGGATCAATCTGCTTCAATCCCCCATATCTGCTTCCCATGCCTGCTGCCATAATCACTAATACTGGTTCGAACATGCTGCTGCCTCCTCTTACTTTTTTATTGCGGCCGTTCAGTTCCCGTTTTTCCCCAGCCCGTGTAATGCCTGGTCACTGAGCAGTCAGCCGCTTTTTTGCTTACTCTCATTATAAAAAAAGCAGGGGGCTTTTTCTCTATAAAATATGATGATAATTAGTAAAATAGCAAAGTTTCATAAAATTTGCTAATGGCATGCCGAACTGGCGTGTTAAATTGATTTAGCTTCCTAGTGCACTGACACATTGTCCAGTTCTATTGAACTAAAAAAAGTCTGCCCCCCGGCAGACTTTTTTATAATCCATTCATGACATCAGACACTCTGGCATCAGCCGGGCTCTGTAGCTCTGCTTGTCTTCATACATCAATACATCCAGCTGTTTTTGGAATTCCCCGCTTTTCATTCCAGACTGGTGATCATAGATGTCATAGCCTATGCTCATGCTCAGTTCATAAGGATGTTTCCCTGATTTATTGTAATTTTCAAAGCATTGATTGATTCTGTCCACAATCGCTCTCAGTTCCTCTTCCCGGGATATGTCAAGGACAATGCAGAATTCGTCTCCGCCAAACCTGGCAATGAAATCCTCCATACGCAGACAGCTTCTGAGCAGTTTCGAAGTGACTTTAAGGGCATTGTCCCCCTCGTCATGTCCGAATTTATCATTAATCGTTTTAAAATGATTCATATCCAGCATAATGGCCGCAAACGTCTGATGCGAGGTACTCGTGCTAATCTTCTTCTCCAAATACATGTCCAGCTGTTTACGGTTGTTCAACCCCGTAAGATAATCCGTGTGTATGATATGGCTCTGAATGCGGAAGAAGATGATCAGAAGGGATATGACGCTGCTGTTTAGAGAGAAAGATACACCACCGATACAAATCTGCAGGGCAATCCCAATACATGGCGGAATTGCATAGCAGGAAAGGGCATAATAATATTCTTCTACGATTTTATCCCTGTTTTTTACAATCAGGACGTAGGTTCCTGCCATCATGACGAAAGTGACTGCGATTGGAATGAAAAAAAAAGGTCCTCTGTGATAGATATTTTTCAGATCTATGGAATAAAGCCACCCGTGAGCCAAGGAAACGATTACTGCAGCAGCGTTCACGCAATTCAACGCGGCTAACTGATAAAAAAGCCGCATCGTCTTCTTTTCATCCCTGCAGATCTGATTATAAACATATAACAGCCACCATGACGGCATCACGAGATTCATGCAGAAAAGCAGGAAATTTCCCGCCTGGTTCAGCAGCGGGTATAGCGTATCCGGTCTCCCATCAAACCTTCCTGCTATGTCCAGCAGCAATAACAGCATCGTTGTCTTTACCATCATCGCATAGATCTTATACTGCAAAAATCCTTTTTCATTTTGCCTTTGTAAATGAAAACAGATAATTGCTAAAAGTGCTATAGAATACAAATTAATGACCGTGTTCCCCAGTAACCCCATATGCGCCCACTCCTATGAATGCTTTTTCTCATTTCATGTTGATTTGTAATTATTATAACAATTAATTAAATTTATAACAATCTTAATATTAGATACCCGGGGCAAAAGGTCATGTTTTTCATGCTTGCATGAAACGACATGATTTTGGGACCCCCGCATCATATTATTTGCTTTATCATTGTGTTTCAGCCGGTTCTTCATACATAGCTACGCTGAACACTCCTCTTATCAGTATTATTCCTATATTATCACTAACTTTCAATTTATTTCTCATATTGTAATAAATAGCAGGTTTTATGTCATAACCAGACAAAACTTTACGAAAAATGCTCGATTGCAATCCGAGTTTCCCGTTTTGTGTTTATGGTGTCAGGTACCGTTTACTTATGTTTATGGTGTCAGGTACCAATTTACTTCGATTGTAATTTCATCTCCGCAGCAGTACAATAACTATATAAACAATCCCTTGTTTTCAATGAGAGGTGGTGTCCCATGAAAAGAGCAGACGTACTTAGTAAACTCATTGCAATCCTTTTATGCACAACAATTTTTGCAGGATGCAGCTACGTAACGACACCGGAAAAGACACAAACCGAAGAGGAGACCGAGGAACAGACTAAAGAACAGACCGAAAAAATGACTGAAGAACAGACCGAAGAAATAACCGAAGAACAGACCGAAGAAATAACCGAAGAGCAGACCGAAGAAATAACCGAAGAGCAGACCGAAGAAATAACCGAAGAGCAGACCGAGACAGAGAAACAGCTGACACTGGATAAAAAAACGGCTGCCGCTCTGGATACAAGGATTGCCGCTTTAGGCGAAATCACTTTGGACAAATCCGAAACGGTAGCCTCTCTTATGGCAGATTATAATGCATTGACCCCTTCACAAAAAATCTTTGTGACAAACTATGCGCTATTGATGTCGGCTTCGGAAACGCTGGCCGAACTCAATTCAACACCGCAAAAGCCAGCTTCTTATACAGTGAAACCAGGCGATTCGTTGGGCAAAATTGCGGCTTTCTACGGCGCAACCCTGCTGCAGGTCGTTTCTGCGAACAATATCGAGAATCCTGACCTGATCTACTCCGGACAGGTGTTGGCAATTCCCCTGGGGGCCGGCAATCCCCTTCCCTCCACAGTGAAATATACCGTGAAGTCCGGCGACACGCTGAGCAAAATCGCAGCTCAGTATGGGATCGATTTTCAGGAGATTGCCTTTGTCAACAGCATCGATGACCCGGGACTGATCTACAAAGGCCAGGCGCTTACGATACCGGTCTATGCTTCAGAAAAGATTTCAGATCCGATCCTGGTTTCCGTCACCGGCATCGACAGGGCTTTAAAGATACTGAGTTATGACAAATTAGGCGAAATCTACGAAACGGAAGACGGATACGCGATCCGGAACGAATCAGCAAAAATAAGATCCATGCTGGTAGCCGACAATGCCTCTATTTATATTCTCGACGGAGGGAGCACCCATCTGGTTCCGACAGATTTTGCAGGACTGTATGCGCATCTTGAAAGCAATCCCCATTTATATAAGTTGGAAATAAATGGAGATTATATCATCAGCATCGTTCAGCAGTACATGCCTTAGCATCAATTCTCTGATGGAGCTTCAGCATCACCATTCTTGCTATCGGCTGCGCAACCAGGGCTTCTACCGCAAATGACCCCCCCTACTTTACTTCCTCATTTCATTTTATTATAAAATTTCAGGCAAAAAAAATAAGCGCGAGATCAAATACATGATCTCGCGCTGAACCGTTATACGCGCTGAAATTTCTACAAGCACATAATACCCTGTTTTACTTTGCTGCCATCCTTGTGTTATTATTTAGAAAATACCTTTGCATAATTGCATAGCAAGGGAGAAAACGGGCTTTTTATAAAGCCGGCAAGTAAAGGAGAATTCTGATATGAAGAAACAGGATTTAGCCGGGTACCTGGACCTGCATGCAGAGGAAATATTCGCGGCTTCCCGGTATCTGTATGACAATCCTGAACTTTCAAAGGAAGAGGAGAACTCTTCCTCGATGTTCAAGAGGCTTCTGAAAAAGAACGGGTTCACGATACACGAATTTGGCCAGGATGAGCTGAAATATGCCTTTTACGCGGAATATGGAAATGGCCATCCAGTAGTTGCCATGTTGGGCGAGTACGACGCACTTCCCGGACTTTCTCAGGAAGGCGGCTATTCGGAGATGAAGCCGGTCGAAAATGGGGGGGCAGGGCACGGATGCGGGCATAACCTGATTGGAGCCTGTGCCTTCGGAGGCGCGCTTTCAGCGAAAAAATACCTGGAGGAGAGCGGCCATTCCGGAACCGTCAGGTTCTACGGCTGTCCCCAGGAAGAAATGCTGGATGGGAAGGTGCTGATGGCAAAATATCATGCCTTCGACGGCTGCGACATGGCCTTCGCATACCATCCGTGGAATGCAAACATTCCGGTTTCCCAGGGCTTCCTGGCAATGAACAATATGAAGTTCCATTTCACGGGAATCACTGCTCATGCAGGCCAGGCCCCGGAACAAGGGCGCAGCGCCCTGGATGCGGTGGAACTTTCCAATATGGGAGTCAATGTGATGCGCGAGCATGTCATCAGTTCCGCAAGGATCCACTATGTCATAACGAACGGCGGCGAAGCGCCGAACATCGTGCCAAAGGAAGCGGCATCCTGGTATTATGTCAGGGCGCCACACCGGAAGGACGTGGTCGATATCACCAGACGTGTCATCAACTGCCAGAAAGGCGGGGCTCTGATGACGGATACGTTCCTGGATTACGAAATTGCCGGGGGCTGCTACGAGCTGCTTCCAAACGACGTATTATGCGCTCTGGCGCGAAAGAATTTTGAAGAGATGGAAATGTGCCCCTATACGGAAGAAGAGAATGCGCTGGCCAGGGCCCTTTCAGAATCCCTGCCTCCGGAACAGGTACAGACAGAACGGGAACATATCGGATTTTATGACGCAGATTCCTTTATCCACAGCGGAATCGTGGCAAAAGAGGCTGCAAGCCGCTATCCCATCACCGGGTCTTCCGATATCGGAGACGTCAGCTGGCTGATGCCATTCAGCACCATTTTTACAGCGGCCTGGCCAGTCGGGGTAAATGCCCACACCTGGCAGTCCGCTTCAGCCTCCGGATGCACCCTCGGACAAAAAGGCATGCTCTATGCCGCCAAAATCATGACCGGCATGTTCTATGATGTGATAAATGATTCCGAAATCCTGGAAACAGCGGCTGCCGAGCACCGGAAACGCACCGAAGGAAACCCTTATGACTGCCCGATGTAACTATTCAGGACTACGTCCTTCATAGTCACATATGAGGCACACAAATTGCAAAATCAGCAATTTGGCGCACGAATGTCTCGGGTTTTTATGCAAAATCAGCATAAAAACACCTCGCGAGACAGGGGTTCTGAACAGTTACTGCCCGATCAAATAGAAAAGAGAGAAAGGAAACGCATAATCCGTCAGGTTTATGCAAGGTAATATGAAATGGAATTCATTTCGGTTGTTGAAATCATCGGCACGGTCGCTTTTGCCATGTCAGGGGCACTGACTGCGATTCAAAAAGAACTGGACTATTATGGAATCATTATTTTTGCATTCATCACCGCGGTGGGGGGAGGCATCGTCAGAGACACCCTGATCAACAGGAGGCTTCCGGCCTCCCTGGACAACCCGGTCTATGCGGTCATCAGCATCCTGGCCGCCCTTTTTGTCATCCTTTTCTACAAGAGGATCCACCACCTGTCCAGGGTCCTGCCGTTATTTGATGCTTTCGGGCTCGGTGCCTTCACCGCTATCGGGGCCGAAGTTGCGGTGAAAAACGGACACTCCGAACCCTTCGTCATCATCACCCTGGCGGTTCTCACTGGAACCGGGGGCGGCGTGCTCAGGGATATATGCGCCCAGGAAATCCCCTATGTATTCCGAAAAGAGATTTATGCCGTAGCCTCCGTTTTCGGAGCTGTCCTGTTCATCATACTGAACGAGACCATAGGAAATGATGCGGCATTATACGGATGTTTCGCCATTACCCTGCTGATCCGGATATTCTGCATGAGGAAGAATATCCACCTGAAGAAAGTGGAAAACCGGTAGTACGTGAAAAGCCTGTGTTGATTTTTTTATTCAACACAGGCTTTTCCTATTTACTGTTTTAAATCCACAACATAATTTGGGCTGCTTTATCCGATCCTGGCGGTCTTGATCCTGGCGGTCTTAATCATTCCAGCCCGAAACTGTCCTAAACCACTACCAGCTCATACTCCCGGGTTCCGACGCCGATCTTTTCGGCATGCTCCAGGGTCTCTTTCCACCTTACGTTCGGGTTGCTGTCCTTAAAATGGTCATGGTGGCAGTGCCAGCCTGCCTGTGCCAGATTATCAGCCAGCTGGCTGTTCGGCATCGGAGCCTGCCTCTGGCATGCGTCCACGCAGGCCTGGTCTAGTGCGACCGGATCAAATGAGGCAAACATCCCTACGTCAGGCAGGATTGGAGCGTCATTTTCTCCATGGCAGTCGCAGTTAGGCGAGATATCCATGGCCAGGCTGATATGAAAGCAGGGGCGTCCGGCACATACGGCCTGGGTATATTCCGCCATTTTCCTGCCCAGCACTTCTCCGGCATCCCACTGTGGTACACCAATGGCATCAAAGGCGCATGCGCCGATGCAGCGTCCGCATCCTTTGCAGAGCTCCTGGTCGATGATCGCTTTGTTATTCTGGAACAGGATCGCATCGGATCCGCATTCCCTTGCACATCGTCTGCAGCCGCGGCACAGCTCCGGATCGACCAGAGGCTTTCCTGAAGAATGCTGGTCCATCTTTCCTGCCCTGCTTCCGCAGCCCATGCCGATATTCTTGATTGCGCCGCCGAATCCCGTCATCTCGTGGCCCTTAAAATGGCTGACACTGATAAACACGTCTGCGTCCATGACTGCGCGTCCGATCATCGCTTCCTTGACATATTCGCCATTTGCGACCGGTACGCTGATATCATCTGTTCCACGCAGGCCGTCCCCGATAATAATCTGGCAGCCTGTCGTAATCGTATTGAACCCATTGAGATTTGCACAATCCAGGTGCTCCAGGGCATTCTTCCTGCTTCCCGGATAGAGGGTATTGCAGTCTGTCAGGAACGGCATCCCCCCCTGTTCCTTCACCATATCTGCAATCGCTTTTATATAATTCGGCCTTATAAAAGCTAAATTTCCAAGCTCCCCAAAATGCATTTTTATCGCCACGAACTTCCCATCCATGTCAATATCCTGGATTCCTGCAGCCTTGCATAATTTCTGCAGCTTGATTAATAAATTCGATCCCGGTCCTACGCGAAAATCCGAAAAATATACATTTGATTTTTCCATTGTCTTCCTCCCTGTCATTCATAAATCATGTTGTCCGAACCACTCTTAGCCGTACTTACAGCAGCAGGTTTTTCATTTGCAGCGCTTCTTCTCAGAAATAAAAATCAAAGAAACGCACATTGCCAAAACATTATACTTGTTAAAGTTAACTTTAGGTCAAGTGTTTTTTTAGGCGGAGTTGTAGGCGGAGTTGTTTTTAACCAAAGGTCGTGTTAACCGGAGGTTTATTTGGATGTTTATTTGGATTTTTTTCCAATTATGACCAGCATTTCAAAAGCCCTCTTATAACGTCCGGCTTCGTCAATTTTCACATTCGCCATCCAACACGCAGTGATGCAAAACATGATTCAATGAGCAGCTTTATGAAGACGTCGGCACTTGGGCCGCGTATTTTGCGGCCTTACGTACCGCTACGTCTTCATCTAAGCGAGAGCGCGCTGCGAATGAACATGTTTTGCATCACGTCCTCCTGTAACGTCCGGCTTCGTCAATTTGCATATTCGCCATCCAACACGCAGTGATGCAAAACATGATTCAATGAGCAGCTTTATGAAGACGTCGGCACTTGGGCCGCGTATTTTGCGGCCTTACGTACCGCTACGTCTTCATCTAAGCGAGAGCGCGCTGCGAATGAACATGTTTTGCATCACGTCCTCCTGTAACGTCCGGCTTCGTCAATTTGCATATTCGCCATCCAACACGCAGTGATGCAAAACATGATTCAATGAGCAGCTTTATGAAGACGTCGGCACTTGGGCCGCGTATTTTGCGGCCTTACGTACCGCTACGTCTTCATCTAAGCGAGAGCGCGCTGCGAATGAACATGTTTTGCATCACGTCCTCATTGTCGAAAACTGTGCAAATTGACGACTACTATTATATAAATAGGCTTTTGACACTCCACTCAAATATGGGTAATGATAATCTCGCATTTTCCCGTCACAGTCAGGACCCTGTTTCCCATAGTTACAAATATGCTGTCTCCAGTCTTGAATTCCGTCCTTACCTGATTTTCACAAAGATATCCCGACCCGTCAACGCAGACGATGGACATAAAGGAATCTTCTTTTATTTCTATTTCCATTCCTTCTTTGATCTTGTAGCTCATGCACTCAAAATACTTGCACTGGCTGAGTATCCTGGATGTGTATGCGGGCGTATCGACAATGCTGTCTTCGAATTCCTGGATTTCATATTTCTCGTACGTCAGGACATCCAGTGCTTTTTTCAGATGCAGCTCCCTCGCATTCCCGAACTTGTCCCTTCTGTCATAGTCATAGAGCCTGTAGGTGCTGTTGGAGCTCTGCTGGATCTCGCAGATCAGGTTGCCTCTGCCGATGGCATGGACCGTGCCCGCCGGAATGAAGAATACGTCACCCTTTTTTGTAGGGATCCAGTTCAGGACTTCGATGAACGTGTTGTTCCTGATCCGTTCCCTTGCCTCTTCTTTTGTGATGTCTCTGTTGAATCCGCAGTAGATGCCGGCTCCCTCTTCGCTTTCCACGACATACCACATTTCGCTCTTGCCATATTCGTTCTCGACCTCCAGTGCATAGTCGTCATCAGGATGGACCTGTATGGACAGGTCGTCTTTCGCATCGATGAATTTGACGAGTACCGGGAAGCTTGCCATCGGCTTGCATTTCCAGCCCAGATATTCCTTGCCGATCGTGTCCAGGTAGTCTCCGAACAGCATGCCTTTGTGGCGGCCGCTTTCGACGATGCTCTGTCCTGCCGGATGGGCCGACAGCTCCCAGCTTTCTGCTATAATATCGTAGTCGCAGTTTTTGTCAAAGGCATCCCTGAGCTTCGTCCCTCCCCAAAGATAATCCTTGAATGCAGGAGACAGCTTTACGAAAGGCGGAGCTTTGAACCCAAGTTCCGATTCTGTCAGGTCCGGCGTCTGGATGGAGACCATATCTTCTTCGCTGACATGTTCGCCTGTGGCCACCTCGATAATGATCAGGGGATCCAGGCCGATATTGGAAACCTGATGGTAGATATCCGCTCCCACATCCACATTGTCCCTGGCGAAATACTCTGCGGTAATGTCATTCATGGTGATCCTTGCGGTTCCCTGGACGATTGACCAGTGTTCGCTGCGGTACAGATGCTTGTGGTTGTAGATTGTGTTCCCGGGATTGATGATCACCTTTTTCACCCGGTAATTCGGCTCATCGATCAGGAGTTCATACTTTCCCCACGGCCTGTATGTGATGCGCCCTTTTTCAAAAAAAGGCTGGAGCTTCGGATTTTCCTGCAGGATTTTCTTCAGGTTGCCGGAGTGTCCGTTTTTTCCCACATATACGGCGTCCTTTGTATTGACGATGAAAACGTCTTCCAGACCGTTGGCTACCACTGCCCTCCTGCTGCACTGATTCACAATGGTCGTGTTCGTGCAGCCCGAGGCAACCTGGAGGCCGGGGGTTCCGGTCCTGATTTCCGTGGACGTCAGGTCTTCAAGCCTGTCTATGTCCTTCCAGTAAAAATCGCTCTGGAGCACTTTCGCTATCCTGGTCTTTTCAAAAACCGCCTTCTCGATGGCAATGGCCGGAATGCACAGAAGCTGCTCCCTGTCAAAGAAGCTGTGCCCTTTCCTGATCTTCCTGTTCTTATATACCTCTTTGCAGGCTTCATAAAGCTCCGGCGCATATGCCCGTACTTCATTCAGGAAATTTCCAATCCGGAACAGGAACATTCCGCTGTTAATCAGATAATCGTCCCGCAGCGCAAATCCGGCTGCTGTCTCCCTGTCCGGTTTTTCCACAAATGCCAGCACCCTGTCCTCTTTGTGGTGGATATATCCGAATCTGGTTTCCGGCTCCGTGATCTGCATGCCGAATGTGCAGAGATATCCGTTCTCTGCCTGTTTTTTTCCATTGAGGATATGGTCCTTGTAGGTGTCACCCTCCACAATCTGGTCCGCGGCAGTGACAAAAACAAGTTCTGACAAAGGAAACTGCAGGCATGCCAGCACAATGGCCGCCGCCGTCTTCCTTCCGATTTCCTCAAATATGCATCTGTAGGTGATCCCCTGAAACACCTGCATCTGATTTTCCACAATGAATTCATAATCCCTGTTTGTCACTATGATAAACTCATCACAAAAAGGAATATTCCGGGCAATGGTCTCCTGAAAAACGGAGTGGTTCTTCTGTATCTGTATAAACTGCTTGGGGTAATTCTTTCTCGACAACGGCCATATGCGGTCACCCTTACCGCCGGCCAATACTAAACATTTCATTTTTGAATATTCTTCCTCCCAATAACTAGTAATTGCTGTGCTGTCTCTACTGTAACATAATGGCTGTTGGATTTAAAGTGCGGTGACATTCACGGATGCCAGTTCTGCTTTTATTTCATTCTTTGCAGCAATTTTATTGATTGCGGAAACCAGGTCATCCTTATAAATGTCAAAAATCCGGGTTACCATCTCGTTTTTCTGTTCCTGTGAAAGGGTTCCAAATGCTGCCTCAATCATCTGATAGGGCACCTTCTCCAGACCGGCCACGTATCTTGCCAGCTCTCCTGATTTTCCATCCTTTTCCTCCATGTTCGCCAATGTCTTCTTTAACAACTGGCTCACCAGATTTTCATAATCAATTTCTTCCAGCAGAAAATCGAATTTCAGCATGTCAGATCTCCTCCCCTTTCCTTTTCGCAATTCCATGTCCAGAATTTTAATTGCCACATGATTCCCGGCGATATACGCATTTGTTTTGACGATGATCCTCTCCTTGAATTTCGAAACAAACCAGACCAGCGCTTCTCCTTTAGAGGGGAGTTTTTTGATCGCCTTTCTGAATACGGACAGGTACCACCTGCCGTCGGGAATCTTTTTGATTATGCTGTCATATTCAATGTTTTTGACGATTATCTTCACTTTCAGCATACGCGCGCCTCTCAGCCTTCTCTCTGGCAGATTCTTATATCTTTGGCCGTCCCTGTTCGTCAAATTTGTCTTTCAATGCCTTCTCGACCGGAATAATGGTTACTACGATAGCGATCGTCTGAACAGTACATAAGATCACCATGATCATAGCCTGTATATCTTCGCTTTTATTCCGGAATATTACCATGATAGCGGCAGATATGATCAACAGCATAATTCCGCAAATTAGCATAAGCCTGGCGGAATATCTGTTGGCAAAATCCCAGGCTTCCCTGCTTTTCATTGATCTGGCTGTCCGATAGCCGGCAATAAAGTTGATTTCTTTGGGCGGGTGTTTTAGGAATATAATTCCTATCGCTGTTAATATAGCCGGAACCATGATGCCCAGAAGCAGATTGATCCAAAACATACAAATACCTTCTTTCGCTGATAATCCATTTTGTTTATACTTTATTTATGGTGTCAGGTACCTATTTATGGTGTCAGGTACCAAACCTTTTTATTCTTAATATAACGGATTTTTTGATGTCTGTCATCATCTGGTTTATTCATTATTTGTTCATTTTTCGTTCATTATCTGTTCATCGTACCAGGTACCAAAAAATAAAAAAAGAACATCTAGGATGCTCTCTTCACTTTTTGCTGGATCAGCGCTTCAAATATGTCTTCCGTTCCCTCGTATTTTGGATGGATCCGCATCAATCCTTCATACGTATGATATCCCTTTACCCTGAGCACCTTGCCCGAATCTATTCTGTGCTTATTGATAGCCCCATTCGGCTTATGGTTATATTTGTAATAAAGCCATTCACCGATGATAATTCCTGCAACCTCTTCTCTGCCGATTACCTTCATGCCAGATTTTGATTTTCCAAATATCCTTAGCTGCATGACGCCATAGCGGAAACTGTTTTTCAGCTTCTCCGTTTCCCTGGCCTTTCTTTTCTTATACTCCTGAAAATCTGTTTCCAGCAAATCCCTGATGGCAAGCAGCTCCTCCGCGATATCGAAAAGACTATGATACAGGATCCCCTCATCATGGACGATCCTTTCTTCTGCTACATATCTCCATTTTGGCAATGCCGTATTCTCTAAAAATCCAAGTTCTCCCAGGCTGTAACGATCCTGATTCTCTTCCAGGAATTCCTCGATGATCCGCCTCTTTATCATCGTTAATGGAATCTGATAATTCGCAATCGCCTCCTGGCTCAATATACTTCTTCCATTACTGTTATACATGAAAAATCCGCTCCTTTCTCATATGATAATCCTGCTTTCCGTATTTTCGCATCCTGATTTCTGCTGATTTCAACTGCTTTTTGCTGATTTCAGGCTGATTCAGGCTGAATTTCTGACCGGCAGACAGACAGAGGGTCTCTCAGTAATCCTGACCATATACGGCTTTCTGTCTTCGTATAAAGTCACATAAGAAAAACCGGCTCTTTCTATCAGCTTCACCGCATCGCTGATACCCTTCCCGACGTCGGCTCGTAGTGATCGGATACCGCTATTTCTCTGAGACCTTTTCCTGCTGCCGCATATGCCAGACTGGAAATCGAATCCCGCCCATCTCTGGAATGATTCGAGTGCATATGATAATCATATAAAAACATCGTTTACCTCCTTCAGATAAATCTGCCGTTCTGTTTCTAACTCCTGCTCCCTGTGACGTAGATTATGATATCACTGCAAGGTTAAAAACTGATTAACGCAAACAAAAGTGAAGGTAAATTTTTGTTTATACTTTTTTTATGGTGTCAGGTACCAATTTTTATCCCTTTATAGCTACCACCGGCTTCAGGCGGGCAACCTTTTTCGCAATACCTGACCTATGGATGACATCGACTATCTCATTTACATCCTTATAAGCCTCCGGCGCTTCTTCGGCCAGCTCTTTTATGGAGCCGATGTATGGATAGATGCCTCTGTCCCGGAGTTCCATCATCAGCTTTTTCCCATCGATCCGTCTGGTTGCCTCGCTTCTTGACATCTTCCTTCCGGCGCCGTGGCAGGAGGAGCCAAAAGACATCTGCATGCCGACATCGGTTCCGGCCAGCACATACGAGAAGGTTCCCATGCTTCCGGGTATGATGACGGGCTGTCCGACTGCCCTGTATGGCTCCGGAACGTCCGGATGATGTGGCCCGAATGCCCTCGTCGCGCCCTTTCTGTGGACGATCACCTTTTTGGATTTTCCGTCGATTTCGTGGCTTTCGATTTTTGCAATATTATGGGCCACGTCATAAAGAAGGGTAAGTCTGGCATCCCTGCCCAGAACCCTTCCCCAGGCTTCTCTTACCTTGTGGGTTATGACCTGCCTGTTTGCCCAGGCGAAATTTGCTGCCGCAGCCATTGCGGCATAATAGCGCTGCCCTTCAGGCGAGTCGAAAGGGGCGCAGGCAAGTTCCCTGTCGGGGACGGTTATCCCGTATTTTTCCATGGCAGACATCATGATCTTCACGTAATCGGTTGCCACCTGGTGTCCCAGGCCCCTTGAGCCTGTATGGATCAGGACCACCGCCTGACCCTTAAAAAGGCCATAGGCCGCTGCACATTCTGCATCGTAAATCTCATCCACAATGTCGATTTCTATAAAGTGATTTCCGGATCCCAGGGTTCCCAGCTGGTCGATCCCTCTTTTCTTTGCTTTTTCGGATACTGCATCCGGGCAGGCATGTTCCAGACATCCGGAAGATTCCGTCCTTTCCAGATCCTGTTCATTTCCATATCCGTTCCTGACTGCCCACTTCGAACCATGCTCAAGCACACTGTCCAGTTCTTTGCCTGAAAGCCTGATATCTCCGCCCTTTCCGACTCCGGAAGGAATACTCGTGTAAATTTCATGGCCCAGCTGCTCAATATACTGTTCAATCTGGGAAAACCTGAAATCCGATTTCAGAAGCCTGACACCGCAGTTGATGTCGTATCCGATTCCCCCCGGGGATATGGCTCCATATGGCCATAAAGTAGCTGCAACTCCGCCGATGGGAAATCCATATCCCTCGTGTACAAATGATTATTTCTAAAACTGTGTAAAACGAACGAAACCTTGATTCTGTCTGTGCTTCAAACTATATTTTTATTCTTTTTAACTTTACACATGCTTCTACATAATATTATTTGCTTTTTTACTTATTTATGTTATGATTATTTTACAAAGTGTGTATATTTCCCAATATGACGTGGTTGGTGAGAAAGGTGGTCTTTACATGATTATATTAAACGAAATAAAAAAAGACAACACAAATATCTTTGAAAGAATACACGCAGATGATAATGGAAAAATCATATTCCGCGAAGAAATACACTATAGATTATACAAAATCAAAAAGAAGAATACGAATACTTTTGTTTTGTATAATGATAATATGGAAGTGGTTTCTCCTGTGTACCGGTTTATAAACATCAAAATGGCAAAACAACCTTATAATTCCAGAGAAAAATCCATCTATGCTCTTCGCTTTTTGCATTGCTTTTTAAGTTTAACAAAAACCAAACTAACCGACTTGAACCATGATAATATTGAAAAATTAAAATATTTTCTCTTGGGTTATTCTCCGAGTCAAGGATCATACTCTATGAATCTGCAAACCGTAAGAAGCAACGCTACTGTTAACGAATATCTACAGGTTTATCGTTCTTTTTTTTCTTATTTAGGCATAAAATGTGACAGTTTATTTGAAACTCGTGAATTCATAACATTTAACATAAATCCTATAACTGAAAAGGCCGAAAATGTCACTTCCTATAAATCTAACCTCAAGACAGGGACACCTGTCAAAAGAGTGCCTAGGTATATATCTGTAGATAATTTTAAAACAATTATTAGTATCATCCGAAATGACAGAAATTTACTTGCAGAATGTATAGTTCGTCTAATGTATCAATTTGGACTTAGATTAGGAGAGGTGCTAGGTTTGACATTTGAAGATTTGGCAGAAATAGAAATTAACGGGAAGCTATGTCCCGTTTTATATCTCAGAGACAGATTATCTGACGATTTCTTTCAGCATGCCAAAACCTGTATGCATATAACTAATGCGAAACAATATAAAAGCAAGGACTATCAAACCGAAGGAGTGGGCTATCAGCAAATAATTATAACCTATGATATTTATGAATTATTAAACGAATACATAGAGCGAGCTCATGCTAAAGCACGTGCGCATAATCACAGCAGATATTGCAAAAAAGTTTCTGCTGACACAACTTCAACTATAAACTATTCTGAAGATAATTATTATGTTTTCTTGAACTCAATCGGGACCGTATTGTCTGCACAAACATGGAACAAATACATCAAATCTGTATTTGTAAGAGCTGACATTCCAATTGATACAGGCTCCAAAACGACAAATCTTAGTCATCGTTTCCGCCATGGATTTGCAATGTTCCAAGTTCAATATCTGAAGACTCATGTTTTAGAACTTCAAAAACTAATGCGGCATAAGTCTCTAGCCTCTACCATGAAATATTATAACCCAACAGAAGAAGATGAGTACAAAATCAAAAACACCTTTGTTAATGAGTTATACGATCTTATCCCAGGATTAAAGGAGAATGCATATGAATGACCGTCCTAGATATGAGATTGAGAAGTTAGGAAACTCTGAATTAGCTTATGAATTTATAAATCATATTAATCTCATTCAAGATGACATATTGAAAAACTTCGTATTTAACCTTGTAGATGAAAGAATCACAAAATCATCTTTCAAAATAGGCATAGCTCTAAAAAAGACAATCCGCGGCTCACTATTATCCTTTATAGATAGCCTAAAACCCAAAGCATCACATGATATCACATGGGCGTTTTTGTGTGACATAGTGACGTCAAACAACCAAGCTGCAATTTTCTGCTCGCCATTGCTTTTATTTTTATTAAATAATGATTTGTATAAAGGCTTATATAAAGACAAATTGTTATCAATCAGCAATCTTTTTGATTTGAACCATTGGTCTTCTTCTCTTCGTTGGGCATCGTTACCATATGTAAACGATGATATTAAATATTTTTTTGTAAGCTGGCGTTATTTAGAAAGCAGTTCTCCGAGAGTCGATTACCATATAATACGAGTCGATAATTCGAACCTCCGGAAAATCGTTGAGGCTTTTTGCTCCAATGATTCTGCTAAATATAATCCGACGACAGCTCTTTTTTATAATGAGTTTGATTATAGCTTAAACAAATATGCAACTGCAATAAGTACATATTCGGATTTTAATTTTACTATATACAAATCGCAATTCGAATACTATAAACAGTTTCCAAACACTGCGGTGCTAATTGGTATCTTAAATAGGTTTTATATATATTTAATCGAACATCCTTCTGGAGAAGGAAAGAATATTTTTAAAGACTATGACAATATTGACATTAACTTTTTAAAAAGATCCGATTTCACCAAATGCCAATTGGATGGTTTTTCCTTTTTGTATTATAATCCACTGGCACCGGTTCCAACATCTGAAAAATGGATATTACACATAAATGGATACGAAAGAACTTCTACCAAATGTATTTCGACAACAACTCAAAAATTTGATTTTTCCCAGATCAAATCTTCGGTTTATAAAACTTGCTTAATGCAATTTGTTTGGAATAACCTTAAAGTCAACTTCACTTCAAAATATGAGCAGTATAGAATTTTAAGCCAAATACTGAATTACATATATGACACAAAATCAAGGCAAGATTACCCTAATCCCAGCCTAACTCATTTTAATATATGGGAAGCACATTTGATTCGCAATTATATTGATGAAAGCCAAAACACCGCAAGTTCAAAAGAAGAATATTTATGTGCAATACGGATTTTTTTGACGTTTTTAGACACAAAACAAATAGCAACTTTTGAATTAATGTTTTTTAAATATTTACAAAAATTCAAAGTTGTTCCAACAAATCATGCACTCGCCATTCCAAAGGATGAGCTTTGCAAAATAAACAAGGTATTAATAGCACACAAGAACGAATCCTATTTCAACGAATTATGTTACACAATATTTCACGTGTGTCTTCAAACAGAATTTCGTATATCTTCCATCTGCCACTTGCACATAGATTGTATAACCGAAACAATGAAAGATAATCAATTTTTGATAAAAACAACGAGCAAAACTTCAAATGGTCAAAAATATATAGCTGTGGTTTCGGACTTAACCAAGCTGCATTTAGAAAATATCCTCAAATTATCAGCTACAGTTAGAAATGAGTGCCCTGAAAATTCATTAAAGAAATACCTATTTGTATACAGAACAACCATGAATAATTTTCGTCCAATAAGCGCTCATGATTTTCGAAATTATTTTTCCAAATGTTGTAAAGAGGCAGGAACTCCTATTTATAGCGCAAGTAATTTAAGAGATACTCACATGACTAAAGCTTTAGAATATAAAATGCGTCATGCTGAAAGTGACGTAACCTTAGCCGTTTTGTCAGGTCATAAAAACATCAATACGACACAAAACCATTATATCGAAATCGAATTAACCAAAATGCTAGAGTCAACTTACGGTATTATAATAGGCGATGTAACTATTACTGGGGAAATAGTTGATATAATTGAAAACAAGCATATTGAAAATGCGGCGCATTCTGTCGAACACAATTGTGGCTATTGCAAGCAAGATAGATGTTCGATATTAAATTCGTTATCTTGTTTAATGTGTTGTTCTTTTATTACCACCGTCAATCACGCACAGTATTTTCGTGATTCTATCTCCCAAATTGACATAATGATTCCAAACGCATTAACACAACACGATAAAGATGATTTAGTAAACATCAAAAGACTCTATTGTGCATATCTAATGGAAATCCTAAAAAAGAAAGGAGCCCATAATAATGAATAGCATCACAGTCAAACCATGTCCCGTCTCAGGAATTGATTGGACAATAGACAACCATTTTCAATATGGAATTGAAAACGCAAAGTATCTTCAAGTTTTGTTGGATGATATCAAATATCTTCCATTTAAAGACAGTGACATAAAATTCAACGACAGTAAATGGGATTTTAGACCTTATCAAAGCATGAAAAAATTCCAAGATTCGGTATTTGTTTTCTCTGGCCTACCCGAATACTTTATAAACACAACAAAATTCTTCGTTTTATTTTGCTTACTTAATTTACCAGCAAAGATTTCAACAGTGCATAGACGATTTTCTGATATCAAAAATTTCTTAATATATTTAGACTCGAAAAATGTGACTTCTTTAGAAATGGTTTTCCCAAACACAATTGAACAGTATTTCGAGACAAAATCACACTGTTCCGCCACAACACAATCAATGTTTTATACAGCGTTAAATCACTTTTTTGAGTTTGTTAGTGCCAATTACACTTATAAATTGAACTTCGATTTATCAATTTTTGATAGCCGATTCACCTATAATCAAATTGCCACAAATTTAATAGAAATCAATAAAACACCTGATATTCCAAAAGAATATTTCAACAAATTACTCTCTTTTTTAATTAACTCAATGCGAAATGAAAGCTTGAATTATATATATAGAAGCATAGCTTGTATTTATGTAATTTTAAGTCAAACCGGATTGCGTATTTCAGCCATTATATCATTAGAAACAGACTCTTTGTCAAGTACAAACCTGGAAAACATTGACAGCATTGCTTATTTTTTGAAAGCAAAAGAATTCAAACCAGGCAGTCAGGAACAAGAATACATCGAGGTGACAATATTCGCAAACCAGCTTACAAAGGAAGCTTTTGACACTTTGGTTGGTTTAAGAACCAGTCAACCCAATTACAAGAAGACAAAATTAATCTATTTACCAAATTCCAAAACGCTTCCACCTTCAAACGCTTATTGTACTTCAACATTTCATGCTTTTTTATACAGATATTCAGATTTTTCAAAAGGTTCAAGATCCCCTTTTCCAGAGTTATCTGTTGCGAAGAATAGAGGCCTCTCCGTATTTTCACCTACTACAAAGCAGTTCAGAGTCCATGTTTGTACAGAACTTTATCAGCGCAATGTACCATTACTTTATATACAAAAATATATGGGACACTTAAGCGATGATATGATCGGTTATTATGTTAGACCCAAAACTCCGAAACAAGAAGATATCGAATACTCTAACAAACTTCTCAAAGAATTAGTTGCTAGCGAAGTTGAACTTCTTGGTAATGACGCAGTACAGATAAAAAACAATATTGACAAGTTTATTCGCGATAATAATTTTAACGTAGAAAGCGATTTGGATACAATTATCAGTTCACTGAACAACCAATTTGTTATCAGAGCAAAAAGAGGCGGAGTATGTATAAAGACTTCAATAAGAGAATGTTCTAAAGATGCCAGGACTAATGAAATGTTCTGTGCTTTTAATATTTGTCCAAATTTGTTCCATGTATACTATATGACCGATACTTCGTATGACGATTTTAAAACAACAAAAAAAACTTTTGAATACAACGAGCGGAATGGATTTAAATTACAAGCGTCAAAAGAATTAAACAAACTTCATAACCTATGTCGAAAAAGATTGCTCCCTGAACTTGATGATTTAAAACAGAGGATCCAATTAAAAGGAATAGACGAAATTATTGCACTTTATCCTAACCTATTAGATGTCATAATGAATTTCGATTCAATAAAGGAGGAAATCGACTTATGGATGAAAAAGAAATTTTAGATACACTTCATGCCCGATTAATCAAACTTGGATATGAATACACTGCGCTTACTGCTTTACAACAGAAGCACCTTTTTAAAATTGAAGTAGAACTTTCCAGACGTCTATCAGAACAAGAGACCGCTTTGACCTGGCTGAAGAACACTAAAATCAACATTGCATCTGTATCTGACATGATTGATGTAAGTAGAAAAACCATTTATAATAACGAAGTATTGAAAGATTACATTGAACATGTAGAAGATGTTTACAATTCAAATTCTCCGCTAATAGAAATAACCGAACTGAGAGAACAATTAGACGAAGCTGTCACAAACATAAAAAAAATGGTTCACAGAGATATTCTTTTAGAGGATTTAAAGAATGAAGTAGATGAATTGAGAAAAGAAATCATTTCGTATAAAGAACGACTCCAATTTCTCCAAGAAGAAAACTTCGATTTATCTAGCAGGGTCCAAGCGTTTGAAAAAAAGAAGAAAATCAAGTCATCACTCAATGTAATAAAGTAACTGTAAGTGGTAAACTATAACCAGCAGATGGAAAATAAAATCCAGCAACTATTATAGAACACCTTCGAATGATATCCATTATTATTACAACGTAAACGTCAAACCACTCGCCTAGGCAAAAATTCTTTTTTAGTGCATACTTAAAAAAATCAATAGAGTTTTTCAAGGAGGTACTAATCAAACATG
>NZ_FMKA01000103.1 GCF_900096945.1 Anaerobium acetethylicum | reverse complement strand
ATTATACCAAACCAGATGGTTTCATGCTATTTTTATGCCAGTTATTATTGAATTTTCAAGGTGCATAAGCACTTATTCATGTGCGAAGTTTGAGTTATATACAATATTTATTTTAATGTTGACAATCCAATTAATCCAATAAATATGATAGTTACAATAATTACTCCAATATAAATTTGCACTATCCTTCTTTTTTCCGGATCATCTTTAACTTTATTATATGCACCTATCATAGTTAATATTATTCCAGAAGAAGTACATACTATTGTAAGCATTTTTAGAAATTCCTGGAATTGAGTTAGAACTTGCATATTACTTGTAAACTTAATTATGCCCGCTATTATAGCCCCAATACTTACCATGCACAATCCAATATAAAAGGATTTTGGCGAAGTTTTCCACATTTTCTTTACATATATTAGCACTGGAATTGCTGAACCTATAGCCATTAAAACATATAATGGCCATGGTAAAAATGCAAAACTCATTTTAGAATCCCCCCTATTTTTTCTTTTCTTCAAACCAAGTTTCTTTAAGATAGTCAACTCCGAGCCCTATTCCAACACCTACTCCAATTCCAGCGCCAACTGTTACCCAAATAGGAGCACTAGCCCCTGCAACCAGACCTACTACAGCTCCTCCAACAATTGTACCACCAACAGATACGGCTGATGCCATATAGCGGTCATTACCTTCATACTTATTAAAATCTCGGTATACATCAATACCTGTAGTAAGAATTGCTGCTGGACCAGCGATTTTTGATACTCCCTTAATTGCTTTTACACTAGTATTAAGGGTAACTGTTTCAACTTCTGCAGCAACTCCAAGGCTTGGTATTTTAGTGATGCTTTTTGTAGTATCACTAAGCTTATCAATAATTTGAGCACCAACGATACCATCAGCTGTACCAGATATTGAATTCTTTACAAATTCATTTGTTGCTTTATTTTTTAAAGTATCAGAACTACCATTACCCGTCCCATTCTTAATATCTTTCGCTATATTGCCTGCTACTGAATTTCCTGATTCAGAGATCAAAGAACTACTTGTGGCAGCTGGTTTCGAAGAAGATTTCTGTCCTGCTGCTGCATAGCTGGGAGGGCTTCCTTTTGAGCTTGTTTTCGAGCTGGTTTTTTCCTTTGCTATTGTTTTCTTGATCTCTTTTTTTGCCGTACTGACTGCTTTTTTTACCGCACTGACTGCTTTTTTTGCCGTACTGGCTACTTTTTCAACAGTTTTTTTGACCGCTTTCTTTGCCTTGGCAACCCATTTTTGAACTATATTTTTCCGTTTATGTCCCGTAGGATCATCGTACGATACAGGATCA
>NZ_FMKA01000068.1 GCF_900096945.1 Anaerobium acetethylicum | reverse complement strand
TACTTGATTCAAAGAAATGTAGTGAATGAATACAAAGTAGGCAATCGCGAACCGATCAGAATAGAGACTCTCCAGAATGTCTCCATTATTTCATGTTTAGAAAAGTTTTAGGAACGGTAAGTTATTCATCGCACACAAAAAAAAGGTACCTGACACCATAAACTGTAGTTTATGGTGTCAGGTACCTTTTTCTATTCGTTGCTCTAGTTCAAGTTGTGTCTGCAACAATCCATTTTCCAAAATATGATTTACATTAATTCCAGCATCTAAAAAGCCTTTTGACACCATTATTGCTCTGTGACAATCTAATGGATCTTTTTCTGTACACATTAATGCGACATTGTTTCCCTTATCCAATCCCAAAATAACATTTTCTATACCTTCCAAAAACAATTTACTCACTCTTACCTTTTCAAAATCCAGAAAATGCTCACTCGTATATAGGGCTTCATCTTGAGGCCTTGCACCAAAATACTTCCCCATTTGTTTGTAAGTTATTCCACTTTCTGCAAGCAGGTTTTTTATGTTATCACGATTGTATGTTTCAGCAAACCTTGAGAACGGAACACTTCTTACATCTAAGAGATAACTAATGTCATATTTTTTTAACATTGATTCAAAAAAAGAATACTCATGTTTTGAATGTCCTATAGTATACAATATTCCTTTATGCATTTGTACTTCTTCCACCACTCTTTCCTTTACATATTTTCATGTCTATCTTCTCTTATCTTCTGGTTTATTTGAATGAATTAGAATTCCACTTGTTTTTCCAAATTTTCCAGCTCCTCAATTCTTCTTTCACCACGCAAAATCCTTCTCATACTAGTATTATGGCGGTATAGTCAAATTATTTATCTAGCCATTCAAAGACTTTACCAACTTGCCTTATCACATCATCCCATTCCATTTTACCCACAAAATAATTATCCTTGCGGAATAACTCCCATCTTTCCTTTATAACTTCATCATGAAAAATTCGCTCATATATTTTATGAATATCTTCGTTTTGATATACTGTCTCTCGCTTCTCGCAAGTGGCTAAAAATGCTTTATGTAGCAAGTTTCCTGTCTTTAGTTCTTCCTCTTTTTCCTTGCTTAGGAAGTGTATGTCATAAAAATCCCTCATTCTTGTATTTGCAATATCTCTCACAAGAATTGTTTGCAATTTCTCTGCCATCAATGTTTCCAGATTATAGCTCATAACCGAAATGGTTCTGTCCTCAAACATCAGTTTATAATTATATTCCACCGCTCTTGGTGTTATCACATCGTCTGTTGAAATATCAATTTTTATTGTTTGACGAAGATTATCCAGTCTGGCTTCAATCATTAATCTTATTCCAGGATAATCAAAATCCGACATAATTTCTTTACATGAAGTTATTTGAAAACTAATTCCATCATCAATTGGAATATCCATAATTTTTTGTATGATTTCTCGAGCGGCTTCTTCATTTAGCGGTAACGCACTTACTGTAGTGTCGATATCCATTGTAGATCGAAGATCAATGCCCACTAAAGACGCAACTAACATACCGCCTTTCAGGATAAACGAATTTCGATATTCTGAGATAGATACCCTTTCCAGAAATCTTTCCATAACAAATATCCTTATCATTGCCTGTGCAACATTGCTACTGCCATTTGATATATTTTTCACCTTATCTTTCAATTGCTTTGAAGTTCTGATCATATCATTACCTCCACGTACTTCATAATTTCATCCCTGAGACCCATTTTTTCAGCATATGTCAGCAGAACATTTAATTTTTTTTCTGAACTACTCATATATTCTTTCATCGCCGTCTGATATACTTGTATCTCCACTTCACCACGACCTGCAACCATATCACAGATTACTCTTTCTTTATCATAGGTTTTCAACAAATTCCCATAGTTTGATTCTACATCACAAATCCCCATTTGATACAATTCATCATCATATGTGTGAATAATTAATCCCTTTTCCTTGAGTCTAAATGTATTATAACCTTTAGGAACACTCACATGAATCTTCGAATACTCTCGATCTGTTAAACCATGTAAATATAGTGCTGTATCCATGTCGAAAATCAAGATTGGATTACTTTTTTGAATTACATATAATTCATCTATCCATGTCTCATCAGAAACATAAATTCCTTGAGCTGCCCGCTCAAATTTGTTTTCTTTTACATATTTTGATAAATAGGTTTTAGATATGCCAGCATCAACAACCTCAGATGTAAATAAATAGCCATTGTTCTTCTCAGTCATCCTATCTAACTGCTCAGTTTTCGTCATTGATACATCCCTCCGTTGTTTACCTTTGTGTGTATTATAAATCATTTTCGCACAAAAGTAAACCATACATTTACTGACTACCATCAAAATAGTATTCCATATACTTACACCAATATTTTATCCCATTTTAATGATTTCTATCCACTTTGAAAATGCCACAATTCAAGATTAATTCTCGATTTGTGGCATTTTTAAATGTTTTTCTGAAAAACATTTAATTCAATGATATCCTATTTATTTTCCACTAGCTCTATTTATCGTTTCTCTATGTATGCTTTCGATGCCTGATAATATGCCATTTTTAATCAGAAGCCCAAGATTTACTGGCGTATAGTCACATGCATTTGCCGCAACATTAAGGTGTTTGCATCCTTCAGAATACTTCTCTATATTGCTATGATCATGTCCATGAACCCTGGATTCTCGGCCTCTCATGACGAGGCCGGAACCGGTACATTTAATGTTTCATAGATTTCTTGCTGCTTAGCGAGTATTTCGCCTACTCTTAACGAGTGACCAGGATCCTCAAAGCATTCAATCACATCAAGTTTGTCAAGCAGCTGAGACATTGTGTATTTATCATAAAGTTTTGATTCCTTCATCTTGTGATCAAGATGAGAGATTAATTGGTACATCCTCAATAATATCCTTCATAGCAGCAAGAGCCTCATCATATTTCATAATTCCACTACCAGTACATCATCGCCCTTTTTCATAATGATATCCGGACCGTGGCACCGTTTTTCAGGAGACTCCTTTGTGAATATAACAATTAATTTAAAAATGCCATTGCAAAACTTTCAAGTTATGCAATGGCATTCATTATCTTTTTGCCAAAATATCCCTGTTATCAGTAACGGGGTATCCCATTCTTACTTATGACCATCAAAGATCAATACACAAACAGCTACTGCCTGCTTTCTATATATGCCTTAATCTCATCCAGTATAGATGGCAATCCCAATAATTGCAAACAAATTTCATAAAAGTCCCACAGGGATGTTGTATTACCATTTTCCATACCCATCGGAATACCCCTATTCTCTTTTTTAATAATATCCATTGTTTTTTCAAGTATTTCCGGATTGTTTCCATCCAATATGGCACGTGATATCATTTCCGCTATGGGTTTTTCCCCTTTATATGTTTCACAGATATCTATGCTGTTCTGGTAATTACCAAGGTGAAATTCTACCGTGGAAATTTGTACAATAACATTGCGGTATGTATCCGGATCATTTCGATAATCTTCCGGCAATGCCTGTTTATACAGCCTTAAAGCCTCTTTAAACACACGCCTTGACTCTTCTTCTCGAAAAAGGAGCCTAAGAAAATTGGCTTTCGTATGAATCTCTGATGCAATACTGTATGGACCATTTTTCTCTTTAGCTAGATTAATTTGTCCTTCTTGCATCTCCAAAGCCTTTTCCATCGCATCGCAGTATTTGGAGAATTCCTTCAAATACATATAGGTCCTTGCCAAAGAATCATAACTGACATCTAATGGCCTTCTTTCATATCGCAAAAGCTGTCTCTCCGTATTTTCCAGTAACTTTTTCTTATTTGGTTTAGCAAGTTTGACCATCAAATCACTCCTAGTATTTAATTTTAACCATATCCAATGCTTTTACATTTTCCTCATCACCTAATAACGCTTCCGCATACTTGGAAATATTCCTGCCCCAATTTATATCCGATTCGTTACCACCGACATAAACCACTGCAGCCTTATACGCTTTCTTCTTTTTAATAATATCGCTCATTGCATCATATGCTTCATCATATTTCAAATTATCAGCAGAATTCCTTCCAGCAGCAATAAGTGATTCCAATTTGTTCATATATCTTGGTTCATTATTAATTATTAACCAATCCTTTGATAAATACAGCGTATCTATTTTACCTACTTTCGAGTATAACCGATTCCCTGCCGATTTTCCATCCGAAATTTCAGCCTTAGCTGCATAAGATCCTTTTGCTTCCACTATCAGTACATCATCACCCTTTTTCATAATGATATCCGGACCGTGGACACCGTTTTTCAGGAGACTCCTTTGTGCATATAACAACTCATAGCCTAGGTCTTCATATCGAACGATTGCTGTTTCTGTAGCAACCGCTTCGGCTATCCTTTTTTTACTGAGACCCGTTCCCCAATATTTCGCCACACGGTCATTAACAATCGTTTTCTTGGCTGTGGTTACTATTTCATCTGAGAACTTCAGCCCCTTGGCAGTCATCGCTGCTAATTTCGGTATGTCATTGGCTCTTTTTGCCAAGAAAGCCAACGTATCATCACTGATTTTCCCGGCAGCCTTTAAAGTATCTACTACGGTATCACCTTTACACAGCAATGGGATAACCTTACCTAAAACTGCTTTTTTTACTTTCGGTACTTTATCCAGCTCTCTTATGATATATACAGAAATCTTTGGAAGATTTTTTTTACTTCTTTTCCCAAAGTCTACAAGGGTTGACGCTACTTTCCCTGCATCACCAACAGCCGGTACTACACCAACGGCATTTAATAAACTTCCCCAGAAGTCACCTTGTCCAACCGTTGCAATGAAATCACGAATATCCCCCACCACTACAAAGCCTGAAGCGATTTGACCACTAATATATCCAAGCGAATTATACGTACTTTCTTTCATTCGTCCCCAACTAACAAGTGTCTCGCCAAAATCACCACAGGTTGCACCTGCTAGAATATTTTTTACATGTTCGTCCCAAGCATTGTCATAATAAAATGGATCCAGGCCTTTGTCATACTCCTTTTTATCCTTAAAGGTATCTCCATCCGAGTTAGCATTTAAAGGATTATATCCCATATCCACTTCTTTTAGGTCATCCAGCTTATCATTATCTGAATCCGAACTATATTTTTTGGTACCAATATCAGATTCTTCTGCATCCGTTAACCCATCCTTATCAGTATCCACAGCTGATGGATTACTGCTAGCCATATAATAACCCCCGCTCAAACCAGTAAGAATTGGGCCTACTTCCGAATCATCTGACAGTCCATCTTCATCAGTATCTTTACTATTTGGATTTGAATAATACATTTGCCCCAATCCATCACGCATTCCGTTGAGTTCTGCATTATCATAAAGTCCATCTCCATCGGTATCAACAGCATCATTTACGATTTCTGTAATCCTGCTGAAAACTTCTGGAAGCTGAGATGCACTGGATACTGGAAAATACATTCCCCCTGTTCCATCCGCAATGCTCGTTAACAAAGTACTGTCCACGCTAGTACCAAGTCCAATGGTATAGATTACGATATTATTATCTTTGGCCTGTTTTGTCAGACTTGTGTCATACGATCCTTCCCCATCTGTGAGTAAAATCATCGCCTTGATTCTGTTCGCTGAGCTTTTACTGATTAATTCATTATTTGCGATTCGGACACCGGCACCAATGTCCGTTCCACCATCAGAATCAATCCCGTTGATTGCCGTTTTCACACTATCAAGCTTATCCGTCAATCCCAGTGTAAGCCGAGCATATGAATCAAATCTACCACACAGCCTTTGTCTCCCTCGATTAACGCGTCTACAAATGACTTTGCAGCAGTCTTCCTATATCCATCGAGATCATTCCATCCCATACGGTTCTTGAAGATCCGTGTATTCCCCATATATCTCATGAGCCATTCTGGAAAATCGCAAATACAAATCCATTCTTGGTGAAACAATGTTGAGTTCTGGGCAAACTTGCTTCGCCTGCCAAAGTGCCATACCTGTTTTCACACCGTATTTTTTAGCTATATAATCTGCGGTTAAGACTATACCATGTCTTGCTTCGGGGTCTCCTCCTACAGCCAAAGGTTTTCCATTCAGCTCAGGACGATGCAAATGTTCTATTGCCGCATAACATGCGTTAATATCTGAATGCAATATGACTCGTTTACCCATCGCTCATCACCTCGTTTCTTCCAGAAGTTTGTTTCCATATAATCAGAACTTTTTATTGACAAGTCGGAAGTTCTGATATATGATTAACCAGAAGTTGCTTAACAAACATGATTATATCACTTAAAAGAAGTTTGTCAATAGTTAATCGGAAGTTATAAAGATAAAATTTTTATTCCTAGAAAGTAGGTAGTAACATGACTTTTGGTGAAAAAGTAAAAGAGGCAAGATTATTAAAAAATCTATCCCAGACGGAGCTTGCAGCAATAACAGGTATTTCTGAGCGTTCTCTCTATACCTATGAGCAGCTAAATACACTCCCAAGAAAAAGTAATATCAAGAAACTGGCAGATGCGCTAAGTGTATCTGTATCTTATCTGGTAGATGATGAAGAAGCAGATAAACAGAAAAACATTAAGAACGAAGACTTTCTCGATACTGTTAAAGACAAATTCGGTTACAAGGGTGCAAAAGAGGCAAAAGATGTGTTAGACCGTGCTGGAGCACTTTTCGCTGGTGGCGATCTTGATGATGATGCCAAAGAGATATTTATGCAATCTTTAATGCAAGTATATATTTCATCCAAGAAGGAAGCATCTGAAAAATTCTCCAGAAAGAAAAAAACGAAGCCGCCGATCGACGAGTCCGTTTAATAGGACAGTATTTTTGCTACTGTTATAATAGCAAAATGCCAAAATATTTTTGAAGGAAGTGATACCAAATGACAATTGATTACATTGTTAATGTGGTAGATGCTCTGGTCAAGAAAGCAGGTAGCCGAGATCCCTTTGTTATCTGTGAAGTCCTGGACTATAAATTGCACTATATAGTGTTTGCTGATTAAATCGCTTCCGATTGAAAATCAGCAGGTCTTTTCCACAAATTTTGTACCAGCAAAAAAAGTGCAAAAAGTATTCGTGCCTGAATCT
>NZ_FMKA01000031.1 GCF_900096945.1 Anaerobium acetethylicum | reverse complement strand
TCAGCAAAAGCATAAAAGGAGCTTCAAAAAGTGATGCCATCAGCATAGCATAAAATGGCACTCCTGAATACGACGCCGAGTTTTGAATCACTTACACTATATCAAACCAATTTATGAATTCAAAGATAAGATTTTCCATGTACATTATAAAGATATTAAAGTGTATTTTGATAAATTAGATCAAGTTGGTATTATGGCCTATCCACTAGAGTTCATGTCTCCAAAGCTTCCAGGTCTTGGCGATGTTGATTGGGGCAAGTATGTAAGTGCGTTAACGGATATCGGGTATGACGGTTATACCTGTATAGAAGTAGAAGACAAAGCATTTGAGGGAAACCCGAAAAGGGTAATAGATAGTTTGAAATTAAGCAAAAAATATATGGAGCAGTTTGTAATCTAATCTACGGCATTCTTGGATAATGTAATTAAAAAGAACCAGCAATAGTGCAAATGAATCGGGTGGCTCCTAAAATGGTAACATATCTGTATTTCTAAGGGCCAATATGATAGAAAAATTGAAAGAAGCTAAAGTGTCCTCATAAAGATTTGAACATGAGCTGTGAGAAAGGAATGTGAATTATTATGAAGAAAATATCAGTACACTTGTCAGGAATGAACGAAGTGGTTCATTTTGTCAATGCAATAAATCAATTTGAGTGTAACTGTGACTTGTGCTGTGGTAGCTATTTTGTGGATGCAAAATCACTATTGGGAGTTGCAACGCTTCAGGGTTCTTCAAATACCGAATTGATCATACATGCTGATAGTGCGGATGTGTTAATACAAAGTATTGATCAGTATTGTTGTTAGCAGAAAAAATCAATCAGGGTTTTAAACAGGTTATAGATTGCAATGAAAAATCGTATGGAATTTAAAGATGGAGATTTCGGTCATGTGACGCTTATACTATATTTTAAGCGCACCTAAAAAAATAATGGAAGCGCCAGCACCGTGGGGAATTTCACATAGTGCCGGCGCTTCCGTATTTATGCGTCAAGCTATAATTTCACAAACTGTTTTTGCGCTGATCCTAAGATAGTCACACCAGGGTGTGCTTCTATCGTTATAAGAGAGAATATAGTTCACTGGCACACTTTCTGTGAAAGTGTGCCAGTGACATCAGGTTAGCGGTTTGGTTTGAACGTGCAGATGGATAATTGCAGAAGAACCTTTTCAAACGGAATACTCCTCTATCGAAGAAAATTTATTACGATACTGTTTCAAGGTCATTCCGGTACTGTTTTTAAAAAAATTGCCAAGATGACTTTGTGATGAAAAATTGAGATAGAAAGCAATATCGGCTGCCGCTTAATGTAATTACCGTCTTGAATTTTTTGATTTGTAAAATCAGGAAGACTACTCAATACTGTCAGCCGGTAGCATATGCTACCGGCACAATTCTTTATACAAATCATTTTGAAAAGGAAAGTCATTTTACGGTTCAACTTCTTTTTACCGCTCTTTCACATTTTCAAACAAAATTTACCATATATGAACTTTTTTAACTAATTATTACATAAAACATGCTATTTATTACAAAGTTAAAATGAAACATAAATTTTGTGGTATTGTAGAAAAGCCTACCATGCAAAGGGGGGATCAGACCTTAGTGATAAATATCTTTATGTTGAAATGTGAATACGTTTACTGACATACGAAATATCATGAATGGAAAACAAGTATAGGCGCATGCTTCAGAGCTTATGGCCTTTTGAAAGGGATGACAGCTTCGGTTCATATGAATAATCACTATATCTTTGAATAGTGTCGTTTCTCTTTATTGGCAACGATATGTTTGATTTTAAGGCAGTAGGAATAACAGGTGATAATCAACAATTTAAGAACGCATCCTTTCACTCAAAAAGCGCAGAAATTAGTAGGTCTATTAAGTATGGGGCAGAGCGTGCGGAATTAATGTACTGTCAAATGAATATGTAAATAGGCAGGGTTTAGCTTCAATTAAGGGATTTATATGTATGGATTCTAAGGATGAGAAAAGCATATGAAAGTTGATGTAGGATGGGGCAACTTTGTCATGTGCCAGAAGTATGCAAAGCGTAACTCGGGGAGGTGATCGTAGTGGAGAAGCTGCGGCCCGCTACCGGAAATGGTGGTATTGGAAAGCTGTAAGCAGAAATATCAGGTAAGGGCAATTGCGACTGAAAGGCTGCCGGCTAGAGGGAGGGGTATACATGACAAAGGATTATGTTTTAGAGGAGAATATGGAGTCGGAAGAGCTACTTACGGTGATTGAAAAATATACTGTAACACCGGAAATGATTTCCGATGAGATATTGCATAAAGCGAAGCGCCTGCTGCGAAATTACAGACATGCATTATGGAGCATAAAGAGCCATATTGATGAGAAGGAGGAATGCCAGCCTGTTATGAATCAGGATTTGAAGGATGTGACCGATATACTGGATAGATACGGTTACCATATAAATAATGGAAATCTTGATGAAAAGCTTCGGGAGATCCATGAAATAAGGCTCGTAGAGAAGATGATAGTTTTGGCAATGCAGAAGGTAATGGAGTATCCGGAAAAGGGGCCGGTTTATTGTGAAGTGCTGGAGCTGAATTATCTAGTGAAGAACGTCAATAAGGAAGATGACATCCTCCATCATCTGTCGCTTGCCAGGAGTACTTATTATAAATATAAGACAGAGGCTATTAAGATATTCGGATACTGCTTGTGGTATATTATCCTTCCGAATTTGAAGAAGATGAAACAGATTACCGTTCCAATCTATGGGAACAATGTGATCCAGGATTGATTCCCAGGTTTGCAGGGGGACTCGCTATGGACTTTTGCCGGACAGAATATGGACTATCCTCGGACTGTTTTCAGACTCTGCATATGTTACAATTGCCATGATGGAGACAGTCTCGCATTATATGGCATCTATAAATATTCAGGTAACAAATCCTCAGACCTTTACGGCCTGGGGTTTTTTTATGCCCTTTTTTAGGCTGCATAATGCATCTGTCTTCCAAATATCAGCAGAAAGAGTCGGTTACGGCTCTTTTTTGCGTTAAGGAGGAAACGCATTTGTATTATGACATTGCAGAAAGCGGAATGAGAATCAAGGCGGAAAGGCGCAGGAGGGGATTCACACAGGATATACTGTCTGAAAAGCTGAATATTTCGGTCAATGGACTTGCGAAAATTGAAAATGGGAAAAATGGGGCATCGGTTGATACGCTTGTCGCAATCTCGGCGCTTTTCGGGATTTCTATGGATTATTTAACCCATGGGGCAGTACTATCCATAGAGGAAAGGGTATCTATCCTGCTAAAAGGAAAAACTGAGAAGCAGATAGACCTGGCATTGAAAATTCTAAAAGGAATTCTGGAAAATATCGAGTAGAGCCAGATTATGCTTCCCAACCCGCAGTATTACTATGGGTCGGGAAGCAGTATTGGTTGGTTTAGGTAAGGCGATTTGTTTTGTATAATTTATTCATGGCTTAGGAATAAGCCGATGAAAACTGAATAGGACACCCATACGTCCGAAGTTTATCCTCACCTTCCAGAGCAATTCTGGCGGGCGGTACTAGCCCATTTCGTGCGACGATCAACCTGACATAAGGAATTCGTTTGTTCGCCTAAGGTTATGAGCAGAGGCTTGTATTCACCTGAATGAAGAGTCTATTCATTGTGTTACAGGGGTTAATGAGGTAAATCAGCACATGAATCTCAGCATTTTGCATTTTCATGGAAGCGTAATTCTTATATCCGGCCGGGACAGGCTCTGGCCGGGATATAGTGATGGTCGATGACAAGACCGTACATATGGGACCCGGCTGGGGGGGATTGAAAAAGGGAAGATGATTTACTGTTGTCTTCCCACGCAGGAGGATTTTCGGAAGTCTTTCTGCGTGAGAAGACAACATGCGCATGGAATTCTCAAGAAAACATGAAAGGTCAAAGCACAATAATGGAAGAACATGTAAGGATATGCATCTATGTCAGGTCAAATGACAGGAGCAGCAAGCTGGATACCAGGCTGGAAGAATTGCTGGAGTTTGCAAAGCAGCATTCGCTGAAGGTTACGAAATGCATTGTAGAAATCGACGAAGCCGGAGATATAAGCCGGGAAGGCATCAAACAACTGCTTAGGGGACTGTGTGACGGGGAGTACGAAATGATTCTCATCACGTCCATCGACACGATTACGAAATGCGGGAAGGAGATACACTCTTTTCTGGAAACGGTGGAACGGTATGGAAAAAGCCTGTATTCCGTAGGAGACGGCAAAAAACTGACGATCAATAGCTACAGCATTTCGTAACAGGCAGTCCGTACATCAAATGCCTTGGCATTGGTAAAATACCGGGAAAGGAGGAATCCATGTTATGGAACATGACTGGATAGGAAAAGAATGGCGTTATTCAGAAAAGAAATCATGAAAGAAACATCAGACAACATCACTGATGCATCAGAAATCGATGAGGGACAGACCGCAGATCCTATTCTGTCAGGAACCAGCGAAAAAACGGAAGCAGAACAAGATGATGAAACGATACTGGATGATGTCATCAATCATTTCGTCCATGTGGAAAAAAGGTCGCTGAACATGATGCAGCGCGGCATGAAGACGAAGGAGGATTTCCTAAAGGAAGTCGAAGCGTTCATGCAGCATTGCAAAGTTCAAAAAGAACAGATCCAGCGGGTCAGCGGCAAATTTGAAAAATTCATCTGGGGATATCATGTACTGGAGAGCCTGATCTATGACGAATCCATTTCGGATATCAAGGTCCTGAATGAGGACAATATCCGTATAAAGAGGTACGGGAACCGCCTTACATCGGATGTGAAATTCAGAAGCAGGGAAGACTACAGACGGTTTGTGGATCTGGTTGCAGTAAAGAACATGACAAACTTAAGCGACATCAACGCGATACAGAATTTTACGGATAAGGACAGCTGTAACACTTCCATCCTCCGCTTCAACATTGCGACGGCATACGTCAATTCGGTGGACATACCATACCTTCATATCCGGAAAATACCAAAAAACAAGCCGAGCATGGAAAAGCTGATTCAGGCAGGGATGCTGACGAAAGAAAAGGCTGAGTATCTGAAGCGGCAGGCAGTAGAGGCTTCGGGTATCCTTTTCACGGGAAAGGGGGCTAGCGGAAAGACGACGCTGATGAATGTGATGCTGGAGAAGATTCCTCATGACAGGAGCGGCCTGGTGATTCAGGAAAATGAGGAGCTGTTCTCAAAGAGCCATCCGGATCTGATGTTCCAGCATGTAGTGACATCAAAGGGCGAAGGGAAGATCCAGTATGGACTGAAGGATCTGGCAAGGAACGGACTTCTTACGGACCTCGATTATTTCATCATCGGAGAAGTGAAGGGAGGTGAAGCCTTATATCTGCTGAATGCAAGCTATACCGGTCATAAGTGCTGGGCAAGCGTGCACGGCATGAATTCCACCCAGGCACTGGATAAGCTTGCAGACTACATCAAGTACGAGAGCGACTATTCTAAGGAAGATGCCATGAAAATGCTGGCCGGCATTAAGACGGTCGTATATATGGAGAATTTCATGGTGAAGGAAATATCAGAAGTAGCTGGATGGAATGAGGAGCATCACAGGATGGATTACAGGAGGATATTTTAGGGAGGTGATAAAAAAATGGGATGGATACAGCCCTTTGCTAATGAAGCAGCCATGTTGATGAAGATACTGCTTCTCCTGTGTCTGGGGATGTCAATTGATTTTCTGATCAGGCTGATGGCACAGAACAGGGTCATCGAAAAGTCAGCGGCGGAGATTTACAAAAAGACCAGGATGCTTTCGGAAGAAAGACAGGACAAAGAGAACCAGCTGCAGAAAGAAGAGGGGAACCAGGAGAAAGTGGAGTTCCTGTACCATCTGGACCAGATGATGGAGCAGAGCAGCCTGAAGAAATGGCTTACCTTCCTGAATACGGAGTTCTATATCCTTGGCGTAATGATAGCCGGTGCAGGAGCTGCCATGTTGGCGGAATCCCTGACGGGGATGTGGATATTCGGGGTTCTGGGCATGCTTGCAATCATCGTAGCGGCATATCTGCTGATCTATATTCTGGCAGGCATCAATTACAGGAGGGTTGAAAAGAACATCATTACATTCTGCAACCTGCTTGAAAACTACAGCAAGTCAAATGATGATATCGTGAGCATATTCCGCTATACGGTGCCGTATCTGGAGGAACCTCTGAAATCTTATGTCATGGATTTTACATCAGAGGCCTATAACACGGGGGATATCGGAACTGCATTTAAGAATCTGACCAGCAAGGTGGAGCATGAAAAATTCAGGGATATCATCCGGAACATCGACATCTGCTCAAGGCATGAGGCAAATTATGAGGCCATTATCGCAGACAACAGGACGATGCTGAAGGAATACCTGAAAGGAAAGGAAGAGAGGAAGTCAATCATCAATAACGGAAGGCTGGAGATAGGGATACTTCTTTTGAGCTGCGGACTGATCATCTGGATGTTTCGGGGATTTGTCGACGGAATGGCAGGCCTCCTGCTTGGGACGTTCATTGGAAACATGATCCTGCTGTACTGCGGGATGGTATTACTGCTTTGTGCCTGGGTGATGATTTCCTTCGACAAGGGATAAAATACAATTCTTAAAATCAGAAAACAAAAGGCGGTGTGAATTTGGATATAGTGAGGATGACGGAGTACGGGGTTCAGTGCAGCATGGCTTTTCTAAGCCTGCAGGCTTATTTTATTATCTACTGCATAACAGAAAGGGTGGACAGGATATCATGCATGACGAAAGAAATGCTGCGAAAGAGCATGGCTGCAAGCAGAGTGAACTACTTCAATTATGACAGAATCGCCCTGTATCTGTCGAGGCATGGAGCTGAGTTCATGCTGAATGCAAGGGCGGACCCAGTGGCATTCATTCTGGTAAAGACGGTTCTGGCTGCATTTTTGGCAGTAATCGGATTTATGGAAGGAAACGTGCTGCTGACGGTATTGCTGGCAGTAGCCGGATTTTTTGCAGCAGACCTTATACTCAAGGTGTCAAATGACAGTGATAATGAAAGGATGCTCAATGACATCAAGCAGATTTACGATACCCTCAAAATCCAGACAAGGGCAGGTGTGTTTTTGACGGAATCCCTGACAGAATGCTATCTGACAGTAAAGAGCAGACGTCTGAAGAGCGCCCTGCTGGAACTGAATAATCAGATAATCATGAAAAAAGATATTGAATCGGCAATAGACATGTTCAATATCCGGTTTAAGAACAGCTATATCGATACGTTCTGCATTGTAATCAGGCAGTCGTTAAAAAGCGGAAAGAGCATCCAGATTCTGGAGGATCTTTCGACGCAGGTAACAGACATCCAGCAGGCGGTTGCCAGAAAGGAAAAGGCAAGGCTGGAAGGGAAGATAGAAGTTCTGCAGCTCCTGGTATTTATCGGGGTGCTTGCGGTATGCATGTATTCCCTGGCAATCGAGCTGGGAGGAGCACTGCTAGGGTTTTAGAAATAAACATGGAAACTTCACGTGTCGGTTTAGACATGGACAAAAAACGAAACTATTCAGGGTTATGTCCTTTACAACACGAATGAATGAACCGTTAGCAACAACCAAACTAAATTTCGGGAGGAAAAGAGAATGAGGAATATGAAAGTAATGGCAGAAAACGTAACAGGTAAAATGAAAGGAAAATTATTGACGAAAAAGAGAGGCGGAAAGGAAATTCTGATGGAACTTGGGCTTTCCCTGGTGGCAGTCGTTCTTCTTATCTTATTCAGAGACCAGATCAAGATCGTACTGGAAACCATCATAGCGCTGGTTTCTACAAAAATCCAAGCATTATTCACAATGTAGTCATGAACAGCAAGGTGCTTTTTCCCTTTGGGAGGAAGCGCCTTGAAATATGTGAATCGAGGTGGCATTCATTGAAACTAGCAAGGAAGAAACAGGGAAGCATGCTGAAGCTTGTGGCAGTCCTGATTTCTGTAGTGGTGACAGGCATCATTAGTATTGCAATGGTATCCTTTTACGGCGACATGGATAAGAAAGACCGGGTTGACATTACGGCAAGGGAATATCTGCTCTCCATGGAGACAAAAGGATATCTTGTAGAAGAGGATAAGGAGCAGATGCTTCTTGCCCTGGCGGAGCTGGGGATGACCAATATCTCGCTTTCCGGAACGACTCTTGCAGAGGCGGGATACGGAAATAAGGTGACCCTTGAGATTACCGGAGAAATTGAGATGACATCTTATACGGTTCTTGAAAATCTTGACTTAAGAAAAAAGATGCAGACAATCCCGGTCCACGTAAAGAAAAGCTCAACGGCCAAGTATTGAAGATGGGAGGAGTCCATATGAAGAAGAAAAGCGGGAGTCTGGAGTACCTCATCGGACTGATGATGATCACAATTCTCTGCATCCTCGTGCTTTTCGGATACCGGATGCATGTGATAAAGACGACGAAAAATTACGTGGAAGACGGGCTTGCGGCATCGAATCTTGCAGCTGCAGTCATTGATTTGAAAGAATACGGAGCAACAAACAGGATTTTTGTGGATGGTTTTTCGAAAGCATATGGCAGATATAAGGAAGCGCTGGCGGATAACCTGAACCTGGATGCGGATTTTATGCCGGAGGATGACAGGCTCATCTGCGGCAGGGTGATAGTCGAAGAGTTTGCTGTTTACGAAGTCAGTGAAGATGAGATTGCAGTGACCAGTTTGGATGAAAACGGCATCATTTCGAAAAAAGTGTATCCGGATATGGCAGGGAGGATGACGACGCCGGATGGAGCTCTGATCACAACCGCAACCATCTACAGCAGAATCGGATTTCTGTTAACTGGTTATTCAGATGCAACCTATTATGTCCACAAGGAAAACAGCGTTGATATTACTGACTGATATGGGAGATGGAGGATGTTGGATGAAAAAGGATAAGGAAGGTATAAAAAAGAAGAAAGGGAATAAGGATCTGAAACGGATGGCAGTCAGTTTTTTCGTGGCAGCTGTCCTTTTTGTTTCCCTCATGTCTCTTGAAAGGAGCATTCTGAATAAGGAGAAGACCGTATCCGCTATAAAAGCGGCTGTCGAGATTCAGGAAGGAATGGTTATCACAAAGGGAAACGTGAAAGAGTTGTTTGTAGAAACGAAGATACCGGGAGGACTGGCGGTCGATGGAACCATAGCCAGCATGGACCAACTTATCGGACAGATTACGACGAAGGACATGAAAACGAACATGATCGTATATGAGGACGCTGTCATCCCTAAGGAAGACGTGCTCGCTGATATAGAAGATCCCATTGAAGCCAGCATTCTGGTGAATGACATTTCCCAGGTGGTAGGAGGCATTTTAAGGGAAGGGGATCTGGTTTCCATTGCTGTAGTTGATGATTCAACAGGCACGAATGAGGAGATATTCGACAGGGTATATGTAACGAAGGCACTCAACAGCAGCGGCAAGGAAACTGCAAAAGGAGATTCGGAGACATCCGCAGTGGTATTGAACCTCATCATCGATAAGAAGGATGAGGCACGTCTGAACGAGAAAATCAGCCTGGGCACAGTGCGGGTCAGCAAGCTGCACGGAGCATACTGACCAAGAAAAGCGGCAGGCAAAGAAATCCAGATATACATGCACGAATAAGATACAGGAATAAGACACAGGAATAAGATACAGAAATAAGACACAGGAATAAGATACAGGAATAAGATACAGGAATAAGACATATGAACAAGATATACGAATAGAAAAATACCAGGAAAGGAGGAACGCCGGGCGTGAATGGAAGAAGAACAGTTAGAAAAAAGATAGCATCAAAAATCGTAGGACTGCTGATTTCTGCAGCGATTTTTAGCGGACTTGTATTTTTTTGCGGAAACAAAGCTGAAGCCGGAAGCCTTGACAATGCATATGAATTTTCAATCTCCTATTTGAACAGTAAAGTCATAGTGTCAGACAACTATTTCTATTTGGGGACATCTGCAAAGATTGGAACCAGCGGAACACGCTACCGCACCATAGGATGGTCCATTACTTCGAACGCAGGACATTACATTGAATGTGCCGTAGGAGGTTCCATAACACACATAAGCCAGGCGACTGTAGGAGGATATCAGTATGACCTTTACCGGATTCCCATGGCCGAAGTCATAAGACAGATGCAGTCCAAATGGCCGGATGCCGGAAATGTAAGCTGGCTGAACGGCGTGCTCAGGGGTACGACATCATCGCACTTTACCTTCAATGCAATCATGACAAAGGTAAATTACGGAACGGCACAGGGGACCATGGGCGACTCCGCAAACGGATATGCTTATTACAGCGGCTCCGTATGCAGGACCCAGAACGATATTGCCGCCTATATGGACCTTCCGGCAGCGGTTTTTATCGGATACTTTAATCTCGGCGTGGACATACCGGCGTCACAGCTACCGACCATCGACAATACGGGGATATGGATGGACCAGAGGGAATGCACATATTCTGTAGGAAACAGAACCTACTGGGTAAGGACAAAAGCAGGCATCGCTTTGAACTTCGACAGCATAGCCAGCTATTCTTCAGATTATTACCAGCCGAATTTTGCGAGCTTTAACGTGCTGAATGAAAACGGCTCCTCCGTTCTGGAGCATATCGATCTGGAGACCGGGCAGGGCGCATATGCATCAAGCGGCATGGAAAGCCTCCAGACTTATTATGATATTGCAGATGGGATTGTGCCGACAGCTGCATGGCAGAGACGGGAAGGAAATACGTCTGTATTAAAGACAAGAATCGAATGCTATATCCCGTATAACGACTGGACGATGCATGTATTCCCGCACTCCAGGGTGTATGGCAACGGCGCCCTTAACGGACTGGCTGATTACTGGATCAGCGCGGAATGTGCCGGCTATGACTGGAACAAGAGCATAACCCTGAAGTCGGACGGGACGCCGCCGGCAGGTACGCAAACAGAGATTAAAAATGCCAATCCCACCGGATATGATGTATATATCTACGGGGTGTCCGATTCCCAGTCAGGGGTAAAATCAGTCCTGGTTCCGACCTGGACGGCAGCAAACGGGCAGGACGACATCCGATGGTATACGGCGGCGAACCTGGGAAATGGAACCTGGTATTACCACGTAACGGCAAGCGGCCACAGTAACGAAGGAGGGCGGTATATCAGCCATGTCTACGCATACGACAATGTCAATAATGTTCAGTGTATCGGGGCTGCGGAAACGACAATCGACCAGATACCGCCTGTCATCAGCGGTGAAAGGAACATAGGATGGACCAGAAAAGCGGCATTATCCCTGTCGGCAACGGATGAGGGAGGGAGCGGGCTGAAAGGAATTGTGCTTTCAACAGATAACTACATGGAGATTGTAGAAGGTCTGTACCGGTATGGGCTGAACAGAACTGCGTCCCAGGATGAAATCCTGTACTGGCTGACAAAGGCAGTGGAGGAGGATCTTTCAAGAGAAATCCTTGTCCGGCAGGTGGTTTCCAGTCCGGAATTTACAGGCAGGAATTACAGCAATCAGGAATATATCGAAATCCTGTACAGGGCGGTCCTTGGCAGGGCTCCGGACGGGGCTGGGCTGAAATACCATACGGATAAGCTGAATGCATCGAAGGACAGGGCGGCAGCCCTGAAGGAATTCACGGAAAGCCAGGAATTCAGGAAGAGAATAAGCCAGACAAAGGCTGCATCAGGTTATTCGCAGGTTGACTATTCTATACTGACAGAAGGAATCACGTTCTACCAGGCAATAGCAGAGGACAATGCAGGCAATACCGCTTCGAAATACGCCCTGGTGAAACTGGATGTCACAGCGCCTGATGGGGATGCAACTGCTGCATATACGGGATCCGTGCTGGAACTGAATGTAAAAAATGTCATTGAGAAACACTCGGGGGTGCAGAAGGTATGGGCAGAAATTATTGATAAGGCAGATGTAGAGATATCCATGACAAAGGAGCTGGATGCCACAGGCACCGACAGCTATGCAGCATCCGTAACAAGTCCTGATCTTGCAGGATATAATGGAATCCATGTCATCATAAAGGCATCGGACAAGGCAGGAAACGTTGGAGTCCTTTTAGAAAAGGATATATATCTGCTAGGAGTAACAGCAACGGTCGCAAGGGTCCTGTCGCCACATGAACCTTGCTTTGCGGGAGGGGAAAAAGGAATTCTCAGGATTGCAACAACCGGATTTGCTGAAAAGGTCATAGTGACTTTTCCGGCATCCATAACGGCCCTTGATGCATCCCTGGACAGGGAAATCATCCTGACGCCTAAGGCAACAGATTCCATGGAGTATGAATTCTTTGTTCCGGTTATGGCGCAGGATGGTGCTTATGAAATAACAGTGACGGCTTACAAAGGATCGCTGACTGATACCTCAGAACCGTCGTTTACTGTGGCAGGTTCTATCCTGGATAAGCTAAGAACCAGGATCAGGACCCATTAAGGGAGGGGAAATGAAAGATGTTATGGCGATTGCCTGCACTACGGTAATAATGCTGATTCAGATGGCGGCCATGTTCTGGACCATAAAAAAGGCGGACACAGAGGTCCTGATCATCCTGGGGAAAAAGGACCGTCATCTTATGGTTGCGGCTGCAGTCGTAGCGGCTTCCGCCTTCTATATGAGGTACGGTTTGGAAGGAGAATACTACTTGTATGCGTTTCTGACAGGATACCTGTTAGTCACTGCCTTTATCGACAGGCTCACCATGCAGGTATATTCCGTCTTCAACCTGGCTGCGGGAGCTATAGGCGCCGGATATCTGATTTATCAGGCATTGCAGGGCAGACAGATGGAGACGGCCTTCATCTGTCTGGCTGTGTATGCGCTGCTGGTCAGAGTGCAGACCAGGACAGGCATGTATGGAGAAGGGGATGGAGAAATTTACATCGTGGTTTCCCTGTTTCTGTGCTCCAGGGAATATGAACTGCCTTTGCTGTATCTGCTTTATAATATGATACTTGCGGCTCTTATATTCATGGTTTCGAACAGGAGACAGCTTGATCTAAGAAGATGGAAAATGAAAGAAGAGGCGGCATTTGCGCCGAGTATAGCGGCGGCAACGATTCTGTTGCTGCTGTTATGACAACAGTACGATTCGGGATTGATTTCAGGGGGGAAAGGCGGGCTGAATATGATGGGAACAGAAAACGCATCAAAGGACTTTGCACTGGCAAATGGGACTGGAAATTTTGAAATCCCTATTTGGAGAAAATATATATTATCCGTTCAGGAAGCATCAGATTATTTCCATATCGGATATAAGAAGCTTAGGAAAATAATAGACGAGAATCCAAATGCAGATTTTATTTTATGGAATGGAACAAGACCGCAGATAAAGCGAAAGCTGTTTGAAAAATATATTGACGAATTCTTAAGCGCTATTTAACAGATGTTTGGATAGATTCAGAGCAAGATTTATGGTATTATTTGTATATCATAGTTTGGCTCTTTTATTATGAAAGGAGCAATGAATATGCCGGAGGTAAGACGCGACAGTAAAGGCCGCAAGTTATGGAATGGCGAGAGCCAACGTAAAGATGGGAAATACGAATATAAATATCAGGATGCTTTTGGAAATAGAAAAACGGTATACAGTTGTAAGTTGACAAATTCCGATCCAGTTCCGAAAGGCAGCCGTAATGATTCGTCTCTCAGAGAAAAAGAAAAGCAAATACAAAGGAATTTTTACAATGAGGCAATAAACGATGGCGAGCATGTTATTGTACTTGACCTGATTAAAAAATATGTGTCTCAAAAGCGGGGCGTAAGGCATAATACCAAAGCTAATTATAATTTTGTGATCAACATTATTGCGAAAGAGGAGTTTGGAAATAGGCGAATTGATAAGGTCAAATTTTCGGACGCAAAGGCATGGTTGATCAAGCTGCAGGATGATGGCAGAGGCTACAGTACGATCCATTCTGTCCGGGGAGTTGTCAGGCCGGCATTTCAGATGGCAGTAGAGGACGACCTGCTTCGAAAAAATCCTTTTGATTTTCAACTGAACACTGTTGTCGTGAATGATAGTGTGACGAGGGAAGCGCTTACAAGGAAACAGGAAAAAGCATTTCTGGATTTTGTTAAGAATGACAGGCACTTTTCAAAATATTATGAAGGTATCTTTATCCTGTTTAAGACAGGGCTGCGTATCTCAGAGTTTGTGGGGCTGACTATAGGTGATATCGACTTCAAGAACGCAATAATCACCGTGGATCATCAGCTGCAGAGGACGAGAAATATGAAGTACGTTATTCAGGATACGAAAACAACAAGCGGGACAAGAAAGATTCCTATGACGGAAGAGGTCGGTGAATGTTTTCGGGACATTATTAAAAACAGAAAGCGGCTGAGGACCGAACCGATGGTCGATGGCAAAAGCGGATTCCTGTATCTGGATAGAAATGACATGCCTATGGTGGCACTCCATTGGGAAAAGTATTTCAAACATATTTGTAATAAATACAATGATCTCTATAAAGTGCCGATGCCGAAAGTAACACCGCATGTATGCAGGCATACGTTTTGCAGCAATATGGCAAAGGCTGGATTGAACCCGAAGACTCTTCAATACATCATGGGACATAGTGATATCGGCGTGACGCTGAATACTTATACACATGTGGGATTTGAAGATGTCAGTGCCGAAATGATAGCGGTATGTAAGAACCAGAAAATGGAACTTATGAAAGCCTGTAATGAATAGGCGAAAAACCACTGTCGTAAAACTTTTTTATTTTACGACAGTTTTACGACACTTGATGGAAAATCCATGCCGATTTATGCTAAATTATACCATAAAAAGGAGAAACAGCCTCTGCCGTAAAATGGCCGAAAAGCCCGTAAAATCAAGGAAAACAAGCATTTAAAAGGAGTTTTGATAGATGATAAAAATAATGATGGTGTGCCACGGCAACATATGCCGTTCACCAATGGCAGAATTTGTGTTTAACGATCTGGTTAAAAAGAGAGGCCTCGACGGCATGCTGATGGCCGTCTCATCGGCCATCAGCCGTGAAGAAATCGGCAATCCGGTCCACCACGGAACCAGACGGAAACTGGCGGAATACGGCATCTCCACAGCGGGCAAGCATGCTGTACAGCTTCGAAAAGAGGACTACGGGAAGTATGATTATCTGGTGGGTATGGAACAGACAAATATAAGGAATATGCAAAGAATCGTGGGGCAGGATACAGACCATAAGATTGCAAGGCTCCTGGATTTTTGCGACAGTCCAAGGGACATTGCAGATCCGTGGTATACAGGGGATTTCGACAGGACATACGCGGATGTATTAGAGGGATGTGAAGCGATGCTGACATATCTGTTGGACCAGGATACGATATGAAGAATATCTTAAAGCTGGAAATTTATGACGGCTTCAGGTGTACAGGCGGCAGCTGCGATTTCACATGCTGCGAGGGATGGGATATTGTTGTTGATGATGCCACCAATAAGAAATGGGAAACGAAGTCGGAGCATCCCGGTTATCTTGTGCGACAAGTGATATCGAAACAGGGTGATGCCGGAACGCAGAACTTTATTAAAATGGGGCCTCGCAAATGCTGCCCTTTTTTGAATGAAAGTGGTCTCTGCAGTATCTGTGAGGAATTCGGCGAAGATTACATGCCTGAAACATGCAGAAAATTTCCGAGACAGGAAAACAGATTCGGGAAACTGCGGGAATTTTCGCTTTCCTGCGGGTGTCCGGAAGTGGTTGAAATGATAAACAGGATCAGCGGCCAGATCAAGATTGAATTTGAAGGCGATCGTGACACTTTGCTTTGTGAAGGGATGATTGACGCCGGTCAATCAGATACTGTTAGTCCGACTGCACATTCTGGGCAGAGCGTGTTCTCACATGGGACGAACGTTCCGATGAGGGAATATCTGCCGCCAGCCTACGCAATCCGAGAAGCAATATTGAATATGATACAGAACCGTGAAATTCCCATTCTGGAACGTTTCTATTCTGCGTTCAATATGCTTTTAAACATAAAAAACCAATCCGGCGCAAACGAAGAATCCGCTGCAGCTGAAGAAGCTGGTGCAACCGAAGAATCAAGTGCAGCCAAAGAACCAGGCGGAACAGGAGAAAAAGGCGGTCATGAAAATACGATCCGTGCATCAATCACAGAGATCAATGACCTTTTTCTTGATGTCGTTCAGAATTACAGGAACGAAGAAAGCTTCGGCTACTACCTGCATGATATAGCCGAGCTGGCAGAAACGCTGGAAACAGATGCAGTCTCAGCAGTATGGGATGCTTTCAAAGCAGAATTCAGCCACTACGACAGGCTTTTGGAAAACTGTATGGTTTCAAAGGTTTTTGGCACCTGCGTCAGTGACGATATTGAGGAAATGATCATGTCGTTTCAGATGGCGGTTACGGAATATGTCATGGTCAGATATTCGTGCTTTCTGATCTGGCTGATCAATGGGAAGAAAAAAATCGAATATGATGATGTGCGGGATTACATAGTGGCATATTCAAGAATAATCGGATACAATATAGAAGGCATGAAGGAGTTCTGGGACGAACGCTTTGAAAAAACAGTGTGGGAGCCCGGATATATGCTGCAGCTGATCAGCTGAAACATCACTGTTTCGAATTGATCGTGAAAACAGGGATGAAAAAAGATTGCAGGACAGACAAGGAGAACAGAAATAATGGTAAAGAGTGAAATAACAGAAATCAAAAAACAGTTTTCCCATGAGAAAACTTCTATCACAAAAATATGCGGCTGCTATGTCAACGGAGAAAAGGAAATCAAGACGAAGCTTTCGGAAGCATTCCTGTGCCTGCCGGAGGAAGAGACTTTCAAATATTTTGAAATATTTAAAAAGACCCTGTCAGGAACGCTTGGCAAGAACCTGATCAATATGGATTTCCCCACATCATCGGAATTCTATGGAGGCACACAGGATTTTCTCATGAAATTGAGAAAAAGCGAACTGAAAGATGAGACACTCGTCGAGGAATTTTATGAAAAGATAATCCAGACATATGAATATGTAGGAAACTACCTGATTCTGCTGGTGTTTGCCGCCTACGATATTCCGGGAAAGACAAGCGACAAGATCGAGATGGATGATGCTTCTGACGAGGTATACAGCTACATCCTCTGTTCCATATGTCCGGTTAACCTTTCAAAGCCGGGCTTGAGCTATCATGATGAAACAAACATGTTTCACCAGCGCATCCAGGACTGGGTCGTGGAAATGCCGCTGAATGGATTTTTATTCCCGGCCTTTAATGACAGGAGCACAGATATACACAGTACCTTGTATTATTCAAAAAAACCGGAAGAGCTGCATGAAGAACTGATCAACCAGATTCTCGGATGCGAGATTCCACTGTCTGCAGGTGTGCAGAAGGAGGCTTTTCAGACGCTGATTGAAGAGACCCTCGGTGAGGACTGCGATTACGAGATTGTTAAAAATATCCATGATATGCTGAATGAAATCATCGATGAGCACAAGGATGTACCGGAACCGGTCGTTCTGGTAAAAGCAGAGGTGAAGCGCATCTTTTCCGAAAGCGGTGTCGATGATGAGAAACTGGAAAATTTTGACGAGCATTACGAACAGCTGGCAGGAGAGAAAGCATCCCTGATGGCCGAGAATGTTGTAAATACAAAGGTTTTTGAGGTTAAGACACCGGATATCGTGATCAAGATAAATCCGGACCGTACGGATCTTGTGGAGACGAAAATGGTTGATGGCCGTAAATGCCTGGTAATTGAAATCAACGATCAGGTTCAGGTAAACGGAATATCTGTAAAGATGATCTAGATCTTTTTGGGTTACTGTTCACTTTGTGGGCAGTAACCTTTTTTCATATCACTCTGTGGCCAGTAACCTTTTTCTTGACATCATTACCAGTGGCTTATATAATTTTTGTAGCAATTCAGGTCTGCGAACAGCTGCCTGACTTTCAATATGAAGAGATTAAGGAGATAATATATGGACTTTAAGAATGTTACGGTAGTTAAGAAAGCAAATGTATATTTTGATGGAAAAGTTACAAGCCGAACTGTTTTATTTGAGAATGGCGAACGCAAGACCCTTGGATTTATGATGGCTGGAGAGTATGAGTTCAGCACTGCGGCAAGTGAAAATATGGAGATCCTTGGCGGTGATATGTCGGTCATGCTGCCGGGAGAGACAGAATACACATTGTATACAGCCGGACAGAATTATGATGTGCCAGCTGATTCAAGCTTTAAGATGATCGTTGAGAAATATGTGGACTACTGCTGCTCATACAAATAACGTAACTATTCAGGACTACGTTCTTCACAGTCACATATGAGGCACACAAATTGCAAAATCAGCAATTTGATGATAACAGTAATCATTATTATTTTGGGATTGATTTACTTTTACAATCGTGTTATAATATAATGGTTCAAAGTTATTTGAATAAATTGATAATTATATGATGGAGGTGCTATTTATGAAGAAATACGAATGTCCATGTGGTTATGTGTATGATCCTGAAGCAGGCGATCCAGATAACGGAGTTGCTCCAGGTACAGCTTGGGAAGATGTTCCTGAAGACTGGGTTTGCCCTGTATGCGGTCTTGATAAAGACGCGTTTACAGAAATATAAGATGAAAATGGTTCAGGTGTGGCTTTTTGTCACACCTGAACGTTTTTTCTATTTATGGAGAAAATAAAAGAAAAACGATTCGGAGGGAAGAATCATGAACAATAATGCATTCAGGAATCTGTCATATGGAGTTTATATCATTTCAACCTGGGACGGAGAACGTCCAACCGGCTGCACGGCAAACAGTGCTATGCAGATCACATCAAGTCCTGCAACGATTGCAATCAGCATCAACCATGACAACTATACAAACCAGTGCATTGAAAAGAGCGGCAGATTTGCAATTTCCATTCTTGCAGAAGATTCGGATCCGTCAATTATCGGAACCTTCGGCTTCCAGACAGGAAAAGACGTTAACAAGTTCGATTCCGTCGCTTATGAAGTGCGCGGAGAGATGCCGGTGGTAAAAGAAGGTTGCGCATATGTTACATGCGAGGTCATCAATAAGATGGAAACGGATACCCATACTGTTTTCCTTGGAAAAGTAGTAGATGCAGATGTACTTTCTGCAGGCGTACCGATGACCTACGCATATTATCATAAGGTCGTAAAAGGGAAGAGTCCTAAGAATGCGCCAACTTATATTGCGGAGGAGCCAAAGGAAGAAACGAAGGAAGAAGCCAAAAGCATAAAATACGTCTGCAGCGTATGCGGATATGTTTATGATGGCGATATCCCATTTGAAGAGCTGCCAGACGATTATAAGTGTCCGATATGCAAAAAGCCGAAAGCGGTTTTTGTGAAAAAAGAAGTATAGATTAATCGGACTCAGCAGAACTGAAACAGAAAAAAATCACGCAGGCGACTGTTAGTGAATCACAATGTGCCCCTCATGGTTTGGAAGAAACATGAGGGGCACATTTTATATAATCCGTCAGTATGCCAAGGCAGTTCTTTCCCGGCAGATGCAATGCTGCCGGATTAGAAAAGTTCTGGCTTTAATATGGTCATATGCCGGTGTTCGAACCGGATCAGGTCATCCTGCTGCATGCGCTGAAGCTCCCTGGAGACGGACGGTCTGGCAACGCCCAGTATATCAGCGATTTCAGTTTTCGAGTGGGGAAGTTCAAAGACCGGGCTGCCAGCCTTTCGGGATTCCCCCGCCAGGTAGATGAGCAGCCTTGTCCGGACATCCTTGTGAGCCAGTATTTTTATGGTGTTTTTAAATTCTGAGATACGGTTTGATAAAAAAGCAATATAGTTCGTACTGAACACGTCGCTTGCCTTCAGCAGCTTTTCTGTCTGGTCAAAAGGAACATAGAATATGGTTGAGTCAGAAGAGCTGGTCAGGCTGAATTTGTAACGTGGATTTGAAGAGAACAGAAGCGCCTCGCCAAAACTATTGTTTTTTTCCAGAATTTTAACGGTCACTACATTTCCTTCTGAGGTTGCCTGCTGGACCGCAAGGGAGCCCTCAAGGACAAAACCGATGGACCTGCATAAATCCTCCTCCTGGATGATAACGGTGTTCCTGGGATATCTGCTTAATATACAGTAGTTCAAATCCAGAAGGTTCTCCAAATCTGAAGAACTAAGCCCATTGAATAAATCTGCTTTTGACAATTTACTGATGTATTGATGCATTTTTACCTCCTGAGTGTAACCGTAGTTACATATTTTTGTGATTAGATTTATTATACTATAAACATATGATTAGTGTCAGATAATTTAAGCTAATTATCACGAAGTGGTAATAAGGTTATGAGCAAGTAGCGTAAGCGGATTGAGAACATCCGTTTTGACTGTCTGTCGCTGATTAGATGAGTATGGATTTTCAAATACAAACATAAGGAGGACTAAAAATGAGCATGTTTTGTTTTCAATGTCAGGAAGCAGCAAAAGGCACCGGATGTGAGGTAAAAGGTGTATGCGGAAAAAATGAAGAAGTTGCAAAGCTCCAGGATCTATTAGTCTATACACTGAAAGGCATTTCTGAAATCATCTCAAAAGGCGGGCTCGATGTTAAGGACCTTGCTGAAGTAAACCATGAAGTTATTAAGTGTCTGTTTATGACAATCACAAATGCAAATTTTGATGACGAGGCTTTTGTAAAAGAAATCAATAAAATGATCGAACTGAGGAACGGACTGCGTGGAAAGGCTGCTGGGGCTGATCTGCACGATGCAGCAACATTTGAAGCGTCATCAAAAGAAGCTATGCTTGAAAAGGCAGCCGGTATCGGCGTTCTTGCTACTGCCAATGAGGACGTAAGATCCCTGAGGGAATTGATCATCTACGGTCTGAAAGGACTTGCAGCATATACCCATCATGCACTGAATATCGGAAAAGAGAACGTTGATATTTATGCATTCGTCTACAAAGCGCTGGCTGCGACACTGAATGACAGCCTTTCTGCAGATGAACTTGTTGCGCTGACTCTTGAAACTGGAAAATTCGGCGTGGCGGCAATGGCACTTCTTGACGAGGCCAATACCTCCAAATACGGAAATCCTGAAATTACAGAAGTAAACATTGGAGTCAGAAACAATCCGGCGATATTGATTTCGGGCCACGACCTGACAGATCTTGAACAGCTTCTTGAGCAGACCAAGGGAACAGGCGTGGATGTATATACCCATAGCGAAATGCTTCCGGCACATTATTATCCTGCTTTCAAAAAATATGATAATTTTGTTGGAAACTATGGAAATGCATGGTGGAAACAGCTTGATGAGTTTGCTTCCTTCCATGGACCAATCCTGTTCACTACCAACTGCATCGTTCCGCCGAGAAGCGAAGAGATCAGAGACAGGATATTTACAAGCGGCGCTTCAGGATATCCTGGCTGCACCCATATAGAGGCTGACGAACATGGCAGAAAGAATTTTGCTGAGATTATTGAGTTCGCAAAGACTCTGCCAGCGCCTGAAGAGATTGAAAGCGGAAAAATCGTTGGCGGTTTTGCCCATGAGCAGGTATTTGCTCTTGCTGATAAGGTTGTAGATGCCGTGAAATCCGGCGCAATCAAAAAATTCTTTGTTATGGCAGGATGCGATGGCAGAATGAAATCCAGGGAATACTACACGGAATTTGCTGAAAAGCTTCCGAAAGATACAGTGATCCTGACCGCAGGCTGCGCAAAATACCGTTATAACAAGCTGAATCTTGGCGATATTGGCGGCATTCCGAGGGTTCTCGATGCCGGACAGTGCAATGATTCTTATTCATTGGCTCTGATTGCTCTGAAACTCAAAGAGGTATTTGGACTTGACGACGTGAACCAGCTTCCTATCGCTTACAACATCGCATGGTATGAGCAGAAGGCTGTTATCGTACTTCTGGCACTCCTTTACCTTGGAGTTAAGAATATCCACCTTGGACCAACACTTCCTGCATTCCTGTCACCGAATGTAGCAAAGGTACTTGTCGAGACTTTCGGCATTGCTGGTATTGGAACTGTTGATGATGATATTGCGCTTTTTATGGGAAAATGATTGTATCTGCCGGTAATCTAATAAAAGCATAGACAGCATAATTGCATAAAACTTTTAGAAATGCTGCAGACCACAGTTTCCTGACGTGGTTGCAGCATTTCTGGTAATATCATATTAAAGGAGGGGTTTCTATGTCGATCAATCATCATGATGCATTATCCCTGGAATGGATAGCAAGAGGAATCTATAATTCGGACCGGCTTGCATTCGGTGGGATGATAAGCGCAGACTATTTTGAGGTGCATCCGTTTGACGCAGCTGTAATCAGCCTGGCGCCTTTTTATCACAAGAATATCAACAATAAGGACATTAAAAGCTTTATAGAAAAATACCGAAAAGCCTTTGACCAATTTGGAGAGCAGAAAAATCCAGACCAGCTTGTCAGTGAATATGTAAGGGAACTGGAAGAGCTTGTAGTGGAACTGAAGCAGGATAACCAGATCGAAGCTTATGCGAGGGACAGTATTTAGGCGTTCTGAAGGCCTGATTCTGAAATGATACAGGATAGAAGATTTGTGAAGACTTCAAAGTAATTGCTTCAGCAGTTCGAGAGGAGTGCTTTATATGTTTAAAGATCCAGAAGGCAATAAGAATTGGACTACGATGAAAATAGTTGCAATAACTGTGGCGCTCGCCCTGCTGTTTGGAGGCGTGGCGGGAGCGGGATTCCAGACTGCCAAATATATTGCCGGAAGGATCATTCCGGACAGCAGTCCGGGAACGGATCAAAATGATGATTCTGATGGGATCACAGAAGAAGATGTGGAGAAGATCATTGAGACCGGAGATGGCAATACAGTAACCGTCACCGATGTTTCCAGTGTCGTCAAAGCAGTAATGCCCTCAGTCGTATCCATCAAGAATACGACGACGGTGACCGAACAGTACCGATGGGGACCGGGCAGGACTTATGAAAGCCAGAGCGCCGGTTCCGGAATCATCATCGGGAAAAATGATTCCGAACTTCTCGTTGTAACCAATAATCACGTGATTGAAGGCGTAGACAGCATGTCAGTCACCTTTATTGATGAACAGTCCTATGAGGCTTTGCTGAAAGGTGCAGATCCAAATCATGATCTTGCAGTGATCGCCATTCCACTGAGCGGTATTTCGGAAAGTACGCTGAATCAGATCAAGATAGCGGAACTTGGCGACTCAGACAAGCTTATTGTTGGAGAAACTGCCATTGCAATTGGAAATGCACTGGGATATGGACAATCAGTCACAGCCGGAGTAATAAGCGCCCTGCACAGGGAAGTTACCGTCAATAATGTGACCTTTGCCCTAATACAGACAGATGCGGCAATCAACCCTGGCAACAGCGGCGGAGCCCTTCTTAACATCAGAGGCGAAGTGATTGGGATTAACGCAGTCAAATTTTCGTCAAGCGATGTGGAAGGGATGGGATATGCAATCCCCATTTCCACAGCAATTCCTGTTATCGACGAGCTGGAGCTTCAGGAAACTAAGGTCAAAGTTGCGGAAGCGGAACAGGGCTACCTGGCAATCCAGACGGTTGATGTGACCGCTGAGATTGCAGCAACTTACAACATTCCTATGGGTGTTTTCGTTGCAGCAGTCGAAAACGATTCCCTGGCTGAAGATGCGGGCATTCAAAAAGGCGATATCATCACGTCTATAGATGGAAACAGCATTACAACAAAGGATCGCCTTGATGATAAGCTGGAATACTATAAGGCTGGAACTGAGGTTGTACTCACCATCCAGCGGGCTGCAGACAATGTATATGAGGAGATTGCGGTTAAGGTAACACTGGATGAAAAACCAGCTAATTAAGAGAGAACAGAACTTTATGCCTGCATTTAAAGCCGGGCTGAGGTTTGCGTATATAGGAAACGAAAAAAGGAGAGCCGGGTGACAGCACATGGAGAAGTGTGAACGCATTAAAAATGAAACCGTGCGGAAAGAAGCTGATTTGAAAATCAACTTCTATACCTTGGTCTGGGCTTTCGTGACAGGGTGCGTTCTCGGTTATTGTTATGAAATTACCTGGTATTTTTTTAAGGAAGGTCATTTTGTAAACAGGCAGGGAGTCATATACGGTCCCTTCAACCAGATATACGGCTTCGGCTTTGTGGTCCTGGTCCTGCTTCTGTATAGAATCAGAAAGATGAGAGGCGTTATCATTATGCTGGCCAGCGCAGTCCTGGGAACGGTTTTTGAATACGGATCTTCCGTGCTGTTAGAAAAAGTCTTCAAATACACTTCCTGGGATTATAGCAACTTCCCGTTTAATCTGAACGGCCGGGTCAACCTCATTAATTCGCTGATCTGGGGCTTCTATGGATACATCAGCATAAAACATATTTATCCACATGTCTGCAGCATAACAGGCAGGCTGTCAAAAAAACGATATGTGGCACTGACCTGGGCGATATTCCTGTTTCTTGTTTTTGACATAGGCCTGTCCGCCCTTGCGCAGAACAGGCAGAGGGAACGAAGCAGGGGAATCGCTCCATCCGGAAGCTTCGAGATATTCCTGGATGAACATTATCCGGATGAAAGGCTGAATAAAATATATAACACAGTCGAGTATGTGGAATGAAGGGGGAGAGCCCTTGCGGCCAGGCTTTTGTTTTCGTGAAATGTGCAAATAAGGACGCTATTTCAATCAAATGACGTCCTTATTTTTTTTTGTCGTATTCACTATAATTAGAGTATAAGCATTTATGACAAGGAGAGTAACGTATTATGAAGAATTATTATTTGGCGGTTGATATAGGTGCATCAAGCGGAAGGCATATTTTAGGAACAATAGAAGACGGAAAAATCAAGTTAGAAGAGATTCATCGTTTTGAAAACGGAATGGTAAAAAAAGATGGAAACTTGTGCTGGGAATTTGACAGGCTGTTTGATGAGATCAAAACAGGCATGAAAAAATGCAAGGAAATCGGCAAGATTCCTGCCAGCATGGGGATTGACACATGGGGCGTGGATTTCGTCATGCTTGACGGGGAAGACAAGGTAATCGGAAAAACAGTCGGGTACCGCGATAAGAGGACAGAGGGCATCGACAGCAAGGTTTATGAAGTTATTTCAGAAGAAGAGCTCTACACACGGACAGGCATCCAGAAACAGCTTTTCAATACGATCTATCAGCTGATGGCGGTGAAGACCCAGAACCCTGAACATATGGAACAGGCAAAAAGCCTCCTTCTCGTTCCGGACTATTTCCACTACCTGCTGACTGGAAAGAAGACTACTGAATATACGAATGCCACGACTACACAGCTGGTCAGCCCTGTTACAAAAGACTGGGATTACGAACTGATTGAAAAATTAGGATATACGAGAGAGATGTTCTGCAAAATCTGTATGCCAAAAACTTTCGTTGGAATGCTGTCGGAGGCTGTTGCTGAAGAAGTCGGATTTGATTGTGAAGTCGTGCTTCCGCCTACCCATGATACCGGTTCGGCAGTCCTTTCTGTTCCGGCAAATGATGACGATTATCTATATATCAGTTCGGGAACCTGGTCTCTTATGGGGATCGAAAGGATGGAAGCTGACAGCAGCATGGGAAGCAGAAATGCCAATTTCACAAATGAGGGCGGCATTGACTACAGGTTCCGCTACCTGAAGAATATCATGGGGCTTTGGATGATCCAGTCTGTCAGACATGAACTGAATGATGCCTATTCCTTTGCGCAGCTCTGCGAGATGGCAGTTGAGGCTGACAGCTTTAAATCAAGAGTTGATGTAAATGCAGCCTGCTTCCTGTCTCCTGACAATATGACAGAGGCAATCAAGCAGTACTGCAGGGATACAGACCAGGCTGTGCCGGCTACCATCGGTGAACTTGCCGCATGCATCTACCAGAGTCTTGCAGACAGTTATGCTGAGACCGTAAAAGAGATTGAAGCGATTACCGGAAGGACCTACAGCAGAATCCATATTGTAGGAGGCGGATCCAATGCGGGCTATCTGAACGAGCTGACAGCTAAGAGCACAAGGAAGTTTGTCTATGCAGGCCCGACAGAAGCAACGGCAATCGGAAACATCCTGGCACAGATGCTAAAGGCAGGAGAATATGAAACAATCGAAGCAGCAAGACAGGGAGTATTCGATTCATTCCCTATTACAAAATATACTTTTTAATTATTTGGCCCGTTAATGTAGAAGGAATTGAAGAATGGAGGATCCTGACTATGAAGATTTTAGATTCAAAGTTTGTAAAGGCATTCGTGAAAATGGCAGATGATGGATTCAAACAGGGGTGGCATGAGAGAAATGGCGGAAATCTGTCCTACAGGATAAAGGCTGACGAAGTGGAGAGCATCCGATCGAGGCTGAATGCCCCGGGTGAATGGACTTCAATCGGAGCTGGCGTTCCGGGTCTTGCCGGAGAGTTTTTCCTTGTTACAGGCAGCGGGAAATATTTCAGAAATATCATTGTGGATCCTGAAGTCTGTATCGCCATCATCGAACTTGATGAAAAAGGTGAGAACTACCGTATTAGGTGGGGGCTTGTGGAAGGCGGCACGCCGACAAGCGAACTGCCTACACATCTGATGAATCATGAGGTCAAAAAAAGAGTGACTGAAGGAAAGCACAGGGTCATCTATCATGCCCATACAACAAACGTGATCGCATTAACGTTTGTACTTCCGCTGACTGATGAGGTGTTTACAAGGGAACTTTGGGAAATGGCGACAGAATGTCCTGTAGTCTTTCCAGATGGCGTTGGTGTCATTGGATGGATGGTGCCAGGCGGCCGCGAAATAGCCGTGGAGACAAGCAGGCTTATGGAAAAGTATGATGTCGCCATCTGGGCGCATCATGGAATGTTCTGCTCGGGCGAAGATTTCGACCTTACCTTCGGACTCATGCATACTGTAGAAAAATCGGCGGAAATCCTCACCAAAGTATTGGCCATGAACCCCGCAAAACTCCAGACGATAACAGACGAGAATTTCAGGGACCTTGCAAAAGCCTTCCGGGTTAATCTGCCGGAACGATTTCTGTATAAAAAAGATTAAAAGAGAAATAATAACAAAATGGCCCTCAATCCCGAGGGCCATTTTGCTGTGCGGAGGGCTGATTTGAGGCAACCCAGTCGAATACCGTTTAAAGGGGCTGGCTGAAATAAGTTGATCAGGTAAATAAGTATGGTTGACAAAGAAACGAATGGGGGATAATATAAGGATATAGGCTGAAAACAACTATTAAAAATCAGATATGTGCGTTAATTAGCTTTGGATACAGATGTAATCCGACTATTCAATGGACCGTAAAGAAAGTACAGGAAGTAATCAGAAATATCCTGGGATTTTACAGGTAGCTGTGAAAGGGATTATGTATATCCTTTTCCGAAGAAGGAGGATTTGAAATGTTTAAAAGAATAATGATTGCTTCAGAGACATCGCCTGCCGCACAAAAAATGCTGTATTGTCTGAATGGATTAAAAAAACTCGGTGCGAAAGAATGCATAATTATGAAATGTTTTAATCCTGATGAAATATCGGTTGAAATTTCCAATTTTATCATAGACATCCTAAGAGAAGATCTTGAAAAGCAGAAAGCAGTGATGGTTTCTCAGGGATACAGCGTGGAAACCAGACTTGTTTCCGGATGTATGAGAACGGAACTTAATTGCATGGCGGAACGGGAAGAATGTTCCCTTGTCGTGGCAGCTGCCCCGGATCAGTCAATGCTTGGAGAATACCTGTTCGGAGGAACAGCCCATGATGTGATCCATTATGCGGTAAAGCCGGTATTGCTTCTCAGGGTTCCTGTTGGTCAGGATGAGGAGTGTGCAGATCCGGCAGAAGCTTTTAAAGCATTAGAGCAGTGCGACCTGACAGAGCACATCCTGTATGCGACTGATTTTTCCGATAACGCCTGGAGAGCCTTTGAATATGTCGTGAAGATGGTAGAGAGCGGTGTGAAAAAAGTAACAATCGTGCATGTGCAGGATATGGTGAAAATAAACCCTCACCTGATCAGCAGGGTTGCGGAATTTAATGAAATAGATGCGGCAAGGCTTCAGGAACTGAAAAAGATACTTATGCAGAAAGGATGTGCAGATGTAGACATCCATCTGCTTTATGGGATTCCTGCAGTTGAGATTCTCCAGCTTATCAGGGAACGAAAAGCAACTATGACTGTAATGGGAAGCCAGGGGCGCGGGTTTGTCAACGAATTTTTTCTGGGAAGTGTCAGCCAGAACGTGGCAAGGCATTCCTCATCTTCGGTACTCCTTGTTCCGGCCCTCAGGTAGCGTCCCGTATTTCGTAATCCGATGGCAGGAAGCATTGAGAGAAACGGAGGTGGAGACTTGAAAAGGATAGTTTTGGTTTTTTCAATGCTTTGTTTATTGTTAAGAGGAATGACAGCTTATGCAGATATTCAGGATGATCTCTTTGTTACGGATAATGCCGGCATGCTTACAGATCAGGAGGAAAGACAGCTTGAACAGATACTGGATTCCCTGGAAAAGCAGAGCACGATAGAATTTGCCGTGGTCACGGTAAAGAACCTTGAAGGCGGAGATATCGAAGAGTCTGCTGTCAGGATGTTCAGGGAGATGGGGCTTGGAAAGCAGGATAAAAACAACGGCCTGCTGTTGCTGATCAGCCTTGAGGACCGGGAATTCAGGCTTGAGGTGGGCTACGGACTTGAGGGGGTCATACCGGACATTACGGCTGACAGGATAATCGAAGTTATGCCGGCATATTTTACTGAATCGGATTATTATAACGGAATCCGGCAGGCTGTGGCAAATACCGTCTATTACCTTGAAAAGAGCGGTGAATATGATCTGAACATCAGTGATGAATATGGTTTGCAATATCAGGAGGAGGATTCTGTTTCTGATTTCTCACCATTTACTGCAGTCATTTTTGTGTTTATCGTTATTATGATAATATTGAGTTCGTTCTTTGGAAGAGGCAGACGGGGTGGCTTTGGAGGTGGCATCGGTGGCGGAGGATTCCATGGGGGTGGCTTCGGCGGAGGCGGCTTCGGCGGAGGTGGCTTTGGAGGTGGAGGCGGTTTCGGCGGAGGCAGTTCCGGCGGAGGCGGTTCTTCAGGCAGATGGTAATTTGACTGAAACGCAAAGGAGGAAACAGTATGAAGAAGACAGGTATAATTGGAATTGTTCTGGTGGTCTTGCTGGTTATCATAATTGCTGCTGGTGTCGGTACCTACAACAGCCTTCAAAAGCTGGATGAAACTACCAATTCGCAATGGGCTCAGGTAGAGAACCAGCTTCAGAGAAGATATGATCTGATTCCGAATCTGGTAGAAACTGTAAAAGGATATGCAGCTTTTGAACAGGAGACCCTGACCGCGGTAGTGGAAGCACGTAATAAATTTGCAACTGCGACCACTGTAGGTGAAGTCTCTGAGGCAGACAGCGAGCTTACTGCGGCAATGAGACAGCTCAGTGTTGTAGTGGAAGCCTATCCGGATCTGAAAGCGAACCAGACCTTCCAGGATCTTATGACGCAGCTGGAAGGAACAGAAAACAGGATTGCAGTAGCAAGGATGGATTATAATGATTCAGTGGAGATACTGAACCGTAAAATCAGGACCTTTCCTACTTCGATTATTGCTGGTCTGATCGGAATTGAAAAGAGGGAATATTTTGAAGCTGCTGAAGGGTCTGAAGAGGTTCCGGAAGTGGATTTTGGAAAATGACAGTATGTTAGATCTTACAAATATATTTGTCGTATCTATCCTGTAGATGACGAAAAAGAAACCGGGCTGCCAGTATAAACAATCCTTTATACTGGCAGCCCGGTTTCTGCTTATGATAAAAAAGAACGGAAGCTGAGGAACTATAAAAAACTAGGTTTCTTCGTCTTTAGAATCCTCCCCCAAAATGATGCTGTCGAAATCAGGATTATTGTTGAAATCAAACTTAGAGATAGGATCCGGTCCCCGGACTATAGTCCTGAGAACCTGCAGGCTTCCGTTTTCGTCAGCCCTGATCCTCCAGTCAACCATCATGATTTCCTCGTTCGTGATTTCTATGCCGGTTATACTGCGCGTATGTATGCAGCAGCCTGTATTGAAGTAGGGGAGTTCGCCGCTTTTCGGATACTTTGGTCGGTGGGTATGACCGCAGATCAGCATCATTCTGTTCAGCTGGATCCATTTGTTGAATGCCAGCTCTATCTTGTGGCGCTTGTATTGGCTTTTTGCAGGACTTGCAGGGTTCTTGAAACCGACAATATGCATAAACCGCCAGAAATATCTAAGCATGAACATGGACACCACCCAGAGCTGGTCATTCATAAAGTCTCCCTGGTGTCCGTGGACAGTCAGTATTTCCTGCCCGGTATCCCGGTTTTTCAAGACAAGGGATTCCCATGCTATAACACCCGGGAAAAGTTCGCATACCTGGCCGTTGTATTCATCATAATAATGATCGTAGTTCAGGCGGGTATATATGTTTTTCTTCAAATGTATATTGTGGTTGCCGTATAGCAGGATAAAACGTCTGTCATCAAAAAAACGTTTGATCGAAGTGAATACATCCTTGTGGGCTGAGCGGATGAATTTGAACGTCGAGTGCTCCCAAAGCTCATCGCCGTCACCAGCCTCTACATAGGTGTAGCCGTTTTTGTAATAGTAGTCAAGGGCATACAGGAAGACATTCTGATTCCTTGAAAATTCGTCAGACAAGCTGTCATCCCCCCTGTGGGAATCGCTGAAAAATACGTATTTGGAATCCTTGTCAAAATATTCGAATTTGGCTTCCTGATAGGCCTGTGTAAGTCTTTTGTTCGTGAACATGATTTTCACCTCACTATACAAATGCAGCCAGTGCACGGACACCAGTCTGTGATGAGACCGGTTGGTTGCCAGCAATGTTCCCTATATTATGATTATACTCCAGAGGGATAAAAAAACAATATGAAAACAATCAATTTTCAGGCAAATGCGTTAATCTTGACAATATTGTTGAACAACAATAAAATGAATGTAATATAAAAAATCAAACTTCCTGCGTGGAGTGGTTTGACTACCGACATACAGATATAAGGAGGAAGGAATCATGAAAATAGGAATTATCATACATTCTCAGACAGGGAACACTCTTTCCGTAGCCAATCAAATTAAGGAGAGGCTTTCGGCTGCCGGATATTCCGTCGAATTGGAACAGGTCACGGCAGTTGATGAAAAACAACCGGATCCGTCAAAAATCAAATTGAAGACGGTGCCGGAAACAGCCGGATACGACTACCTGATCTTCGGGGCCCCGGTGCATGGGGCATCCTTATCGCCGGTGATGAAGGCATATCTTTTCCAGGTGCAGTCTCTTAAAGGGAAAAAAGCAATCTGCTTCATGACAGAATTTTTCCCGTATCCATGGATGGGTGGAAACCGTGCAGTGGGCCAGATGAAGGCTGCATGCAGCAGCAAAGGTGCATGTGTGGTTTCAGCCGGAATCGTAAACTGGTCTAATAGGAAGAGGGCAGGAATGATTCAGGCAATTGTGGAAAAGGCGGCAGAGGAAACCGGCAGGGATGCATAGGGTTGTGTGATGGACGAATCCCGTTTGCGGACAGTTGAACAGAAAAACAGGAGAGACAGTTTATGAAAATAGGAATGATTGGAATCGGCGATATTGCCCAAAAGGCCTATCTGCCGGTTCTTGCAAGGAAAAAGGAATTGGATATCGTGCTGTGTTCGAGAAACGAGGAGCTGTTGATGGAACTGGCCAAAACCTACCGGGGGACTGCCTATGTGACAGACATCAGTGAACTGATCAGGTGCCGTCCAGCTGCTGTTTTTGTTCATGCTGCAACAGAGGCGCATTTTGAACTGTGCAGGGAACTTCTGGAGAATGGCATTCACGTCTATGTTGACAAGCCGGTTTCTTTTCATATTGAAGAGGTAAGGGAATTGTTCGGGCTGGCAAAGGAGAAGAATCGGATTCTGCGTGTCGGGTTCAACAGGAGAGAGGCTCCTATGATTAAGGGGCTTCTTGAACTGGAGAAGCCTGATGTGGTGATCCACCAGAAAAACAGGACGCATCTTCCGGCACAAATCCGAAATTATGTATTCAATGATTTTATCCATGTCGTCGACACCATCCGCTGCCTGCTTGGTGACGATATGGCATCCTGGAATGTTGCTGGGAAGACAGAGGGAGGCCAGCTGTATTCGGTCGTACTCCAGCTGGCAGGCAGTAGCGGAACGGCCATCGGGATCATGAACAGGGAATCGGGCAAGAAAGAGGAAAGAATCGAGTATATCTGCCCTGGTGAAAAATGCATTATCGAGGATATCAACGAGCTTACCGTTTTTCAGGGAGGAGCCGAGACAAAGCATAAGTTTGGCGACTGGGAGCCTGTCCTGTTCAGGAGAGGATTCCATCAGATTACGGACCGCTTTCTTAAGGATGTCGTTGAAACAGACGGTTACATGGAGGAAGACGAAGACAGCCTGGCGACACATGAGTTGTGCGAAGAGATTGTGAAGAGTTTGGAAGCGGAAGCTGGTAAAGATATATAGAACGGCCCTGAATAGCTGGCAGCTGTTTAATCTGCGAATAGCAACATAAAATGGAAACTTTACACAGATATAACAGAAAAAACCTTGTACTTAACATGTGAAAAAGATATCATTGGGACGAAGAGAAATGAAAAACAATGAATTGAACAGAAGATAGAGGAGGAGAAATGGAAACGTCCAGGATTGAAAAAATAAACATGGAAAATATAATCTATGATCATGCAAAGAATTGCCTGAAAAGATATGCAAGAATGGAAGGAAAAGGAATTAACGAGAAAATCCGCTATGAATGTGCGCTGCTTATATACGGAATCAGGCAGCAGTACAGGGTGGATACAAGGAATTACACGGTTTCCCTGCACACATATGAGGGAGAAATAGCCAGGGTTTTTATCCAGCAGAGCAGGCTGCGGGAGAACGAGGCATTTTATGAGGAGGCGCTTGAAGCCTGCAAGAATGCGATGGAATATATCGAGATGGTGCTGAGCCCAAGGCTGGAAGTGATGTCGATGGCATGTTAAAAGCTCCGAAAAACCAAAAATCTATTGGTTTTTCGGAGCTTTTTGTCACATAGATCTAGTATGCAGTCCAGCCGCCGTCAGCTGTAAGCACTGTAGCATTCACGAAACTGGAATCATCAGATGCAAGGAAAAGCGCGATTTTGGCGATCTCTTCAGGTTCGCCGGTCCTTGGAGACAGGCTCATACCTGCCATGGCGCGTTCCATGCCAAATTGATTCGGTGCATAGATGGTTGTACCGATATTGGTATTCACGGCACCGGGAGCGATGGCGTTGCATCGTATTCCAAGATTTGCATACTGGAAACCGACGTTCTTGGTTATGCCGATTACGGCATGCTTAGATGCTGTGTATATGACACCGGCCCTGGAGCCGTAGAGCCCGCCTGCAGATGCGATGTTCACGATAATGCCGTGCTTCTTCTCTTTAAAAACAGGCATTGCCTTCCGGATCATCCTCATAGGCCCGGTTGCATTGATGGCCATGATCTTATCCCATCGGTCATCGGTAACAGCTTCGACAGGTTCAAAGTTATCCATGATGCCGGCATTGTTAACAAGAATATCCAGCGTCCCGTATTTTTCGACGGTGCCGTCGATCAGGTTCTGCACATCTGCTTCTTTTGAGACATCGGCAACGATTGCAAATGCTGTTCCGCCTGCTGCTTCGATTTCCTCGACGACCAGCTGTGCTTTTTCAAGATTGAGGTCGGACACGGCAACCTTCGCACCTTCCTTCGCAAACAGAATCGCGATCTGCTTTCCCATTCCGCTTGCAGCACCGGTGACAATTGCCACCTGATTTTCAATTCTACCCATTTTAACCCTCCTTATTGTCTGGAAACTGTTTCGTGGCCGGCATTCAATCCTGCATTTCTGCATGACTGCAATGCCCTGACATTGGTTTTGGTTACATGATTGGATATTTATGTTGTAACTGTTCAGAATCCCTGTCTCGCGAAGTGTTTTTATGCTGAATTTGCATAAAAATCCGAGACATTTGTGCGCCAAATTGCTGATTTTACAATTTGTGTGCCTCTTGTATGACTATGAAGGACGTAGTCCTGAATAGTTACTTTATGTTTTGACTCAGGATGTTCTGTGCAAAGTGAAAGAATAGCAGGTTTACCAGGATGTTTCTATGATGTAATTACTGCCCGGCTGTTTGATGCCTGGCAGCCTCCAGGGTGTCCAGGATGCATCTGATCAGTTCATCGTTCTTCTCCGGCATCATGAAACAGAAGCGGATGTATTTGTCGCTCAGGAACGGAAATGTAGAGCAGTCGCGGATCATGAGCCCCTTCTTGATTGCTGCTTCGAAAAGGTCGCGTGAGGTCACGTTGTCAGCCAGTATCCTCACAAGGATAAAATTAGCCGTAGGCTTGTATACTTTGAGCCCTTCGGTTTTAGAAAGCAGGCTGTAGATTTTATCCCGTTCTGCCGAAATCAGTTTTCTGGTCGCATTGATGTATTCGGTGTCTGTAAACATAAGCTCGCCTGCGATTTCAGCCAGGCTGTTTATGGTCCAGGGGTTTTTCCTTCCGTTGATTTCCTTGATGAGGTCTGCATTCCCGGTTATCGCATATCCGAGACGGAGTCCGGGAGCGGCAAAAAACTTTGAAATGCCTCTCAGGATGATCAGGTTATTGTAGTAGTTGGTCAGCGGCACAGAGGTCGTGTCGTTGAAGTCAGGAGCAAACTCCACGTAGGTTTCGTCGATCATGATAAAGATGCCATGCTGCTTGCAGCTGTCAAGTATCATCCGCATATGGCTTGACGGGATCGAGGTCGATGTGGGATTGTTCGGGTTGCATATAATGAGCAGGTCGAGGTTCTCGGAAAGATGTTCCCTGAAATCATTGATATCGAGCTGGAAATCATCCTCTTCTTTTAACGGGTAATACAGGGAAGTGCCGCCTCCCAGCGAGATTTCCCTTTCGTATTCGGAATAGGAAGGACCGATGATGAGGGCCTTCTTAGGATGCCTGATCTGGATGAACAGGGAAATCAGCTCGGTGGAACCGTTCCCCACGATGATATTCTGGTAGTCGGTGTCCGCATATGCCGCTATGCATTTGCGCAGAGAGGTATACTCCCTGTCAGGATAGGAGGTGATGGCATCTATCCTTTCGGCAAGAGTCTTGCGGAGCTTTGGGGAGACCCCGAGGGGATTGACATTTGCACTGAAACTTGTGATGTCTTCTTTTTTTATGTGGTATACTGCCTCGATTTTCTCTAAATCGCTGCCATGAAAATGATCTGTATGCTGAATCATATTTATTACCGCCTTTTTTATTATATTATAGTTACTATTCAGTCAATTTCGCCAGGTTGCTTGCACTATTTTACAGTATAGTGTTATAATTTTATTATAACTGTATTTACTAAAAAATCAACTTACTTTAGGAGCGGGTGATAGGATTTGTGGAATAATGCGGAAGAACTGGCAGAAGGCGTTTTTGAATACAGGCGCCCGGAAGTACTGATTTCAGAAGATAAAATTTCAGCTTCGGTGAAAGTGGGGGAATCCTGTTCCGGAAGCTTTTTTTTAGAAGGCCTGGGCGGAAAAGAGGTAAGGGGCAATATCTATTCTTCGAGCATGAGGATGGAATTTGAGAGCTCCGATTTCTGCGGCATCAGGGAAGAGATTTTTTATACCTTCGACAGCCGCGGGCTCGCCGAAGGCCAGGACTACACAGGGGAAATCTGTGTGGTATGCAACTGCGGAGAGTATGTGATACCCTTCAGCATAAATGTCATGCAATATTATGAGAATTCATCTTTAGGAGAGATTAAAAATCTTTTCCATTTCGCAAATCTGGCTTCATCCCGCTGGGATGAGGCATTCAGACTTTTCAAATCACCGGCATTCAGTAAAATCATTACCGACAGGGAACACCTGGCGGTTTATGAGGTGCTGTCAAAACCTCCTGTAAAAGAGCAGTATATGGAGGAATTTCTGATCGCTGTCAGGAAAAAGCATATCGTGAATATTGAAATAGACAGGAATGCGAAAAGCTTTGATCACATAACAGGTATGATTCGGGAAAAGATCATCATAAAGAAAGAGGCCTGGGGCTATGTGAACGTCGACATATGGACGGATGCGCCGTTCATAAGGCTTGAGAAGCAGCATATAACAACGGATGACTTTCTGGGAAGCATATTTGAGCTGGGATACATCATCGACGAAGATAAATTGTATAACAGGAAAAATTTCGGGAGGATTTATTTTGCAACTCCTTACCAGAAGCTCGCATTTGAAGTGACTGTATCTCAGGCAAAGCCCCGTTTACCGGAAACGCTCAGGGAGTACAGGTCCGTGCTCAGACACCTTGCAGAACTTTATCTGGCATTCAGACTGAAAAAGACTTCCCTGAACCAATGGGTCAGGGATTCCCAGGCAGCGGCAGAACGTCTTGAAGCATTAATAGAAGGCGGCAATGGATCCGGCTCCTTTTTTTCGGAAGAAGAGCTGCAGCGGTTTGCTTTGCTGAAGGAGCAGTTTGGCCTTGCGGAAAAGAACAGGAAGGCAGCGGATTGTATCCATCTGTTTTTTCCTGGGCTCGATCAGGATCCGGAAGAAAGCAGGGATCAAAGCCTGAAAAGGCTGGAGATGATGTTTGCGGAGGGATGCCGCAGTCCGTTTCTGTATCTGGAAGCATACAGCATCATAAAGGATGATCCGCTCCTGATGATCAGAATCGGCGCATTCGAACTCCAGGTACTTTTCTGGGCCGTGAAGAACCAGCAGATGACGAAGGATGTAGCAGGGCAGGTGTTTGGTATCCTGCGGGAGTGCCGGAATACAGGTTCTCTGCTTCAGAAAATCATAGAGGAGTGCTATAAGGAGCTTCCGGAGACAGACTCTCTGTCTGCAGTCTGCAGTTTTCTGATCAGGAATAACCGGGTAGGGAAAAAATATTTCCGCTGGTACGAGGAAGGTATCGAAAAAGACCTGAAAATAACCAGGCTTTACGAATATTACATGGATTCCATAGACTTCGGATATAAGGGTCAGCTGCCCCAGGCAATACTCATGTATTTCGTCTACAACAACAGTCTGGACAGCAGGAAAAAGGCATATCTCTATGCAAGCGTCATGAGGTACAGAGAAGAGAATCCTGTCATGTACAGGAATTACTGGAAGCATATAGAACGGTTCATGATGGACGAGCTTAAGAAAAAAAGGATCAACGAGGATCTTGCATATATCTATGAAACCGGATTGGGACCAGAGACAATCACTGCCAAGGTCAGGGAGCCTCTTTCTGAGATTATTTTCACATACAGGCTTGAGTGCACGAACAGCAGGATAAGAAGCGTGGTCGTCACCCACGGGCAGTTCCAGGGGGAATCCGTATATCCGGTTTCCGACGGCAGGGCTTACCTTCAGATCTATACGGAGAACCATGGCATCATCCTTCAGGATGCCGATGGCAGCAGATTTGTGGACACGGTACCCTATACGCTGACAAGGCTCATCCGTGAGGAGAAGCTGGACTGGAAGTGCTTTGACCTGGAAGAGGTGGATGTAAGGGCGCTCATCTATCTGTATGCGGCAGGAAGGCTGAAGGAAGAGAGTTTTTACAACAGCTTCAGCCTCTTCAATCGGGCAATTGATTCGCCTGTTATTAAGCCTGCCTATAAAAAACGCATAATCGGGCAGATGATACATGAAATCTACGACCGGAAAGAGACCAGGGTCTACTCGAAATACCTGATGAATCTGGACTATTCCATGCTCACGATTTCCGACAGGGGAAGAGCGGTGGAAATCCTCATCATATCGGAGGAAAATGATAAAGCCTTCGAAATCATAAGGGTGTACGGCGCTGAGGGCATCGGAGTCAAGCTCCTTCTGAAACTGTGCGCAAGAAAGATATACCTGAACAACGGAGAATACGACCCGTTTCTCCTCAAGCTCTGCAGCTACGTCTTCAGGAAAGGAAAATACGAATCCACCATCCTGAAGTACCTGGAAAAGTATTACGAAGGCCCTACCGATGTCCTGTCTGATCTCTGGAAGGCTGCGGAATGCTTTGAAATTGACGACGAGGTGCTGACTGAGAAATTGATACTCCAGAGCCTTTATGCAGGATATCGCAGCGAGCTGAAAGAGGTGTTTGACAGCTATTACAGAAGGGGAGGGAAGGAGAAGATCATTTTGGCCTACCTTTCTTACCATGCCCATGCCGCTTTCATGAAAGACAGGAAAATTTCTGATGAAATATACGGATTTATAGCCAGGGAATACGAGGCAGGCGAACCTATGAACGACGTATGCCGTCTGGCCCTCCTGAAACATTATGCAGCGAAGAAAGAACTGAACGGGAAAGAAAAAATCATCGCCCGTTTTCTTCTGAGAGAATACATGTCCAGGGAAATGTGCTTCGGATTTTTTAAGGATTTTGAAGAAAGCCTTATTGCACCTTATTACATTGAGGACAGGACTTTTGTTGAATACAAGGCTGATCCGGCCAACCGGGTCGTCATCCATTATCTGATAGAAGGAATGGAAGAGGACGGCGACAGGTATACCGCTCAGGTCATGGAGAACCTGCATGGGGGCATATTTGTAAAGCATTTCATACTTTTCTATGGAGAAGTTCTGAGATATTATATTTCAGAAGAGACCCCGACGGGTGAAGAGCTCATAAAAAGCGGTAAGATCAGGAAGACGGAAATCAGCATGGAGAGCCAGGAAAGCAGGTTCGAGCTCATCAATGACATGATGGTGAGCCGTTCCCTTCAGGATGAAAACACGCTGGCAAGGCTTGCCGATAAATATGAAAAGCAGAAATACATAGTGGAGCATATATTTAAAATGATGTAAAAAGAGACATGATTGGCAGATGGAGGAGGGCTGTTGTGAACATGAAAGAAATACAAAGCAGAACTGCCGGTATTGAGAATAAGGAAAATACAATCGTGGTGGGGTATGATTTTGGTAAAGAGTCAGTCCAGATCAGCTTCTGTAGGAAAAATACAGAACCCGAATCGGTTGCACCCGTGGTCGGGGTTGAGAAGTTTCAGATTCCTGCAGCGCTTTGCCAGTTGGATAGCAGCGGACAGTGGCTTTATGGAGATGAGGCGGTTAAAGCTGCCGCAAGGGGGGACTGTAAACTTGCAGGGAACCTGGTTTCAAACTGCAGGAAACAGGATCCTGCAGAAGCGGAAAGCAGGGAGGAAAGCGGTCAGGAAAACAGCGGGGAAAACAGAAAGGAAGACCCGGTAAGGCTTCTGGGACTTTTTTTGAAAAAGACGTTCAGTCTCGTAAAGACCGCTTCAGGCGGGGCGGAGATCGCCGCAGTCATGTTCACCTTTGAAAGCCTTGACGGGGATGTGATCAGGATCATCAGGGCGGCAACGGCAGAACTTTACGTCAGTGAAACTAAAATCTATATCCAGGATTACAAGGAGAGTTTCTTAAGTTATGTGCTGAACCAGCCGATAGAAATATGGAAGCAGGATGTCGTTCTGTTCGAGTGCAGAGACAGGAAAATGATGGCCTATCACCTGCGCATGAATCAGAAGACCCTTCCTGCAGCCATTACAATCAGTGAGAACTACTATGACTGGCCTTATGGGGCAGAAGGAGAAAACCACGGCAGCATGGAGGAAAGACAGATCTTTCCAGACGACTCAGGCAAATCGGCAACTCCGGATACCGAATTCGGAAAGATCATAGGACTTGAATTTAATAAAAAAGTAGTGTCAGGCGTCTACCTGATCGGCGGATGCTTTGACAAAACCAGGCTCAGGAAATCAATGGATTACCTCTGCATGGGCCGCCGGGTATTTGGCGGACGCAACCTGTATACAAAGGGGGCTTGTTATGCGGCACGGGACAAGTTTTTTGAAACAGGAAGGCAGCAGTATCTGTATCTTGGCGAACACATGGTCAGCAGCAATATCGCAGTGGAAGTGAAAAAGGGCGCAGAAAGAGAGCTTTTTCCACTTGTTGAAGGCGGAAGGCATTGGTACGATGCAGGCGCATCCTGTGAGTTTATCCTCGATGATACACGGGAAATCAGGCTTCGTATCATTCCCCTTATGGGGGCTGAAGCAGCAACACAAGTCCTTGCGCTTGACAATCTGCCGAAAAGGCCTCCGATGACTACCAGAATGAGGATGGATCTGTCCTTTTCGGCACGCAGGGAAATTGATATAACAGTTGAGGATCTTGGCTTCGGAGAACTGTTTCCCGGGACCGGAAGAAAATGGCGATATAAAATCACTCTTTTATAAGAGATGAGCAGCGTTTCAGGACTTCGTCATTTATAGTATCATATGACCATGCAAATGGACGAATATGCGGATGAAGTCAAAAATACGACAGACTGGAGGATCAGATTATGGGCGGACTGTTTTTATGCAATGGAAAGCTTGCGAAGATTCCATTTTTAGTTGAAGGAACTCATACAAACATCTACTCGCTGGAGGAGCTGTGCTACTACATAAAGCACAATATTTATCTGATAGACGAAGAGATTCTCAGCGAGGAATTGTGCGACTGGATTGAAGAAGCCCTTGATAAGGTAAAACTTGCTATAAAAATCCGGGATTTTATCGGAAAGCCAGATGGCCTGAAGAAGCTTTTGCGTGCCATCAACCAGGAAACCGGTTATTATCCGGTTGAGGAAGTGCAGCGGCTGGTGGACATTCTTGTCGCAACAGAAGGGCAGACAAAAGAAGCCCGGCTCAAGTGCAAGGGTGATTCCTACATGGCAAACAGACAGAATAAAAGGGCGATACAGATATACAGTGAAATACTGAGAAATGCCCCCGTGGACTGGTCCAGGGAGCAGCAGGCTGCAATCTGGAACAACATTGGTGCTGCCTATGCCGGCCTCTTCCTGTTTCCCAGGGCTGCGGAGGCGTTCCGGAAATCCTATGACCTGGAACCGGCGGAGGAGACCTGCATGAATTACCTGTGCGCCCAGAGATTCACTGCCCCAGTCGACACCTATGCCCGGGTCATTGAAGATGAAGACATTGATCCCCAGATCGTCGTCAGGTTTGAAAAGCTGCTTGCAGAAATAAATGAGTCTGAAAAAGAAAGCAGCATGAGAAAAAGGATCTCCGCGGCAGAAAAGGACAGGCGTGAGGGCAGAATCACAAAAAGCTGCAGGGAATTCGATGAAATCGTAAATGAATGGAAAAAAGAATACAGGGATACCGAGGCGTGAAAAAGTACTTGTTTTGGTTTGTGCCCTTTCTCATGGTCTATAAGGAAGGACATGGTATAGTATGAAATTATTTAGATGGCGGAAAACCGCTAAGGAATCAGAAGAAAAGAAGACAGGGTCATCATCTGCTGAGAGCGGCAGGCACATTCCTGCGGATGAAAAGACACTGACGCCGGAGATAGAAATGGAAGCAGCCAGTGAACTGGAAAAGGCAAAGACCGAATACCAGATGGTTATCGGATACGTTACGGATATCCAGGAAATTGAAAACCTTCCGGAAGCGGAAAAGAGGCACCTGGCCGAACTTGCAAAAAGGCTGGTCAGGCTAAGCAGCGAAAGAAAAAAATATCAGTCAGGCTCTGAGAACCTTTCTGACAGTCAGATGCTGTTTATAGAAAAACATGAACCCGAAATCCCCGGAATACTCAGGGAGCTTCAGTCGGCAGAAAAGAAACAGCTGCAGATCAAAAGGGACATGCAGCAGCTTGAAGGCGAAAAGGGAGTCCTTTCAGGCAGGCTGAAAGAGCTGTTAAGTAAAATCAGGGATATCAAGGCAATTGCCATAACAGCCTTTGCGGCCATGGTGGTGATTATACTGATTCTGGCGGCCATGCAGCTGATGGCGGGGTTCGACACCAGGATCGGAATCCTGGCAGCCATCCTGGGAGCATCTTTGACAGCAGCCTGGACGCTGGTCAGAATGAGGCAAAACCAGCTTGAGCTGGCAAAAACAGAAATAAACATGAACAGAGCCATAGAATTTCTGAATAAGGCGAAGCTGCAATATGTTAATGCCACAAATGGCATCGAATATATATATGAAAAATACAGCATCAACAGCAGCAGGGAGCTGGAATACCTCTGGGAGCAATACAGGAGGGCAGCCGGAAGCCGTGAGAAATACAGGCAGAATGCAAAGGAGCTGGATTCCTGCTGTGACGAGCTGACGGCCGCTATAGGAAGGTTCAGAATCAATGATCCGGAAATCTGGGTCTACCAGGCAGAAGCCCTGGCGGATGAAAACGAGATGGAAGCGTTGAAAGGGAGGCTAATGGAACGAATTGGAAAACTGCGAGAGAAGTTAGATACCAGATAGTTTTAAACTGCAATTGCGACAGAGGTCCTCAAATGTTTGTATGATAAGAAGGGTTGAAGTATTGCGTACAAAATTTGGACAATCATCCGAAAATAAGATTTATAGTGTTTTTTAAGCAAATTAGTTCGGATTTTACATGGTTTTAGATTCCAAAAATGTTGACATCAGGTGTTTTGAGTGTATAATAATTATTAAGTTGAGTATAAATAATGATAAGAGTTTTTGATGTTTTTGAAATCCGTAATCTTAAGTGTACGGGGGTGCAGGTTAAGATGGGAACTCAAACCATCAGAAGAGAGTTCGGACGCGGCTGTGTCGGGGGAAATGGCGGTTCGGATAATCTTATTTGAAGGAGAAGGAAAACAGGGTGTTTTTGCAGTTGGGATTAAGTTAGAGACTCAAACTTCGCACATGAATAAGTGCTTATGCACCTTGAAAATTCAATAATAACTGGCATAAAAATAGCATGAAACCATCTGGTTTGGTATAA
>NZ_FMKA01000029.1 GCF_900096945.1 Anaerobium acetethylicum | reverse complement strand
GAGGAAAACATCACAATCAGCGGTGCGGAAAGAAAGGCAGCCAGAAAGGGATTTGTTACCAGATCTGAGTTCGATGAAATGAAAGAAAGACTGAGACAGGACGTCATGACAGAAGCCAGGAATGAAGTAATCCGTCTTCTTGGAGGGATGCTGGCAGGAAGCCGTTTGGGCGGGTTGAATGCATTGCCCCAGTCAGAAAAAGCAGGCCAGGCTGAAGAGGAAGTATTCGAAGACAAGGTAATGGCAGAACTGGCGGGAAGCTGGTCATAGAAGGGAGGCTTTACTTATGAGAGCCATATGGAGCGGTATATCATTTGTTTTAAGAGGAATTGTGTTGAGCGCACTCAGCATCCTGAAGTTAGCTCTAGAGGGAGCAAAGATAATGCTGCTCCTGTTCGGACTTGTATTGAGAATCTTTTTGGTATTTGCAAAAGCAGGCACGCCCTGAGAGGAGGTGGATCTTATGCTTATCGGTTTTTGGAATTATTGTGCAAATCGCAGATTTGTAAGATATTTTTTCGGACTGCAAAAACAGGTGATTAGATAGAAGGAGAAGGAACATGCATTTGATACGGGACAAACCAATGGTTGTCTCCGTGTAACCGAACAGAAAGTCAAAAGACTTCCCAACTGTATAGTGGATAGGTTTCTTACGGAATACAACCAGGCCTATCCCTTACAGAAGGAGTGGATAGGTATTGTAAACAGCTTGAAAGACAGCTGTTTTTTTGTTGCGTATAGGTTTAAAATCCTCATTATCCATTAAATAAGAGATAGAGATATTGATGCCATTTGCTAACTCTATAAGAATATTTTTTCGGTTATCAAATTTAATAAAACATAAAAAAATTCTCTGTGAAATGTCAATATATGGTATTATTGTAGTGGAAAGGTGGTACGGGGAAAATGAATAACTTAGCACAAAATATTTTAGACGCAGCAAAAACAAGTTTCATTGAAAGCGGCTTCGAATCCGCAGAAGAACTGCGTCCAAAACTACTATTCAACGATACAAAAAGGGGAAATACAGTTCTCGCTAATATTGCGAAAGAACTGAATCATTGCGAATCCTTCTGGTTTTCAGTTGCATTTATAACAAAGAGCGGTCTCGTGGTTTTAAAAGAGACATTTAAAGAATTGGGAAAGAATGGAATCAGAGGGAAGATTCTCACTACCGATTATCTGGCTTTTAACGAACCGGATGCGCTGCGAGAATTACTTGCTTTTTCAAACCTTGAAGTCAAAGTTTTTACGGAAGAGCACTTTCATACAAAAGGCTATATGTTCCAGGACCGGGCAGACAGAGATAAACATACATTCATAGTGGGCAGCTCCAACCTGACCCAGTATGCATTGAAATCAAATAAAGAATGGAATCTGAAGGTGACATCTCTTGAGGATGGGGAGTTAATCAAGGAAACCAACGAAGAATTCCAGTTTATGTGGAAAACTGCCGAAATTTTGACGGAAGAGTGGATAAGTGAGTATGAAAAGATCTATCAGGAAAATCGGAAAGTCCGTGTGAATCAGAAGCTGGCACGAATGAAAACATATACATTCAAGCCGAATAAAATGCAGGTTGAGGCGACCAGGGCGCTGGAGGAATTGAGGGATAAGAAGAAGGATAAGGCCTTGCTTATTTCGGCGACCGGGGAACGTGTTATTATTGTGACAGGTCAAAAAAGTCCGGTAAAATCAAGGGCTTGGGCGGCTTAGTCCTAATCCGTTATTGAATAAATAGTGTTTTATACCCCGTATGTATTGTTAAGAGAAAAAATTGCGAAGGCCCGCAAGCGACAATCAAAGCTTGGAGCGAATAGGTATGTAAATCAGAATAGGACTAGATTGACGTAGATTGAAATCAGAGAAAAGGCTGACGTAAATCTATAGTCAATATAGTTCTATTTTTTACCAAAATCCGGATGGCTACCGGATAGGTTTGCCACTTGAGTGACGAGGATTTTTACTTATGAAAAGAATATCCCCTCTGTCCCTGAGAAGCAGGGAATGTTGTTGAATCATACATACTTTTGACCCATTTTCACGTTGAATTTTGACCATGATATCATTGGCTTAAAACTATGGTGTCTCGTGATCAACTAATTTACCCTGCGTTAAATAATATAGTTTACCTTCGATAGTACAAAGCGAAGGCCATGTAGATGAAATGATTATTATGGATACTCCTTTCTGAGTAAGCAGGAGGATCATTTGATTAATAACCTGATTAATCTGATAATCAGAAATAGAAAAAGGATTAATGCAAATCAATACTTTGGGGAGGAAAAGAAGCCATTTTGCATAAATACTTATGTAAAGAATGTCTTGCGGAACTTTTGATATTGATAAGTTAAGGTATTTGGGATTAATTAAGTGGCTGGTTGATTTTATGACGCTTTTTTTATATTTGTTTTGCATCCAGAATCCAGAGACTTTTGACGATAATGGATAACACATGTTTTCTAAGACAGTAAGATTTTTGAAGAGCATTGTTGTTAAGGGATTGTCTTCGATAAAGCCGATGCCGTGTTCAAAGGAATTGTTGTTATGTGGCAATTTATAAATTTTCTTGTTGATTCTGATTGTGCCGGATATGATAGATGTGTTGCCTTTTAGTATTCGAATCAGATCTTGTGCACTATCGTCATCGGAGTAAATAATTTTCATTACTTCACCACGATTAAGTGAAAAACTGATGTTTTGGAGAGTATCGCTGTATATGTCGTCAAAAGATAACATAGGTTCGGAAAGAACGGTGGCATTCTTATACTCAATAGGAAGAGAGTATTTACAAAACAATTTATGAAGGTATTCAGGCTTTATTTCGGAAGGATTGAAAATACCGATGGTGCATCCATCTTGGATCAGAGCAATAGTATTAGCATATTCAAAGAGTACTGTTTCATAACCAATGAGAATGAAAGAATGTCCTAAGTGTTTCAACTTAGCGACGAGGTCAAACACAATGTGTATTTCGTTAGGAGTCAGGGCACCGATAATATCAGCAAGTACAATAATAGAATTGTTCAAAGCATGAGCTTTCAATAACTCAATTATGCAACATTCGCAAGGTGTTAATTGAGATATGGGGCTATTAGGATCAAAATGAAAACCAAATTCTTCCATTAGAACAAGAGCTTTTTTTGAAAATTTCCGTTTGCTAATAAACAAAGAAGGAAAAACACTGTAATAAAGGTTTTCTTGAATACTTAGCTGTTTGCACAAAGACGTAGGACTGGTTATGACATATACAGATTTTTTTAACGCCTCTGGTAAATCAAAGGGATGTATAAGGGTATCTTTTATATATATGCGTCCATAGTGCAGTGGGAGTTCACACATCAAAAACTTTATTAATGTATTTTTTTCGTCAGAATTATTAAAAATAAGACCGATGATTTCCTGTGAAAAAAGCTGAAAATTCACTTTTTTTAAGAGTGCGTGTCCATTGCGGTTCATAATGGCATTTTCTATTCTGAATGATTCTTCTTTCATATTTTTATCTTTCCTGTTTTGTGAATATCAAGATCGTTTTTGGTTAATTTGGGGAGAACAATTCGGACGTTTGTTCCAAATTCGGGAGTGCTATATATTTGCAGGCCATATTCATCTCCAAATAAAAGCTTGATTCTGCGGGATACATTTTTGAGTGCTATGCCGCTTCTTTTTGCTGAAGATTCGCTTACATAACTCACTCCGACCTGTTCTAACGCATCATTCAAGTTTTTAAGGACATCAGGAAGGATTCCCTTACCGTTATCGGTGATACTGATAAAAAGCCTGTTTCTTGTTGTTTCAAAGCTGATATTGACAATACCTTCTCTGCTGATTTGTTCCAGCCCATGATAAATAGCATTTTCAATAATTGGCTGTAAAGTCAGTTTTGGAATTTGAAGGTGCAACAAAGTCGGTTCGTTTGAAGGAAAGTCAAATGTCATTTTTAATCTATCTCCAAAACGATACTGCTGAATGATAAAATAATTTTGAATATTCTCAATTTCATTTTCTAAAGGAACGAGATTGCCAGTGTCAGTAATAGTGTAACGGAAAAATGAGGCAAGTGCCTCTGTTGTTTCTGCAATACTGGTAATTCCTTCGCACAGAGCATCACCTCTGATGGCTTCAAGAGTATTATAGAGGAAGTGAGGGTTGATCTGGTTTTGAAGTGCGAGGTATTCTGCTTGTTTTTTTGATAAATTAATAGAGTCCTGCTTGTTAAGCAACAGATGAACCCTTTTCATTGCCAGTTCAAATTCTAAAAAAGGCATATTTCCAGCCGTAAAAAGTTCTTCGTAAATAATCCCTTGACTGAAAAGCAGATATGATTTTTTCGTGTTTTGAAATGGTAAAAAACAACATTTGTAGAATAGCAGGCTAACAAGGAACTGAGTGAGCAACATGCAGAAAATAACAACCTTATCCAGTAGAGCATAAGGTTTTAAAAAGGCCTCCTGTAATAGGAATAGAAAAGCAAATACATTGAGTATGAGTGAAATACAAAACAAATAAAATATTTTGTTGGACAGATAAAACCCTTTTTTCATAATAGACCTCTTCTGCTTTAAGAGTATAGTTTGCGATAATCGCTGGGAGATAAGCCGGTTTCTTTTTTGAAGCGTTTGGTAAAATACTTGATATCATTGAAACCGACAGCTTCACAGATATCCATGACAGTTAACGAATTTTCAATTAGCAGTTGTTTGGCATTTTCAATTCGAACTGCATTGAGATAGTCGATAAAATTTTTCCCGGTTTCCTTTTTGAAAATACTTGAAAAATAGGAAGGATTTAATCCTATTTCTAAGCCTATCATTTCCAGCGTCAGAGGAGAGGTATAATTATCGTTGATATACTGTTTTGCTAATCTGATCGGTCTTGTATTTTCCAATTGTTTTTCTGTTTGTAATTGTGTGATTTTACTGTTTATAACAGCGATAACATGATTTATCAGGTCAGTGAGATTAGTGAAAGTATGGAATTCCAGCAGAAGATTCTGAGTTACGGAAGCGTAATCAATATTGAAATTATAATTTTTAACTCCGTATGAAAACATATCTATCAATTCAGTGTAAATAGCATATATATCATTACCTTGTAAGTTTTTATCGATTATGTTTTGCATTGTTTCTGTTAGTAATTTTGATATGCGTGAAGTGTTTAATGTTTCAAGTGAGAAAAGAAAATCTTTACGGAATTGAGCACTTAAAATAGCGTTGATGTTACTGTTTTCCTTTTTCTGTTCATATTGTATGATAGACGATACGGAAGTTAATTTATCATAAGAGGCAAAAAGGACCTCTTTCATGCATAAAGGAAGCTGCTCGATTCCTTGATAGACAGAGCTTAGATAAACATAAATCTTTAAATTGCTAAAAATATCTTTTAGTCCTAATAGTTCACTTCGAATGCGTCTTGCGGGATCCGCAGAAGTTATAAGTTGATCGTAAGATCCATTGAGTACACAGTATGTAAATTCTCCATGGTTGCTTATGATAAGCTCGTTTAAATAATTGATTTCTTTTTGTATAATGCTTGTAGCTTTCGACATAAAGAAAGCTAAAATTTCATCACTAAGAACATCATTCATACATATAGGTTGAATCACCATGATTTGATAAAACGCATCATTGAAATTACAATAATATTGAGTGTTGATTTTATTCAAATTCGGAATGAAATTGGGCACCTCATAATTATCGAGCAATTCATTGATAAAGTATGTTTTCACTATCTCTTTGTTTGTATGTATTTGCTGTAGCATGTCATTTGTTTCTGTTTCTTTGGTCTTTTGTTCCCTATGCTTCTCGACTAATTTGGTTAAAGTTGACAATAATTCGTTCTTTTTTATTGGTTTCAATAAATAGTCTTCTACACCATATTTTATGGCTTGTTGAGCATAAGTGAAATCGCTGTATCCACTTATAATTATAAAATTAATATTTGCATTAATGTCTTTGGTTTTTTTGATTAGTTCCAATCCATTAACATTCGGCATACGGATATCTGTAATTACAATGTCGGGCTGATGTTCGTGTATAGCAGAGAGTGCAGACAAACCGTCATGTACTACAGAAACTATTTTCAAACCTATTGATTGCCAGTCAATAAGACATTCGATGAGCTTGCAGATTTTAATTTCATCATCAGCTATCAGTACTTTTAACATGATATATCAATCCTTCCATAAAGAGCTCAATTAAAAACATTATAACTTATCAATAGGTTAATCTCAAGGAGTACTTTTTGAAAGGGGAAAACATGTTGTGCAATTTATATAGGTAAAATGAAAATATAATAAAAAAATAAAGGTAAATGCACAATATCTAAAGATTGTACCCCTTGATATAAAGAAAGTAAGTTGAGCAAAGATCCTTTGGATGATAGTATGTGTATACAAATTAAACAAAGCGACTGAATAAAGGAGGAAATAAAAAAATGAATGACATGAATTCTTTTCAAATTGACACACAACCAGTAAGAACGGAACGAATTGATAAACTGCATAAATATGTTACTTCGTTCGATTACGGTATTTGTACAGAAAGGGGACATTACCTAACAGAATTTTACAAAGACAATATGAGTCTTGTGCCGGTTGTAAGGAGAGCAAAAGCCATCGATTATGTACTGGAAAATATGAGTATTTATATTATGCCAGGAAGTCTATTCGCCGGTAATCAGACGTCCAATCCAAGGTGGGCTCCGTTATTTCCGGAATTCGAGGTTGAATGGGTAGAAGAAGAACTTTTAAAAGGGAATCCTTATTATCCATGGGAGAGACCTGCAGACAAATATACGCTTAGGGAAGAAGATAAAGCGGATGTTAAAGATATGTGTGCCTGGTGGGCAGGAAAAACCCATACGGATACATTGAGAGCACGTCTTCCAAAAGAAGCACTTACAACACACTATGATTTAAAGGCAGCTGACATAGGCACATATTTTCAAGGTGGAGACGGACATTTTGCGCCGGATCATCAGTGGTTGTTTGAAAATGGAATTGAACACATTATAAAAGAATCTGAAAAATACAGGGATGAAATTGATTGGCATGAACCAGATGCAATAAAGAAAAAGGACTTCTATGATGCAGCCATAATAAGTGCAAATGCAATTATCAAGTTTGCGGAACGCTATGCTGTTTTAGCTGAAGAAATGGCTGCTAAAGAGACAGACGAAGTTCGCAAAAAAGAATTGCTGGAAATAGCGGATACCTGTCGTTGGGTTCCGAGAAAACCGGCAAGAAATTTTAAAGAAGCATTACAGTTTGTAATCTTTGTTCATATTTGTATCCAGATTGAAGACAATGGAGCAGGGGTCTCCTTTGGACGATATGATCAGTTCATGTATCCGATGTACAAAAAAGGAATTAAAGATGGTACACTTACCAGAGAACTTGCGGTCGAATTGACAGAGAATTTCTTTTTGCAGATTTATACCTGTAATAAAGTTCGTAGTTGGATTGATACGGATTTCTACCGGGGGGTTCCGATGTTCCAGAACCTTACTATTGGAGGACAAGATCCTGTAAAGAAGTGCGATGCGACAAATGAACTTAGCTATATTTGTTTAGATGCAACTTATCATACAAGGGTTCCACAGCCGTCACTTACTGTAAGATTTCATAAAAATACGCCTTTCGAATTTAAGATGAAGGTTGCAGAAGTAATAAGATTAGGCACGGGATTACCGTCAATTTTCAATGATGAAACTTATATTCCTGCTTTGATGAATCGGGGATACGAATTAAATGACGCATATAATTATTGTATTATTGGATGTGTTGAACCAGGAACAGCGGGGCTTTTAGGTGGAAGAACAGGCGGGGCTTGGCTAAATTGTACAAAATCATTAGAAATGTCTTTATATAACGGAACTGATCCGATAACAGGAATATGTTTGCATAAAAATTTCAATAACAAAGATCTTTCGACATTCGAAAGTTTCGAAGAGGCAAAAGCGGCTTATTTGGATCAAATAAAATATTATATTAAGATGGAAGCTATTTTAGAAAATACAATCGATCAGGTTTGGGAAGAAAGTCTGGAAGAACCGATGGCTGCAATTTTCGGTTGTCCGACTACGACAATACCAAGAGGTAAACCCATCAAACAGGGTGGTGCAAAATATGATTTAACAGGACAGCAGACAATCGGTACAGCGAATGTCGCCAATAGTTTATATGCAATAAAGAAACTGATATTTGATGATAAAATTATCACAGGTCTACAGTTAAAACATGCATTAGAAACCAATTTCCAGGATATGACTACAAAACCTACTGGAGCACAGATAAAAGCACTTTGCTTATCTGTTCCTAAATATGGAAATGATGTTGACGAAGTAGATGAAATCGCCCGTGAAATGCTGGCTTTTGTAGCAAATGAATTAGTTTCATATAAAAATACAAGGTATGGAAGAGGACCAATTGGCGGTACCTTGCATTGCTCGACAAGTACAGTGTCAAGTAATACGCCTTTTGGAAAAGTATGTGGTGCAACACCAGACGGAAGGGAAGCCTTTACAGCTGTCGCAGATGGGCAGTCACCTATGAGAGGAACGGATATCAAAGGCCCGACGGCAGCTATTGCTTCGGTAGCAAAATTAAACAATATTCTTCTGTCATGTGGATCATTATACAATATGAAATTCAGTCCGGCAGATTTATGCTAAGTGAGGTATGTGAAAGGAGAAATTACTATGTCAGATGTAAGGATAAATAAAAATGATGGTTTAAAGAGATTTGTCAGTTTGATTGATCGTTATTTTGCGGCAGGAGGATCGCAGATGCAGTTCAATGTTGTAAGCAGAAAAACATTATTGGAGGCACAAAAAGAGCCTGAAAAATATTCGAATCTATTAGTAAGGGTTGCTGGTTATAGTGCATATTTTACACAGCTCTCAAAAGATGTGCAGCAGGATATTATTGAAAGAACTGAAGAAAAGTTATAACAGTAAATAAAAAAACAAATAAGAGAGGGAAAAGTTTGAAACAGAAAAGTAGAGGAAAACCAATAAAAAAGTGCACAGCAAACAAACCATCCGCATTTGTGGATAGTGACAGCTAATATTGAAGATAATGGTTAAGAGTTTACAACTGAATCATCTATTATTGTGTATCCTCTTTTCCTAAAAAGATCCAGAGCCTGTGCCTTTGTTAATATCTTAGATTCATTGACAGGACGATGCTCTAGAAAACCTTCCGGGTTGTAAGGCTCTAGCTTGCTTAAGATATTCCAGATAGCGGTCAGAAGCATCTTACAGATAGCAATAATAGCCTTTTTGTGGCCACGGCGGGTCTTGATTCTGTGATACCTCTCTTTAAATTCAGGATGTTTTTTTGATTTGAGAAGTGCATTGGCAATCTGAACAAGAAGAGGTTTCAAATAACAACCGGCACGGGAAATACGTGTGGATTTCACTTTACCAGCACTCTGGTCATTGCGTGGACAGCAGCCAGCCCAGGAAACGAGATTCTTTGATGACGGAAACACCGACATGTCGGGACCAATCTCAGAGAGAATGGCAATAGCGGTCATCGGATTTGAATCCAGTCCGGGAAGTGTATAAAGAAAATCCAAAACAGCAGAAAAGGGTTCTGTAATTAAAAGTATTTCCTGCTCGATTTCCCTTTTGTGGGCTTCAAGCTCATCGATGTGTGATAGGCATTGACGGAGTTTGATAGCCTGCTCGTGGGAAATGGCACCATCAACGGCGGCTTGTATTTCGTCGATGGGAGTTTTACAGCGTTTATCAACAAAAGGAGCAACATCAAAGCATTCACCTGGATGGTCGAGCATGTAGTTGGTAATAGCTCTGGAAGACTTGCCAAAGACATCACTGAAAACATCATCAAGCTTTAGGTTTGAAACAGTGAGGCAGTTTTGGGCACGGTTCTTTTCTCCGATCAGCATGTTTGTAAGCTTGAAGCGGTAACGCATTAAGTCACGGAGCTGGCGGATTTCAGGTGAAGGAATAAAACTTGGTTTGATCATGTCACACATAAAGAGATCACAAATCCATTTCGCATCCTTACGATCAGTCTTGTTCCCCTTTTGGGGCTTGGTGTATTTAGGATGTGCAAGGGTGACAAAGCAAGTCTTTTCAAGGATGTTGAAAACAGGAATCCAATATTTTCCGGAAGATTCCATACAAACTTCAGTACAGGAGTGTTTGGCAAGCCAGTCAGACAGCTCTCTAAGACCTTTGGAAAAGGATGAGAAGCGAGCTTGCTTGTACTCGGTTAGACCGTTTGTATCGGTAATTCCGATGCAGGCATAGATCCAGGTTTTGTGGACATCAAGACCACAGCAGTTTTTACGAAAGATTTTAAACATAGGGTACCTCCTACAAAAAGAATTGTAGGGCTGACGGGGACTGGTCATCCGGCGAAATCGAGTCAACTTCGGAAGAGATAAGTTTACGGGCTACTGTTTTGCGCCATTCATTGATGCCTTAACGGGTGACCGACCTATATAAATATACGGGGTTGCCGCTATACAGCCCCGCCACTCACCTCCTCAGGTTCTGTAGTATGTCAGCTACCTACAAGAGGAGAATAACATAGAAAGTACGAAAGGACGATGGATTTTGAAGTGTTTCATAACCCCATCGGTGCCTTTCGGAGAAAGGCGGATTATAAATATGAAAAAGAAAATCTTAAGTTTATTACTGGTAACTGTTATGGCAATTAGTTTTACAGCAGGATGTTCATCGACTAATCAAGCATCTGATAACAAAGTGGATAGTGGTAACACAAGCACAGTATCAGCGGATTCAGCGGGAGCTTTTTCGGCGACTCCGGATCAGCTGAAAGCGCTTCCTGAAGAAATGCTTGGCGAAAAAGATGAATTCAAAGGCATGAAAATTGGATTTTCACAGAGGAATATAGCAGGTTCAGAATGGTGGGAGCAGTTAGTTCGCTTGGCAAGAGAAGAAGCGGAGTATTTGGGGATTGAGCTTACTGTTTACGATGCAGGAAATGATTTGACGAGACAGCTTGCAGATATTGAAACATTAGTAAATTTGAGTCCGGATGCAATGATTATTAATCCATACCATTCAACAGGGGTATTACCTGCAGTATCGAAGGTTCACGAAGCAAATATTCCCCTTACGGTTGTTAACTGCGCGTTAGATCCGGCAGGCGCGCCGTTTACATTCGTATCATGTGATGTTGAAAATAGTGGATATCAGTCGGGATTTGAATTGGCAAAGGCATATGATGAAAAAAATGGATGGACTGATAGTGTAGAAGCACTTGTATTATCGGCAGCTGCACAGGAAGAGGAGTCAGATTTACGCCGTTGGGGACAGATTGCAGGATATAACGACTATATGCTTGAAAAATATGGCAAGTCCAATTTGGATATTGTTTCATATAGGTACTATAACTGGCAGCCTGAACCGGCTATGAACGAAACCCTTGATGCCTTACAGGCAAATCCTGATATTGATGTTGTATTCTGTGCATGTGACGGTGGCGCACAGGGTGTTGTTGCAGCTTTAGATTCTATAGGAAAAACTGGCGAGATATTAATGACATCTATAGACGCAAGAAGTTCAGTATTAAAATGGATTCAAGATGGAGATAAGGGAGTGGTAAGTACGGTAGCAAACGATCCAAGAATGATGGGAAAATGGGCTGTGTACTTAGCAGCAAAGCAGGCAACTGGAGTTACTACGCCATCGAGATTCTATGTACCTAATACCTGTTATACAGAGGAAAATGTAGCGGATATTTACGATCCGGATTCAGCTTATTAGAAAAACTAAAAGCTAAGAAGCCAGGCGGGTCAAACCGCTTGGCTTTATTATCAATAATAGCAGCACAAAAAGGAGATGATTTTGTGAGTGATAAGTATGCAGTTGATATGAAAAATATTGTGAAGAAATTTTCGGGAGTTACGGTGCTTGATGAAGTGAATTTACAGGTTAAGCAAGGCGAAATACATGCACTTATCGGGGAAAATGGTGCAGGAAAATCGACGCTGATGAATATCCTGAGTGGGGGTTTTTCGCATCATGCCTATGAAGGTGAAGTGTATATTGAAGGGCGAAAAACTAAAATGAATACTCCGAAAGATGCGAATGGAGAAGGTATCGTAATGGTGCACCAGGAACTTGCATTAATACCGGAACTGACAGTTGCAGAGAATATGTTTTTGGGAAATCTGCCAATTAAAAACAGCGGGATTGATTGGAAAAAAGTCTATACTGAATCTGAAAATATATTAAAAAAATTAGCCTTAGAAATTAATGTGCGCACAAAAGTTAAATATTTAAGCATTGGGCAGCAGCAGCTTGTAGAAATTGCAAAGGCTATCATGCTGGGTGGGCGAATAATGATATTGGATGAACCAACAGCTCCTCTTACAGGAAGAGAAATAGAAGTTCTGTTTAATATATTAAGGGAATTAAAAAACCGGGGCATTACAATTATTTATATTAGCCACAGATTAGAAGAAATTTTTGAGTTGACAGATAGAATTACAGTGATGCGAGATGGAAAGAAGATTGTTACTGTTTCAACAGATCAAATCACGCAAGAAAAATTAGTGTCCTATATGATTGGAAGGGATATGCAGGATTATTATCCTGATACAGAGACGGTCGCAGGTAATACGATTCTTGAAATACAGAACTATTATGTCGAGCATCCGGTGTACCAGGGGAAAAATATAGTTGACAATGTCAATATGCAGTTTAAAAAAGGAGAAATTGTTGGGATTTCTGGGCTGTTGGGTGCCGGAAGAACAGAGCTGATGAGTTCAGTAGCAGGAGTATACAGAAAAAAAGGTCATGGGATTGTAAAGTTAGATGGAAAGGTAATTGAGTTTAAGAATGCCAGGAGGGCAATTCAAAACGGTATTGGGTATGTTACGGAAGATAGAAAAGGAAATGGACTTATAGTAAGCAAATCAATAATCTTCAATACGACTTTGGCGTCATTAGATAAAATCAAGAAGCACAGGTGTTTAAATCAAAAAGTTGAAGCTGGATTTGTTAAAGAATTGGCAGATAAACTGGGGATAAAGACAACTGATATACGAAATAAAGTAAGCAGTCTGAGCGGAGGAAATCAACAGAAGGTGGTATTGGCAAAGTGGATTTTAACCACACCTAAGATTTTGATATTGGATGAACCGACAAGAGGAGTAGATGTTGGTGCAAAATATGAAATATATAGCATAATGAAAGAACTTGCTAAAGAGGGAGTTTCGATAATCATGATTTCTTCTGATTTACCTGAAATAATAGGTATGAGTGATAGAGTCTACATTATGCATGAAGGCAGGGTTACGGGGCAGTTGCTAAAACAGGAATTATCGGAAGAAAAAATCATGAAATATGCAACAGGAACAGTTGCTCAGTAGGAGGTAGCGTATGGAAATAACAAATAGCAAGGTAAAAGAATTGTCAAAGAACAAAACAAAAGAAAAAGCAGTTGAATGGATAAAAGGTAATTTTGTAATTATTGCGTTTATATGTTTGTTTGTATATGCTTCTTTTGCATCACCGGCATTTCTGACTGTAAACAATATTAAAACCGTTTTGTTACAGAATTCGATTTATGCAATTTGCGCGATAGGAATGCTTTTTATAGTAATCACCGGCGGTATTGACCTTTCGGTTGGATCTTATATTTGTGTATGTGTTTGTTTCACGGCTGGATTTATACAGGATGGGAAAGGAATATGGGCAATTGTATTCGTGGCTATATTGAGTATATTGTTTGGAACAATATCAGGTGTTCTTGTTGCTTATGCAAAAGTTGCTCCTTTTATTGCAACACTTGCAATGACAACAATATTAAAAGGTGTTGCTTACATGTATCAAGTTGGACAGAACCGGAGAATTGACGGAACATTCTGGCCGATTTTCATACAGGGTAATGTTTTGGGTATACCTACCCCAGTGTTTATATTGATTGTTGTATCAGCGATAGCCATTTTCATATTGAAAAAGACGAAATATGGGAGAGGGATATATGCCATTGGAGGTAATGCGGAAACAGCACGTCTGGCAGGTATTAATGTAAAAGTATATCTGGTATGTACCTATGCACTAGGCGGATTTCTTTTTGGGCTGGCCGGAATGATTCTGGCAGGAAGATTGAGCATGGGAACTGCAACGGTAGGAGAAGGATATGAATTAGATGCAATTGCATCTGTTGTAGTAGGCGGTGCAACATTAGCCGGAGGCGTTGGAAGCATTCCAAAGACAATAATTGGAGCATTTTTGATGGGGATATTAATGAATATTATGAATCTGATGGGTATCGCTTCATATCCTCAGATGATTTTAAAAGGTGTAATTATTGTAATTGCGGTATTGGCCAATAGGGAAAGCTAGAGTTGGAGGTATGTTGTGACGAGAGGGACAGTAACTGATATTGAAAGATATGCAATTAATGATGGTTTTGGATTAAGAACCACTGTTTTTCTAAAAGGATGCCCTTTAAAATGTAAATGGTGCAGTAATCCGGAAACCCAGAAATTTTATCAGCAAATGATCTATTTCCAAGATAAATGTATTGGATGTGGTGCCTGCAAAGAGGTCTGCCCATATGGAGCATTTACGAACGGACTAGAAGCGGATCGAGAGATTTGTGAGAAATGTCATGATAGAATAGATGCTTTTAAGTGTGTTGAAGAATGTTATCCTCAATGTAGAAAAATTGCTGGAGACAAAATGACAGTACAGGAAGTTGTAGACATAGTGAAACGAGATATGCCGTTTTACCAGCTTAGCGGTGGAGGGGTTACGATTTCTGGTGGTGAACCGTTAGCGCAGCCCCAATTCACTTTTGAACTGTTGAAAGCATTCAACGAAAACTGGATAGATACGGCTATTGAAACTTGTGGAGTAGGGGCCGTAGAGGATTATAAATTAATAGCGCCATTTTTAAAATTTGCATTTATGGACTTGAAATGCGTTGATAACAGAAAACATTATGAATGGACTGGTGCAGATAATGAATTGATTAAGAAAAATATTATATGCATGGATGAGTTATCAAAAAAATATGGTTTTCAGTTGATTATTCGTACTCCAATTATACCGGGTTTTAATGATTCGCAAGAGGAAGTGAGGGGGATTGCAGAGTTTGTAGCAAATAACTGTAAGAATTATATTGGAATGGAGTTGCTTCCATATCATAAACTTGGCAGGGGAAAATACATAAGCTTAGGGCGTGCATATGAGTTGGCAGAGTTAGCAACCCCAACGGATGAGCACATGGATAAATTAATTAAAATCCTGGACGAGTATAAAATTCCGATTTACAAATTTTAAATGAGGTAAGATTAACAAATCAAAGAAGAAGTGAGATTGACGGAAATGTTTAAGCTCACTTCTTTTTGTGTTTTGTTACTAGCCGCTAAGATGAGAGGGATTTTAGTTCGATAAATTGAAGATAAATAGTAATTGTAGATTTGTAAATGCTTTTAATGTAAAATAATGGTTGCGAAAATGAAAAAATTGAGGAGTTCTTTTGGTGAAAACTGAAAGGACTCCTATTTTTTTGCTTCTAGACAATATTTTGAGAAATTCATGTTTGTTCTATTTGAATGTTTTTTATAATTACGCAGACATGGAGGGAGCCGGCGTAGACTGAAATAAGTTGAAGAAAAGTTTTGAGACAAACCTATGATAAAACTGATATGAAAAAAGCAAGAGAGTTGCACGGTATTTTGAAACAGGGTCCCGAATGTTGAATGTTATGCTAGATGATAATAGGGAAGAGGAAATTGAGATTTTGTGGTTTGTAATTTAAAAGGGGCTAGTTTGTTTGGTTAAAAAATAAGAAAACAGTAAATGAAATTGACAATCAAGCTATTAAATGATATATTTTTAAATAAATTTACGTAAAAAGTGAGATGGTAGAATGAAAGTAACGATAAAAGAAGTAGCAAAAATCGCGGGTGTATCTATAGCGACGGTATCTCATGTGATTAATAAAACAAGATATGTGGGACCGGAACTTACGGAAAAGGTTAAGAGTGCGATAGAAGAAACAGGATATAAAATAAAAACGGTAGAGAGCGAAAATAATTTGAGGATTGGGAAGGAATCGATTATTGCATTTGTCATTCCTAATATTGGTGGGACAGTCTATTCGCAGTTGATTTCGGTTCTTTCTGTTTATTTAGCGCGAGAAGGATATGTCCTTTCTGTCTTTCTAACAGGCGATGATATTGAAAGTGAAAAATGTATATTATCTACAATAATGGCAGATAAAAGAATCGCAGGTGTATTTATCGCACCTGTTAGTAGTAGTGTTCAGGATTATAAGAAATTGTTATCAGAGAATACTCCAGTTGTTTTTTTAGAACGCTCAATAAAAAATTTCGAAGTGTGCAGTGTGCTTTCGGAAAATGAATTGGCTATATATAAAGGAATGAAGCATTTAATAAAATGTGGTCACGAAAAAATTGCAATTATATTAGAAAGTCGCAATTTAACAACGGTGGAGGAAAGGTTATCTGGCTATCGGAAAGCGTTAGAAAATGAAGGGATTCGATTTGATGAGAATCTTGTAATAAAATTAGACTTATATGATAGAGAGGAAGTTTGTCGTAATAAAATCAATGCGGCTTTCGAACTAAATAAACCTACTGCATTTATTGCCGGTGGAAATCGCTTAACATTGTTGCTTTTGAGAACTATACAAAATATGGGACTTGAATGTCCTAATGATATTTCAGTTGTTGGATTTGGCGATGAAGAATGGTGTGAACTTGCTGCTCCACCGCTTACAACTCTTAAACAAAATACTGAAGAAATGGGAAAAAGTGCTGCTGAACTTATCATTTCATTAATAAATGGTGAAACAGTAGAGCAGAAAGAAATAAGAGTTCCGGCAAATCTTTCTATAAGAAAATCTGTACAGATTATAGGACGTGGCCCTTTTGGGGAAAATGCGACTGCGCCAGAAGAAATCGAGCTGACAGAAGAAGAAATTAAGCTTCTTAAAGAAAGCGATTTTAAAGTTGGAATTTCATTTCATTATGGTGGAACTGCATGGGCACGTTTACATGAAAATGGGATACGTGATACTTTGAGTAAATATGGAATCACAGTGATTTCTGTAACGGATGCTCATTTCAATCCGGAGTTACAGGTAAGGCAGCTTGAAGGTTTGAGAATACAGGAGCCGAATGCTATTGTGGCAATACCAACAGATGATGAGGTTACTTCCAATAAATTTAGAGAATTAGCTAGGGAAACCAAACTTGTTTTTATTAGTAACATACCGAAAGGCATGAAAAAGGATGAATATGCCTCTTGTGTATCTGTTAATGAGCGAGAAAATGGGCATAATGCTGCAGTTTTAATCGGAGAGCATTTTAAAAATGAAAAGCATATTAAACTCGGGTTTATTGGGCATGGAGCACCATTTTATGGAACACATTTAAGAGATATGATTGCTGAGCAGACAATATTGGAAAACTACCCCAATATTGAAATTGTCGATACTCAATATTTTTATCAAATTGATAATGCTTTTGATGTGTGTAAGAAGATGATTATGGAACATCCAGATATTCAAGGATTGTATGTTTCATGGGATCGGCCGGCTTTAGAGGTAATCAGGGCATTAGAGGAAATGGAACGAACAGATGTGGCGATCGTAACGTTTGAACTAGACACAGAAATTGCTTCTTATTTAGCGCAAGAAAAAATGGTTGTAGGGGTAAGTACACAACTTCCTTATGAACAAGGAGTTGCAGTTGCTTTAGTTACGGCAAAAGCACTCTTAAATAAATGTTATGATAAGTATATAGGGGTGCATCCTTATACTGTTAAAACTAATAATTTATTAAGAGCATGGAGAGAAGTGAATCATGAGAAGGCTCCAGAAGAAATAGAACAGTATATAACGAGAAAATTTACGTAAATAAATATTAAAAATAAAAACAAGAGAAAAAAATAAGAAAAAATATTGACATATGGCGTAAAAAGTGATATATTTTACGTAAATTACAAAGCGAAAACAAAACGAAGTCAAAATAGATGACTTAAAACGCTGTAATTTACGTAACAATATATCATTTTTATTAGGAGGAATATTTTATGAAAAAAGTACTAGGATTACTTCTCGGTGTAAGCATGATTGCTGCTTCTCTAATTGGATGCGGAAGCAATCAAACGAAAGAAACAACAGAAACAACAGAAACAGAAAAAGTAACAGAAACGACATCAGATGAAAAAGCATATAGTTTTGCTTTTTTGCCAAACACACAGAATAATACGTTCCAGGCAGCTATGAATGATACCTTCAAAAAATTATGTGATGAAAATGGTTATGATTATGTATGTTTAGATCCTGATTACGATTTGAACAAACAATTAAGTCAGTTGGCAGATGCGGCTAATCAGGGATTTGATGCAGTGTTTGTAATTCCGGTAGATTCGGCTGGAATTAGACAGGGTCTTGAGCAGTTAAATGAGAAAGGTATTCCTGTATTGAATGTTGACACACCTGTTATAAAAGAAGATCTTGATCTTGTTGAAACAGTTATAGCAACAGATGCCTATAATGCAGGTACCTTGGTTGGGGCAGAGATGGCCAAGATTTATCCTGATGGCGCTAAGATTGCAATACTTGATTTTCCTTCCAATGAGAGTTGCATAAACCGTGTAGCTGGTTTCCTTGATGGATTAGGAGAAGATAAAGATAAATTTGAAATTGTTGCTCAACAGGATGGAGCTGCAGCGCTTGATGTTTCGATGCCTATCGCAGAAGATATTTTACAGGCTAATCCGGATTTAGACGCTTTCTTTTGTATTAATGACCCATCAGCAATGGGAGCAGCAGCTGCAATTAAAGCGGCTGGAAAAGAAAATGTAGGTGTTTATTCAATTGATGCATCTCCGGATGGAAAAGCAGCTCTGCTTGATGGATCGTTTACATGTGTTGCTGCACAGGTCCCAATTAAAATTGCAGAAAAAGCTTTTGAATCAGCCATTGCATTGAAAGAAGGTAAAACTATCGAAAAAGAAATTTTACTCCCATCATTCATTGTTACAAAAGAAATGGCTGAAGAGACAGCAGGACAGTGGCAGTAATTATTTGTAATTGAATTTAAATTATAGATAGAACAATGAGGAGATATACTTCTCCTCGTTGTTTTATCAGAAGAAAAATCCGGGAGGTGAACCCCAGTGAATCAAGTAGTTTTAGAAATGAATAATATCGATAAAAGTTTTGGTGGAACACATGCACTTAAAGGAATTAATTTTGAATTGCGAAAGGGAGAAGTACACGCTCTGTTGGGGGAAAATGGGGCTGGAAAATCCACCTTAATAAAAGTTCTGAGTGGAATTCATCAGCCAAACAGTGGGACAATTAGAATTGAAGGTAAGGAAATACTGATGGATAGTGTACAGGCAGCACAGTCTCACGGCATTGGCACGATTCATCAAGAAATTGTTCTGGTACCGCATCTTACTGTTGCAGAAAATATTTTTTTGGGTAGAGAAATAACAAATAAATTTGGTTTTAAAGACCTGAATTCAATTAACAAGCGCGCGGCGGAAATGGTGGCCTCGTTGGGGCTTGACATAGATGTTTTAAAGAAAGTAAGCGAACTCACTATCGCACAGCAGCAGATGGTTGAGATTGTGAAGGCGATTTCGTTTAATGTGAAAATACTAGTTATGGATGAACCTACTTCTTCTCTTTCTGATGAAGAGGTAAATAAATTGTTTGAAACAATGGAGCGCTTAAAGAAAAATGATGTAAGCATAATATATATATCCCATCGTATGGAAGAACTATTCAGAATAACAGACAGAGTAACAGTTATAAGGGATGGTACATATGTTGGAACAGTCGATACAGCAAAAACGAATCCGGATGAATTAGTTGCTATGATGGTTGGAAGAAGTTTAGAAAATTATTATATTCGAACATATTCAGTACAGGAAGAAGAGGTATTGCGAGTTGAGCATTTGTCTAAAATGAATGTTTTCGAAGATATAAGTTTTACTGTGCATAAAGGTGAAATTGTAGGTTTTGCTGGATTGGTTGGCGCTGGAAGAAGTGAGATAATGAGTGCCATATTTGGGGCAGACAGCTATGATAGTGGGAAAGTTTTCTTGTCGGGAGAAGAGGTACGTTTTAAAAACTGTAAGCAGGCAATAGAAAACGGAATTGCAATGGTTCCGGAAGATAGAAAGTTACAAGGACTCACGCTTATTAACTCGGTAGAATTCAACGCCTCTCTGGCAGCATTGAAATTTATGATGAATGGTCTGCTAATCAGTTCGCAAAAAAAATCTGAAATAGTTCAAAAATATATAAAAGATTTAAGAATAAAAACTGCTTCGGCGGATATCGCGGTATCAAGTCTTTCTGGTGGGAATCAGCAAAAGGTTGTTTTGGCAAAATGGCTTGCAACAAAACCGAAATTATTAATTCTAGATGAACCGACCAGAGGTGTTGATGTTGGCGCCAAATCGGAGATATACGCAATAATCAATGAATTGGCAAAAAATGGAATGGCAATTATTATGATTTCTTCCGAACTGCCGGAGATTATTAATATGTGTGATTCGGTAAATGTAATTCGTGCAGGGAAACTGGCGGGCAGTATTGGGGCTGAAGAGTTAACCCAGGAAAATATTATGAAATACGCTACAGGAGGAGTTAAGTAATATGAATAGTAGATTAAGTAATGGCGTGGCAGGGAAAATGCTAAAAGGAAATATTGGTATTATTAGTGTACTTTTGCTGTTGTGCATTATCCTCTCTTTTACATCACCAGTTTTTCTTACAGCAGATAATATTATGTCAGTATTACGACAGGTTTCCAATAACGTATATTTGGCACTGGGAATGACTCTGGCAATCATTATCGGAGGGATTGATCTTTCGGTTGGTTCTATAGTTGCAATGTGCGGAACATTAACGGTTGGTTTTATAGTTACAAATAATTTACCAATGTGGATTGCGGTTGTACTTGGGATATTGATAGGAACCTTATTTGGACTGGCAACGGGATTAATCGTCGCATATTTTCGACTTCCGGCATTTATTGTTACGATGGCGATGATGAACATTACGAAGGGTGTTGCCTATATATATAGTGGCGGGCGTTCAACAAGAATTATGGACGAAGCTTTTACTAGTATTGGAACAGGAAAATTATTCGGAATAGTTCCATTTCCTGTTGTATATATGATTATCTTAATTATCATTTTTGTTGTTTTACTAAATAAAACAAAATTTGGAACGTATGTCTATGCGTTAGGCGGAAACAGAGAAGCTGCTAGATTGTCTGGAATTCCAATTAAAAGAATTGAAATTACTGTATATACACTCATCGGTCTTCTTTCTGCATTTGCAGGTATTGTACTTAGTGCGAGAATGTATTCGGGTCAACCATCGGTTGGTGAAGGTTACGAGTTGGATGCAATTGCTTCGTGTGTACTAGGTGGAGTATCCATGTCAGGAGGCATTGGAAATATCAGTGGAACTGTTTTTGGTGCAATAGTTCTCGGTATCATAAGTAACGGTTTGAATCTCATGGGAGTAAGCTCGTTCTGGCAGTTGGTGGTTAAAGGTTTAATTATACTGGTAGCAGTAATAATTGATACGCAGAAAGGTAGAGGAAATTTGTTTAAAAAAGTAAGTAAGTAAGAGTTCTAATGATAAATCGGCAGCAACTATTAAGGCAAATTAATACAGATAACTTGTTTTAAAATAGACAAGAAAATTGATTGACAATAGAAGTGAGAACTAATAGGAGGCATATATGGCTGTTTTTAGAAAACCATCTTTAGCTGATTCGACAGGGGATGCAATCCCTTTTTACCATGACGGTATTTATCATATTTTCTCATTAACGCCACCAGTGGGTACTACGGTATATCCCGCTCGTTTGAGAACGTCATGGAGTCATACAATATCTAGAGATTTGATAAATTGGGAAGAAATTGAAACTGCATTATATCCGGGAGAAGGAAATGAACCGGACGCAGATGGTGTGTGGACGGGATCTGTTATTTATGGAGAAGGGAAATATCATATTTTTTATACCGGATATAATATAAATATTCCATTACAGCAAACAATATGTCATGCGACAAGTGATGATGGAATCGTATGGGAAAAAGATAATGCAAATCCAGTTATTATACCTAAGGAAGATGAATATGAAAAATTAGATTGGAGAGATCCTTACGTATTTTATAATGAAGAGGATCAATGTTACTGGATATTGATTTCGGCAAGAATAAAGATTGGACCACCAACAAAGCGTGGTTGTGTTGTCTTATATAGGTCAAATGATTTGATAAATTGGGAATACTATGGGCCGATTTATCAGCCGCATCATACGAATTGCCCGGAATGCCCGGAAATGTATAAGATGGGGGATAATTGGTATCTTTCTTATTCGAGATTTTCAGAATTCGTAAACACAATATATCGGGTGTCGAAATCGCCATTTGGGCCGTGGCGCACTCCTAAAATGGATGGTATTGGTGGACGCAGGTTCTATGCGGCAAAGTCTATGGAAAATGATGAAGGTCGTCGCTTTTACTTTGCATGGGCTCATGATAGGGCAGATAATTCAGATGAAGGAGAATGGTATTGGGGTGGAAGGTTCTGTGTTCCACATGAAGTTGAGGTAAATTCAGAGGGAGAGCTTGATGTTAAAATGCCAAAGGAAATAGCGTATTCATTCAATGAGTCTATTGAATGGAGCTATAAACCGATGCTAGGGAATTCGGTAATGTATGGTAATAGAACAGTAGACATTAATTCGATAGGTACTCTTACATATGGTCTCTTTGATATGCATGAAGAAAAATATATGTTTAAGTGTAAAGTCAGACCAAAAGATTGCTGTGATTATTTTGGACTATTGCTAAAATCTGATGAAGCTGCAGGAAGGTGCCTTGTATTATCTTTTGAAAGTGGAATGCAGAGAGTGTCACTTCTTAATCTTCCTATGGACGTTGATCCGTTTTGGCAGCAGTCATGTACTAATATTGGGAAGCCCAAAAATCCAGGTCCCGATGGTATAAGAGTTTGTGAAAAACCATATCGTTTTGAAGATAATGATATTATTGATGTTAAAGTTTTTGTGGATCACGATATGATAGAAATTTTTGTGGGTGAAAAGGTTGCATTTACTTACCGGTCATATGAGAAACCTGAATATGAAATTGGACTAATAGTACAAGATTCTGTTGCAGAATTTTATGATATCAGCATTTCAAAATAAGGGAGTTCTAACGTATCGCTTCGCATAGGCGTGAAAATTAATAGCAAAATATTTGACAATACTATTACTAGTAAAATTGATAGAAGCCAAAGGCCTTTTAGTCCAAAACTAAAAATGTCCTTTGGCTTTTTTGTATTTATAAAAGGTGCTTTCTATATTCACCAGGAGTGATGCCATATTTTGCACGAAAGATTCGGAAAAAATGACTTAAACTTTCATAACCGCATAGTTCGGCAATATCATTGATACTAATAGTTGGATTCGCCAACAAAGAAATTGCTTCGTTTAATTTGGTCTCTTGTATGATATCCTTACAGTTTCGCCCAGTGTTTTTTTTGATGTAGGTGGTTAGATAACTTGGGTTATATCCGAGTTGACTGGCTATTTCACCAAAAGAATTTTTAAGGCAATGGGATTGTATGTATTGTACTAGTTCAAATGTGCGGTCATCAATAGTATGATTTTTAGAGCCGTTTGCGGGGTGAAGATTAGAAAGCAATAGTAACAGGAGTGATTCTAAAGGAAAGGATTGTTGATAATTCGAATTTATATATTCATTTATAATATCGGATACGATTAGTTGTGCTTTTGCGTTTTGGTTCGCTGAAAAAAATATATGATTTTCCTGTACAGAAGATTTATTTCGGAGGAATTCAGAGACTGGGTTTTTGTCTTCATAAAAAGATTTCAAAGTCCGTTCAAAGAATTCTTTTTTGATGCAAATGAGCAAGATAAGGGTTTCTGGATTTATGCATCTTTCAAAATGAGTTGCATCAAGATTCATCAGTAGCATATCTCCTGAATTGGTTAGAACTTCCTTGCCATCCACAATGTTTACTAAAGTGCCTTTGTGAACATATATAAATTCATAGAAGCTGTGCTTATGTTCGGGGAAATCTTTCTGTACCTCGTGGGAGAGAATGAATATATTCTCTTTTTCGGGAAAACTGTTGGAAAAGTTATGAAAATTGTCAAGTACACATAGTCCAGAGGCTAAAACAGGACTGGTCTCGAGTAAGGTATTTGGTGGAATATGGTATGGGTTATATGGGACTTCATTTGTATTTTCTGTTAGTTTAACGAGAGGGAAAATTTTTTGATTTTTTAACATAGGCCACTCCTTAAAATTATTTTCGGAAATAAGGTGCCACTTCTACCTTGATTTTCTTTTCTTTATACTCATTAAGAGTTTCTTTATCAATTTTCTCATCGGTTATAAGTAGACTTAAAGAATCAGAAGTTCCGAAACTTGCTACCGATATGCTGCCCAGTTTTGAGTGGTCAAGAAGAGCGATGCAGTGCTTGGAACGTTTAAGGAAAAGATTCTTCATTGCAGCTTCATACATATTAAAAACAGTAAGACCGTCTTCGGGAGTAAATGAGGTGGCGGAAAAAAAAGCAATGTCAGCATTGATTTTATTTATCAAATCGGAACTAAGAGTGCCTTCTACAAAGCCAGATTGAGGAGTTACTATACCGCCAATCAGAATAACCGTAATATTGGGAAATTCCTTAAGTGTAAGCATGGTATATAGGCCGTTTGTAACGACGGTGAGACGGTTGAAGCGGTTCAATTTTTTTGCGAGTGTATATGATGTTGTACTGGCATCTAAAATAATGCATTGGTCATCGTGTATATACTTTAGAGCTGCTTCGCTAATGGCTTCTTTTTCCGCTTTGTTTTGAGATGCCCGTTTAAGAAATCCTTGTGAAATAACAGGAACAGCAGGATGTTCTATGTCTGGATGACTAATAGGAAAAGCGCCTCCATAAGCCTTTAAAAGTTGTCCTTGTTTTTCCAGGAAATTCAAATCATTTCTAATTGTTGTGGCGGATACATTAAGCAAAGAACTTAATTCGTTAGTTGTAGCTTTGCCGTGTTCTGAAATGTACATTAGTATTGTGTTATGTCTTTCTGCTGCTAACATAAAGTGCCCCCTTTACTAAAAATATGAATATATTTGTTATTGTAGTGCAAAAAACAAGAGAACACAAGAAGAAAAAAGTAAAATAACATATTTTTATTTTCATAATAGAAAGAAATATGGTTGAATGTGCAAAGAAAATGACATATACGTATAAGAAAACAGCATTTTAAACAAAAAGTAAAGATGATAGTATGTAATTACACAAATAAATAACACAAAAAACAAGAAAACAACAAAAAGCACAACCAAAGGAGAATAAGTAGAATGAATATAGCGTTAGGATGTGATGAAGCTGCATTTAGCTTTAAGGAAAGTATTAAGCAGTTTCTGGAAGGGAAAGGCATTATAGTGGATGATTATGGAACGTACAGCCTTGAGGAAGAAGTTCTTTATCCGGATGTAGCCATTGCTGTTGCTCAGTCTATAAAAAATGGAAAAAATGAGAGAGGTTTACTGTTCTGCGGTACAGGATTAGGGATGGCAATAGCAGCCAATAAAGTACCTGGTATAAGGGCATGCACCTGCCATGATCCATTTTCGGCGGAGAGATCCAGAAAAAGCAATAACGCCCAAATTATGACAATGGGAGCAAGAGTAATCGGTATTGAACTTGCTAAAACTTTAGTTGACACTTGGCTCAAATCTGAATTTGCGGGTGGAGGGTCTGAAAAAAAGGTTGACCGCATTATGTCATACGAGAAGGAATTAAATGGAAATTGCAATAAATAGAAATGGAGGTAGAGTATGAAACAGACAGATTTGTTCTGCCTTGCAGAAGAGATAAAAGATAGAGAGTTTGTGTTAGCTACATATTATATACAACTTCCGAAAGCCGCTAATGTTATGGAAAAGGCATCTTCGTTAGCGATAGGCCAGACAATTGGAACTTGGGTTGAGGTTCCAGGCATTACGGATGAGATGCGAGCGGAGCATATGGGTAAAATTGTTCGGATATTACAAGCACCGTCGGTTGATTTGTCAACGCAGGTGGATACAGACATCGTAAGCTATTTTTTTCAGATAGCATATCCTATGATTAATTTTGGAGCACAAATACCAATGTTGCTGACTACTTTGCTTGGTAATGATGCATCAACATCTGCGCAGGTAAAATTAGTCGATATTCAGTTGCCAGAAAAATTTATGGATGGATTCAAAGGTCCCAATTTTGGGATCGAAGGACTAAGAAACCTAACAGGAGTAAAAGACAGACCTTTTATTTTAAATATGATTAAACCTTGCACGGGCCATAGTCCGGAAATAGGTGCAAAAATATTTTATGAAACTGCACTTGGTGGTGTGGATTTTATCAAAGATGATGAACTTCTTGGAAATCCGGATTTCTCACCTGCGGTAGAAAGGGTGAAGTCGTATAACAAAGCGGCTAAAATGGTTTATGAAAAGACTGGGCATGAAACAATTTATATAGTAAATGCCACGGAAGATGCGAGTTGTATCGAAGGACATATACAAAATCTTGTTGAAGCGGGAGCCAAGGCAATCATGCTGAATTTTGCAACCATAGGATATAGTTTGCTTCAGAAGATAGCGGCTGATTGTCCGGTTCCGATATTAGGACATTATGCTGGAGCTGGACTGATGTACGAAGGAGTGAACAGTGGAATGGGTAGCGATATTGCGATTGGAAAACTGCCAAGGTTGTGCGGAGCCGATATCGTGATGATGAACACACCATATGGGGGTTATCCTCTTCAATATCATAAATATATAATGACTGCGCAGCAACTGTCGTTGCCCTTGAAAAACTTACGACGATCGCTTCCGGCGGTAGGTGGAGGAGTGCATCCGGGCGTCGTCGAACAGTATATTAAGGATTTGGGTATGGACATAATGCTTTCACCAGGTGGAGCAATACAAGGACATCCAATGGGACCCGCGGCAGGAATAAGGGCAATGCATCAGGCAATAGATTATGTCCGAAAAGGAATGACAATTGAGAGTGCCATTAAAGAATATCCTGAGTTGAATGCAGCAATAGAAAGATTTGGATATCGAAAGGCTGTGTGAGAAAAATATGGTAATTGATATACATACACATTTATGGCCATTTGAAAAATCAAATGAAGCCATGAAACAGTATTTAACAAATAGGATAAGTGAATATGAATTTACTGCAGATGGATTATTAAAATCAATGGAAAACGCAGGAATAGATATGTCCGTCATCAGTACACTGGCTTTTGATTCTCAAATGGATAATGGACAGATAGATCTGTTTAATCGATTTATAGCAGATACCGTAAAACATTCGGATGGAAAACTGGAAGGTTTCTGTACGATTAATCCATTTGAAAAAGGCGCTGGAAAGTATTTGAGAAAATGTATAGAAGAATATGAAATGAAGGGATTGAAGCTGCACTGTAACATACAGGAGTTCTATCCGAATGATCCTGTGCTTGATTCGGTGTATGGAATTATGCAGGAATATGGGCTTCCCATATTGTTCCACAGTGGTGGAATTGGAGTTAGACCATATAAAGACGTTTATGGGAGGCCAATACTTCATGATGAGACTGCTATAAAATTTCCGGAGCTTAAGATTATTTTAGGGCATGCAGGACGTATTTGGTATGATGAGACTGCAATGCTGTTGCGAAAACATAAAAACATATATGCGGACATTAGCACAAATTTTGGAAAGACAGAAGAGACAATTAATTATCCGATTAAGAAATTGCTTGAGATTACAAAAGGATGGGCTGGAAATACGGAACATTTGCTGTTTGGAAGTGATTTTCCTTTTTATGGGCAGACTGAAACTATGAAGAATTTGAAATTAATGATGAAAGAACATAAAGAGGAGATAATAGTAGCGAACGAAGATATCGAAAATATTTATATCTATAATACACAATTATTCTGGGATTCATTAAATTTAAATAAATAAAGGAGAGATGTAAGATGGGAAAACGTTACAAAGAGGATGAAGTCATTGCACTTCTGAAAAGGCAGGCAGAAGCAAAAAAAATGCTGTTTATGCCGAATTGCGGGTGCGGATTGACCGCAAAATTGCAGGAAAAGGGAGGCGCCGATTTAATTTGTGTATCAGCAACAAGCTATTGGAGAATGAAGGGGCAGGGATCGTTAGCACCTTTAATGCCATACAGTGATATAAATGAAATCATATTAAAGCTTGCGCCCGAAGTGGTTGCAAATGTCAAAAATGCACCGGTACTTGCGCTTTCGGGAGGAACAAACCCGCTATATCCCCATAAAGAGCATTTGAAAAAATTATGGGATGCAGGGATATCAGGAATTAATCCGTTTATGATGAAAATCTATGGGGATGAAATTATGGAGCAGATGGCGGCTATCGGTATGGGCTGGGATAAGGAAGTCGATTTTATTGCTGAAGCCCACAAAATGGAAATGTTTTCACTTGCCTATGCATTCACACCGGATGAAGCAAGAGTTTTAGCTGAAGTCGGTTGTCCGGCTATCTCATCACATGTTGGTTCTACAGTAGGTGGAATGATGGGGGCGAAGAGTGACCTTACTCTGGAAGAGGCAACAGAATTAAGTCAGAAGATATTTGATGCTGCAAAGGCGGTAAATCCTGATGTGCTTCTTTTTGCACACGGTGGTCCAATGAAAGGGCCAGAAGAAGCTAAATATGTAGTAGATCATACAGATGCAGTTGGATTTATTGGAGGTTCAGCAGCAGAACGTATGCCGATTGAAAAGGCTGTTCTTGCAGCAACACAAGAATATAAGGATATAAAGTTGAATTAGAATCACATTAAGCTTAATCATCGTAGGAGGTATGTAAAATGGAAAAGAGACCCAAAATCGTTGTAGCAGGTATGTGTGACACAAAGTTTACAGAAATTAAATTTTTAGCAGAAGAAGTTAGAAAAGCTGGTGGAGATCCTATTACACTTAATTGTGGATGCGGACATCCATGTGATTGGCCAGATATTTCATTGCAAGAAGTGCTAGATGCAATTGGTGTAAAGCAGGAAGAAATTTTCAAGGCGCCTCGATCTACTGCTGTTAAGACTGTTGGAGAGGCAGGAGCAGTCAAAATTATGCAGATGTATGAAGCTGGTGAAGTGGATGGAATTATTTCGTGGGCCGGCTCAATGGGAACAACAACAGTGACATACCTTATGAGAGCTTTACCATTTGGGGTTCCTAAAATTATGCTTACTGATATGGCTTCGGGAGATATAAGTCAGTGGGTTGGAAATAAAGATATATACATAGTAAATCCTACGGCGGAGCAAGGCGTTAATATTGTGACTCGGAAGATGGTGGCGAATGCAGCAGCAGCAATTGTTGCGATGGCTAAAGTGGGAAATATTGATACTGCGGATGTAAAGCCACTGATGGCTATTACGGCATATGGAACAACAACGCAGACCGTTAATCGTTGTAGTGCATATTTTAATGAAAAGGGGTGGGATACTATTATTATCCATCAAGTAGGTACTGGTGCGACTATGGAGGATCTTATACGATCAGGAGCTATTACGGCGATAATTGATTTGACGACAGGTGAACTTACGAATGAGATGTATGATAGCGTTTACTCAATACCGAAAACATGGGAAGGAGAAAGACTAAGTGCAGCTTCTGATATGGGAATCCCCCAGATTGTCACGCCAGGTGGCTGTGATCAGGCTGCATGTGGGCCTATCTCTACAATTCCACAGAATCTGATGGATGATTTTAAGACAGGAAAAAGAAGACCTTGGAGAGAAACGGGACTCCCATATTTGCATAATGAAGGTGTAACAATTATGTATCCAACATTAGAGGAAATAGAAAGTCTTTCTAACTATTATGTGGAAAAGTTAAATAATGCGAAAGGACCAACAACATTTATACTTCCGATGCAAGGATGGTCTGCATATGATCAAAGTGCAGAAGTGGCGACAAAAGAAAGAGGATGGTCTGCCGGGAATGGAGATGGTCCACAGTGGGAGCCTGATGAAAATGAACCGAAATGGTCAAAAAGGTCTACTCTTATGCGTGAAATTTTCGAAGAAAAATTAGATAAAAGTAACGAGAAATTAGACTTTATCGTGGCAGACATGCATATTGTTGAACCAGAATTTGGAGACTTGTGCAACCGGATTATGGAGGATATGCTTGAAGGTAAATGGGAAAAAGGAAAGTATCGTGATGTTGATGGCGTAGTAGCGTGATTGAATAGGAGGAAACGGTATGAAAAGAACGTTGGGTATTGGTATAAGTGCTGGTATTTTAGCTGGATTATTGACTGAAATTGGTGGAGCAGCAGGAGTAATAACATGGGTGGGATTCATTGCAATGTTGTCTTATTACGCAACGAGCTGCGGAACAGAAGGATTAATTAAGTCCACAGCAACAAATCTTTCGGGTGTTTTCTGGGGATGGGTAATAGTTTTTGTCGGAAAAGCAATTCCATTTAAATATGGATTAGGCATTGCTGTTGTAATAATCGTTATAGTCATGTGTATGCAGTCATACTTTTCGTTCTTAAATTTTATTCCAGGTTCATTTGCGGGTTGTTCTTGTTTGTTCGGAACAAACTTTGATACAAAAGGTGTAATTATTGCATTGATTCTTGGAAATATACTCGCCTATATATCATTTGTAATCGGTTTAAAACTAGGTAACGTATTGGAAGGGAAAAATGCAGAAACCTCCAATGCAGAGGCAAAGTCGGCAGATTGAATAGTACATGTAAAAAGGGTTTGCTTATGGAAAGAACATTAGTGCTTATTAAGCCGGATGCAATGGAAAGAAAATTAATGGGCAAGATTATTTCCGTTTATGAACAGAAAGGATTCAGTGTTTCAAGTATTAAAGTCCTAAAACCATCTCGTAATATAGCAGCACAGCATTATGCGGAACTGAAGGAAAAGGCATATTTTGAGGAAATCCTAACTTACATTACCCGAAGTGAAGTATGTGCCATGATAATTGAGGGAGAAAATGCAATAGGGGAAGTAAGGAAAATAAACGGAGCTACAGATCCTCAAGAAGCAGATGAAGATACTATAAGAAGGCAATTCGCTATATCAAAAGCAGAAAACGCGGTTCATTCCTCTGATTCAGCAGAAAACGCTGAAAAAGAGATTGGATTGTGGTTTTCGGAAAAGGAATTGCATCGATAACAAGAGTTTTCTTTGAGTTTATTATTTTGTACTCTTTTATAAACGAAAAGTATGATGCATAGATTTTATGAAGAGTAGCTGAATGTATAAATTCGAATGCCAGTAAAGAAAAGTTCTGACGAGGCATATTGAAAATGATTGATATAGAACAAAAGAAGGAGATTTTTATGAAACAATTGAATAAGTTGTATTTGGGAACAAATACTAAAATGTACAAGACTATAAGTGAAACGACTGGATTTATTGAGAGGTTACAAGAGCTTACAAAGGATATTTCCAGAGAAAAACTTCAATTGTTTGTTTTGCCTTCTTATACTGCACTAGAATCGGTTGGGAAAATTTCTGATCCGGAGCTAATCGCATTTGGAAGCCAAAATATAAGTTGGGATGACCAGGGTCAGTTTACCGGAGAAGTCTCACCAATTATGATTAAGGAAACAGGTGCTTCAATAGCTATGATTGGACATTCGGAAAGGAGACATATATTTAGAGAAAATGACTTGGAAGAAAACCTTAAAATTCGCTGTTCGTTGAGACATGGTTTTACTACATTGCTGTGTATAGGAGAGACAGAAGAGGAAAAAGAAAAGAATATTTCCGATGAAGTTTTGAAAGAGCAGCTGAAGATTGGTTTATACAAAGTCGCAAAGGAACAGGCGCACGGACTTTGGATTGCATATGAGCCTGTATGGGCGATTGGAGTTAATGGCAAACCGGCATCGAAACAATATGCAAGTGAAAAGCACAAGGTTATAAAACAGACTCTGAATGAAATATTTGGAGAAGAGCTCGGAGAAAAAATCCCTGTGTTATATGGCGGCAGTGTAAATAATGAAAATGCAGAAGAGTTAATAAGCATGGAAGGGATTGATGGGCTTTTTATTGGACGCAGTGCATGGGATGCGGACAATTTCAATAAGATTATCAGGAAGGTAATGAAAATTAGAAATATTTAAGTATCACCAAGTAATATAAAAAAATCAAAATAAATTCGGGTAAGGCATCGTTTGGAGGTCTTATCCGAGTTTTGATTTTCATAAAGGGAGATAAATTCATAGTGGGTAGCTCAAATCTACCCCGGTTTACATTGAAGTCAAACAAAGAATGGAATTTGAAGGCGATATCACTTGGAGACGGGGAGTTAATCACGGTAAGAAGTGAAGAATTACAATTAATGTAAAAACGCATAAATCCAGACAGAAAGGTGGATTAAAGAACACGAAAAAATTTATCACTAAAATAAAAAGGTTTGTATAAGCATAAAATAGCAAGGATGCAAACCTATACATTTGAGTTGAGAGAGTAAAAAGTGAATAGGTATATAAATTTGGATAGGCCTAGATTGACGGAGATTGAACTCAGAGTAAATCTTGATGGTAAAGAAGGGAGTACACTGTTGAAACAAAAATGAAATAGATAAAGCAGGCATTGAAAAAGAGGGAAATGAAAATTACGCATTTTGCATTTTCGCTTTTTGATTGTCTATCTGGTTGAAGAAATTTAATTTGAGTGCATAATTTTTGTTACCTAACTTTTGGTACCTGTCCCTTAAAATTCATATCGTAATTCTTCAATACAAGGCGATTCTTGTGATGGAAACGTGATCTTAGCGTTGAAATTATGCTCATTTCATACTATATAGATATCCATTATCATCTTCTACATTGCTATTTTTTTGCTGATATTGTATAATTTAACGAAATTACTTGTTTAATAATGGGGGTGGTAGTCGTGGCGAGTATTAGAGATGTTGCAAAGAGAGCACACGTAGGGGCGACAACAGTATCCAGATATCTGAATGATAATGGTTACGTTTCGGATGAGACCCGAATAAAAATTGAAAAGGCAATAAAGGAATTGAATTATACGCCAAATGAATTAGCCCGACATCTATTTCGTAAGAGGACTGGAATTGTTGCCGTATTAGTTCCAGATGTGTCACACCCTTTTTTTGGTGAATTTGTAAAACATGTTGAAAGTAAACTGTATGAGAATGGTTACAAGACGATGATTTGCAGCACAACGAAAGAAAAGAATAGCGAAATCGAATATATTGATATGTTGAACCGACATATTGTTGATGGAATCATTTCAGGAGTGCATACTTTGGAAGTAGGTGCGTACCTTAATGTAGATAAACCTATTGTTGCATTGGATCGTTATTTTAATGAGAAAATTCCTGTAGTAGGGGCGGATCATTATCATGGAGGCGAAATGGCTGCTAATTGCTTAATAAATTGCGGCTGCAGAAATGTCTTGCAGTTTCAGGGTGCAAAGTCAGTTAATTCACCATCCCATGAAAGACATATAGCATTCGAGCGGATAATGAAGATGAATGGTGCAACTGTATGTACTGTAGAACTGGAATGGAATCGTTTTGAGGAAGACTATTTTCAACAGGTGGTACAGGAGATTTTTCGCACAAATCCAGAAATAGATGGTGTGTTTGGCGCTGATTTGCTTGCCATTGCATATATGAAGGAAGTGATTAGACACGGAAAAAAGGTTCCTCAAGATGTAAAAATAATTGCCTATGATGGCACGTATGTAACAGACATTGTATCTCCAACTATTACGGCTATTGTACAACCGATAGAAGAACTTGCAGCGGAAAGTGTTAGGTTGCTTATGAATAGGATTGCAGATATTTCAAATCTTGAACAGAGAGTTGTGTTAGATGTAAAATTAGTTGAAGGTGAAAGCACATGTGTACAAAAGTAACAATGGTGTGCGATGGTGGTACCCGTACCACTATCGTATGTGTTGCTTTTTTCAAAAATATTATTGACATAGGTGTAATAATGCAATATAATGTGAAGTGTAAAGAAGAAAAACAGCGGTTATAAAAGAAATGAGTTTCAGATATTAGTTGAAAAGGTCATAAAAGAAGGCCTATTTTTTATAATCAGTATGGGACGGGTACCATATAAAAAGGAGCAATGCCCAAGGTAAAAAATGGCTCATATTATTAAAAATGTAATTTTTTTTAACTATTATGGAACGGGTTTCACAAAAGAGAAAAGGAGGATTTTGTTATGAAAAAAAGGATTTTGGCAATAATATCTGCAACAACTATGGTGGTATCGATGTTGACTGGATGTAGTGAAAGCCAAAAGGAGGATTATGCATCTGAAAACAAAAAAGTCGCAATTACTCTTGGTATGCATGTAGCAAATGTGGAAGAGCAGGAACCTGTAACGGCGGATATTATCAAAGCGTTTGAAGCAGCTAATCCTGATATTGTGGTAGAGGTAAAAGGAAATGACAAAGACGAACATGTTAAGAAAATGAAGATGGCAGCACAGGCTGATGAATTACCCGATATATTTTGGATGGATGCAAGTGTTGCACCGGAATTAAACGAAGCAGGATTATTGCTTGATTTAAATGGCTTCTTAAAAGAATATTCGGAAATTGGAGATGCTTTAGCTGACAATATGAAAGAAGCTAGCCAAGCAGAAGATGGAGCTCAATACGGCCTTCCATATCAGTCGCTCGTAACAGGAATATGGTACAACAAAGCTTTGTTTGAAAAGTGTGGATTGGAATTACCTGTAAATGGAACGACGTTTGAAGAGCTAGAAAATATGGTAAAGGTGTTCAATGAAAACGGAATAACGCCGATTGCACAAGGAGCAAAAGATACATATAGTATTTGGGCATTTCTTATTGCTATCGAAAGATATGGATACTTTGATAAGATTGATACTATTTTAGCAGGTAATGAGAAGTTTAATAACACTGAGTTCTTGAAATTTTTTGAAAAACTTCAAATATTAGGTCGAGACGGGGCTTTTCCTAGTAACGCGGCAACTATGACATATTTCCAGGCGAAAGAAGCATTTCTTGCAGAAAAGACAGCAATGTTTGATTCTGGTATGTGGGATGCAGGTGAACTGGATAAAACGATGGGAGTAAATACTGGATTCTGGTGGGGTCCAACTTTCTCGGACTCAGATTCACCACAGACAGTTAAAATGAAGGTTTCTTCGGCACCTCTGTGCGTCAGTAAAGCAGTTGGAGAGGATAAAATTAAGCAAGAAGCAGTATATAAATTCTTGGCATTTTATTATGGAGAGGAAGCAGCAAAAATTTCCTATGAAGGATCTATAATCCCTTCAACCAATTATCAGGTAGAGGTTGATTTGAGTGAAAAGCCTGCTTTTGCAGCAATTGTGGAAGCTTTAAATGCTGAAACTTGGATAAGCCCAAAGGCACAGCCGGATCTTGTTTTAAAAGAAGCAGTACAGGCACAGTTATATGATTCTATATATGGTACTATGTTAGGAAATTATACACCCGAAGAGGCTCTTGATAAAATTGATATTGTACTGGATCAGCAGTAAGTTTGAGGAGGAACCAAAATGTATTGGTTGAGTAAAAAGAGGTATATAGTACTCATGTTGATACCGACTTTGCTGATCTATATCGTGTATATGATTGCACCTATTATTGTTGCGGTCGGATATAGTTTCACTAAATATTCAGGAATAGGTAATGCAAAATTTATTGGGCTCAATAATTACATTCGTTTACTTGGGGATAGCACATTTATGTTATCCCTGAAAAATACGATGGTTATATTTGTGGTTATTTTTATCTTTCTGATGGTTGGGGCATTTTCGGTTGCACTATTGCTGAATAATAAACTAAAGTTTAATGGTACTGCAAAGGCTTTGATTTTTTCACCAGCAATCATTGCACCTATTATAGTAGGTATAATATGGGTATTTATACTTGATCCGGAAGTAGGACTAATCAATTCCATAATGAATGAAATTGGATTAGAAAAACATACACAGTTATGGATAGGAGGAGATAAACTAACGCCTTATTGCGTGGCATTTATTTATTTGTGGCAACAGTTAGGGTATGTGGCAACTATCTTTATTGCAGGATTAAAGATGATTCCAGAAGAAGTTATGGAAGCAGCAAAAGTAGATGGAGCAAATGCCTGGCAGAAAGTTCGTTATGTTACGATCCCTATGATAAGGAGCACTATTTCTACAGCAGCTATTTTAATTATTACAGGAACTTTTAAAATTTTCGAAGTAGTACAACAGTTAACGAATGGTGGGCCTAACCATGTTTCGGAAACATTGGTAACATATAGTTATGCAACAACCTTTTCAAATGGAGAATATGGGTATGGTATGTCAATGGCAACAATAACTTTCATAATATCATTGATGATAACGGCAATATATTCGTTTTTTGCAAGAGAAAAAGTTGAATAAGAGGAGGGATTCGAGATGATTGTAAATAAGATATCAAGAAATAGAAGAAAAATATCATTATATATCCTACTATCTTTCGTTACTTTTTTGGTAATGCTTCCATTTTTGTGGATGTTATTGCTATCTATCAAAACAAACTCGGAAATCTTTAGAATGCCATTAAGTATTCCTGATAGGCTTAGCTTTGATAATTTTAGAAGAGCCTTGAATACACTTGATTTTTTGCAGTTATATAAGAATACATTCTTGATCGTTATCATGACAATGGCGATTGAACTTACCATAACATTTTTGAGTTCGTTCGTATTAGCTAGAATGGTATTTGAAAATCCAAAGATAAAGTCAATGATATATGGATTTTTAATTATTGGACTAACAATATCACCATTTATATTATTGTTTCCGGTATACAAAATAAATACGATTATAGGGCTTAAAGAGCAAGCTGGTCTTATCTTTCCCTATGTTGCGAGTTCTATTTCATTTAATACGTTGTTGTTTGTAGGATATATGAAATCACTTCCGAGTGAGATTGATGAGGCGGCAGTAATTGACGGATGTTCTTTGCGACAGTTGATTCTACAGGTTATTGTGCCAATGTCAAAACCTGTTATTGCAACAGTAGTAATATTCAATGTTCTATATATTTGGAATGAATTCCCGTTTGCTTCGATCATATTACAAGATTCAACTAATTACACACTTTCTTTGGGAGCATCATTTTTCAAAGGAAAATATAACATTGACTATGCAGGTATTATAGCATCAAGCGTAATGATGATAATTCCACAGCTGCTATTTTATGGGCTTTTCCAAAAAAATATTGTAGATGGAATGACTGCGGGAGCAATCAAAGGATAAGAAGGAGAAAAAAATATGAGTAATTTATCAGGTATGTTTAAAGATTTAACAAAGGTAAAAAAGGCAAGAAACGGACGATTTGCAAGTTGGGATCAACGTGGAATGAATCAGGATTATTGGGAAATTCCAGCAGGAGAAAGCATTACGATAGGCGAAGTTGAAGGACCAGGATGTATTACCCATATTTGGATGACATCTTCGTGCCGTAAAGTAAAAGCACCAAGTATTTTAGATCCGGAGTTAAATGCGAATGCTGCTCCGGTAATGGAAATCCATCCTGCTCTTGGTGTCATTTGGGATGACTATGATCCTTTTTATTACAGAAAAGTTCTAATTAAAATAACGTGGGATGATCAAGATACCCCGAGTGTCTTAGCGCCCTTTGGAGATTTTTTCTGTATTGGAAATAGCTATCCGGGAAATTTTTCATCACTACCTTTTAATGTTTCCTTGAAACCAGAAGAGGCAGGGAGGTATGGCGCACCTTGTTCCGTTTCGTGTTATTTCCCTATGCCTTTTAATAAGAAGGCTAAATTTGAGATAATCAATCAGAATGAACTACCATTTATTTTATATTTTAACATTGATTATGAAATGTACAAGGAACCGTTAGATGATGATACGGCGTATTTTCATGCATCATGGAATAGGCAGAATCCTTGCGATGGATGGGGGGCGGACCTCCAGGTAAATTCTCCTGAAGTTAATACTGTTACAAATTTAAAAGGTGATGGAAATTATGTTGTTTTAAATACAGAAGGAACAGGACATTATGTAGGGTGTAATCTAACCGTCAAACATTTCCAAGGAAGTTGGTGGGGAGAAGGAAATGATATGTTCTTTATTGATGGGGAAGAATACCCCAGTTTAAATGGAACAGGAACGGAAGATTACTTTAATCACGCGTGGGGAATGCAAAGAAATAGTTTTCCGTTCTTTGGAACAATTGTTCATGAAGGTGATACTGACGGCTTTCAGGTTTCATATCGGTTCCATCTGACAGATCCAGTACGTTTTGAAAAGAGTCTTAAAGTGACAATAGAGCATGGACATTCGAATCATCTTTCAGATGATTGGAGTTCAACGGCGTATTGGTATCAAACACTTCCAACGGTAAAACCGCTTTCTATTTTGCCAGTTGAAGACAGGTTACCTGTTGTACCGATTCTTCCTGAAAGAATCACTCCGAAGGTTGAATTAACTACTGAGCAGAAAAATGCACGTGAGTCCTATTTAAAACGTTGGGAAAATTATGAGCCAGTACGACAGGAACAGTTTAGAATCAAAGAAAACAAAGCAAGACGTGAATCAAAAATGAATACAGAATTTGCCAAGAAACTTAGAGAAGATTATAAGTAATATATTTATGGAGGAATTTAAATGTCACAGGCATTATTAAAAGAAAACATCGAAAAAGCTCAGGAGAAAATTGATGCTGATAAGCCCTTGATGAAAAATGCAAAAATGAGACAACGATTCCATTTTATGGCAGAGCAGGGATGGATTAATGATCCGAATGGTTTAATCTTCTTTAGAGGGAAATATCATTTCTTTTATCAATATAATCCATATGATGCATACTGGGGAGCGATGCATTGGGGGCATGCGGTTAGCGACGATCTTGTACATTGGGAATATCTTCCGGTCGCACTGGCGCCGAGTGAACATTATGACGACCATAAAGAAGGAGGGTGCTTTTCGGGTAGTTCAATTGAGCACGACGGAAAACTTTATCTTCTTTATACTGGAACGACAAACTATGGAGAGGGATTTGTTCAGACACAATGTCTCGCCTGTAGCGAAGATGGCGTAAATTTTAAAAAGTATGAGAACAATCCTGTGATTACGGCTCCGGATGGATATGAACAAGCAAACTTCAGAGATCCGAAGGTCTGGAAGCATGAAGAATATTTTTATATGGTATGTGGAGCGAAGAAAGATAATCTTGCAAAAGCGCTGCTATATAGATCGAAAAATCTGAAAGAGTGGGAATTTGTTAACGTATTGGCTGAAAGCAGGGGCGAATTAGGATATATGTGGGAATGCCCGGATTTCTATCCGATGGGGGATAAGTATGTACTTATGTTTTCGCCAATGGGAGTGCATGAAAGAACAACTGTTTACCTGGTGGGTGATATGGATTACGAAACTGGTAAATTCACATATAATTCGACAGGTGAGATTGATTGGGGATTTGATTTCTATGCACCACAGTCGTTTTTAGACGGTAAAGGTAGAAGGATTATTGTAAGCTGGGCGAATGCATGGGATTGGATGCCATGGTGGAAAGACTGGGGGCCATCGTTTAAAGAAAAGTGGTGTGGTGCTTTCAATATTCCGAGAGAAGTAGTTCTGTGTGAGGATAATACTCTTAAATTTGTTCCAGTTGAAGAAATGGCACTTTTACATTACGATGAAAAACGTTTAGAAAATGTAAATGTGTATAATCAAAAGATTCCATTTGAAGCTGGAGATGGTATTGCGTATGAATTACGAGCAAAAATAGACCTGACAAAGACAACCGCGAAACGTTTGAAATTCCTGCTTCGTTGCTCAGATAAAGAGCAATCAGTAATTTCATTCGATCTTGAAAAGGCAGAAATGAAATTTGATAGAAACAATGCTGATGGATGGAGCAAAGGAGTTTCCAGAAGTCCGTTGAAGAAACAGGATAAAAAGACTTTAGATATATGTATATTCTCTGATCAGAGTTCTATAGAAGTATTTGCAGACGACTATAAGAACAACCATTCGGGTAATGTTTTTGCGGATAATAATCATAATAGAAATTATATTGTGGCAGATGAGGGAAGTGTTTATTTTACGGAAATAATAACTTGGGGTATGAAAACAGTAATGTAATAGTTTATACAGAGTGTTGGCTAAAACTAATTAGCCAACACTGTTTGATTGGAGGATAACATGAATAAAAAATATGATGTAGTGTCTTTAGGAGAATTATTAATTGATTTCACACTGAATGGGAAGAGTGAGCAGGGTAACAATCTTTTCGAAGCAAATCCGGGGGGAGCGCCATGTAACGTGCTTTCAATGCTAAGTAAATTAGGTAAAAAGACGGCGTTCATTGGAAAAGTGGGTGAAGACCAGTTTGGTATTCTTTTAAAAGAAGCCCTTGATAAGATTGGTATATCTACAGAAAATCTTGTAATGGACAAAGATTTTAATACAACTTTAGCCTTTGTTCATACAGCAATAGATGGAGAACGGAATTTCTCTTTCTATAGAAAACCAGGAGCAGATATGATGCTGAAAGCGGCAGAAATTAAAGAAGAACTGCTGACAGAAACGAAAATCTTTCATTTTGGTACGCTGTCAATGACAGACGATGAAGTGCGAAAAGCAACTAAAATAGCGATCAAAATTGCAAAGAAAAATGGCGCAATAATCTCATTTGATCCGAATTTACGTCCGCCTTTGTGGGATGATCTGAATTTTGCTAAAGAACAGATGATATATGGAATGAAGGAATGTGATATTTTGAAGATATCTGATGATGAGCTAGAATTTGTTACTGGTTGTAAAGATGTTGATTTGGGAATTGCTTTCGTGCAGCAAAACTATCCGATAAAATTACTATTTGTAACACAGGGAAAAGATGGTAGCATAGCGTGCTGGGATCAAAAAAAAATTCGTGTTGCTGGATTTCCACAAGAGAATACTGTAGATACAACAGGTGCAGGAGATACGTTTTGTGGCTGCATACTTAATTATATTTTAGAACATGGACTTGACAATATAACGAAAAAGGATTTGGAAGATATGCTCGAATTTGCAAATGCTGCTGCTGCGTTGGTGACAACTAGAAGAGGTGCTTTATTTTCTATGCCAGAAAAGGAAGAAGTGCTAAATTTGATAGGGTTACCAAATTAGGAGGTATGTTAGCGAATATGATTCTAATAATTATACTTTAATGAGAGGGGCTATGAAATGTATAAGATACCGGTCTACTTATCTGATATGAAAGAAGTTATTCGTTTTGTTGATAAAATTAATACGTTTGAATATAATTGTGATTTGTGCTGTGGAAGTTATGTTGTGGATGCAAAATCATTATTAGGTGTGGCAACACTTAAGGGTTCTTCAAATGTTGAACTGATTATTCATGCGGATAAGATAGATGTACTGATGAAAAATATTGAATTGAATTATTGCTAATTAGTACTATGTGGTATCTGGTTTGTAAAATATGCAAACAGTTATGGAATAGATTGCAATATTTTTACAAAATGGTTGAATCCAGAAAAAACAATAATTGAACCAGATATTACCAAAACAGAACAAGCAGCCTCGTAGGCATAAAAAAATTTGAAAAATTTCAGACAACTATCTTGACAATCAGCGGCCATAGGAAGGTATTTATATCGTCATGCGTTTGGTTGCGTTATAACGCGTGACGATGAAAAATGCAATAGTGAAAACGGCTAAAAGTCTTAATTTTCCAATGATTACGAGTGTCTTTGATGTCAATATTGTCGTATGTTTCCGGGAATCTAGGATACACACTAGGAATTCGATGCTTTCTTTTTGGGGGATGCACCAGTAGTCGTTTTGTGAGGATGCGATTCGCTTTTTTAAGGCTCTACCAATAGTATCTTTGCTAACAGAAACTTCAAGCTCGATTTTTGCTTTCTCGTTCAACAGATGAAGTGTCTATCTGAAATGTCCCTCCGGTACGATACCACATGCAATCTCAATAAGCTTCACTTCTGCACAGCCATCAAGTTTTCGCCTGCATTGTCAGAGTTGACATTTCTCACAAGAGAAGTGACTTTTTCAATGTCATCATCAACATAATATTTGATTACATTGTAAATAGTAGCGATAGAGACATCCGAAGATTTCGAAGACTGTTCCTGAGTAAATTGTTTTTCATGCGCAACATCAAGCGCAATTAATATCCGATATTTTTCGTTTTTTTGTTCTTGAAGTGCTTTTATGCGTTACAGATATTTAAGTTTTTGATTAATAGTTTGATAAAGATATAATATATTTTTTTGTTTTGTGTCATTTTTCGTTTACTACCGTTTCTAAAGACTGGTATTAAGGAGTAAATCAGTCAATGCTACAGTAAGCTTAGCTTATTCCAGAAAAAAAGCTAGGAGTATGTGCAAAATTCATGTATAATTGTAATTAAATTTAAATATGGCATTTTAATTTTGCTAGATAAACAGTGGGGGAAGCAAAATGGCAGGTATAAAAGATGTTGCAAAAATAGCACATGTTGGTGTTGGAACCGTTTCTAGAGTGATTAATAATAGCGGATACACTTCCGAAGAAACACGTGAAAAAGTAGAAAAAGCAATGCAGCAATTGCGGTATACACCAAATGAACTCGCACGAAACCTATATAGAAAAAGAACAGGAATCATTGCGGTTCTTGTACCAGACGTAGGGCATCCTTTTTTTGCCCAAGTTGTGAAATATGTGGAAATCGAGCTTAACCGTTATGGATACAAAACAATGATCTGTAATACGACACAAAAGGATAATAATGAATTAGAGTATCTTCAGATGCTTGAAAGAAGAATGGTAGATGGAGTTATTACGGGCGTACATTCATTGGATATCCATGAATATTTACAAATTGAGAAACCGATTGTTGCTTTGGACCGATATATAGGAAATACCATTCCGGTTGTAAGTGTGGATCATAAGAAGGGCGGTCAGCTCGCAGCAGAAGAGATGCTTCGCACAGGTTCTAGGATTATTATCCAGTTTCAGGGAGCGAGTAAGGTGGAATCTCCATCATTGGATCGTCATATTGAATTTGAAAAAATCATGACAGAACACGGAATCACTGTGTATTCATATGAGATGGAATGGAATCGACTTGATACAAATTATTCCGCTGAGTTAGTGAATAAAGCGTATATGGATCATCCGGAAGCAGATGGGGTTTTTGGAACAGACTTGTTAGCTTTGGAATATATGAAAAAGGCCCTAATAGAAGGGAAAAAGGTTCCTGAGGACTTAAAAGTTATTTGCTATGATGGAACCTATATTACAAATGTAGTCTATCCAGAAGTAACTGTAATTCGCCAACCGATTGAGGAACTAGCAAAAGAATCTGTTCGTCTTATGAATAATATGATTAATGGTAAATTATATGAAATAAGAATTATCAGCTTACAGCCAGAATTAATCAGAAGAAGAAGCACGCAATGTGATTAATTGGTAAAAACGATTAAAAAAGATGTAAAAGTTCAAAAGAATCATACGAAATGAACAATAAAAGGAAAAAATAAATTGACATTTTTGAAACTTGGTCGTATAATAAACTTAGCTAGTTAAGAGGTGCACTGGTAAACGTGTTTTTTTAAAGCAATAAGGAACGGGTTCCACATTAGAATAAACGTACGATATTTTGAGGTGGAAATCAAGAGATTATGGATTAGTATATAGTCCAGTAAATTTTTTTGCTCAATATGGAACGGGTTCCATATTTGAAAGATGGCTGAAAGGAGATTTATTTATGAAAAAGAGAATGAAAAGAGTAGTAGCGTTACTGTTAGCAGGTGTTATGATGTTTTCAATGACAGCATGTGAAAGCAAAACTGAAGATTTATCATCTACAGTCCAGTCAGATAAGAACATAGGTAAGACTGAACTAAGAGTATTAAATTGGGGAAGTACAGAAGAAGAAAGAATTGCAAATGATGCAATTGCTAGATTCAATGAGGCAAACCCAGATGTTGAAGTCAAGCAGACATGTGTTCCAGTAGATTCTTGGTCCAATTTTATTCAGAAATGGATTACAATGTCTACTTCAGGAGAGGCACCTGATGTCATCAACTTAGGACTTGAAGCTACTCAGATGGCAGTAAGTAATGATTTACTCATGCCGTTAGATGACATTGTTTCAATAGATGAAGATTTATCTGGCTTAAAAGATGAATATGCATCAGCGTTATTGGATGGATTTAGTGTGGATGGCAAATTATATGGACTCCCAAGTGGAACACAAACAATGGTTATGTATTACAACAAGGTAATGTTCGATGAAGCAGGCCTTGCTTATCCAAAAGATGGGTGGACATGGGATGAATTCCTTTCTGATGCAAAAGCATTAACAAAAGCAGATGGTTCTGTATATGGATTTGGTTTATCTAGTTCTTACTTTCAGCTAACACCCTGGTGGTCTACGAATGGAACAGCACTTGTTACAACTGATTCCAAGCCAGCACTTAACAGTCCTGAAATGGTTGAAGCTGTTGAATTTCTTGATTCTATGGTAAAAGATAAAGTAACTCCAGATCCAATTAGCTCAGATGTATATACTATGTTTGCTTCTAAACAGCTTGCAATGGTTGGAGCCGGACGCTGGGTACTTAATACATGGAAAGACGCAGGCTTAACAAATGATGATTTTGATTGTGTTCAATGGCCGGTAAATGCAAAAGAAGGTTCAGTATATGGCGGTTCTGCTTGGTGTATTGGAAAGAATACTGAGAATAAAGAGTTATCCGTTGAATTATTAAAAGCAATGGTTTCTGAAGAAACATTAAAAGCAACTGCAGAGGGCGGTCAGCAGGTACCACCAACAGAGTCATTAGCAACAAACGAAGAAATTATGGGAACAACGCCTGATAATGTTATGGGTATCTGGAAGGCAGTAACAATCGCATCACCAATTGCAGCACCTACATTTTTCGGAGACTTAGAGCAATCTACGCTTCGTTGTATGGAAGAAGTGTTCTCGGGTGAGAAAGAACCGCAGCAGGCATTGGACACTGCACAGAGTGAAGTAGAAGCACAGGCCAAATAAAGAAAGGAACGTGAAAAATGCGCGGTAAAAATAATAAGCCCAAATATTCCAGACAAGAAACATTAACCGCATATTTATTTACTGTACCGTCCTTTATCGGATTTGTATGTTTTGTTCTGATACCGGTTATATGGGTCTTCATTATTTCATTTCGTCAATACAATGTTTTTACAGGAGCATCTGTATTTGTTGGATTAGATAATTTTAAAAGCATATTATCGGATTCGAGGTCAGTATCAGCATTAAAAAATACTTTGTGGTATACAATCCTGTGTTCCGTTGGGAACACAGGATTGGGTTTAATCCTGGCGGTTCTGGTAGATGATATATTGCCCAAAAAGGTTAGTGTGCTCTTTCGTTCAGTGTATTTTTTCCCGTCGTTGGTAGGACTTACATTCGTAGCAATTATATGGCAGTCTTTTTTTCAGACAGACGCTGGGGTTATCAACTATTACCTGAATTTATTGGGAATAGATAAAGTAGGATGGTTAAGCAATCAGGATTTTTCAAAAGTAGCAGTACTTATTTTGGATATGTGGAAAAATGCAGGTATATCTATGTTGTTAATTTTAGCAGGACTGCAGAATGTAAACAGAGGACTGCTTGAAGCGGCAGAGATTGATGGGGCAAATGCTTTTCAACGTTTTTTTAAGATAATCATACCGGTTGCATCGCCACAAATCTTTTTTGTAATGATTATGAATGTTACAGGTGCTTTGCGTATCTATGAATCAATTTATGTACTTTCAGGAGGCGGACCGGGTGATTCATCAAGAAGTCTGGTTATGCTTATTGCGGAGAAAGGTTTTACATCATTTGATTATGGAAGTGCGTCAGCATTGTCAATGTTATTGCTTATGCTAATTGCAATTGTTACAGTGGTTCAGTTTGTAGGAAGTATATGGTGGGTACATTATGAGTAAGAAAATACATATATTCGGAAAAAAAATCAAAGTCAGTCATATTATTTTGTTTGTCATAATGTTGATGATTGCATTTCTTATGATTGCACCATTTTTGTGGGTGTTTTCTGCATCGCTCAGACCTTATAATGAAGCAATTGCATTACCACCCAAATGGCTTCCACCATCATTTAAAGATTGGAATTTGAAATATTTTCAGAAACTATTTTCGCCTTCCATTCCGTTTTTTACATTTATGAAAAACAGTTTAAAAATGAGTACGATTATAACAATTGGAATGGTATTTCACGGTGTGATTGCAGGATATGCATATGCAAAATTTAATTTTAAAGGTAAGAATTTAATGTTCGCCCTTATGATGGTAGCAACCTGGATTCCCGCAACTCCTCACTAGGTTGCCACTAGAAAACACTTAAAAACCGCATGAAATCAGTGCTTTCAACCCATTGCGTATTGATTT
>NZ_FMKA01000030.1 GCF_900096945.1 Anaerobium acetethylicum | reverse complement strand
TTTTTCCGTATATGCCGATGCTACTCGGTCATATTTTACTGTTTTTTAGGTCGTGTCTCTCGACACTGTTCTTTGATTGGCCGGATACTAAGTCCTGGCCGATCATGAAATCTCTTTTCCAGACTTTGTCTGGTTTTGAATTTTCAAGGTTGTTTCACTGTTCAGTTATCAATGTTCTGTGTACTGCCTATTTGGTCAGCTCAATTATTCTAACATCCATCAACTTTCGTGTCAAGCGTTTTTTATTTTTTTGAGAAGACCTACGGAGAAGGAGGGATTTGAACCCTCGCGCCGCTATTAACGACCTACTCCCTTTCCAGGGGAGCCCCTTCAGCCACTTGGGTACTTCTCCAAGCTGAAGCCGAATTTACTTAATGTACAAATGCTATTCAGAATAGCTTTCATACAAAACGGAGAAGGTGGGATTCGAACCCACGGTCCCTTTCGGAATCACTGGTTTTCAAGACCAGCTCCTTAAACCACTCGGACACCTCTCCATGTCTGTGCTTGACTATTTTATACTATTGAAAACTGTTTGTCAAGTACTTTTTTATTCTTTTTTCACAATCGCTTTTTGAAAACTTTTACAAACAGCCGTCATATTGACCACTTTTTCCGCAACTGTTTCAGCGACATTTGTTATTCTATCACCTTTAATTCCGTATGTCAATAATATTTTCAATTTTTTTTATTTTTTTAACAGATGCAATAATTTACCTATGATGCCACTCCGCAAAACGCCATATTTAGCATATTTTTGACCTCATGCCACTACTCAATCATGAATGGACACGAGGTCATCAGTATTGGTCATCAGCATTGGTCATCAGCATTCCAAAATGCTTATGCCACAATTCCTATCGACAACTATCGACAACAGAAAACCTCAGCTATTTTGAGGTCTTCAGGCGTTGTGATTTTAATATTCTCATAAGAGCCCCTTATAAGCTTTACTTTTATGTCTGTTGCCGCCTCTACAACCATGGCGTCATCCGTGACGTTTATATCAGCCAGATCCAGCACCTTTTCGTAGGCATCCTTTACCAGACTATACTCAAAAGCCTGAGGGGTCTGTATCTGCCATAGCAGACTCCGGTCGGGCGTTTCTTTTATGAATTCTTTTCCATCGGCAATCTTTATTGTATCTTTTACCGGCATTCCCACCACACATGCCCTGTACTCTTTTACTGATTCAATCGTTCTTTTTATTATTTCCTGGTCTACAAACGGTCTTGCTCCGTCATGAATAAGAAGATAGGCGCACGAACCTATGGCTTTTATGCCATTATATACGGAATTGTAACGCTCTTGTCCACCCTCAATTATCTTGACAACTTTATCAAAATTATAAGTTTCCACTATATCCTGGCGGCATGATTCTATACAGCCCGGAGAAACGACGAGGATGATTTCATCAACATCGCTTTCCTGGAACTCCAGCAAAGAGTAATAAACAAGAGGCTTACCCTTTACCAGAAGAAACTGTTTCTGGATCGGACTGTTCATTCTTGTTCCCTGCCCTGCTGCCAGAACGATTGCAACAACTTTTTCTGCTTTTTCCTTTATCAAAAATAAGCCCCCTTCAATCGATTCTGTGAATCTGCTATTGCGGCTGGTCCTGCCGTTCTCCCAATTTAAGATTAGGAACTGCATTCAGATCGAGTCCGTGTCTGGTTCCATTTATGTAGTCATAATATGCTGCCACTCCGATCATCGCAGCATTGTCTGTACAGAAAACAGGGGATGGGTGATAGAATTCTATATTGTTTTTCTCACAGGCCTCTCTCATGGCGTTTCTGAGTGATGAATTCGATGCTACGCCTCCGGCTATTGCCAGTTTTTTTATACCGTATTCTTTGACGGCCTGCATTGCATTATGGACAAGCACATCAGTAACAGCCTTCTGAAAAGAAGCCGCAACATCTGCGCGGTTTATTTCCACACCTTTCATCTGGCAGGAATTTATATAGTTCAGTACAGCGGATTTGAGCCCGCTGAAACTGAAGTCATATACGGAGCCTTCGATATGGGCGCGCGGGAACGGTATCGCATCCGCATTGCCTTCTTTTGCAAGTTTGTCGATTTTAGGGCCGCCTGGATAGCCGAGACCTATAGCCCTTGCGACCTTGTCAAATGCCTCTCCTGCTGCGTCATCTCTTGTTCTTCCTATTATCTCGTATTTTCCATAGTCTCTAACCAGTACCAGATGGGTATGGCCTCCCGATACCACAAGGCAGAGAAACTGCGGCTCGAGATCAGGGTGTTCTATATAGTTGGCGGAAATATGGCCTTCAATATGGTGCACGCCTACTAAAGGCAGATTTTTAACATAACTGATCGCTTTTGCCTCTGCCACACCTACCAGAAGGGCGCCTACCAGTCCCGGTCCATAGGTTACTCCTATGGCATCGAGATCATCCAGTGTTATGCCTGCTTCTGAAAGGGCTTCTTCTATAACCTGATTTATTTTTTCAATATGCTTCCTGGAAGCGATTTCCGGCACTACGCCTCCATAGAGTTTATGGAGTTCTATCTGGGATGAAATAACGTTAGAAAGGACTTCTCTTCCATTTCTGATTACTGCCGCCGCCGTTTCATCGCAGGAGGATTCTATTGCCAATATCGTAATATCTTTTTCTTTACTCATCTTCGTTCGCTTCTGCCGCCGTATCTGCAAGTTTCCACCCCAGAATCTTCCATCGGCTTTCTGCATCCTTTCTTAATATGAATTCGTGATTTGCTTTTTGGTATCCATTCTTATCTGAGAGCGTGTATGATGCCTTAAGGACCGCATACTCCCTGTCCGCCTCTGTGTAGTACTGCACGGCACTGCTGTCATCTATGATCGTATTGAAAATCGTGCGTTCAGCAGCCTTGTATTCGGCAATATCCGCATTCAGATTTTCAAAATATGTTTTTTCCGGGTTTACATGCAGGAATTCTTCGTCAAAAAGTCCCCTTGCCTTATTTCCAAGCGCTTTCAATTCCTCATCTGTATATGTTTCATTATAGAAGCATCTAATGATACTGCTGTAGAGCTTCACTACTTCTTTCGGTGTCAGCGGGTACTCTTTTTCCAGATCTTCTGCCAGTATTTTCTCAACTTCTGTCTGTTCTGCAGGGAGCTGGTCTGTTTTTCCGTCTTTATTAGAAATATGGTAATAGAAAAGCAGAATCAGGGCTGCAAGAACCACTACGACGGCTATATTCTTGATCAATGTTTTCTTCCCGCCGTTCAGGTTTCCTTCCCTGCTGGTTGGCGGGACATAAAGTGATGAACGTTTTTTCATATGAATCCTCCTTGATATCATTAATCTTCTTCGAATTCAAGCACTGTGGTCTTTCCGTCTTTTCCGGCTTTTGAGTTAGGGAAAATCTTCTTCACATCTCTCATGAATTCTTCTGGTCTTATAAGAGACGGGCTGTAATGGGTGAGCCACATTTCTGGAACTCCCGCCTGCTGGGCAATCCTTGCCGCTTCGTAGAATGTCATGTGCTTGTATTCTGCTGCCTTGGATTCTTTTCCGCTTTCTCCGTACATGCCTTCGCAGATGAGCAGATCGGCTCCTTTGCTGTTGTCTACAATAGACTGGGTCGGCCTTGTGTCTGTGCAGTAGGTAAGCTTGATTCCTTTTCGCGGAGATCCCAGAACCATGTCCGGGGTATAGCAGATGTCTCCATTTTCAATTGTCTGCCCCTTTTGGAGCCTGTTCCAGAATTCCTTTGGTATATTGTTTTTAAGGGCATTTTCAACATTGAATTTTCCCGTCCTTGGAATCACGATGCTGTATCCGTAGCAGGCAACATTATGATTTACCCTGAAGGCTTCTATCCGATAGCCCTCAAATTCGACTGCCTGTTCTTTCTGGTTCAGTTCTATATACTTTATTTCAAAAGGAAGTTCCGGCGCTATGACACGTAGGGCGGTAACAACCCTTTCAAGCCCTTTCGGACCAATCATGGTCAGAGGTGCTGTCCTTTCCGCATTACCCATCGTCAGCAAAAGTCCCGGAAGACCGCTGATATGGTCAGCATGGTAATGGGTAAAACAGATTACATCAATCGGGTTGAAGCTCCACCCCTTATCTTTTACTGCAACCTGGGTCCCTTCCCCGCAGTCTATCAAAATACTGCTGCCATTATATCTTGCCATACAGGCTGTCAGCCTTCGGTACGGCAGCGGCATCATTCCGCCGGTTCCTAATAAACAAACGTCTAACATGAATTGTTCCTCTTCCTAATATCGTCCTATATGTTATTTTTGACAAGTGATATTTCTTTTTTTTTAAACATTCCTGCTGTCAATCCAGCTGTCTTTTCCACATTATGATTGCGTTTTCCTGTGGTTTCTCATAAAAATTCTTCCGGATCCCCTCATGTACGAATCCCAGGGATTCATACAGCAGGATTGCTCCTGTGTTGCTTTCCCTGACCTCTAACGTAAATGCTTCGACACCCTTTTCTTTTCCGGTCGCAAGAAGCTGTTCAAGAAGGGCGCGCGCTATTTTTTTTCTCCGGTATTCGCTCCTGACTGCCACATTGGTTATTTCACCTTCTCCGATGATGTTCCATAAGCCGCAGTAGCCAAGAATTTTTCCGTCCGATTCAGCCACAAGATATATGGTATTTTCTTTATTTAGCGCCTCCTGGAAGGATTTCCTGGACCAGGGCACCGAAAATATGCTTTCCTCGATCTCTCCGACCTGTTCTATGTCGTATTCAGTCATTTCTCTGATTTCCAGCATGTCATGCCTCCGTTTCCGGTCTGATTCTTCTATTTAAAGTTCAGCCTGCTGCTTTTCGGCCAGTTCCCTTTCAGCCTGTGAAAGCCTCAGGTAATCAGGCTGGTGGTCTGCTGCAGTCTCAGTCTTTCCCTGACGGAAATATTCTCCACCCAGGACTCCGACTGCTCCCGCTCTCTGCCTGCTCAGATGGGCCGGGGCAAATGAATACGGAATTTCAGCTATTTCCGCTATTCTTTTTCTGTATACCGGAACTCCGTCACCGAGGAAGATTACTTCCCTGCCTATTTTATTCAGAGCGCCTACTATGTCGTCAATTGAGACAGCCTTCTGCTTTACCATAACCTGAAATGTATTATTACTGAATTCATAGATTCCGGTATAGACCTGATTTCTTCTTGCATCCATGATTGGACAAATGACTTTGTCCGTTCCGTACAGATTATACGCAAGGGCATCAAGGGTAGGAACATGGATCAGCGGCTTCCCAAGGGCCAGGCCTATGCCTTTTGCAGTGGCCGAGCCTATGCGCAGGCCCGTAAATGAACCCGGACCGCCGGCAACAGCAATTGCATCTATGGTCCCGAGATCCAGTTCCGTCATTTTGACGATTTCATCAAGCATCGGAAGAAGCGTCTGAGAATGAGTCTTCTTATAATTTACGGTGTATTCCGCCATCATATTTTCATCTTCAATGACCGCTACTGTTGCCACAAGCCCTGAACTGTCTAATGCTAATATTCTCATAACTGCCTGTTCCTTTCTTCGATTGTTATCTTTCGGTAATCGAATCCTTTTTCCAGATCCTTCTCGATGGTAATTTCACGGAGCTGTTCGGGGAGGATTTCCTCTATCAGGTTTGCCCATTCGATCAGGCATACTCCCTCGCCGTAAAAATAGTCTTCGTATCCGATTTCCTCCATTTCTTCAATGTCGCCTATGCGGTACACATCAAAGTGGTACAGAGGCAGCCTGCCTTCCTCGTAAATCTGGATTATCGTGAATGTCGGGCTGCTGATCGGCTCCTCAATTCCCAGGCCTTTTGCAAGCCCCTGGGTAAATACGGTTTTTCCGACTCCCAGGTCCCCTACCAGGGTATAAACATCGCCGGCTTTGGCCTGTTCTCCAATTTTCCGGCCAAGAGCAAACGTTTCTTCTGCTGAATATGTTTCAATTATCATTTTTTTCCATCCTGTTATCTTTTTGGTATATGTTGCGGGTTCAGGCAGGCAACGGAACAGATTACTGAATCTGCCCTAAGCATGCAAACAACAGCCTGTCCTGCAGGCTGTCAAATTATTTTTCATTATAACACAGTGTTTCCGGCATGACAATAGAACCGCCTGATGCAGGGTACTGCTGAAAAAGCAACTATTACTGTTCTCTCCAGGCAGAACAGCAAACGAAAGCCCCCTATACATTCTGCATGCATAAGGGGCCTCTCAGTATATTGATCTGTTATCCGTTCCTGCGGCTGAATACAGGACTGATTTTTTTGTACAGCAGCAAGGTCACGGCTGATACAATAATTCCTTTCAGCAGATTGAATGGTGCAACTACTAAAAGTACAAATGTGGAAAGACTTGTAATCGCAGGGTTCACTGCCGTGCCCATTTTGATAAGAGCATCAAGACCGCCCTCCATAAATCCTGCATACCAAGGAAGAAGCACATATGCATTCAGCAGACATCCTACAACCGTCATCACTACTGTTCCGATTGCCATTCCTATCAGCGCGCCTTTTCTTGTTCTGATCTTTTTATATACCAGGCCGCTTGGAACGATGATCGCACATCCAATCATGAGGTTTGCGAATTCTCCAATACCTATCGTCACCGTGCCGTCAATTAAAAGGTTAAGCAGGATTTTGATGATTTCTATGAATATTCCTGCAAGAGGCCCCATTGCGAAGGTTCCGATCAGTACCGGCACTTCACTGAGGTCGATTTTATAAAAGCCTGGTGCAAACCATAGCGGAATTTCAAACAGCATCAGAATAACCGCTATTGCTGAAAGCATTCCTATCTTGGCAATTTCTTTCACCCCGAAGATGTTTTTTGTCTGTTGTAAAACGTTTGAATTTGAACTCATTTTTTTCTCTCCTTTTCTGTTTTGGCGAAAACGGACGCTTGCAGCCGCCTTCCACTAATTTGCAGCACATGAACAGTATTTGTGTTCATGTGTTTAAAGGAAAATTCCTGGTTAACGGAGTGTTTTTGATTTATTAAGAAATTCGTGGAATTTACTATAAATCAAAAAAGCCCTGGACAAAAAAACATATCCAGGGCTAAACTATCAGACTATCACTGCGTTTTTCTTCTCTCATCCAGACTTTACTGTCGGTTTTGGAATCTCACCAAATCAACTGCCTAAGCAGCTCACGGACTATACCGTCGGTCGGGAATTTCACCCTGCCCCGAAGAACTTCCTTATTCAATTAAAAATCAACTGATATCGTCTGCTGAAAAGCTTTGCTGCAGATTCTATCTTCAAAAATCATATTACAGCCATTCCCGTCTTTTGTCAATGGTATTTATGTCAACCGCTCATTCCTGCGGAAGCCCCTGCCGAAGACAGCAACTATTCAGGACTATTACGCAGTCACGACAGACTTTATATTTTCATGGTGAGCTGTATCCTTTTCTTTGCCAGATCCACGCTCATGACCTTGACCTCCACGATGTCCCCTACACTGACGACCTCGAGAGGGTGCTTGATGAATTTTTTGCCGCTGAGCTGGGAAATATGCACCAGGCCGTCCTGATGAACTCCTATGTCAACAAATGCGCCGAAGTCTATGACATTTCGCACGGTGCCTTTGAGAATCATTCCCGGCGTGAGGTCCTTCATATCAAGGACATCCGTCCTCAGAATCGGCTTAGGCATTTCATCCCTCGGGTCTCGTCCCGGTTTTTCAAGTTCCTTGACGATATCCCTGAGGGTTATCTCTCCGACACCCAGTTCTGCTGCAGCTGCCTTGTAGTCAGTTATTTTTTTCGAAAAACCTGCGAGGCTTCTGTTTTTTATGTCTTCCGCCGTATATCCCAGCTTTTTCAGCAGCCCGATTGCCGCTTCATAGCTTTCCGGATGTACGCTTGTGGAATCCAGTGGATTTTCGCCCTCCTGTATCCTCATAAAGCCTGCACACTGTTCATAAGCCTTCGGTCCTAATTTTGCTACTTTCAGAAGCTGCTTCCTGCTGCTGAACCTGCCGTTTTCTTCCCTGTAGGCAACAATATTCTTCGCTACTGCCTTACTGATGCCAGAAATGTATTCCAGGAGCGAAGCCGAAGCCGTGTTCAGATCGACGCCGACCTTGTTGACGCTGTCTTCCACTACCCCGGACAAAGCTTCTCCCAGCTTCTTCTGGTTCATGTCGTGCTGGTACTGGCCGACACCGATGGATTTCGGATCTATTTTCACCAGCTCGGCAAGCGGATCCTGCAGCCTTCTTGCAATCGAAGCCGCGCTTCTCTGTCCCACGTCAAAATTAGGGAACTCTTCTGTTGCAAGCTTACTCGCCGAATATACAGAAGCGCCTGCCTCATTCACGATTATATACTGGACTTTTTCATCTATTTCTTTTAAAAGATCTACGATAATCGTCTCTGATTCTCTGGATGCCGTTCCATTTCCTACTGAGATCAAACTGATTTTATATTTTTTAATCATGGCTTTCAGGGTTTTTTTAGCTTCCTCAACCTTGTTCTGGGGTGCTGTCGGATAGATTACCGTGGTGTCAAGGACTTTCCCGGTTCCGTCCACAACTGCCAGCTTACATCCCGTCCTGAATGCCGGATCCCACCCAAGGACAATCTGGTTGGCGATTGGTGGCTGCATCAGGAGCTGTTCCAGATTCTTGCCAAAAACCTTAATCGCACCGTCTTCTGCTTTTTCGGTGAGGATGTTCCTGATTTCCCTCTCTATTGCCGGTGCAATCAGACGCTTGTAGCTGTCCTCAATTGTTTCCTGCAGCACCGGGGTCGTATAAGGATTTTTAGAAGTAATCACCTTCGTTTCAAGATAACGCAGGATTTTTTCCTCAGGTGCCTCAATTTTTACAACCAGGACCTTTTCCTTTTCTCCCCTGTTCAGCGCCAGAATCCTGTGGCCTGCTATTTTTGAGACTGCTTCTTCAAAATTATAGTACATTTCAAATACAGATTCAGCCTCCGGATCCTTCGCTGCTGAAATCACTTTCCCTGACTGCATGGTCTGGTCCCTGATATAAATTCTGTAACCAGCTTCATCAGAAACGTATTCCGCTATAATGTCCTTTGCTCCTGCCAGTGCATCTTCCGGAGTCAGCACTTCATGTTCAGCCGACACATAGTCCTTTGCAATTTCCAGCAGCGGCTTCTCTGCCATCTGAAGCATGATTATATTTGCCAGCGGCTCCAACCCTTTTTCCTTTGCGATTGTCGCCCTGGTCCTTCTTTTCGGCCTGTAAGGCCTGTAAAGATCCTCCACTACCACAAGCGTCGCTGCAGAAACAATCTGTTTTCTCAGCTCTTCTGTAAGCTTTCCCTGTTCTTCGATGCTTGAGAGCACCTGCTGCTTCTTATCTTCAAGATTTCTCAGGTAGGAAAGCCTCTCATCAAGGTTTCTGAGGACCTCATCGTTCAGAGAGCCTGTTACTTCCTTCCTGTACCTTGAAATGAAGGGAATCGTGTTCCCTTCATCGATTAAATTGACAGCCGCTTCGACCTGCCACTTCTCTACACCCAGTTCTGAGGTTAATGCTTTTATGATATCCATAATTCAGGCTCCTTTTTCGGTTCTTTGCCTGCGTTTATTGAACGACAGGCATCTTCAGTTAATTACCACCCAGCTGTTCCACCGAATGGCATCTTCGACTCTTGTCATTATAATGCAAATGGCGGTCAGGTTCAAGGCTGCTCTCAGAAACAAATAATTGTTTATGCTCTCAGAAACAAATAATTGTTTTTCTCACGCCTACATGTTACAATCATTCTAGATTATTGAAAATTCAGGAAAAGGTGGAATATATATGGAATATTACTATCAGCAGGACAAACAGCCTGTACAGAACGAAACAACATCTTCAGGATCACTGGCCGTAGCCTCACTGATTCTTGGAATTACCGCTTTTATCAGCGCCTGCTGCATAATTGCACCGATTCCCATTGGTGCGATCAGTATAATCCTCGGAATTCTTTCAAAAGGCAACGATAAGAAGATGCCTGTGAATTCAAAAATCGGCATTGCTTTTTCTATTGCCGGGCTCTTTCTTGCAATCGCCATAACAATATACGCCATAGTCTGGTTTGTGCAGAATCCGGATTCGGAATTCATGCGCCAGCTTATGGAAAGCTACTATGAGGGCTATGAAAGCACTTATTAATCTGTACTAAAGAATCGTTTTTTCAGGTGTTTGCTACACATATCCAAGGCCGGCAGTTTTGTCTCTTCAGAGAGGACAGAACTGCCGGCCTTGATCAATTTTTCACCATGAAAATCAGGATATTCCTGATTATAAAATTGGCCATCATAATAGCGAAGCCGATCCATACATAAGCATTCTTATATCTCATGCCTATGTGGATTTTCCTTCCCCCTATCTTCCAGATGATTTTCTCGGCGGTGTTACTGACCATGTACCAGAGAAAAATCAGGCCTCCGTATGCAACAAGCGGATGAAAACCTATGGACGCAGCTAAATCTCCACGCATCAATGCTTTGAAGGCCCTTGTCCCCCCGCATCCGGGACAGTTGTATCCTGTAAAGACCTTTACCAGGCACGGGATTATATAGCTCGTATACGATATATGAAAAACCTTTATCACGGCATAGCCTGCTGCCATCAGAACAATCAGAACAATTCCGCATATATATAGCACATGATCTGTTTTTTCAGAGAGCGCTGCTTTGTTTGCCTTTTCCGCTTTGTAAACAGCCTCTGGTTTATGTATCGTTTCTGTTTTTCCCATTATATCCACTTCCTTTAACCACGGATGCCAAAATCCACCCTCTGTAATTGCGATATCCGAAGTATAGTCTCCTCATTCCTTTTTGTCAATTCATGGAATGATTTCCTTGTTTCCCTTACAAAATATGTTATAATAAAAAATATGCATATACATTATATTAAATAACGACAGCACCCTGTCGTTATGAGTAAATTCACGAAAGATTGGAGCCCGAAAAGAATGAACAGATCTTCATCCGAACTAAAATCGCTGGCAAAAAAGCGACTGTCAGGTCGTTATGGCGGACCCGTAGGAGCCTACGCGATTATTTTTGTCATCACCTTTATCATAAACAGCATCCTCAATCTGATTTATAACGAAGAATCAGCTGCTTCTGTGATAACCTATTATTCAGCAACCATTATTGTATCTTTACTGGAAAGCGTGCTGACGGCAGGACTTACCCATTACTTCCTGAATTTTGCCAGAGGCAGGGCAAGCGAGGTGAAGGATCTGACCTATGGTTTTAAGAACCACCCTGACAGATTCATTGTTGCAACTCTGATAATCATGTTCGGTTCCGCTATTTTTCTTATCCCGGCAGCCATCCTGACGGTATTCATGAGCTACTCGAACACAATACTGCTGCTCATCATACCTGTCGTTCTGCTGTACGTTGCGGGCATCGTCTTCTCCCTCCGCTTTACCCTGGGCTGTTCCCAGGCATTCTACATCCTGAATGACGACAGCGAAGCAGGTGCTTTAGAAGCAATCAGAAAAAGCCGTGAAATGATGGTTGGCCATAAAGGAAGACTTTTCTTTCTGATTCTGAGCTTTTTCGGCTGGAGCCTCCTTGGTATCTGCAGCTGCGGAATCGGCTTCCTGTGGATTACCCCATATATGTCTATCACCCAGTGCTTTTTCTATATGGATCTCACCGGAGAACTTGACATGAAACAGCCGGAAGCGCCAGCTGCGGAAGCAGATATCGATTACGGAAAATACAATGATTTAAATATGTAGCAGACACGATCTGACACTCACTCAAAACCGGACAGACGTACAAAAATCAGGACCACGGGAATAATTTCCTGCAGTCCTGATTTTTTTATTTTATATTCGAAAACAAATAGTCCATTGCTTTATGTCCCTGCGCAATGTAATTGCCACTCTTTTTGGCATCCGCCTCATTGTAATCCCATTCTTTCTCAAGCACGTTCGTGCTGTCATAGAGAAGATACGGAACCGGATCACTGGTATGGGTCCTTACACATATCGGGGTTGGGTGGTCCGGAAGCACCATCATCCTGAAGTCTTCTCCGGATTTTTCAAGGCCCTCTTTGATAATCCTGATTACTTTTTCATCCAGATTTTCGATTGCCTTTACTTTTCTTTCAACGCTTCCCTGGTGTCCCATTTCATCCGGGGCTTCAACGTGGACATATACAAAATCATATCCGTCCTCGACAAGCACTTTTACAGCTGCTTCGGCTTTTCCTTCATAGTTCGTATGAAGCGTTCCATCAGCACCCTCCACGTTTATATTCTTCATGCCGGCGCCGACCGCAATTCCCTTAAGAAGATCAACTGCAGATATCATGGCTCCTTTTTTATGGTTCTTCTCTTCGAAAGAGGATAAGGAAGGTCTTGTTCCAGCTCCCCAGAACCATACCGAATTTGCAGGATTTAAGCCTTTTGCTTTTCTTTCCACATTAATAGGATGATTTACAAGAACATCATAGCTCTTTCTCATCATTTCCCTCAAATCTTCTTCATCCGGAAGGTACTTTCCGATGACACGTCCTAAAATGTCATGCGGGGCAGTGAGGTCTGCAACCGTTCCTTTATCCCAGATCAGAAGGTGTCTGTAGCTTGTTCCCAAATAAAATTTATAGATATCATTTTCCAGTTCTTTTCTTACGGCTTCAAGAAGCACTGCAGCATCCTCCGTATTGATTTCGCTGGAACTGTGATCAATGATCGTTTTTTCTTCATAAGGCTTGTCATCTTCCGAAACCGTCACGATATTGCATCTGATGGCAATATCCGTATCTTTCATGGCCACGCCTATGCTCAGCGCTTCAAGAGGTGAACGCCCCGTATAATAGATCTCCGGATCGTATCCCAGCACTGAAAGGTTTGCCGTATCGCTTCCCGGATTCATTCCATCCGGAATTGTTTTTACAAGGCCTATTTCCGAGTTTTTCGAAAGGGCATCTAACACTGGTGTATTGGCATATTCTAAAGGCGTTTTATTCCCAAGTTCTGCTATCGGCTCATCAGCCATTCCATCCCCTAACACTACTACATACTTCATTTTATCTACTCCTAGTCCTGAACGCGGATCATGTTGATAACACCTTCTAACTGACCCACCTTTTCTTTGAATTCTGCTTCTGAAATGACTTCTGTTATAAATCCGAACTCATCGTCCATTTCGGGAACTGCAACAACTGATACCGGTCCGAACAATGCTTTGATACTTTCCAGTTTTTCTGTTCCGCCTGAAATCCTTACAAAGAACTTTCTTTCGGATTTACTGATGTCCGTAAGTTCAAGCTTTCCGCTGCTCCAGAAAGTCATGATATTTCTGTTCATGTGTTTTGCCGCATCTACAACGTCCGCCACTACGGCGCTGGCTGTCGGAAGCTTTCCAGCTCCGCTTCCGTAGAACATCACATCTCCTAACACATTTCCATGTACGAAGATTCCGTTGAACACGTTGTTGACGCTGTATAAAGGATGCTCATCTCCGATGAGGAAAGGAGCTACCATTGCATAGAAGCTGTCTCCCACTTTTTTGCTTGATGCAAGAAGCTTGATTGCTTTCCCCATCTCTTTTGCATATTTGATATCGGAAGCTGTGATTTTTGTAATTCCTTCCGTATAGATATCTTCGTAATCAACCTGGGAGCCGAATGCAAGCGACGACAGGATTGCTATTTTCCTGCATGCATCGTATCCTTCGACGTCAGCTTCCGGATTTCTTTCTGCATAGCCTTTGTCCTGTGCATCCTTTAAAACATCAGCAAACTCAAGACCTTCGTGGGTCATTTTGCTCAATATATAGTTTGTGGTACCATTCAGGATACCAGTTATTTCATCGATTTCATCAGCTGTAAGAGATGAATTCAGCGGCCTGATGATTGGAATTCCGCCGCCTACGCTTGCTTCAAACAAGAAATTGATATTTTTGCTTCTTGCCAGTTCTAAAAGCTCAGAGCCATGCTTCGCAACAAGTTCTTTATTGGAAGTAGCCACGCTCTTGCCATTTTCAAGGGCCTTCTTGACAAATGTATATGCCGGTTCAACACCGCCCATTACTTCAACTATGATGCTGACATCCGGATCGTTGTTTATCGTTTCAAAATCATGTACGATTTTGTCCTGAATCGGATCTCCCGGAAAATCTCTGAGGTCAAGCACATATTTGACATTTATTTCTTCTCCGGCCCTCTTGTTGATGCTTTCCTGATTTGTATTCAATACCTCTACGACGCCTGAACCTACAGTGCCGTATCCTAAAATCCCTATATTAATCATGTTTTCACTCCCTGGCTAGTATTTTCAAATAATGAATGCCTTCTTGTTCTTCTATATTTTCAATCATTTTCGAGATGTCTCCCGTTGTTGGCAGTACATCCACGCTCAATGTCAATGATGCAATTCCGTTTATAGGTATACTCTGATGAATCGTCAGGATATTGGCATTGAAATCCGCAACAATTTTCAGAACATCCGACAACAGCCCCGGCTCATCATCCATCTGGATCACCATGGTTATTGTCTTTCCCTTAGCATTATCATGGAAAGGAAATATGTCATCTTTGTATTTATAAAACGAGCTTCTGCTTATACCGACCCGGTCCGTGGCTTCCTGAACTGTCATAACTCTTTCTGACTCCAAAAGCCTCTTCGCTTCAACTACTTTCAATAATACGTCGGGAACGGCTTTTTGCTTTACTACAAAATATTTGCTATTTTCCGTCATATGCCTCTTCCTTTTTTGTTTGCACCTGAAATACATTTGTTCTCACAACAAAGATATTAACATAATTGAATCTATGGCGCAACTGTTTTTTATTTTATTTTGCCGTACATTCGTTACTGTTCACTCTGCAGACAGCAACGCACTATCTCCCATAAATGCAGGATACCCGCAGCTTACGCTGCGGGTATCCTGCATTTATGGATTTCTGAAGTCATAGCGACTCGATCATATCTTTTATCTCTTCCTGTTCTTCAGGGGTAACCAGCTTATCCATATCCAGGATTATCACGATGTTCTGTTCCATCTTCACAATCCTGCTGATATATTCATTTGATCTGTTGATTACAATCGACGGGGCCTCCAGAATATCTTCCCCCTCTACGTCCTTAATTCCAGTCACTTCATCTACTTCGACTGCAATCTGCATCCCGCTCATTCCAGTAATTATGAGCCTGCTTTGATCAGAAGCATTTTCTGCATATCCGAATTTGCTCCTCAGACTGATTACCGGTATCGCTTCTCCCCTAAGGTTCAGTATCCCCCTTATATGCTTTGATGCATTCTGGATAACACTGATCTTCTGCGCCTCCTCGATAGAATTCACACAACTGATGTCAATTCCATAATTCTCGCCATTCAGTTTGAATATAACAGGTTTCATACTTTTCATACTAGTCCTCCTGACTTTTACCTAAGCTGCACCATTTTAAATATGCATTGATGAACATGTCAATGTTGCCATCCATGACGCTATTGACATTTCCGCTTTCTTCATTTGTCCTGTGATCTTTGACCATGGTATATGGCTGCATAACGTAGGAACGGATCTGGTTTCCCCAGCCTATTTCCTTCACTTCTCCCCTGATATCCGATACCTTGTCAGCATTCTCCTGCTGCTTCAGCAGATAAAGCTTTGCTTTCAGCATCTGCATCGCCTTATCTTTATTGCTGTGCTGTGAGCGCTCATTCTGGCACTGCACGACAGTATTGGTAGGGATGTGGGTGATCCTGATTGCCGACGACGTTTTGTTGATATGCTGTCCTCCGGCACCGCTTGATCGATAGGTATCTATCCTGAGATCATCATCATTGATTTCAATGTCAAGATCCTCTTCGATATCAGGCATCACATCGCAGGAAGCGAAGGATGTCTGTCTTTTACCGGCCGAATTGAATGGCGATATCCTTACAAGCCTGTGGACGCCCTTTTCTGATTTCAGGTATCCGAAAGCATTCTCTCCATTCACCTGGAATGTAACCGATTTGATTCCTGCTTCTTCACCATCCAGATAGTCCAGAACTTCCACTTTATATCCTTTGGACTCTGCCCAACGGCAGTACATACGGTAAAGCATGCTTGTCCAGTCGCAGGATTCCGTGCCGCCGGCGCCTGCATGCAGGGTTACGATCGCATTATCCCTGTCATATTCGCCGGACAGAAGGGTCTTGATCTTCATATCCTCGAAAGTCTTTATAAAGCTGTTCAGCCCCGCTTCTATTTCCGGGATAAGGGATTCGTCGTTTTCCTCATAACCCATTTCAAGAAGCGTCTCTATTTCCTCGTACTGTTCTTTCAATTCCGCATAAATCTCTATGGAATCTTTCAGTCCCTTTAGCTCTTTCATCGATTCCTGGGCAGCCTCTGCATTGTCCCAGAAATCCGAAAACTCCATTTTTCTCTCTAATTCCTGAATCCGCTTTTCCTTATTAGCGAGGTCAAAGTGAATCCCTCAGTTCAGTTAATGGTGTTTTGTATGTGCTTAGCTTGTATTTGAATTGATCTAATTCTACCATTTTCTCACCTCTTTCATATGGTATGAATATGTATAACTTTTTGGTATTTTTCTCTTTAAGCTGTTTTCTCAGTGATGTTCAGAATTCTCCGGCAAACGCAAAATTCCTAGCTTCTTCCGCAGCACTGTTTGTATTTTTTCCCACTTCCACATGGACATGGATCATTCGGATAAACCTTCTGCGTATCACGTTTGACCGGCGCCTTTGCTATGCTGTCATCCTTATTTGTACCTGTAACCTTCGCTACCTGTTCTCTTTCAACCTTCTGTTCGATTCTGACATGCATCAGGAGCCTTACTGTATCTTCCTGTATGCTCGCAGTCATGGAATCAAACATATCGTATCCACTTAATTTGTATTCTACGAGCGGATCTCTCTGTCCGTACGCCTGGAGGCCGATACCCTGGCGAAGCTGGTCCATATCATCGATGTGATCCATCCACTTCCGGTCGATAACCTTAAGAAGGATGACACGCTCGATTTCCCTAAGTGTTTCGGTTTCAGGGAATTCCGCTTCTTTTTCCTCATAAAGCTTCACTGCGTCTTCTTTCAGCTTCTGTTTCAGCTGGTTCTTCCTTAAATCCTTTACTGCGTCTAATTTGACTTCGCGCACAGGAATAACCGGAATCAGAAGAGAGTTGAGCTCATGAAGATCCCACTCTTCTGCTGCCTGTTCATCAGCAATGCAGTTGTCCACCACATTGTCGATGATATCGGTAATCATCTTGTAGATCGCATCCCTCATGCTCTGCCCTTCAAGCACCTGGCGTCTTTCGGTATATATGATTTCACGCTGTTCATTCATGACCTGATCGTATTCAAGAAGGTTCTTCCTGATTCCGTAGTTGTTGCTTTCAATCTTCTTCTGCGCTTTTTCAATTGCATTCGAAAGCATCTTGTGCTCAATCTGTTCATTTTCAGGAACTCCAAGGGTATTGAACATATTCAGAAGCCTTTCGGAACCGAAGAGCCTCATAAGATCATCTTCCAGCGAAATGTAGAACCTTGATTCTCCAGGATCTCCCTGACGTCCTGCACGTCCTCTCAGCTGATTATCGATACGTCTCGATTCATGTCTTTCTGTACCGATGATTCTCAGTCCGCCGACGCTCTTTGACAGATCATCAAGTTTGATATCGGTACCACGGCCTGCCATATTAGTAGCAATTGTAACCGCTCCGTGCGCACCCGCTTCAGCAACGATTTCCGCCTCCAGCTCATGGAATTTTGCATTCAGGACCTTATGCTGGATTCCTCGTTTTTTCAGGATATGGCTGATTTCTTCGGATGCCTCAATGGTGATTGTTCCGACAAGAACCGGCTGTCCTTTTTTATGCGCCTCAATGATCTCTTCGATTACAGCATGGAGTTTTTCCCGTTTTGTCTTATAAACGGCATCCTGCCTGTCGATTCTGAGTACCGGCCTGTTTGTAGGAATTTCAATAACATCCATTCCATAGATGTTCCTGAATTCCTTTTCCTCGGTAAGAGCCGTACCTGTCATACCTGATTTTTTCTCGTATTTATTGAAGAAATTCTGAAAGGTTATATTCGCAAGGGTCTTGCTTTCCCTTTTTACCTTTACATGTTCTTTTGCTTCTATCGCCTGGTGAAGTCCATCCGAATAACGTCTTCCGGGCATAATACGTCCTGTAAACTCGTCAACAATCAGTACCTGGTCATCTTTTACGACATAGTCCTGATCCCTGAACATCAGGTTGTGCGCCCTGAGTGCCAGAATGATATTATGCTGGATTTCGAGGTTTTCGGGATCTGCAAGGTTCTCGATATTGAAGAACTGCTCAACCTTTTTTACGCCTTCTTCTGTAAGATTGACGACTTTATCCTTTTCATTCACGACGAAATCGCCCGTTTCTTCGATTTCCTCGCCCATAATTGCAGCCATTTTCGAGAATTCGGCGCTTTCTTTTCCTCTCTCCAGACGCATAGCTAAAATGTCGCATGCCTCATACAGCTTTGTGGATTTTCCGCTCTGACCCGAAATAATAAGCGGGGTCCTTGCTTCATCAATCAGCACGGAATCGACTTCATCGATTACGGCGTAGTGAAGATCCCTTAATACAAGCTGTTCTTTGTAGATAACCATGTTATCTCTCAGGTAGTCGAAACCGAGTTCATTGTTTGTTACATATGTGATATCGCAGTTATACGCATCTCTTCTCTCATTATTCGTCTTGGAGTTTAATACGACACCTACCGTAAGACCTAAGAATTCATGGACTTTTCCCATCCATTCAGCATCACGGTGAGCCAGATAGTCATTTACAGTAACGATATGCACTCCTTTTCCCGGAAGTGCATTGAGATATGCTGGAAGAGTCGAAACAAGAGTCTTTCCTTCACCGGTCTTCATTTCTGCAATTCTTCCCTGATGGAGTATGATACCGCCGATCAGCTGCACCCTGTAGTGTTCCATGTTGAGAACTCTGCGGGCAGCTTCCCTTACGGTCGCATAAGCTTCTGGAAGAAGATCATCCATTGTCTCTCCGTTTTCCAGTCGTTTTCTGTATTCCTTTGTCTTTCCTCTTAACTCTTCATCTGTAAGAGCCATCATCGATGGCCTGTATCCTTCTATTTTATCCACAATTGGACTGATAATTTTCAGTTCTCTCTCACTATGCGTTCCAAATATCTTTTCTACAAATCCCATTGTTCCCGCTCCTATATTCTAAAGATGTATTATCCTGAGATAACCGCTCCTTACATTGTAACACTACCAAACCTTTAATTCAACAATATTTGACATCCCTGCGCCTCTTCATTTATAAACTTTTCATAAAAAAAGCACCTTTGTTTTTATATAATTGGGCGAATTTTCCGAACGCATAAAAAGATGCCCTCCTTACGGAGAGCATCCTCTATGGCCGATGACCAGTTCTATTTTATATTGTCAACCAATTGTTTCAGCCTGTATACGTTTAGAATTTTGGTTCTATCAAACCGTATGTGCTGCCTTTTCGCTTGTAAACGACATTGACTTCATCTGTTTCTGCATTATTGAAAACAAAGAAACTATGTCCCAGCAGTTCCATCTGGATGCATGCATCCTCTGGAAACATTGGTTTAATACCGAATTTTTTAGTTCTGATGATTCTTACTTCCTCATCGTCTTCGTATTCTCTTTCCAAATAATCCTCTGTAAAGTTGCCGCCTCCTTGTTTATGATCCACGAGCTTGTTTCTATATTTCCTAAGCTGCCTTTCAATCACTTCTTCAACCAAATCAATAGAAACATACATATCATTGCTGACCTGCTCTGATCTTATTATATTTCCTTTTACCGGAATAGTTACCTCGATTTTCTGTCTGTCTTTTTCAACGCTTAATGTAACATGTACCTCTGTTTCAGGAGTGAAGTACCTTTCGAGCTTTCCTAATTTGTCTTGGATTGCCGTCCTTAATCCTTCTGTTATTTCGAGATTTCTGCCACTGATAATATAACGCATGCTGTCCAACTCCTTTTTGGTTTATTCTACAATATCGTCGTGCACAGCCCGTCAATCTGACCAACCATAATGCCCTTTAATATCGTAATACAATTATAACACATTTCCCCTGCTTTTCAAGAGTATTCAGATAAATTATTGTTTTAACAACCTGTGTTTGCTAAACACACTGTGACTATTATGAATTCCGCATTCTCAGGCCAGAACCCGGGCTATTTCCACTCTTAATAATGTCATTCATTTTCAGCTTATCCATTTCATATTTTGACTATTTCAAAGTCAAGAATTTTTATGTACTATTTTGTAAAATTTTGCGATTTATGATAACTTCACAAAACATCTGTTCCAATTTTAATAAAAACAACCCACATCTTTTTGTGTGGATTAATGTGGACAATGTGGATAAGTCGGTGTATAAGTCGGTTTTTCACCATTTTCTCATTTTTTTCATGTGGACAACTTTTTCCCAGTTATGTGGGTTTTTGTTGACTTTTTTATTCAACTCCGGCGTATTTGTGCACCTTGTATAACCCCTTTTTTGTCAATAAAATTCTTGGTTTTTTCTCAAAACACTTTTCTGCCTTTTCGATTTATTTGTCGTGCAATTCCCTTTCTGAAGTCTTGTTCTGTCAACAAATTCTTCCCGCCCTCATTCTTGAGAGCGAAGACACTTCGCAGTGCCGAGAACCGATTGACGCCAGTCAATCAAGCAGCACAAGCCCGAACGCACATCCTCCACCTATCATACAGTGATACAAAACACGGTTTAATGAGCAGCTTTATGAAGACGTTTGTATTTGGCCCTATATTCTGCACCCCCACGTACCACTGTGTCTTCCTCTAAGCGAACGTGCGCTGGGAAGAGCAAAGAGTTTCGCTTGCGACACTCTCGTGCTGACGCACAGCCGCTTCCGCGACATATTCTTCTTGCGCGTTACGCTCCGCCCCGCAGATCCTTTTTAATATATAGGAAATTCGGGGAATTTCCTATATGGACCAGCGTGTCTAAAGCCCTCTTATAACGTCCGGCTTAGTCAATTTGCACAGGCACCAGCAACAGCACAGTGATACAAAACATGAATTGACGAGCAGCTTTATGAAGACGTTGGCACTTGGGCCGCATATTCTGCGGCCCTATGTACCACTACGTCTTCATCTAAGCGAGAGCGCGCTGCGAATCAACATGTTTTGCATCACGTCCTCATTCGAAAACCCGTGCAAATTGACGAACACCTTTGTGTAAATGGGCTTTTGACACTCCACTCCTGGAAAGAACAAAGAGTTTCGCTTGCGAAACTCTCGCGCTGACGCGCAGTCGCTTCTGCGACATATTCTTCTTGCGCGTCATGCGCCTCCTCGCGGAGCGTTTTTTATATATAGGAAATTCAAAGAATTTCCTATATATAAAAAACCACCTCGCAATGAGGTGGTTATATTTATGTTTTTAATTGATATATGATACTGCTTTGCAAGGAGTTCTGTAACTCATATTAGAAATCTTAATTCCGCTCGATGGATTGCTTGCATGTACAACCTGGCCATTTCCAATGTAAAGAGCCACATGGTTGATCGTTGAACCGTTTGAATAGAAAAGCAGATCTCCTGGCTGTACAGCACTTACTGAAATTTCATTTCCTGCTGCTGCCTGTGATCTTGAATCCCTGGGAATGCTGATTCCGCAATCACGGTATACTGACTGTGTAAATCCTGAACAATCAGTTCCCCTTGTGAGGCTTGTTCCACCATATACATATGGGTTGCCTACAAACTGAAGGGCATAGCTTACGATTCCCTGTCTGGTTCCTGATGCTGCAACGCTTGGTGTTGAAACCTTGCTTGTTGAAGTTGTTGTTGATTTAGTAGTTGTTGCTGGTTTTGATGCTGAAGCTGTTCTCGCTGCTTCCGCTGCCTTTTTTGCTGCTGCCGCTTCATCTGCCTGCCTTGCTGCTTCTGCTGCCGCCTGCCTCTGTGCTTCTTCTGCTGCTAATCTTGCCTGTTCTTCTTCTGCAGATTCTGCCTGGACAAATTCCGTTCTCAAGTCTACGTATTCACTAGAAACATATCCTTCTACATCGGCATCAACTGCTATTTTTACCCAGCCTTCTAATTCTTCTATAGCTGTGAATTCTTCATCGATCGGCACTAATGTCTGAACAGTTGCATCTGTGCTTGCCTGATCCCTTACCTTAAGGGTTGTGGTATTTACTTTTGCAATTCTGGTTCCTACTACTTTTGCAAGTTCTGCCGCAGCATCCCCTGTTACTACATATTCCGCTTTAACAAAACCAACCACGCTGCCAGATGAAATTCTGTACCAGTCTCCGCTTACTTCTAAAATAGTAGCTGCGGAATTGTCATAGAGCTTGCCCATGACTCTGCTGGCCGTATCAGCAGTTTCCCTTACGTTGATATAATTATCAACCTGCGCAATCGCGATATCTGCATATTCTGATTTAACTGTAGGTGCTAAATATTCTTTTATAACGACATCTGCGCTAGGATTAGCTGAATAGCATTCATTCAATGCAACAGTAATTCCTGCTACAGGTAATTTTGCTGCCAGGAGTGAGGCGTCTGCTTTTAATGTATTTCCGCCTACGATCAGTGAACCAAGAAGACAACATGCTGCAACTTTAATGACACATTTACTCATTACGTACCTCCACGTATGTTTAACTTTATCTGATTTGATAACTGTATATTCCGATTTCTCATTTGTTACGAAATTATTAAATTTGTTACGTTGTCATTATAGCAAACGTAATATCTCTTGTCAACTCCCTATTTACCTGCAAATTGTTGATTTTTCATATCTCCCTTGCCCTTTTCTTATATTTAAGTTGTAAAATTCACCAAACAGCCCAATAAATGCCGCATATCATTGAGCGACTTGACGTCTTCTGATATGCGGCATCTGCTAATTCATGTAATTTGTTACTGTTTTATTACAATTATTTCAATCCAAATCCTTCTATGATGCCTTTAAATTCCGGTGAAAACGCAAAACCAAGCAGGATCTCTTCCCGTCCTGTTCCATTTTCAAGCCTGGACATATGATATTCAAGGCCACCCTGGTCAAATTCTCTTCCCATGAATGTCCTGTACAACACTTTCACGTAGTCTGAATCTGAAAGTTTCCTGTTCTTGAATTCAGGAGAGAAGATGAAGTCCTGCGCAGCCTGAACCGGTGTTACCCTTTCTGCAAGGATATTCGCTGTATGATATTCCAACCCATCAGACTCTGCTCTTCTGTCCAGCGCCTTTTCATACAGGCGGCAGACAAACATCGTAAGGTCCGCATTCTGGTCAGCTGCTGCAGGCAGATTGACAGTTCCGTTATCGATTCCACTGGAAGCACAGATATCCTTATATTCCGGAGATTCTACAAAGCCTTTGAATACATACTTTCTTGAAACTCCATTTTCAAGAAAATTGATCCAATATGCTTTTCCACCTGCATCCGAAGCTCTTCCCATAAAGGTTTCATACAGGACTTCTACATAAGCTTCATTTCCCAGTTCACGATTTGTAAATTCCTCACTGAAGATGAATCCATATCCTACATCTGCGCCTGTTTTTTCTTTTTTCGCAAGCGATGACGCATAGTAGTCTATTTCTTCGGCAGCGGCTGTTCTGTCAAGCACCTTGTCGTAAAGCCTGTTTACAAAGCCATTGATCTTTTCCTGCGGTGTTGTCTGCACTGTCACGGTACAGGAAGCTGTCTGGTCTCCTGCTCTTGCCGTTATCGTTACTGTTCCTTCTCCTGTTGCCGTCACTTTTCCGCTTCCGTCAACAGCTGCAACAGCCGCATCGGTCGTTTCCCATGTTATAGCCGCATCAGATGCCTGATCAGGCGTCACTTCTGCTGAAAGCTGCAGTTCTGATCCAATGCCGGTCAGGACTGCCTCAGTCTGATTCAGGGATATGCCGGTTACTGCAGCCGCGGTTACCTTGTTAATTTTAAATTCCGAAGCTGATGCAAAGCCGCTTCCTCCGGCAACTGCTACAAATTTGATATAGCGCGCCTCTGCTGCGTCGAATTTGATATCTTTTGTTGCTGAACTGTTTTCCCATGTACCATTTTCCGTAATTGCAGTCCACTCATCAGATGCATTCTTCCTGACATAGAGTTTATAGGAAGTGATACATCCATTTAAATTACCGTCAGTCCTCGGTACATAAGTGAACTTGTTGATGTTGTATACGGCATTCATATCGATTTCTATAGTTGCCGGAAGGTCATCTTTCGGGCTATAGTTCGAATGCCACCAGGTGCTTTCATTTCCATCAAATGCGTAAGCTGCAGGGCCTTCTTTACCGCTTACAGCTGCATTCTGGTTGTCGCATGTAATGGTAAAGCCTTCTGTTGGAATCAGTGATGGATCTGCAGGGATTGCTCCATTCGTTACACTCACTTCATCGATAAGGCCTGTGAATGCATTCGTCTTGCTTCCGATTCTTTCAATAGGAAGAACCAGGGTGGTATGCATCTGAGCTCCTGCTGTGGAACCGATTGCAGACACCAGCTCATTATTTACATATAATTCAGCTTTATCCTTCATTCCTCTGATCGTCAGGTGTACCCATGTATCATTTGGAAGGGTGTAGTCGAAGGAGTAGTCATATCCTTCCCTTGAAAAGCCTACCTTGCCTGTTTCTTTCTGTACTGCCTTAATTGCGTAATTGTCAAATTTTGTGGAAGATTCGAAGATGATCTGTTCTTCCTGGGTGGAAGTTCCATCTTTCTTGATCCAGAATGAAACGGCATTCACAGGTCCCACCTTTTTAACAGGAGTCTCCACATAGCTTTCAGCTCCTGCAAGCCTGATTGCGTTGCCTTCTTTTCCATTCACTTGTGTTACATTTTTCCTGCTAACTGCATCATAGCCGTTTCCTGAAGCATCCGTAATTTCTGCATCATCAAAACTGTAGTTCAGATATTCTGAACCAATTGATTCTACTTTGTCAAACGGATTCGTGTTCGGCGCTGTTGCTGTTTTTGCGACTACCTGGGTAAGTTCTGCATATGTCTTGTCTTTGCCTTCACCCCACATTTTTTCACTTAATGCAGGAAGTGCATTGAAGAAACGGTCAAAAATATCGTATTCCGAAATTCCGTTTGCTCTGGTATCGATGCTGTCGTTCCAGAGAGCATATGCTGCACCGAGCATCTGGTCAGATCCTGCCGGCAGGGTAAAGTTTCCTACAACGTTCGGTTTCCAGTTGCTGTATAAACTCTGTGCATTTAAATAATCATAATAATACCCTGCTGCCGGAACCATATAAAGGGTGCCATCCTGGGTGTTGATCAGGTCATAGCCTTTTTCATACATCTCCTGCGGATTTGCCCATCCATTGTTCCACAAGTCAATCTGGACATTTTCTGAGCGTACTGGTGTTGTCCCCTTCAGCATTGTAAGGCTGCCCCACATGCGTACTGTCCTGTCCTTGTCTTCCTGGATGTAACGGAGCATTTCATCTGTAAAGGCGCGGTACTGCTCTGCGTTTGCCATATATTCGTCTGCACCGATATGGACTGTCGTTTCGCTGTCAAACACAGGATCAGATCCGTCTGTATAATCACTGAAAATATCCTTCACGAGTTCTATGGATTCAGGATTGGAAAGATTCAGGTGATCAATAAGAGGCCGCCTTCCACTGAAGCTCTCAAGAGCCAGTTCCGGAAATACTTTTGTGATAGCCAGGGCATGTGCCGGGGCATCGATTTCAGGGATGATATTTACTCCTATATCCCTTGAGTCCTTGATGAAGCTTCTGAATTCATCTTTTGTGTAATAGGTGTCAGTCGAGGTAATTCCCACACCTTCACTATTCTTTATGCCTGATTCCAATCGGAATCCAGAGTAGGCGTTATATGCATTTTCAATAGTAATATAATCCTCCAGGAAGATCAGACAGTCATTGAGATGCACCTGCAAATCATTCAGTTTATACCATGCCATATTTTTGGCAATCTCTTTCAATGTTTCCAGCTCGACTGTTTTTCTGCCGACATCAATAATGAATCCCCTGATTTCAAATTTCGGGTAATCTCTTGTGATTCCTTTTGGAATTGTGGTCACATTTTGCTTCAATATCTGAAGGATCGTTCTGGTTGACCAGTAAGCTCCTGTCGGATCTTCCGCTCTGACTTTTACCGAATCGCCTATTTCAGCGATATACCCTTCCTTCATCAACCCTTCTGATGCCGGTGCACCGAGGGTAAAATAGAAGTCTCCTGCAGCTGCATCCGCTTCCGAACCAGATACAATTTCAATGGTCCGTCCTGTAACGTCCTCATAATCTGCCTTGAATTCCTCTGCTGTTTTGGCCAGTTCTGCGTTGTAGGCAGCGTTAATAACGATTTTAGATGTATCGCTGATTGTGAAGTTGCCTGTGCTGCCTTTCCATTCTGCAAGTTCCGGAACTACGGCAGGTTCCGGATTTGCATTTTCAGGTACTGTTATGCCCGCATTTCCGGGAACAGGAACAGCTATCGCATTGGTTTCTTTCGATTCAGTTCCTTTTGTGATTTTAAAGTTCACGGAAACCGTCTTGTCAACGATAGGCGTATAGATTGTCAGATCGCGGCCTATGATCTGTTCATAGTCTGCTCCGATAAATTCTATTTCGAATCCATCCGGTACTTCAGGCATCTGCATTTTTGTGTCGCCGGCTGAAATGGCCGGAACCTCAATTCCTGCTGCAACTGATTCCAGCGTTTCTGTCTGGATATCAAGCGGATGTCCGTAAACCTCAAACTCATAGATGGAGACAGTGTTCCAGGTGACGCTGGTTCCAGCTGCGTTCACCCCTGTGGAATTAAAGGTATCGATTCTTACCCTTATATAACGCGCCTGTACAGCTGCCGCAAGATTTACCTGCTGCTGATGCATTGCCGGCTGTGATGTGGCCGAAAAAACTGGAGACCAAGTCTGTGCGTCATCTGACACTTCAACGCAATAGCCTGTAGCATTGGTTCTCTCCCATAGGATTGCAAAACTGCTGATGGTCTTAGATGTACCCAGATCAAGCTGTAGCCAGTGTGGATTTGCCGCGCTTGCCTGTCTTGCTTCACTTGCCCATCTTGTCGCTGCTGCTCCATCTGCTGCCTTGCCAGCAGCCAGCGTTGCCGCCTCAGCGCCTGAAGCAGTAGCCGTAGCCGCAAGTGCCAGATTCGTGTTTTCCACTGTCTGGAGTACTCTGAATTCAAATACCGATACGGTATTCCAGTTTACCGCCACGTCAGATCCATCAGCACCCCTTTTCGGCGCATTCGACCCGTAAGCCGTAATGTAAAGCCTGACATAACGTGCAGTCGCCTCTGCTGACAGCCTGATGGTTTCCCTATAGCCAGCCGGCGCGGATGCAGCTGTATAAACGTCTGTCCAGCTTGAAGCGTCATTTGAGATCTGCACCTTGTATGCGGAAGCATTTTTTCTTTCCCATTCGATTTCCAAAGATTGGAAAGTCTGTACGCTTCCAAGATCGACCTGAAGCCACTTCGGGCTGGTTTCTGATGCTGATGTCGTGTTGCTGGCCCATCTTGACTGGCCGGAATTCGCATCATAGTTCACAACACCGTCAACTGCGTTTGCAGCACCCAGTGTAGAAGCCTCGGAATCCGAAGCTGTAGCCGTTCCCTGCAGCGCAAGATTCGTCGTAATCGCAGCTGCATTCACATAATCAGGTCCGCTAAAAGGCACCATGGTAAAAACCATGACGCATGCCAAAATCAAACTCAATATTCTTTTTGTTTTCATCGTTCCTTCTCCTTTTGTTTGTAAAAATCCTCTTTTCCCAATTGGACACACTTCTCTGTCTGTTCCAGACAGATTGGTGCAGCTATGCAGAATTACATCCTTCATAGTCGCAAATCCATGAACCCCTTCATGAATTTCAGCCAGGTTTGATCCGTTCCCCCTGAACGCCTGGCTCCCAAGCCTGTGCCCGCAGCTTCCTCCTATACATGTCCGCTTTCGCGGTTTTCATTTCTGCTCCATACACCCCTTTCCGTTTTTGGTTTTTCACATGGCACGTGAATATAACCTGACAGTATCATCATATAATACAGCGCCGGATTACTCAACCCGAAATTACATATTATTTTCATTTTTACATTTTTATATCAGTTCACCTGTACATTCAAATCTATTGTAATATACCGCCCGAACTCCTATAATGAACTTGTGGAAAACTGCATCCGGCGATGAATTTATTTCAGCCGCATATTTGGAAGGAATGATTGTGTATGAAGAGAAAAACCGCCCTGATAACCGGGGCTTCAAGAGGAATCGGAAGGGCTGCCGCAATAAAACTCGCCCGGGAAGGATATGATATCGCTGCATGCTGCCTGAAATCAGCAGAACAGATTGAGGATCTGAAGTTCCAGCTGGAAACCGCATATGGCGTCAGAGTCCTGACTTTTTTAGGGGATGTGGGAGATTTTGAATTCGTAAAAGACATGTTTCACGATATCAACATGGAATTCGGAGGGGCGGATGTAGTCGTCAATAATGCGGGGATTTCCTATATCGGGCTCCTGTCAGAAATGGATCCCGATGAATGGAACAGGGTGATCAACACCAATCTAACCGCTGTCTTCTACTGTTCGAAGCTGGCGATTCCCCACATGCTTTCAGTCCATGAAGGTAAGATCATCAACATTTCCTCTGTATGGGGAGTAGCAGGCGCATCCTGTGAAGTTGCCTATTCCGCTTCTAAAGGGGGCATCAATGCGTTTACACAGGCTCTTGCGAAGGAACTTGCACCCAGCAACATCCAGGTGAATGCCATTGCCTGCGGCGTCATCGATACCGAGATGAACCAGTTCCTTTCAGAGGATGAGAGGCAGTGCCTCATTGATGAAATTCCCGGCTGCCGGCTTGGAAAAGCCGAAGAGGTGGCCGATCTCATCTGGACACTGGCAGGAGGGCATAACTATCTGACTGGTCAGATCATCAGACTTGATGGCGGATGGATTTAGGATAGATTTAGAACGGCTATTCAAAACCTTTGCCCTGCGTGATGTTTTTATGCAACTATTGCCAAAAAGCAGTTCAGAACAGTAAAAAACATGCCGATAACATTACTGTTCAACAAATACGGAACTGCCTTGAGGAGGATATTATGAAATTAATAACACGTTCGGATTTTGATGGTCTGGCTTGCGGTGCCCTGCTTAGAGAAGCCGGAATCATCGATTGCTGGGAATTTGCCCATCCAAAGGACATACAGGATGGTCTTGTAGCAGTAACTGAAAATGACTGTCTTGCAAATGTACCTTTCGCAGAAGGCTGCGGACTTTGGTTCGACCATCATTCAAGCGAATATGAAAGAAATCAGCTTGCCGGCAGATACAATGGCGAAAGCCGTTTAGCGCCATCCTGCGCAAAAATTATTTATGAATATTACGGTGGAAGGGAACGCTTTCCTCAATTCGACGATCTTATGGCCGCCGTTGATAAAGTGGATTCCGGAAACCTTACAATTGAAGAGGTGCAGAATCCAACCGGATGGATTCTGATTGGATTTATCATGGATCCAAGGACCGGCCTCGGAAGGTGGAGAAACTTCACAATTCCCAACTATAAATTAATGGAAAACCTGATTGATGCATGCCGTTCAATGACTACAGCCGAAATCCTGGAGCTTCCAGATGTCAGAGAACGTATTGACGTTTACTTCGAACAGGCTTCCATGTTCAAGGAGATGGTTTCGAAATATACCCGTGTTGATGGAAATGTTATTATTTCGGATCTTCGCAAAGTGGATCCTATCTATTCCGGAAACAGATTCATGATTTACAGCATGTACCCTGAGCAGAATATTTCCGCCTGGATCGTCAGCGGACGTGGCGGCCTTGGCTGTTCAGCCGCAGTCGGCTACAGCATCCTGAACAGGACATCGGATATTAATGTAGGAAGCCTGATGCTGAAATACAACGGCGGCGGACACAAAGCTGTCGGCACCTGTCAGTTCTCAAATGACAATATGGAGTCAGAACTTCCAAAGCTTCTTGACGAGCTCTGTGAAATTGCAAATCAATAACCAGAAAAGTAACTATTCAGAACTACGTCCTTTATTGTCACAGATGATGCACACAAATTGCAGAATCAGCAATTTGTGTGCATGCAGGACATGCCCTGTTGGCATAAAAGAAGGTGCCAGCCACTGCGAACAATCTGCTCACAGTGGCTGACACCTTCTTATTTCCGTTCAATTTGGCTCCCCTGAATCCGGTTTACACTGAAACCTTCAACACACCCAAGTACCGTCTCATCCGATACGAACAAATTATTTCTGATGCTCCCCTTCAGAAATTTACACGATTCGTTTAGATCTTTATATCTGAATTTACGATGCTCCCCATCAAAAATTCTCAATCGTTCTACCGTTCCCCTTCGTGTACTCCATCATCATAATACATAAAACTGATTTTGTGGGTGAACATGTAACAAAAAGCACTTTTTATGTAATAATCGGTCAGGACGCATGTATAAACATCGATATATCGCAACTCAATTCTGCTATTCTGTTTCTGCATTCACATAAAGCATAGCTGTCACAAGGAAGTATTCCACCGTATGGACGATATCCAGCACCCCGTGGTTTCTTTCCACTGCCTTTTTTATATTCTGCAGCCCGATACCATGGTTCTGCCTATCCCCGCTTGTTGTAACGATTTCTTTGTTTTCATAGTCAACTATGCCGTTATAGCTATTCTTTACTTTTATTACCAGAATCCCCTTATTGAAACGGATATCAATTTTAATTTTTCTGGCTCCCGGCTCAATCTTGCTACACGCATGAATTGCATTATCAAGCAGATTTCCCAAAATAACTGTCATATCAAAGGATTCTATTTCAAGGCTCTCAGGTACCTGAATTTCGCAATCTGCCTCTATATTTTTATTTTCCATTTCCTGAAGCTTGTAGTTCATGATGCTGTCGATAATCACATTTCCGGAATGTACAGTTTCCCTCTGCTTTTCGCACTGGTTCAGCAGTTTTTCCAAATACTCTTCTGTTTTTTCATACTCTTTGCTCTTCACAAAGAAACGCAGGCTCGAAAGGTGGTTCACCATGTCATGGCGCACTGCTCTGGTGCTTTCCAGTGAAGTTTTCATGATTTCAAACTGTCTTTCGTAATAATTATTCTGCTCAGTAAGAAGTCTTCTGTCCATTCTTTCTTCCAGCGCCTTCACCATGACATCATACAAGGTGAATGTGATCAGGTTGATACAAAACAGAAACGCGATACAAAGCAGCCTCGTGACAATCCCCAGTCCCTGCGCATTCAGTATGTTAATAATAATAAACAGGGATGCCAGCGGAATGGCAACGGCACTGATCCAGTAAAAAACCGGAACGCTTTTTCCCTTTTTGACATTTTTAAAGTTCTGCATCAGAAGGGCAACGGCATATAAAATGATCGGAATACTTACCAACCCAAAAATAGAGGTATAGTTATTTTCTGAAAGTATATGCGTATTTACATATCCGCTCATTAGTACAACTATGCTTTCTACACAGATACTAATTATATACACATATATGACTGATAAAAATTTACTCTTCAGACCACCTTTATAATTAAATGTCAGAACAAAAAGTCCTAAAGTATTACACAAAAGCATTATATAAGGAACATTTCCAATTAGGCATACCAAAGTTAAAACTATACAATAGACAGAATAGAGTGCAATCTCAAATTTTACATTAACTCCTTCTCTATCATAAAATATATTCAGCAATTTGAAAATAGCATAGGTTCTGAACAAATTTACCAATATATATGTCACGTCATTCGCAGTCAACTCCATATTAAACACCTTCCTTTTCATAACTTAACAATATATTCATAACTTCACTGCTTTTCTGCCTGCTGACCGGAATTATAATCTTGTTTGACATCACCAGTTCCTTCTGCCTGAATTCAATGACATGCATGTAATTTACAAGATACGATTTATGGGTAGCAAAAAAACGATACTTCTTCAGGAAATCTGTCACATCTCCCAGCTTCCCATAAAAACAGATGTCCTCCTTCACCGTTGCCATTTTAATCTGTCTCCCTAACGACTCGAAGTATATGATATCTTTCAGCGGCTGCCTGCACGTGGCATGTCCCTGCTTATATAAGAACACCTGCCCCATTTTACCCGACAGTTCCATTGCTTTTTGGATATCCTTTATGACAAATTCGGCGGCCAGAGGCTTGTGCAGAAAATGCATGGGTCTGGAATCAAAAAGCTGCTGATAATAGCTGTCCTTCGCTGAAACAAAGACAATCTGGACAGCCTCATTTTTCAGATTGTCCCTGATAAATCCAGCAACCTCAACACCATTCATCATGTTCAGCTCAATATCCAGGAAAACAAGATCCAAGGGCTGCCGCTCCTGCATGAACCTGCATATTTCCTCACCTGATTTAAAAACGAACACCTCTATCTCTTCGATGGTCTGAAGGCTGTATTGCAATATTATTTTTTCTATTTCGGAGCGGATTGCTTCCTCATCATCACATATACCGATACGGAACATACTGTTTCTCTCCTTTTTATGTTGAACTGTTTTGCTGTATTTTATAGCTCCAGGAGCAGCCATTTCAGGCATACCCTTCTGTTTCTGCACTTTTATTATAATAGAAAAACATCTCAAAACCAACTATCACTTTACAGAATAAAGAGTCTGCTTTGCAGACTCTTTATTCTGAGAGAGGTCGTTTTTGACAATCTGCTCCTATGAGATAAATAAAAAGCAGCTTTTGCCAGGTCCAGCGCAGATTCATTCAAAACCTCACCCACAACCGGACAAAGAGCCGCTTTATGCACTTTTAACTACCCGTCTGCATTTACAGCGAATTAATAGTCTCAATAAACTTGTCCGCTATGTCTGCATCAAAATGTGTACCCCGGCATCTCTTGATTTCTTTCAGTGCCTCTTCAAAGGTCTTGGTTTTCTGGTAGGGCCTCAGGTTTGTCATTGCATCAAAGCTGTCAACAACAGTCAGAATACGTGCCAGGTAATTGATATCCTCGCCACGCAGGCCATACGGATATCCTGTGCCATCATATTTCTCATGATGCTGGAGAACGATTGTAGCCACATCCTCAAATCCCTGAATCTGTCTAAGCATGTCCTCACTGTCTTTTGGATGCTGTTTCAATTCTTCCCACTGCTGCTGAGTCAATTTTTTGTTTTCGATCAGAGTTTCTTTCGCCACATTGATTTTCCCCAAATCATGAAGATACGCAGCATAGAGCAGCATACGTTTGTCTTCTAGTGAAAGTTCAAAAGCATCTGCTACAAGAAGGCAATATTTAAAAACCCTGTCCACATGCTTAAAGGTATAAGAATCCCTGGAATTTATTACAGTGATAAGGGTTTTCAGCGGTTTTAGGTTTTCCAGCAGATCCGCATTCATATTATCGATTTCCTCAATATCGTTAAATACCGATGAATACACCTCAACTCTGTTCCTTCGTAAAAACTTTGCTCTGTACAGTGCGATATCCGCATTTTCAATAAAGCCATTATAATCTTCCAGCTCACCATTAAAGGTGGACACTCCGACCGATATAGTCAGACCTTCGTTTGACAGATTCTTATCTCCTTTATACTGATGCCGGCTTACTGCCTGCCTCAAATGATTTGCGATGACAGTAGCCTGCTCCTTATCTGTATCTGTTAAAATAACACAAAATTCATCTCCGCCGTAGCGGCATAAAATATCAGTCTTTCTCAGGTTTTTCTTAAACACTGCCGATACCTGCCTTAACAGCTCATCGCCCCGCTTATGGCCAAACGTATCGTTATACTTCTTGAAATAATCAATATCGATCATCAGGAGAGAGAGTGCTTCCTTTTTTTCCATACTCTCTTCCCATATCTTACCGATGATTTCATGAAAATAACGATGGTTGTATGCGCCTGTCAGACCATCGATATTCGCATGCTCGATCAAATATTCTATGTGCGATTTTTCAAGCCTGACATAAAAGCCGATTGTCCATGCAGTCAGAAAAAACATGACAAACAGTGCAATATCCTCCTCGAAAAATCTGTTTACCTTGTGACCTCCTCCGAATGCGAAATCCATGAGGATAATGACTCCACTGGAAATCGAAGCAATCGCAAGCCCGGTTGTCATACCATATTCAATCGTGTAGGATATGATGATAAACAGGAAAATAAACTTATTATAACTTTCGTTTGCTCCGCTCACGTAGATCGCAAATATAAAAACAATTACAAAAATTGCCATTTCCAATTTCTGCAATATGATATCATTCTCATTCCTCTGGAAAATAAACATTAAAAAAAGCATCAATAAGCAGATGCTTATCAATGTTATCCCGACTGAATACAATATATTATAATTATTATTGTTGAAACCCATACTGAAATTTTCGGAAAAATATTGGAATAAAGGAATCGCCGAAAAGAAAAGGGCGAGCATCTTTACAGTAAAAAACATCGTCCTGATTTTCCCCTGTTTTGTTTCACTTAAATTCAAAGCACTTTTTTCCAATGATTTCACCTTCTCAATATTAACGTATTTGATTGACTATTCACGACTATGCACTTCATAGTCATAAAGATGCACGCAAGCCTGCATGCTCAGGGTTTGATTTTCATCGGCCATATTCTTGCCGAAGAAGGGAACTGCTGTAAATCTTAAAAGCGCAGATGCTTTTTCCTGCCCTGCCACATCTTTACAGCAGCTCATTTTCCTTTTTCTAGTTTTCTTTCAGACAGTCAGGTTCTTCTGGCTGGTAAAAATACCAAAGACATGCAGATGTAGCAATTGTAGTAGCAAAAACAGTTGCCACTGCTGCAACTATTGCAGCGAGATTTCTTTTCTTCATAATCAGATCTCCTTTCAATGAAAATTATATAGAAATGAATATCTATATGTAAATTCAAGCAAACACCTATAGTCCGGAAACCATAGGGGAATCCGCTGATTCAGGATATTGCCGCTACCGCGTGCAATCCCCTTCTGCAATCCTGTTCCATTTCGAATCAACTGCATCGAAAAAGCGGATTCCTGTTTTTGTCAATGTAAATGCCTGCCATAATAGGGTAAGCCTAACGCTATTGGCAATGCTGGGAAGCCGGCTGTTCCGGCCTTTGAAAATAATCAGATTTATCGAAACAAAGAATAGCAAGACCAGTATCCGAAAGCTCTGCTTTCTTAATCTCTTTATCTTTTCAGGCTTGACGATGGGCTTATTAGGGGAATCCACCGGTACACGGATATAAAAAACAACAAAACATGACAGGAAGACCAGTAAGGTAATCCCAAATTCACCTGGCTGATTGACCGGGTAATTCAAACCATATCTGGATAGCGCTGATAGGAGTACTATGGATAAAATACTGATGAGGATGCATCCGTACATGGTTCTGGCATGCGCGCCCCCGGTCGACTTTCTGATGATTCCGACTCCAGAAAAAATCACTATGCTTTCATACCAGAAATCAAACAGAATACCAATTATCGAAATCGCTGTAAAGATAACAGCCATCTGTAACATGGCTGTCAAGCCATATGCGATTACCGCCTTCTTATCCTGATCGCAGGCTATCTGCACTGAGATCTTTTCTGCAATATTATGCGCTAACTTCTCCAATGCTTTCACCTTTTCTCTTTCTGGGATTATTCAAAACCAAATAAGCAATTCCCGTCAGTATGACAAAAAGCAAAGAACCCGGAACTCCTAAAATCGCTTTCTGAGATGGGACAAGCATCAGCTTTTCAAATTTCTCAATCCCAAAAACAGTAACCATAATCCAGGTATCTATCATTTCGCAGACAACAAGCAGGACAGTAGCCAACAACGCCGAGCGGACCGTAGTATGTGCAGGCATCTGCAAAAAAAACGTGCAGATCAAAAACAAAAACAGTACATTCAATATGGCGTGTACCCCAAATCCGATGGGCAGCAGCCTTACAAAATAGGAGCCGACAATCACAAGGGCACTTGCCAGAACATAAGGCTTCAATTCTATTCTCCACCGGTTAAAGGCATATACTCCAAGTGTTATGGTAAAGCCCTGTAAAACATAGCCAAGTAAGTATTCGAAAATTATAATCTTAAGAACTTCCATCTGAATTGCCCTTCTCTCTTCTAGTCTCTATTTTGCTGTCTGACATTGATTTCCTTTATTGTGTAGTAAATGACGATAAAGATAAAGGAGTGAATCAGCACATCACCGATGCTCAGTATGCTGTATCCGATGTCAATGAAATCCGCAAGAAATTTATAGTTTGCTGTTTGGCTTCCTATTATGTGTATGTTATCGACTGACTGCAATGCGGCTTCATCAACATATCCCGTTATCTTTGATAACGAAACATAGACGGGCATTTTACCGGCATTCTGACTCATTACGAACCTGTTCAGGAATGTTCCTGTCAGAATCAATGCAGAGCCTATGATTCCCGGCTTATATAGCCTGTAAGCAAAAATGGGTATGATCAGAGTATACAGATAAATATTCTGAATGATTCCTGTATATTGCACGAAGGTATAATTTTTCATGAATATGCATATTTGCAGAAATACAGATAATATCTCAACAGCCATAAAGGGATACAGGAAATAAGATTTTAAAGCAGGCTTTATTCTATATCCCTTTATCTTTGCATAAGCTACCGCTAATATTACATCCAAAAACATTATCATAACCTCACATCTAATTATCAGTAGACTTTTTTTATTTTTTCATTTTATTAATAAAATATACCATACTCAAACAACATTTACAAGATATTCTGTGTACTGTTGTGAATTGCTGTTCGACTTGAAGTTACTGTTCACACTTCATCCGGCGCAAGATTTTTTTTGTGAGTGTAGCGAAGCGAAAGTCACATAAAACCCGGACAGAACCGCAGCTTTAAAATTGCTTAATCAGCTTCTCCAGATCTTCGGACAGAACTTTTGCAAGCGCAAAATCAGTATTTTTCAGGGCTAACCCGATTTTCGTTTCAACTTCCTTTTTCTGTCGTTCAAGCTCTAAATAGTCTTTATCAAAATGATTGCTGTAAATCATCTTTCTGAATTTACGCATACTCATTTTCCTGATCTTCTTATCTTCAATAATCAAAACATAATCCATGCAGTTGACGATCGAATAAAAATCATGTGAAATCATCAGAATTGCACCCTTATAGTTTTCTATGGCTTTTTCCAATGCGATCTGGGAGTAAGTATCAAGATGGCTTGTCGGTTCATCCAGAAGCAGCAGATCCGCCTTGCCGGCAGAAATTTTGGCAAGCTGAAGCATATTCTTTTCCCCGCCTGACAACGATTCAATCTTTTGATGAACGACTTCTTCCTCAAAACCATAACCTGAAAGATAGGATTGAATTTCTTCATAAGTCTGAAAACCAGCCTCGAAGAACTCTTCCTGTACCGTATTGGACTCATTTAATATTTCTCCCTGAAGCTGGGACAGAAAATCCACTTTCAAGTTTTCATTTATCCGGATTGAATCATGCTTATTTTCATAGATTTCCCGGAGCAACGTAGTTTTCCCGGTACCATTCGGACCGATAATGGCTACTTTGTCAGTGGATTTAATCTCAAAACTGACATTTTCCAAAAGAATTTCATCAAAAGCTGCACTGTAATCGCTTACCTGTAAGGCAATCGTCTCTTCAACTTCATTGCCCGTAGCCAATACGATTTCCGGCTGTTTAATATCTACGAAGGGCGCTTTGATTCTGCGCGCTTCCAGTCTTTCAAGGATTTTAACCCTTGCATTCAGGGACTTTCCTCTTGCAGCTTCCGTAAATACGGAGGCGATATTTCTCAGCTTATCAATCATAAGCTCGATTCTCTCAATTTCCTCATCATCAGCAATCGCAAGTTCCTGAAGCTCGATTTTGCTCTGCAGCAAGGAGAAGTTATAATCCATATATCTTCCATCAAATTCCTGAATCTCCTTGTTTTCAAGATGCAGGATTTTATTGAAGCAATGGTTCAGCAGATACCTGTTATGGGTGATGATCAGCATTGTCCCTTTGTGCGAATTTATGAGATTTTTAAGTGCATTCAGGTTTTCAAAGTCCAAAAATACATCCGGTTCATCCATAATCATCAGATCCGGCACTGTGAGCATTTCTTTGATCACCTGAACCAGTTTAAATTCCCCGCCGCTGAGTTTTGACACCGGCAGGTCTGCATGCCTGCCCAGATTTGCTAAGTTCAGCTTCCTATTTATATTACTTTCAAAATCATCCCCGTCAATTGCCTGAAATGCATCCAGCGCCTGCTGGTATTTCTCCAGTAATGAATCAATATCTGAAGAGGTTTCCATTTCGGCACAGATAGAGGTTATTTCATTTTGCAGCTTTATGAATTCTTCACCTATATATTCGAACACGGTAATTTCTTTTGTCTTGTCCAGCTGGGAGAACTGGCTGACGTATCCGATCCTGCAGCCAGGGGCTATCTCCAGCTTTCCATCAAACATATATCTTTCCGGATCCATGATCATATCTATCAATGTACTTTTTCCACTGCCGCTTGCCCCTATGAGAGCGCAATGCTGGCCATCTTCTAACGAAAATGAAATCTCATGAAACAGATCCTTTTGTGGAAATGAGTAGGATAACTTATCCGCTTTTATCATTTTAATACCTTTGCCTTTCAATTCCGGGCACAATCCATAAACTGAACAGGCCCTTATAGAAGTTGATCATCTGTGATTTTTCAACTTCGTGCATCTTTCTATTTCATCTTACGCGGAGCGTTTTTATCACACAGCACTCGCCCGGTGAGATAAAAAAGAGCCTGCAAAAGCAAGCTCTTCAACAATTCATCTTATCAATCGTATTTCTGCAATTGATTCTTTATGTAACAAAGATACACTTTTCACATTTACCTTTGGTAGCATAACATCTTTTGCCTCTAATTTCAATCATTTACGTATAAAAGCGTTCCCTCATCTTCGCTGCCGTCTTTGGCGCAACCACTTTCAGATATGCATTATTTCCATAATGGCAGGCACGTATGGAAGCAGTGATTCCTGTGCCGTTGACTTCGTTGGAATCCGTATCTCTTGGGATCTCTACATAAGTGTCAGGATTCCACTCACGGTAATGCTCCCAGATTTGCGGGCACTGTCCCTGACTATACCAATGGGAGACTGTTTCGACATTGTACCAGATGCTTCTGTTCCAGCTTCCTTTATACACGCGGTCCGGAAACGCTTCCTTGAAATACCCGAAGAAATCCTCGGTCATTCCCTTGAATCCTGCAATTTGTCCTGCTGCATCATTGTTGTCATGTTCGCCCTGAATCCACACCACACCTAAAAACCGGTTGTCCGGATTCTGGTTCAATGCGTATGCGATTCTGTCTTTCATCCCCTTGTAGTATGGCGAACCGGACCCCCATCTGAGAATTCCAGGATGGGGGCGCAGCATTTTCTCATCATAGCCGCCCTCTTCTCCCACTGTAAATCCTGATCCGCCGTAAGCGCATGAAATCACCAGAATATCATAGTCTTCCGGTATTTCGTCAAGCAGCAGATTTGACAATGGAAGGTGGATTCCCTTTGTTCCCTGCCCGGGAACAGGATTTTGGGGGTTCCCAAAAGGCCTCATATCCTGGTAGCTCTGGGCGCATGCTCCAAGCGGTATGATTTTCAGGTTATCGTCCTCATACAGACCAAGCTGATGAATGCGGCTCCCGTCAAACTGTGAAAGATAGTCCGAAGCAATAAGGGATTCGTCGTAGCCGACAGCATTAGACTGCCCCGCCACACATAAGATCATATACTTTTTATTTTCCATAAGCCTCTCCAATTATTATAGATTTCTTAACCATGTCTCAACAAGATCAATCCAGCTTTGGCATTCTTGCTGGATACAGACATGATCCTGATTGTCTGTCAGCTCATTGGCTAACGACAATCCGTGGCCGCCTTTTTCAAACATATGGTATTCAACAGGAATCTTCTTCTGCATCAGCGCCTGCGCCCATAAGAGAGAATTTTCCGGCGGTACCGTTTCATCTGCGAATGTATTCCAGATGAACGTTTTAGGCGTCTGAACCCCTACATGCTTTTCAAGGGAAACCATCTTCTGCAGTTCGCTATCCTTCCAGTCCTCACCCAGAAGATTCCGTATACTGCCCTCATGCCGGTAATTTTGATCTGCTGTAATCACCGGGTATCCGAGAATCAGTGCATTTGGTCTGAGAAATTCGCTTTCGCATCCACACAGCCCGGCCAGTTCCGGACTGTTCCAGTAAACCCCGTAGCTTGCCGCCAGGTGGCCGCCTGCTGAAAATCCCATGACCACAATGCGCTCCGGATCGATATGCCAGTTCTCAGCCTCACGCCTGAACATGGCAACACACTGTGCAACCTCTCTCAAGGCTACCGGGAATCGTGCAGGTGCCACAGAATATCTGAGTACCGCTGTGTGATGCCCCATTGCCATTATGCGAAGGGCGACTGCTTCAGCCTCTCTGTCTGTTGTCCTGTGATATCCGCCGCCTGGACAGATCAGCACAAGCGCACGCTTTGAAATAGGGATTTCCGCTGAATCCTCCCAAAGATAAGTGCTCAGCCTGGCATAATCGGCCGAACCGTCTGTTTTAATCTGTGTAACTTGATGTAGCATAAAAACCATCCTCCATACATTGTAAACTAGTAACTATTCAGGACTACGTCCTTCATAGTCACAGATGATGCACTCAAATTGCTAAATCAGCAATTTGGCGCACGCATGTCTCGGGTTTTTATGCAAATTCAGCATAAAAACACCTCGCGAGACAGGGGTTCTGAACAGTTACTACTATTGTAACACTTGCAGATTACGTTCTCAATTAGATTTATCGGCATTTTCCCTGTTTTCGATTATATAATTACTGTTCACTCCGCGAACAGTAACTATATATAAGTCAGCGTTCCATTCGTGAACCGTAACTAACAGGAATTTCCGCAACGCCCCTGGTATGCCCTTCAAATTAACAGTTGACTCAGATACCTGACTCCATTACTATAAAAAAGACCATTATATTCAAATCCATACCATCCAAGCTACTACTACAAAGGGGAGAAACAATGTTGCATACAACAGAAATCAATCAGATTAAAAAAGTCCTTACAGCTAACATTGAAAACGAAACAATCGCCGGTGGAAATTTACTGGTTCTGAAGAATGGAAAAGAGATTTTTTATCACGAAGATGGCTTTGCAGACCGGGAAGAGAAAAGGCCTGTCAGAAGGGATTCCATATTCAGATTATACTCCATGACCAAGCCTATAACAGCAGCTGCCATGATGATACTCCTGGAAAGAGGGGCAATCGACCTGTACGATCCTGTCAGCAAATACCTGAACGGATTCAAAGAACAGAAGGCAGCGCAGAACGGACAACTTATTCCTGCCGCAAGGGAGATGCTCATAAAGGATCTGCTTTCCATGACATCCGGGCTGGTATACGCCGGAGATCATCCGGCCGGAAGAGAAACCCAGACTCTGTTCCAGGAGATTGAAAACGGCCTCAACAGCAAGTCTCCACTGAATACCATTGACGCAATGAACCGGCTGGGCAAATGCCCTCTTGCCTTCCATCCCGGAGCCTCCTGGGAATACGGTGCATCAGCTGATGTGCTGGGCGCCGTTATTGAAATCGTCAGCGGCAAGCGCTTTGGGGAATTTTTAGCCGATGAGATATTCCGACCGCTGGAAATGCAGGATACCGGATTCTGGGTGCCAGAAGAAAAAAGTAATCGGCTGGTTAAGGTCTATGAGGATGACGAAGCCGGAAGATTACAGGTCTATACAGGAAACCACCTGGGCATCAACAATAGAATGGACAGGAAACCTGCATTTGAATCCGGCGGGGCCGGGCTGGTTTCTACCCTGGACGATTATGCAAAATTTGCTGGAATGCTCATGCAGGGCGGACAGTATGATGGAAAACGAATCCTGAAGACCCGCACTGTAAACTATCTCACCTCAGCCACATTAAACAGCAGCCAGCAGAACAGCTTCGACAACTGGCTTACCCTGGCCGGACACAGCTACGGCAATCTGATGCGCGTATTGACAGACTGCAGCAAAGCAGGGGATTTAGGAAGTCCTGGCGAATACGGCTGGGATGGGTGGCTTGGTGCATATTTCTGCAATTGCCCGAACGATGACCTTACTATTCTTTTTATGATGCAGAAAACCAATTGCGGAACGACAGCACTGACCAGAAAGCTTAGGAATATTATTTTGAGTTCCTGCTGCTGATCATGATTAAACTATAACAAAGTGACTCCGCCATGCACAGCGCCTTTGGCCCGTAATCTTGAGGGCGAAGGCGCTTTGCAGTGCGGAGCGTTTTCAATTTCATGGAAATATTTATTAACAAAATGTCTATACCCCTCTAGTGTGCTGACACATTGACACTTAAGCTAATGACGCTGAATTAGTTTTCATTCTGCAAGGCGAAGGAATGAGGCCTAGCGGTGGCTACGCTGATTGACGACAACGCCGCAGATGGAAACTAAGGCAAGTCATTTGTCAAGATGTCAACGTGTCAGTGCACTAGCCATGTTCATATAATAAGAAGATACTTCTGCAGCCTGTTCCTGATTCAAATGACCTTCAATCACAAATGTAATACCATCTTGTACAACTACATACATAGATACATCTTCACCCGTTCCATAGAGCACCTGGTCAGAACACCAGGTATTCTTCGTAGCTGTCAGTCCTGTGTAGGTATAATATTCATCTTCAAGTACCAGTTGATTATATGTATCCATTATTGACTTATATTTGCTGGAGAATATTTCAATCGAGTATCCGTATGAATTGTCCTCTGTATTATAATAGTCACTATACACTTCTCTCATGCCCAAAAATGATTTTGCTTTATCATGGACTGTCTCTTCATATAAGAATTCATCCGGCTTATCAACCCCCAGATCTTCCAGCGTCAGATCAATATCATCTGTTGAGTAAACATAAATCGCATCGCCAGAGATTAATTTAGCATCGCCCCTGCTAATAGAACCCATAAAAGCAAAGATTAACGCATTTGCTACAACAATAGGAAAAACAAGCATAATGACAATATTGGCTTTTCTATTTGCCCATTTGCTATATGTCATTTTACTGATCAAAAAGATCATTAATATAGTAACAATGAATTCTATCATTAAATATAATGATACATGATCCTTTGTAAATAATGCAGCCAGAAGCACCAATAAGGATATTAAATATATTTGATGAAAAACACCATATTTTTTTATATTTTTTGAGCTGTAATACTGAATACCCAATCCATTTTTCAATCTTCTTTTATTTCGGAAACAGAAAATTCCAAATCGAGCCATGTTAACAATGCTAAGCAATGTAAATGCCAGCCAGAAAACCACAAATCCCACCTCACTCAGCTCAGTTAAACTTCTCGAATAGGCAAAGTAATAGTTCGGATTCAATAGTTCATCCACCATTTCCCTTACATTGAACAATCCCCATATGAGCGGAAGCAAAATCCAGTTAATCCAGTTTGCCAAAATTGTAGCCTTGCAAACAAGTTTAAGCTTCATCTTCTCATCTGTCTGAATCGGCACCGGATTGTCCTGAACAGAATAAAAGATTTGCATCTTCCCGGAGCTAAATACATGCTGCCAACCTGATTCACTGCAGTATTCGATATAGTCCAGTGTATTAGATTCAGGATTTGTATCAAAAATAGTAGCTTTGTCAAAGTAATCTACCTGGAATTTTAACTTAACAGGTTCACATTCTTCAAACACGTAGAACATACCTGAACACCGCTCAAACATCCAACCCTTTTCTGCTTCTTCCTCCAGAAAATTTTCTATCGCCCTTATTTCATATGAGCTGGCAAAAAACATTTTTCTTTTGATTTTTTTCTTTTTATTATTCATAGCAACACTTCCATCCTTATCTTTCCAGGATGGTTTTCCCCTCCTCAACCATCGTTATCAACCTATAATACTCCTTCTTCAGCACCTCATATCCTTTTTCACTGATGATATAACTTCGCTTTCTCCCCTCTACCCTTGTCTCAATAATTAATCCTGCTTTCTGAAACTTATCTAACAATGCATACAAAGTGCCAGGGCCTACTGTAATTCTCCCATGGGATATCACTTCTATCCTTTTCATAATATCCACACCACAGCACTCCTCCTTAAGTGCCAATAGAATATAATACATAGGCTCGGTTAAAGTCTGTAACTGCTCTCTGGGCATAAGCTCCTCCTCATTATGGAATTATAATATCGTTTGTCGATATTGTATCATCGAGTATCGATATTGTCAATTATAATAGCACGAAAAAACTCTCGCCCTAATGTTTCCAAAAGGACGAGATCAACTTTAATTCTTAAGGATATCCTAATCCTATAATCTTATAATTCCCACCATGTTCTTTTAATCACTACTTTCCTCCGCGTCAATAATATATTGTATAATCGGTGTATCATCTTTGTCATTATTTAAAACCACATTAATAGATGAAATACCTAACAATTCCGGCTGTTCCTTATTAATAAAATAGTACATATAGTATATTTCATACTTCTTACCACTGCTAGTTTTAATATTTATTATTTCAGGCATGGCATATTTTTCTACCCATCCCCAATCTGTAGTCGCACCACCCGAAAGAGCACCGTCTGGTTCATCATAGGATATGATGTTCCCATCCATGAAATCGAATATACCACTGATTTCTTCATCCAGCTCTGAGTGTGTTTCTTGAAAATATGGACACAATAATGCTTTTACAGCCCGTAGATCTTTATTTACCAAGGCTTCCATTAATTCATTGCTGACTTGTTCCGTTATCTGTTCATCCGTAAGGTAATCTCCACTGGACCTGACGCATCCGCTTAATGACAACAAGATTAGACACAAAAACGAACTTAAAAATATCTTTCCTATTTTCATTTTGTTACCCCTTCGTACCAGTTTATCCATACCATATGCCCATTATCATCAAAAATCATCTCTAAATTTTTCTTTGAATAATCGCTTTTATTTTTATTATATTTATTTTTTAGTTCCATATATATCAGTATATTTCGACAAATCAACAGTTCCAACTATTGCCATTAAATCTCTATTCGGTTCTATAAAATCCGGATTCTGTCCACTAAAACCTGTAATCCACCACTGGTCTTCCTCCGGCGACCAATTGAATATATTTTCAATACTGCTCTTTCCATAATAGTTGTACAAACTCAAGTTCATGGGGACTTCAAAATCAACGGCATCATACTGTTCGGTTCCTGAATAGATGCCAGGAGATGTATACAAGCCCATCTCTGCTCCACTGTGCAGATTCCAGTAATCTCCTTTCCATAACCATAACACATATTCTTCTGTTCCAACTGAAAAAAACTTGTCTGAAGTGTAAGTGGATCTGTTCCTAATTCAATCTCTTTTCCATCTGAAACTCCATCTTCATCTGTATCTGCCTTTAATGGTTCTG
>NZ_FMKA01000100.1 GCF_900096945.1 Anaerobium acetethylicum | reverse complement strand
TATCCTGCATCTGTTATAAGGGCGGTTACATCTCCGTGGCCGTTGTAGATATAGCTGTAGGTTGTTCCGCTGTTCCTGTTTCCGACTGTGCGGAACAGCAGGTTTGTGCCGTATACATTCCTTCCTGTCTGGTTGCGGTTACTGTCGAGTTCAAGGATGACCTTGTCGCCTTCATAGAGGTAATAGGTTATTTTCCCCTGTGCCTCGCCCGGAGCCTTCACGCTCTTTGCAACCCTGTAGCCTTCGCCATTGTAGGTGGATCTTACTTCTGTTCCTTCGGCTGTACGGGTGCATACCAGCTGATTACGAAGGTCGTATTCATTATACATGGAATCATAGGAATTTGAACTTCCTTCACCACAGTATTCCTCAACAAATGTACTGAGCTGATTTCCGTTATTGTCATATGAATAATATACATACTTTGACTTGTTTGTATAATTTATGTAATCATATTCCCATGTTGTGGTATTTGTCAACCAGAGACCGGGGAAAAAGAAAGACGGCCATCGTGCAGACAACCGCCTTAAGACTTATTTCTTTCCAGCCACAAAATCTATTATATGTACTTGAAGCAAATACTCGAATAGCGCTAAGGTCGCAGACTCGTTTCACGCAGTATGATGAGCAACTTACTTGATGGGAGTCCACCCATCGGATTATTCGCCCTTGGCTGGATATACGTTCAGGCATCACTGTCTGAAGTTTATCCTTTTTTAATAGGGTCAGGCACGCTCAGCGAGGGCGTGCTGTCGCCCGAGCGGCCTTCTTTAATCTTTCTTGCAATAAATATACACATCCGATATTAAATAAAATCTCGCCATTGTCTGGGTCCAATAACAAAGCTTTAGAGAATGCGTCAACAGCTTTATCATACTCACTCATACTCGCATAGGCATTACCTAAATCCATATATACGTCTGAATTTTGCTCGATCTCAATTGATTTAGAAAAAAGCTCTACAGCTTTATCAAATTTTTCAATTCCCATCATTGCAAAACCTTGCATCTTATAATCAAGTGCTTGTTCGTTCAATTTGCATACCTCCTCGTTAAATAGTGTTATTAAAAACAGAATAAGAATTTAATTCTTTGGTCTCTACATTTATACCTTTTGATTTCAATGTTCCTATCAAAGATGGCTCGAAGTAATCATAAAATATTGCTTCATACTCATTAAGTGGCCATTCGCGATCTACAATTTGTTTTCTCACATCTGAATAATGGTAACCTGTTCCATCTGCCAAAAATTCTATTCGTCTCGACTTCTCGTCATATTTAACATTTCTAATAGAACTAAACGGCATTACAACCTGGATTCCCGCAACTCCTCACTAGGTTGCCACTAGAAAACACTTAAAAACCGCATGAAATCAGTGCTTTCAACCCATTGCGTATTGATTT
>NZ_FMKA01000034.1 GCF_900096945.1 Anaerobium acetethylicum | reverse complement strand
ATCAGGACGTGATGCAAAACATGTTCATTCGCAGCGCGCTCTCGCTTAGATGAAGACGTAGTGGTACGTAAGGCCGCAAAGTACGCGGCCTAAGTGCCAACGTCTTCATAAAGCTGCTCATTGAATCATGTTTTGCATCACTGCGTGTTGGATGGCAAATGTGCAAATTGCTGATTTTGCAATTTGTGTGCATCATCCGTGACTATGAAGGACATGGTCCTGAATAGTTACCAGCAGATAGAAACGGAAACAGACAACTGAAAAGAAACGATCACAGGGACAGGAGAGCCGTAGGATATCCTGTCCCTGTGAATTCAAGAAGATCTGGAAACATGCATATCGGGCATGTTTCCTATACGAGGTGGAAGAGGATGAAATTTGTAATACAGAGAGTAGCAAGGGCATCGGTAACGGTGGATGGCGAGACGGCAGGGGCAATCAGCAAAGGGCTTCTGGTTCTGATCGGGGTTGGCCAGGATGATAAAAAGGAGGATGCTGACAGACTGGTCAAAAAGATGATCAATCTCAGGATTTTCGAGGACGGACAGGGAAAGACGAACCTGGCGCTTAAGGATGTCGGCGGTGAGCTTCTCCTTGTATCCCAGTTCACCCTCTATGCAGACTGCAGGAAGGGAAACCGCCCTTCCTTTATCAATGCGGGGAAGCCGGAAATGGCAGAGGAAATGTATGAGTATATAATCGAACAGTGCAGAAAGCAGGTGGAAAAAGTGGAGAGGGGAGTCTTTGGCGGCGACATGAAGGTGGAGCTGGTGAATGACGGACCGTTCACAATCATTCTGGATGAAAGCATATAAAGGGGGAGAAACATGTCATTACAGCTAATTCTGGGCAATTCCGGTTCCGGAAAGTCCCATTATCTATATGAAGAAATCATCAGGGAATCAATGGAAAATCCAAAGACCAACTACATCATCATAGTTCCTGAGCAGTTTACGATGCAGACCCAGAAGCAGCTGGTTTCCATGCACCCGAACAGGGGTATTCTGAACATAGACATACTGAGCTTTCAAAGGCTTGCTTACAGGGTTTTTGATGAGACAGGCGGAAACGACAGGCGTGTTCTGGAGGATACGGGTAAAAATCTGGTGCTCCGCAGGGTTGCAGGCGAAAAACAGGGAGAATTGAAGATCCTTGGCAGCAACCTGAAGAAGCTTGGCTATATAAATGAAATTAAATCGGTGATTTCAGAACTGACCCAGTACAACGTGAGTCTGGACGAGCTCGACGGTCTGATTAAGAAGACATCTGACAGGCCGATGCTTGAGAGCAAGCTGTCCGACATCCGTCTTCTCTACAATGGCTTCAAGGAATATCTCAGCGACAAATACATAACGGCGGAGGAGATTCTGGACCTGCTCTGTGATGTGATCGGCCGTTCGGACATCATCAAAAACAGCGTCATTGCTATTGACGGATTTACCGGCTTCACGCCTATACAGAACAAGCTGCTGGAAAGGCTCATGCAGCTTTCAAAAAAAGCAGTCGTAACGGTCACCATAGATGCGCGGGAAAATCCTTATGAAATGGATGGGGAGCACTGCCTGTTCCATCTGAGCAAAAAGACCATATGGAAGCTCTGCCGCATAGCGGAGGAGGCAGGAATCAAAAAAGAGGAGGATATCGTCCTGGGCAGAGAGGGATCCCTCAGATACAGGGATAATCCGCCACTTTCCTGGCTGGAGCAGAATCTGTTCAGGTATTCCGGCAGGGTATTCAGCGGAAGCCAGGATTCCCTGAGCATTCACATGGCAAAGAATCCCTATGAGGAATGCAAATTTGCCGGCAGGGAGATCAAAAGGCTGGTAAGGGAAAAAGGCATGCGCTACAAGGAAATCGCAGTGGTGACGGGGGACATCGGAACCTACAGCCATTACATAGAAAACAGTTTCGGGGATTTTGACATCCCCTGCTTCATCGACCATAAGAGGAGCGTGCTGCAGAATCCTTTTATTGAATTTATCAGGGCTGTGCTGGAACTCCTGGAAAAGGATTATTCCTATGAAACCATGTTCCGTTACTTAAGGAGCGGGCTTGCAGGCATATCGGAGGACGAGATCGATGTGCTTGAAAACTATGTGATAGCCCTGGGAATCCGGGGACACAAGGCATGGGGAAGGCAGTGGACAAGAACCTACAGGGGGTTCAATCCCGCTGCTCTTGAACGGATCAACGAGAACAGGGAGGCTATAGCCAATACCCTGGAGCCTCTCCGTGAATGCTTCAGAAATCGGGAAGCAACGGTAAAGGATTTCACGCTGGGTCTCTATGAATTTATTGTCGGAAGGGAAATACAGCAGCAGCTCAGGGAATTCGAGGAGGGCTTCAAAAAGGATAACGAATTGGCCCTGGCAAAGGAATACAGCCAGATTTACGGCATTGTCATGGAGCTGTTCGACAAGCTCGCAGTCCTTCTTGGGGACGAGAAGATCACCCTGAGGGAATTTTCGGACATCCTGGATGCCGGTTTTGAAGAGGCGAAAGTTGGGGTGATCCCGCCAAGCGTCGACCAGGTCATAGTAGGCGACATCGAAAGGACAAGGCTGAAGGAAATAAAGGCCATGTTCTTTATCGGCGTCAATGACGGCATCATCCCAAAATCGGGCGGCACCGGCGGAATCATTTCAGAGCTTGACAGGGAGATACTGGCCGGTCAGGAGGTGGAGCTTGCGCCTACGGCCAGACAGAATGCCTTCATCCAGAAATACTACCTGTACCTGAACCTGACAAAACCGACTGATTACCTCTATATGACCTTCAGCAAGGTAAGTGCGGAAGGAAAATCCCTGAGGCCTTCATACCTGATCGGCACCATGTGCAAGATGTATCCGGATCTGGAGATAGCCGACGAGGATGAATGCCAGAATCCCCTTGACAGGGTGGTGACGGCAGAAAGCGGCCTGGACTATCTCATAGAGGGACTCAGGACATACAGGCTGGGAGGAGCTGGAGAAGACTGGAAGGAGCTCTACAGCTGGTATTTCAAAAAAGAAGAGTGGAGACCTGCCATCAGCCGGCTTGTAGAATCGGCATTCCATACAAGCACAGAAAAGGGAATCAGCAAGGCTGTTGCCCTGGCCCTGTATGGGAGCACGCTTGAAAACAGCGTTACGAGGCTTGAAAAATACGCAGCCTGTGCATTTGCGCATTTCCTGAACTATGGACTTGAACTTTCGGAACGGATGGAATATACCTTCGAACCAATGGATATGGGTAATATTTTCCACAAGACACTGGAGCTGTTTTCAAAGAGCCTTGAGAACAGCGGGAAGACATGGTTTGAAATCCCCGATGACGAAAGGGATGCCATGGTGGAACGTGCAGTGGACACCGTCACGTCAGAGGATCCCGGCGGAATCCTGTACAGCACGGCAAGGAACCGCTACATGATAAAAAGGATGAAGAGAATCATGAAGAGGACCGTCTGGGCCCTCGGGGAGCAGGTGAAGGCCGGAAAATTCACTCCCGGAAACTTTGAGGTCTCATTCTCCAAGGTGGAAGATATCGACTCAGTCAATATCGCTCTTTCGGAAGGCGAGAAGATGAAGCTCAGGGGCAAGATCGACAGGGTGGATGTCTATAAAGACGAGGACAATGTCTATGTAAAGGTCATAGACTACAAATCTGGTTCAACCGCTTTCGATCTGCTGGCCCTTTACCACGGCCTGCAGCTGCAGCTGGTAGTCTACCTCAATGCGGCTTCAGAGGTGGAAAGGCAGGCCCACCCGGATAAGAATATCATTCCGGCCGGTATTTTCTATTACAACATGCAGGACCCGATTCTGGACAGGGAAGACGGGGACACCCCTGAAGCGGTTTCCGAGCGTATCAAGGAGTCCCTGAGGATGAACGGTCTCGTAAACAGCGACACGGAAGTGATCAGGCTTCTGGACGAAGGGGTAGGCGAAAAATCGGCTGTCATCCCGGTCGGATACAATAAAAACGGAAGCCTGAAAAAGAGCTCCTCCGTTGCCAGCGAGGACCAGTTCAAACTGCTTTCGAATTATGTAAACCACAAGATCAGGGAAATCGGAACGGAAATCCTTGACGGGCATACCGAAATCGAACCCTACGAGCTGGCTGATAAAAAGGCCTGCGAATACTGCGCATACAATGCTGTCTGCGGGTTCGACCTGAAGGTGCCCGGCTACAGATTCAGGCGCCTGAAGAAGGAAAAGCCGGAGGATATCTGGAAGAAGATAGAGGAGCAGGAAACTGCAGAACCAGGAGGGGAGGAGTAGACATGGGAACGAAATGGACAGAGGAACAGCAGAAGGTCATAGACCTGAGAAACAGGAATATGTTGGTTTCAGCGGCGGCAGGCTCAGGAAAGACCGCGGTTCTCGTCGAGAGGATCATAAAAATGATCACGGACAAGGATGCCCCCGTGGATATCGACAGGCTCCTGGTCGTTACGTTTACGAATGCAGCAGCGGCTGAAATGAGGGAAAGGGTCAGCAGCGCCATAGAAAAGAAGCTGGAAGAGGATCCGAAGGACAGCATGCTCCAGAGGCAGCTTACGCTGATACACAACGCGCAGATCACCACGATACACAGCTTCTGCCTCTATGTAATCAGGAACAATTTTCATGTGATAGATCTGGATCCGGGCTTCCGCGTCGCCGATGAAGGCGAGCTGAAGCTGATGAAAAGCGACATCGCAGAAGGGCTTCTTGAGGACTGCTACGAGGAAGGCAGGGAGGAATTCTACCATTTCATTGAATGCTACTCCCCGGGAAAGACAGACAGCGGCATCGAGGAGCTCATCCTGCAGCTCTATCAGTTTTCCATGAGCTATCCGTGGCCGGAAGAATGGCTTGAGAACTGCAAGAAGGCATATGAAGCGGACAGCCTTGCTGACATAGGGGAAAGCGTATGGATGAAGAAGCTGCTTGAGCATGCAGGGCTCATACTCGCGGATGCAAAGCAGAGCATCCGTTCCGGACGGGAGCTTTCGCTGACTCCGGACGGTCCCTATATGTACGAGGATGCATGGAATTCAGACGAGGAGCTTTTGGACGCCATCATGAGATCCACCACCTATTCCGAATACTACGAGGCATTTGCAAAGCTTGAATATGCGAAGCTTTCCGGAAAGAAGGATCCCGGTGTTTCCCAGTACAAGAGGGAAGCGGCAAAGAACATGAGGGATGGGGTAAAGGACAGCCTGAAATCCCTGAAAAACCAGTATTTCAGCCAGAGCCCTTCCCAGATGCTCGAGAACATAAGGAATGCGGGGGCGGCCGTCAATGAGCTCATTGACCTGACCCTGGAATTTTCAAAGCGCTTTAGCCAGAAAAAAATGGAGAAGAACCTGGTGGACTTCAATGATCTTGAGCATTTTGCCCTGAAGATCCTTGTGGACGAGAACGGGGGAGACCCTGTTCCGACGGCAGTCGCGGAGGACCTCAGCGGATATTTTTCAGAAATCATGATAGATGAATACCAGGACAGCAACTTTGTCCAGGAAATGATACTCACCAGTGTTTCAAAAGCGGCCCGGGGAATATTCAACATCTTCATGGTCGGGGACGTGAAGCAGAGCATCTACAAATTCAGGCTTGCCAGGCCCGAACTTTTCATGGAAAAATATGAAAACTATTCCCAGGATGACAGCGACCACCAGAGGATCGACCTGCACAAGAACTTCAGAAGCAGGTGCCAGGTCCTCGACGGAATCAATTTCATATTCTACCAGATAATGGGCAGGACCCTTGGAAATATTGAGTATGATAAAGACTCGGCCCTCTATAACGGGGCAGTATTTCCGGAGGGCAGCCCGGAAGAGCTCCTTGACACGGAACTGCTTCTTGTGGATCTCAACCCGGAAGATCTGGAGGAAACCGACGAGGAGTACACATCCAGGGAAATCGAAGCGAAAGCGGTTGCAAAGAGGATCAAGGAACTCGTGGCTGAGAATTCGGATTTCAGGGTTCTGGACAAGAAGACCGGCGCATACAGGAAATGCCGCTACAGCGATATCGTCATACTGCTGAGGACCGTTTCGGGATGGGGAGACACCTTTGCGGAAATCCTCATGTCGGCGGATATCCCGGCCTATACAGGTTCTCAGACCGGCTATTTTTCCACCATTGAGATCAGGACCATACTGGCGCTTCTGAACGTGATCGACAACCCGATCCAGGACATCCCCCTTGCGGCAGTGCTGAAATCCCCCATAGTAGGACTGTCTACGGAAGAGCTTGCAATCATAAAAAGCACCTATCCCGGAAGCAATCTCTACGACGGGGCCCTGCGGTATTCCATGTTTGCTGAGCTTGGAGAAACCGAAGCAGAGAAGGGGAAGCAGGAGGAATCAGGAAGTGCCGGCAGCGACATGCTTACTGAAATCAGCAATTCCGAACTTGCGGGTAAATTGAGTAAGTTTTTTGAACAGCTTGATGAATTCCGCAGGCTTGTTCCCTATACGGGAATCCACGACCTTATCTGGATCATCCTGGAGAAGACAGGCTACGGCTCCTACGTAGCGGCCATGCCGGGAGGCGAGCAGAGGAAGGCAAACGTGGACATGCTCGTCGAGAAGGCAATCGTTTTTGAATCCGCCAGCTACAGGGGGCTCTTCAATTTCGTAAGGTATATCGAACAGCTGCAGAAATATGATGTGGACTTTGGAGAAGCCGGAACCATCAGTGAGAATGAAAATACGGTCCGCATCATGAGCATCCATAAGAGTAAGGGACTGGAGTTCCCGGTCGTATTCGTGTCCGGTCTCGGCAAACGATTCAACAGGCAGGATGCGAGGAGCAGGCTTGTGCTCCATCCGGATCTGGGCGTCGGAGCCGATTTCATAGATCCGGAACTCAGGGTGAAATCACCGACCCTGATCAAGAAGGCGATGCAGCAGCAGATTGACCTTGAAAATATGGGGGAGGAACTGAGAGTGCTCTATGTGGCTCTGACCAGGGCAAAGGAAAAGCTGATCATGACCGGAGCTGTCAAAAAAATAGAAGACAAAATCTCCTCATTTGCCCAGGTCCTTGTGCAGCCGGAAACCAGGATCCCCTTCAGCCGGCTGTCAAAGGCCCAGACATTTTTGGAATGGATCATTCCGGCGCTTATGAGGCATCGGTCATTTGGAGAAATACTGGAGTCGCTCGAGCTTCCTTCTGGAAACGGGCATTCCCTGTGTGGAGATAATTCAAAATTCAGCATAAAACTCATATCCATTGAAGAAGTGATCGGGCAGGAGGTCATGGACCAGTTCATGAGGGAGACTACCAGGGAAGACCTGATGAACTGGGATGCGGACGTTATATATAGGAAGGAAGCCAGGGAAAAGCTGGAGGAGAGGCTGGGATACCAATATCCGTTCAGCAGCGAAGCCGGAATCCATACCAAGATGTCGGTATCCGAGCTGAAGAAAATCGGGCAGAATATAGATGATGAACTGACAGAACAGTTTTATGAAGAACCGCCCCTGGAGCCGCTGATTCCAAGATTCATAGAGGAGAAAGAAGAAGCTGGCGGAACCGAAAGGGGAACCGCCTACCATAAGATCCTTCAGTATCTCGAACTGCCGAAGATCAGCAGCCGGGAAAGCCTGGAAGAGAACCTGAATCAGCTGATTGCAAAAGGACGGTTTACGGAAGAGACAGGAAGCCTCGTGAAATACGACAGCCTGTTCCGGTTTGCATCTTCTCCACTTGGCAGCAGGATGCGCCAGGCCGATCTGAGAGACGAACTTTACAGGGAACAGCCTTTTGTAATTGGAATCGAGGCAAAGGAGATGAATCCGGAATTTACCAGCGATGAGCTGATCCTCATACAGGGTATCATAGATGCCTATTTCGAAGAGGATGGACAGCTGGTAGTTGCCGACTACAAGACTGACAGGGTGAGGATTTTTGGCAAAGATGCAGAGGAAGAACTGAAAAGGCGCTACAAAATCCAGCTGGACTATTACCAGAAAGCCCTGGAGCAGCTTACGGGGAAAAAGGTGAAGGAAAAAATCATATATTCCTTTGATCTTCAGAAGGAAATTGTCATATAGTTTACGATTCTATTCACTCTGTGACCAGCAACCAGTTTTTTAGCAGGTGTTGTGATATCACTTCTTGTTTTGTTGACTTATGTTGAATTGTGTTGTATTATAATTGTATTGAAAGCGGAAGCGACAGAACTGTTATGGAAATACAGCTTTTGAAGCAGGCAAAGCGGACTGAAAATGTCCGCTTTGTTATCTCATAGGAAAGTTTGTCCTATGAGATAAACACTCCGTGTGGATGTGCAGTAGGGCATATGGTATTTGATTGACTTGCGTCAATCATCCCTCCGCACAGCAAAGTGTCTTCGTCCTCAAGAGTGAGGGACACGGGAGTTGAGAGTGGCGAAACCACTTTGTTATCTCATAGGAAAGTTCGTCCTATGAGATAAAAACGCTCCGCGTGGAAGCGCACTCGCGCAATGGGAATCATGTCGCTTTAGCGACTGCGCTCGGCGCGAGAGTCTGCCAAGGCAGACTCTTTGTTCAGATACAACATAAATACGGCAAAAGAGGTGGATGGAAATGAATCTACAGGATATGACAAAAGATGAGAAATTGAGAATCATACAGGAAATAGTACCTGGTAAGCAGATTACCATGGCCCATATCATAGCAGGTCCGGATGAAATCATCTATAAGAAGCTGGGCCTCGATCCCGGCGTCGACTATGCAAGGGCGGCAATAGGCATTCTGACAATGAGCCCCAGCGAAGTTTCCATAATAGCAGGCGATCTGGCAATCAAGACAGCCAATGTTGAGCTTGGATTTATTGACAGGTTCAGCGGCACGCTGATCATAACAGGCAGAATTTCTGAGGTTGAGGCAGCCCTTCAGGCAATTATTAAGTTTACAGGGGACAGCCTTGGATTTACGGTATGTGAAATTACGCGGACATAATTTGGCACATCTTATGCGGAGCGTACTGGTATCTAAGAAAAGGAATGCAGGAAAGCATGAAGAAAATAATCTTAATGGGAAGAAGCGAAGCGGGGAAGACCACTCTGACCCAGGCGCTGAAAGGCGAACGGATCAGCTATCATAAGACACAGTACATCAATCATTATGATGCTGTCATAGATACGCCGGGAGAATATGCGGAAAACAGCACCCTGGGCAGGGCATTGGCTCTCTATTCGTATGAGGCGGATGTGGTAGGCCTGATGATAAGCGCTACCGAACAGTATTCCCTTTATCCGCCCTGTATCACGGCTACCTCAACAAGGCCGGTGGTCGGCATCGTGACGCAGATTGATGCAGAAGATGCAAGGCCCGACAGGGCTGAGGCATGGCTCAGGCTGGCAGGATGCAGCACAGTGTTCAGGGTGAGCGCATATACCGGTGACGGTATCGGTGATATACTGGAATACCTGAAATAAGATGCAGTTGACACATAAGGAAATGTGCGATACATTTACTTATATAAATGGACGGGAGGTATTGAAATGGAACCGAAAAAACTATGTAAATCAAGGACCAACAGGATGATAGCAGGTGTTTGCGGCGGAATTGGGGAATACCTGAATATTGATCCGACTGTAGTTCGTCTGATTACGGTACTCCTTGGATTCACAGGAACAGGAATTATTGCATATCTTGTGGCCGCAATTATCATGCCGGAAGTGAACCAGTATGGCAGCTGAGGGTATCAGCTGAAGAATCCCTGATCCAACACAAAGAAACGGCCCTGCTGATGTAGTTTGTACATCAGCAGGGCCGTTTTGCCGCTAAGGGGAAGCGTCTCCGCTCCGTTCTTTAGTTTGCGCTTTTCTTTGGGGTTATATGAGGCATATTCAGCATATCCCTGATATCAGGAACCTTTGAAAGCAAAGGGAACAGTACGAATGCGCCTATTATTCCGAAGATGCCCTGAACAGCATTGAAAATCGTATTCGCCGCAGCGGCAGGAACGCCATAAAGGAATATTTCATAAACAAAATATCCAAGGATTACGATTACAGCGCTTGAAATTCCTGAAATTACAACTGCCGCATAGCGGTTAACCTGTACTTTGGCTGACTTTGCAAGCCCTGAAAATACCAGTCCGGCTGCAAAGGCTGCAAGGCCTTTAATGACTAATGTCGCAGGAGCATAGATGAAATATCCGGTAAGCAGGTCTGCCATCATAGAGCCGATTGCGGCTGCCAGTGCACCGCCCAAAGGTCCAAGTACGATGCCGCAAAGTAAGACAAGGCTGTCGCCCAGATGTACATAACCATGGAGAGGGCTGGGTATCTGTATTGCCATTGTTGCTACTGCTGTAAGCGCTGCCATAAGTGCGGCAATCACTAATTTTTTTATATTGTTCATTTTCTTCATTTCCTCCACCTCAAAATTCATTTTATCCTGTAACCGTTCAGAGCCGTGTACCTAAGAAAAGCCCAGGTCCTGAAAAGCTACCGCTTTCTTTTAAATATCATATAATATAAATGGTTGTTTTGAAATGGCCAGTTTAATAAAAGTAAACCATACCACTTTTTTGAACAGCAGAAAGCCCGCAGATCAAATTCTGCGGGCTCTGGTGCTGCCTGATGTAATTACTGTACCGGACCTGCCTGGCGGGAGAGCCGGCTGCAGGGTGCTATTTCCTGTAAAGGAACAGAGGAAGGCCGTCTTTTTCAGGAACTACAGGCGTTCCCTGTATGAGCGGACGGATGTAGTCCACCATTTCCTGGGAAACGTCGTTTCCGTTTCCGGTGATCCATTCCACAGGAACTGTCTTTTCTTTGTTGCAGACTTCATTGACGTCTACGAGGCTGTAGTTCAGGGCATATGCGTTGTCTGCAGCGTTGATTCTGTTGAAGGCAATCATTTTTCCGGTTTCACCTTTCAGGGCTGCCGCTACACCGAAGGATCCTGCAGCTGCTGCTTCGTTCAGGTCAGTAAGGGAAAGCATGGAGGAGGAGCATCGCTGGCTTACGTTGAGTTCGATGGAACGTACCTTTACGCCAAGTTTGTCCTTCACAAGATTTTCTAAATATTTACCGCATCCTGTGAGAGTCTTGTGACCGAAAGTGTCAACTCCTGCTTCGCCGGAATATTCGCAGATGAATGTTCCTGTAGCATCCTGGATTCCTTCTGATACGCACACCACAAGGTTGTTATTTGTTTCGAAGCCCTTTTTAACATCAGCGAGAAATTCATCAGTTGAGAAATCCGATTCAGGAAGGTAGATGTAGACAGGGTTGTCGTTTTTGAATTTTCTTGCAAGCACGCCTGCGGCAGTCAGCCAGCCGGCATGGCGTCCCATTATTTCAACTATAGTCAGGGATTTTGTATCATAAACAGAAGCATCCGTGGAAATTTCTCTCACCGTTGTTGCAACATATTTTGCAGCGCTTCCGAATCCCGGCGTGTGGTCCGTCTGTACCAGGTCATTGTCGATTGTCTTTGGAACACCCATGACCCTTACAGAACTGCCGGTCTTATCAGCATATCTGGAAAGCTTGCTTACAGTATCCATAGAATCGTTTCCGCCGATATAGAAAAAGTATCCGATATTCAGTTCATCGAATTTTGCAAAAAGCTTTTCGTAAACCGGATCCGCCAGATCTTCCGGGAGTTTATAGCGGCATGAACCAAGAAATGAACCAGGTGTTGTTTTCAGCAATTCCAGGTCGTTATCTGAAATGTCATTTTCGATATCCATTACATTTCCTTTTAAGAAACCTTCAATTCCGTTGAGCATTCCATATACATGGCCGATTGCTTCTTTGTTCTGAAGACCTTCCGTGATGACGCCGTAAAGGCTGCCGTTAATGACTGCGGTAGGTCCGCCGGACTGGCCAACCAGTAGATTTTTTTTCATTTCCATAATACTTGCTCCTTTTCTGCATTGAGGATATGAAAGCAGGTAATCATTATCTGCTTTGCTAATTAACAATATACCTTAAATTTGGACAGGTTACAATATATAGGCAGAAATTATAAAATGCAGTAAGAATATTCCTGAAAGATGAAAAAGTTTGTTCGAAATTGTTTGACCTGTCAAAGTAAGGATTGTAGAATGTAGTGGGTAGATTCTAAACTATAAGTTTGTTTGCACGCAGGAAAGGACAATAGATAATTTATGGTAAGAATAGCTATTTGCGATGATGAAGAGTTTGTACATGACAGAATAAAAGCGCTTTGCCTTGAATACGGCCGTTTGAATGGGACAGACCTGGAAATAGACGATTTCTTTTCCGGTGAGGAACTGATAGCATATGATGGGGAAGCCGAAATTATCTTTATGGATATTGAAATGGGGAATACCAGCGGCCTGGAAGTGAAGAATATTCTGCAGAGAAGGAATGAAACGGGCCTGATCATTTTTGTTACAAGCCATACAGAACTGATGGCTGAGGCTTTCGGAAGGAACGTATGCGGATTTATAACAAAGCCGGTCTGCGAAAAGCAGTTCGGGAAAATATTCGGTCAGGCGCTGAACCTGAAGATCAGGTCCAATAAAGTGAATGTAGGTGATTCCCAGAAGCACATTTACATAAACAGCGATGAAATCATATACATAAAATCCGACCACGTATACAGTGAGGTGGTTACCGGAAGCCAGGTCTATCTCATGAGAAAGAGCCTGGACAAATGGGAGCAGGAGCTGGTTGACTGCGGATTCTACAGAATCAGTAAATCGTATATCGTGAATATGGCTAATATCTCCAGAGTTACTGAAACGGTATCTATGAAGAACGGCGAGGAACTGCATATTCCGAGAGGGTCAAAGAAGAAATTTGCTTCCGCATACAGAGAATACTGTAAAAAAATGGCGAGGTTTGCATGAATATATGAGAGAAATAATAGTTGTTTCATCGGGAATACTGGTTGAAGTTATAAAAGCTCTTTTAGTCTATTGGGGATTCTTCAAGATGAACTTTACAAAAAAGTGGTACCGCTATGCGGCGGCAGCAGCGCTGTTTGTGACCGTCATCGGTGGGATATACTTTTTTGATGCAGCGGATAAGCTGATTGTTTTTTCGACTTTCCTAAGGCTGGGATATCTGCTAATAATTGTAGAAGGGAAACCCAGGACGAAAATCCTGAGGTTCCTGCCTGCATATGTGGGAATCTATCTGGCGGATATTCTGGTGTCGGTTGCCATTGCCTTCGTTTTACAGGAAGACCTCCTGTATGTGTGGCAGAATGAAAATGCAGTAACAGCAGGGAATCTGATCACCATTCTCATATTCGGGCTTGTTGGAATTTTCCGCAGGAGGGATTATAAGAGTGCCGATGATTTTGAAAGAAGACTGCCGCTTTACTACTATATTGTGCCTGCCATAGGGATACTTGGTATGGTGCTGATGGGCGGTGTCCAGTGGAGTCTTGTCATGGAGGATGTAAGCGACAGCAGGCTGATCATTATTATTGCCACTGTTCTGGTCTGCCTGTTCCTGTTTGTGTTGTCTTTCGGGCTGATCAGAATCTGGGATCAGAAGAATTACTACATGAGCATAAACCAGCTAAACGATGCACTGCTGCAGACGCAGAAACAGTACTACAAAGACCTGTATGACAGCAACCAGGATATCAGGAGGTTCAAGCATGATTACAGCGCTCATATGCGGAGCCTTAAGAACCTGAGCGAGGCAGGGGAGCAGGAGAAGCTTCATAAATATATTGAGGATCTTGCCGGGACCAGCTTCCAGAGCACCAGGACGATACATACGGGAAATTATATGGTGGATGCGATTATAAATGAGATGGCAAACAGGGCAGGCAGCCACATCAGGTTTGAATGCTGCGGGGTGCTTCCGGAGGATTTTTCCATATCGGAGATGGACCTGTGTACGATTTTCTCCAATGCGCTGAATAATGCGATTGAAGCATGCAGCAAACTGGAAGACGGAATCGAGAAGGTCATTGAAGTAGAATTAAAAAATTATCGGAATTTCGTCTATATATCCATAGAGAACCCAGTGCCAGCCGATTTGAATATCGTAAACGGGAAAATGCCTACTGATAAAAAGGATAAGACACGCCATGGATTTGGAATGGCAAACATGAAAAATGCAGTCGAGAAAAATGGCGGAGAAATAGAATGGACCCAGACCGGAGGAAAATGCCGCGTCAATATATGTTTTGAATGACAGTTCAGAACAAATATTGACATTTCAGAACATGGCGGATGAAAAAATGCAAGGTCCATGCTACTATCATGTTATGAAAATGAATTGCCTGTTCATCAGGGACGGCAATAGACAGGAAACGAAAGGGGTGTTGGAAGATGGCTACAACGAATGGCGTGCTTGACGGTTATTACTGGTTCCTTCTGTTTTTCGGTTAAATAATGTATTGAACGATATTGTAGACTGCGGTAATAATAAAGAAAGTTTGGGTAAGAGATATGAGGAAATTGTATGGGCAGCATGTGCGCTTCGATGTTTTGGCTGGAACGAAGGATATCTTTAAAAAGGGAGTTACAAAGATAGCCGGTCATAGAAAAGGACAAAAGCTCCTCAAGGAAGACATCATCAGAAAAATCCAGATGGAAAATAAATTGAAAAAAGGCATAGATAATGGGGAGTTCAGGCTTTATTATCAGCCGCAGCTACGTCTGAATACAGAAGAGATAATCGGAATGGAGGCGCTTACGAGATGGATCCATCCCGATGAAGGATTCATATCGCCGGCTGTCTTTATCCCGGCAGCTGAAGAAACAGACCAGATTTATATTCTGGAGCAGTGGGTACTTCACAAAGCCCTGCGCCAGAAACGAGAGTGGGAGGAAGAAGGGTTTGGACATATCGAGCTGTCCATCAATCTTTCAGGCAGGACATTGGAAAGCAGGAGCGCTTTCCAGGAGATAGAAGAAATATTTTCGGAACATAAGGTAGACTATTCAAAGATTGTGATCGAGATGACGGAAACAGCCCTGTTCTCAAACATGGAGCTTGTTATTGAACACCTGGAAAGGCTGAAGGAACGGGGAATCAAGATTGCACTTGATGATTTCGGAACCGGCTATTCTTCCCTGACACATCTGAAGAAACTGCCGATTGATATTATAAAACTGGATAAAAGTTTTGTGGGACAGGCTCCTGAGGGAGGCAAGGAAACGGTGATCATTAAAAACATCATTTCCATGGCCCATGAACTTGAATATAGAGTCATTGCCGAGGGAATTGAAACTTATGAACAGCTGGACTGTCTGAAAAAGTTTACCTGTGAAACTGGACAGGGCTTTCTGTTTGAGAGACCGATGCCGAAGGATATCATTAGGGAACTCCTGAGATTTCCAAATAGAAAAGAGACGGCAAGGTTGAAAAAATCAGCTGCCAGTCAGATTCCGATCATGGATTGACCGGCAGACAATGTATGGCGGCCTGCTCTGTGAGCAGTAACAATTGACTTGACAAATACAGCCGTTTTCTCTATTATAAGTGTTAGGTTTATAGAGAAAAGGTAATGATGAAGAGAAGTAGGCATACAGACTTGTCAGAGAGGGCGATCCACCGGCTGTAAGGTTGTCCAGAGAAATGTACGCTGAAGGTAGCTTTTGAACCGGATTGCTGAAATAGCAGTAGGCATTCACGAATCGTCCACGTTACAGGACTCAGAGATATATGCTTTCCAAAAGCATATAATTAAGGTGGTACCGCGAATTTTCGCCCTTTACATTAAGTAAAGGGTTTTTTTTGTGTCATAGGAGTGTAGTGTCAAAAGCCCATTTACATAATTGGATTCGTCAATTTGCACGGGTTTCGAGAATGAGGACGTGATGCAAAACATGTTCATTCGCAGCGCGCTCTCGCTTAGATGAAGACGTAGTGGTACGTAAGGCCGCAAAGTACGCGGCCCAAATACCAATGTCCTTATAAAGCAGCTCATTAAACCATGTTTTGCGGAGCCATCCTGAACAGCGCTTGTACCACAAACCCTGAATTAGAAAACAGTACACAACCAATATAATATATCCCCCAGGAGGTAGAAAAAATGGAAAAGAACTTAGAAAAAACCTACAATCCTCAAGCAATTGAAGACAAACTCTACGACAAATGGCTTGAAAAGAAATATTTCCACGCAGAAGTGGACAGAAGCAAAAAGCCTTTTACAATAGTAATGCCGCCGCCAAATATAACAGGACAGCTTCACATGGGACATGCTCTTGACAACACCATGCAGGATATCCTGATCCGCCAGAAGAGGATGCAGGGCTATAATGCGCTCTGGCAGCCCGGAACCGACCATGCCAGCATCGCCACGGAAGTAAAGATTATCGAACAGCTCAAAAAAGAAGGGGTCGATAAAGAAACGTTAGGCAGGGAAAAATTCCTTGAACGCGCATGGGAATGGAAAGAAGAGTACGGCGGAAGGATCGTAAGCCAGCTTAAAAAATTAGGCTCATCGGCAGACTGGGAAAGAGAACGTTTCACAATGGACGAAGGATGTTCGCAGGCGGTAGAAGAAGTATTCGTTAAATTATACAACGAAGGCTATATCTATAAAGGCTCAAGAATCATCAACTGGTGTCCGGTATGCCAGACATCAATCTCAGATGCGGAAGTTGAGCATGTTGAACAGACTGGCCATTTCTGGCACATCAAATATCCGGTAGCGGGCAGTGACCAGTTTATTGAAATCGCAACGACAAGACCTGAAACGTTATTAGGAGACACTGCGGTTGCAGTACATCCTGATGATGAAAGATATGCCGGCCTCGTAGGAAAAATGGTAATCCTGCCGCTTGTAAACAGAGAAATCCCTGTAGTGGCTGATTACTACGTTGACAAGGAATTTGGTACAGGCGTAGTAAAAATAACGCCGGCACACGACCCTAACGATTTTGAAGTCGGAAAGAGACACAACCTTCCAGAAATAAACGTCATGAACGATGATGCGACGATCAACGAAAACGGCGGAAAATATGCCGGAATGGACCGTTACGAAGCAAGAAAGCTGATCGTGAAAGAGCTTGAGGAAGCAGGACTGCTTGTAAAAGTGGAAGAACATGTACATAACGTAGGAACACATGACAGATGCAAGACTACAGTTGAACCTATGATCAAACAGCAGTGGTTCGTTGCCATGGAGGAGCTTGCAAAGCCTGCCATCGAAGCCCTGAAAAACGGAAGCCTTGAATTCGTGCCTGAACGCTTTGACAAGACCTATCTGCACTGGCTCGAAAACATCAGGGACTGGTGCATCTCAAGACAGCTGTGGTGGGGTCACAGAATTCCGGCTTACTACTGCGACGAATGCCATGAAGTGGTTGTTTCAAAAGAAAAGCCTGCAACATGCCCGAAATGCGGAGGAACACATCTGACGCAGGATGAAGACACCCTCGACACCTGGTTCAGCTCAGCGCTCTGGCCGTTCTCGACCCTGGGATGGCCGAACAAGACAGAAGACCTCGATTACTTCTATCCTACGAACGTGCTCGTAACAGGATATGACATCATTTTCTTCTGGGTAGTAAGGATGGTATTCTCAGGCCTTGCACACACTGACAAGAGCCCGTTCCAGACTGTTCTCATCCATGGTCTCGTAAGGGATTCCCAGGGAAGAAAGATGAGCAAGTCATTGGGAAATGGAATCGATCCGCTTGAAGTAATCGACCAGTACGGCGCCGATGCCCTGAGACTGACACTCATTACAGGAAATGCGCCTGGAAACGACATGCGTTTCTATCTGGAAAGAGTAGAAGCAAGCCGTAACTTCGCGAATAAGGTATGGAACGCTTCCAGGTTCATCATGATGAACATGGAAGATACAAAGATGGAAGACGTCGATCTTTCACAGCTTACAGGCGCAGATAAGTGGATCCTGTCAAAGGCAAACTCCCTTGCAGCGGAAGTGACTGCGAATATGGACAAATACGATCTCGGTATAGCAGTCCAGAAGATCTATGATTTCATATGGGAGGAATTCTGCGACTGGTACATCGAAATGGTGAAGCCAAGGCTCTATAATGCAGAAGACACCACAAGAGCGGCAGCCCTCTGGACCCTCAAGACAGTACTGATTCAGGGACTGAAACTGCTTCATCCATACATGCCGTTTGTAACGGAAGAAATTTTCTGTACGGTACAGGATGAAGAGGAATCCATTATGGTTTCTGCATGGCCGGAATTCAGGGAAGAATGGAACTTCGAAAAAGAAGAAAACGAAATTGAGACAATCAAGGAAGCGGTAAGGGGCATCAGAAATGTCCGTGCTGAGATGAACGTTCCGCCAAGCAAAAAGGCTAAGGTTTTCGTTGTGACCGAAAATCAGGAAATCCAGGATATCTTCAACAGCAGCAAGGTGTTTTTCGCAACATTGGGATATGCAAGCGAAGTGACGGTTCAGGCTGACAAGACCGGAATCAGTGACGATGCGGTTTCAGCAGTAATCCCGAATGCGGTTATCTATATGCCGTTTGCTGAACTTGTAGACATCGAAAAAGAAATCGAACGTCTCAAGAAGGAAGAGGAAAGGCTTGCAAAGGAAATTGCCCGTGTAACCGGAATGCTCGGTAATGAAAAATTCGTAAGCAAAGCTCCAGAAGCTAAGATCAATGAAGAAAAAGAAAAACTGGTCAAGTATACCCAGATGATGGATCAGGTAAAAGAAAGACTTGGGCAGTTCAACCAATAATATGAAATTTCTGTTAAAAAGAAAGGAAAGTGCTTGCACTTTCCTTTTTTCGTGGTAAATTAGTAATAGTATCCGAAACGGATGCTTAATTATTGTGTAATATTAATAGGCAGTTTGATTCGGAATCTGCCGCAAGGCGTGATAGGAGATTTTATTGTGAAATTTTTTTGGAAGAAAGAAAAATGTAAAGACTGGGTGGAGGCCTGCAAAAAAAAGGTGAAAGCCTTGGGAATGAACCCTAAAGATAGCAAGTGGATGTGGAAGCTTAAAAATAGAAACAAAGCAGAGGCGGATAGCAGCGAAAATCTTCATGATGGATTCGTAGCGTTACAGGATAATTCGTTAAAAGCCCGGATGGAAAGGATTGGTGACAGATTCTCACTGCTTTTTTTCATCGCTTCGGCCCTACTCATCAATTTCATTATCGAGGCTGTCAGCAGGCATTCCTTTGTGAAAGCCTTCGAGTATCTGTCACAGAGCAAGGTAGTGTTTCTTTATAATTCGTTTCTGATTTTTGTCACCCTGACGCTCAGCTACCTTGTAAGAAAAAGGCTGTTTGCATCAATGATCATAGGCGGCATCTGGCTGATTGGAGGAATAGCCAATGGCGCTGTTCTTTCCTACAGGACGACCCCGTTTACAGGGACTGACATGAAGCTTATAAAGAGTGCGGCTGACCTGATGACGAAGTACATGTCCATGGATCAGATGATTTTAACGGCTATCGGTGCGGCTCTTGTTGTAATCGCATTTGTCATAATGGCAGTACGAGGACCAAAGTACAGGGGCAGGATGAGATACAGGAGAAATATCATCCTGATTGTGCTCATGTTTTCGTCGATCATCCCGGTAACCAGACTATGCGTTGAAACGAGAACGATTTCGACCTACTTTGGAAACATAGCCATCGCATATGAAGATTATGGATTTCCGTACTGCTTCTGGAGCACGGTGATAGCCAAAGGAATAAGCTGTCCCAATGAATATGGAGAAAGCGAAATAAAAGCAATTCTGGAAAAAGACGGAGAAGACTCCTACAATGAAGAAAGCACTCCGAACATCATAATCGTACAGCTGGAGTCGTTCTTCGATCCAGCCCTTGTAAAAGGACTTGAGTTTTCAGAGGATCCACTTCCAAATTTCAGGAACCTGGAGAAAAATTATTCATCAGGATACATCACAGTTCCATCAGTAGGCGCGGGTACCGCAAATACAGAATTTGAAGTAATATCAGGCATGAGCCTTCGCTATTTCGGACCAGGGGAATACCCATATAAAACAGTCCTGAAAGAAAACGTATGCGAAAGCGTGGCTTATAATCTTAAGGATATCGGCTATTCGACACATGCAATCCATAACAACGAGGCAAGCTTCTACAGCAGAAGAACCGTTTTTTCAAGGCTCGGATTTGATACCTTCACTTCAGAGGAAATGCTCGATATTACGGGATATACGCCGCTTGGATGGGCAGAAGACGAGGTTCTGACAAGTGCGATTACAGACTGCCTGAAATCGACTGAGAACAAGGATTTCGTATATACCATATCCGTACAGTCCCATGGCGGGTATCCAAGTGAGCAGATCCTTTCAGATCCAAAAATAAAAATAAACGGATTGACGGATGAAGCGGCAACCAATGCGATGGAATATTATGTTAACCAGCTGAATGCAGTAGACCAGTTCATCGGTAATCTGGTAGAAGAGCTTTCAAACTATGAGGAGGACACGATACTTGTTCTGTTTGGCGATCACCTCCCGTCCCTGGGACTTGAGGCGAGAAACCTTTCCAACAGATCCTTATATCAGACTGAATACGTGATCTGGGACAATATGGGGCTTAAGGCGAAGGATGAGAATCTGAAGTCATACCAGCTTGCAGCAAAAGCCCTGGACAAGGCAGACATCCATGTAGGAACGCTTATGAAGTTCCACCAGAAAAGAAGCGGAACAGACAAGTACTGGGTCGATCTTGAAGCGTTGCAGTACGATATGCTTTACGGGAAAAAGTACATGTATGATGGAGAAAGCCCTTATGAAAGGCTGAAGCTGACAATGGGGGTCAAGGATGTAACCATATCATCGGTCACGACAGATATTCAGGGAAATGTCATCATTTCCGGAGATACCTTCAATGCTTCCAGCAGCCTCGCAGTTAATGGAAAACAGGTTGAAGAGACAAAGTTCATTGATAAAAATACCCTGATGGTGGCGGGCGTGCAGCTGAATACCGGCGATGTCCTGTCAGTAAATCAGGTTTCATCCGGAGGAAGGGTTTTAAGAGAAGGAAGCATATATACCTATTAAGGCTTAAAATGGCTAAAAATGGCTAAGACATAAGGCTTACAGCAATTAAAAGATTGAAATAATATACAAAACTGTTATAATGAAAGTAGTAGTCAGAAAACGTGAAGATATGTACAAATGACAAAGGCGACTTATGACAGGAGGTGATGACCAAATGGGAGAGATTTTGCAAGGCCAGACTTATGTGAAGTTTGGCGACCAGGATATGGATGCATACTTATATTTGGACATGCCCGAAGGATCCCGGACATACGTTAAAGAAGATATCCTGCAGATTTTGGAAGACAACGGAATAACTGTTGGAATCATTGAAGCGAACATTGAAAAAATAATAAATTCAGGATGTTACAGGACTGAAGTCAAGGTGGCTGAAGGAATAAGACCTGTTGACGGAACAGATGGAAGATTTGAATTTATGTTCAACAGGTTTCTGGATAAAAAGCCGGTATTGGATGAAGATGGGTCTGTCGATTACTGGAGCCTGTCGGTTATTGAAAATGTTGAAAAAGGTCAGGTGATAGCCTGTTATATCCCTCCCACTCCTGAAAAACCGGGAATCAGCGTAAAAGGAGAACAGGTACCAGGCAGAAGAGGAAGGGAATTACAGCCTCTGAAAGGAAAAGGATTCGTGCGTTCCGATGACAGCAGAACATACACGGCTCTTATTGACGGGAAAATCGAGTATAAAAATGATAGAATTTATATATCGAATCTTTATGAAGGCTTCGAAGATGTGGATGTCGTTAGCGGGAATATCGAATTCAGAGGAGATATCGTGATTCATGGAAATGTCGAATCAGGAGTCTCAATCAAGGCAACCGGAAGCATCACGATCGACGGCAAAGTTGAAGGTGCACATATTACAGCAGGGAAAGACATCATATTGAGAAGCGGTGTACAAGGATGCAATAAAGCCTATATCAAATCATGCGGAAACATCTATTCGAAATTTATTGAAATGGCAAAGGTCGAAGCCAAGGGAATGATACTGACCAATGCAATCATAAATTCTACGGTTCTTTCTGAAGATACGGTAATCCTGAGAGGGAACAAAGGACTTATTTCCGGTTCTTCCGTAAAAGGCGTCAAGGGAGTTGAAGCTGTGACGGTCGGAACAAAAGCAGGAGTAAGGACAAAGGTTTCGGCAGGAGCTTCAGAGGATACCTATCAGAGAATATCTGCGCTGAAAAAAATCATAGAAGAAGCACGTTTGGCACTTGCTGAAGCAGAAATATGCATAAACGAACTCAATTATGAAAACAGCAGGAGGCCTGTCCGCATTGAAAACGATCCCCGGATGATGCTATGGCTCAGATCCAGAGTCAGGAATATTTCGATAATCAACGAGTCGCAGGCGGAGCTGGAAGCACTGAATGCCATTGTCGATAAGTCAAAAAGGGCTTATGTCAGGGTTTTAGAAGATGGCTATCCCGGAAGCAGGATTGAAATTGATGATAAGAGCGTCGAACTGAAAGAGGTACTTGAAGGTGTTGAATTCCGTAAAAGGAATCATGAAATCGTCATGTACAGCCTGATCAGGGATATGTCGCAGGCTGCTGAATGAAGTAATATGATGTGACTATGAAGGACATAGTCCTGAATAGTTAAAATATAATATGCTTGCATATTGCCACCACTATATTATAATGGTAAAAGGAAATTTTATCATAGTAATGGAGTGGTGGTTTTGAATTATAGGGAAGCAGTCGAATACATATATGAAATACCGAAGTTTACCTCGAAAAATGATCTGGCATTTACCGGTATGCTGCTTGAGAGGCTGGGAAGCCCTCAGGAAAACAAAAAAGTCCTGCATGTTGCAGGCACAAATGGAAAAGGTTCGGTATGTGCCTACCTTTCATCCATTCTTCAGACGGCAGGGAAAAGGACAGGTCTTTTCACTTCTCCCCATCTCGTGGATATCAATGAAAGGTTCAGAATTGACGGAGAGCCTGTTGATGATGAAACGTTTTTAAGCTGTTTTACATCTGTTCATAGTGTAATAAATGAACTTATGGATGAGGGGCATCCCCATCCTACTTTTTTTGAGGTTCTTTTTGCGATGGGAATGGTCATATTCAAGAAAGAAAAGGTCGAATATGTAATTCTTGAAACGGGCCTGGGAGGTCGGCTGGATGCCACGAATGTGATTGAGAATCCCCTTGCAACAGTGATCACATCCATCGGATTGGACCACACGGAAATCCTTGGCGACACTATTGAAAAAATAACCGCTGAAAAAGCGGGGATCATGAAAAAGGGTGTTCCGGTCATTTATGAAGGCTCGGAAGAAGCCGCCGAAAAAGTGATTCTGGCAAGATCAGAAGAACTCGGATCGCCGCCTTACAGGGTCGCCAAAGACAATCTCGAAACGGAGAGGACCACCAATAAACAGGTTGATTTTTGGCTTAAATGTGGGTATTATGAATATGTCCGGTTTCATATTTCAAATATCGCTCCGTATCAGGCTCTGAACGCTGCGCTTGCTGTGCGTACGATTGAAGCAATCGACGGACAACATGAGATGACCGCTGAAATAGTGAAAAAGGGAATCGAAAATGCTTACTGGCCCGGACGTATGGAAGAGGTAAGGCCGGGAGTGTTCCTGGATGGCGCCCACAATGAACAGGGTATAAAAGGGTTCGCAAAAACCGTAAGAGGACTTGAAGGAATGGGAAGCACGACGCTTCTGTTCTCAGCCGTTATGGAAAAGAATTTTGAAGAAATGATCAGGACAATCTGCATGGAAGTACCTTTTGACAGGGTCATCGTTACAACACTCAACAACAAAAGGGCGGTCAAGGCAGAAATGCTTGCAGAAATCTTCAGTAAATATACAGAACGGGAAATCATAGTGGTTCCCGCTGTTGACGAAGCATATGAAAAAGCGGAAGAATTGACGGACAGCCATGGCGTGCTGTTCTGTATCGGCTCTCTTTACCTTGTAGGAGAGATAAAAGCAATTATCAGGAGGAAAGAAAATGATTGATTTTGAAGAAGAACTTAAAAAATTTCACCCAAGCCTTGAAGTAGAGGATGTGGAAGAGACGATATATAATCAGGATATAACAGATATGACTGATATTTTAAAGGAAATGATGAAGGAACTGAAGGAAAAGAAGAAATAGAATAGATTGAATAGAGAGCGTGGATGGTGAAAAGATGAAGTGTTTCAACTGTGGAAACGTCCTTTCCAATTCGGATATCTGCAAAACCTGCGGAGAGGATGTTGCTTTATATAAAAGAATCGTAAGGCTGTCAAATGCGCTTTACAATGACGGCCTGGCAAAAGCAAAGGTAAGGGACCTTACAGGAGCGGCTGCCAGCCTCAGACAGAGCCTTAAATTGAATAAGAACAATACGGATGCAAGGAACCTTCTGGGGCTTGTCAATTATGAAATGGGCGAGGTTGTCCCTGCACTCAGCGAATGGGTTATGAGCAAGAACCTGCAGAAGGAGAACAATATCGCAGGGAATTACATAAAAGCGATTCAGTCGAATCAGAACAGGCTGGATACCATCAACCAGACAATAAAGAAATATAACCAGGCCCTCCTTTACTGCCGGCAGGGAAACGAGGACCTTGCTGTAATCCAGCTGAAGAAGGTGCTGTCCCTCAACCCAAGACTGATTCAGGGACATCTGCTTCTGTCGCTTTTATACATGAAGATCGAGGAATATGAAAAAGCGGCTAAAAGCCTGAACAGGGTCCTGAAAATCGATACAGCGAATACAACCGCCCTGCGGTATATGCATGAGCTTGAAAAGCTTAGGAAAGGGCCACAGAGCGCTGCAGCAGCAGCTAAAGTCAAGGAAAACGCAAACCGCGTGGCATACAGGAGCGGAAATGATACGATTATCCAGCCAACTGTAAGATTCAGGGAAAATACGGGTCTTTCCCATGTAATCAATATCCTGATCGGACTGGCAGTCGGAGCTGCAGTTGTGTGGTTCCTGGTAGTGCCTGGATACAGGCAGTCTCTTAAGAGCGAGATGAACAAGGCAGCTATTGCGACCAGCGAGGAAGTGGCTACGAAAACTGCAGAGATTGCATCTCTGAAAGAATCCCTTGCCACTGCCCAGAGCGAGTCTGAGGCAGCGAAAACGGAGCTTGCCCTCTATGCGGGGGAAACAGGCCTTGTAGCAGCATATGAGAATCTCCTGACGGCATCCAATGCCTACGATGCAGGTGATGACGTGGCGGCAGCCGAGGCCTTGACAAAAATCGATGCAACAAAACTGACCGGTGCGGCAAAAGCCCTTTATGATTCGCTTGCAGCTGAGACGACGGCAAAGGCAGCAAAAAGCCTGTATGCATCCGGTTATGCCGACTATCAGAAAGGAAATTATGCAGAGGCAATCACCAAGCTGAGCAAGGTTGTGACAATGGCTCCTTCTGATGCTGATGCGCTCTATTACCTTGGACGTTCCTATCAGAAATCCGGAGATACGGCAAATGCGAATGCAACATTTACAAAGGTGATAGAATTGTTCCCGGGAACGAAACAAGCCAACAATGCAGCTGCGAATATAAAATAGCATGATACCAGGGTCAAAAGGTCATGTGTTTCATGCTTGCATGAAAAAACATGACTTTGGGACCCGCAAAACATGAGAAGGCAGCCCGAACAGGGCGAATAGTGAACCGCATAAAGCACAAAGCATGGAGGATGAAGCATGGACAAGGATGTCTTATATGTTGATGACAATGAACAGGTGCCGAAATATTTGAAATGGAAATCCGAAGGAATGAAATTTCAAGTCATTCAGGCAAGGACGGCAGAGGAAGCCATTTCCATTATGGGGAACCGCAAAATAGCCGTAGTGATAACCTCGATTCATATTACGGAAGAAAACGATTATAGCTTTCTCAGAACTGCAGCTACTTTGTTTCCGGACACTGTACTGATTGCATCTACCGGACGGATAAACGATGCAGATGTCCTTGCAGCGCTGAATGCTCTTAATGTATATAAAATATTAACAAAACCATGGGATATAGAAGGACAGATTCTTCCTTATGTATTGGAGGCCTTGGAATATTATGAACTCAGGTGCTTCAAGCGTGAGCTGGAGAAGGGGCTGGACGAGGCAGGGAGCAGCATCCGGGAAATGGGATGTGACCGCCTGTTTCAGGTGGAAAACAATGGGGTAAGGAAGACCCTTGGCAGCCTGCAGGACTTTCTGACGAATAAGAAATCAGCAGCGGAAAAAGTATGCGCAGTCGCAGAGGCTGTTATGAAAAAGGCCGCCGATGATAATGACGCCGGCTTAAACGAGTTTGAAAAACAGGAGCTGATCGCATTCAATATGTCAGCGATTCAGAATTATATCCAGAGACAGATGGATTTCGATCCAGAGGAAGAGTCATTTGGAAAGAGGATGAAAGATGAGTTTTCAGGCAGCCTTATAGCAGGAACCGTTGAAGTGAAGGACGAGCAGATCTCGAAGGAAAAGAGAAGGCCGACCAGCAAGGCAGAAGACTGTGTAAGCAGGAACCTGTCTGGAAAAATGCGCAAGGATATTGAATTTATCGTATGGCTTCTGGTCAGGCGATGTCTTATGATATCTGAGATAAACGGGCTTTCGGTAGACCTTAGAAGAAAAAGTCCGGACATCCTGGGATTGACCATATACCTGGAGCTGAAGGAAGACTCTGTCATGAACAGGAATGAAACGAAGCTTCAGAAGGTGATCAGAACCCTGGTTGACGCTATTATCGATGAACTTGTTCTGAATTGTAGCTTTTTTGTCGGAAAGGATGCGGTTCTGTATAAGATGAATTTTAAATACGGAAAGCAGTGCCAATGAGAAAATGGGCTTTTGACACGCAACGCCAATAAATTCAAAAAAGGTTCAACCGTAATGGTTGAACCTTTTTTGCTATCTTTTTATAGTAGTATCCGTCTGCTTAGGAGATTTGTTGGAGGTGTTCTCTGAATCTGTTGTTGGATCATTGTTCTGAGTGGTTTCAGATCCGGTGCCTCCGGAAGAATCCGGTGGAGTCACGGGTGTCTGAGGATTGCCTTCCGGCGTTTGAGGAGTCTCGATTACCGGTGGTTCTATCGTGATTGCCTGATGTATGTCGCATATGTCGGTCAGACTGGACGGAACCTGATAAGGGGAATCTCCCGTGGCATCCGCTATTCCTTCAGGAGTTATGATATAGACCTTATCTATACATAAATCCTTTGGACAATAGTCGCCGGCAAGTCTGCCGGATACAGTGCAGGTCGATACCTTAACATGCGTGTCACAGACTTCCGTTGGAGCTGTCCCTTTTGCGAAATATTCAGAAGAGACCATGCTTCTGCGTGGGTCCTGGTCGCAGAGCCCTTCCACAGCCAGTTTTCCCGATTTTTTGCATATAGTCGCTTTTACAATTGAATCAGGCCTGGAAAAATCCTTGGAAGGAAGTTCGGCGTGAATTCTGGACATTACTTTTTTCCATAAAGTCTGCTGGAATGAACCAGCTCCGAGAGTGTGGTTCGTATCATAGCCGGCCCATACTGAACATGTATAATATGGGGTGAAGCCAGAGAACCATACATCGTATTTGTTGGATGTAGTACCGGTTTTTCCGGCAATAGGCATACCGCCGAATGCAACATTTTTACCCGTACCTTTTGTAATGACATCTGTCATGGCTGATGTAAGAAGGAATGCAGTTGATTCCTTAAGTACAGTGGTTGTCTGAGGCGTGTTGTCTATGAGAACGTTTCCTTCGTGGTCAACTATTTTTGTATAGAAAATAGGTTTCGTGTAGGTGCCGCCATTTGCGATTGCCGCATATGCCGCTGTAAGCTCAAGGTTTGTTACACCGTGAGTGAGTCCGCCGAGCACCATTGACTGATTTGTAGCTTCATCTTTCGAGAGTGTAGAGAATCCGAAATTCAGAAGATAATCATAACCAAGCTGCGGTGTGATCTGCGTGATTGTCTTGACTGCTACAATATTAATGGAATCCTCGATGGCTTCTCTGATGGTAGTGTATCCGCGGAATTTGCCGTCGTAATTCTTTACCTGCTTGCCATTTGCATATGCATAGGGAGCATCATACTGAACTGTTGCAAGGGTCATGCCTGCAGTGTCGAGTGCCGGAGCATAACCGGCAAGAATTTTGAATGTCGAACCTGGCTGTCTGGTCGTATTCGTAGCACGATTGAGTGTAAGGCTGGCTTCCTTTGTGCCACGCCCGCCATATATAGCTTTTACATATCCAGTCGTCTGATCGATAATTACAATGGAAGCCTGGGGCTGCAAAGTTGTATTGAATACTTCGCCAAGGATTGCATCCCCTTCTTTTACAATGCCCTGTTTATACAGCTCTACCTGAGCCGCTGCTTCGTCTGCATTCGCATACAGGATGTTGTAATCCTCATCACCATTGACTTCTTTGAAATAGTTTTTGAGTGTGTTCTGATCATAATTCTTGGTTGTTCCATCGGCATGTTCTACTGAAAGACGGTAATCGAGTTCTACTTCAGTAGAATCCGGATAGTTATCCTCGTTCGAAAATTCCTCGTCGCAGATCTGCTGCATGCCAGGATCCTGTGTCGTATAAATGCTGAGACCGCCGCTATATAGCGCATACTCGGCCTGAGTCTCCGTATAGCCTTTCTGAGTCATCAGATCGGATTTTACCTGTTCCGTCAATTCATCGACAAAATAGGAATAGATGGATGTGTTCTTTGTTTCTTCGTTGACGTTCTGAATCCTCGCATAAACGTCATCAGCAAGGGCTTCATCATATTCTTCAGAAGTAATATAGCCCTGACTGAGCATATCCTTTAATACCTTTTCCCTGCGGACAAGGTTTTCTTCAGGATAACTTACCGGATTATATTTTGTGGGATTCTTTGTGATAGCGGCAATAACTGCACTTTCAGAAAGTGTCAGTTCAGAAACCTCTTTGTTAAAATATCTTTTTGAAGCAGCCTGGACGCCCAGTGTGTTCTGTCCAAGATTGATGGTATTCAGATAATTTTCAAGAATCGTTTCTTTAGAGGTGGTCTTTTCCAACTGCACTGCCAAGTACTGTTCCTGAATCTTTCGTTTGGCTTTTTCAGCAAAGGAAGATTCCTCGGTCCATCCTGTAAAAACATTGTTTTTTAACAGCTGCTGGGTAATGGTGCTGGCACCTTCGGAAAAATCTACTTCAGTGATGCCTTTTACGATGACCCTTACAATACCTTTCATATCGATACCATTGTGCTCCCAGAACCGTTCGTCCTCTATTGCGACGAATGCATCCTGCAGGTTTTCGGGAATTTTATCAAGGGTCACATATATCCTGTTTGACCCGGATGTAACTAATTTAGTGGTTTCGTTACCGTTCTGATCATAAATAGTCGTTGAGAAGCCTGATGGGGAAATATCCACATCGGATATGTCTGGAGCAGAATCTATTACGCTTTTTATGGCTCCGATACCAACGCCTGCAACAATGACACCAATAACAATCAGACATAGTATAAAAGCTTTGAAAAACGTGACACCGACCTTTTTGCCAACCATTGTTGTCTTTGAGGTCATTGCCTTCTGCTTGTCAGAAGCCCCTTTTTTTCCATAATTCATTTGTATAGCCTCCTTTATCTTCACCATTATAACAAATAACCTATGCTAAATAAAGATAAATATAGAAGCTTAATAAAAAGTTCACAAACGCATTTCAGTATGTTAGAATCAAGTAGCGCGGGCGGATTGCCAATATCCGCGTTGATTTTGATCAGGGAAGGGAAGTGCAGGAAATGGGTTTGGAAACATACAAAGCAGTCCACCAGGGCGGCGAAGGTGAAATTATAGAGAAGAAATCAAGATTCATAGCAACGGTGGTGCCCGTAGAAACAGAGGAGGAGGCCGTTGCATTTATAGATGCTATGAAGAAAAAGTACTGGAATGCGGCTCACAACTGTTCGGCTTTTGTAATAGGAAAAAGGCAGGAGCTCCAGCGCTGCAGCGATGACGGGGAGCCTTCGGGGACGGCGGGAAGGCCCATGCTGGATGTGCTTCTGGGAGAAGGCATCTGCAATGTAGTGGTAGTCGTAACCAGGTATTTCGGAGGCACGCTTCTGGGAACCGGAGGCCTGGTCAGGGCTTACCAGTCTGCGGTCAAAGCCGGGCTTGAACAGTCTGTGATCATAGAAAAGAAGCCGGGAATAAAACTCGGCATCAGGACAGATTACAACGGTCTGGGAAAGGTGCAGCATATACTGGGAGAACGCAGGATACCCATAACCGGGTCAGAATATTCAGATGTGGTAAAACTGGAAGCAATGGTCCCGGCTGATGAGAAGGAAAAGCTGAAGGAAGATCTGACTGAGGCAACCATGGGAAGGGCAGGGCTTACAGAGGGAGACCAGGTATTTTTTGCCCTGGTGGATGGAGAAGTGCTTGTCTTTGATGAGCAGTAGGTTGGAAGATATTACATTCAGCGACAGATAACTGCATATGGATATAAAGAAATCCCCCGTTCCGGCATTTGACTGCTGAAAAGGGGGATTTCTTCTATTAAATAAGGATTAGCTGTTTCTGCTTGCCCTTTTTCTCATTGTAGGATCAAGGATTTTCTTACGGATCCTTAAGTTCTTAGGTGTGATTTCAAGAAGTTCATCAACATCGATAAATTCAAGAGCCTGTTCAAGGCTTAATGTTCTTGGAGTTGTAAGCTTAAGAGATTCGTCGGCACCTGATGAACGTGTATTGGTAAGCTGTTTACGTTTACATACGTTAACTTCAACATCTTCCGCTTTTCCGTTCTGTCCGATAATCATTCCTGCGTAAACTTTTTCGCCAGCACCGATGAACAAAGTTCCACGTTCCTGAGCATTGAATAATCCGTAAGTGATGGATTCGCCTGTTTCATATGCGATAAGAGATCCCTGTTTACGGTACTGGATTTCTCCCTTGTATGGTCCGTATCCGTCGAATATCGTATTGATAACGCCGTTGCCTTTGGTATCTGTCATGAATTCACCTCTGTAGCCGATCAGTCCCCTTGCAGGAATCATGAATTCAAGTCTCGTTGATCCGCCGCCGGAAACGTTCATTCCCTGAAGCTCGCCTTTTCGTGAGCTGAGCTTTTCGATAACGCTTCCTGCAAATTCTTCAGGAACGTCAATGTAAGCCATTTCCATAGGTTCTAATAATTTGCCGTTTTCGTCCTTTTTGTAAAGAACCTCAGCCTTGCTGACTGCAAATTCAAAGCCTTCACGTCTCATGTTCTCGATCAGTACGGATAAATGGAGTTCGCCACGGCCAGAAACCTTGTAGCTTTCAGTTGTATCTGTTTCTTCAACACGTAAGCTTACGTCAGTATTCAGTTCTCTGAAAAGACGTTCGCGAAGATGTCTTGAAGTAACGAACTTTCCTTCCTGTCCGGCAAGAGGGCTGTCATTTACCATGAACTGCATTGCAATTGTAGGTTCTGATATTTTCTGGAACGGAATTGCAACAGGGTTTTCAGGTGAACACAGAGTATCACCGATATGGATGTCTGCAATACCTGAAATCGCTACGATAGAACCGACAGTAGCGGTAGTGACCTCTACTTTAGTTAATCCGTCGAATTCATAAAGCTTGCTGATTTTAACCTTTTTCTGTTTTTCAGGATCATGAGCATTTACTAACATGCATTCCTGGTTTACCTTAATTGTTCCGTTATCAACCTTACCTACACCGATACGTCCGACATACTCGTTGTAGTCGATTGTGCTGATCAATACCTGCGTATCTGCATCAGGATCGCCTTCAGGAGCCGGGATGTAGTTGATGATTGTTTCGAATAATGGAACCATGTCTTCCGGTGTCTGGTCTAATTCAAGGATTGCATGTCCTGATTTTGCTGAAGCGTAGATGAATGGACAGTCTAACTGTTCGTCAGATGCATCGAGGTCCATGAAAAGTTCAAGTACTTCATCGATAACTTCTGTAGGTCTTGCTTCCGGTCTGTCAATTTTGTTGATGCATACGATAACGGGAAGATCTAAATCCAGGGCTTTCCTTAAAACGAATTTTGTCTGAGGCATAGCGCCTTCAAAAGCATCGACTACTAAGACAACACCATTGACCATTTTCAATACACGTTCTACTTCACCGCCGAAATCGGCATGTCCTGGCGTATCGATAATGTTGATCTTGATGTCCTTATAGAAGATAGCTGTATTTTTTGATAATATAGTAATACCACGTTCACGTTCAATATCATTGGAGTCCATTACACGTTCTGCGACTTCCTGGTTTGAACGAAACACACCGCTCTGTTTCAAAAGCTCATCGACTAAGGTTGTCTTACCATGGTCAACATGTGCAATAATGGCAATGTTTCTTATATCTTCTCGTTTCATTTTCATAAATAAATATCCTTCTTTCTTGTGAATCACAATTCGCAACTTTTTATAGTTTACCACATCAGCGTCAGATTACAAGGATTTTTTTCAGAACCTACATTATAATGAAGAAACAATCATAACTATCCATTTTTTTGAGTAATATTGTTACTGTTTACTGCATGAGCAGTAACGCAATACCACCGGATTTTTCGGGATGAAATGAAAATTTGCTTTTTAATGCAGGAATATGTTATTATAGAATGCGTTATACAGGTGATATTTTGTAGAAATGGACTGGCATAAAGTGAAACTTAATTCAAGTGCAGTGAGGTGCGTTATGGACAAGGGACTAGTACAGATATACTGTGGAGACGGCAGAGGAAAGACGATGGCAGCTTTAGGTCACAGCCTCCAGGCAGCATGCGGGGGGAAGTCGGTAGTAATCATACAGTTTCTGAAAGGGAAGAGTACGTGTGAAAGTGAATTTATAAAACGGCTTGAACCTGAAATCAAACTGTTCAGATTTGAAAAAACCAAAAAGTTCTTCGAAGAGCTTTCTGAAGAAGAGAAACAAGAAGAGACAATGAATATAAAGAACGGACTGAATTTCGCAAAGAAGGTGCTGCTTACAGGTGAATGCAGCGTGCTGGTGCTGGATGAAGTGCTCGGTCTTTTGGATATGGGTATTATTACAAAAGAAGAAATAGAATCCCTTGTCCATGCGAAAGACAGCGAGACCGAACTGATCCTTACGGGAAGGCACCTTTCGGATGATATAAAGGGTCTTGCAGACTCTGTTTCAAGAATAGTATCGGTCGAAACAGATGTTGACAATAAAAATGAATGATGCTAAGATAGGCTTAACTTAATAGTTTTGATAGAGGTTGCGCTTTTCATCAGTAGCCTGTTGGATGTATTCTGGTACAGAAGAAGACAGGGGAAAGGGGACGGCGCCGAAGAGATATTCCGCAGAGAGGTTTATTTCTGGGCATATGGTTAACAGCCATGTGACTGTCATCTTTTTTAAGATGGAGAGCTATCTAAAGAATGCAAAAGTAGATTTTCTGAATGTGAATTCTTTAGGGGCCGGTCCATTGGATCGGCCCTGTTTTTATGGGAAATCTAGGCAGAAATAGGGAAGTGGTTTATAGCCTGATCAAAAACTATGTTGATAAATTATTTAATTATGAGGAGGAAATTTTATGGCAATTTTTACTGGAGCAGGTGTTGCAATCGTAACGCCGTTTAATGAAAACAGGGAGATCAATTATCCGAAACTTGAGGAGATCATAAACTATCAGATCGCGAACGGAACTGACAGCATCATTATCTGTGGAACTACTGGCGAGGCATCGACGCTGACCCATGAGGAACATCTGGAATGCATCAGGGCAACCGTTGAATATGTGAAAGGAAGAGTTCCTGTTATTGCAGGAACGGGTTCCAATTGCACAGAAACAGCGATCTACCTGTCAAAAGAAGCGCAGCAGCATGGCGCAGACGGCCTACTTGTTGTGACGCCTTATTACAACAAGGCAACCCAGAAGGGTCTTATTGAATATTTCACTGATATCGCAAATGCAGTCGACATTCCGGTAATCATGTATAACGTTCCGGGCAGGACGGGCTGCAATATAAATCCGGAAACAGCAGTTGCACTTGCGAAAAATGTGGACAACATCGTCGGCATCAAGGAAGCGAGTGGAAACATCTCTCAGGTCGCAAAACTCATGAGCCTGGCTGAAGGATGCATCGACCTCTACTCAGGAAATGATGACCAGATTGTTCCACTGCTTTCCCTTGGCGGAAGCGGCGTTATTTCAGTCCTTTCCAATATAGCTCCACAGGAAACTCATGATATTGTTGCAAAATTCATGCAGGGAGATGTGAAAGGCAGTATGGATCTTCAGCTTAAGGCGATTCCATTAATTGACCAGCTGTTCTGCGAAGTGAATCCGATCCCGGTAAAGATGGCTATGAACCTTATGGGATTCGAAGTAGGCGAACTCAGGAAACCTCTTACGACGATGGAAGAGGGCAATGCCGTAAAGCTTGCAAAAGCGATGAAAGAGTTTGGAATTAAATTATCGGAGAAATAGAAAATCTTTGTGACTCTGAAGGACATTGTCCTGAATAGTTAGAAAAACTCAATGCCAGAGAGGGAGTGACGCGGGTGCTTTCTGATTCATGGGAAATTGAATTCTGTGAGGAAGTGGCCCCACGGATTATACGTAGGAGGATGGAAAAATGGTAAAAGTAATCATGCACGGATGTAACGGAAGAATGGGACAGGTAATCACCGGTCTTATGAAAGAGGATAAAGAAGCTCAGATAGTTGCGGGAATCGATATTGCCGATAACAGGGAAAACGGATATCCGGTATTTACTGATATTAAGAAATGCGACGTAGAAGCAGATGTCATTATCGACTTCGCTTCGGCACAGGCGGTGGATGCACTCCTTGATTTCAGCCTTGAGACCAGGATTCCTGTGGTTTTATGTACAACAGGACTTTCTGAGGAGCAGATTGAAAAGGTGAAGGCGGTTTCTGAGAATGTTGCCGTTTTAAAATCCGCGAACATGTCGCTTGGAGTAAATATGCTGATAAAATTATTAAAAGAGGCTGCAAACGTGCTTGTTCCTGCTGATTTTGACATCGAAATAGTAGAAAAGCACCATAACCAGAAGGTTGATGCACCAAGCGGAACAGCTCTTGCTCTTGCTGATTCGATCAATGAGGCGTTGGACAATGAATATGCCTACAAATATGACAGAAGCCAGGAGAGAAAGCTTCGTGACAAGAAGGAAATCGGGATACATGCTGTCAGAGGCGGAACCATCGTCGGAGAACATGAAGTTATTTTTGCAGGTGCCGATGAAGTGATTGAATTTAAACATACAGCATATTCAAAAGCGATTTTTGGAAAGGGTGCAATCCAGGCTGCAAAATACCTTGCAGGGAAAAACGCTGGAATGTATGATATGAGCAACGTAATTGATGGGGAGTAGCCTGACCGATGAAGAAAATGGAAATGAAATATCTGAAAAACATTGCAAGACAGTATCCAACAATCGTTTCGGCCTCGACTGAAATCATCAATCTTCAGTCAATTCTGAACCTGCCAAAGGGAACCGAACATTTTTTGACGGATGTTCATGGAGAATATGAGCAGTTCCTGCATGTTCTGAAAAACGGCTCGGGATCTGTCAGGCGAAAGATCGATGATGAATTCGGCAAGAGCCTGAGCTTCAAAGATAAGAAAAGCCTGGCAACCTTGATTTATTATCCGGAGGAGAAGCTGGAACTGATCCTGAAGGAAGAAGAAAATATTGGGGACTGGTATAAAATAGCACTCCACAGGCTGATCAGGGTCAGCAAGAGGGTTGCATCAAAATATACCAGATCCAAAGTACGCAAGGCCCTTCCCCAGGAATTTGCATATGTCATTGAAGAGCTCATTACCGAAAAAGCCGAGGTAGAGAATAAGGAAGCATATTACAACGAAATCATCAATACGATAATACGTATAGGAAGAGCACAGGATTTCATCATCGCCCTCAGCAATCTGATACAGCGTCTCGTAGTGGATCACCTGCATATCCTGGGAGATATTTTCGACAGGGGGCCGGGCCCACATGTAATTCTGGATACACTTATGGATTACCATTCTGTGGATATCCAGTGGGGAAACCATGATATATTGTGGATGGGAGCGGCTTCTGGAAACCTGGCATGTATCGCAAATGTAATACGTTTTTCAGCTAAGTTCGGAAACCTGGATATGATTGAGGATGGATATGGCATAAACCTGATTCCCCTGGCTTCGTTTGCCATGGACAAGTATCCCCAGGGCAGCTGCGACTGCTTTGAGATCAGATACAGCGATGGCTACAGCGCAAAAGATCTTGAAATGGAGCAGAGGATGCACAAGGCAATATCAGTCATCCAGTTTAAGCTGGAAGGCCAGCTAATTATGAGAAGGCCTGAGTTTGCCATGGAGGGACGACTGCTCCTGGATAAGATCGATTATGAAAAGGGAACTGTCAATATTGAAGGGAAAGAGTATAAACTGAAGGACTGCAGTTTTCCGACGATCAGCAGGGAGTCCCCTTATGAACTGTCTCCGGAGGAGGCAAAAATCATGGAGAGGCTGAGAACCGCATTTATGAAATGCGAGAAGCTTCAGAGGCATGTCAGATTCCTGTTTTCAAAAGGCAGCATGTATAAGATATACAATTCAAACCTTCTCTACCATGGCTGTGTTCCTATGAATGCGGATGGAACCTTCTTAAAGGTAAGGGTGTTTGATCAGGAATACAGCGGCAAGGCTCTTTATGATATTCTGGAAGTCTACACCAGGAAAGGCTACTATTCGATTGAAGAAGAGGAGAGGTCGAAAGGACAGGATATCATGTGGTACATCTGGTCCAGCGACAAGTCACCTGTTTTCGGGAAAGAGAAGATGGCAACTTTTGAAAAATATCTTGTCGACGATAAAGAGATACAGTATGAAAAGAAGGACTGCTATTATGAACTGAGCGACAACGAGGATATCGTCAACAAAATTCTGGAGGAGTTCGGTCTGGACACAAATACCTCCCATATTATAAATGGACACGTGACTGTGGAACTGAAAAACGGAGAGATGCCGATCAGATGCGGAGGCAAGCTTCTTATGATAGATGGCGGGTTTTCCAGGGCCCATCAGAACAAGACCGGAATTGCAGGATATACGCTTATCTATAATTCCATGGGCCTGAGGCTCGTTTCCCACGAACATTTTGAATCTGCAGAAAAGGCAATCGTTGAGGAGACGGACATCTATTCTGATGTTACAGTTGTTGAACAGGCTGTCAAAAGGCTGCTCGTAGGCGATACAGACAATGGAAAAGAGATCAAGGAAAGAATCGAAGAACTGGAAGAGTTGCTGTATGCATACAGGACGGGGCTTCTTATAGAGGCTGACGTGCTTTAGCGCTGGAAGAAACTGAAAGTCCGGAGAAACAGACGATTCCTGAAAGAGGAGAAAGAGATGAAGTTCAGACCCTGTATAGACATACACAACGGAAAAGTGAAGCAGATTGTGGGCAGCAGTCTTGCTGACAAAGGCAATCAGGCTCAGGAAAATTTCGTATCCGAGCAGGATGCAGCGTACTATGCCAGATTTTATCAGAAAGACGGAATAAAGGGCGGACATATTATTCTGCTCAATCCTGTAAATTCCGAGTTTTATGAAAAGACGAAGGAACAGGCTGTAAAGGCGCTGAATGCCTATCCGGGCGGCCTGCAGGTGGGCGGAGGAATAACCGACGAAAATGCTCTGTTTTATCTTGACCAGGGAGCATCCCATGTAATAGTCACATCCTTTGTATTTAAGGATGGCAGGATCAATTATGAAAATCTGCAGAAAATCTTCCGGAAGATCGGAAAAGACCGTCTTGTTCTTGATCTGAGCTGTAGGTTCAGGGACGGGGACTATTATATAGTGACCGACAGATGGCAGAAATTCACGGATGTGAAACTGAATCCGGAAACCCTGGACCAGCTTTCAAAATACTGCGACGAATTTCTCATCCATGCGGTGGATGTGGAAGGCAAGTCGTCGGGAATCGAAAAGGAGCTTGTGAAAATGCTTGGCAGCTGGGAGGGGATTCCGATTACCTATGCCGGGGGAGTCGGCTCCTTTGAAGATCTGGAACTGCTTAAAATCCTCGGGAAGAACAGATTGGACGTAACAATAGGAAGCGCGCTGGATCTGTTCGGGGGCTGGATGCGGTATACGGAAGTTCTTGGGAAAATGGACTGATTGTTATAGTTAATATTTATTCAACCTAAAATAACCTGCCCGGAATAGATATCCGGGCAGGCATTTTTTTTTGACATGTTAAAAACCTTGAAAATATTGAAATCTCATAAAATAATTCTTGTAATTTATTAAAAAAATGATACAATACAATAAGGAATTTTTAATAAGTAAATATGCAGGAGGCAAAAAATGAAAAAAATATTAGCACTTATAACAGTGATGACAATGGCAGTATCCTTAGCGGCTTGCGGAAGCAATAAAGAGAGCGCAACGGAAAGCAAGACACTGATTGTAGCAACAGAAGCGGGATTTGCACCATATGAATATATGAAAGGTGATAAAGTCGTGGGAGTCGATATGGACATCGCACAGGCAATCGCTGATGAGCTTGGGATGGAACTTGAAATTAAGAACATGGATTTTGACGGAGCGTTAGCTTCAGTGTCATCAGGAAAAGTAGACATGGCAATTGCAGGTATTTCTGTTACTGACGAAAGAAAAGAATCCATGGATTTCTCGACCGAATATGTTGATTCAACAGAAGTGATTGTTGTAAACAAAGCAAATCCGGCTGTTGCAGGCAAAGACGACCTCAACGACAAGATCATTGCTGTTCAGCAGGGAAACATCGCTGACTCATGGGTTTCCAATAAAGAGAATGTACAGGCAAAAGAAATCAAGAGATATACAAAATTCGCACAGGCAGCAGAAGATCTTAAGAATGGCAAGGTTGACTGTATTGTAATGGATAAATATCCAGCGGAAGAATTAGTTGCAGCATCTAATGACGAGCTTGTTATGCTTGAAGATGTAGTTTTTGAAGACAACTATGCAATCGCTGTTAAAAAAGGAAATTCAGAGCTGCTTGATAAAATCAATCCGATCATTGAAAAACTGATTGAAGACGGAAAAATCGAAGAATTTTACGCAAATCACACAAGCGCTGCGGAATAAGCCGGAAGAGGAAAAGACGCCTGCATGATATTTGAACGGAACAGGCAGACATTTTCAATGAAACGGATAGTTTAACCGTATAGCAGACTATTTTAATGAAACCAGTAAGTGGACAGAGTTCATCCTGCTGGTTTCATTTGTGGTTAGCAGTGGGATGTTCTGCATGCGCCAAATTGCTGGTTTTGCGATTTGTGTGCATCATCTGTGACTATGAAGGATATAGTCCTGAATAGTTACTTATATTTTATAGTTGTATAGAGAAAGGAAGTGTTACATTGGGAAGCATATTAGATAGGTTTTATCGGGCGTTTATTGCAGAAGAGAGATATCTGGCTTATATAGAGGGACTGAAGGTAACAATTGAAATTTCGTTTTTTGCCATACTGATCGGCGTGCTGATTGGTGTGGTTATTGCTGTGGTGAAAGTATCATCGCCGAAATACCAGGGTAAGGGGCTCGGCAAGATTCTTCTGACTGTTGCGGAAAAAATATGCAGTCTCTATGTCACGATTATCAGGGGAACACCGGTCATGTTGCAGCTGCTGATTATTTATAATCTGATATTTACTTCCCGTGATGCGAACGAGATAGTGACCGCAATTATCTGCTTCGGAATCAACTCGGGTGCATATGTTTCGGAAATCGTACGTGCAGGAATCGAATCTATTGACAAGGGACAGATGGAGGCAGGCCGTACGCTGGGATTCAATTATGTCCAGACAATGGGTTATATCGTAATGCCGCAGGCCGTACGCAATATCCTGCCAGCACTTGGAAACGAATTCATATCGCTGATTAAGGAAACGTCAGTTGCAAGCGTTATTGCAGTATCGGATATTATGAAGAATGCACAGTATGTCGGATCGGCTACATATGATATACTTCCGCCTCTTGTGATTGCAGCAGGCGTTTATCTTGTCATGGTAATCGGACTTTCAAAAGGACTTGAAGTATTTGGAAGGAGGCTTGGACAAAGTGATAGAAACTAAAGATCTGAAAAAAATTTACGGTGACCATGTCGTGCTCAACGGGATTAACGAGACAATACAGAAGGGTGAAAAGGTAGTTGTGGTTGGACCGTCAGGTTCAGGTAAATCAACTTTCCTGAGATGCCTGAATCTTTTGGAAATGCCCACATCCGGAGAAGTGTGGTTTGAGGGTAACAATATCACAGATCCGAAATGCGATATCAACAAGCTGCGCCAGAAAATGGGGATGGTATTCCAGCAGTTCAATCTTTTCCCGCATCTTTCGGTGAAGGAAAATATCACTTTGGCTCCAATCAAGCTGCTTGGAATGAAAAAGGAAGAGGCTGACAAAAAGGCTATAGAGCTCCTTACAAGAATTGGGCTGCAGGATAAGGCTGATGCATACCCGAACCAGCTTTCGGGCGGACAGAAGCAGCGTATTGCAATCATCAGGGCTCTTGCAATGAATCCGGACGTCATGCTTTTTGACGAACCGACATCAGCCCTTGATCCCGAAATGGTTGGCGAAGTGCTCGAACTTATGAAAGAACTTGCTGATGCAGGTATGACGATGGTTGTTGTGACGCATGAAATGGGCTTTGCGCGTGAAGTTGCAACCCGGGTCATGTTCATTGACGAAGGACAGGTTAAGGAACAGAATACACCGGAAGAATTCTTTAGAAATCCGCAGAATCCGAGATTAAAAGACTTCCTGTCAAAAGTACTATAAATAGAGCATTCAATACAGGTATTCCAGGAGGGAGTGAGTCCTTTCTGGAGTACCTGTTTTATTTAGTGGGCAGGTTCGTTTCGGGGTATAAAATTCCTGGCTTTGTACTATTGCATCAAATATGTTCATTTTCGTTGACAATGCATATTAATAATAACTATAATGAGTAAGTGATTCAAAAAACAGCGTCATTCCAAAGAACTCCAGATCATGATATGCTCCTTAAAAGAATAATTCTAGGAGGCATCAAATGAAAAATGAAAATATTTCTCTTTGGCAGCGAAGAATAGCAGATAAGAAATCCAGCGGATTAAAACTGGATGAATGGTGTACACTGAATCAGCTGACAAAGCACGCTTACTACTACTGGAAACGAAAACTTGCAGATATGGAAATCAGCAGCTCAGATGCATCACTATTTGTTGAAGTTCCTGCCGAACCAGCTGTGAAAAAAGGAACTATGTCTGATACAATGCTGATTCAA
>NZ_FMKA01000038.1 GCF_900096945.1 Anaerobium acetethylicum | reverse complement strand
AGATTCAGGCACGAATACTTTTTGCACTTTTTTTGCTGGTACAAAATTTGTGGAAAAGACCTGCTGATTTTCAATCGGAAGCGATTTAATCAGCAAACACTAAGTATTCAAAATATTATTCGGGACAAGAACCGGAGTTTATTGAAGGTGATGTTTTTAGAATAATTGTTCCGTTGGATGAGAAATATTCGTATGATGTAGGAGGAAAGGATGCACAGTTTTTAAATCCTAACCAAAATGGTCAAGATGTGGTTAGGATGATTCTTGATTATTGTTCAGAACCAAAATCTATTCAAGAAATTATGGAGCATTTCAATTTTGAAAGCAGAACAAGTTTTAGAAGAAAATATTTAAGTGGTCTTTTAGAATCGGGAGAATTAAAAATGACATTGCCTGATAAACAATCAAGTAAAAATCAAAAATATTTTAGTTAAAATTTATCCTAACCACACCCAAACCGAAATGGTTAAGATGCGGTTAGGATAAATCAATAAAAGCCCCCGATCTATAATTTGTTTACTATTGTGTTTTTTGGGAATATAATAGGGATAATAGATAGAAGATTTTGCCTGCATTGAACGGAAACCTGTTAATTCGAACAACTGGCAGCTGTCCAAAACCCCTGGGTACAGGAATAAACAGCCGCCAGACATGGAATGGGGAGGAATCGTATGGAGAACAAATCAAACATTGTTGACTGGGAAACGATTACAAATTTTGTGACGGATGTATTTAAAGCATATGGAGTCCCAGAGGAGGATGCGAAAATCTGTGCCGATGTGCTGACGGAGTCGGACAAGCGGGGAATCGAATCCCATGGCGTGAACCGGCTGAAACCCATTTATCTGGATCGCATCAGGGCCGGCATCCAGAATCCTGTTACGGAATTTGAAATAGTGAAGGAAACGCCGACAACGGCTGTTGTTGACGGACATAACGGCATGGGACAGGTAATTGGCTTCAAGTCCATGACCATGGCTATTGAAAAGGCGAAAAAATACGGAATGGGCATGGTTGCCGTGCGCAACTCCACCCATTACGGAATCGCAGGCTATTATGCCACTATGGCTACAAAGGCAGGATGCATAGGTATTACAGGAACAAATGCACGGCCTTCCATTGCACCGACCTTTGGCGTCGAGAATATGCTCGGCACGAATCCGCTTACCTTCGGCATGCCTACTGATGAGGAGTTCCCATTTGTTCTTGACTGCGCGACCTCGATCACGCAGCGCGGGCGGATCGAGTATTATTCGCGTATTGGGAAACCGACGCCTGCAGGAATGGTAATCGGGCGGGATGGAAAGACTATGACGGACTCGGACCAGATTCTGGCTGATCTGACCAGCGGACATGCGGCGCTTTCACCCCTTGGCGGTGTGGGGGAGGAACTGGCCGGCTACAAAGGATATGGCTATGCAACAGTGGTTGAGATCCTTTCTGCAGCCCTGCAGCAGGGCAAGTTCCTGAAGGCTCTGACGGGCATCGGAAAAAACGGAGAAAAAGAGCCGATTAATCTGGGCCATTTCTTTATGGCCATCGATGCGGAAGCATTTATGGGGCTTGAGGAATTCAGGAAGACCTGCGGCGACATCCTCAGAGAGCTGCGGGCTTCGGAAAAAGCGCCGGGACATGACCGTATCTATACGGCAGGAGAAAAGGAATATGATGTATGGATGCAGCGAAAGGACAGCGGAGTGCCGGTTAATGCGGCAGTCCAGAAGGAAATGGTAAAACTGAGGGATGAACTGGGGCTTATACAGTATCATTTCCCTTTTGAATAGGTTTGGCTGAATAGCAGCAGAGTATTCTATGGCGATATCTGAAACAGAGGAGGACAAGGCTATGAAAAAATGGTTCTTCACTTCCGAATCAGTAACGGAAGGGCATCCCGATAAACTGTGCGACCAGGTGGCCGACGGAATCCTGGATGCGCTCCTTGAAAAGGATCCGATGAGCCGTGTTGCCTGCGATGTTTCAGCAAGCACCGGACTGATCCTGATTACCGGGCAGATCACCACGTCCTGCACGGTGGACCTTGCCGAAACTGCGAGGCGTATCATTCAGGATATCGGCTATACGGACTCTGATTTCGGAATGGACGGAGGGTCCTGCGCTGTCCTTACGGCGGTTGACAGGCAGTCTCCGGATATTGCGGCAGGTGTGAGTGCCTCCCAGGAGTATAAGCGGGGGTCGGGAGATGAGATGGATATGCTGGGGGCCGGCGACCAGGGCCTGATGTTCGGATTTGCCTGCAATGAGACGCCGGAACTGATGCCGATGCCAATATCCCTGGCACACAAACTGGCAAGGAAGCTGGCAGAAGTGCGAAAATCAGGAGCAATCACGTATCTGAGACCTGACGGAAAAACCCAGGTGACTGTGGAGTATCTTGGAAATGAGGTCAGGAGGATCGAGGCGGTGGTCATGGCATGCCAGCATGATGAAACGGTGGCTTATGAACAGCTTAAGCGCGATATCATGGAGAAGGTAGTCAGGGCGGTTATTCCGGAAGCGCTTCTGGATGAGAACACGAAATATTATGTGAATGCAACAGGAAGATTCGTGATCGGAGGTCCGGCCGGCGACACGGGATGGACGGGGAAAAAAATCATCGTGGATACATACGGCGGCTACAGCAGGCATGGGGGAGGCTCTTTTTCGGGCAAGGATCCGACAAAGGTCGACAGATCCGCAACCTATGCGGCCAGGCATGTAGCAAAAAACATAGTGGCGGCAGGTCTGGCAGATAAATGCGAGGTGCAGCTGTCATATGCCATTGGAGTTGCGCATCCCCTGTCAATCATGGTGGACACCTTCGGAACCGGGAAAATAGAGGAAAGCAGAATTGAGGAAATGATCAGGGAGAATTTCGATCTGAGGCCGGCGGCTATTATCAGGAAGTTCAGCCTCAGGAAGCCGATTTATCTTCAGGTAGCATGTTATGGCCATTTTGGAAGGCCGGACCTGGATCTGCCATGGGAAAGGACTGACAAGGCAGAAGTCCTGCGCCGGGAATTAGAGCAGAGGAGGAAAGAAAATGAAGGAAGCAATCCTGTATGAGAAGCTGGAAAACGGTAAAGTGAAATGTGCCGTCTGCAACCACCGCTGTGTCATCGGAGAAGGAAAGAGGGGAATCTGCGGCGTGCGCGAAAACCGCAAGGGAGTGCTGTATGCCCTGAACTACGGAATGACCATTTCGGCAGCAAACGACCCCATTGAGAAGAAGCCTCTTTATCATTTCCTGCCAGGGACAATGATTTATTCATTTGCCACAGTGGGCTGTAATTTCAGATGCTCATGGTGCCAGAACTGGGAGATATCCCAGGCATCGAAGCCGGCCAGGCCAATCGAAGGTACTTATGTCACGCCGGAGGAGCATGTTGCCCGGGCGATTGAACTTGGATGCCCGTCGATTGCATACACCTATTCGGAACCGACCATTTTTCTTGAATATGCTCTGGACACCATGAAGCTTGCCCATGAGAAGGGGCTTAAGAATGTCTGGGTAACCAACGGCTATATGTCAAAGGAGACGCTTGACCTGATAATCCCCTACCTTGATGCTGCAAATGTAGATTACAAGGGCCCCGACGACGGCGTATATGAAAAGTACTGCGGCGGAAAGGCTATACATATTATGGAAAACCTGATATACCTCCAGAAGGCAGGCATTCACCAGGAAATTACGACCCTGATCGTGCCGGGCGTGAACGATAAGCGCGAGCAGCTGGAAGAAATAGCGAAATTCGTTGCAGATGAGGTAGGCACCGATGTTCCATGGCATATAAGCCGGTTCTTCCCAAACTGGAAGATGATGGATGTGCCGATCACGCCCCTTGAGACTCTTAAGATGGCAGAGAAGATAGGGAAGGAAGCGGGGTTGAAATATATACATATCGGAAATGTATGGTAGATATAAAGTGAGGCTTTGGAGCCCTCTAAAATGGGGAGGCAGAAACATCAATACAGAAAGATCAGATGTTCTGCTACCCCGCAAGCAGGAAGCTCCAGACTGGAGTGGAAACCAGGGATGCAAGAGTTGAAAAGACCACCATTTTTGTTGCAAATATCGCATCACCGTTATATTTCGCAGCCAGAATACTGGTCGTTGCTCCGGCAGGCATTGCTGTCAGAAGAACGGAGACATTGATTGCAAGAGGTTCGATGTTAGTGAACTGAAACGGGATATATATCATAAGAGGGATAAGGACCAGACGGAACATGGTAAAATAAAGGACTTTTCCATCGAGCATCTCTTGCGGTTTTACATCAGCCAGAATCATGCCGATGACCATCATAGACAAGGCAGTGCAGCAATTGCTGAGGCTGGTGATGGAAGACATCAGGAATCCTGGCAGCTGCAGCTGCGTAATCATCAGGAACAGCCCTATGTAGCAGGCAACGATACAGGGATGGGTCGCCACTTTTTTCACAAGCGACTTTTTGTCCGGCGATTCCGTAAACAGGGAAACCCCTGCCGACCACATGACGATTCTCTGTGGAATGAGAAAAATGGAGGCATAGGAAAGGCCGATACTTCCGAAAACGCCTTCCGCTATGGGATTGCCGAGAAAACCTGCGTTGGAGCAGATGGTTCCGTAACGGAGGCATTTCTTCAGTTCCGGGCTGAATCTGTTGTAGAGAACGCGCCCGAGAATGGCACAAAGTACCTGCACCGCAATGGAAATGATCAGAACCATGGCAAAGCTTACAAGAATCGCCCGGTTGAATTCCATCATGAAGGATTTGACGATATTTGCGGGGAGAACCAGGCAGATCACCAGACTGGTAAGATTCGCTTGTCCCGTTTCCCCCATAATATTTAATTTTTTCAAAACGACTCCGGCAAGCATCAGCACAAGCATTGTCAGCTGAAGATCTATCAATTGCTGCATTGTTTTCATCCTTCCATAAATAAAATCATATAATATAGGAGCGATATGCCTGTGCATGAAAAGTCTGCGCGGCAAAAGCCCAATTTATATAATAGCACCGAATGAAAGGCATGCCCAGTTTATTTTATTATTTTGCTTTATATTTCAGGTTAAGGCAAAAGGTGGATAAATGAACCTCCAAAAGAAGAAACAAGACCAAGGAGCCATCGGGGCAGTAGCGGTTTTCAATAGAAACCAGATTTAGGTGATTGACCGGATATGGCACAGGATGATATAATCTTATCCCATGTCCGGTTTTTTGCCAGGTGAAATGCCTGGTTGTGGGCAAACTGACATACAAATTGTGGATATCCCGCTTAAATTACGCGACCGCTGTGGATATACGCACTAATCAAGTGAAAACAGAGGGGTATCATTTTGTTTAATTCAACAGAGAGAGAAGAGAAAGCGTATCTTTCTTCTATAAATGAGCTGATCGAGGATAAATATGTAAAGATCAGCAGCAGCCTGAATGGCAGTTCCCAGGATATCGCTGAAATGAAAAAAGAGTTCTGGGAGAACATAGCGGATATGGACGGGGCTGAAAAAGCCGCCAACCGCGAACAGATCCATTCGGTAATCAGCAGCAGCGAGAATACTGCAGATATCAAACGGGATCTTGAGAAGCTCCGTAATTCTCCGTATTTTGCCAGAATCGACTATAAAGATGATTCGGGCAGGCTCCCAGTATATATAGGAATCAAAGGATTTAGGGACGAAGAGACCAAAAAAAGCCTTATATCAGACTGGCGTGCACCCATCTCCAGCGTATTCTATGACTGTGAGATAGGTCCGGCCTCTTTCAATACCCCGGACGGTGTCAACGAAGGCCATCTGGAGCTGAAAAGGCAGTACAAGATTTCCAGCGGGGAAATGCAGTATATGATCGAGAGCAACATAAGCATCGATGATGAGGTGCTCCAGAAGGAGCTCAGCAGCACGTCGGACGAGAAGATGAAAAACATAGTTGCGACCATTCAGAAGGAGCAGAATGAGGTGATCCGTAATGAAAACGCCGGTGTCCTGATTATACAGGGGGCCGCTGGATCAGGAAAGACATCCATAGCCCTGCACAGGATTGCTTTCATGCTTTACCGTTACAAGAATACCATTTCATCCTCCGACATGCTGGTGCTTTCACCCAACAAGGTATTTGGAAACTATATTTCCAACGTCCTTCCGGAACTTGGAGAGGATAATATCCAGGAAATAGGTTTCGAAGAGATTGCCGTTGATGTCCTTGGGAAAAAAGTGAAATTTCAGAGTTTTGCAGAGCAGGTTTCAAGCCTTCTGGAAGAAAATGACCCGGAGGAAAGGGGGAGGATCGAATACAAATCGACGGTGGGCTTCCTTGACATGCTGGATGACTATCTTTCCAATCTGGAGCGGGATTATTTCAAGGCTCAGGATGTGAAGCTTGGCGGCGTCGTGCTTCCAGCAACTAAAATAACGGCATATATGGCAGGCCTTCCGGAAATGCCCCTGAAGAAGAAGATGGACAAGACGGCCAGAGACATGGCAAGGCGGATGAAGGATTTCTTTGAAAAGAAGCACAGGGAGTGGAAGACAGAGTATGCGGCGGAAATGAAAAGGAAGATAGAAGCGATGTTCCAGTTCAGGAGCACAATGGAAGTATATGAAAATTTTTATACGTTCATCGGCAGACCGGAACTGTTCAGGCTTCTTCCCAAACGGATGCTTGAATATTCAGACGTATTCCCTATGGCATATACGAAAATCGCATTCGAATCCATTGCGGACTACGGATATGTAAGGCATCTGCTCGTCGACGAAATGCAGGATTACACGCCGGTTCAGTATGCTGTGATCGGGAAACTCTTCCGCTGCAAGATGACGATTCTGGGAGACAGCAACCAGGCCGTGAACCCCTACAGCGCATCGTCCATTGAGAAGATCAGCAGCGTTTTTCCGGAAAGCGAATGCATCAGACTCTGCAAGAGCTACCGCTCAACCATAGAGATCTCGGATTTTGCACAGGCAATCTCAACCAATCCGGACATCGTGCCTGTAGAACGTCATGGAGAACTGCCGGTGGTGTATGGATGTGAAACAGAGAAAATCCAGACAGAACGAATCAGAAAGATCATCGACGGGTTCAGGACAGGCAGCTACAAAAATCTGGGAATCATCTGCAGAACCCAGAGAATGGCAGAAGAATTATACGGACAGCTGAAGGGGGAGGATTCGGTTTCCCTTCTTGACTTCACCAGTACGGAATTTACGGACGGAATCATCATAACCAGCGCGCATATGTCAAAAGGGCTTGAATTCGACCAGGTGCTGATCCCGAATGTATCTGACCACGAATATCATACAGTCATGGATCAGAAAATGCTTTATGTGGCCTGCACAAGGGCAATGCACAAGCTGGATCTGACTTATGTCGGTGAAAAAACGAGATGGATTTTGTGAAAGATTCCCATGACCAATCACAATGATGTGGCCTATAATGAGTATAAATCAGGGAAATCATAATGCAATGTGGATAAGTATAAGAGCGGACGAGCAGGAGCCGCCCGGTTACCAGTTTTTTCTTTATACATAGGCAATAAAGCCTATTCCATTGTTAAGGAGGAAGAAGTATGCCGAGAATATCAAATTTCGAATTGCTGAAACAGATTGAACAGCCCACCATTGCAATCCGTACACGGACAACAATCCAGAACATTCCGATGCTGATAGGACAAAGCTATGGAAAGCTCGGAGAGTACCTGAAGGAGCTTGGCGAACTCATCACCGACATGCCGTTTATCGCGTATCACAACATGGATATGCAAGATCTTGACGTCGAGATCGGATTTTCGGTTTCGAAGCCCCTGCCTGGAAAGGATGACATGAAGCCTTCCACAATACCGGAGGGAAGGGTTGTCACCTGCATGTATCTGGGCAGATACAGCGATATGGAACCCGTATACTGCGACATGGTCAAATGGATTGAGGACAACGGGTATGAGCCAGTTGGAACATCCTATGAATATTATTACAACAGTCCGGATTTTCCGGAAAGCCAGTGGCTGACGAAAATAGTCATGGCTATAAAATGATATGAAACGACAGGAATCGACAGGAATCGGGAAAACCCAGGTATTCGGGTTTTCCCGATATGTTTTTCTGGACAATTTTTATTGGAATTGTGTTAGAATAAGTTGAAAGCTTTTCAGCGCATAGAAAGTTCGTCAAAAATCTCCAGACTGGCAGGGGGCGATTGTTATGGACAATAAATCAGGCATAGATGTACGGAAAAAGAAAAAAAGAAATAGAAGGCTGATACTGCTTCTGGTTTTTATCTGGCTGATATGGGGAAATAACGACATATCGGTGACAACATATACCTACGGGAATAAAAAGATCCCAAAATCCTTCAACGGATACCGCATTGTGCATATTTCGGATCTTCATAACAAGGCGTTCGGGAAAAACCAGAAGAGGCTTCTGAAAGAAATAGCCGCCCAGGAACCGGACCTGATCGTAATCACTGGAGACCTCATAGACAGCATGAATACGGATATCGGGAAGGCTATGGATTTTATTTGGGGAGCAGTCAAACTTGCAGATGTCTATTTTGTTTCGGGAAATAATGATATAGATGCCAGCGAATATGATGCCCTTAAGGCTGGGATGGAGAGTGCCGGGGTTGTGATCCTGGAGAATGAAACGGCAGAAATTAAAAATGGATCCGGTGACAGAATAAGGCTGACGGGGCTGGCATACAGCATGCATTACGAAGGTGTCCTCGAGGACATGGCGGATGTTTTGAAAGATGATATTTTTGATATGCTGATGGTCCATCAGCCTGAATTTCTGGAAACATACGCAGAATCGGGAACAGACCTTGTGTTTACAGGGCATGCACACGGAGGCCAGATCCGCCTTCCAATGATTGGGGGATTGGTCGCCCCGGGGCAGGGCTTTTTTCCGAAGTACACGTCCGGATTCTACCGGATGGGGGAAACGACCATGCTTGTAAGCCGGGGGCTTGGCAACAGTATTCTGCCTCTCAGGATTTGCAACAGGCCTGAGGTCGTTACACTGGTACTGAGGACCCCATAGAAGCAGAGGCCGCTGAAGTGTCCTGAGGTTGCCGAACTGAAAAAGGAACGAATGACTAGATAGTTTGGAGGAAAATAGTAGAATGTCAGGAACAGGAACAATCGTAAACGTCCTTGCAGTGATCTTGGGAAGCTGCATAGGACTGGTATTTAATGGGGGGCTGAAACAGCGTTTTCAGGATACGCTGATGCAGGCATTAGGAATGGCGACGATTTTCATTGGCGCTTCGGGCGCATTGAAGGGAATGCTGGCAGTAAACGGGACATCTCTTGAAGTGGGCGGAACGATGATCATGATCATCTCGCTGGTAATCGGTTCCCTGATAGGCGAAGCAATCAATATAGAACAGAAGATGGAAAATGCCGGATTATGGCTGAAAAGCAGGATAAAGACGGGAAAAGGGAGCGAGACTTTTGTGGAAGGCTTTGTGACTGCATCACTTGTAACCTGCGTCGGCGCAATGGCGGTTGTCGGATCCCTGCAGGATGGGCTGACAGGAGATGCTGCCATGCTTTATACGAAGTCGATTCTTGACTTCGTAATCGTTATCATTTTTTCATCCACCCTGGGTATCGGAGTCCTGTTTTCAGCGATCCCGCTTGGACTCTATCAGGGGGGCATCACCCTTTTTGCCGGGTTCATTGAGCCATTCATGTCGGAGCAGATGATTTCGAATCTTTCCTTCGTGGGTTCTATCCTGATATTCGGAATAGGGGTAAATCTGGCCTTCGATAAGAAGATCAAGGTGGGCAACATGCTGCCTTCAATTCTGGTCGTAATCGTCTGCAGCCTGTTTCTGTAAATTGAAATTTGTGCAAATTATATAAATGCCTGAAAAGGGCAGAAGCCATTGGTCTACGGCTTCTGCCCTTTTTTTATGATTCAGGCCCCCGAAAATCCTATGCAGGACAGCCAAAATGGAGTGCAGCGGGAATCAGCTTTAAATGGAACATAAAGAACAGCTTTTAAGTTAAAATCAACAAAAAAGAACAACACAACGGTTTATGCTTGACAATAGAAATCGCAACAAATATAATATTACTATACTAGTATACAAGTTCAGCGGAGAGCAGCGGCTTTCTGCCGGCAGAGCGGGTTTATGATATCTGTTTCTGCATAACCGCTGCTCACCATGATCAAGAAGTATGGAGGAAGCCATGGAAAAATTTATGACCAGCGAATTTTTGCTGAAGACAGAAACGGCACGGGAATTATACCACAATTATGCCGAGAAGATGCCTATTTATGATTACCACAATCATTTGCCAGTGAAGCAGATTTATGATGACATCAATTTTGAAAATATCACACAGGTATGGTTAGGCGGGGATCATTACAAATGGCGTGCCATGAGAACATTTGGAATTGATGAATCATACATCACCGGAGACCAGCCGGATTACGAGAAATTTAAAAAGTGGGCTGAGATGGTCCCTTATCTGATTGGAAATCCCTTATATCACTGGACTCATCTTGAACTTCAGCGATATTTCGATATCCATGAAACACTGTCACCAACCACATGCGATGCAATCTGGGAAAAGTGCAATGCCAAATTGGCTGAAAAGGAATTCAGCGTAAGGAACCTGATACGCAGATCCAATGCAAAAGTACTGTGTACGACGGACGATCCAAAAGACACCCTTGAATATCACAAGAAGCTTAAAGAGGAGTTTGAAGTCAAAGTTCTTCCCACGTTCCGTCCTGACAATGCAGTGCATATCAGAAAACCGGGATTCGTATCCTACCTTAAGGATCTTGGCGATGCAGCTGGATATGAAATTGAAACCCATGCAGACCTCAAGAATGCCCTTGTTGAAAGGATCCATTATTTCCACGAGGCAGGCGCAAGAGTAAGCGATCACGGAATGGATAATTTCGCCTACAGGGACTGCTCCGATGCGGAAGCTGAACTGATATTCCAGAAAGCAATCAACGGAGAAGAAATCACAGATGCAGAATCCGCAGGATTCGAAGGAAACGTGCTTCATACATTAGGAAAAGTTTACCACGAATTAGGATGGACAATGCAGATCCATATAGGGGCACTGAGAAACAACTCGACGAGACTTTTCAAAAAGCTCGGCGCAGATATCGGAATGGATTCCATAGACGACAAGAATTTTGCGAAAGACCTCAGCGCATTCATGGATGACCTTGATTTTGAAGGCAGGCTTCCAAAGACGATCCTTTACTGCCTGAACCCAAGGGACAATGAAGTGCTTGCCACAATGATCGGCAATTTCCAGGACGGAAGCTGCGCGGCAAAGGTTCAGTTCGGCTCAGGATGGTGGTTCTGCGATCAGAAGGACGGAATGGAAAAACAGATGGAGGCATTAAGCCAGCTTGGCATGATTTCAAAATTCGTCGGAATGCTGACGGATTCCAGAAGCTTCCTTTCATTCCCAAGACATGAATACTTCAGAAGAATCCTCTGCAATAAGATTGGGAATCTCATAGAAGAAGGACAGTATCCTGCGGACATGGAGTTTGTTGGAAAGATGATGCAGGATATATCATATAACAATGCCGTTGCATATTTTGGCATTGAGCTGTAAAAAGAATTATTTGTGACCAGGAGGGACCCAGTCCTGAATCGTCACCCAAGATGAGGGTTATAATTAACAATAACAATAAATAAAATTAAGAATAGGATGGTGGCACGAATGAAATTTTCATTTCGTTGGTATGGAGTAGACGACAAAGTTAAACTTGAATACATCAAACAGATTCCACAGATGCAGAGCATCGTAACTGCAGTATATGATGTGCCTGTTGGAGAAGTATGGAGCAATGAGAGCATCAGCAAATTAAAGGCAACTGTAGAAGCAGCTGGTCTTGGATTTGACGTTATTGAAAGCGTTCCAGTACATGAAGACATCAAATTAGGCAAGGACACAAGAGACAAATATATTGCAAACTACAAAGAAAACATCAGAAGACTTGGAAAAGCAGGAATCAAATGCATCTGCTACAACTTCATGCCTGTTTTCGACTGGACAAGAACCCAGCTCGATAAAGAACTCGAAGACGGTTCAACAGCACTTGTCTACTATCCGGAACAGCTTGCAGCCATGGATCCGCTTACAGGCGAACTCGCACTTCCAGGCTGGGATTCAAGCTATACAAAAGAAAGCATGAAAGTTGTATTTGACGAATATGCCAAAGTCGACAAAGAACAGCTCTGGAGCAACTTAGAGTATTTCTTAAAAGAAATCATTCCAGTTGCGGAGGAAAGCGGCGTAGTGATGGCAATCCATCCAGACGATCCGCCGTTCGACATCTTCGGCCTTCCAAGAATCATCACAAATGAAGAGAATCTCGACAGATTCTTAAAGCTGGTTGACAGCCCGGCAAACGGACTTACACTCTGCACAGGTTCATTAGGATGTGTCGCTTCAAACAACATCTACAACATGATCGACAAATATTCCAAAATGGGACGTATCCACTTCATGCACGTAAGAAACGTCAAGTGGTTAGAGAACAACGGATTTGAAGAAAGCGCACATTACTCAGACTGCGGTTCTTTAGATATGGTTAAGATCATGGAAATCCTTTACAAGAACGGTTTTGACGGATATATAAGACCTGACCATGGAAGAATGATCTGGGGTGAAACAGGACGTCCGGGATACGGACTCTATGACAGAGCTCTCGGAGTAAGCTACCTTACAGGAATCCTGGAAACACTCAAAAAGTTAGGAAACAAATAAATAATTCAAATTCGGAAACGGCCTGCTTTTTGGCCGTTTCCTATCAAATATGAAACCTTATGAATGAAAGAGGGACAAATATGAAATTAAATCAGAAAGAATTGGCAAATGCTAAAGTTTGGGAAGACCAGGGATTTGAGCTTCCAAAGTTCGATAGAGAACAGATGATCAAAGCAACAAAAGAAACGCCGGAATGGGTACATTTCGGAGGCGGAAATATCTTCAGGGCATTCCCGGCTGCAGTATGCCAGGATCTTCTGAACAGGGGCATCCTGAAAACGGGAATTATCGTTGCGGAAGGCTATGACTATGAAATCATCGAAAAGAGCTACAAGAATTTCGATGATTTATGCGTTCTTGTAACACTGAAAGCAGACGGATCTCTCGAAAAAAAAGTAATCGGAAGCATCGCTGAATCACTCTGTGTAGATACACAGAACAAAGCAGACTGGGCACGTCTTACTGAAATCTTCAACAGCCCAAGCCTCAAGATGGCGTCCTTTACAATCACGGAAAAAGGATACAGCCTGGTAAATGCGAAGGGTGAATTCCTGGGAGATGTGGCTGCAGACTTCGAAAAAGCGCCTGAAACTGCATCAAGCTATATCGGAAAGCTTGCAGCATTATGCTATTCAAGATTTAAAAATGGAAAGACTCCTCTTACATTGGTCAGCATGGATAACTGTTCACACAATGGAACAAAGCTGCAGGAGGCAGTGGTTGCCTTTGCAGAAAAATGGGTGGAAAACAAGGTTGTTGAACCAGAATTCCTTACTTATGCAACTGAAAGCATTTCCTATCCATGGTCAATGATTGACAAAATCACACCAAGACCTGCAGATTCAGTTATTGAAATGTTAAAAGAAGCAGGATTTGAAGATACGGACTCCGTTATCACATCAAAGAATACCTATGTAGCACCTTTCGTAAATGCAGAAGAATCCCAGTATCTTGTAATCGAAGACAGATTCCTGAACGGACGTCTTCCTTTAGATCAGGGCGGAATCCTCTACACTGACAAGGAAACAGTTGACAAGGTAGAAAAGATGAAAGTCTGCACATGCCTGAATCCTCTTCACACAGCACTTGCAATTTATGGATGCCTTCTTTCCTATGAAAAAATTTCAGATGAAATGAATGACAAAGAATTAGTTGCACTTGTTGAAAAAGTTGGATACAAGGAGGGGTTGCCAGTAGTGGTAAATCCTGGTATTATTAATCCAAAAGACTTTATTGATGAAGTTTTACAGGTACGCCTGCCAAATCCATTCATGCCTGATACGCCGCAGAGGATTGCCTGCGACACATCACAGAAAGTGGGCATCCGTTTTGGAGAAACAATCAAAGCTTATATTGCAAGCGATGAATTAAATGTAGCTGACCTTCAGTTCATTCCACTCGTATTTGCGGGATGGTGCCGTTACCTGATGGCAATCGACGACAATGGAAATGCATTTGAACTGAGCCCGGATCCGCTGCTTCCTTCCCTGACTGAGATCATGAAAGACATCAAGTTCGGACAGACTGAAGGCGTTCATGCGGCACTTGAAAAAATCTTATCAAACAAAGCAGTCTTCGGAGTAGACCTTTATGAAGCAGGCCTTGGAGAAAAGGTGGAAGCAATGTTCGCTGAGCTGAATCAGGGCGTCGGCGCTATCAGGAACACGCTGAAAAAATATCTTGCATAGCATAAGATGAGTTGTCACGTCTCACTTGTCCCGAGAGAAAGATCCGCTGAATCTACATCATACCGTCCCTGCCGACTGCCAAGGGAAGCGCGGACGGTGTGCTATGGCAGGCAGTATCCATTAGGCCGAAAAGTTGATTATGTCGACCGCAAGCCGATCATTTGTACACATTGAGGACATTCATGTGGACAGTTGAAAATAAATTAAATGGAGAAATTATATGAAAATAACTGAACGAGAGAAAAGAGAAAGTGCAAGGGAATATGCATTCCGCACGATCAAACAGAATATTATTTCATTGGATCTGGAACCAGGGACCACCGTGAGCGAAAACGAGCTGGCTGCCGAAATGGGAATCAGCCGGACCCCTGTCAGGGAGGCGCTTATCGAACTCAGCAAGCTTAATATCGTAGAAATCTACCCTCAAAGGGGCAGCGTGATTTCCCTGATTGACAGCGAACTGGTCGATGAGATAAGGTTTTTGAGGCAGACCCTTGAGACGGCTATGGTTGAACAGGCCTGTGATACTGCTTCAGAACACGATCTGTTAATGCTCGAGGAAAACCTCAGGATGCAGGAGTATTATCTCGAACATGAACAACTGGACAAGCAGTTTCAGCTCGACGACAAATTTCATGAGCTGCTGTATAAAACCTGCAACAAAAATATGGTTTACAGGCTGTTAGGAGACCTTATGGCCCACTTTGATCGCGTGCGAAGCCTGAGCCTCATTGTGATCAAGGACAAGAAAGTAATTTCGGACCATCGTTCTATAGTTGAGGCAATCAGAAACAAGGACAAGACAGCGGCAAAGGAAATCATATCAAAGCACCTTTCACGTTATATTGTTGATGAAAAGGAACTGAAAATGAAATACCCGCATTATTTTAAATAACAAGAAATAGAAAAAATTCCAAATACAATAACTTTATTCTAACCATTATAATACATTCCAACCTAATGTAATAAAAAATCCGCTCGGAAGCTGAATGCCGGGCGGATTTTCCAATTTAGCGCAGTCCCTTTTTATGGACATATTCTTCTATATTTGTTAATATTATTGTAACTGTTCAGAGCCACTGTGCCGCGAGGTGTTTTTTCTATCACTTTGCGTGACGATGAAGAACGCTGTAATGAATAGTGAAAAAATATTATTAATAGAAATCAGGCAGTATCAGGCCTGATCTGACAGATACGGAGGCAGCAATATGGAGAGGTTCAATGCCATACTTCAGGATAAAGAATACCGCTATTATCTGGATAGGAACAGAAATGCGGAAACAGGCAGGATTTTCTGCAGGCACGGGCTCGAACATTTTCTGGATGTTGCAAGGATAGCCTGGATCATAAACATGGAAGAACAGCAGGGGTATCCAAAAGAAATCATCTATGTCACAGCCCTTCTCCACGATATTGGGAAATTTATGCAGTACGAACAACAGATACCCCATGAAAAAGCTTCCTGGGACCTGGCCAGGAAATTTCTTGAGAGGCAGGATTTCACACCGGAGGAGAGCAGCCTTATAGGCAGAGGAATCCTGGGGCACAGGGAGCAGGAAAGCGCTAGATTCGCAGAACTCATCTACAGGGCTGACAAGCTTTCAAGGCCCTGTTTCACATGTGAAGCGGCAGAGGAATGCAACTGGGACCCGCAGAAGAAGAATAGAAGCATATATTATTAGGAATTTGGAAACGTTCAGCCGGCAGGCTGATCAACTCCAGGTTCGGGGAAAGGATGATAGTGATTCATGATCATAAACGGAAGAGATTTTAAAATAGGAGAGAGAACCTATATCATGGGGATTCTTAACGTAACACCGGACTCCTTTTCGGATGGGGGAAAATTCAACAGCATCGACAGAGCAAGAGAAAAGGTCAAAAAGATGATCTATGACGGGGCTGACATTATAGATGTAGGCGGAGAATCCACGAGGCCGGGCTATATAAAGATTAGCGACGATGAGGAAATCTCAAGGGTTGTTCCGATCATTTCCATGATCAGCAACGAATTTGATATCCCGATATCAGTCGATACTTACAAGAAAAAAGTGGCGGAGGAAGCTATAAAGGCAGGAGCAGGCCTCATAAACGACGTCTGGGGATTCAAGGCTGAAAAGGGAATTGCCGATGTTGTGGCAGAATACAATGTGGCATGCTGTCTGATGCACAACAGGAACAACAATGACTACGATGACCTTATGGATGACCTGCTGATGGATTTAAGGGAGAGCATCCAGATCGCAAGGGCAGCAGGAGTCAGCGACGACAATATCATGCTGGATCCCGGTATTGGGTTCGCAAAGGACTATGCCCAGAACCTGGAGGTCATGAACAATCTTGAAATGCTGAAAGTGCTGGGCTACCCGATACTTCTCGGGACATCCAGAAAATCCATGATAGGCATAGCATTGGACCTTCCGGTGGAAGAACGGGTGGAAGGAACACTGGCAACAACTGTTATCGGAATGATGAAAGGTGCGTGCGACTTTGTAAGGGTACACGACGTGCTTCAGAATGAACGTGCTGCCAGGATGACAGATGCCATCATCCGCAGCGGAGGTAATCAAATTGGATAAAATGTACATCAGGAATCTGAAGATTTTTGCAAACCACGGCGTGATGCCGGAAGAAAAGAGGCTCGGGCAGCTTTTTGTGCTATCCATGGAGCTGGATCTGGATCTGAAGAAGGCAGGACGGAGCAGGGAGATTTCCGATACCGTTCACTACGGAGAACTCTGCGAAGCCGTCAGCAGGGAATTCGTCAGGGAAACCTATGATCTGATCGAGACGGCGGCCCTGAACATTGCGGAATTCATTCTCAGGGAGTACCCGCTTATAAGAGGGGTAAAGGTGTTTCTGCAGAAACCCTGGGCGCCTGTAAAGATGCAGCTGGACACCATTGAAATCATGGTTGAAAGAAGATGGCACAGGGCATATATCGGGCTCGGTTCGAACATGGGTGACAAAGAGGAAAATCTAAAGCATGCAATGAGACGCCTGGAAGAGAAGGGGCACACAAAAATCCTGAAATGCTCCTCTTTTATGGAAACGGAGCCCTGGGGATATGCCGATCAGGATAAATTCCTGAATGCGGTTATCGAAGCTGACACCTTCCTGGAGCCGGAAGAACTGATGGACATGCTGATGGCAATCGAAACGAAGCTTGGCAGGAAGCGGGAAATTAAGTGGGGACCGAGGACCATGGATCTGGATGTGCTTCTGTATGACGACCTCATAAGCAATGAGGAAAAAATCATACTGCCTCACCCTCTGATGCAGGACAGGGAATTCGTGCTGAAGCCGCTGAAGGAGATTGCGCCTTATCTCATACACCCGGTGCTCCACAAGAGCATAACGGTTCTGCTTGAAAATATACCAGTATCCACGTATAATGATATAAGTTAGGAAACTGTTCAGAGTTGAAATTCCGCGAGGTTTTTTTTTGCTGAACAGCGGCTATGTTAGGAAAGAAGTGGAGACCGGAGTTCCGGCTTCTGCGGTTTCATGCCACGGATGAAGTTTACCTGGGGCAGAAAGGATTAGAAATGAATTATATTTTAGACACCCATTCACATACACTTGCAAGCGGACATTCATACAGTACAATCAGGGAGATGGCGCTGGCTGCTGCTGAACGGGGCTTAGAGCTCCTGGGAATCACAGAGCATGCCCCAAAGATGCCGGGCTCCTGCCACGAACTGTATTTCAGCAATCTGAGAGTCGTTCAGAGGAACATGTGCGGAGTGGAGCTTCTTCTGGGTGCGGAACTGAACATCCTTGACTTCAACGGTCGTGTCGACCTTCCCCAGTCAGCCCTTGAAAAGCTGGACATAACAATTGCAAGCATGCATCCGCCTTGCATCAGGTTTGGAACGAAGGAACAGAATACAGCTGCATATCTGAAAGCAATGGAGAACCCATTCATCAATATAATCGGACATCCGGATGACACGCGTTATCCTGTGGATTTTGAGGCACTTGTGCTTGGAGCGAAGGAACACCATGTGCTCCTGGAACTGAACGATACCTCGCTTTCTCCGAACAGCTCAAGAAGAGATCCCATAGAAAATGATATCAGAATGCTGGAAGCCTGCAGAAGATACAATGTCCCGATTGTCGTGGGGAGTGATGCCCATATAGATTCAGCCGTAGGCAATCATGAATTTGCTGAAAAGCTTCTGAGTGAGATGGATTTTCCAGAGGAACTGGTGGTCAACCGTTCGGTGGAAGAGCTGAAAAGCTTTGTCAATAAATATAAAATTTCTAGACTTTGAGACTTTAATATGGTAAAATCAAAACGTGTCAAAAGACCAGATGAATGAACAGTTACTACTTCTTATTATCATAAAGGAGAACAGGGATGAATAAAAAAATCAGGACAGAGGCAGTCGACCATTTGTTTGAAGCGGTTCTAAGCTTGAAGGACAAGGAAGAATGCTACATCTTTTTTGAAGATATTTGTACGGTAAACGAATTACTTTCTTTATCCCAGAGATTCGAGGTTGCGAAGATGCTGAGAGATCATAAGACCTATCTGGAGATTGCTGAAAAGACAGGCGCATCAACAGCGACGATCAGCAGGGTCAACCGTTCGCTGAATTATGGAAATGACGGATACGACATGGTATTCGCACGTATGAATCAGGAAAATGAATAAACTGAACCCCGGCTGCATCATCAGATGCGCCGGGGTTTTTTATGCAATAAGGTTGGAGTGTCATAGGAATGTGCGACAAATAGAAGATCCAGGTTTTGCTGAATGAAGCAAACCCTGGATCTTCTATTTGTCCTGTCCTTCGGAGGATTTTTTATCTTTTTTAGCCTGTTTTGCAGGCAGTTCATCAATCAGGCTCTCGATCAGCTGCTTTTTAATATAGACATCGAAACTCAGAAGGCAGATGAAGGAGAAAGATTTCAGGAATTCCCGGTCTTTTTCAGGCACATCTTCAAAAGTCTGCTGGGAAGTACTATATTTGTCGCGGATGTCCTGCTTGAGGACATTGACCTGTTCCTCGCCGAGGCTGAAGACTTCATTATAGATATCTTCGAGCTTGAAGTCGTTGGAGCTGTTGAAGAATCTGTCCGTAATAGGCCCAAGCAGGTTCTGTATGTCATTGATTGACAGTATGTTCTTGAAATAATAGATGAAAATCAGGAGCAGGATGTGTTCCTTCGAATACTTTTTCTTGACCGGCGGTGGTATCAGCTTATTTTTCGTATAGTTATTGATCATGGTTTTTGTCAGGATCTTGTCATCAGGATATCTTTTGGAAGCCTCAAGCTGATTGTCCATGAAGGTGGTGATCTGATCCATATAGAGTTCGATATTCGGGACATCCTGAGGGTTAATGTAGTCGATTTTCGAAATGCTGTCAAGAATGTCTTTTATGAAATCGCCTGTGTTTACTGCCATTGCAACTCCTATCTGCAAATGTGAATGCTGGTTCGTCTTGGAAATTATTTGGTCTGTTGTCTTTCTAAAGTACAATTAGATTTATCTTTTTCCATTATATAGTAATAAAAACTATATGGCAAGAGTGAACAGCAATCCGCTGTTTACTTCATGAACCAGAACCAGTAACTGCCAGGCAAGGATGCCGGATATTTTTTTGTTAATATAAAACAAAAATAGTTTAGTAAAAAATAAAGTTGTATTGTGCGATTATGACTATAAACAATCTGTTATCTGGCATCATATTAACTCATGTTGAGTGGAAATGCATAAAACATCGAAATGAGGAAGCGAAATCACTAAAAATACGCATGAATTTTTGATGAATCTACCATTGCCAAAAAGCAAATATGCATTTATAATTTAGAAAAAGCTAAAGTAATTCAATATATTATAAAGAAAAAAGGTGCGATGATGAACAGAACTTTAAATTTTAACAAACCATGGATCCTGCAGCGTGCTGATCCCTACGTCTATAAGCATAAGGACGGACAGTATTATTTTACGGCATCGCTGCCATCCTATGATGCTGTCGTTCTCCGAAAGGCTTCCACCCTGGAAGGGCTTCAGGAAGCAGAAGAGGTTACGGTATGGGAAAAGCATGAAACCGGCATTATGGGTGCACACATCTGGGCGCCTGAACTGCATTATCTGCAGGGGAAATGGTACATCTACTTTGCGGGAGGCAATGCAGATGACATATGGGCAATAAGGCCTTATGTGCTGGAATGTGCTGACGAAGACCCGCTTACCGGTACGTGGATTGAAAAGGGAAAGATGGGAAGTGCGGATAATGATGTGTTTTCCTTTGAAGGATTTTCACTTGACGCTACGGTTTTTGAAAGCAGGGGAAGGCATTATTATGTCTGGGCTGAAAAGGTTGGCGTCGGCAGACAGATCTCAAACCTCTATATAGGTGAAATGGAGAGCCCATTCAAATTGAAGAGCCAGCAGGTCATGCTGACAACCCCGGATTACGATTGGGAAAGAGCCGGCTTCTGGGTGAATGAAGGTCCGGCGGTACTTAAGAAGGATGGCAGGATTTTTCTGACATATTCGGCAAGCGATACCGGAATCAATTACTGTATGGGAATGCTTACGGCAGATGAGGATTCAGATCTTCTGGATCCGGGTTCATGGAAAAAGGAAAGGCTTCCGGTCATGCAGACGGATGAATCATATGGAATATACGGTCCTGGACATAATTCATTTACAAAAGACGAGGAGGGCAATGACATTATGGTCTATCATGCAAGGATAAAAAAAGAAATTGCCGGCAATCCATTGTATGAACCGAACCGTCATGCAATGCTGATGAGAATCAACTGGAATCATAATGGGAGACCAGTTTTTGGCTTCTGATGATGACAAAACAGAGTAAGGAGAGATGGAATGGCTAAACTTTATGTAAATGAAAAAAAGAAAACAGGGCATATTAATCCTGAGCTGTATGGGCATTTTGCTGAACATCTTGGACGGTGTATCTACGAGGGGGGTTATGTTGGTGAAAATTCGGAAATTCCAAACACGAACGGAATGAGAAATGATGTCGTTGCTGCACTGAAGGAGATGGAAATCCCGGTGCTCAGATGGCCGGGAGGATGCTTTGCAGATGAATACCACTGGAAAGACGGAATCGGACCGAAAGAGTCGCGAAAGAAAATGATCAACACCCACTGGGGAGGAGTTGTGGAGGATAACAGCTTTGGAACCCATGAGTTTTTCGAACTCTGCGAGCAGCTGGGATGCAAGACTTACGTCAACGGCAATGTCGGCAGCGGTACCGTGCAGGAGATGTCCGAATGGGTCGAGTATATGACATTGGAAGGCATATCTCCCATGGCGGATCTCAGAAAGCAGAACGGAAGGGAGAAGCCGTGGAAGGTTGATTATTTCGGAGTGGGAAATGAAAACTGGGGATGCGGCGGGAATATGACTCCTGAATATTACGGGAATTTATACCGCAGATACCAGACCTATGTAAGAAATTACAACAGTGATGCGCCAATCAGAAAAATCTGTGGAGGAGCAAACGTAGCTGACTACTTCTGGACAGAGGAAGTACTGAATACATGCTTTTCCCATAATCCGCCGGGATTCCATGGATTTATGGACGGCCTGTCCCTTCATTATTATGTACATCCTGAAGGCTGGGAAACAAAGGGAAGCGCAACAGAATTCGATGAAAAAGTATGGTATAAGACACTGGCCAAGGCCATTTATATGGAAGAGCTGATCGAGCGCCACGGAGCAATCATGGATCAGTATGACCCTGAAAAAGCAGTCGGCATGATCGTGGACGAATGGGGAACGTGGTTTTCCGTGGAACCTGGAACGAACCCTGGATTCCTCTACCAGCAGAATACCATGAGGGACGCACTCGTGGCCGGCGTTTCCCTGAATATCTTCAATAAGCACTGCGACCGTGTGAAGATGGCCAATATTGCCCAGATGGTCAACGTTCTCCAGTCCGTGATCCTGACGGAAGGACCGAAGATGGTTCTGACCCCGACCTATCATGTGTTCCGTATGTATAGAAACCATCAGGATGCGGATCTGGTAGAGAGCTTCATTGAAGGAGTGAAGAAGATTGGAGAAGAGGAAGAATATGCGGTTCCAAATCTTCATGAATCAGTATCCGTTGCGAAGGATGGATCTGTGACGCTTACCCTCAGCAACCTGTCTGTTTCGGAGGATATTGAAGTGGAAGCAGCATTTGCCGAATTAGAACCGGCAAGCGTAACAGCCGGGATCCTGACAAATGACATGCACGCCTGCAATACCTTTGAAAATCCTGAACATGTAAAAGAAGAGCCTTTTACGGCCTATGAAATTACAGGGAAGGGATTGAAATTTATAATTCCGACGTGCAGCATCATCAGTTTCAGCGTGAAATAATGGCAGGCAGGGAAGTTAATGAAACCGTGAAACACTGCCGGAAGTGTCTGCTGAAGGAACTGGATCCGGAAATGTATCTTAAGCATCTGCATACATATATTGAACATCTGGATGAGGAGATTAAGGCAGAACCCGGAAAATACCAGGAACGTCTGGATATATGCCGGCAATGCGGACTTCTGATGGAGGGAATGTGCCGCGGCTGCGGCTGCTTCGTGGAGCTGCGGGCTGTTATTTTGAAAAATGTGTGTCCATATGACAAGTGGTAATCAGGTTATGTGCAAATAGCGGAAGCGGATCAGCATCGCGGGCCAAACTATTCGCTCTGTATATTGTAGAATAGCTGATCTTCATGTATAATGTTTAGGAAAAGCTAAAATAATTAAAGTAAATGAGAGGTGGTGTAATCAGATGCTGCACATTAAAAATCTGGAAGAAGGATTACCGGTACTAAAGGCACTTGGCTCTGAACTTCGTATCAGCATTATCAACCTGCTGTTAGAGCATAAAGAGATGAACATGAATGAGCTGGCCAGCAGCCTTGGCATTACGAATGGAGCGCTGACAAGCCATGTCAAAAAGCTTGAAGACAGCGGAATCATCAAGATTCTGACAGAATATACCGGCCATGGAAATCAAAAAATATGCAGGGTTAATATTGACAAGATTCTGATAGATATTGCTACTGATGAAGCGGCGGGAGAAGAAAATATCTATAATACAGAAGTCAAAGTCGGGCATTTTTCGGATTATGCAATCTATCCGACCTGCGGGCTGGCAACCCCCGACAGCCTGATCGGAGAAGTAGACGATCCAAGGTATTTTGCACATCCGGACCGCATCAATGCCGGAATATTATGGTTCATGAAGGGCCATATCGAATATATCATCCCGAACCTGCTGCCGGCATCCCAGAAAATCGATCAGATCACCCTGTCCTTTGAAATCAGCAGCGAGGCTCCGGGAGTCAATAACGACTGGCCTTCCGATATTTCCTTTGTCATGAATGATGTACTCATGGGGACCTGGACAAGCCCCGGGGATTACGGGGATGTAAGAGGAATCTTTACGCCTGACTGGTGGTTCCCGAACTGGAATCAGTATGGCCTGCTTAAGATGCTGGTGGTCAATAAAAAAGGAACCTTCATCGACGGATTGAAGATTTCCGATGTCACTGTCGATCAGCTCAACCTGAATTACAAGAGTACGATCCGGTTCAAGTTCATGATCAAAGATGATGCGGAAAACGTAGGCGGGATGACTTTGTTTGGAAGCAGCTTCGGAAACTACAACCAGGATATCAAGGTCAGGATTCAGTATAGCCACATGTAGAAATAGAATTAGTATGGGGAAAAAGGATACCTTTATAATATTCATTATCCTATAAATCCTGAAAAATTTGATGGTAAATCACATGATTGGATAGCAACATTGAAAAAGCTTAAAGACATGGGCGAATATTGAAAAAATGAGTCTTATAAAAAATAGCAATGAGATATATATTTTCATTGCTATTTTTTGTGTTCTGCTATATGGAAAAGTTATCCTCTGCGATAAAATACATAGAGATGGAAAATTATGGAACTTTCAGCCCATATGGTAATGACAAAAATTTCGTTTTGTACTATAATTAGCATGTAGCTATATAAAAGGGTTGTAACTATATAAAAGACGCATAGGAGGAGTAATAATGGGTGGAATTTTAAAAAGATTTTCTGACATCATGTCAGCGAACATCAACGCATTACTTGACAAAGCAGAAGATCCTGCAAAAATGATAGACCAGTATATGAGGAATCTTGAAAGCGATCTGGGAAAAGTAAAAGCGGAAACAGCATCTGTCATGGCAGAGGAGTCCAGGTCAAAACGTCTTGTTGACGAATGCAATGACGAAATTGCGAAAATGCAGACATATGCGGAAAAAGCGGTAGTGGCAGGGAATGATGCAGATGCGCGCCAGTTCCTGACCAAGAAATCGCAGCTGGTCGAAAAACAGGCAAGCCTGGCACATGCATACTCAATGGCAGCAGCAAATGCGGGTAAAATGAAGGAAATGCATGACAAGCTCTGTAAGGACATTGATGAACTCAGAGAACGTAAAGAAACAATCAAGGCAAAAGTTGCAGTTGCCAGGACACAGGAAACTCTTAACAAGATTGGTGAAAGCGTTGCAGGAGCACAGGATAATCTTTCAGCCTTTGATAAAATGGAAGCCAAAGCCGACAGGATGCTCGATGAAGCAAACGCAATGGCTGAACTCAATAAGACAGCTGAGCAGGCGGATCTTGACGATCTGGCGAAAAAGTACGACACACAGGCAAGCCCTGGTGTGGAAGATGAACTTGCTGAAATGAAGGCAAAATTAGGATTGAAATAGAAATCCAGACAGAAATATAAATATATATATAAAGGGTGTCGGTGTTTTTCTGGCACCCTTTCATAAATCAGAACGCAATCAGAACCAGGGGGGAGCATCCATTGGGAGAAATATATTATTGTAAAAACTGCGGCGGTGTCATGGAGTTCGACGTAGAGACACAGGCACTCAAGTGTCCGAACTGCGATACCGTTGTTGAAATCGAGAATAATGAGGAAACAATCAGGGAACACACCCTGACCCTGCATGCCGTGCAGACCATCAAGGCCGAAGAGAAGACTTCGACCACCATGAGCTGCAAGGGATGCGGTGCCGTCATAGAGGTCGATTCCCACAGCACGGCTTCAAGCTGCCCGTACTGCGGATCCAGCTTCGTGCTTGCAGAAAAGCAGATCGAGACGCTTTTGCCGGACGGTGTGCTTCCTTTTAAAATAGACAAGAACAGGGTTGGGGACATTTTTCGTGACTGGCTCAAGGGAAGATGGCTTGCGCCGAATGAGCTGAAGCATCTGTACCAGCAGGACAGGCTGCAGGGAATCTATGTGCCATACTGGACCTTTGACGCAAACCTTGACTGCCCGTACACAGCCATGGGCGGCCGGGATCACACGGAGTCTTACAGGGGAAGCGATGGAAAGCAGCATACAAGGGTGGTTACGAACTGGTATCCGACTTCAGGCCGTATCCGGCATTTCTTTGATGATGTCCTCGTAATGGCTTCAAACAAAATGAAGCAGCTTCTGCTGAAAGGGGTGGAGCCTTTTAATACAAAGGAACTTTCCTCCTATTCACCGGATTATTTCTCGGGATATAATTCGGAAGTCTACAGCGTGGACCTTCAGGATGCATATAAGGCGGCCCGCAGCGATATAGAAAACAGGCTTGAGGACATGGCGGCCAGGGAAGTGCGTATGCATTACGACCATGTAAGAGATATCAGAATCAGGCCGAATTACAGTGACGAGACCTATAAGCATATTCTGCTGCCGGTCTATTCGACTTCTTATTTTTACAAGGACAAAAACTACACGGTCCTGATCAACGGACAGAATGGAAGGATAAAGGGCGATTATCCGAAGAGCTGGGTGAAGATAACCCTTCTCGTCATCGCTGCCATTATAGCGGCGCTGCTGCTGTATTTCATTTTCAACGGAGGCAGCATGGATGTGTCCGCGGCGGGAAAGGAATACTATGCTGATTTTGGAACGGAATGCTATGCGGAGTACGATGCGGATTTAGGAACGGAATGCTATGCAGATTTTGTAATGGAATGCTATGTAGAGTATAATGCGGGATCTGTATCGTTCGCAACTACGAGGGATGTTGTCCTGAATAGTTAAAAAGAATGGTTTGATAGTACATGTGTTTGCGTGTATAATATTATTTACTGACTATCATAAGGTATCAGGGGGCAGAATACCTTTTGCCCCTGCATTATTATATAAGATGACAAAAAAGGTGGAACGGATAGCTACTATCTGTTCATGCCGGATTATATAGGGAGGGAATCACAATGGGTATATTCGGAGGACAGTTTGCAAACGTCGTTGAATGGGAAGAATACAGGGACGACATTCTGTTTTGGAAATGGACCAACAGGGAAATCAAGAAAGGCAGCAGGCTCATAATCAAGCAGGGCCAGGATGCCATATTCATGTATAACGGAAGGGTAGAGGGCATATTTACAGATGAGGGAAGCTTCGACATCGAATCGGACATCATCCCCTTCCTTTCCACGCTGAAAGGCTTCAAGTTCGGATTCAACAGCGGCATCAGGGCCGAAGTCCTTTTTATCAACACGAAAGAGCTTACGGTAAAATGGGGAACCAAGAATGCGATCCTCATCCCGGCGCCGGGACTTCCTGGCGGCATGCCGATCAGGTCATTCGGAACCTTCAACTGCAAGGTTACCGATCCGGCTGTATTGATTGAAAAGATAGCAGGAGTAAAAAAACAGTTCACCATCGACGATGTCAAGGAACGTGTAATAGCCATGCTTGACCAGCTCATGATGAAATGGATATCCACGGAAGGAAAGGACATGTTCAACCTTCAGGCAAATTCCTTTGAAATCGCCAAGGGAATCCGCGAGGACCTTGACATGGAGATGTTCAAGATCGGAATCGGCATAACCGGCTTCAATATCGCAAGCTTCTCCTATCCGGAAGAAGTGCAGAATATGGCCAACAAGGTGGCTTCCCAGAGCATGATTGGCGATATGGGAAGGTATCAGCAGGCCAGCGTGATTGAGGGGATGTCCAAGGGAGATACCGCTGCCGGAAATATGGCATCCAACGTTGCCGGAATGCAGATGGGGATGATGATGGGCCAGCAGCTGGCGAACCAGATGAACCAGGGACAGCAGACGGGACAGGGCCAGCAGCCGGCTCAGCCGGGACAGAGCCAGCAGGAACCGGGCCAGAGCGGCCAGGCAGCGCCTCCAAATTTCTGCCCGAACTGCGGAACGAAGACAAACGGGGCAAAATTCTGCGCAAACTGCGGGACCAAGCTGGTCTAGCAGCAGGGCAGGAAGTTACTGGTCACTCTGTGAACAGTAACGGCAGCAATATTGCCGATAAAAATAAATTAACAGGTGGTTTAAAAAATGAGTAGTATATATGATACCCTGAATGCGGAACAGAAAGAAGCGGTCTTCCATACGGAGGGTCCGCTTCTGATACTGGCAGGAGCCGGATCAGGAAAGACAAGAGTCCTGACACACAGGATTGCGTACCTGATTGAAGAGAAAGGAATCAATCCATGGAACATCATGGCAATTACCTTTACAAACAAAGCAGCAGGTGAGATGCGTGAAAGGGTTGACGACATTGTCGGATTTGGATCAGAAAGCATCTGGGTCAGCACCTTCCACTCGACCTGCGTCAGGATTTTAAGAAGATATATCGACCGGATCGGTTATGATACGAATTTCACGATTTATGACAGCGACGACCAGAAGACCCTGATGAAGGATATCTGCAAGCGCCTTAACATTGATACGAAAATCTATAAGGAAAAATCCATTCTGGGGGTCATTTCCTCGTCAAAGGACGAGCTGGTGACTCCGGAGGAATTCGAACTGAACACCATGGGCGACTACAGCAAGAAGAAGCTTGCAGCAGCCTACAAAGAGTACCAGAAGATGCTAAGAAGCAACAATGCACTGGATTTCGACGACCTGATCGTAAAGACCATAGAGCTTTTCAGAACCTGTCCTGACATTCTGGAGTCCTATCAGGACCGCTTCAGATACATCATGGTGGATGAATATCAGGATACGAATACGGCGCAGTTCACCCTGATCAGCCTGCTCGCAGGAAAGTACAAAAACCTCTGCGTGGTAGGTGACGACGACCAGTCGATCTACAAATTCAGGGGTGCCAACATCAGGAACATCCTGGATTTCGAAAAGTCATATTCCCATGCAAAGGTAATCAAGCTCGAGCAGAACTACCGCTCGACCAGGAATATACTGCATGCAGCCAACGACGTGATCAGGCACAATATAGGCAGGAAAAAGAAGACTTTATGGACCGACAACGAGGAAGGTACAAAAATCCAGTTCCGGCAGTTCCAGAATGCCTATGAGGAAGCTGAATTCATAGTCGGCGACATCAGCCGCAAGGTGAGGGAAGACGATTCCAGCTACAACGACTGCGCAATCCTATACAGGACCAATGCCCAGTCCCGAATTTTTGAAGAAAAATTCGTTTATGCGAATATCCCTTACAAAATCGTAGGCGGCGTAAACTTCTACGCCAGAAAAGAAATAAAGGACATCCTGGCATACCTGAAGACCATCGACAACGGAAAGGACGACCTGGCCGTAAAAAGGATCATCAACGTGCCGAAGCGCGGAATCGGCGCAACCACCCTGGGCAGGGTGCAGGACTATGCCATTGAAAATGAAATCGGATTCTATGACGCCCTGAAAGAGGCAGATCAGATTGCTTCGATAGGAAAGAGCGGCCTCAAGATACATCCTTTCGTAACCTTCATCCAGACTTTGAGAAGCAAGGTGCCCCATATATCCCTGGAAGAGCTGATCAATGAAATCATTGAATCCACCGGATATGTAAAGGAGCTGGAAGCCGAGAACAGCGAGGAAGCCCTGGGCAGAATCGAGAATATCAACGAGCTGGTAACAAAAATCGTGGCTTACGAGGCTGACAACGAAGCGCCGACCCTCAGCGGGTTCCTCGAGGAAGTGGCCCTGGTAGCGGACATCGACAGCCTCGATGCGGAAAGCAACCATGTAGTCCTCATGACCCTCCACAGTGCCAAAGGCCTTGAATTCCCTCATGTTTACATGGCCGGAATGGAAGACGGCATATTCCCGAGCTATATGACGATCAGCTCTGACGATCCTACGGATCTTGAGGAAGAGAGACGTCTCTGCTATGTCGGAATCACGAGGGCAAGGGAAAACCTGATGCTCACGGCGGCAAAACAGAGAATGATCAGGGGAGAGACCCAGTATAACAGGGTTTCGAGATTCCTCGCTGAAATACCGAAGGAGCTTCTCGACAGCAGCGCAGGCGAGGAGAAAATCCAGGATATGCCCAAGTCCATGGTATATGCCCAGGCAAAGAGCCTGTTCAAGACAAAGGCTTTTGAATCAAAACCGAAGCCGGTTGAAAAGCCTGTCGGGCTTGATTATGGAATCGGGGATAGTGTGAAGCACATCAAGTTCGGAACTGGCGTCGTAACCGGAATCGTCGACGGAGGCAGGGACTTTGAGGTGACCGTTGACTTCGATAAAGCGGGAACGAAGAAGATGTTTGCATCCTTCGCGAAACTGAAAAAGGTGGATGCCTAGACAGGGTTTCAACTGTGGAACCATCTGCATCATGATTGGGAACTACAGAAAATCCTATGATTTTAAGAAAAATATGGAAAAGTATTTGAACATTGTGGCAAGAAAATATAGTATTATTTTATAATAGGTGCTATAATAATGTATATGTTACAGACAGAAATCAAAAATTAGTTATATAGAAAGGGCGTGTACGTAATGAATAGGATGGAAGAGTTATTCAATGCATCAAAAATCAATGAGTTACTTCACAAAAAAGAAGCTGAAGAAAAACAGAAAAAGACAATAATACTTATCTTTGCTATTATTGGAGCAATCGTTGCAGTAGCAGGTATTGCTTATGGAGTATATCGTTTCTTTACTCCTGACTACTTAGAAGATTTCGAAGACGATTTTGATGATGACTTCGAAGACGACTTCTTTGAAGAAGAAGACGAAGAATTAGACGATGAAGATTTAGCAGGACCTGAAACAGCAGAGACAGCAAGATTCGAATAATTGCAATAAAAAATAAAATAATAAACATTGAAAGGGCTGTCGAAAGGCAGTCCTTTTGTTACGAAAAGAGGTACGTATGAAAAAAGGACAAGTTTACGAAGGTATTATTGAAAAAGTGGTTTTCCCGAACAAGGGAATCGTTCAAGTCGAAGGCGAAGAGAAAAAGGTCATCGTGAAGAACGGAATTCCGGGACAGAAGGTGCGTTTTTCAGTCAATAAGATCCGCAAGGGAAAATGCGAAGGCAGACTTCTCGAAGTCCTCGAAAAATCACCTGTCGAAGTAGAGCCGGCATGCAGGCATTTCGGGCTCTGCGGAGGATGTACATACCAGAACCTGAGCTATGAAGACCAGCTGAAGATGAAGGCTTCCCAGGTGAAGGAACTCCTCGACGGCGTATGCAGCGACTACGTATTCGAAGGCATAAAGGGCAGCCCGGAGGCATGGGCATACCGCAACAAGATGGAATTCTCCTTCGGTGACGAAGTGAAAGACGGTCCTCTGGCCCTTGGCATGCATAAGCGCGGAAGTTTCCACGACATCGTCACAGTAGACGGCTGCAAAATCGTGGATGAGGATTACAGCAGGATCCTCGAATGCGTCTTAAACTATTTTAAGGACACAGATCTCAGCTTCTACCGGAAGCTGTCCCATGTGGGTTATTTAAGGCACCTTCTTGTAAGAAAAGGCGTAAAGACAGGAGAAATCCTCATCGATCTCATCACCACGACTCAGGCGAATCCTGCCCTTGACGGACTTGTAGAACAGCTTCTGGCCCTTGAAACGGACGGAAAAATCGTAGGAATCCTCAACACGCTCAACGACAGCCTGGCTGACGTTGTCCAGAGCGATGAGACGATCCTCCTCTACGGACAGGATTATTTTTACGAAGAGCTTCTCGGCCTCAAATTCAAGATATCCCCATTTTCCTTCTTCCAGACAAACTCCATGGGAGCGGAAGTCCTCTATGAAACAGCGAGAGGATACATCGGAGAGACGAAAGACAAGCTGATCTTCGATCTTTACAGCGGCACCGGCACCATCGCCCAGATGATTGCCCCTGTTGCAAAAAAGGTGATCGGCGTGGAAATCGTGGAAGAGGCAGTCGAAGCGGCAAAGGTGAATGCAAAGCTCAATAACCTCGACAACTGCGAATTCATCGCAGGCGACGTCCTGAAAGTGATAGACAGCATTGAGGAGAGGCCGGAACTGATCGTACTGGATCCGCCGAGGGATGGAATACATCCGAAGGCATTGGATAAAATCATAGACTATGGTGTGGACAGGATCGTTTATATTTCATGCAAACCTACAAGTCTTGCGAGGGACCTTGAGGTGCTGCAGGAGAGAGGGTATAAGCTGGAAAAGGCGATTGCGGTCGATATGTTTCCTATGACGGTACATGTGGAGACCTTAGTTGCACTACATCGGAAAGATACGTAAAAATCCTTGATTTTAGGCACTTTGAGAGACATTTCATGTTTTCACAGGGAGACCGAAAAGAGAAGAAAAAAGCAATTTCTGATGGTGTGAACGTGTCGGTGGTTCTGGACATGGTGTTGGGGAACACATAAATCTACAGTTCATAATTTGAACTAAATGTTGTTATTTTTATCATTCAATTAAATATTAAAATGTCGAAGAGACCGCTTATTTTCAAGCTTTTGAGAATGAGTGGTCTCTTTTTGTTGTGTGCCAGGCATGGCACTAATCTAGCTGGTGAAAGTCCAGCCACGGGTATTTACCGCCAAGTGTAGTGAACCACAAGTTGGTATCAGTAATG
>NZ_FMKA01000055.1 GCF_900096945.1 Anaerobium acetethylicum | reverse complement strand
TTACCAACTGTCCGGTCAGTAATAATCTAAATTTACTTGAGGTATTCTTTTTGGTCAATTCCTTTTACTCTTTAAAGTATACAGGAAGCTCCTATAAAATATTTTCAAAAATCCCCCATGGAACCGGTACCTGCAGCCACATTACAAACACGCCGATTATTATTACCGACATGACCCCGGTTACCTGCAGCGTAGCCTTCCAGGAGCATTTTTCAAATACCTTCAGCCATAGCAGCATGTACAGGATCGCACTCGGAATCAATCCGATCAGGTAGCTGCACAGTACCAGCCCGAGGCACCCTCCAATCACCATCATCTCAAGCTTATCCAGCTTAGGAGCCAGTTCTTTTCTGTTCTGATACAGCGCCAGTATACTTGTGAATAATAGTATGACGCCGATTATGGTCGGGAAGAATCCAGGTTTCGGACCATTTACACTATCCCAGAAGCCGTATTTCCCTACTCCAAGATAAATAAATACAATTGCCATTACCGCCATTGCGACGGGTACGATTACTTTTGTGTTGACCTTTTGCATTTTTACACCTCTCTCATTTTAATTGTTTTTATAGCAAGGGGCCTCCTATCGCGAAATCCGAGTCCCTTAACTTCATCCTTTGATGGCTCCCGGAAAGAAGCCATGTTTTTTCCATTACCTGCTGTTTTTCAATCTGCATTTCTTTAACTCTGTGTTGCTCCTCAGCAGGCTCTTTAAAGCCTCGTAATCTTCTGCGATTTCATGCTTCGGAAGGATAAACGCTCCCGCCCTTTGTGAGTATACGATGATGCTCTTTCTGGTCTCCACCACCTTCCTCACTTCGTTCCATTCATTCGTCAGTGTATTTCTGCCTTGCTTGATCTGTATCCCGTCACTGCTTATTTCATAAATCAGGCTCTTCCCGTTTATTGGCGACAGCTTCAGCTGCTTGGCTGCCTGCAGGCGGAGCATCCATGGAACACCTGCAACAAATACCAGGATAATGGCCACCAGCAATATCTTCTGGATGGTTCCTTCCTCCCGGATTCCCGTAATCAGCAATATAACTGAGAACAGAATAATTACCATACTTACTATTCCAAAAAATCCGTGATAGACATTGTAAAGCAGAAAATCAAATAAATGCTCCGCTTTTAAAAGAATCTTCAGTCTTACTTCTTTCTCCATAACAGCCTTCCTCTTTTCTTCCAAACTTCACGCTGATGCGCTTTATCATTCCTGTACATCCATATTTTTGCTCAGTAATGTGATTATAGTTTCGTTACTGTTCCAAGTCAACAATCACACCTGGTATCTTCGCGTTTATTTGTGCACTTTTGTTCACACGTTTTTTAAGTTGTTTCTATTATTTGTATAACACATGCATTTTCTGTTACTTATCCTTAATAAAGCTGTCTGATTGCTCTATTCTCTTATGCTTATTTATAAAGCAAAGTTCGTGCCAACTGCTCATTTCTTCTGCAAATAAATTTAAAACCTGATTTCGGGCCGGTATTTGCGAAAATCCCCATTTTTCTGCCTGTTAAATTCTCGATTTTCTTTGATTTTTTCGATCTGACATGGATATCCCGCCGGTTTCTGTTGCTGTTATGTTTCGTTTTTCCTGTCCGTGTTTCACAGTGTTTCATCTCGTTTCATTATTTCTTTTAGATAGCGAATCTGCTGTGCGGAGTATTTTTTATCTCATAGGACGGTCTTTCCTATAATGATTAGCATGTCAAAAGCTCTCTCGCAACGTTCGGCTTCGTCAATTTGCACATTCGCCATCTGCCACGTAGTGATACAAAACAGGGCGGCCATTTGGCCGCCCTCAACACTGGTTTCTTTATAAATCACTTCTGTTCAAGAAGCTCCCTTGGCACCGCCGGAAAATCGGGGCGGTTCTCATCATAACTTCCTATATAGATCTCGCCTGTTTCCTGTTTTACGAAATAGTACTGCATGGTTGAATCTGCCCCGTGAACCTTAAAGAGATAATAGACCTTATCAGCGGGATCCGCTTCCATCCGGTAGCCGAATGCTCCTCCTTCCTCGATCTTAGACTCCGGGAAACGCTCCTGCAGAACGGCAAATGCCTTTCCTCTGGTCGTATAGAGCTCCACTTCCGCCTTTATGTCCTTCACCGTTGCCACTGCGGTCGTATAGTCGGGCATCTCCATTGTGCTTTCATAGAGATAGACCTTATAGGCATTATTAACATGCTGAGGTGTGAAGAACAGCTTATATTCTGCCGTCTGTCCCGGCTCCAGGGTCATCCATTCAGTGAACTGATCGGTTGCCAGGGTTGCCAGGTTGGCATCTGCCAGCCTGCAGAAGGAAACGATCACTGACCCCTCATACTCTTCCCCCAGTCCAAAGCTGTATGTGCCGATTTTTGCAGCCTTGCTTCCATTGTTTGTGGCCGTAACGTTTATGAACAGATAGACTTCTTCCGTTTCGTCAAAGAAAATTGCCGCATCGAAGGCTGGATCAGTTGATGAGCGCATGACATTTGTCGCATATGCCGTGCCAAAGGTATAGGTGATGTCTCCGACTGTAATCTCATCCTCCACATCATATATTTCTCCATACTCCGTCTGGGCCGGCTGGGCGGAAAGATCTGCAATTTCAGTCCGTCCTGTTCCGTCTGTCTTAATTTTTATCTGTTTCATTGAAAAGGTTTCCATACTGAAATTGATATAGTAGATCCAGTCGCCTGCGATATTGATGCCTGCTGCCAGGTCATCGGAAACTTTCGCCTTGCCGCTCCCGTCTGTCTTCATTTTATACAGCCTGTCTTCATCGCTGCCGTTTGCGTAGTAGATCCAGCCGCCATCCACATTCATCAGCGTTGCCGTATCATCTCCCACTGCCGCTTTCCCGGTTCCGTCCGTCTTCATTTTATAGAATTTGCTGTCTCCGCTGCTGATATAGTAGATCCAGCCATCATCTGCAATCATAGCTGTTACCGTGTCATCTCCAAGTTTTTCCTTCTTTGTCCCGTCCGTCTTCATCCTGTACAGCCTGCTTTCATCGGAAGCATTTACAAAATAGATCCAGCCGCCGTCTATGCTGAATGCCGACGGAGTATCCCCTCCCAGTTCGGTCATCTCAGAGCCATCGGTCCTTATTTTGCACAGCTTCGGATTTACTGTTTTGCCGCCCAGGTTTATGTAGTAGATCCAGTCATTGAGGACTGCCATGGAAGCCGTCAGGTCATCGGATAGTTTACTCTTTCCGGTGCCGTCCGTCTTCACCTTGTACATCTTATATTCCATGCCGTCAATGTAATAGATCCAGTCGCCCGCTGCGTTCAGGTACATGGCGGCAGCATCGCTTACCTTGGCTTCTCCCGACCCGTCCGTTTTGATTTTATATAATTTTATGCTGCCTTCTTCAAACTTTGAAAAGTAGACCCATTCGTCCTGGAGCACCGCCAGTCCGCCATTCGACAGATTTCCGTTGGTATTCCCCGGGGCATCTGCAGTTTTGCCGCATCCTGCAGGAACCGAAAAAATCAAAATAAAAGATGTTATCATCATGGCCAGCTTTCCCCTTTTCATAACACTCACTCACCTTTCGTCTTTCTTAACTTTCATCTTTCTCAACTTTTTTCAACTTTTCTCAATCAGTATCGTTATTCTGGCCGCGTTATATTCCGGTGCTTCCCTTTCTGTGCTCTGTGCTGCATGCTGGATAGTCTCGTTCGTTTAATTATCTGATAATATTGTACCACATTTAGTCGTTGTCAGATACTTTTTCCTATCTCTATCTCAAGCCTCAAATACTGCTTGCCGGAAGATGTATAGAAGGATACTGGTGTCACAAAGTTAACAGTAGCCATATAAGTTCAGATTTCCCAAAAAACATCCAAAAAGTACACACTATTTTCATAATTCTAGTGTATAATAACTATAACTGCTCAGAGTGAAGGTGCTTTTCCTTTCACTCTGTGCGACTATATAGGATGCATGACTGCGTAGCTGCAATTCCATCGCAAAAAGCATACTCAGATCAACAGACAAAGAGAGGGAAAGAAACATATGGGAAAACCAACTGAAAACACATCTATGACTCCGGGGCAGAAAAAAAGACTGGCCCATAAACAGGAAATCCAAAAAGCAAAAAAGAGATCGCTCCTGATCAAAATCGCTTCATTCTGTGCAGTCGGCCTGATTGCCGCCGGTCTGATCGCCGCTATCGGCTACACGCTCTACAAGAATGCCACTACCGTCCAGGCGAGCAGCGATTACAGCAAATACCTGACGGCGGACGGGCTGATCAAAGATACAACCGCTTCCGACCTGGTAAAACTGGCTGATTACAAAAGCATCACGGTACCCTTAAGCGAGATCGAATATCCGGATGCCTCCGTGGAAACAGACATCCAGACTCTGCTGGCAGACTACAGCACCCTGGAAACCGAAACGGATGCACTGATTGCAGACGGCGATAAGGTAAATATCGATTATGTAGGAAGCATCGACGGCACGGAATTCGAAGGCGGCAACACGGACGGCGCAGGCGCCGACCTGGTAATCGGCTCCGGTTCTTACGTGGATGACTTTGAAGACCAGCTGATCGGTCACGGCGCTGGAGATGCGGTAACCGTGGAAGTCACCTTCCCTACCGACTATTCGAGTGCAGACTTGGCAGGAAAGGATGCCGTTTTCGAGGTCACCATCAATGGCATTTATGCAACACCTGAATTTACAGATGCATTTGTAACGGAAAACCTTTCTGAATATGCATCAACAACAGATGAATACAGGGAATATGTGAAACAGTCCAACTATGATACCAACCTGGATAAATGGTTAATGGATTACCTTATGGAAAACACCACGGTTTCCTCCTATCCTGAAAAGTATACGGACCAGCTGAAATCCCTCAAGAAATACACGGATCAGAATGCCTTCGAATACATGAACAACATGTATACCTCCATGGGATATGACGCTATTGCAAGCTTTGAAGAATATACCGGCATGTCCGAAAAGGAATATGAAGCAAGTTTAGTCGAAGCTGCACAGGACCAGGCAAAAAAGGCTTTGATCTTCCAGGCTATTCTTGAAGCCGAAGGACTTTCTGTGACAGCAGACGAGTACGGCACCTATTTCGGTGACGACGCTTCAGCTGATTATGATACCCAGGTGGAACAGTATGGAGAAGGTTACGTGATGCAGACAATCATCACTGAAAAAGTAATGGATCTTGTAAAAGGAAATGCAACCGTTAAATAGTTTTCGCTAATAGGACGCGATGCAAAACATGTTCATTCGCAGCGCGCTCTCGCTTAGATGAAGACGTAGTGGTACATAAGGCCGCAAAGTACGCGGCCTAAGTACCAACGTCTTCATAAAGCTGCTCATTGAATCATGTTTTGCATCACTGTGTGTTGGATGGCGGATAGACACATGGACGTAGCCGAACGTTACAGGAGGGCTTGAAACATCTTCTTTCGCAGCGCGTTCGCGCTTAGATGAAGACGTAGTGGTACGTAAGGCCGCAAAGTACGCGGCCTAAGTACCAACGTCTTCATAAAGCTGCTCATTGAATCATGTTTTGCATCACTGCGTGACAGATGGCGGATGGGCGAATTGACGTAGCCGAAGGTTACAAGAAGGCTTTGGGCACGCTAATCCTATTATAAAAAAGACTTTTCTGGACTGCATATAAAGATGGGGCCGCTGCAAAATGACTGATTTTTAGTCATTGAGCAGCAGCCCTTTTTTCACACCTTTTTTTATTTTGGCTCTATCACTGAATATAGCTGATAATATCAGAAAATACGAACATATGGTTGCCGTCACCTCTTGATAGGGTTACAATATATGTAACAGGTTCACAGGAAGGATGATTATGGCAACCGTAAAAGAGGCACTCGACATCATAAAAACGCTTTCGCCAGATGAATATGAAACACTGAGAGTTCTGCTGATGACTTCATCTCCAAAGGCTGATCTAGAAAAGGAACAGGTTTCTATTCCAGTGTAATCGACCGCAATGGCCATTCTCTCGCCTGGAACCACTGGATCAATACTGCGAAGGGTTCGATAGGCGACAAAGCTGACGCGCTTCTAAAAATTGCCAGCATAGTTCTTGAAAAAGTTCGATACGCAGATTTTCAGGTCGTCCACCTATACCGGCTTTATAAACTATGCCAAGATATAGTTGAAACTGTGTTAAGTTGACATCTTTCTATAAAGAGTCACAACAGTTTTAGATTGAGAACTAAAGATTTTGCAGTAATGCAGTGATAAATTTGAATTTGTGAGGGAGAAAGAGAATAATGAAATTTGATATTAAAGATTTAAAATGGATAAGACAACCTGAAAGTTATTCTATTACTGAAAATAAAATAGAAATTATTACAAAGCCGCATACCGATTTATGGCAAAGAACCTATTATCATTTTAGGAATGATAATGCTCCTGTATTGCAAATGAATACTGATGAAAAATACTTTTCTTTTATAGTAAAGACCGAATTTGAAAGTAAGCACCGTTTTGACCAATGTGGCGTTGTTATGTATTTAGATAGTGAAAATTGGTTTAAAGGTTCTATTGAATATGAAAATGAAGATTTTCAACATTTAGGAAGTGTTGTTACGAATAATGGTTATTCTGATTGGGCTACTACAACTATTGATGTATCAATTAAATCGATGTGGTATAGATTTAGCCGTAGAGAGGACGATTATTGTATAGAATGTTCTATTGACGGAATTAATTATAGTCAGATGCGTATATGTCATATGTGGAATGGTAACGGTTCTATTCAATTTGGTATTTATGCTTGTAGTCCAGAAGCTTCATCATTTAAAGCAATATTTACAAATATGGAGATAACTGAATGTCAATGGTTAGCTCATGATGGACAGTCTCCAGATGAAAGTATATAGCGACAAATTCAAATTTGTAGAGATGATTTAGTACGCAATCGTTATAAATAGTGAACTAACAATTTTATATTTTGCAGGAGGTATCGTTATGAACGGACCAATATGGCTTGGATGGATAATAGTCATCCTATTTGCAGTAATGTCTATTTTAATACTTAGTGGAAAGGGTAATTTTCTTATAGCAGGATATAACACTGCAAGTAAAGAAGAAAAAGAAAAATACAATATAAAACGATTAAATCATATAGTTGGAGGGGGATTCAGTCTTATAACAATATTGCTAGCCGTTTTAATAAGTTTTGAGGGTGAATTGCCCGAATACTTGCAGTGGTTATTCCCTGGGGGATATTTAATGATAATAGGTTTAATTCTAATTCTGTCAAATACTATAGGTAAGAAAAAATAGGTATCTGTAAGTTGGCTCGGAATCTTTCCCTATTGCGACTTAACTGAAGTTTCAAATTAGCAGAGCGAATAACTTCTCTGCTAAAAAATACTGATTATCACCTATTTTATCTGACAGAACCTTAATTTTTAACAAAGTGGCTTCGCCAATTTGTACATCCGCCATCTATCACACAGTGATGCAAAACATGATTCAATGAGCAGCTTTATGAAGACGTTGGTACTTGGGCCGCGTGTTTTGCGGCCCTATGTACCACTACGTCTTCATCTAAGCGAGAGCGCGCTGCAAATGAACATGTTTTTCATCACGTCAGGTTCCCAGAAAGCCATCCGACACGCAGTGATGCAAAACATGATTCAATGAGCAGCTTTATGAAGACGTTGGTACTTGGGCCGCGTGTTTTGCGGCCTTACGTACCACTACGTCTTCATCTAAGCGAGAGCGCGCTGCGAATGAACATGTTTTTCATCACGTCCTATGAGATAACAAAGTGGCTTCTATAAATCAAATTCAAAATATCGAACTGCATTGTTATAAGAAATTCCTTTTACAATCTTTTCGAGGGCTTTATAATCCGCCGGATATTCGCCGTTTTCTACCCATCCGCCAATCAAATCGCACATGATTCTTCTGAAATACTCATGCCTCGTGTATGACAGGAAGCTTCTCGAATCTGTCAGCATGCCGATGAAATTGCCCAGCAGTCCCAGATTTGCCAGAGAAATCATCTGCTCGGTCATGCCCGCTTTGTGGTCGTTGAACCACCATGCGCTTCCCTGCTGGATCTTTCCAACGGCTGACGTATCCTGGAAGCATCCGATGATCGTACCGATTGCCGCATTGTCATTCGGGTTCAAAGAATAGAGGATCGTCTTAGGAAGCTCATCCGTCGCAACCAGGGCATTGAGCAGGTCTGCCATCTGTGCTGAAGGTGCATAGTTGTTGATGCAGTCATATCCGGTATCCGGTCCCAGCTGATTAAAACGGAATTTATTGTTGTCGCGTTTGCAGCCATAATGGAGCTGCATCACCCAGTTCATCCTGTGGTATTCTCTGCCGAGCGCGATCATGAAAGCAGTTTTAAACTTCAGCTCTTCTTCGCGGGTTACGCTTTCGCCTCCGGCCCTCTTTGCAAATATGGATTCAATTTCTTCTTTTGAAGCCGGCTCATGCATGACATATTCCAACGCATGATCTGACACGCTGCATCCCACTGATCCAAAATACTCCATACGGACCTTCAGTGCTTCTATCAGGCTTTCGAAATCTTTTACCTCTACTCCGCTGACTTCGCTCAGCTTCTTCAGATAATCTGCATAATCAGGCTTCTCCAGATTCATGGCTTTATCCGGCCTCCAGGCAGGAAGCACCTGAACATCAAAGCTGTCATCTGCAGCAATCTTCTTGTGCCATTCCAGAGAATCAACAGGATCATCTGTCGTGCATATTAAAGATACGTTGGACTGCCTGATCATGTTGCGGACAGTCATGCCGTCTTCCTTTAATTTCTCATTGCACAAATTCCACACTTCTTCTGCCGTATCGCCATTGAGATAACCCTTGTACCCAAAATATTTATTCAGTTCCAGGTGGCTCCAGTGGTATAAGGGATTTCCGATTGCCTTTTCCAGAGTCTCAGCCCATTTCTGGAACTTCTCCCTGTCAGATGCATCCCCGGTTATGTATCTCTCGTCTATTCCATTCGAACGCATCTGGCGCCACTTGTAATGGTCTCCGCCTAACCAGACCTGGGTGATCGTTTCAAACTTCCTGTCTTCGAAAATCTCCTGGGGATTGATGTGGCAATGGTAATCCACAATCGGCATCGCTGCCGCATACTCATGATATAATTTCTTTGCTGTTTCTGAAGATAGCAAAAAATCTTCATCCATAAACTGTTTCATGTTCCTATTCCTCCGTCTTTTAAAATTCTATTTCCGTACTGCCTAAAAACTTTTTTGCAATGTAAGTAGTTACATTTTTGTTTTGATTATACAGCAGTTCCACTTACAAATCAACAGGAACATAGCCCGTTTTTACATTTTTGAGCAGGCTTTTCTGCTGCTTTCACCCTCCAAAACCACAAACACCCTCCGTTTCCCTGTTTTTCATATTGACATCTGTGCCAAATAGTCTTAAACTAATTGTAAGCACTTACATTTTTATTCATTCTTTTTACAGAAAGGATCAGAGTGTCAAAAGCACATCGTAAACCTCGGCTTCGTCCATGTGCCCATCCGCCATCCAACACGCAGTGATGCAAAACACTGTATAATGAGCAGCTTTAGAACAAAGTGGTTTCGCCGCTTCAGCTCCACCAATCTAAAACTTGAAAGCGAAAACACTTTGCAGTGCGGAGGGCTGATTGACGATAGTCAATCAAATACCACAAGCCCGACTGCACATCCCCCGGAGGGTTTTCATATCATAGGGCGATCTTTCCTATGATATGAAGACGTTGGTACTTAGGCCGCGTATTTTGCGGCCTTACGTACCACTACGTCTTCATCTAAGCGAGAGCGCGCTGCGAATCAACATGTTTTGCATCACGTCCTGATTGTTTGAACTTGTGCAAATTGACGAATACTACTTTGTAAATGGGTTTTTGACACTCCACTATAGAAAGGAAATTCATATGCAGGATTTTATTAAGATTCATCCGGGCGACAATGTTGCTGTTGCTCTAAAACCGCTTTCCCGGGGCAGTGTTGTTGACCCCGACGGACAGCAGATCACATTATTGGATGATATCCCCCAGGGTCATAAATTTGCACTTTCCACCATTGAAAAAGGGGCACAGATCACCAAATACGGCTGTGTCATAGGCCTTGCCACAGAACCTGTTCATGCAGGAAACTGGATCCATACCCATAATATAAAAACCAGTCTGGGCGATTTATTGACCTATACCTACAGCAAAACCGACAACGCCCTTCCCTCGGGCGAAGCCTGTTCATTCCAGGGCTACAGGCGATCCAACGGCAAAGTCGGAGTGCGCAATGAAATCTGGATCATTCCTACGGTAGGCTGTGTCAACAGCGTTGCCACTTCTATAGAAAGACAGGCGCAGAAGTTTATCCAGGGTTCCCTTGACGGGATCGTCGCCTTCAACCATCCATACGGATGCTCCCAGATGGGCGAAGATCAGGACAATACAAGGACTATCCTGGCAGACCTGGTCAACCACCCGAATGCGGGTGGAGTCCTCGTTCTTGGTCTCGGCTGCGAAAACAGCAATATCGAGGAGTTAAAGAAACACATCGGCGATTACGACAGCAGCAGAGTCAGGTTTCTGGTTGCCCAGGACTCCGAAGATGAGATTGCAGATTCCCTCGTAATTATCGAAGATCTGGCGGAATACGCCGGCGCTTTCAAACGCGAGCCTGTCGACTGCAGCGAACTGATTATCGGCATGAAATGCGGCGGTTCTGACGGTTTATCAGGCATTACCGCAAATCCTGCCGTCGGAGCCTTCTCCGATCTTCTCATTTCTAAAGGAGGCACCACAATCCTCACGGAAGTCCCGGAAATGTTCGGGGCAGAAGCCTTATTAATGAACCGCTGTGAAACCGAAGCTTTATTCAACAAGACTGTCGATTTAATCAATAATTTCAAGAATTATTTTGCGTTCCACAATCAGACAATCTACGAAAATCCTTCTCCCGGCAACAAAAAAGGAGGAATTTCCACATTAGAGGACAAGGCTCTGGGATGTACCCAGAAGTCCGGAAGTGCTATGGTCAAAGGGGTTTTAGCTTATGGTGAGCCCGTTGCAGCCAAAGGCCTCAACCTGCTGAATGCCCCTGGAAATGACCTTGTTGCTTCAACCGCACTTGCCGCTTCTGGCGCGCATATCATATTATTTACAACTGGCCGCGGCACTCCATTTGCCTCCCCGGTACCAACACTGAAACTTTCCTCCAACTCTGCACTGAATGCCAAAAAGAACAACTGGATCGATTTTGACTGCGGCACAATGACAGAGTCAGTAAGTTTAGACGAAATATCCAGGCAGCTATTTGATTACGTAATTGCTGTGGCTTCCGGAAAAAAAGTAAAATCCGAAGAAGCAGGTTTCCACGATATGGCAATTTTCAAACAAGGCGTAACACTTTAACAGAAAGAAAGGCGTAAAAATGAAGAAATTATGTTATTCAACACTCGAAGAACAAGGATATGAAGGCTTTTTATTAAAAAACGCTCCTGAAAGAGTCTTACAATTTGGTGAAGGCAATTTCCTTCGCGGATTCGTAGATTATTTCATCGATATCATGAACGAAAAAACCGGATTCAACTCGAAAGTCGTTCTTTGCCAGCCAATCGGAACCTCTCAATTCATAGCCGATATGATCAATGAGCAGGAAGGGCTCTACACTTTATATCTTCGCGGATTTGAAAAAGGACAGAAAGTCAACAACAAACGAATCATCTCCTGCGTCAGCAGATGCATAAATCCATATCAGGAATTCGATACGCTTCTGGCTTGTGCCGACAACCCTGATCTGCGCTTTATTGCATGCAACACCACCGAAGCCGGCATCGTTTATGACCCTGCATGCCAATTCACAGACAGGCCTGCAGACAGCTATCCAGGAAAACTGACGCAATTCATGTACCGAAGATTCGAAAATTTCGGCACTCAGGCCGGAAAAGGCTTCGTTATACTTTCATGCGAATTGATTGATGACAACGGTAAAGAATTAGAAAAATGCGTACTGCGTTATGCCGAACAATGGAATCTGGGCGAAGCCTTCATCAACTGGATCAGGAATGAAAATATTTTCTGCTCTACCCTTGTAGACAGGATCGTGACCGGATATCCCAGGACGGAAGCCGCAGCCCTTTGCGAAGAAAACGGCTACACCGACAATCTGATCAATACCGGTGAAGTATTTGGTTTCTGGGTAATCGAAGGACCTGAATCCTTAAAGAACGAGCTTCCTTTTGCCGAAGCAGGGCTTCCCGTAATGATCACCGACAACCACAAGCCTTACAAGCAGCGTAAAGTCCGTATACTGAACGGCGCCCACACTTCCATGGTCCTCGGCGCATATCTTGCCGGCCAGGACATCGTCCGCAACTGCATGGAGGATGAAGTAATCAAAACCTTCATGAACAAAACCATTTACGAAGAAATCATACCTACATTGACCCTTCCTAAGGATGAGTTAGAAGAATTTGCATCCTCCGTAACAGAACGTTTTAAAAACCCATTTATCGACCACTCGCTGCTTGCAATATCCTTGAATTCGACTTCAAAATGGAAAGCGCGCGTTCTGCCTTCACTGCAGGAATACTTCAGGATAACAGGCAAACTGCCAGCCTGCATTACCGCTTCTTTCGCTTTCTATATCGCATTCTACAGAGGAGTCCGTTTAGAAGACAGCGGATTGATCGGCATTCGAAAAGACAACGAATATACCATCAGCGACGACCGCTCTGTCCTGGAATTCTTCGCAGCCCACAAAGATGATGCTCCTGCCGCGCTTGCGCATGCAGTATGTACCAATCAGGATTTCTGGGACGAAGACCTTTCATTAATCCCGGGATTCGAAGAAGTCGTGGCAGGATACCTTGCCGCTATCGAATCCGCAGGCGCTTATGAAGTAATGAAGAAATGCTTATAAAATAGAAAATACCCTGTAAGACCGGCTCTGTACAACAGACCGATTCACTTACAGGGTATTTTTCTGTTTTTTTATTAAGGCTCTGTCACTGAATATAGTTAATCATATCAAAAAAATGTGAACATACGGTTGTTGTCGCCTCTTGATAGGGTTACAATATATAGGTATTGACTTATAAAGATGAAAAATGGGGTATTCAGGTAAGGTCGTATTAATTTGATGAATTTTAATTTATAGAGATGATTTAGTACGCAATCGCTACTGATATCGAAGCATCTTATTAGAAATATATAAATGTGTATTAGTAAAGTGGAATTCTGTAATGATGCCGAAAGTGAGGAATTATATCATGTCGTGGTTGCAAGGTGGACCTTTCTTAGAAATTAGCATAATAATAAGGGAAGATGATGTTAGGAAGATAATTACAACGCTTACTACTCTCAACAATGTGTCCATTATCGAAGATAATCTTGAAGATGTGATAGGCCGCTTTGAAATAGGATACTTGTATGATGAACAAGATATATCTTCTCAAAGAATTCACTCTATTAGTTTAAATATTATTGAACCAAATCACGCATGCTGCGTGATAGCCCTCTCTATTTTTTGCTGTTCCATATTGCCTTGGAGCAGCTTTTCTTTTACAATTAACTCATCT
>NZ_FMKA01000036.1 GCF_900096945.1 Anaerobium acetethylicum | reverse complement strand
AGTCCAGACCGATCATGAAATCTCTTTTCCAGACTTTGTCTGGTTTTGAATTTTCAAGGTTGTTTCACTGTTCAGTTATCAATGTTCTGTGTTGTTGTCCGTGTGACCAGCAACTTTTATATCTTATCAAACACAATTGCTTTTGTCAACACTTTTTTTATTTTGTTTCACTTTTATTTTCACCACCGAATCGCATATCGCTTGGTGGATTTACATAATATCATCATTTTCCACATACGTCAACACTTTTTATTATTTTATATATTTATTTACGTTTATTTCGTTTTTATTAACTTTACATCTAATTTCTGTTTTTGTTAAGCATACAACAAACACATTTCTGTGCATCACGAAACATGTTATTCACAGATCGAACCGTAACAGGACATCTGCACACAGGGACAGTTCCACGCCCGAGGCAGGTCAGTTGCACAAATTCAAATACAAGCTGTATAATATAAATATCCATTACAGTTCCGGAACTGCGGTTATTTCGATTTAAGTTTTCCTTGCCTTCCACGGTATGGAAGATATGCTGTTGTTGAACCTGCCTGATTATTTCTACTGTTCGGGACAGGCTCATTGGCCTGCATTCCTGATTTGATTGCGATTAATTTGCAAAAGGAACGTTCTGTTCCTATATTATTGTGTATTGTAGTGGGTCTGTTACTGTTCACACGTTATTTGCGTAAGGTATTTTTTGTAAATGTAACGCAGCGGAAATCACGCAAAACCGGGATGGCAGTAATTATAGAATAAATGAGGAGGCAGTAAAATATGTTGTTATATCTGATCAGACACGGCGAAACGCCCTGGAATACAGAGGGCAGAATGCAGGGGCATGCAGATATCCCTTTAAACGAAATGGGGATTCTGCTGGCAAAAATTACGGGCGAGAAGCTGGAACATGTGCATTTTGATTTGGCAATCAGCAGCCCTTTGAACAGAGCGGCCGAAACAGCCAGACTCATTATGGGCAAACGAAAAGCACCCGTTCTGTTTGACGACAGAATACGCGAGATTAACTGGGGGAAATGGGAGGGGTTATGCGCGCTGAAGCATAAAAACGAAATCCCAGACAATGATTTCCGAAAATTCTACACAGATCCATTTGGATTCGACGGTGCACCCGAAGGAGAAAGCATACTTGATGTATGCCACCGAACAAAAGAATTCTATAAGGAATTGGTCCAAAATCCGGATTATCAGGATAAGACCATTTTAGTAGCAACCCACGGTTGCGCTGTCAGAGGAATTTTAAATAATGTATACAGCGACAAGGACAACTTCTGGCAGGGCGGCGTTCCCGCAAATTGCGCAGTGAATATCGTAAAGGTGGCGAATGGAGAAAGCACCCTGGTGGAACGTGATATTGTCTATTATGACGAAGTATATAAAACGGACTATTATAAGTAGATTTCCAGAATTCAAAAAAAGCAGCGGACAGGACCAATAAAAAACGTTCCTGCCTGCTGCTTATTTATTTTTCCGCAAAACTTTTCTGCTAATCCACAGGTTTCTCTTCATCTGCAGCATACTCAAAAAAGTCAAAATCTGCATAATGGCTGTGCCTCACTCTGTCCGCACAAGTCATTCCAACAAATGTTCCTGTAAACTCCCCGTACTTGCAGTATTCATCCGAAAATCTGGTGGTATTAAATGTCTTTCCGATCTTCTGGTATACGTTTCCGTCATAGCTCCACTCGAACCAGGACTGCCGTCCCCTGATATTCAGTCGAAGGAACAGCGGACAGTCGTCTACCGGGATTCTGGTGTTCAGGAATTCCGTCTTTTCGCCATTTTCCAGATGGATGATGGACAGCGCACTTTGTCCCAGCGTTTCGCTATGGTATTTACGCAGGTTGATGTAATTCATATTGTCATAATACAGGATAAGTCCTGCGCTGTGCTGATGGACTTGCGGCTGAAATTCCATCTTTGTCGTGACTGTCGCATATACAGAGGTCAGTTTTCTGGCTAACAGGCTTACCTTATTGAGGGAGGTTCTGGATTCCTGGCCTCTGATCCTAACAAATCCAGGTCTCGCCTTCACATCAGCAAATGTCTCCGGCATGATTCTCGGGGCATAGTACTGGATTCCCAGTTCCCCCGAATCAAAATCGTCAAAATCCGGAATTGTTGAAACAGGAGATTCCGGAAGGCTGCTCTCTTCCACATATTCCTTGGCCAGATTGGTGCCGTCTGCCATGCGGAGCCAACCGTCCTGCGTCCACTCCATTTTCTGGATGGCCGTCTCTCTCCCCAGGGTGCAGCGCAGCTCTGGAACGAATGGCCTTGCGCAAAGATGTACCAGCCACACTTCCCCGTTCTGGGTCTCCACATAACTTCCATGACCGGATTTCTGGAGTACCGATTCCGGGTTGAAATATTTAGGCTTCAGGTGATCCGGATCATGGCGCTCATTAAAGTCTCCCGGTATGGATGTCAGAATCGGGTTCTCCGGATCCTTTTCATAAGGTCCCCATACATTCTCGGCCCTTCCCATTGTGACGCTGTGCCCGTAGCCCGTTCCGCCTTCTGCACACATGATATAATAATACCGTCCGCGTTTTGTCAGGTGTGGCGCTTCAATGCAGCCCCTGTCCGTCCCCCCCGACCAGATCCGCTTGGGATATCCGATGATTTCTTTTTTCTCAGGAGAATATTCAACCATGCAGATCGCTCCCGGCTTTTCATAGCCTTCCCTCGTCTCCCATTCCAGTGACACGACCCATTTTTTCCCGTCGTCATCGTGAAACATCGAGGCGTCGAAACCTGAGGAATGGAGATAGACCGGCTCGCTCCACGGTCCCCTGATATCCCTTGCTGTAACCAGATAATTATCCACATCAAAATATCTCGCATTCATAGAATTCATCACGCCGTAAATGACATAGAACAGGTCATCTTTTTCGCAGTAGGTCAGGCAAGGTGCCCATATTCCTTTTGCAGAAGGAAGTTTTTTAAGGTCGACAGCAACATCATCCGTCAGCACATGTGTATAAAGTTCCCAGTTTTTCAAGTCTTTTGAATGGTAGACGGGAATTCCCGGAAACCACTCAAAGGATGACACTGCCAGATAATAGTCGTCGCCTTTCCTACAGATGCATGGATCCGGATTAAAGCCCGGCAAAATCGGATTTCTGATCATAACTCATCCCCATTTCTTCTATTTATATTCAACCGGAAACCAGCCCTGGGCCGCGCACTTTCCGAAGTCCCAGCTGTCCCAGCCGATCCATCCCGGTTCGTTCACCGTATCCAGCAGTAATTTGTAGTTCCAGTAAAAATAGCCAATTCCCTGGTTCCATGCTTCCAGCTGTGCTTCGGCGAGCGCACGGTAAAGCTCCTTTTTCTTATCTGCAGACAGTAAATCCTCCGTAGCCATAACACCGTTTACCGGAGATTGTCCCCCTGCCGTGTCGATTCCGCAGGCATAGGAATTAAACAGGCTCCATTCTCCACAGATGACCGGGAAATATTCCTGCATTTCCGCTATATCTTTCTTATAATGATCATGCACGTAGGTGATGTAGTCTTCCTTCGACCGACCGCACCCCTCAGCTTCAGCTGTCATCAGGTACAGATGGGTGTCAAGGACTACATTTTTGAATTCCTCTTCTCTCATGAAGTCTTTCCAGGCCTTCAGTTCGAATCCGTCATGGAATACGACCACTTTTTCTTTTGGAAGATATTTCCGCATTCTCCGGTATGCTTCCACATAGAATTTCCGCAGGAACTCCAGCGTCACGGGCGCGCTTCCTTTTGCCATTTCCGGGTCTTCAGGTTTATACCGGCTCTGGATGTCCATCAGGTTCCATATGTTTTCTGTGATTGGTTCATTTACAATCTCAATCCCCCACAGACTGCTCCTGTTTCCATAACGTTCTGACAGTCTTTCAAGGACCTTCAGCGTGAATTCGACGCTTTCCGGCTGCTGCGCCCACTTGCATACGCCCGAGATTCCGCCGTTATCGAATCCGTTCTGGCTGCCAGGAACGGTATGAAGATCAATTAAAATCACAAGTCCGTATTTTTCCGCCCAGGCAAATGCCTTGTCAAGTTCTTTGACACACCCCAAAAACGGCGGGCAGTCACCGAAAACAAAATAAGGAACCGGAATACGCACCGCATTCATCCCCACCGATTTGATATAGGCAAAATCACGTTCTGTGATATATTCACTCCTGTGGATCCTGATTCTTGCTTCGTATACATCTTTTGAAAGCTGGGTCGGAAGATAATATTCATCTTCTGCCGTTGTCCCTTCAAAAAGTGCAGGATTCATCCATTTTTCGAGCACCAGCCAGTTGCCCAGATTGACACCTTTTACATACATCTCTTTTCTTCCTCTCTTGTTCCTGAAGCAGGTTTATTGTGACTATTTATTTGCATTTCCATTCATGTTATAATCATTATAAATTTCTTTTGATTATTATATAAGTGACTTTATTGTGTTTTATATAGGTCGATATTATCTTTTTTTCAGCTCAGTTTCCCTATTCCCACAAACTCATCACAAAGCGCCTTGTGGGAAAGCAGCTTTGAACCGTTACTTTTATTTTGATAATATTAAGGAGCAATTTATGAAAGAACGTCCCATCCCTCATGAGATCATTCAGCCCACAGAAAACCTGGACGTGCGTTTCCGATTATTTGAAGATACCGGGAGCTTCGTTTCCAGCCACTGGCATAATTCTCTGGAAATCATCTATATCACTTCCGGAAGCCTGCATGTCAAGATTGGAAGTCAGACTTTCGATTTGCATGAAGACGACTGCATTCTGATCAATTCCAGCGTGGTCCATGCTACCCACTGCATCGACGGAAATACCTCCATCATGCTTCAGGTTCCATCACCTTTTTTAAAAAGGTATATGCCTGATTATGATTCCTGTTTTTTCGATCTGGCTATCCATTCAAAAGACGGCTCTTACCAGGTCAGACTCGCCCAGCTCAAAAAGATTTTAAAGGATATGGAAGCGATAGAAATACTGAAACCAGAGGCCGGCAGCCTGCATTTCAACAGCCTTCTGTTTGAACTGCTTTTTCTGCTCTACCATCATTTCCGAATTCCAGGCGAAAGCCTACAGCAGCCGCTGGTCAGTTCCTCACTGACCATGCTTGAACCGGTTCTGGAATACACGAACCTGCATTACAGCAGGCCCATTGCCATTCAGGAGGTGGCAGACATCGCCCATCTGCAGCCCCAGTACTTCTGCAGAAAATTCAAGCTGTTTATGGGGCAGACCTACCTGGAATACCTGAACGAGATCCGTCTGTCCCATATTTACGCAGACCTGCTCAATAAGGACACCCCTCTATATGAAATACTGGAAAACCACGGTTTCACAAATTATAAATTGTTCAGAAAAATCTTTCGTGAAAAATTCGGCTGCACCCCCGGTGAAATCCGGTCCCGGCGCGAAAAAACATAGTACGGTTTTACAATTTCTCGGTTTTACGGTTTGTGGATACTCGCGATCCGGAACCGAGCTGCTGCTATAATCTTACCTTTCCAACAACCAAAAATCAGGAGGTTCATTATGTGGATATATTTTCTAATCGGTGCATTTTTCATTTTCATAGGTCTCGCAGTACACGTATTCAAATGGTATTTCCTCATATCCGGCTACAATACCATGTCAAAAGAGAAAAAAGCAAATGTAGACACCAAAGGCCTTGGCCGCCTGATGGGGATCTACGCCTATTTTAACGGAATTCTTTTCATAGCTGCAGGCATCTTCTATGCATTGGGCGTCAGAAAGTGGCTAGACCTTACATTTGCGGTTTTTGGCATTTCGACACTGTATATGCTCATCAAAGCACAGAAATATGACGGTAACCTCTTTGACGAAAACGGAAAATTGCGCAAAGACGCCGGCAGACAGCTGGCTGTTCCTGGTGTTATAGTCGGCATTTCACTGATCGGGGTTGCGGTTCTGATGTTCTTTTCCTCCCGCCCCACTACTGTAGCTTTTCTCCCAGAAGGACTACAGATACAAGGCATGTACGGCGACACCTATAATTGGGATTCTATAGAAGAAATCAGCCTGGCTGAGGAACTACCCACAATCGAGATGCGCACCAACGGCTCTGCCCTTGGTTCCAACCTGAAGGGGCATTTTCGGACGACAGAACTCGGTTCCGTCCTGATGTTTGTAGACACAGAAAAGCCGCCATTCATTTATCTCAAAGCAAACGGAACATCCATCTTTCTCAACATGGATACTCAGGACGAAACCCTGGCAATTTTTGAAAAAATCCGCAGTCTGACTGAATCTGATTAAGGCGAAATGAAAAGACAGGCTTTTTGAGGGGCTTTTTGAGATGATGCTTTTTGACGGAATCCAGCAAAAATTCATGTATGGATTTTCATACAATTATGATATAATATATCTATAAGACCAATCATCCTGGACTCAGCATAAACAAGGGTGCATGAAAACGGTTTCCCTTGCATACCGCCAAACATATAACCGGCCATATCAGGCTGGTTTTTTGTTTTTTTAAGATGGTACCAAAAAAAGGATTAAAGGAGGCGTCAGGTATGAAGAATTCGAAACGATTCATTTCATTACTTATTCTATGCTTATTAATGACATCCTTGTCTGCGTGCACAAATGCTGATAACGGGCAGGCATCTTCCAGCGACACCCAGCAGGAACAGAAAACCATAGCCGTTCACGGCACATCCAGCATTACCGCCACCCCTACCATTGCCTATGTAAATATCGGTGTGACTACTTTTAATAAGGATGCTACCATTGCCCAGAGCGAAAATGCCACGAAAATGGACCTCGTTTTCAAAGCGCTGGAAGACCTGGAAATTGCCAAGGAAAAAATCAAAACCATCTCCTATAACATCAGCCAGCATTACGATTATTCCTATAGCTCCAGCGAAATGACCGGCTACGATGTCACAAACATGATTCAGGTTACGGTTGTTGATCTTGCAAAGGTCAGCCAGGTTATTGATATGACCGTTGAACAGGGTGTCAACCAGGCAAATTCCATTTCTTTCAGCATCACGGAAGAAGAAAACAGTAAATTTTACCTCCAGGCTTTAGGAGATGCAGTCGCCAATGCCAAGGCAAAAGCGGAAGCCCTGGCAAAAGCTGCCGGGGTATCCATTTCCGAACCTTCCAAAATCACCGAGGATTCGCAAGGGAATGTGTATCCGATCTACGATGCTTCGGGTATGGAAAAAGCCGCCGACTCCGCAACGCCTATTTCTGTCGGTGAGTTAAAGATTGAAGCCGGCGTTACAGTCGTATATGATTATTGATATAAAGTAAACAGCTCTTTTTCCCAGAAAGAACCAGGGAGGACCACAAGATTGTGGTCCTCCCTGGTTCTTTCTGGCCATCCCCTGCCAGCTTTTTCAATTCATGTGCATCATCTGTTACTATGACGGACATAGCCCTGAGCAGTTACTGATCTTGCACTTTTTTTATTGCTTTACTAGTGCAAAGGTTTCTCTCGCAATCACAAGTTCTTCATTTGTCGGTATGACCATAACCGCAGTTTTCGATTCCGGAGTCGTGATGATGATCTCTTCTCCTGCTTTCGAATTCTTTTCCTGGTCGATTTCAATTCCCAAATATCCCAGATATTCACAGATATCATTTCTTACATATCTGTTGTTTTCACCGATTCCTGCCGTAAAAGCAATCGCATCCACACCGTTCATAGCTGCCACATAAGACCCGATGTATTTTGCCACATGGTAAGCAAATATGGTCATGGCGCGGATTGCTTCTTCCTTTCCAGCCAGAGCCGCCACCTGAAGATCCCTGAAATCACTTGAAACTTCAGATATTCCAAGCACGCCGGATTTCTGGTTCAGGACATCCATTACTTCATAAATATCAATATTTTCTTTTTCAGCGATAAATTCCATGATACCGGGATCAATGTCACCTGAACGCGTCCCCATGATAAGACCCTCCAAAGGAGTGAACCCCATGGAAGTGTCAACGGATTTCCCATTTTTGACCGCACATACACTTGCACCATTGCCAAGATGGCAGACAATTGTCCTGACCTGATCATAAGGTTTCCCTAACAGCACAGCCGCTCTTTTTGATACATAGGAGTGAGAAGTTCCGTGAAAACCATATCTTCTCACTTTGTATTTTTTATAATATTCATATGGCAATCCATAGATAAAAGCCTTTTCAGGCATGGTCTGGTGAAATGCCGTGTCAAACACTCCTACCATCGGCACATGGGGCATCAGTTCCTGGCAGGCAGCAATTCCAATTAAGTTTGCTGGGTTATGCAAAGGCGCCAAATCGTTACATTCTTCTACTGCCTTGATTACTTCGTCCGTGATAATTGTTGAAGAGGCAAATTTTTCGCCGCCATGTACCAGTCGGTGCCCGACAGCTCCGATTTCATCAAGACTCCTGACTGCACCCGTCTTTTCATTCGTTAATGATTCGAGAACCAGCCGGATTGCCTGTGTATGATCTGGCATGGGAGATTCCGTGCTTTCCTTTTCTCCTCCTGTTGGCTGGTAGACAATTCTGCTTCCATCAAGACCGATTCTTTCGCAGATTCCCTTTGCCAGGACCTCTTCCGTTTCCGCATTGATCAACTGGAATTTTAATGAAGAACTACCGCAATTGATTACCAATATATTCATCTTCAAACCCTCCCGACTATGCACTTATTATATCGTTAACGGAGTTCTGCCTGCGCTAAATTGCTGATTTTGCAATTTGCGTGCATCATCTGTGACTATGAAGGACATAGTCCTGAATAGTTACCATAATTCAACCTATGATCTGTATAATCTGCTTCTCTGTTGCATCCGGCAGGCGTTTTGACAGATATCCCTCCATTTTCCTCCTTGAATCTGCCGGATTTTGCAGGTAACACTTATGTATTTCATCTTCTCCATATTTGTTTTCCGGAATCTTATATCTTGCAATTCCCCATCCATATGAATTGCCATGCTTGTCTTTTTTGTATTCAAAAGTGTCGATTGTCACATATGTCTGCATCTGCAGGCGTGTAATTATGGTATCAAACCCTTTATTTCCGCCTTTTTTATAATTGCAGAGTTCTTTCAGTTCCGTACTCAAAAGAGACTTATGCGACAGAATCGTATCATAAATATATTTATCCTTTTGAGATGCCATGCCATCCTCATAAAGCGCATCAAAATCATAACCGTTCCGCCTGTAATTGGCTAACACCGGATACCATTCCATGCTGACGAACCCCGCCTTTTTCCAAAACAATTTACCATAAGCACAGTCCCCCGATTCAGCAAGTTCCCCTTTCCATTCCCAAGGACCATCTGTATCACCGGAAAACCATAACTCGTGTGGAGTGCATTCTTCCACTGAAAATCCCGAAATATTATTTCGAAAAAAGGGTAAAAATTTAACGTCCATAATCAGATCATGCAGTTCTTTTGCAGAATATACTTTAGGCAGTCTCATCTGTCGCACGCTCCTTCCTCTTTTATAAGACGATTTTACTCCAACGGTTCGAAAATATCCACTATATCTTTCCGTGCAAAAGCCTCTCAAAGCAGCTGAATTTTCTGAATCTCTTTAAAAGACAAAAAAGCAATTCCTTTTTGGTCCATTTACTGCACCAAATCAGAATTACTTTTTTATTGTTATTCATGTTTTAAATCAATTGACTGCTCACTCTTGCCTTATCTCTACGCTCAGGCGAAAACATAAATGCATTGACTGTTTCTGTTTGCCAGCATTTAAACCTGTTACTTATGAATTACAATGTTACCACCACCAAGTGTAGTTAAACTGCTGCTGTCATCTGATGCGTCTATCTTATTGTCGTAAATGACCGTGTCATTGGATTTATCCCAGATTTTGATGCGGAATTGGTCTAAACATTTACTTCCGCCATCAATTGCCGTCAGTATAAATCCATAATCACCAAAACCATTGATTGTTCCAGTACCTTTATATTGCGCTCTGCTTCCAGCAATTACAAGCCACTCATATGATGTGCTATGGAAGTTGAGGTCTGCAACCTGGAACTGGAATTCGGTATTTCCAGTAGTTACAAATGCGCCTTTCTGATATTTAGAAACGAAGCCAAAAATTGCTTTACCTGTTAAAGTCGAATCTGCTGGATATGCGCCTGTTGGTGAATCGAACCATCCACCACCTGTCACAAAACCTGCCGAAGGGTCATAAACGACAAATATTCCTGACGATGTTGCGCTGTTTCCCGCCTTGTCGGTTGCGGTAATCGAAAAATTATATACACCTGCAGCAGATATTGGATAGCTGCCACCAGTAATCGGCGTACCATTAATTGTTCCAGTTGCGGTGTCGATTCCGCTTGAATCATCTGTAGTGGTATATGTAAAGGTCATTCCCGAAGTTAAAGGAACTATTTGCAAGTCTTGCGGTGATGTTGTAATAGAAGGAGCTATTTTGTCAATATTAATAGTTTGACTTTGTGTAGATTCAATATTCCCGGCATTATCTACTGCCCAGAAAGTAAATGTTTCTGTCCCGGTAAGACTAAAAGCCACACTGCCACCAGCCACCACTTGCTCTGAGCCACTATTAATCACATAATGTATTTCCTTAACCCCAGAACCTCCATCATTGTCCGTTGCTGCCAGACTTACTGATACATCAGAATTACACCATCCATTTGAATTTGCTGTCGGAGTTGTGCTGCAGGTTGTTTGCGGTGAAATCAAATCTGCCGGGGGCAGTTGTGGAACCGAAATTTGCCTGCTAGCCGTTTGACCAATTCCTGTCACAGAGTATGTATATTCACCGGCATCCATTGCCACTACATTCCACGACGTTTGCTCTGTAGCACCAATAGCAATACTTGGAATGGTATGAATTGCAGTATCATCTAACTGCAAGCCGAGTCCTGCCGGAACACCTATTGTAACTGGTACATTGTTCATGACCGCACCTGTGTTATTAGAAACATATGCTGTTACAGTGAATGGGTTAGGCGACCATTGTCCCCCTACTATGTCCAATGATGTTGCACCAGTTATTGCCAGATCCAAAGTCCCACTTATCGAACCAAGCCCATAATATGTCACAAATTCACGAGATTCACCTGCTGCAATGCTGACCGGATTCCACCAGCAAGTTGCCGCACTATCTCCATTAGATACTCCCGCATGAATTGTATAGTCCCAAACTGAATCTGCGTAGTAAATATTCTCCCAATTACTCAGTACAAAGCGGTCAGGAGGAGTATCTCCACTCCTGACAAGTGTTCCCTGAGCCATAATATCAGGATTTGAGAGACTATAAAAAGCCTGCCAATATTGCGGAATATTTGTGCCCGTAAACTCCATTTCGGTGGTAACCGCACCAACTCCAGGAACACGGAAAGGAGCGGCATCGTTATTATTCAGCATAGTATCAATCATGATGCGTACGCCTACGTTATGTGATACAGTACCGGCATTTGTTACTGTGTATTTATACATTCCTGTATCAAGATTTCCAGAAGTTCCGTTCACTATCTGAAGGGTTTGTTTAACTTCAACGTCTCCATATTTCCAGATAGAAGTATTAGCCATGCTAAGGGCATCTTCTGTAGGCGCCTGAATCCGAAGCCCTGAGGAGCCATAGATGAAATTTGAGCCATCCACTTTAATGGTACTGAACGATGTCCATGGGGCTCCTGGATAAGCATAACTGATATTGTACCAAGGTGTAGTGCCAGGTGCCGGGGTTCCGCCACTATTAAATCGCCCATCAGGTCCAACCTGTATTGACAAATATTCGCTAACTGGATCTCCAGCAATTGTGCTGTCACCACCCATTGCACTCTTATCCGTGTAGTCCGCAGCAATTCCAACGGCTCCAGGTACAAAATTAAGAGTAAGAATTAAGGCGGTGAATACTGATACTAAAATTCTAAAATGTTTTCTCATTATCATTTCCTCCTTATCGTGAAAAAGATCATCAATAGCTCATGAATATACTGAAACATACCACACTTCAAATTGGCACTTTGTCACCCTATTCAATATATACAATCCAAGTCAACACTTTATTATGATTCTTATATAATGTTGTGATAATTGTTATCCACGCAAGTTGTTATGATGTTTTCTTCTCGACATGTATTATCTCAAAAGATAATACTGGGTAAATACAAGTCCCTGAATAATGATGGTAAAATTCTTTTCTTCTTTCACATAACGTTTACTGCTCCTTTCTGAGTATGTTTACTCGCAAAATATATTGATTAACTATGGTTCATTTGATTATACTCAAAATGCGCATACGGTCTATATCCATTCATCTTTATTCGCCTCCATATTTCCCCTGTATTATATAAGGTTATCATATTATTCCGAACATAAAGCTATCTTCGCATTATACTGCTCCTATGATTAGCATGTAACATTTCCTTAAACATCCCCACTTATCTGGAATCTTCTTAACTTCATACCCTTTTATAACTTCTTTTCAATTTACAGTGTTTAATAATATACTCATTATTTATATAAATTCTACTTAATAACATTTTTTCGACTGAATACAATTTAAAATCATTGTATTACTAATAATATAAAATTGCAATTATTACAAGAAAACAACAGCCAAGACTGTGTGTTTTTCATTCAACACACAGTCTTAGCCTAATATTTCGTTGCTCATATAATTTATATCCCATCTTTATAGTAAGTAATATGCCTGGTTTACAGAATTATTTTCGTTATAAACTTTACATTTTCTAACCTGCTTATATACCATTTCATTGATCAGTATGATTTCAGGCAATAATCTTACCAGAATATTGTCGCCTTATACTCTCGCCTCACAACTCCTCGCACCGGCGTATTTATACAAACTACCTCTTCTAATCTTAACTTCATTTTTTCAGACCATATATTCACAATTATTTGTTTATGCGGTATATTGTCAATAAATTAGTTGCCAAACCAACAAATAGCATCACATAATGTTGTTGTATGCACGAAATGAGATGTTGATATGTGTTCATATGATGATACTAGTACAATTGGAATAGAACTCTAAATTTAGTCTATTATTTGTTTGATGTGCGATCAAATAACATAATACAGCAGACTGAATTTTAGCATGTTGCAAGCAGTAGAGGTGTATACTCCATATTTTCATTCAACAGCTACAACTTCATAGAATAGATTAGAAAGCTTCTAAATCAGGCACTCAAAATCAAGAACTTGAGAAATACTTCACCCCCCCTGATTTAGTATTTTTCCTTTGAACCAAGTCACGTATGCGGACGGTATATGCATGTAATTTTTCACCTTTACGTACCACTAATAAAGAAAATACTCTATAGATCAGTTTTTCACTTTAATCTACAGAGTATTCTTTTCTTTTTTCAAACTCGATTCTTTAAGATTACATAATAATTTCTATATATTGCTCTTCTGCATACTCTACAACCGAGCAGTCATTAGAATATACTCTTTCTGGAAGTGCTACCATTATATGAGTGATATCCTCAACAGAAAATGGACACATATGCCAAACACCTGTATTCAATTTAATCATTGTTCCCTGTGGAACTAAAAAGGCTTCTGCTAATTCCGGAACCGGGTTTTTTGAAGGCGGCGCAACATATACAATTATATCTCCATCCAGCGGAAGAATAATTTCACTTGTATAATTATGATATTCTGCTTTTTTTACAATCATTTCATCCGACTTTTTAGATATTAATGTTGAGAATCCAATTGGTTGATTTCCTGAAACTGGATATAAAATATGATCATGATAAAAATCCCCTAAATTATGACCAGTCGGATTTATCAAATCATAAAAACTTCCATATCCATTAAACGCCTCTGCCGTTAATGATTTAATTTTAATTTTTTTCATAATTTCTCTCTTTCTATTATGCCAATCTATAGTACTTGCTATTTCATGTTTAGCAAACCGTATCCTTTTATGAGGAAAATGTGGTGAATTATGTTTGTTGATTCATCCCTTTACATTCTTCAATCAACATATTCATCTCATACATATTCCCTAATACATTCCCACATTTTGGAAGTTCATGAATTTCAAGAAATTTCGATTGTTCAAGAACATCTATCAAAACATAATTGTTACGTTCTATGCTCCATTTAACAACAAACAACTTTTTATCCAATTTCAACAAATCCCCAGAATAAATAGGTCTTTTACAATCATCTAAAAACTCAGTTTGCTTCATCAACTCACATTCATTTATATTCCACCAGAAATCATCCTTCTCGTCCAAATATACTCTGCCTGTCTCAATACTTATTCCAAAAACATCCTTTATTTGTTTGTATTTCAAATTATATATTCTAAGACCTTCCCATTTCATTTTTCAGCCATCCTTATAAATCTAACACTGATTATTACAGTGAAATCAGCTGGATTCAACCACCATTTGTCAAATAAGGACTTCTTCTATTTATAAAATTCCTTTACTTTTTTATAAATACTTTCTGAGTCCAACCCATACTTTTTCACCAATTCCAATGCTGGTCCTGATTCTCCATATGTGTCATTAATTCCGATTTTCAACACCTTCGTCGGAAATTTTTCTGCCAGAACATCACACACAGCACTTCCTAAGCCACCAATAATCGAATGTTCTTCTATTGTTACTACTTTACCGGTTTCCTTAGCAGCACTAATAATAAGTTCATTATCCAAAGGTTTAATCGTATGTATATTGATAACTTTTGCATTAATCCCATCTATTTCCAGTATCCTGGCGGCTTCTAATGTTTCTGGGACTGTAAGTCCGGTAGCAATAAGAGTAATATCTTTTCCTTCTTGAAGAACTACTCCTTTTCCCAGCTCAAATTTATAAGTGCTTTCATCATTAATAACAGGAACCGGAAGTCTTCCAAATCGCAAATAAACCGGTCCTTCATATTCATATGCCGCAACAACAGCTGCTCTCGCTTCCACATCATCTGCCGGATTAATGACTACCATTCCAGGAATAGTTCTCATTAATGCGATATCCTCGTTACATTGATGTGTGGCTCCATCTTCTCCAACAGAAATTCCTGCGTGGGTAGCACCAATCTTCACATTTAAATGTGGGTATCCAATAGAATTACGCACCTGCTCAAAAGCTCTTCCTGCTGCAAACATTGCAAACGAACTGGCAAATGGTATTTTACCAGTGGCTGCCAGGCCAGCCGCCACTCCCATCATATTGCATTCTGCAATACCGCAGTCTATATGTCTATCTGGATGCGCCGCTTTAAACATTGCTGTCTTTGTTGCTGCAGCCAAATCTGCATCTAAAACCACAATGTTTTCGAATTTATTTCCTAATTCAACCAGCATCTTTCCATAACTATCTCTAGTTGCAATCTTTATAACTTCTGGCATAACGCTTCACCTGCCCTTTCCAATTCCTCCATAGCCAGCTTATATTGCTCATCATTTGGTGCTGTGCCATGCCAGCCCGCCTTATTTTCCATAAAGGAAACTCCTTTTCCTTTTATGGTTTTTGCAATAATAACCGTGGGCTTTCCTTTTGTTTTTCTTGCTTCCAAGAATGCCGATTCTATCTCAGTGAAGTTATGTCCGTCAATAGTAATTACATGAAAATTAAAAGCCTCAAATTTTTTATCGATTGGATATGGAGAGCATACTTCCTCAATAGTCCCATCTATCTGAAGATTGTTGTTATCCACAATCACTACCAGATTATCGAGTTTTCTATGAGCAGCAAGCATTGCAGCTTCCCATACCTGGCCTTCTTGAAGTTCTCCATCTCCTACTAATGTATACACCCTATAATCTTCTCTTGAAAGTTTTGCTGATAAGGCCATTCCTGTAGCAACTGAAATCCCTTGACCTAAAGATCCGCTAGACATATCCACCCCTGGTGTATTTTTTTTATCTGGATGACCTTGTAAATATGACCCAACCTTACGAAATGTCTTTAAATCTTCCACTGGAAAAAATCCACGATTTGCTAGTGTCGCATAATATGCAGGTGTTGTATGTCCTTTTGATAATACAAATCTGTCTCTGTCCGGTTTATCCGGATTCTCTGGATCTATATTCATTTCCTCAAAAAACAAATATGTATCTATCTCCGCTGCTGAAAGTGAACCGCCCGGATGACCTGATTTCGCACTATATACAGCTGTAAGAGCACCTTTTCGTACCTCATTAGCCATTCGCATTAACTGCACTGTTTCCATTGATGTTCCTCCTCATATACTTTCTTAAAACAAACAGGGCATAGCTGCCGGCTTAGCCGGCAGCTATGCCCCTTATGCATTAATAAAAAGTGATTACAATTTTAAATTTACTTTGCTCCTATTTCTGCCAAAACCTCATCGTATTCTTTCTGAGTGAGAGCGCCCTGTTCAATGTAGTATTCAATATATTTATCAACATTATCAGCAGTAATTAAAATGGTTTCAATAGTATCCTCAACGGTATCTTCTTCACCGCTAAGTAATTTCCACGCACCATCAAGATTCTTCTGTGCCAATTCAGCAGTATCCTGCATAACTGTTGCAGTCTGATTACCTAATTTAATTCTAAGAAGTGCATCCGGATTAGCATCAACTGCATAGTACTGTGTCTCAGCATAAGTAGCATCATTTTTCACAACCTCGTAGCAGGCTTTTGCTAAATCATCACCAATAGTTAAGCAAACATCAATTTTTCCGTATGCCTGTACCCAGTCTTCCATTGTCTGCATAAATGTTGCAGAATCACTCTGTGTACAAATCTTTTCTGCTAAAATGTCAACATCTGTTCTTTCTTTCACAAAAATATCATGAAAGGCAGACAAACGGCTCTCTGTATGTAAATTTCCCGGATTACAAGACATTATTACAACTCTTGCATTCTGTGGAGCATCTTTAACTGCCAGTTCTGCAATGACTTTTCCCTGTTCATATGGATCTGCATCAACCCATGAAGCACCCTCAATATCACGAATACCCGCATTTGTAGTAATCACTTTCACTCCAGCTTCTACTGCCGCTTTTACAGAAGGTGTCTGAGATTCGCTATCATTCGGCTGAACAATGATACAATCATATCCGGCAACTACAGCCTGATCAATAATCTGATTTTCTTTATCATTATCTGCCTGCGCATCCTGAATATCGAATGTAAATTTATCAGAATAATTTCCCTCATAATAATCCTGGAATGAGTTTGCTAAACGCGCTGCAAACACATCGGCTCGATTACGACATACAAACAACACCTTGTATTTTTCATTATCTCCCGCTGTTTCAGATGATGCATCCGAAGATTTATCAGATGACGAACCACAAGCTGCAAGCGAGAAAGTCATCGCCAATACTAAACCAACTGCAAGAACTTTTTTCATAATTTTTTTCATAATAATTTCCCTTCCCTTTCCTATTTCCCTTTTTTATATGTTTTTTTATTTTTAAAATAAATATCCCAAATCACAGCGCCACCGATGATAACACCTCTAGCTACCTGCTGCAGGTATGAATCGATTCCTACAAGATTCATGATATTATTTAAAAACCCAACTATAAACGCACCAATCAAGGTACCTGATGCCGAACCAACACCTCCCGAAAAACTAGTACCGCCAACTATTGTCGCAATCATAGCATCAAACTCATAGCTTTGTGCACCATTAGGCATACCACCATTAACACGGGAAAGATAAATCGTCGCTGCAACTCCAGTAAGTAAACCATTAATAACATAAGTCTTTATTTTAACTGCCTTTACATTAATACCAGAACCATTTGCCGCCTCTTCATTTCCTCCTACGGCATAAATAGAGCGCCCCATAATGGTATATTTTGTCAGGTATACAACAGCGAGGAATAGTATCAGCATAATGTAAATACTATTTGGTACTCCAAGAGTACTTTCTTGACCTACTGCCGCCAAATCTTTTCCTACTCCTGAGAGATTCTGCCCTCCGGTTATGTATAATGCAAGACCACGTGCAATCAACTGCATTGCTAACGTTGCTATAAAAGGGGGAGTATTGAACACTGTTACCATAAGCGCACTAACAAGATTGCATGCAATCGCTACTAAAATTGCCACGATGAATGCCACAAAAACATTCGGAAATATTTGGTACGCATATAATGAAACCACACCGGATAATGCAACAATAGAACCTGCTGCCAAATCAAGGCACCCAGCTGAAATAAGCAACATCGCTCCTAAAGCCAATAGAATAAACACTGATTGCTGCTTCACTACATTTAACAGATTCGGTGCGCTCAGGAAGTTACTATTTGCTATGCTGCACACAACCATCATTACAATTAAAATTATTACCAGACTGTATTTCGAAATCAGTTTGGAAAGGTCTAAAGATTTTTTCTTTTCTTCCATTATAAATCTCCTTGTATTTATTTCAACGCTTCATGCTTATGATACAGCATAGTTCATGATCTGCTCCTGAGAAAAGATTTCCCTATTTTCCAGACAACCTGTTATTTTACCTTCTTTCATGACATATATTCTGTCACACATACCCATCAGTTCTGGAAGTTCCGAAGAAATCATTATAATTCCCTTGCCATTTTTTGCAAAATCTCCAATCAGTTCATAGATCTCTTTCTTTGCTCCTACATCAATACCACGAGTAGGTTCATCCATAATCATGACTTCACTGTTACAAAGCAACCACTTTGCCAGAATTACTTTCTGCTGATTACCGCCACTAAGGCTTTTTATTGGCGTTTCTAAAGAAGGCGTTTTCACTCGGACTTTTTCGAAAACCTCTGATATATCTTTTATCTCTTCATGTTTATGCCTGCGTCCACCGGCAAAATATTTTTTTAATGTTGCAAGAGAAGCATTTTCCATTACACTTCGCACCGGAATGATACCATACCTTCGTCGGTCTTCCGTGACCATCGCAATCCCATTGGCAATAGCTTCTCGTACATTCCTAACCTGAATTGGCTTTCTATTCAGATAAACATCACCAGAGTCATAAGTATCTAAACCGAATAATGTATTCATAGTTTCTGTTCTTCCGGCACCAACAAGTCCTGCAAATCCAACAATTTCTCCACGCTTTACATTGAAGTTAATATCCTCGAATACGCCTTGCTTCGTCAAATGTTCTACTTTGAAAATTTCTTCACCAATTTCCATAATTTCTTTCGGATATTGATTTTCCAATTTACGGCCAACCATCAATTCAATAACCTGATCGATATTGGTTTCATCCTTTTGAAGTGTGGTAATCGTTTTCCCATCTCTAAGAATTGTAATTTCATCTGCAATTCGGAATATTTCATCCATCTTATGTGAAATGTAGATAATGCTCATGCCACGCGAACGAAGTTCCTCGATTTTGCTGATTAAAGATTCCACATCCTTGTTAGAAATAGAAGAAGTTGGCTCATCCATAATTAAAATTTCAGCATTGAAGGACACTGCTTTCAAAATTTCAATCATTTGAATATTGGAAACACTCATAGATCTAAGTGGTGTATCCGGTTTATATGGCAAGCCCTCCTTCTCTAATAATTTTTTGGTCTCATCACGTATCTTCTCCCAGTCAATAAGGCAAGCATTTTTTTTAATCCAACGGCCCAAAAACAGATTTTCTTCTAATGTCATATCTGATACGAAAGATAATTCCTGGAAAATCATGGAGATTCCTTGATTTCTTGCATCAATAGGATTTGCTATTTTCACTACTTTCCCGTCAACAATTATCTCTCCTTCGTCCTGATGGTAAATCCCATATAAAATCTTCATCAATGTTGATTTTCCGGCTCCGTTTTCACCGCAAAGCACATGAACCGTACCTTTTTTTAGTTTAAAATTAACATCGTCTAATGCCTTAACACCTGGAAACGATTTCGAGATATGTCGCACCTCCATTTTGATGTTATCTGCCATAATCTTCTCCTTTCAAAACATTTTGTTGATTCCAAATATTTAAAATTTGATAACAGCCTTTACAACATTTTCTGCATCTTCAATAACCGTATCAAATCCCATTTTAGAATCTTCAAAAGAAAACTCATGTGTTACAATCTGCTTTACATCAATAGCACCACTGCTTATAGCCGCGATTGCTACTGGATATGAATTACGATAACGGAAAATAGACTTAATTGTCAATTCCTTTACTATCACTTCAGAGAAGTTATAAGAAACTTCACTTTGAGCAGATTGTCCTACTATGACAATGGTTCCACCTGCCTTTGTAAGGAATGGTGTTTGAGCAATCGTGATAACCGAACCCGCTGTTTCAAGAACCACATCTGCTCCCTCGCCGTTAAAAATTTCATCTACTCTTTTTTTAACATCTTCCTTTTTTGCGTTGATTACGTGTGTCGCTCCCAGTTTTTTAGCAAATTCAAGACGTTTATCATATAAATCAACTACTACAATTTTAGCAGCCCCCCTTGCCTTACATGCCAATAATGTAACAAGTCCGATGCATCCAGTTCCTAAAATCAACACGTTTTGTCCAAGTTTTACATCGCCCGTTCCTGCAGCATGAAGACCAACTGACAACGGTTCAACCAGTGCGCCCTCCATAGAAGAAACATTCTCTGGCAATTTAAAGCACAAATCAGCCGGATGAACCACATATTCCTGCAGTGCCCCAGGTGTAGGTGGATCCGCAAAAAACTTCATTTCTCGGCATAAATTGTAATGCCCAGATTTACAAAAAATACATTTTCCACAAGCAATGCCAGGTTCCAAAGCTACACGATCACCAACCTTTAAATCTGTAACTCCTTCTCCAACTTCTGATACCATTCCCGCCACCTCATGACCAAGAACAATATCGTGATCTAAAACATGATCTCCAACTTTACCATCTTTATAGTAATGTACATCTGATCCGCAAATACCACAGTATTCTAATTTTACCTGCACCTGACCTGAAGCTGGCCTTGGACATTCCACTTCACGCACTACCATTTGCCTTGCTCCCGTTGTTACCATTGCCTTCATTTTGTATCTCCCTTCTTGTTATACCACTTTTTAAAATCGTTTTTAAATGTAATTTCATTATAATCACATTGCGTAAATAAGTCAACAAAAAATGAAGCTTATTATTGTTTTTGTACATCAGCAACAAAAATACCCCTTACAATTTAGTTAAAACGCCAAATTGTAAGGAGTATCTTTTACTTTTCAAATTTATTATACTTGCTCTTTAAATTGTTCGATAAAAACAGATGCAGCCCCTATCGCTGGAGCCTCATATTTCAAAGCAGATGCTTGTAAAAATGATGCATCTTCAATATAGGTATCTATCTTTTGTACTCGTCTTCTTAAATCATGAATATAATGATTTATATACTGTCCGACATACCCCCCTATAACAATATAGCAATCAAAAACTATATGTAAATTGTGCACTTCAAGAGCTAAATAGTCTAAATATTCATTCCATACTTGCTTACAGTGCTCATCTCCCTGTTCTAACTGCTTAAAGAAATCTTCAATACTACCATTCACCGCATCCGACAGCACCTTAGATGCACAGTATGCATCCGCACAGCCTTTGCGTCCACAATAGCATTGCCGTCCACCAGGAATTAACGTCATGTGTCCTATTTCTCCGCCTCGCTGATCATTTCCTCCAAACAACTGTCCATTAATAAAAATTGCCCCTCCCATAGTATGACTGAGAGAAAAATAAACACTATTTTCGTAATCACCGCGCAATCCCAGTTCAGCTTTTCCACTACTGTTTGCATCATTCGTTAATATAATCGGAAACTCAAAATACTGTGTCATGATATGATAAAACTCTTTTGAAATGCTCATTTTCTCATACAATGCATATATCTTTTGTCCTGTTTCATCAACAATGGCAGGCAGCGAAATGCCCATGCCAAGAATTCTATCCCGATTTATTCCACTATTTTCGATCAGCTCTTCCACCTCATTTTTCAAGGCAAGATAAAACTTCTCGTCATCATGCACCTCTATTCGTTTACGTTTAGACAGTATAATCTGTCCTGCCAAGTCAAGCATGACCAGGCTGATATGATTCTCTGTAATATCCATTCCTATTGCGACTTTGGCATCTCGGATACACATATATCCTTTTGCCTTACGGCCACCGGTGGAATTCAACATCCCCTCTTCCGTTACCAGACTCAGTTCTTGCAAATCTTGTAAACCTTGCGCTACCGTAGGAATACTCAGTTGCAAAGACTGCGCGATCTCATGTTTCGAAACCACTGAGCCTTTTAAGATATAAGTATAAATACTATTTCGATTCATTTTCTTAACTTCAATATTATTTCTTCCCATAAAATAATCCTTATCCTATACTAATAGATTTTCTAACTTCATAATAACATTATAGATTCTTTGACACTTATTTGTCAATTTTTTAAAAAGTAATTTAATAAGTATCTTTTTAATATCGTGTTTGTTCTACTTTTATTTCATATAGACGCTTCAAAACTCCATTTTCCTTTGGTCCAAAATAATCACTTAGAGTTTTGTATTCTTCGTAAAGTCTTTCATAGACAATTTTGTTTTCATCAATCGGATGGTAAATCAAATCCTTCACCCCGCTCATAGCCATTACTGCTTCTCCAAGTGAAGCATATCCGCCTTTTTCTTTTCCAGCTGCTACCGCTGCATATATAGCCGATCCCAAAGCGGCTGTTTGATTGCTGGCAGCAAGTTTAATGGCTTTTCCAGTTACATCTGCATATATCTGCATAAATAGCGGGTTCTTCTCCGCAATACCACCGCTTGCAATAATTTCAGCGATTTCAATTCCAGCTTCTTCAAATGTCTCAATGATCATACGGGTTCCATAAGCTGTAGATTCAATAAGTGCACGATAAATCTCTTCCGGTTTCGTTCGAAGTGTCATACCTAAAATAACTCCTGACAAATCTCCATCCACATGAGGCGTTTTATTTCCGTTCCACCAATCTAAAGCCAGCAGTCCACTTGAGCCTGCATTACACCTGAGTCCTAATTTAGTCAAAAGTTCGTGAACACTGACATTCTCTTCTTTGGCTAAATTTGCATAGGATTCCGGTACACACCGTTCAACAAACCAGCCTAACATATCTCCAACAGCAGCCAAACCCGATTCCAATGCATAATACCCAGGTATAATGCCACCCTTAAGTGCCCCACAAACACCTTTTTTAGCATAGGGTTTATCACTTAATGCTACCATAACACTGGATGTACCTACAACTAACATCATTTGTCCCTTTTGTCTAATTCCGCTTCCTGGAGCACCTGCATGAGAGTCAATAATGCTTGCACCTACTGCCATCCCCTGCATTAATCCAAGTCGATTTCCCCATTCTTCTGAAAGTACTCCGATTTTCCCTCCTACCGGGCAAATATCACCTGAAAGTTTATCTTCAACAATATTCTCCATACGAGTATCCAGTGCAGCATAAAAATCGGTTTTGGGATATCCTTCTTCTGGGAGCCACCATGCTTTATATCCAGCCATAGATCCACTTCGTTTTTGTGAACCAGTAAGCAAACGGGTTAACCAATCCCCTGCCTCTAAAATCTCATCTGCTGCTTCATAAACCTCGTAATCATTACGAATTATCTCCAACACTTTAGGTATCAAAAGTTCTGACGAAATACGTCCTCCAAACCGAGGACTTGTAATTTCATTTCTAGATTCTAATAAGGCATTAATTTGATCCGCTTCCTGCTGAGCTCCATGATGTTTCCATAATTTCACATATGCATTGGGCCTGTGTATGAATTCAGGATGCATACACAGCGGAACGCCATTTTTATCTATAGGTAAAACTGTACATGATGTAAAGTCTATGGAAATTCCAATTATATCCTCTTTTGCTATACCACTGTCATGCAACAATTTCGGTATTGTTATATCCAGCACATCCAGATAATCCTGTGGATGTTCTAGTGCCCAATTTACCGGTAATTTTGTATAGCCATCTGGTAAATACTGATCCATAACCCCATGAGAATAAGCTTTAACCGCAGTTGCTACAATTTCACCATTATTGCATCGTGCCAAAACAGCACGCCCTGATAGCGTTCCATAATCTAAACCTATTACATATTTTTGATTCATGATATTCTCCTTATTTTTAAATCTGTTTTTATAAGTGTATTCATATTAAGAAGTTTATATCAATTTTCCTTTTTAGTCAAGAAGAAGTATTCTTCTATATACATTAATAATTTTTTCAAAAATATATATTCGCTTTTATCAATGTTTGGTTTTCACCTGTACCGCACCAGTTAACATATCATCTGCTGTTTTCCACATACGTTACTCATAGATATAGCAATCATAAAATATTAACCAAAATCTAACTGTGGTCAAAATTGTGGTCAAAGCATAAAAAAAAGGCCTCAGCACCTTCCTACAAGGTGCCAAAACCGTTGAATAATGCGGATGACAGGAATCGAACCTGCACGGTCTCCCACTAGATCCTAAGTCTAGCGCGTCTGCCAGTTCCGCCACATCCGCATATAAAACATGAAACTTATAAAATTACTATTTATATAAGTAATGAGACATCCGGGGCTCGAACCCGGGACACCTAGATTAAAAGTCTAGTGCTCTACCAACTGAGCTAATATCCCATGTATGTTAACCTGCAAGCTGCCTTTTCAGTTAAGAACAACCATTTAAGATTTGTTCTTAAACTGGGCTAGCTGGATTCGAACCAGCGACTGCAGGAGTCAAAGTCCTGTGCCTTACCGCTTGGCGATAGCCCAATACAGACTTCAAACTGAAACAGGGTGGATAGAGGGATTCGAACCCTCGGCCTCCAGAGCCACAATCTGGCGCGCTAACCAACTGCGCTATACCCACCATAGACAAATCGCTAAGATAAACTTAGCGACTACTGTGCTTGTAGGGATTCGAACCCTAGACCCTCGGCTTAGAAGGCCGATGCTCTATCCAACTGAGCTACAAACACATATGCGTAATTTTTCAATTCGCTTTAGCAACATCTGCATGATATCCTTAATCTTACTTATATCAGTGCATAATGTAAGCGGGTGATGGGAATCGAACCCACGTATCTAGCTTGGAAGGCTAGTGTTCTACCATTGAACTACACCCGCAAATCAATATGGAAACAAATTTCAAATTAATCATATAATATCAATCATCTTCCAAAACCACTGTTCAAAAGATAATCGGGGTGACAGGATTCGAACCTGCGACCTCCTGGTCCCAAACCAGGCGCTCTAGCCAAGCTGAGCCACACCCCGTTGTTTCAACGTCTTCTTGTTTCCCTGACGCAAGATATATTATATAACAGCAATATCATAATGTCAACATTATTTTTGATCTTTTTTGTTACTACTCCCATTCCCCCTTCTAACCCCGTAGAAATGCGGGGTTTAGAAAAGTTCCTAAGGTCTCATTTCAGATAATTCAGTGTAAAATGTGCCTCTCCCTTGTTGTCTATCTCCATGATAATAAAGGTCGGTTTACGGCCTTCCTGGCGCGGATAGGATATGCTGCCCGGATTGATTGCAATGATGTCATCATCAATATCAATGAGCGGCTTATGGGTATGTCCGAACATCACGATATTCATATTCCTTGCCGAGGCCTCTCTTTTTATATTTTCCAAGCCCACTGAAACATAGTAATAATGTCCATGGGTAATCAGCGTCCTGTATTTTCCAAGCTTGAGCTCCTTCTCCCTTTCCAGGTTGGAAAAAAAATCATTGTTTCCCGAAACCATCTCGACAGGACAGTCTGCCATGGCGCGTATATAATCCTCGGATCCCTCCACATCTCCCAGATGTATGAGCATATCCAGTTTTCCCACCTTCTGAAGAACCTTAAGCAGATTCTCATCATGTTTATGGGTATCGCTTACAATCAAAATCTTCATGTTGTCACTCCTCCCCTTTTTGTTTACTCTGGATGTGCCTGCGATGCATTTCCAGCATCAAAAAGTTGTCAGCCCTTCCTCATTCGCTTGCTTATATCCTTTTCACCAGCTCTTTCTTTATCTCACGTAAAGCCTTCCCTCTGTGGCTTATTTCGTTTTTCTGTTCCATTGTAAGCTCAGCTGTCGTGCAGCCATAATCAGGCAAATAGAAGATCGGGTCATATCCGAATCCGTTGCTGCCTTTCTCTTCATATCCGATCATTCCTTCTATGGTTCCCCTGGCAGTTGCCACCTCTCCGTTGGGAAAAGCCGCCGCAATGGCGCATACGAACCTTGCAGTCCTTTTCTCGTCCGGAACGCCCTCAAGCCTGTCTATAATCATCTGGTTTTTGATGCTGTATGGGGTCATCTCCCCTGCATATCTTGCAGAGTATATGCCCGGTTCCTTATTCAAGTAATCCACTTCCAGGCCGGAATCGTCTGCAAGAACTATTTCTCCAGTCAGCTCCATTATTGTTTTTGCCTTAATGATCGCATTTTCCTCAAATGTGCATCCATCTTCTACGATGTCAACATCTATTCCCGCCTCTTTCATCGACAGGATTTCAAGCCCTGTATCTTCCAGGATTATACGTATTTCTCTCATCTTTCCTTCGTTGCCCGTTGCAAAAATCAGTTTTTTCTTCATTTACTGCCACCTGTCATTCTGTTTTTATTTTTCATTATAAGCGCGCCCATTTCCAGTGTAAATACCTTTTGTGTTTTTTCTTCTTACCTGAAAAAGAAAAAGTCCGGACCTTTCACCCGCCATTATGCGGTCATGAAACTTCCGGACTCCTGTCCTTTCAATTCGGGAACCTATCTGTTATCCGTATAGACTTTCAGGCAGAGGTTGCATTCCTGGTTCTCTTCTACGTCTTCCCATTTCGTGCCCCTGAGGCTGATATAGCCCTCTCCGTCGCTCAAATCCACTGTGGAGGTGGCTGCGTCCGCCTTATACTCAATTGCTATAGGATGGACCGAATTCGGGGTTGTTATATTGATTACGATTGCAAACTTTTTGCCGCTCTCAGTCTTTATTCCCTCGTCAAAATCGACCGTATAGAACCCTGCATTCTTAAAATATCCCGTTTTCAGCAGTATCCTGTCCTGCAGCGATTCTGTACCCTGAAATTCCGGAACCGCATAGATTTCATACTCCGTATCCTTACCTGTTGCGTAAAATCCGACCGCTTCAATGGTCTCATTGTTTTTTGCTTCATATACGTTTGCAAAATATGAGGATTCCTTGCCATATCCAAGCTGTCCTACCCATCCGCATAGATCAGACTGATACAAATTATCATAATTATCCGTATCTTCAACATCCGTATATACGACATTATGCATTCCTATGTTTGTATCATAATAGGAAACATAGAAAAATCCGTCATTTCCGAATTTTGAGCCCCAGCTGTTCTGGCAGATGAATGCACCGTCACCCTCAAGTTTTACATTGAATTTCTCCTTTGGATAGTTATCATCCCATCCGACAATAACAACGTCATGATTCGGTTTGTCTGTTCCAATAAAGCAGTAGGCGCTTTCTTTCCGGTTGTAATAGATCGACTGGCTGGCCGCGCTTGTCAGGGATGTATACAGAGACGACTGCACTCCGCCATACTGGAAGACTGCCAGCTTGATTTCTTCATAATCTTTGCCCTCTATTACCTGAATTTCCTGAACATGCTTAACGGCTTTGATGTCGTCGGGGGATTTACCATCTGCATAGGGGTCATCCTTCTCCAGTACCGGCCCCTGCCAGCTGGTCAGATAGGCCATAGCCATGGTATATTCTCCACCATCGTTCTGGCCTGCATGAAAGCTGTTCTGGATGGACATATGGTCTGGCGATAACACAAGGGATTCTTCAGGCGCTATGGATGACTCCAGGGCTGTCAGAGACGCAAATGCCCAGCACGTTCCAAGCTGTCCCTGGTTCTTTACCTTGGAGGTGATTTTGGCCTCTCTCAGGTCGTAGCTGTAAGGAAGAATCCTGTCGCTCTCCTCGTTCCCCATAACATTGACAGCGTTGCTGGCGATATCCCAGTTGAAATCATAGTTAAGCCCCTCCGCAACAGCCTCAACCGGAACGAATAGCTCTCCATTCTGAAAGGTCATCGGCGCCGACAGCTTGACTCTCGCTCCATTTATGTACATATAATCTGAACCCAGTTCAAACTCCAGCTTGTGGTCATTCTTTTCAATGACCAGCTTTGATTTGTCATAGATATTTGCCGCACACTGGAAATTTTCTTTGATATAGGAGGTCGGAATCATTACGCTCAGGCTTTCATCCATATAAAGCTGCTCTTCTTCGATTTCCACTTCCTTGGCGTCAACTGCGAAAGAAATGTCCTTCTCATTCACGGTTCTTGCAATGATTGAATTCCATATTTCCGGATTAAAAGCACCCTCCCTGCCTTTAACAACAGAATCCGTATTTCCGATGAAATTGAATCTGGCTATAATCAAAGCCATTACAACAATAAGTAAAAATAAATAATTTTGAGAACGTTTCACAATTTATCCCTCTCATTCTCTGCAAAAGTCCGTCCTCCCTGGAGCCGGACCTTTGCGTTAAAAAGCTTTATTCCCTACAAGCCCTCTCCCCTGGTTTCTTTATGCCTGGTCTTATAAGCACTGCAATCATCCGAACTTTCGGAAACCTATTTTTTCGGTCTTGGAGGCTTCGGTCCCAGGAACTGGTAGAAATAGGTTTTCAGCATGCCGTTATAAATCTTACGGTTCTTATCAGCCTTCCTGCCCATGTATTTTTCAACATCCTCATAACTTGTGATAATATATGCCGACCATGAATCCAGCCTTTTATAGGCTTCTCCAAGATCCCTGTACAGCGGCGGAAGATTCTCTTTCTCTTCAAGCCTTTCTCCATATGGGGGATTGGTAATAATAAAACCATATTTCTTTGGATGATTCAGTTCGCACACCGGACGCTGTTGGAAATGTATCAGATGATCAACACCTGCCTCCCTTGCATTCTCTCTGGCAGCCTTCACGATATCGCCGTCTATATCGAATGCCTGGATATCTACCTCGACAGTATCATCCATCATGTCATTTGCCTCATCCACTGCATCATACCATGCCTTCTTATCAATAAGATTAGTCCAGTTTTCAGCAGTAAACGAACGGTTCATTCCTGGTGCGATCTTTGCAGCTATCATAGCCGCTTCGATTGCAAACGTACCGCTTCCGCAGAACGGATCCACCAGAATCCTGTCTTTATTCCATGGCGTCAGCATAATCAATGCCGCTGCAAGCGTTTCCGTAATCGGCGCCTTGCTTGCCAAAAGCCTGTAGCCTCTCCTGTGTAGGGAATCACCAGAAGTATCAAGACCAATCGTCACTTCGTCCTTCATCAGGAATACCCTGAGTGGATAGCTCGCACCATTTTCATCGAACCAGTCCATCTTGTACCTGGTTTTCAGCCTTTCAACCATAGCCTTCTTGATGATTGACTGAATGTCAGAAGGGCTGAAAAGCTTGCTCTTGACAGATGAAGCCTTTGTAACCCAGAACTTTCCATCTTTCGGAATATAATTTTCCCAGGGCAGTGCCTTCGTCTTCTCAAATAATTCATCGAAAGTAACCGCCTTGAAGCATGCTACCTTCAGCATAATCCTCTCTGCGGTACGCAGAAAGACATTTGCTCTTGCGATTGCCGCCATGTCTCCATAGAAGGTGACCCTTCCATCTTCAACACATGAAATCTCATATCCCAAATCCTGTATCTCTTTTTTTAAAACCGCTTCCAAGCCAAAATGACATGGTGCAATCAGTTCAATTCTTTCCATTATTCTCTCCATCTCCGGCACCCGTAATCATCTGGACACGCCGGCTTATACTATATTAACATTCAAAATTCGTAACCATTCAGGACTATGTCTTGCATTGTCACAATGATGCACACAAATTGCAGAACCAGCGATTTGATGCATACATAGTTCGGGTTTTATGTAAAATCAGCATAAAAGCACCTCAGTACAGTTGTTCTGAGCAGTGACCAAAATTCTTCAATCGTTTTCTCAATCATTTTTCCTGGATACTTACGCATATGCATTTAATTATATCACATTATGTTAACATAATACCATATAATTCAGAGATTGCCGTCATTTCTTTTCTGCTTCTTTTCTGCTGCTTTTCTCCTGCCTACTTCCTGCTTACTCTCTGCTTACTCTCTGCTTACTCTCTGCTTACTCTCCACTTACTTTCGTTTGTTTTCCAATTTCCACCTCTGCAATGATGCCCCCAGAAAAATCCCTGATGACAAAATTCTTTTCATCCATAATTGCATAACTCGGTACATTTCCCTCTTTTGGAAGCGAAATTGATCCCGGATTAAGCAGCATATAACCGTTCCTTTTTTCAGCTGTCAGAACGTGGGTATGCCCATGAAGAAGTATATCATTTTCTTTCAACGGCGGCAGGTTATCCTTATTGAAGATATGGCCATGTGTCGCGTAAACCGTATTCTTACCATTGACCACTATGCAATAATCTGCCATAATAGGAAATTCTAAAACCATCTGATCCACCTCGGCATCACAATTTCCCCTTACCGCAAGAATTTCCGTCTTCCATTCGTTAAGCATCTTAATAACTTCCTTCGGTTCATAATCCCTAGGCAGATCATTCCTCGGCCCGTGGTAGAGAAGATCACCCAGAAGAAGCAGCCGGTCTGCCCGTTCCTCTTTATAAGCCTCAATCATCTTTCTGCAGTAATATGCCGACCCATGTATATCTGATGCAACCATTATCTTCATAAATTGCCACCATCCTTTTCTTATGTTAGAACCGCAGATATTTCTGCGCATTTCTTAATTTCCCTCTCAGATACATACTAAATCGCATGCTAAAACCTGTCAACCTGTTAATATATTTAAAAAAATATATGCTTTTATGAAAAGGCATCCCGTTTCAATGGATTGTCTTTAATATAACGAATGTATATTTATATAGATAAAACATCCAATGTTCGTTTCATTTCATTTTTGTTCTTCCTGATTCCCTTGATTTTCGCGGCTTTTAAAAGAAATTTCTTTTATTTTTCTTCTATAGTGTCGTTTTGAAATCGATCATCATGCATATTTTCTCACATTTTTTGTTTATTTATGCGCTTTTCTGTCGCTCGTTTGCGCAAAACGGATGTTTTTTTGATGATAATAGTTTATTATTACTCATAACCCCAAAAATTATATATGAATTTATCTTGCATTCTATCAAAAAGTATATTATAATAAGCAAGTAAAAAAGTTTACCCTTCAAAAAATTTTTTTACATTTATAACCCCTTATTAATTATTTATACTCCCCTCATCGAAACAGCCGGTAGCTCCCCTACCGGCTGTTTCACTTTGTATTTTTAAGCCAACTCATCTGACTAATGAAAAACATTTCTTTTTTAACCCAAAACAAGAAAAACCCATCTCTGCAACTCAATATAGCAGAAGTGGGTTTTACCTATATTTTAATTATTAAGCAGCAACTTCTTCAGTTCATCTACACTTGAGACAACATAGTCCGCTCCGGCAGACTCTAATTCATTTTCTTCTGCGAATCCAAACTCTACTCCGACTGAATGTATACCACATGCTTTTGCACCTTCTATATCATACTTCCTGTCTCCAACCATGATTACTCTGGATCTTTCCTTGTCCGATATGGACAATCGCCTCAACGCCTCTTCGATGACATCTGCTTTTTCTGTTCGCATGCCGTCCAGTTCGCTTCCGGCAGCTACGTCAAAATATTTTTTTAAATCATATTTTTCCAGGATTTTGGACATAAATATTTCTGGTTTGGACGTTGCGACAGCAAGTATCATGCTGTTCTGCTTTAACTGACCGAGCAGATCGGAAATCCCCTGAAAAACTTCATTTTCGTATACACCAATCGTCCCAAATCTTTCTCTGTACCTTTTAACCGCTGTCCAGGCAGCTGCCTCATCAAAGCCATAATACTCCATAAAAGCTGTGTGAAGAGGCGGTCCGATAAACCTGGTCAGATTGTTCAGATCCGGCTCCTCAATTCCCATATAGCTTAAGGCATACTGGATACACTTCGTGATTCCTTCCTTCGGATTCGTAAGCGTTCCATCTAAATCAAATAATATGTAGTCATACATCTTTAATTCGCTCCATTTCTTTCTCTTTTCCTGAATTACAACGTTTCTGTTGCGGTTCTTTTTACCTGCTCCTGCTCATTTCCGATTTAAGCAATGGTGATACCTATTCAAAGCCTGTTGCAATAATCACAAGAAATGCCTCCATCGATATCATTTATTGATATCTCCCGCCACCTCTAAGCAATGTTAATATGAACATTACAAGAAATATAGGAAGTACTACCGGCAGCAAAAATGCCACCAGCTGTCCGACAACCACGATTACAACAGCAAAGATTAAAATCACCACAAGCAGAGAAATTATCCTTCCCAGTTTTGTATTGAGCTTCAATTTTCCAAATCTCAAATCCCAGCCATCATTCTTGTCATAATTGGCATTAAAGCCTTTGCTGGTTTTCGTGTTGTCCTCATCATCAGCCTCATAGAAGTAATTGTTGCCTGTGGTCGATCCAGATATTCCCCTTGTTTCAATAATTGTTTTTGCAATCAGCCTGGGGTCTCCCAGCATATACATAACTTCTGCCTCTGCTTTTCCCTTGCCGATTTCACCATCTATATAGCTAGCATAATAATTTATGTTATCGTTAACTTCACGTGCGCTAATTTCTCCTTGCAGACTTTCTCTTAATTGCTCTAAAAATTCTTTCTTTGTCATAAATCTCCTCCACGCAGCTCTCCCATCAATTTAATCGGTTCAAACCATCTGGCTGCTAATAATCATTCTAACATAAAGAGTCCTTCTAATTAATATTAGATCGATTAAAATTATATAAATACTTTATTAACACAAAAAAAGCCTTCATCTGCACTTGCTGCAAACAAAGACTCTTTAACGTGCGCTAGAGGATTCGAACCCCCGACCTTCTGGTCCGTAGCCAGACGCTCTATCCAGCTGAGCTAAGCACACTTATAAATAATTTTATTCCATTGCTTTACCCCTGTAAAGCACAATACAGAAAGCATCTCTACTTTCTATATAAAATAGATGCCGGCGACCGGAATCGAACCGGTACGGGAGATTAGTCCCGCAGGATTTTAAGTCCTGTGCGTCTGCCAGTTCCGCCACGCCGGCACTAAATGGGACCTACAGGGCTCGAACCTGTGACCCTCTGCTTGTAAGGCAGATGCTCTCCCAGCTGAGCTAAGATCCCATGGGATATTTATCAGTAGGTATATCTTTGAACTGCTACTAATAAACACTTTATTATTTTGAACACCTAAAATGTTCAGCGACCCGAAAGGGACTCGAACCCTCGACCTCCGCCGTGACAGGGCGGCGCTCTAACCAACTGAGCCATCGGGCCAAACTTATAATATAGTTAACAAAATGGACCTTCGGGGACTCGAACCCAGGACCGACCGGTTATGAGCCGGTTGCTCTAACCAACTGAGCTAAAGGTCCATAGAGCCGACGATCGGACTTGAACCGATAACCTGCTGATTACAAGTCAGCTGCTCTGCCAATTGAGCCACGTCGGCATAGACATTCAGTTGTTAGCTATATTAAAATGACTCCAAGGGGATTTGAACCCCTGTTACCGCCGTGAAAGGGCGGTGTCTTAACCGCTTGACCATGGAGCCTAACATAAGTGAATTTGCCTTATTTAATTACGGATATATATTTATCATAAAGATAAATATAACTCCCTGAGTAGGACTTGAACCTACGACACCGCGGTTAACAGCCGCGTGCTCTACCGACTGAGCTATCAAGGATTATCTCGAAGAATTGCTCTTCACGAAGGCTTATATACCTTCAAAACCACACATTCAAACTATTCAATCATCCATTTTTGTTCTATCCTATGAACCATTTACTTAACAATTATGCTGTTTAGGAAGTTCGATTTCACTTCGTTCAATCGAACGACCAACACACTAGACTCTGTCTGCGACTTCGTCTTGCCAATCGTCAAGTGTTTATGGTCAAGCCCTCGACCTATTAGTAACAGTCAGCTACACATGTTGCCATGCTTCCACCTCTGTCCTATCCACCTCGTCGTCTTCAAGGGGTCTTACTAGCTTTTGCTATGAGATATCTCATCTTGAGGGGGGCTTCACGCTTAGATGCCTTCAGCGTTTATCCCTGCCGAACTTGGCTACTCTGCCATGCCATTGGTA
>NZ_FMKA01000014.1 GCF_900096945.1 Anaerobium acetethylicum | reverse complement strand
TAATGAAGAATAAAGCTTGCAATGATAACTCACTGCAACTGAACCATCATATAATAGGAATATAATTCATCCTATTACTTAGGCTTCATGTTTTCTCCATTTTTATCCGTTAGTTCCCCTTATATTAAACACAATTTTATCCTATCATAAACCCAACACGGACGAAACCATTTTTTTACATATAAAGGTATATGTTCCTTTACCCCATATTACATGCATTTTCTTTACTGCTTTCAGCATATTTTACTTCCTTGATTGATATTGTATGTTCACAGGTCGCTCAAAAGCCTCGTCGCGCTCATATCGTTTATGAATTTCCATTTCCTTTCTCTCCCTTGCTTAAACACCAGATGAAGTTACTCATATCTGTGTGGATCTTAAGATAATTTCAGAACACCTCGGTCATTCAGATATTGGTGTCACTGCAAATATATACGCTGATGTCCTTGCCTCCGGCAGATGAAAAACTGCCGACGTGATTGAATTTAACTTGCACAATACCTATAAAAAAGCGGCCTGTACACTCACGTACAAACCGCTTTTTTATTTGATTCACAATAAATCCGCAATCTAACGGATTCCAGACATAAGAAAACCCCCGAAACACAAGGGTTTCGAGGGCTTGATATCTTGCAGATATTATCTCTTTGAGAACATTTAGAGAAGCAGAAAAGCCCGAAAACAAAGGGGATGAGCTATCTATTGTTGCATATCTGTTTTATACGGGGTACTTCTCGTTACTACTCACTGCGTTGGCTTGTCATAAGAATCGTTCTGCCTTCTTCTTTCAGTCCTAATAAGATTTTCGTAATCTCTTTATTTACTTTATAGACCAGTGCATTACAGGGTTCGTCCAGAATTATAATATCCTGATTTCCCATAATGGCCTGGGCGATTCCAAGTTTCTATTTCATCCCCACAAAATATTTTTTCCCGGAGTCTTAACATTTGGATCCACCCCCACAAGTTCGATTGTCTTCTTTATCTGTTTAAACTCCTAATTTTAAACTTGTTATCAGGTGTTTTATGTTTTTATATACTGGTTTATATTATTTTTAGTTCATTTATGCACTGTTTGCTCCTATTATTTCTCTTTCCACCAAAAAGTGTTGTCATTTTATTGTCACATGAAAATAACCTTCACGCTTTCATACTTTATCAAAATATTACTGCAACTCCAAAAACAGATTTCTACTTTGGAAGTTTCTCAGGCTTTTTTATAGCCTTAGGTACAATAATATCATAGTAAAATTTGTTTAAGATAATTCTCTAATTGCACTTACTATGGAATTAGTATTCCAACCCACAATTTTATTTGCATTGTTTTTAACCTTAAGCGAGGTTTTCTCCGACCCCCATGGTTCTATTGCAATTATTTTTTTGGGTGTGTAAAATTCGTTTTTAGCAATAGAAATTTCTTTATCTATCCATTTGCTATAAGACGAATACACTCCTGCCATTATTAAAATAACATTCGCATATTGCATTTGGTTTTTAATTGCATTATATAATTGAATATCATTGTTTGCATTATGAATAGGATCATTTTTAGGCACAGAATAATTTTTATACTCAAAATAACTTGCGGCATCAAGCATTGACACCAATTTATCATATGCATCCGAATATGCCCATGAATGACTTATAAACAAATTATAGCTCATTTTACCAACCTCCAATAATAGAAATAACTTCAAAAATCACAAATACAACTCCAAACAACACAGGAACAATTTTTTCAAGATGCGATATAGGCCAATATTTTGATCGTATCTTACCTTCACCAAGTATATTCCATTCATACCCGTAAAGATTTAAGGGTAGTTTTTCTTCAATTTGATGAATAACTTCGAATTTACCTGAATTCAGTAATTTGTAGCTGTGAAGAATATAAAACCATGTATATGACAATATGATTCCTACTAACGAAATAACTAGACTATATTTTTTAATATCAAATCCCACAGTTCCAACCACTGTCAAAATCGCTGTATTTATAGAAAGAAAAAAAGTATTTGTACTAGCTCTTCTCTGACATACTCTATCTGCCATTTCCACATATAATTTGTATTGTTCAAAAATATATTGTATATTTTTTTCCTGATTTTTGTTCACTAGTAAAATGACGAATCATCTCCTTGCCATTAGTCTTATAGTTTTTTCTTGAGTTCTGAATAAAATCTCTGCGTTTCAGATATAGTATTTGAAAACTGAATCGGAGTTCCAAATGCTCTTTCATTTACTATTTTGCTAGCAATAGATTTTCGTGTTTCCACATATTTTTTTACATCCATCTTATTTTTCAATCTCGGCCAATATTCTAAGTAATCTGGAAGAGCCTGAGTATTTAACAAATAATTTGCAATAGGCATATCCTTTTGTGATGCCATACCAATTTCAAAAGGAACCCACCAGGAAAATTTCGTTTTTTCTGACAAAACTACGATTATATCTGTACATTCTCTGATTTTTTCCTTAATATGGTTAGTCAATTTTTCTCCGTCCCCACATATTGTATTGTCCAATACATCTAAATACGCCTCAACACCACTTTCAACCAAGGTACTTTTTATTTCTAAAGCTGCTTCCTCATCTTCTTTTTTATGTGAGATGAATACTTTATAATTCATAATTAGCGTTTACCTCCCATTAATAATTTCAAATTATCCCAACTCCACTTATATATGATATCGTTATATATATAGCCTGTTGCGGCTTAACACAATTTTTACCACTTCTTCCATATAGTGAAAAATAATCAACTCATTCTTCTTGCGCTATCTTTAACTCTGCAGTAACACCTGTTGCTGCATTTGTATATTCGCCACATATAACACCAACTACATCACATCCTTTTATTCTCCTTCTAGCACTTTCTTTTCAATTACTTGAAAGTTATTTTTTTATTGACATGTCAATAATTTCAAATGGCGAATCCGGGTTTTTCGATTGTCCAATCAGCATGTTTTTTTATCCACATCATGATCATAATCAAAACTAATAAATATCCTCTTTTTCATTTCACCCCTCATATTCGTTTGTCTTTTGCAAGTTTCCAATAATATTGTCCTACAGCAGTTAATCTGCAACTTTTAAAATTCATTGCCGCAAAATACATATGTTCCTCATCCACTGGTTCTATAACTCCTATACCTTCCAACTTTTGAAGCATTTTAAAAACTTTAACATTTTCTTCGTTGGCTAATGGCTCAATCAATGTATGCTCTATTTGATTACTATTTGTAAACTCATATGATGGGTTCAACTTATATTCGGATGTTGTTTCCGGAAACAGCTCCACAATACTTCTTACTACATTTAACGGAACTTTTGCATTCATATCTCTAATAGACACAAACTGCGAAATATTAGTTTTAAATACTGGTCTCTGTTGCCAAGCTCCTAATGCTTGATCTATATAGGAATATATACTTCCTGGTGTGATTTTCCCCATAATATTTGAAGCTCCACCATTTAAAGCAGCTATTAACAAACTAGTAAATACTCCATGCCCATTTATTTCAATAGCACTTTCTACGGGTAGACTCGCTGTTAATACTGTAACTCCATCGCTAATAACACTACATTCTCCTTCAAATCCAGTCTTTCCCATTTCTCCCGAATAACAACTATCTAAGATGATTATTCTATTTTTGCATTTCGAATCATTTGCCAACTTCAAAACTGTTGACATAGCTACCCCCATATCACCTCTGGAAAAATCCGTTGTAACCAAATAACCTCCTATTTCGTCTACATAACCGTGCCCAGAAAAATAAAATAATGCTACATCTGCATTACCTGAAAACAATTTTCTAACTGCTTCAACCAGCATAGCCTTTGAAGATATGTCAGTCAACAAGTCTACATCAAAATTTTTACTACCATTTTCATTATATTCAAGAATTTCTGCAACAGCTTTTGCGTCATTAACACACCCCTGCAATTTTGCTCCCGAATAATCATCTATACCAACCACTAATGCCTTCCTCATATTATTTTACATCTTCCCCCTTTTTAATTTTCAAATATCTTATATAATTACTTTAATGTATCCGCCCATTCTTTTAATACGCCTTGTATTTCTTTCGCTGCAAACCAGTCTTTATTGCTCATATCTACAGAATAAATAAATGAGTTCAAAGCCCCTCTATCAAAAACACCTCTCGTAATAGAAGTATCATGTATTACTAAAAGAGGCATGTTCAAACTATATGCAAGCGCCGCTTCTATGTGATTCCATTCTGTAGCAAACATTCGTATATCGGAGATTTTTTGTTCCTTAACATAGCCGCTTTCCATAGTAATCTGAGGATATCCAACCACTATTGTCCCAGCACATTTTTTCATTAAATCTATCACGGTATCCATAGGGCTAGTCGTAGGAAAAACATTTGTACCTACTGTTTTGGGGCTTAAGTCAAGCATACCCAACTGACTGGTAAAGCCACTAAGACCTAAATCATATTTTGATTCAACCCAACTAGGTCTACTTAAAAAAATATCTTTCACTTCTTACTCCTTTCTTCTAATCGTGTAAATAATTTCCTGAAACAAAAAAACCTCATCAAAATTTAGCCTTAGATTCATTTTCTTCGAGAAACATTTCCTTTTCGTCCCATATTCCCTATAGCGCTCGCACACAACTCTGTCAATGGTTCACCTATTGCCGCTTTGTAATTAAACCCAAGTAATTGCATTGTTTTTAGCGTATCAATACTTATTAATTCTTTTAATTGTTCAAAACTATCTAGTGATGTAGCGTTTGGGGACATGATTTTCATAATTTCTAAAACCTTAGTTACAGTATTATGCAAATGTTCTATATCATCATCGCTAATTTCCACTTTTTCTAGTTCAGCTTTATATACCTGCGCAATTCTAATTGCTTCTTCACGTTCGGATAAAAGTTGATTAATCATTTCATCATATGTTGCTCTTAATGATTCTACGTTTCTTTCCGTTTTAACTGACTCGATTTTGCTATGCATAGCTGTTGCCGTTCCTTTTACTGCCAGTGATGTTAAATTAGCACCCAGTTCTGCCAATACATTTAATGTTGAAATGTCCATAACTACCTCCAGTCCTTATGCCATAACTTCTTCGTTTGCAAAGTTTCTTCTGTATTCATATATCTTGCTTCTATTTTTTATTTTTTTAAACCACTCTGGTTTAAAACTTAATAGTATTATCTTCATTAACAGGTCTCCTTATGGGTATTGTAGCACATACAAAGTCCCCTAAAACTCTCTCGTGCCATCTCATAGTCATTAAATGCTATGATTCAAATCAACTTGGATTTATCCAAAAGATGATAAAACCCAAGTTAATTCTATCACACTTGTCAGATTCAAGCCACCAAGAATTTATAATATTTCCAAATTGTTCTGCATGAAATTAATTGTAATTTTTTATATTTTATCGGGCATTTCGATATTTCTCTTTGGGATTGTTTATCCCTTCATCATTCTGTTCTTTCACATATCTATTCTTTATCTCTATCACCCGACACCCCCTTACCCAATCGCCAACTTCCTCCTTATACCGACTAACCTCCTCAGAAAACCGATTATAATCCTCCATAAATCCCCCTATACTCTGATACCCAGCACTTTCAATCATAGACGATAATTGAAGCTCCAAATTATTCTTATGCATAACTGCTACATTCAGCTTCTTCGCCAATTCCTTTCGCTCCTTCGCTTTAAACACCGGATTAAGCAATTCATAACGTGCTTTCATCGGCTGTATTTCCAGACCATTAATGGTCTTGATCTGCTTTACTAAACACATAAATCCTTGCCTTTGTTCTTCCATCCGATTGAACTTTTCCATATCTCCATGAAACACTGGCTTTGGTGGTACCAAAAACTTACTGATAATCTCTTTCAAAAAATTAATAGCTGCCTCCACAATACTCTTAAAAAGATAAGAAAAATCTCCATAAGTCTGAATAGACTCCTTTACCTTTTCCGAAATCTGCACTCGCTTCATCACAACAATTTCTGTCTCAATAAGTCCAGTAAGTAACGCTTCATCAACCGTATGATTCCATTGCTTTCTCACTTCATTATCTGCTTTAATCTGCCTTTCTTTCGGATTGTTTTTCCCGATCTTTTTCGTAGGCAGATAAGGACCAGATTTATCAAAAACCGCCAGCTTCTTGTCCTCCTCTTTCACATACTGATTGATTAACTTGGTCAGCTTATACTTTGCCTCGTTCAGAAATTCCTTGTCTTTAAAATATTCTATCTTTGGTGCAAATAAATGCCTTTCATAAGCTTCGCCTTTGGGAATAATTGTACAACCAGCTCTGATTTCGCCATCTTCGTCTAAAATTTCTTTCTTAGTGCGAACATGCTTCCCCGCCTCGTTGAAAAACATATTTCTGGTAGCAATTTTCTCCATAATTTCAGGTAATAGCTTTCGCTCTGCAAAAATCATATGAATATGATAATTGCTCATAGATTTATTGTGATGAAGTCCCGCAAAACATTCCACCCCATACTCCCTTTTAAAAAAATCTACGATTGTTTTAAAAGGCCGATTTTTATCATAATCAATAAAATTCTCTGGTAAAGCAACGATAAATTCTCTTGCTTCAATGCAGTTTCCTTTTGTTCCACTCCTTTTGAAATCCTCTTGGTTTTCTTTGGCGAGCATTTTCCAGAACTGAATGTCTGCTGTATTATATGTTGCGTATAAATTCTCCTGACGATCTGGGTTAGTAACGTAATCAATACGACCTTTTAAATCAGTCAGCTTTGCCATTTGAATAAATGAATGCCTTGGCATATGCCACCCTCTTTCGTATAAATATTATTTATTGGTAATTCCATTCCCGAAGGGAATGAATAAGCCCCCGGCAGGGCGAAAGACACAGAGTACAAATCGAAGATTTGTGCGATGGGTGTATTTCGCTCTCATACGCCGAGGGCTTTTAATAGATTTCCGTCTAAAATTCTCCCACCCGGCCGCCCATTCAGCAGTGAGTGAACTTTCTGCAATCACTTTACAGGCGTGAGTCACTTTTCTGCAATCATCCGCCCGGTTTGAGTGATTGTTTATCACTCACAGCAAACGGATCCAGCTCATGAGGATATCCGTTATCCAGCTTCCAAGCTCTTCCGGTTTAATCATAATTGCATCGTCTTCCAATCCGACATTCTCGTTGTCTGCTATATACAGGAGCGTGCCACGCTCCTGTTATCGATAGTTAGGGACGAATTACCATCGGAAGCCTTCTAGCACTCCACGCTTATCCAGATACTCCTTTCTGGCTTTCTCTTTTTCTTCCTCTGTCGGTGCCGTTTTGTATTTGGAGTATAGCAACCGCATCGTGATTGAATCCATTTTATCCATCAATCCCTTTTTTATCTCTGGCTGGACTTCCTCTATATCCAGCAAATGGTATTTCGCCAATGCAATAAAGAGTTCTTCCGGTATCTGAATGTTTTTCATTTCAATTCCTTTCCAATCACCTCCGTGACGGTTGCGCCGATTGTGACGGTTATTTACCTATATAGAATATACCGTCGCAACCGTCACTAATCGTCACATACTCATGCTTTTGGTATTATGCCTTACTGCCTAGTCAATATTAATTCCCGCCTTATGAACTAGTGCATAATCTTCTAACGCCTTGTTAATAACAGCTTCAACTTCTGTTTTCAGGGTTTTAAAGTCGTATGCGTCTGCAGCATTCAAAAGTTCCTCATTGAATAGATCTTCAAAAATCTTCGTACACATCCCCTGCTTCATCATGGTAGACTTCTCCTTATTCTTCTGTTTTTGGCTGAAACGTCAGAGTAATCATTCTTCCATCATGCCCCCTTGTACTCTCATAACGGATATTGTATTCCAGAAGCAGATTTTCCACGCTGATGTTCAGTTTTCTGGTCAGACTATTCGGGGCCGTATCCACTTCTGGTAACAGCACCAACAATTCCGATGCTGTCCCTCTCCATTCGGGCCGTTGCTCTGTTATGATTTTTGCTATAGCATCCAGCATTGGATCAGCTGGCTCTTTCCATAACTCCGTCTCTGCCTTTGTTAGCTCCCAGATACACAATTGCCGATTGAAATTCAGCTCCAGCCTCTGGTCTTGCTGGTCACGTCCTGCCACTTCCAGAACTGCCTTATTCTCGGTACGTCTTTCCTTCTGCATGATGAAAGCTCCGTCCGCAGCACCCAGCAGACCATTTGTTCCTGAGATCATATCAAAGCTGTCAGAGGACTCCATCTTTCTTGTGTGATGCACCACCAGAAAGCAGATACCATGCTCGTCACTAAATTTCTTTAACTTTGTTACAATCTCATAATCATTAGCATAGCTGAACTTGTCCCCACCGACTTCTCTGACCTTCTGTAAAGTATCTATGATGATAAGTCTTAGATACTTGTGTTCCCTTACAAACTGATTCAATTCTTCTTCCAATCCCTCGTTTAAATTCTTTGACTTGGTGGCAAAAAAGAAATTGTCCGTGCTCTCCGTACCAAACATCCTAGATAAGCGCTTTTGAAGTCTTGCGTAATCATCTTCCAAAGCAAGGTATAAAACTGTTCCTTTTTGAACCGGGTATCCCCACAGTGGAATGCCTTTGCTGACGTGATACCCCAGCTGAGCCATGAAGAATGATTTGCCAACTTTCGGTGCTCCTACAAAGAGATATGTTCCGTTATAAATCAGTCCATCTACAATCGGTATCTTGGGTGGGTAAACTGCATCATACAGTTCATCCATTGAGATAGTTTCCAAACCAGCCTGCCCAGAATTCAGGTGCCCAGAATTAACTGGGCTTTTTATGTCCTGAAGATTGTTTTGTGTGCCGAAATTTGTTATACTTGCATTGTAATTTTTAGCAAGTGGCTGTTCCGCATCTACGCCAATAGATGCATCTGGAACAGTCATTTTTTTGTTTCCTGTCATTTTATTCCCTCCTTAAGTTGTCTACAGTCTCTGCTATCCTTCTGTCTATCCTGCATTGGATAACTTGCTTCTGAAATAACCTGTTTCTTCCCAGACTTTACGGTCTGGACAATAGTAGTTATAATCGTTTGAATTTTCCATCTTCATTGCAACTCCAAACTTCAATACCCCCTGTTGCAATCCCACTCTTACATACTGGGCATCCTTTCCGATTGCCTTAGCTATCTCTGCTATCGGTACATTCCTCCCTGTAAAACATGGTAATTCCACATATAGTTTTTGTTCTGCCATAAGCACATCCCCCTTAATTTTTAATGCTCAAAATTTCTGTCACATCCACGTCTAAAGCTTCCGCTATCTTACATGCGATAATTGGCGTACAGCTTTTTCCTGCTTTAATACAGGAAATGGTCTGTCTTGATACCTGGCTCTTCTCTGCCAACTTTGCGATATTGAAATTTTTCTTTCCCATCAATATCTGCATTTTAATCCCATCAATGTCCATCCTCATTCCCCTCCTTTTAAATATGCACTTTTAGTTCGTATATTTAAAATTATAATCACTACAAATACACATGTCAATAGTTTTTTAAATGTTTTATGCACTTTTGCTTACATTTATGCACTTGTAATGCGTATTTTCATATGTTATACTTGAAAAATAAACTCAATCAATATTCAGAAAGGACAGGTCTTATGAGCAGTCAAACAGAAGAAATCGGAAAACGAATTCGCGAACAGAGAAAAGCCAAAGGACTCAGCCAGACAGAGCTTGCTAAAATGCTGGAAAAGTCTCTTAGAACCATTCAAAAATATGAAAACGGAGAAATTGAACCTTCCCTCGCAATGATCCACGCATTAGCTAAGAATCTCGATACTACCGCGACTTACCTTATTGGTTATCAATCTGGCATTGCAGATATAAAGTGTCTTGCTGATATTATGGAATTTCTGTTCCGTTTGGACGAAAAGGCTGATATCAATTTTGAGATTAACGTTGAAAAGCCTAAATATACTGGTAAATGGAGATGTTCCATTACCTTTGACGGAGATGATCCCGAAGCGCCTTACAATGCGTCTATGTGTCTCTTTTTAGAAGAATTTGCAAATCAAAGAGAAAGTTTGAAACAATACTGGCTTTCTCTTGAAACTTATAGGGATTGGGAGAATAAGACGTCCGCGTACTATTCTGATGCTGTTTTGAAAAACAAGGAATTTGAAGAATTGGATCTTACAACCAGATTAAAGCGAAGAAATGCTCTAATTAATGAGCGCTTTCCTCCAAAGCCGTCTGCCGAATAATCGGTATTATGAGAGCATATGCTCCATGATATAAATAGAAAATTGTGAAAGGATGGATGTGCTATGAAGTTACCCAACGGATACGGAAGCGTTGTAAAACTTTCCGGGAAAAGGAGAAATCCTTATATTGTCCGAAAAACAAATGGTTTTCGATATGATAAGGAAAAGGACAGGCAGGTACAGGAGTTTCTTGTTATAGGCTATGCGCCAACAAAAGCCGAGGGCTTGCAGATGCTTGCCGATTATAACAACAACCCATTTGATACCAAAGCCGCTAAAATGACCTTTACAGATGTGTACGAGGAATGGTCTGATCGGAAGTATCCGACTGTGTCAGCTTCCAATGTAAACGGCTATACAGCTGCTTATAAGACATGTGGAAGCCTTTACAACAAGGTTTTTAAAGACTTAAAGCTAGTAGATTTACAGACAGTGATTGACACCTGTGGCAAGAACTTCCCTACTCTGAAAAAAATCAAAGTATTGTTTAATCAGCTTTACGACTTTGCAATTAAGAACGATATCTGCAACAAAGATTATTCCAGCTTTGTAGATGTCGTTCAGTACAAAGACCGCAACCCAAACAAGTATGACCGCAACAAATTTGAAAAGAAAGAGATTGGCCGCATCTGGAAACAGAAAGAAGATAAGTATTACCAGATTGTCCTTATGCTTCTGTATAACGGAGTGAGGATTTCAGAATTTTTAGATTTAAAAAAGGAAAATGTTCACTTAGAAGAACAGTATTTCGATGTGGTCAGCAGCAAGACAGATAATGGCATACGAAAAGTTCCTATCGCTGACAAGGTGCTGCCTTTCTACAAGGCTTGGTTTGCTTCATGTCCCGATTGCAAATATCTACTTCACACCGAAGACGGAAAGCACTTCCTGTACCGCAATTACTATGACAGCTACTTCTTTCCTCTCATGGAACAGCTTAAAATCAATCGAACACCGCATTGTTGCCGGCATACAGCAATTTCCATGCTGGCAGAAGCTGGTGTGGATCAGACGATTATCAAGAAGATTGTGGGACACTCTGGTGCTATGACGCTGACAGAAAAAGTCTACACCCACTTTGATATTAATGAACTTGTCGATGCTATCAATAAGGTTTAGACACAAAAAGAAAGGACACTTTCCAGTGATTGCTCACCAGAAAATGTCCAATACATATCTTTAATATTTTTGTTGCATACCTGTTGCATATGTGTTGCATACCGTTTGAAATCCAGCACATTTGACAACAACCCACAACGTCTGTAACCCTTGTAAAATCGGGCTTTTCGTGATGTTTGCGTTGACCGCAGACTATCTCTTTGAGAACTGTGGCGCACGACGTGCTGCTTTGAGTCCGTATTTCTTTCTTTCTTTCATTCTTGGATCTCTTGTTAAGAAACCTGCTTTTTTAAGAGCTGGACGGTATTCTCCGTCTGCCTGTAATAATGCTCTTGAGATACCGTGTCTGATAGCACCAGCCTGGCCAGTGTATCCACCTCCGTGTACGTTTACAATAACATCAAACTTATCAAGTGTTTCTGTTAATGTTAATGGCTGACGAACGATAACTTTAAGTGTTTCAAGTCCTAAGTATTCGTCGATTCCTCTTTTATTTATAGTAATGTTACCTGTTCCAGGTACTAAGTATACTCTTGCAATACTTTTTTTTCTTCTTCCGGTTCCGTAAAATTTTGCTTTAGCCAATGTAATTTCCTCCTTTCAGATACTCTAATTAAAATTTGAATTCTAATACTTCAGGTTTCTGAGCGTCATGTCCGTGTTCTGCACCTGCGTATACGTGTAATTTTTTGATCATTGATCTTCCTAAAGGTCCTTTTGGAAGCATTCCTTTAACAGCAAGTTCGATAACTGTTTCAGGTTTCTTTGCCATCATTTCCTTAAGAGTAGTTTCTTTCATTCCACCTACATAATCTGAATGATTGTAGTAGATTTTCTGATCCATTTTCTTACCAGTTACTTTAATCTTGTCAGCGTTGATTACGATTACATAATCACCAGCATCCATATGCGGTGTAAACTGAGGTTTGTTCTTTCCTCTTAATACTTTTGCAATTTCGGATGCCATGCGTCCTAATGTATATCCTGTAGCGTCAACTACATACCATTTTCTTTCAATTGTTTCTGCGCTAGCCATATAACTTTTCATGGGTGTACCTCCTTAGATAATCAAATATTATTATTATGTAAAATGCCTTAACCGGGGCTTTGGCTCGGACATTTCTTGACTTTGTCATACCGATACATTATATAATACCGTGCCTGGTGTGTCAACCCGTTTTTAGATGATTTTTAGATTTCTCATCAGGTCCTTATCAGGTTTTTCATCAGGCCCTCAACAGCTTATCAATCCGTTATCTCATCCTCGTCAAGCGGGTAATCGATCTTTATTAGGGTGAGACCCCTTGCCGGAGCTGTGGGTCCTGCGGCATTTCTGTCCTTCTTTTCCAGTATTTCCGGGATGTATTCAGGCGCATAGTATCCTGATCCCACCCTGATAAGTGTTCCGGCGATTATTCTCACCATGTTGTAGAGGAAGCCGCTGCCGGATATCCTCATGGTTATGATATCGCCTTCCTTTGATACGTCCAATGCATAGATCTCTCTTACGAAATCATTCACCTGGGTTCTCGGGGTGCAGAAGCTCCTGAAGTCATGCCGTCCTACCAGATATCCGGCGGCCTGTTTCATGGCTTCCACATCAAGCGGCACATATACGAAATGAGTATTCAGGCGGTAAGATGGTATGTTGAAGGTTCTGTTCAGGATTTTGTATTCATAAGTCTTTACGCTATTGCAGTATCTTGGATGAAAATCGGATGGCACTTCCTCCGATCCCTGCACTATGATATCTTCAGGAAGCCGCTGGTTCATTGCGAAGGATATTTTGTCCCCGGGCATCCTGGCCTTCGTGTCAAACACCGCCACATTCGCGAGGGCATGGACTCCGGAATCAGTCCTGCTGGCTCCAATTACCCTGATTTCTTCCTTCAACAATTTGGAAAGATGCGTGTTCAGAACCTCTTCTATTGTAATTCCATTTGGCTGCACCTGCCAGCCGCAGTAGTTCGTGCCGTCATACGCAACGGTCATCTTTATTCTCTTCATATTGCACCTGTACTTATAAATTTTGTCTGATTCCTCAGAGCCTCTGTATCACAATGACTGCAATCAGGTATGCCGCATTTAAGGCATAAGCCCGGTAATCGTTTGCCTGATAAATCAGCGGTTTCATTTTTGTTCTTCCCTCGCCGCCGCGATAGCATCTTGCTTCCATGGCCATGGCTAAATCGTTGGCCCTTCGGAAGGCAGATACAAAAAGCGGGACCAGCAGCGGCACAAGGCTCTTTGCCTTCTGCACAATATTCCCGCTTTCAAAATCAGCTCCCCTGGCAATCTGGGCCTTCATGATTTTATCCGTTTCTTCCAGAAGTATCGGAATAAATCGTAAAGCGATGGACATCATCATAGCAATCTCATGTACGGGCACCCTGACTTTTGACAGCGGACGCATAAGGTCTTCAAGGCCATCTGTCAGGTTGTTAGGAGTCGTGGTCAGGGTCATGATGGAGGAGCCTATTATTAAATAGGTGAGTCTTATTGCCATAAAACCGGCTGTTTTCAGTCCTTCATCGGTAATCGTCACGATCCAGAACTCGAATATGGGCTTTCCAGGGGTCAGGAACAGGTTAAACACTACCGTTATCATCAGAAGGATCAATACTGCCTTGAGGCCCTTTACCATGTACCTGAAAGGTACCTTTGACAATTTGATTATTCCAAACAGGAATAGAGTTGCTGCTATATATCCGCTGAAGTTTTTAAACATAAACAGGGATATTACGAATATCAGGGTCGACACCAGCTTCACCCTTGGGTCAAGCCTGTGGATCACCGAATCTATTGGATAATATTGTCCTAATGTTATATCTCTAATCATTTTTTCACCTGTTTCCCGGCAAATGAATGCTTCTTTGTTTCAATGCCTTCAGTATCTCTTCTTTTGCCTCTTCTATGGTTGTGGCATCAGTATTCACAGCCAGACATTTTTCCTTAAGCCTGTTCATGATATACGTTACCTGTGGAGCCGCAAGGCCAACTTTTTCAAGCTCCTTGTAATGCCTGAACACTTCCCTGGGTGCGTCATTGTACATCAGCTCACCCTGGTTCATGACGATTATCCTGTCCACGTATTTTGCCACGTCCTCCATGCTATGAGACACCAGAATCACAGTAATCTTCTTTTCCCTGTGGAGCATGCTTATCTGCTCAAGTATCTCATTCCTGCCTTTCGGATCGAGGCCGGCCGTAGGCTCATCTAATATGAGCACCTGCGGTTCCATTGCAAGCACTCCGGCGATTGCCACTCTTCTCTTCTGCCCGCCGGAAAGGTCAAATGGCGACTGGTCGAAAAGCTTTTCATCAATTCCGACCTCTCTCAGGGCATCTTTTGCCCGTCGTTCTACCTCTTCCTTCGGAAGTCCAAGATTTTTTGGTCCAAAGCAAACATCCCTGAATATATCGGTCTCAAAAAGCTGGTGCTCAGGATACTGGAATACCAGCCCGACCTTGCTGCGCAGCTGTTTCATTGAATAGCCTTTTTCATAGATGTCTTTTCCGTCAAAAAAAATCGTCCCCGAAGTGGCCTTCATCAGGCCGTTAAGATGCTGGATCAGAGTGGATTTTCCGGAACCGGTATGCCCGATGATGCCGATGAATTCGCCCTGGTCAATCTCCAGATTAATGTCCTTAAGCGCCTGTGTTTCATAGGCTGTTCCGCTACCGTACACGTAATTTACATTTTTTACCGAAATCAACATAATTCACCCACCAACTCGTCTATTGTCAAAATTCCGTCAGGCAGGTCTATCCCTTCCAGTTGGAGTTCATGTGCCAGCAGGGTCACCTGTGGTACGTCAAGACGGTACTTTTTAAGTTCATCGACCTTTGAAAATATTTCCTTCGGAGTTCCCTGCATCACGATTCTGCCGCCGTCCATTACATATACCTTGTCAGACGATATCACTTCTTCCATATAATGGGTGATTAATATGACGGTCACCCCTTCTTTTTCATTCAGTTCCTTTACGGTTTCGATTACTTCCCTGCGCCCGATTGGATCAAGCATTGCCGTCGGCTCATCAAGAATGATGCATTTGGGGCGCATTGCCACTACGCCTGCTATTGCAACTCTCTGTTTCTGCCCTCCGGACAGCTTATTCGGAGAATGTTTGCGGTATTTCACCATATCAACGCTCTTTAAGGCAGCATCGACGCGTTTCCAGATTTCCTCCGTGGGAACGCCAATGTTTTCCGGGCCGAATCCTACATCCTCTTCTACCATTGTTCCAATGATCTGGTTGTCGGGGTTCTGAAATACCATTCCAGCTGTCTGCCGGATATCCCAGATATTCCTCTCATCAGCAGTGTCCTTGCCATCAACAAGAAGTGTGCCTTCTGTCGGAAAAAGGATTCCGTTCATATGCTTCGCCAGGGTGGATTTTCCTGATCCGTTATGGCCCAGGATGGCAATAAAATCCCCCTTCTTTACGTCTAAGTCGATTCCATCAAGAGCTCTTACAATGGACTCTACATTTCCATCTTCATCTCTTCGTATATATTCAAAAGCCAGCTTTGCAGCTTCAATGATTCCCATGCTGTATCATCCTATCTTGTAAAATTCAATTTCAATAAACTTAATTTTATGACAATTTATATGTAAATGCAAGGTTTTTCGGGTTTTGGGTAGTATGCAGGCCGCAGGGACAGGGCTCATGAACCAGCTTCGCGGTTTATGAAGCAAAAACAAAAGCAAAAGAAAAGACTGCTGGCCTTTTGTCCGCAGGGACAAGCCTCTAAAGCCAGCAAAGCTGGTTTCAGAGGCTCGCGGGCATTCGCCCACTCCATGCAGAATTGCACTGTCTTGTCTGCAAGCAGGCAGCCCGTGCCTTTCTGCATGGTCCCTGCTCATTGCTTTTCGCGAAAAAAATCCCCCGCTAAATTAGCGGGGGCATAAGTTCTTAGATTAACTCTAAAAGAACTTCCATAGCTGCATCACCTTTACGCTGGCCAATCTTTACGATTCTTGTGTATCCACCGTTACGATCTGCATACTTAGGAGCGATTTCAGTAAATAATTTATCTACTAAATCTACTTCTTTCGTGTTTTTCTTCTTGCCAGCTGCATCAGCTGGAACTTCTGTTACAGTATAAAGAACTTTAAGCATCTGTCTTCTAGCGTGAAGACGTGATGGTTTGTCTTTTTTAACTGTTTTTTCAACTTCGTCGAAAACAGAAACTTTCTTACCATCTACTACTTCTTTAACTCTTTTACCGTCTTTATCTTTACGAGCTACCTTTGCAGTAACTGTAACTGTTTCAAAGTTGTCTCTTTCCTTAACTGCCATTGCAATAAGACCTTCAGCAACTTTACGAATTTCTTTTGCTTTTGCTTCAGTTGTAACAATCTTACCGTTGTTGATAAGAGCTGTTACCTGGTTTCTGATTAAAGCTTTTCTCTGACTTGAAGTTCTTCCAAGTTTTCTATATCCTGCCACTTTCTTACCTCCTTACTTGAGCACTTGCATCGAACACTTGATGTTCAAGTATTAACGAGCTCAGCAACGTAATATAATCTTAATATTAGTCTTCGCTTGGGTTAAGCTGTAATCCAAGCTCTTTTAATTTAGCCAAAACTTCTTCTAAAGACTTGCGTCCAAGATTTCTAACTTTCATCATATCTTCTGATGTTCTGTTAGTAAGCTCTTCAACAGTGTTAATTCCGGCTCTCTTTAAGCAATTATAAGAACGAACTGATAATTCCAGTTCATCGATATTCATTTCGAGCACTTTTTCTTTTTCATTGTCTTCCTTTTCGATCATGACTTCTGCAGTCTTCGCGTTTTCTGAAAGATCAATAAAGAGGCTTAAATGTTCGCTCAATACTTTTGCTGCTAAACTTACAGCTTCATCAGGAACCAGGGTTCCGTTTGTGAATACTTCTAATGTAAGTTTATCATAATCAGTAATCTGACCTACACGTGTGTTCTGAACAGCAAGGTTAACGCGTTCTACAGGAGTATAGATAGAATCCACGGAGATAACTCCGATTGGAAGCTCGTCATTTTTATTCTTGTCTGAACTTACATAGCCTCTGCCTTTAGTAATGGTGAGTTCCATGTATAATTTGCTGTCTGCATCACCGTTAAGTGTTGCGATTACCTGATCCGGATTCAAGATTTCAATATCCGGATCAGCCTGAATATCAGCTGCGGTGACAACACCTTCGCCCTCAACCTCAATATAAGCGACTTTGGGTTCGTTTGTGTCACTGCTGTTTTTTATTGCTAAGCTTTTGATATTCATTATGATTTCTGTAACATCTTCTTTAACACCTGGTATGGAGCTGAATTCATGTAAAACTCCGTCGATTTTTACCTGACTTACTGCCGCACCTGGTAAAGATGAAAGCATAATTCTTCTTAATGAATTGCCAAGAGTCGTGCCGTATCCTCTTTCCAGAGGTTCGACTACGAATTTTCCATATTTTCTGTCATCTGAGATCTCAGCAATCTCAATCTTTGGTTTGTTAAAATCGAACACTACAAAGCCCCTCCTTTGGGTTATCATAATATTGAGGGAAGTCATATTCCTTTTAAAATCCAGTTACGGATTATTTAGAATATAACTCGACAATAAGCATTTCGTCTACAGGAACGTCGATAACTTCTCTTGAAGGTACTTCTTTAATTGAACCCTTCAGGTTTTCCTGATCAGCATCAATCCATTCAGGAACAAGTCTTCCGCCTGTAACCTCTAAGATATCTTTGTATCTCTGAGAACCTTTGTGTTTTTCTTTGATTTCGATAACATCGCCAGCTTTAACTAAATATGAAGGGATATTAACCTGTTTGCCATTAACTAATACATGTTTATGGTCAACAATCTGTCTTGCTTCTTTTCTTGTTCTAGCAAAACCTAATCTGTAAATTACGTTGTCTAATCTAAGTTCAAGTAAAACCATTAAGTTAGGACCTGCAAGACCAGCCATTTTTTTAGCTTTCAGGTAATAATTGTGGAATGGTTTTTCTAATACACCGTAAATGAATTTTGCTTTCTGTTTTTCTCTAAGCTGAAGACCGTATTCGCTCATCTTCTTGTTAGCTCTTCTTAATTCTCTTGTTGATTTCTTATCTATTCCTAAGTAAATTGGATCTAATCCAAGTGATCTACATCTTTTAAGAACAGGAACTCTATTAACTGCCATCTCTATTACACCTCCTATTAAACTCTTCTACGTTTTGGTGGACGGCATCCATTATGTGGAACTGGAGTTACGTCTTTGATACTAGTTACTTCAAGACCGCATGCCTGAAGCGCACGGATTGCTGCTTCTCTTCCAGATCCTGGACCCTTAACCATAACTTCTACAGTTTTAAGACCGTGTACTAAAGCTGCCTTAGTAGCAGTTTCTGCTGCCATCTGAGCTGCATAAGGAGTAGATTTCCTTGAACCTCTAAATCCAAGACCACCAGCACTTGCCCATGATAAAGCATTTCCTTCAGCATCAGTTAATGTAACTATAGTATTGTTAAATGATGACTGGATATGTGCCTGTCCGCGTTCAACGTTTTTCTTAACACGCTTTTTTGTCACTTTTTTGGTAACTTTTTTAGCCATTTTTTAAACTAACCTCCCTTATGGGTTAACGTGCAATTGAATGACGTTCTTTTCCCATTCAATTGTCATGAATTATTTCTTTTTATTTGCAACAGTTCTCTTTGGTCCTTTTCTTGTTCTTGCGTTAGTCTTAGTTTTCTGACCACGAACAGGAAGACCTTTTCTATGACGGATTCCTCTGTAACATCCGATTTCCTGTAATCTCTTGATATTAAGAGCGATTTCTCTTCTTAAATCACCTTCAACCATCTGACTTGCGTCAATTACATCACGAATTCTGCCTACTTCTTCATCTGTTAAATCTCTGACACGAGTATCAGGACTTACATTAGCTTCAGCAAGGATACGATTTGAACTTACTCTACCTATTCCATAGATATAAGTTAATCCGATTTCTACACGTTTTTCTCTTGGTAAATCTACACCAGCGATACGAGCCATGTGAGCATTACACCTCCATTAATAAAATCGTAAGGTAACAAACATACGTAGCCCGCCAACCATTATCGACGTCTGAAATGTGTACGTAAGCCATTCCTTGTTATCATTCTGTTTCATTTCAATTTGTATATCATATCAGCATTGAACAACTTATCCTAGTGGTTCATACTGCAGCCGCACTACATAAATAGTTCGGAGCTCTTGGCTCCTGCAGATCGTGCAGACATTCAGAATATCAGCACTGTTTTAAAACAGTCAGGTCTTTTTATTAGCCCTGTCTCTGTTTGTGTTTAGGATTTTCGCAGATTACTCTTACGCTTCCTTTTCTTTTAATAATTTTGCATTTTTCGCAAATAGGTTTAACTGATGATCTAACCTTCACAGTAAAATCCTCCTTTCCTATGTATGCCCATCTTCCCGGGCATCAAGGTGTACCCGAAGGGTGTTTCGTAAAAAGTTCGCTTCATATTATACCATCCAACGTAATAATTATCAAGTATAATTTGTACTCAATCTACATCCTGATTATCTGGTAAACAAGGGCATATTGTCCTTATTTATCTCTCCAGATAATTCTGCCTTTTGACAAATCATAAGGAGAAAGTTCAATTGTAACTTTATCTCCCGGCAGGATTCTGATGAAATTCATTCTCAGCTTGCCGCTGATATGAGCAAGTACCTTATGACCGTTTTCCAATTCTACCTGAAACATCGCATTAGGGAGTTTTTCAATAACCGTTCCTTCAACTTCTATAACATCCGCTTTTGACATTTGCTGACCTCCTAACCATTTTTCTTCGCTGAATAGAGTTTAATAATTCTCTTAATATCTTCATTTTCAATCTTCTTGCCACTGCTGATCTTATCAGCTATTATGCTGCTGATTTCACAAACCGGCTGGATATGTTTTTTCTTCTTTTTCTTTGGCCTGTCCAATGTGCGGATCCTGCCGTCCGATAAGAATACATATTCGCCTTCTTCTTTCACAACTACATATAAGTGGTTTAAATCGTGGCCGGCTTTTGATATGGCTAACATTCCAACTTCATATCTGTTCATTCGATCACCTCTGTACAACCTGGCATTTCCAGACGTCCTTCCTCTTACAAAGTCAGTATTTCCGGCTCTCCCGTTGTAATCAATACAGTATTTTCATAATGAGCGGATAAAGAACCGTCACCTGTAACAACAGTCCAATCGTCATCCAGCCATTCAACATCATAACATCCTGCATTAATCATTGGTTCGATTGCAAGTGTCATTCCTGCCTGAAGTTTTAAGCCTCTACGTTTCTGCTTGAAATTTGGTATCTGTGGTGATTCATGCAAATCCGATCCGATGCCATGTCCTACCAAGTCTCTGACTACGCCATAGCCGAAGCTTTCAGCATATTCGCCAATTGCCGCCGAAATATCAAATAAATGATTTCCTTCTTTAGCAAACTTGATTCCTTCGAAAAAACTCTGTTTTGTTACTTCAATCAACTTTTCTGCTTCTTTCGTTATTTCTCCGACTCCGTATGTCCTTGCAGCATCTGAATGGTAGCCTTTGTAGATTACTCCGGCATCCAGGCTGACTAAATCGCCTTCCTGAATTATCCTGTCTTTTCTTGGTATGCCATGTACAACCTCGTCATTAAGAGAAACGCATATTGAAGCCGGGAAACCATTATAATTCAAAAACGATGGTATGCATCCATAGCTTCTGATGATTTCCTCTCCGATCCTATCAACCTCAAAGGTCGACATTCCCGGTTTTATTGCCTTTTCCAAGTCTTTAAGAGTGATCGACAGTATCCTGCCTGCTTCCCTCATAAGTTCAATTTCCCTTGGAGATTTTATTGTTACAGCCATAATTACGCCTCTAAAACTTTCACAATGGCACCGAATACTTCTTCCATATCCTTTGTGCCATCAACTTCTTCCAGCACGCCCTGTTTTGTATAATAATCAATAAGCGGCTGTGTCTGTTCATGATAAACGTCCAGACGTTTTTTAACTGTTTCAGGCTTGTCGTCTTCCCTTAAAATAAGTTCAGCTCCGCATCTGTCACAGATTCCCTCGACTTTTGTCGGGATATGCACCAAATGGTATGTTGCTCCACATGCTACACAGGCACGGCGTCCTGACATTCTGTTTATGATGTTTTCATCAGGAACTTCTACATTGATTGCAAAATCAATTTTTCCTCCGATAGCAGCAAGCGCTTTATCTAAAGCGGCTGCCTGAGGAATCGTTCTTGGGAAACCATCAAGCACATAGCCATTTGCACAGTCTTCCTGTTTTACACGATCTACTACAAGATCCACTACGAGCTCATCTGGAACAAGCAGTCCCTGATCCATAAAGGTCTTTGCTTTGTTTCCAAGCTCAGTACCATTCTTTATGTTAGCTCTGAAAATATCTCCTGTAGAAATATGCGGAACCTGCCATTTGTCAGCAATTTTTTTAGCCTGTGTACCTTTTCCTGCACCAGGTGCTCCTAGCATAACAATTTTCACGGTGTTTCCTCCATTCATTTATAAACACTTCTGTTACTCAAGTACTATAAAATGTCTGACCTGCAAATATACCGGGATTACCATTCTATTTTGCAGAGATTATCCTAAAATCGGAACGTATGGGCATACGCTCCGAGTTCTGATAATACTTATTGTCAAAATTTAGTCGTTTAAGAATCCTTTATAGTAACGAACAAGCATCTGTGATTCGATCTGTTTCATTGTTTCAAGAATAACACCTACTATGATGATAAGTGATGTTCCGCCAAATGAAACGCTTGCGTTGAATACTCCCGAAAAGAAAATCGGAACAACTGCTACTATAATAAGCCCTGACGCACCAATGAAAATAATGTAATTTAATATCCTGGTCAAGTAATCTGTGGTTGGCTTTCCTGGACGGATACCCGGGATGAAACCTCCCTGCTTTTTCATATTATTTGCAACTTCGATTGGATTAAAAGTAATCGAAGTATAGAAGTATGCAAAGAACACTACTAAAACGATATATACTAAAAGACCTATCGAATAAACAGGTTCACTGAAATCGCACCAGTTTGATGAATTGAGTCCTTTTAAAACATGTCCCCAGAATCCGCCGATGTCATTCTTTCCGATGATTGACATAATCACGGTTGGGAACTGCAGAAGGGATGAAGCAAAGATAATCGGGATAACGCCTGCTGTATTAACCTTGAGAGGAATATGTGTTGACTGACCGCCAACCATTTTTCTTCCCTGGATCTTTTTCGCATACTGTACCGGGATTTTTCTCTGTCCTCCCTGTAATACCACAACAAAGGCAACTGTAACTACAACAACCGCAACTATGATGAGTCCAGCAAGAGCTGCGATTCCTGGGTTTTTGCCTTTCATGAACTGGTCGTAAAGTGAAGTGAAATCACTTGGAACACGTGAAATGATATTGATCATCAAGATGATTGAAATACCGTTCCCAACGCCTTTTTCCGTGATTCTTTCACCCATCCACATCAGGAATGTGGTACCAGCCATTAATGCTGCAACAACTGTTAAAACATTAATGAAGTTGTATTCTTCCAGAAGTCCCTGGCGTCCGAAACCTACTGCCATGGCAATACCTTCGATCAGACCAAGTCCTACTGTTACATAACGGGTAATTTCCGCAATTTTCTTTCTACCATCTTCCCCATCTTTCTGCATCTCTTCCAGCTTCGGAATAGCGATTGTCAGAAGCTGCATAATGATTGAGGATGTGATGTAAGGCGTGATATTCAATGCAAATATTGACATTGACAAGAATGATCCGCCTGTAACTGCATCAAAAAAATTGAATGCGTCACCGGTTTGACTAGCAAACCAGTTCGCAAAATAAGCTCTGTCTACTCCAGGAACAGGCAACTGTGCACCTATTCTAACGACTACTAACATAAAAAATGTATAAAGGATTTTAGTTCTAATATCTTTTATTTTTAATGCGTTGCGGAGTGTTTTCAGCATTAAATCACCTCAGCTTTTCCACCAAGCGCTTCGATTTTTTCAACCGCACTTGCACTGAATGCATTAGCCTGTACAGTGATTTTCTTAGTGAACTCTCCATTGCCAAGGATTTTAACGCCGTCTTTCGGGTTTTTAACGATGCCGTATTCCATAAGTGTTTCGATTGAAACAACTGAATCGTTTTCGAATCCTTCAAGAGCACTTAAATTGATACCAATGATCTCTTTAGTGTTTCTGTTAGTGAAACCTCTTTTAGGAATTCTTCTGTATAACGGCATCTGGCCGCCTTCAAATCCTGGTCTGGTACCGCCTGAACGAGCCTTCTGGCCTTTATGTCCTTTACCAGCAGTTTTTCCGTTTCCTGAACCGTGTCCACGTCCTCTTCTGAAATTATCGCTCTGTCTTGAGCCTTCAGCAGGCTGTAAATTAGATAAATTCATCCTGACACCTCCTTATCTCTTATACTATTATATTTCTTCTACTTTTACTAAATGTCTTACTCTCTGAATCATACCCCTGATTGCTGCGTTATCCGGCATTTCAACTGTCTTGTTGACTTTTCTAAGCCCTAAAGCTTCAACAGTTTTACGATTTTTAGGAACAGCTCCAATTGTAGATTTCACTAAAGTAATCTTTAATTTATCTGCCATTTTTTATTTCCCTCCTAATTATGCTAAAATCTCTTCAACAGATTTACCGCGGAGTTTAGCTACTTCTTCTGGAGTCTTTAAATTATTCAAGCCTTCAATTGTAGCAAGTACTACGTTTTGTTTGTTATTAGATCCTAAAGATTTTGTACGGATATTCTTGATTCCTGCAAGTTCAAGAACTGAACGAGCTGGGCCTCCAGCGATAACACCAGTACCTTCAGGTGCTCTTTTAAGTAATACGGAAGCACTTCCGAATTTACCAATCAAATCATGTGATATGCTAGCATTATCATCTAATGTTACAGAAATAAGTTTTTTTGTAGCATCTTCTTTTCCTTTACGAATAGCTTCAGGAATTTCAGTTGCTTTACCTAAACCTGCACCAACATGTCCGTTTCCGTCACCAACCACTACTAAAGCTGTGAATCTGAAGTTACGTCCACCTTTAACAACCTTAGTTACACGTTTGATTGATACTACTTTTTCATTAAGTTCTAATTGACTAGCATCAACGATTGTTCGTTTCATGTGTTCTCCTCCTTGTTTAGAATTCCAGACCAGCTTCACGTGCTGCGTCTGCTACTGCCTTGACTTTTCCCTGGTATATGAAGCCACCTCTATCAAAGACAACAGTCGTAATACCTTTTTCTAATGCTTTCTTTGCTATAACAGTACCTAAGTATGCTGCTGCATCAACGTTATTAGTCTTTTCAATTTCTGCTTTAACTTCTTTCTGAAGAGTTGAAGCTGAAACCAAAGTATTTCCAACTGTATCGTCAATAATTTGAGCATACATATGATTATTACTTCTAAACACAGCTAAACGTGGCCTCTGAGCTGTACCACTGAAACGATTACGTAATTTTCTATGTTTATTTACACGAACTTTAGTTCTTGATTTTTTACTAACCATCTTAGTCACTCCTTTAATTATTTCTTACCAGTCTTACCAACTTTACGTCTAATAACTTCATCAGCATATTTAATACCTTTTCCTTTGTAAGGTTCCGGTCTTCTCTTATCTCTGATTTCAGCTGCGTACTGGCCAACTTTTTCTTTATCGATACCTTTAATAGTTATTTTGTTCTGTCCTTCTAAAACGGATTCCAATCCTTCTGGATCTTCCATTTCAACCGGATGTGAGTATCCGAGTGAAAGAACTAATTTGTTTCCCTGTTTTGCTGCCTTGTAACCAACACCGTTAACTTCAAGGACTTTTGTATATCCTTCAGTTACACCAGTAACCATGTTTGAAACGAGGGTTCTGGTTAAACCATGTAATGACTTCATTTTCTTTAAGTCGTTTGGTCTGCTAACTGTGATTTCTGCTCCTTCGAGCTTGATTTCCATTTCAACTGGTAATTCTCTTACGAGAGTTCCCTTAGGACCTGTTACAGTCACTTTGTTGTTTGCTGCAATTTCAACAGTTACTCCTGCTGGTACAGCGATTGGCATTCTTCCTATACGTGACATGCCGTTACCTCCTTAAATTCTCGGAAAGGGACCTGTGCCCTCTCTGTTTTCAGTAGTATATTTTAAATTACCAGACAAATGCTAAAACTTCTCCACCTACGTTGAGGTTTCTAGCCTGTTTGTCAGTGACAACACCATTGTTTGTCGAAATGATAGCAATTCCGAGTCCACCAAGTACTTTTGGAAGTTCTTCTCTGTTTGCATAAACACGAAGACCTGGTTTTGAAATTCTCTTAAGACCTGAAATGATTTTTTCGTTTTTATCTTTACCGTATTTTAATGTGATTTTGATTGCTTTGAAATTTCCATCATCTACGATATCATATTTTTTAATGTAACCTTCTTCTAAAAGAATGTTAGCGATAGCTATTTTCATTTTAGATGCAGGTATATTTACTGTATCATGTTTAGCAGTGTTTGCATTACGGATTCTTGTAAGCATATCTGCGATTGGATCGCTCATTGTCATTTAAGTTGCCTCCTTCCTAACTCTCTAATTACCAGCTTGCTTTTCTAACGCCTGGAATTTGTCCTTTGTATGCTAATTCACGGAAGCAGATTCTGCAAATTCCGTATTTTCTTAAGTATGCATGTGGACGACCACAGATTCTACAACGGCTGTATTCTCTGGTAGAGAATTTCTGAGTACGTTGCTGTTTTACTTTCATAGACGTTTTAGCCATGAAAATTACCTCCTATCTATTTAGTAAATGGCATATTGAATAATGTCAATAATTCACGAGCTTCTTCGTCTGTTTTAGCGGTAGTAACAAAAATAATGTCCATACCTCTAACCTTATCAACCTTATCGTACTCGATTTCAGGGAAAATTAATTGTTCTTTGATACCAAGGGCATAGTTGCCTCTGCCATCAAATGCATTAGGATTAACACCTCTAAAGTCACGTACACGTGGTAAAGCCAGGTTAATAAGACGATCTGCGAATTCATACATTCTTTCGCCTCTTAATGTCACTTTACATCCGATAGGCATACCCTGTCTGATTTTGAAGTTAGCTACTGAATTTTTAGCTTTTGTAGTAACAACTTTCTGTCCAGCGATAATTTCAAGATCTTTAACAGCTGCGTCCAATAATTTTGCATTATCTTTAGCTTCGCCGACGCCCATATTGATAACGATCTTTTCAATTTTAGGCACTTCCATAACATTTTTATATCCAAATTTTTTGATCATAGCTTCTACGATCTCATTTTTGTAAGTTTCTTTAAGTCTGCTCAACTTTCAGGACCTCCTCTCTAAATTAATCGATTACTTCACCTGTTGATTTTGCAACACGTACTTTTTTATCGTTTTTCATTGTATAGCCGATTCTTGTTGCTTTGCCGTTATGAACATACATAACGTTAGAAACATCAATCGGACTTTCCTGGTGGATGATTCCGCCATTCTGGTTAGCTGCGCTTGGTTTAGCATGTTTTGTCATCATGTTAACGCCTTCAACTAATACAGTATTGTTTTTCATATTGATGTTGATAATCTTGCCTGTTTTATCTTTATCTTTACCAGCGATTACTTTAACTGTATCGCCTTTTTTGATTTTCATTACTGACACTATGGACACCTCCTTATAATACTTCTGGAGCTAATGAAACAATCTTCATAAATTGTTTTTCTCTCAGCTCTCGAGCTACTGGTCCAAAAATACGAGTTCCTTTTGGATTCTTGTCGTCTTTAATGATGACAGCAGCATTTTCATCGAACCTAATATAAGAACCGTCTTTACGACGAGCGCCTTTTACAGTACGTACAACTACAGCTTTTACTACGTCACCCTTTTTAACAACACCACCTGGTGTTGCATCTTTAACTGAAGCAACGATAATATCACCGATATTAGCATATCTTCTAGTAGATCCACCTAATACCCTGATGCAAAGAAGTTCTTTTGCACCGGTATTGTCAGCAACTCTAAGTCTAGTTTCCTGTTGTATCATGCCAATATACCTCCTTTAAAATATAGTTCATCAAGCCACCTTACTGGCAGCATTTTCATATCTCTGAATAAATCCAGGCGCAATGCCTGTATCACGAAGTTATTATTTAGCTCTGTTAACGATTTCAACAAGTCTCCATCTTTTATCCTTAGATAAAGGTCTTGTTTCCATAACTTTAACAGTATCGCCAATATTGCATTCGTTCTTTTCATCATGTGCTTTCAATTTGTAAGTTCTCTTTATGATTTTGTTGTATAAAGGATGCTTTACGTGATCTTCGATAGCTACAACGATAGTTTTTTCCATTTTATTGCTTACAACTTTGCCTGTACGAGTTTTTCTCAGGTTTCTTTCCACAACAATTCCTCCTTCCTATAGGATTATTCAGCAGCCTTTGCCTGTTCAGTAATGATTGTCTGAATTCTGGCAATGTTTTTTCTAACATCTTTGATTCTGCTTGTATTATCTAACTGATTTGTTGCGTTCTGGAATCTTAAATTAAAAAGTTCCTTTTTAGCAGCTACTAATTCTTCATTCAATTCTGCAGCTGATTTTGTTTTTAAATCTTCTACAAATTTATTAATTTTCACTGTTATCACCGCCTTCTAAGTCTGCGCGAGAAACTACTTTACATTTACATGGTAACTTGTGCACTGCAAGGCGAAGCGCTTCTCTTGCGATTTCTTCAGGTACTCCTGCGATTTCGAACATAACGCGTCCTGGCTTAACAACTGCTACCCAGTATTCTAATGAGCCCTTACCGGAACCCATTCGTGTTTCAGCTGGTTTTGTAGTTACTGGTTTATCAGGGAATATTTTAATCCAAACTTTACCACCACGTTTGATGTAACGAGTCATGGCGATACGGGCTGCTTCGATCTGGTTAGATCTGATCCAGCACGGTTCCATTGCTACGATACCATATTCACCGTTTGAAATCGTGTTTCCTCTGGTAGCTTTACCAGCCATGGAACCACGGAACTGTTTACGTCTTTTAACTCTTTTTGGCATTAACATTATTCTTCGCTCCCTTCCTTAGCTGCCTTCGTAGGAAGAACTTCTCCTTTGTAAATCCAGGTTTTAACGCCTAATTTACCATAAGTAGTATCTGCTTCTGCGAAACCATAATCAATATCTGCTCTAAGTGTCTGCAGAGGAATAGTTCCTTCGCTGTAGAACTCTGTACGTGCCATATCAGCTCCGCCAAGACGTCCTGATACAGCAGTTTTGATACCTAATGCTCCTGTTTTCATTGTTCTTGCCATTGTAGATTTCATAGCTCTTCTGAAAGAGATACGGTTTTCTAACTGGAGAGCAATGCTTTCAGCAACTAACTGAGCATCTTTATCCGGTCTTTTAACTTCTTTGATATCCACTACTAATTTCTTAGTTGTAATTTTCTGAACTTCAGCTTTTAATTTTTCAATTTCCGCTCCGCCCTTACCGATTACTACGCCAGGTTTAGCTGTGTGGATGATTACTTTTACTCTGTCAGATGCTCTTTCGATATCGATCTTCGAAACACCTGCGCTATATAATTTCTTTTTAACGTATGTTCTGATGTTGTAGTCTTCAACTAAGAAGTCTGCAAAATCAGCTTCAGCATACCATTTTGAATCCCAGTCTTTGATAACGCCGACTCTTAAGCCATGAGGATTAACTTTCTGTCCCATTTTTGCCCTCCTTATCTTTCATTAAGCACGACAGTGATGTGGCTCATTCTCTTTTCGATCCTGTAAGCTCTACCCTGTGCTCTAGGTCTGATTCTCTTCATTGTAGGTCCTTTATCCGCGAAACACTCTTCAATGAAAAGGTTGTCAACATTCATTCCGTTATTGTTTTCAGCATTTGCGATTGCTGATTTTAATAATTTCTCTATTAAACTAGAAGCATATCTTGGATTGTAAGCTAAAATACCAAGCGCACTTTTAACGTCTTTGCCTCTAATGGCATCTAAAACGAAACATGCTTTCTGTACCGAAACTCTTGCATAAGATAACTTTGCTGATGGTCTGGTATCTGCGTTAGCATTTCTTTCTCTTTTTATTTGGGATCTATGTCCTTTTGCCATGGATGAAACCTCCTTTCAAATTACATTTATTAACGAACTCTTGATTTCTTTTCGTCTTTTCCATGTCCTCTATAAGTTCTTGTTGCAACAAACTCTCCGAGCTTGTGTCCAACCATATCTTCTGTAACGTATACAGGTACATGTCTTCTACCGTCATGAACTGCTATTGTATGTCCAACCATCTGTGGGAATATTGTCGAACGGCGTGACCAAGTTTTAATTACCTGGTGCTGTCCTGCTTCGTTCATAGCATCTACTTTTTTAAGTAAGTGCGCATCTGCAAATGGTCCTTTTTTAAGTGAGCGAGCCATAGGTTCTAACCTCCTTATAAACTGATTGATGTATGTAAATATTGTCTTAAAGTCGAAACTTACTTGATTGCTCTTCCGTCTCTTCTTCTTACTATCATCTTGTTTGATTTCTTGTTCTTCTTTCTTGTCTTTAAGCCAAGAGCTGGTTTACCCCAAGGTGTACAAGGGCCTGGACGACCAATTCCTGTCTTACCTTCACCACCACCGTGTGGATGGTCATTAGGATTCATTACAGAACCACGAACTGTAGGTCTGATACCCATGTTACGTTTACGTCCTGCTTTACCAATATTGATCAGGCTATGGTCACCATTTCCAACAACACCGATTGATGCTCTGCAAATGATTGGAACCATTCTCATTTCTCCTGATGGAAGTCTGAGTGTTGCAAATTTACCTTCTTTAGCCATTAACTGAGCACTGTTACCAGCTGAACGAACTAACTGTCCGCCTTTTCCTGGGTAAAGTTCAATGTTATGGATCTGAGTACCTACTGGAATAGCTGAAAGTGGAAGGCAGTTACCAACTTTGATTTCTGCTGTTTCACCATTCATAACTGTCATTCCGTCAGTAAGTCCCTGTGGTGCAAGGATATAAGCCTTTTCACCATCTGCATAGCAGATAAGAGCGATGTTAGCTGTTCTGTTCGGATCGTATTCAACACCGATTACAGTTGCTGCTATTCCGTCTTTTCTTCTCTTAAAGTCGATAATTCTATATTTTCTTCTTGATCCGCCACCGCGGTGTCTTACAGTGATTTTACCTTGATTATTACGGCCAGCATTTTTGCTTAAAGAAACAACTAATGATTTCTCTGGTGAATCTTTAGTGATTTCAGCGAAATCAGAACTGGTCATATGTCTTCTGGAAGGTGTATATGGGTTAAACGTTTTAATTCCCATTTTTTTCACTCCTTTCATGTTATCTACAACGCATCCTAGCGTTTATACTTTTTTATCGTTACAAGTTTTGCAGCGAACCGTTCAGCCCGCTATTCATTCATGGATATCTACGAGGCTGCAGATTTAAATCTTACAGACCTTCAAAAATTTCGATATCAGCACTTGCTTCAGTTAACTGAACAATTGCTTTTTTTGTTTTAGAAGTTCTACCAACAGTATTGCCTCTTCTACGTTTTTTACCATCCAAGTTCATGGTGTTAACGCTTTTTACTTTCGTTCCTGCAAACATTTTTTCTACAGCTTCTTTGATCTGAGTCTTGTTCGCTTCTGTATGAACTAAGAAAGTATATTTCTTTTCGCCCATTGCGTTCATGCTCTTTTCAGTTACAACTGGTTTGAGGATTACATCATAATACTGAATATTTGCCATTACGCGTACACCTCCTCGATAGTAGCAACAGCAGCTTTTGTTACGATTACTGTGTTGTATTTTAAGATATCATATACATTGATTGTATTTGTTAAAGCCGTCTGAACAGCTGGAATGTTTTTCGCAGACATAACTACGTTCTTGTCATTTTCGTTTAATACAACAAGCGCTTTAGATACTTTGAGGTTATCTAACATAGCCTGGAATTTTTTAGTTTTGATTTCGTCAAATTTGATTTCATCAACAACGATAAATTTGTTTTCAGCCACTTTTGCAGTTAATACTGATTTAAGAGCGAGTCTTCTTTCTTTCTTATTAAGTTTGAAAGAGTAATCTCTTGGTGTTGGAGCAAATACAACTCCACCGCCTGTCCACTGTGGTGATCTTGTTGAACCCTGTCTAGCGTGACCGGTTCCTTTCTGTTTCCAAGGTTTCCTTCCGCCGCCACGAACTTCCGCACGTGTCTTAGCTTTCTGAGTTCCCTGACGTTTATTTGCAAGCTGGCTTACAACTGCCATGTGTACTAAATGATCGTTAACTTCAACGCCAAATACTGCATCGCTAAGTTCTAATGTTCCAACTTCTTTACCTTCAATATTGTAAACAGATACGTTTGCCATCTGTGTGTTCCTCCTTTCCTATAAAAGCTTAGTTAGCCTTTACTGTTTCTTTAATTGTTACTAAAGATTTTTTAGGTCCTGGTACAGCACCTTTTACTAACAATAAATTGTTTTCAACGTCAACTCTGACGATTTCAAGGTTCTGAACAGTGATCTTTTTCGCACCCATATGTCCTGGCATTTTTTTGCCTTTGAATACTTTACCTGGGCTTGTAGCTGCACCATTTGAACCAGCATGACGATGGAACTTAGAACCATGAGCCATAGGTCCTCTGGACTGGCCATGTCTCTTAATAGCGCCCTGGAAACCTTTACCTTTTGCAATAGCAGTAACATCAATCTTGTCACCTTCTGCGAAGATGTCAGCCTTGATTTCATCTGCTACAGAATATTCTGAAGCATTCTCAAATCTGAACTCTCTGATAAATCTCTTGCTGGAAACTCCAGCTTTTTCGAAGTGTCCTTTTTCTGCTTTGTTAACACCATGTCTGTTTCTGATTTCTTTTGTTCCGTTCTTGTCAACGTTAACAATTTTCTCTTTTTTGTCAACAAAACCAACCTGAACTGCACTGTATCCGTCGTTTTCTTCTGTTTTAACCTGTGTGATCACACATGGTCCAGCCTGTAATACAGTTACCGGAGTTAATACTCCATCTTCGTTGAAGATCTGAGTCATTCCGACTTTGGTAGCTAAAATTGCTTTCTTCATTTTTAAACCTCCTGTTTAATCTACAGCGGATTACGCATTCAGCGCAATCATCCTAGTTATTAGGATTCTGTTCTTTTTTCTTTTTTCTTACTTAGTTTTCATTTTGATATCAACATATACACCAGCTGGCATTTCTAATCTTGATAATGCATCTACTGTTTTCTGTGTAGGTGTAAGGATATCGATAAGTCTTTTGTGTGTTCTCTGTTCGAACTGTTCTCTTGAATCTTTGTATTTGTGAACCGCTCTAAGAATTGTGATGATTTCCTTCTTAGTAGGTAACGGCACTGGTCCACTCACCTGTGATCCTGTTTTCTTAACAGTTTCGATAATCTTTTTAGCTGACTGATCGATCAGCTGATGATCATAAGCCTTCAATGTGATTCTCATTACTTGACTTGCCATAAAAAAAGTCGCCTCCTTTTCGCACTTAATTGCAGTACGACAAGCGGTGACTGTACACTCTCCCGTGTGTATCATATGATACAGACACGTTGTTTCTACCCAGAGGTAGACCATTCAATTTGTACAGTGACTTGTCGCCAGTTTCATAACTTGACCTTCGCTCCACGGAACACCTGCATTACTGCAGCAACCTCACGCTTCTACGCTATCAATGTCACAACATAAGTCATTATACATGATTCACTTTGATTTTACAAGCACTTTATTATTTTTTTTACTTTTCATTTTGCACAATCTTATCTGTCATTTTTTTGATAAAACCGACATTTTCACTTACGCTCCATTCTTTATGCTTAGTACAAAAATACTGCAACCATTTTGTTACTTTCTAATATGAATGCATCCAGGCTTTTGGGGCCAACTATTGTGCTTGACGTCAAACTGACGGCTAGGTATAATATGTTACGAGCAGATAACTGTTCAGGACATAGTCCGGAATATCTGCACGAGCAGGAAACCGTTAAACAGAAACCATGCCGCATCATAAGGCAGCATAGGAATTTGACTCATTAGAAAATACTGGAATACATTGCATATGTACGATTATCATATCGAAAATGCACACAGAAAGGTGATTATTATATGTGGATAGCAGATGGCTGGAAAGACTATGAAGTTATAGACTGTTCCAATGGCGAAAAATTAGAACGCTGGGGTGACTATATCCTGGTAAGACCCGACCCTCAGGTAATCTGGGATACCCCAAAACATCACAAGGGATGGAAAAAAATGAACGGACATTACCACCGCAGCAGCCAGGGCGGAGGCGAATGGGAATTTTTCGATCTTCCAAAACAGTGGACAATCAATTACAGAACGCTGACCTTTAACCTCAAGCCATTCAGCTTCAAGCATACAGGTTTGTTTCCGGAGCAGGCAGCAAACTGGGACTGGTTTTCAGACAAAATCAGACGCGCTGGCAGACCGGTAAAAGTACTGAATCTTTTTGCCTATACAGGCGGTGCCACTTTAGCAGCCGCAGCAGCCGGCGCTTCCGTAACCCATGTGGATGCTTCAAAAGGAATGGTGACCTGGGCAAAGGAAAATGCAAAATCTTCAAACCTCGAAGATGCTCCTATCAGATGGATTGTTGACGACTGCGTCAAATTCGTAGAACGGGAAATCAGAAGAGGAAACCAGTATGATGCAATCATTATGGACCCCCCTTCATATGGAAGAGGCCCAAAAGGAGAAATCTGGAAAATAGAAGAATCCATACACCCATTCATCAAACTCTGTGCGCAGCTTCTTACCGACAAGCCTTTATTCTTCCTTGTCAATTCCTATACAACCGGGCTTGCACCAGCAGTGCTCAGCTACATGCTGGCAACAGAGCTCAGGGAATTTGATGGAACCGTTCATTCGGAAGAGCTTGGCCTCCCTGTTTCAAGCAACGGACTCGTGCTTCCATGCGGCGCTTCCGGAAGATGGGAAAGCAGATAGCAAATTGCAGAAATAGTTTATTATATAGAAGAATCCCGTTTTTATGACGGGATTCTTTTTTATTCAACAAGATGGACTTTTTACAAAAACCAAGTATCATCACCACTTCAATTCCCACGTCTTCACTTCTGAAGACGAGGGCGCTTTGCAGTGCGGAGGGCTGATAGACGCCAGTCAGCCAAACACCATAAACGCGACTGCACCTCCTGTCGAGAGAATTTTTTATCCAGAAAAAATTCGCAGGCTCTCCTCTAAACAAAAAAATACCCACGACCGAAGTCGTGGGTAAAAATATCTTAAAATTATTCGATAACAGTTGCTACTCTTCCTGATCCAACTGTACGTCCACCTTCACGGATTGCAAAGCTTAAGCCCTGTTCCATAGCGATTGGATGGATAAGTTCGATAGTCATTTCGATGTTATCTCCAGGCATGCACATTTCTACGCCTTCTGGTAAGTTACAAACGCCAGTTACGTCAGTTGTTCTGAAGTAGAACTGTGGTCTGTAGTTGTTGAAGAATGGAGTATGACGTCCACCTTCATCTTTAGTTAATACGTAAACCTGAGCTGTAAATTTCTTGTGGCATTTGATTGAGTTTGGTTTACAAAGAACCTGTCCTCTTTCGATTTCTGTTCTCTGAACACCACGAAGAAGTGCGCCGATGTTGTCACCAGCCTGAGCTTCGTCAAGAAGTTTTCTGAACATTTCGATACCAGTTACAACTACTTTACGGCTTTCTTCTTTGATACCAACGATTTCAACTTCTTCTGCTACATGAAGAACACCACGTTCTACTCTACCAGTTGCTACAGTACCACGACCAGTGATTGAGAAAACATCTTCGATTGGCATAAGGAATGGCTGATCAGTTGCACGAACTGGATCTGGAACCCATTCATCTACTGCTGCCATAAGTTCAAGGATCTTATCTCCCCATTCGCTTGATGGATCTTCAAGAGCTTTAAGAGCTGATCCACGAACAACTGGAGTATCATCACCTGGGAATTCATATTCGTCTAATAATTCTCTGATTTCCATTTCAACTAATTCAAGAAGTTCTTCATCATCAACCATATCACATTTGTTCATGAATACAACGATGTAAGGAACGCCTACCTGACGTGAAAGAAGGATATGTTCTTTAGTCTGAGCCATAACACCATCTGTAGCAGCAACAACAAGGATAGCACCATCCATCTGTGCAGCACCAGTGATCATGTTCTTAACGTAATCGGCATGACCTGGGCAATCTACGTGAGCGTAGTGTCTGTTTGCAGTTTCATACTCAACGTGAGAAGTAGAGATTGTGATACCTCTTTCTCTTTCTTCTGGAGCTTTATCGATCTTATCGAAAGCAACAGCTTCGCCAGTACCTAATCTTTCATGAAGTGTCTTTGTGATAGCTGCTGTTAAAGTAGTCTTACCATGATCTACGTGACCGATAGTACCGATATTACAATGTGTTTTGTTTCTTTCAAATTTAGCTTTAGCCATTTTTTACGTCCTCCTCTTATTAATATGAAGCCCTTTGGGCTCTATAATTTATTATATTGTCTTTACACTAGGCTATCTCTGATTATATTTCAAATCAGAGATATTTTCAAGCCTAATTTTTTATTTTGCTTTTGCTGAAAGTACTTTTTCCTGAACTGACTTCGGAACTGGATCGTAATTATTGAAGAACATTGAATAATTACCACGTCCCTGCGTTCTTGAACGGAGATCTGTTGAATACCCGAACATTTCAGAAAGCGGAACAAACGCTTTAATCATCTTGCCGCCACCGATGTCTTCCATACCTTCGATACGTCCACGACGTGAATTGATATCACCAATAACATCGCCCATGTAATCTTCAGGAGTTGTAACTTCGACTTTCATAATCGGTTCAAGCAATACAGCTCCGGCTTTGTGCATAGCATCTTTAAATGCTAATGAACCGGCAATCTTGAATGCCATTTCATTTGAATCGACTTCATGGTAAGAACCGTCATATACAGTCGCTTTGATACCAAGAACAGGGAAACCGCCAAGGATACCAGCTTTTGAAGCTTCTTCAATACCTTGTCCGATTGCCGGGATGTATTCTTTAGGAATCGCACCACCAACAACTGTTGAAACAAATTCGAATATCTTGTCTGCATTTGCATCCATTGGTTCAAATTTAACTTTACAGTGACCGTACTGTCCACGTCCACCTGACTGTTTTGCATATTTGCTGTCAACATCAACTGCTTTTGTGAATGTTTCTTTGTAAGCAACCTGTGGCGCACCAACGTTTGCTTCAACTTTGAATTCACGAAGAAGTCTGTCAACGATAATTTCAAGATGAAGTTCACCCATACCTGAAATGATGGTCTGTCCAGTTTCCTGATCTGTGTGAGCTCTGAATGTAGGATCTTCTTCAGCAAGTTTCGCTAAAGCTTCACCCATCTTGCCCTGACTTGCTTTAGTCTTAGGCTCGATAGCTACGTCGATAACTGGTTCTGGGAATTCCATTGATTCAAGGATAACCGGGAATTTTTCATCACAGATCGTATCACCAGTAGTAGTTGTTTTAAAACCAACTGCCGCTGCGATATCACCTGAATAAACTTTATCTAATTCTTCTCTTTTGTTCGCATGCATCTGAAGGATACGGCCAACACGTTCTTTTTTGCCTTTGGTAGCATTCAGTACATAAGAACCTGAGTTCAATGTACCTGAGTAAACTCTGAAGAATGCAAGCTTACCAACAAACGGGTCAGTCATGATCTTGAATGCTAATGCTGAGAATGGTTCTTCATCTGATGAATGTCTTACAACTGCATTTCCTTCGTCATCAACGCCGTCGATAGCCGGGATGTCTGTAGGAGCTGGCATAAATTCAAGTACAGCATCAAGAAGCTTCTGAACACCTTTATTTCTGTAAGCTGTTCCACAGCACACAGGAATAATTGTACAGGTACAAGTAGCTTTTCTTAAAGCAGCCTTTAATTCTTCATTTGAAGGTTCTTCACCTTCAAGATACATCATCATTAAATCATCATCAGTTTCACTGATTTTTTCTACAAGGTTCAGTCTGTATTCTTCCGCTTCATCCTTCATATCTTCAGGAATTGGCACGATACTGATATCTTCGCCTTTTTCATCATTGTAGATGTAAGCCTGCATTTCAAAGAGATCGATGATTCCTTTGAATTCATCTTCTTTACCGATTGGCAACTGAAGAGGAACTGCATTTTTTCCTAATCTTGTTTTGATCATATCTACAGCATTGTAGAAATCTGCACCAAGGATATCCATCTTGTTGATGAATGCCATACGAGGTACGTTATATTTATCAGCCTGTCGCCATACATTTTCTGACTGAGGTTCAACGCCACCTTTAGCACAGAATACACCTACTGCGCCGTCAAGTACACGTAATGAACGTTCAACTTCAACTGTAAAATCAACGTGTCCTGGAGTATCAATGATGTTGATACGGTGTTCTTCAGCACCAGGAGCTTTTTTAGCTTCCTTCTGAAGAGTCCAGTGACATGTTGTAGCGGCTGAAGTAATTGTGATTCCTCTTTCCTGTTCCTGTTCCATCCAGTCCATGGTAGCAGTACCTTCATGAGTATCACCTATCTTGTAGTTAACACCGGTATAGAATAAGATACGCTCTGTAAGAGTAGTCTTACCTGCATCTATATGAGCCATGATACCGATATTTCTGGTTCTCTCTAACGGATATTGTCTTCCAGCCAAGGTTTTTCCTCCTTACTTCTTTAAGAAGCTTTCTGCATTTTATCACACGGCCGCGGGCCGTTCTGTTTTCTGTCATAAATTAACGTCATCAAGCAGCAGATTCCAAAACCGGAACCGGCTGCCTTTGACGCATTTCTATATACAGATGCCGCACAAGGCAGCATCCAGCATTCAGAAAATTTAGAATCTGTAGTGAGCAAATGCTTTGTTTGCTTCTGCCATTTTGTGCATATCTTCTTTTTTCTTAACTGCAGCGCCTGCACTGTTTGCTGCATCAAGGATTTCGTTAGCCAATCTTTCTTCCATTGTTTTTTCTCCTCTTTTACGAGAATACAATGTAAGCCAACGAAGTGCTAACGCCTGTCTTCTTTCAGGTCTTACTTCGATTGGTACCTGGTATGTTGCTCCACCGATACGTTTAGCCTTTACTTCAAGTACAGGCATAATGTTGTTCATAGCTGTTTCGAATACTTCGAGAGCTGGTTTTTCGGTTTTAGCTGCAACCCTGTCAAATGCTCCGTATACGATTTTCTGAGCTACGCCTTTTTTACCATCTAACATGATATTATTTACAAGCTTCGTAACTACTTTGTTGTTGTATAACGGATCTGCTAATACGTCTCTTTTTTGAGTATGTCCTTTACGTGGCACGGTACTTCCCTCCTTAATAATTCTTCCTCACGGCATATTCTACACCGGGGGTTTTCTTAAATCTTCGGTACTCACATCTGCCTATGTGTTCGCGCACGGTATTCTTTATATATTAAACCTGCAACCTACAGGGGCAATATTTCTAAATTCCGGCACTTATAGTTCTGTGATACTTATTATTTCTTAGCGTCTTTTGGTCTCTTAGCACCGTATTTAGAACGTGCCTGTCTTCTCTTAGCAACACCTGCTGTATCAAGTGTTCCTCTGACGATATGGTATCTTGTACCTGGTAAATCCTTTACCCTGCCACCTCTGATAAGAACAACACTATGTTCCTGAAGGTTATGTCCTTCACCTGGGATGTAGCTTGTAACTTCAATACCGTTTGAAAGACGAACTCTGGCGATCTTTCTAAGAGCTGAGTTAGGTTTTTTAGGAGTAGCTGTTTTAACTGCTGTACAAACTCCTCTTTTCTGTGGTGCGGATACGTTTGTTGATTTCTTTCTTAAAGAATTGTATCCCTTCTGAAGAGCTGGTGCAGTAGACTTCTTTTCAGCTGTCTGTCTTCCTTTTCTTACTAACTGGTTAAATGTTGGCATTCTTTTCACCTCCTGCAAAAATTGTCTGTGGTTGCTGTTTATTCAATTCAACCTGAATAGAGCATATGCAGTCTGCCGCCGAACTATTTCTAACTCTTGAGCAGTTTCATACACACTAAAGTATTATAGCTATTTAAAATCAGGATGTCAAGTTATTTTATTACAACTATTCGTCTGCTTTTTCAAATTCTACAGTCGCCTTATTCCCGCTGCCCTCTATACGCAGATGTGCGCGAATCCAGTCCCCTGCTTCATTATAGGCCCTGTAGTCCATATCATCCAGGCTGCTGGTCTTATCCTTATCAACAGAAAATCCAGCCGCCTCCAGCGCTTCCAGATACGCTTCGAAATCCGCTTTTTCAACACGCTCCAGATATACGGTGATATAACGGTCATTGTCATTTGTTATATCCGTAATCCTGCCCGCCAGTTCAGGTGCACCGCCCATCAGCTCAGCTGGCCACGGCGCCGCATCCTTCGTGTCATCTACAACTTCTTCAGTCTCAATCGCACCATAGCTTATGGTTCCCCCACCGTTTTCCGTATAGTAGGCGAATGTCACACTGCCGTCGACTTTGGTTCCGCTGAATATGACACTGTCCTCGCCCGCCATTTCCATGCCGTTTCCAAACCCAAGGTCTTTCAGCTGCTGGATATATTCAGCGGCAGTTTTCTCTGACATTTCAGAAAATGTGACAACGCACTGCCCGGAGCTTTCATCCTTTATTATTGCCGTCACCCTGACATCAGGCTTAGGCAGGTCTCCCATGGATTCTTCCGGCCATTCCACACCTTTCCCGAAATCAACATCGACATCCTCTCCATTTTCTCCGTCATCAGTCTCTTTCGCGTCTTCCTCTTCTGCCCCCGTGCTTTCTTCCGTCTCTTTGTCATCAGTTGTTTCCGCATCCTTGTCACCGTTTCCGCCGCATGATACAAGCACGAAAACCATACACACTGTGATTACCAGGCTCAGCATTTTTCTTATCTTTTTCATGACAATACCTCCCGTCTTAATCCATGCATTCCGCATGAACAGCTGCACGTCCAGCATTTCCAACATTTCTTTTACAAAACAGGCAACCGGACATATCCACAAGGTTACTTCTGCCGCAAACCAGAATTTTTAACATTGCAAGGTCTTTTTCTTTAATAATTATACTCCTTCCCTATGCAAAATGAAATACGAGCATGCTTCCATACTAAGCATTTTTCATCTTATGGGACAGCTTTACACATAACAAAAAAACTGCCAAATGACGTTTTTCCGTCCTCTGGCAGTTTTTTAACAACTATCTGGCATATAATTGAATCAACTTTTTATTTTATCTTCTTATATAAATCTTATCAATTGTAACATTGTCGATGATAAGCTTCATTACTGACATGAAATGCTCCCCGAAACTCTCTTTTGGAATAATGAGCGCTTCTTCATTTCCCACATAAAAAGCTATGTTTTTAGGTGTGGATATCGCTTTTTCCACCTGGCTCCAGGTATAATGGTTTTCTTTCCCCATCATCCCTTCGCTGATCCCATCTTCATCAAATCTGTATTCGATTTCAGACTGGTACCGTTGTTCTTTTACAAGCTTTTTCGCCCTGCTTTTCAGCGTAAACGGCGTGTACGAGAGAAACAGCACACCCGCAGCCATGTACATAAGAGCCTGGCTAACTCCTATCTTATCCGTTCCAAGCATGAGACCACCAGTTACCATAACCGCAAATCCAAGGACATTTATAACAAATCCCGAAAATTTGGAATATGTGTGGAAAAGTAGCAGATCATATATGAATTCCGCTTTCATTTTTACATTTATCTTCATTGGCTTACCCCCGAACAATATTACTAATTTATATCATATGATACCTGGTTACGATTATGCCTGCTGCGCCTGGGCACTTCCTACCGCTGCCGAATCCGAGCTTTTATCGTAAGCCCATCCTTCAGGCGAATAGATGCCCTGCTGTTTTTTCCTCATTCTGCTGTCAAAGAATGCTACTATGAATGGACAGAAGAAAAGTGTGATGATGGAAGCTGTTGCGCACTGTGCAGTAGCCATTTCTGTGTATCTGGCCATTGAAGGATCCGCTTCAGCAACTGCCGCAGGAGTCATGGCTGAGTTTAATGCTGTTGTCCCAATAGCTGCTCCCATTGCATTTCTGTCCTTCTTTTTCAGCAACAGATTAAATACATAGAAGAAGATTACTGAGGTAGAAACCGAAATCACACCAAGTATGATACCTGACGCCCCTGCTGTGAGGATAGTCTTCAGATCTGTCTTTGATCCGATTGCAATCGTCATAAAGAAGGTGATAATCGGCTGTGCGGATGCGCATGCTTTACGGAAGCCTTTATCAAGGTTACCCCATACAAAACCGATGAGAAGCGGGATCAGAGTTGCAATCAGGCTTGAAATCGGAATGGACGCAAGTCCGGTAGCACCCAACGCAACCAAAGTAAAGAACGGTCCGTCATTTAATGATAAGATTGAAATAGCGCCTGTATCTGTCGAATCGCCAAACTGTGATGACAGAGAAATAAACAACGAACCATTGGAGTTCGTAATCGCTGCAATCATGACAAAAGGCGTAAGTCCAAGGAAGCCCGCAGGTCCGCAAAGCTTTCCGACAATAAGGCCAACAGCTATACCGAGAAAAAATTTCATTCCAGTCAGCGCCACACCCTTATATAAAGGCATCCCTACCTGTTTTACATTAATGGTGGATCCGCACATGATCAGGAACAGACCCATCATGGCAGCATTGCCGTTATAGAACAATGCAGTTACATAACCGCCTACCTGAAAGGATTGCGGAAAAAGTGTCGCAAGCAGCACAGCTAATACCAACGGGATAATTACAAGGCCACCTGGTATTTTTTTCATTTTGTTAAGCAGGTCTAAATCCTTTTCTTTCTTCGATTCATTCATAATCGTAACCTCCTATGGGCTTTTTAATTAGATAGCTCTCTCTTTTTCCTGATACATTTTTTCGTATTCCATGATCCTGTCAACTTTAGGTGCTGATCCGCCGCCGGCGAAATCACATTTCAGCCAGATATCGACCAGGTATTTGGCCAGTTCCACGCCTACCACACGCTCTCCCATGCACATAATCTGCGCATCATTGCTCTTTCGGGACCGTTCTGTCGAAAACGGATCGTGACATACAGCAGCACGTATTCCAGGTACTTTGTTCGCCGTCATCGCCATACCGATTCCGGTTCCGCAGACAAGGATCCCCCTTTCAAACTCACCTCTGGCAACTGCCTCTGCAACATTGACAGCCACATCAGGATAAAGGATGATTTCTCCTGCCTCAGCGCCGAAGTCTTCACATTCTACGCCTGTGCTTTCCAGGTGTTTCATAATTTCAACCTTCAGACTGTACGCCGCCTCATCACATCCTATTGCAATTCTCATTTTTTCTTCCTCCTCATATTACCCTACTTGCCTTGCCGCTTCTCTGAATAGTCGTTTTACGATTTCAACGCCCGACTGTTCAGTTCCGGTGAGGCCACCCTTTCCAACAATAGGAAGGCCTTCGTAATTTCCAAGCAGCCTGCAGACATCCGTCTGTGGAATCACATAATCGATTACTTCGAGACATTTCACGCCAAGCTGAAAACACACGTTAACCATGGTATCTCCGCCTGTCGTATATAAACCTGCCACTTTTTCGCGGCCCGCTTCTTCCAGAACAAGCGATGTGATCCTTCCAAGTCCGGAATTGATCCTGTCGGCACTCATGCCGTCCGCATATCCTCTTTTTGCATCTTCTTCTGACAGATCGAGCAATTCACCATGCAGCGCAGTTTCCATCAGGATTGCTTTCGGAAGCATTTCCGCATCCAGATATCCAACAATCTTTTCAACGGCAATTGCAACCTCGTCTATTGCGTCATCCCCGCCTTCTATGAGCCTGACCGGGTCAATGCTGATCCTGAACACTTCCGGATCTTCACAGAGCACTTCCATCTGCTTCTTTGTAACAGGCGTTGCGCTTCCAGCAGCAATCAGCACCGTTTTATTCAGGTCTTCGCCTGTTTCTTCAGGGATATTCGCCTCTTCCTGCTGTATGAGGCCTCTGCAGTATGCCAGTTTGGAGGTGAAAGCGCCGGGATCGACTGCAAGAACGTTCCATTCCAGTTCCACACAGGCTTTTGCTATTTTTTCCACATCATCAAGGGTAATGGCATCCACAACGATTACTTCATTTCCGTCCGCTCTGGTTTTTGCCAGTTCTTCTTTGATGCATACTGTTCCTGCAAGAACCGCATCCAATTTCACAAGGCCTACATTTCTTTTCGTCTGTCCTGCCAGAAGTCTCGGAATATAGTTTTCACGCACCGGCGTACGCACATCCTGTGCAACCGGAGTCTTGATCAGCGCAACTCCGTCGATCACCGAGAACCCGCCAACCAGAATCCTCCTTGACTGGGGCATTGCCGGAACGACGACCGCTACCACGTCATTTCCGATGCAGTCCATCATCGCATCGATTTCCACTCCGACTCCGCCTCGAAGGGTGGTGTCTATCCTTTTTGTAAAATATCTGACTCCCATACGCTGTAAAGCCTGTGTTGCCGATTTTACCTTTTCGTATGCTTCGCCGGCCGGAAGCGGCCTGCTGTTGCTGCTTACCAGAATCGCATCCAGCTGCGCTGCATCTTCCGCACTTTCCGCAGCCTCTTCATTGAAAAATACTGCTGTTCTTGCACGAGAACGGGCAAGCAGGACGCCTGTCGTGGTTGCTCCCGTTAAATCATCTGCTACTGCTCCAATTAATGGCATAACTTTTTCCTCCCTGAAAGAAATCATGTTTCGCTCTTTAATCTGCTCTAATTCGCTCTGCTACGCATACGCGCCGCATATTCGGCAACTACTTTTGTGGATTCGATCAAGCTCACTTCTCCTGCAATTCCTTTTCCCGCTATATCGAATGCGGTTCCATGATCTACCGAACTTCTGATAAATGGAAGACCGAAGGTCAGGGTTACCGATTTTTCAAAATCCAATGTTTTGCAGGCGATGTGTCCCTGGTCATGGTAAAGCGAAAGAATCGCGTCATAGCATCCTGACTTTCCAATATGAAAAACTGAATCCGCAGGACACGGGCCGACTGCGTTGATCCCCATTTCCTGAGCTGCTCTGACAGCCGGTTCGAGCTGGTCTATTTCTTCTCTTCCAAAAAGTCCGTTGTCTCCGCCATGTGGATTTAATGCCGCCACTGCGATTTTCGGATTTTCAATTCCGACTTTCTGTAGTTCTTTGTTGATGTTTATGATATTTTCAAGAACATTATCCTTGTCTGCAAATCTGCAGGCATCAATGACTGACATGTGGCGGCTTACAAAGAATACTCTTAACTTGTGGCACGCAAACATTGTAAGCGCATAAGGAGAATTCGTAACATTCTGATAGATTTCCGTATGTCCCGGTTCCTTTATCCCTACCAGCTTGATAGCTCCCTTATGGATAGGTGCTGTAGAAACTGCATCAACCTTGCCATCAATACCCAGTTCGATGGATTTCATGATCCAGTCGATAGCCATCTGGCCGGCGAGTGCCTGAACCTTACCCCATTCAAGAGTATCAGTATCGTAGTCTTTGGTTTCCAGAACATCCAAAGTACCCATTTTATATTCCGCTTCTGACGGATCAGAGATCTTATTGTATTTCAGGTCTTTATTCAGTACTTTTGCCGCTTTCTCAAGCACGTCGATGCTGCCGATTACAAACGGTCTGCAGCAGTCATGTATTTCCTGGTCGAGCATTGTGCCAACCACTATTTCCGGTCCAATTCCAGCCGGATCACCCATTGTTATGGCAGTTACAGGTTTAAACATTTCATTACCCATTGCAATTCTCCTTTTCATTTCTTTTCGAGTTTATACTTTTTCACTTCTTTTGATTTTCGCAAACTTGCGTTTTGCTTTCGTTTAACTGTTTTTAATATATACCATTTCATCTTGTATTACAAGTACTTTTTGCATTTTGGTCATATATGTTAGTTTTATCGACTGTTTATTGTGCGTTTTGCTATATTTTTCTTCATTTATTCTTTCTATGGCTTTCTTTTAATATTTTAACTCTATCTTTTAACTTATGTTTGTTTTCGTTTTAGCTTGCCTTTTCTTTCTATAGGATGTAAACTTATCTCAACGAAAACAAAAATTATAACACTGCTGTTTTCCCACAGCAGCCACGGAGGCAGCCATATGAAAAAATTATATTTTGGTACAAACCTGAAAATGTACAAAAACATCAAAGACACCACTTCTTATCTGCAGGAACTGGCAGACCTTACAAGCAACATCAGCAGAAATGACATGGAACTGTTCGTCATTCCATCCTACACATCCCTGAGCAGCGCTGCAGGGTGCATCGACAGGAACCTGGTCAAGCTCGGAGCCCAGAATATATGCTGGGAAGACCAGGGACAGTTCACTGGTGAAATTTCCCCTCTCATGCTCAAGGAACTGGCTTTGGACCTTGTAATGATCGGCCATTCAGAAAGGCGCCACATATTCGGTGAAAAGGATTCAACTGAAAATCTGAAGGTAAAGACCGCACTGGAGCATGGATTCACCGCTCTTTTATGCGTAGGGGAAACTCTGGACGAAAAAAATTACGGCATTAGCGATGAAATTATCCGGACACAGCTGAAAGTCGGATTCCACAACGTTTCACCGGAAAATATATCCCGAATCCTGGTTGCATATGAGCCAGTCTGGGCAATCGGCGTCAACGGAATACCGGCAACCGTCGAATATGCCGAAGAGAAACATCGGATCATCAAGAATTGTCTGCTCGAGATTTTCGGAACGGCCGCAGAGGAAATTCCCGTTCTCTATGGCGGAAGCGTCAATCCCGGCAATTCAAACGATCTGATCGTCCAGCCATCCATAGACGGGCTCTTCGTCGGCAGAAGCGCATGGGAGGCGGATGCATTCAATACGCTGATCCGGGATGCACAGAAGCATTACAGCCAGAATATCGCCATCTGATCAGCAACCCTACGTACCACTACGTCTTCATCTAAGCGAGAGCGCGGTGCGAATCAACATGTTTTGTATCACGTCCTCATTCAAAAAACCGTGTAAATTGACTAATACCATTTTGCAAATGAACTTTTGACACTCCACTCCTATAAACAAAAAAGACCGGAATTCAATTTCTCTTTAGCAAATTGAATTCCGGTCTCTATTTTTGTTATCTAAACCAGGACAGGCGCAACATGACGCTGCGCATAAATCCCGTTTCTATAAGCATGATATTCTAAATGAATTATACACGAATATCCCGCCCTACACAATATCAAGTTTTACATCTGATTCTTCCGCCTTTTTCATATATTCAGGCTTGATCTCATCATCGGTAATGATACGCTCAATTCTCGAGAGCGGACATACGGTAAGTATATATCCCCCTCCGAATTTGCTGCTGTCAGCCAGCAGGAACACCTCATTGCTGGCCCTGAGAATCGCATTTTTCACCTGCATCTGGGGCGAACCTATAGATGTAATACCGACATCGAAATTAATGCCGTGAGCACTGATGAAAGCCTTATTCGCATGGCATTCTTCCAGATATCTTGCCGTAACATCCCCCATTGTGGATGCCAGTTTTCCACCAACCTGGCCTCCCAGCATAAAAAGATCCACATGCTTCACATCAGCCAGCATACCTGCCGCAACAAGGGAATTCGTAATCACAATAAGGTGCTTTGAGGCATTCTCCTTTATACACTTCGCCAGATAGTAGCTTGTTGAGGCATCATCGAGAATGATTGTATCGTTATTCTCAATGTATGTATATGCCTTTTCAGCAATTCTCCTTTTTTTATCTCCATTTTTGTATACATTCCCGCCATCAAAAGCTATATTCAGCTGAGCCCCGATACTTTCAGCCCCTCCATGCGTCCTGACAAGAAGTCCTCTTTCTTCAAGCTTCTGGATGTCATTCCGGATCGTCACTTCCGAACACCCAAGCTGTCTGCTCAGATCCGCCACACGCACACTACCTTTTTCTTCAAGCTCCTGAATAATAAAATCCATCCTTTTTTTCATCATATCCCCGCTCCAATCTATGTATAGTATCTGAAACCTGCAAATTTTATCCCATACATATATTCTACCCTATTAACAACTAAAATGCAACAAGTGAAAACAAAACGAAAGTAACCGTTGTCGTTTTCACACAGAGGAATCACTAGCACCAGTCAGTCAAATAATACAAGCCCGACTACACGTCATGCGTCTCCTCACGGAGCTTTTTTGATTTATAGGAATTCCAAGGAATTTCCTATAAAGATTAGCGCGTCAAAAGCCCTCTACAACGTTCAGCTTCGTCAATTTGCACAGTTGCCAGCTACAACACAGTCATACAAAACATGAATTGATGAGCAACTTTATGAAGACGTTGGTACTTGGGCCGCGTGTTTTGCGGCCCTACGTACCACTACATCTTCATCTAAGCGAGAGCGCGTTGCGAATCAACACGTTTTGTATGACGTCCTCATTACAAAAAACTGTGCAAATTGACGAACCCCCTTTTGTAAATGGGCTTTTGACACTCTACTCCCAAAAACAAAAAAAACAAGCCGGACACCAAAATGTCCGGCTTGTCAATATGATCTGCTCACTATTCGGTCTTCCTTCCGGATTACCGTATCAACATTCTACTCTTCAGCATCGTTCTCTGAATCATCGAGCGCGAAATCCTCTTCGAGCATCAGCTCTTCTTCATCGAATCCATTCTCGATTTCTTCAAATTCCAGCAAATCTTCCGTAAGCTCGATTTCTTTTGTATCTGTATCAAGTTTTACAGAACGGTATCTCTTCATACCTGTACCTGCAGGAATCAGTTTACCGATGATAACATTTTCCTTGAGGCCAATCAGGTTATCGATCTTGCCTTTGATTGCAGCTTCCGTAAGAACCTTTGTAGTTTCCTGGAAGGATGCTGCTGACATGAAGGAGTCGGTTGCAAGGGATGCTTTGGTGATACCGAGCATTACCTGTTTTCCTTCTGCTGGTTCCATGCCTTCTTCAATCAATTTTTCATTTATGTCATTGAAATCAAGAACGTCAACCAATGTTCCAGGCAGAAGATCGGAATCGCCGTTTGTTTCAATTTTGATTTTCTTAAGCATCTGTCTAACGATAACCTCGATATGCTTATCGTTGATCTCAACGCCCTGGAGACGGTAAACTCTCTGAACTTCCTGAATCATGTAATCCTGTACCGCACGAACACCCTTTATCTTCAGGATATCATGTGGGTTAACGCTACCTTCTGTAAGCTCATCGCCCGCTTCTAATGTAACGCCGTCCTGGATCTTGATTCTTGAACCATAAGGAATCAGATATGCCTTCATCTCTCCGGTTTCATTATCAGTAATGATAACTTCACGTTTCTTCTTTGTATCTTTGATGTTTGCAACACCGCCGAATTCAGCGATGATAGCAAGACCCTTTGGCTTTCTGGCTTCAAAAAGTTCTTCGACACGGGGAAGACCCTGTGTGATATCGTCGCCGGCAACACCGCCCGTATGGAATGTACGCATCGTAAGCTGTGTACCCGGTTCACCGATAGACTGGGCTGCAATGATACCTACTGCTTCACCTACCTGTACAGCTTCACCTGTTGACATGTTGGCGCCGTAGCATTTCGCACATACGCCTACATGGGATTTACATGTAAGGATTGTACGGATCTTAACCATTTCAACGCCTGTCTTGACAATTGCGGCTGCACGTTTCGGTGTAATCATATGATTTGCCTTAACGATTACTTTTCCTTCATCATCTGTGATGATTTCGCAGGAATATCTTCCTGTGATTCTTTCCTGAAGGCTTTCGATTTCTTCATTTCCGTCCATGAATGCAGTTACATACATTCCCGGAGCTTCTTTTCCTTCGCAGCAGTCCACTTCACGGATAACCAGTTCCTGCGAAACGTCAACAAGACGTCTTGTCAGGTAACCTGAATCCGCTGTACGGAGGGCTGTATCGGAAAGACCTTTACGGGCACCATGGGCTGACATGAAGTATTCCAGTACGTCAAGACCTTCACGGAAGTTTGATTTGATAGGGAGCTCGATTGTACGGCCAGATGTATCCGCCATAAGTCCACGCATACCGGCAAGCTGTTTGATCTGCTTGTCAGAACCACGGGCACCGGAATCCGCCATCATAAAGATATTGTTGTACTTATCAAGTCCTGTAAGCAGGGCGGTCGTCAGACGATCATCCGTATCTTTCCAGGTGTTTACAACTTCTTTATATCTCTCTTCTTCAGTAATAAGACCACGTTTGTAGTTCTTTGTAATCCTGTCAACCGTATCCTGTGCTTCCTGGATCATCTGTGGCTTTTCAGGCGGCACAGTCATATCAGAAATAGAAACTGTCATTGCTGCTCTTGTAGAATATTTGTAACCCATAGCTTTCAGATCATCTAAAAATTCAGTAGTCTTTGTTGCGCCATGAGTATTGATTACTTTTTCAAGTATCTGTTTACACTGTTTCTTTCCTACGTGGAAATCAACTTCTAACTTGAATAAGTTTTCAGGATTGGTCCTGTCAACAAAGCCTAAATCCTGTGGCGTAATTTCATTGAAAATGAAACGTCCCAAAGTCGACTGGATCACTCCCATAACTTCATTTCCATCAGCATCCGTTTTTACTGACCTGACATTGATCCTGGAGTGAAGTGTTATTCCTTCATTTTCGTAGGAAAGAATTGCTTCATTCAGATTCTTGAAGAAATGTCCTTCTCCTTTAGCTCCAGGTCTTTCCTGTGTAAGGTAATAGATACCAAGAACCATATCCTGTGAAGGAACGGCAACAGGAGCACCATCTGAAGGTTTCAGAAGGTTGTTTGGTGACAACAGCAGGAAGCGGCATTCTGCCTGTGCTTCTACTGATAAAGGCAGATGGACAGCCATCTGGTCACCATCGAAATCGGCATTGTATGCAGTACATACCAGCGGATGAAGCTTGATTGCCTTACCTTCAACAAGGATCGGTTCAAAAGCCTGGATACCAAGTCTATGGAGAGTAGGTGCACGGTTAAGCATAACCGGATGTTCTTTGATGACATCTTCTAATACATCCCACACTTCAGGCTGAAGCCTTTCAACCATTTTCTTAGCATTTTTAATATTATGCGAAGTACCGTTTGCCACTAATTCTTTCATAACAAAAGGTTTGAATAATTCGATAGCCATTTCTTTCGGAAGACCGCACTGGTAGATCTTAAGTTCCGGTCCTACGACGATAACCGAACGTCCTGAATAATCGACTCGTTTACCGAGAAGATTCTGACGGAAACGTCCTGATTTTCCTTTCAGCATATCTGAAAGTGATTTCAGTGCCCTGTTTCCAGGTCCTGTTACAGGCCTTCCTCTTCTGCCGTTATCGATCAGGGCATCAACTGCTTCCTGAAGCATTCTTTTTTCATTTCTTACGATGATATCAGGAGCTCCAAGATCCAACAGCCTCTGCAGACGGTTGTTTCTGTTGATGATTCTTCTGTAAAGGTCATTCAGATCGGATGTCGCAAAACGTCCGCCATCCAGCTGAACCATCGGACGAAGGTCTGGCGGAATTACAGGGACTGCATTCATGATCATCCATTCAGGCTTGTTTCCTGAACCTCTGAAAGCTTCAACAACTTCCAGTCTCTTTATGATTCTTGCCCTTTTCTGTCCAGTTGCATCCTTGAGACCGTGCTTCAGTTCTTTTGCCTCTTTTTCAAGATCGATTGCCTGGAGAAGTTCCTGTACGGATTCCGCTCCCATTCCGACCCTGAATTTATTTCCATAAGTATCTCTTGCTTCCTGGTATTCTTTTTCACTCAACACCTGCTTGTACTGGAGGTTTGTCTCTCCTTTTTCAAGTACGATGTAGGATGCGAAATAAAGCACCTTTTCAAGCGTCCTTGGAGACAGGTCAAGTATAAGACCCATACGGCTGGGGATACCCTTGAAATACCAGATATGTGAAACTGGAGCTGCAAGCTCGATGTGGCCCATACGTTCCCTACGGACGTTGGCTTTGGTTACTTCAACGCCGCATCGGTCACATACTACACCTTTATATCTGATTTTCTTGTATTTACCGCAGTGACATTCCCAGTCCTTGCTTGGTCCGAAGATCTTTTCACAGAAAAGACCGTCTTTTTCAGGTTTTAAGGTTCTATAATTTATAGTTTCCGGTTTTTTTACCTCGCCTTTTGACCATTCCCTGATTTTTTCAGGGGAAGCTAATCCGATTTTAATCGCATCAAACGTCATCGGCTGATAGGTTTCGTTATTTGTTGTTTCCGGCATCTATGGCACTCCCTTCTATTTGAAATTACATATCATCGTCAGAAACTGTTTCGTCTTCAAAAAATGTTTCATCGTCGTCTTCCGGTTCTTCAAAATCTACAAGCTCTTCATTTTCAAAGACCTGTTCTTTGAAGCCCAGTGCTCCGTATGATCTACTCTCTTCAAAACCAACATTCTTGTCACCTTCGATAATGGTATTCAGGTCAGCATCGCCGTAATCTATCGTTTCCATAATTTCAACTTCTGTACGATCTTCTCTCAATACTCTGACATCAAGTCCCAGAGACTGAAGTTCCTTAAGAAGAACCTTGAATGATTCCGGAATTCCTGGTTCAGGAATATTATCTCCCTTGATGATTGCTTCATAAGTCTTAACACGTCCGATCACATCATCAGATTTAACTGTCAGGATTTCCTGGAGCGTGTATGCAGCACCATAAGCTTCCAGTGCCCAAACTTCCATTTCACCAAACCTCTGTCCACCGAACTGTGCTTTACCACCGAGCGGCTGCTGTGTTACAAGTGAGTAAGGACCTGTTGAACGTGCATGGATCTTATCATCAACAAGATGATGCAGTTTCAAATAGTGCATGTGTCCGATTGTTACCGAACTGTCAAAATATTCTCCTGTCCTGCCGTCTCTCAGTCTGACTTTACCGTCACGTGAAAGCGGAACACCTTTCCATTCAGCTCTATGGGCTCTGTTTGTCCAGAGATAGTCCATTACTTCAGGAAGAAGATCATTTTCATATTTCGCCTTGAATTCTTCCCATTCAAGGTTTACATAATCATTTGCAAGTTCCAGAGTATCCATGATGTCATCTTCGTTTGCACCATCAAATACAGGAGTTGCAATGTTAAATCCTAATGCTTTTGACGCAAGGCTTAAGTGGATTTCCAAAACCTGACCGATGTTCATACGTGAAGGAACGCCCAGAGGGTTCAGCACGATATCAAGAGGACGTCCGTTAGGTAAGAACGGCATATCTTCTACAGGTAAAATTCTGGAAACAACACCCTTGTTACCATGACGGCCGGCCATCTTATCACCAACAGAGATTTTTCTCTTCTGAGCGATATAGATGCAGACTGCCTGGTTAACGCCAGGTGAAAGTTCATCACCGTTTTCTCTGGTAAATACTTTTGCATCAACAACAATACCGTATTCGCCGTGAGGCACTTTCAATGAAGTATCCCTTACTTCTCTTGCTTTTTCTCCAAAGATTGCGCGGAGCAGTCTTTCTTCTGCAGTAAGTTCTGTCTCTCCCTTAGGAGTTACTTTACCGACAAGGATGTCACCGGCACGTACTTCGGCACCGATTCTGATGATACCTCTTTCATCAAGGTCTTTTAAAGCATCATCGCCGACGCCAGGAACGTCCCTTGTGATCTCTTCTGGTCCGAGCTTGGTATCCCTTGCTTCTGCTTCATATTCTTCTATATGTACTGATGTATAAACATCTTCCTGTACTAATCTTTCGCTTAACAGAACGGCATCTTCATAGTTGTAGCCTTCCCATGTCATAAATCCGATCAGCGGATTCTTTCCAAGGGCAATCTCACCATTCTGTGTGGAAGGTCCATCAGCGATAACCTGGCCTTCTTCGACTTTTTCGCCTTTAAACACAATCGGCTTCTGGTTGTAGCAGTTGCTCTGGTTGCTTCGTGCAAATTTCGTAAGACGGTAAACATCTCTGCTTCCATCGTCGTTTTTGATTGTGATTTCCTTTGAAGTGGATCTTGTAACAACGCCTGATTTACGGGCAACAACGCATACACCTGAATCGACAGCCGTCTTTGGTTCCATACCTGTACCTACAACCGGTGCTTCTGTAATAAGAAGTGGAACGGCCTGACGCTGCATGTTCGATCCCATGAGGGCACGGTTAGCATCATCATTTTCAAGGAATGGAATAAGCGCAGTCGCAACTGAGAATACCATCTTAGGAGACACGTCCATATAATCGAATGCGCCCTTTTCGTATTCCTGTGTTTCTTCTCTGTAACGGCCCGAAACGCTGTTGTGCTTGAAGTGTCCGTTTTCGTCCAGAGGCTCATTCGCCTGTGCCACGTGATGGTTATCTTCTTCGTCCGCTGTCATGTAAACAACTTCTTCAGTTACAACAGGATTGTTGATATCTGTTTTGTCGATTTTTCTGTATGGCGCTTCAATGAAGCCGTACTCATTGATCCTTGCATAGGTAGCAAGGGAGTTGATCAGACCGATGTTAGGACCTTCAGGTGTTTCGATAGGGCACATTCTTCCATAATGGGAATAGTGAACATCTCGAACCTCGAAACCGGCTCTGTCTCGTGAAAGACCGCCAGGACCAAGCGCTGAAAGACGTCTCTTATGAGTAAGCTCACCAAGAGGGTTATTCTGATCCATGAACTGTGAAAGCTGGGAACTTCCGAAGAATTCCTTAACAGCTGCAGTTACTGGTTTGATATTGATCAGGGACTGCGGAGAAATTCCGTCCAGATCCTGAGTCGTCATTCTTTCCCTTACAACACGTTCCAGTCTTGAAAGACCGATTCTGTACTGGTTCTGCAACAGTTCACCTACCGCCCTGATTCTTCTGTTTCCAAGGTGGTCGATGTCATCGGCATTTCCGATTCCGTATTCAAGGTGGATATTATAGTTAATAGAAGCAATGATGTCTTCCTTCGTAATATGTTTCGGGATAAGCTCAGCGATATTCTTTTTGATTGCATCAAAAATGTCTTCCTGGCTTTCATTTTCTTCCAGGATTTTAGCAAGAACAGGATAGAACACTTCTTCCGTAACTCCTAATTCCTTAGGATTGCAGTCGACAAAATTAGTGATCTCTACCATCATATTGGAGATAACCTTCACATTGCGTTCTTCTCCCTGAATCATTACAGAAGGAACAGCTGCATTCTGGATTGTATCTGCCAGTTCAAGCGTAACTTCAGTTCCTGCTGTTGCAAGGATTTCTCCAGTAGTCGTATCAATTACATCATTAGAAAGGATATGTCCTCTGATTCTGTTTCTCAGAGCAAGCTTTTTGTTGAATTTATATCTTCCGACTTTGGCCAGGTCATATCTTCTCGGATCGAAGAACATGCTGGTGATAAGGCTCTCTGCACTTTCAACAGTAAGCGGTTCGCCTGGACGGATTTTTTTGTATAACTCTAAAAGACCCTCGTGATAGCTGTCTGAAGTATCTTTTGTGATACTCGCCATTATCTTAGGTTCTTCGCCAAATAATTCAATGATTTCAGCATTCGTACCAAAGCCTAACGCCCTGATAAGAACAGTGATCGGTACTTTACGGGTTCTGTCAACACGAACATAGAAAACGTCATTGGAGTCTGTTTCATATTCCAACCAGGCACCCCTGTTAGGAATAACAGTTGATGAATATAATGTTTTACCAATCTTATCATGACCTATTGCATAATAAATACCCGGGGAACGAACCAGCTGGCTTACGATAACCCTTTCAGCTCCATTGATTACGAATGTTCCGGTTGCTGTCATTAACGGCAGGTCACCCATAAAGATCTCATGCTCATTAATTTCGTCAGTTTGTTTGTTGTACAGTCTTACTTTGACTTTTAACGGCGCAGCATAAGTCGAATCTCTCTCTTTACATTCTTCGATTGAATATTTCACATCATCTTCACATAAAACAAAATCCACGAATTCAAGACTTAAATGTCCGCTATAATCGGATATTGGAGAGATATCTGCGAAAACTTCCCTGAGACCTTCATCCAGAAACCACTGATAGGAATCCTTCTGAACCTCAATTAAGTTAGGCATTTTGAGTACCTCTTTTTGTCTTGAATAACTCATCCGAACACTTTTACCACTTTTTACAGGACGTATTCTGTTTTTCTCCATTGACGTTTCACCCCTTGTTTTTTATATATTAAATGCAGTTATTTTGATAGACTAAACTAGTGCATTCATTCTTAGGCATATGCCACCACAATAGTGCATTCTCCATGCTAACACAAAGCACAAGACCTGTCAAGGCTTTTTTGTTTTTTCTTACAGGACGCGATGCAAAACATGTTTATTCGCAGCGCGCTCTCACTTAGATGAAGGCGTAGTGGTACGTAAGGCCGCAGAATACGCGGCCTAAGTACCAACGTCTTCATAAAGCTGCTCATCAAGCCATGTTTTGCATCGCTGTGCTTCGGCTGGCAAATGAAATCACAAAAAGTGGATTCGCCGCTTCAACTCCCGTGGCAGCCAATCATATACCAAAAGCCCGACTGCACATCCCCCGGAGGGTTTTGCATTACAGGGGCATGGACCAACTTCACTGGACATGCTCTTATAACGCAAAAATGCCTGCAACCGGCCAGGCCGGAATGCAGGCATTTCCAAATGTAAAAAGGCTTTAATTACTTAAGAGTAACTTTAGCGCCTTCTGCTTCAAGTTTAGCTTTGATTTCTTCTGCTTCTGCTTTAGCTGCGTCAGCTTTAACGATGCTTGGAGCTCCGTCAACAACTTCTTTAGCTTCTTTTAAGCCTAAGCCAGTAGCTTCACGAACAACTTTGATAACCTTAACTTTGTTAGGGCCTACTTCAGTTAATTCTACGTTGAATTCAGTTTTTTCTTCAACTTCTGCTGCTGGGCCAGCTGCTGCAACTACAACACCTGCTGCTGCTGATACACCAAATTCTTCTTCACATGCTTTTACTAAATCATTTAATTCTACTACAGTTAATTCTTTGATTGCTTCGATCATTTCTGCTGCTGTTAATTTTGCCATTTTATTGTACCTCCGATTATTTTTTTGTTTTGACAATAGAACGGTTATCCGTTTCTTATTGTGATTACTGTTTTTCCGGGTTCTTCAGGACTTATGGTCCAGACCCCGTCATCTGTCTTAAGCTGCCAGATTAAGCTTCTTTTGCTTCTGCGATCTGTTTGATAACACGAGCAAAGTTTGTGATTGGTGACTGCATGCTTCCAAGTAACTTCGCAAGAAGAACTTCTCTTGATGGAATAGCAGCAACAATTTTAATGCCTGCTTCGTCGTAGTATTTTCCTTCTACAACGCCTGCTTTTAATTCTAATGCTGGAGCTGTTTTAACGAAATCATTTAAGATTCTCGCTGGAGCTGTCGCATCAGTAGTTGAAATTGCGATTGCGCTTGGTCCTTCTAAATGTGGAGCAAGAGCTTCGAAAGCAGTTCCTTTGAATGCAAAGTTCATCATTGTATTCTTATAAACTTTATAAGTAATACCTGCTTCCCTTAACTGTTTACGTAATTTCGTATCCTGTTCTACTGTAAGTCCACGGTAGTCAACTAATACAACTGACTGTGCGTCCTTGATGCTTTCAGAAATTTCTTCTACGATAGGTTTCTTAATTTCTACTTTTGCCATTAATGGTGCACCTCCTTATAAGATTTTTCTGCCGGTCGCCTCTAAGATTAAAAAAATCCTCTTTATCTTCAGATTGCTCCTAAGACAAAGAGGATTTAGAATTCATTCTTATCAGAAATCATATCCTCGGTAGGCGTTTCAAACTTATGCCTTACGGCACCTACTGTCTACGGCAGTTTGTTGCTTTTACAACTGCAGAACACATTAACTGCGTTCCACAGTTTTGAATTATAACATTCTATATTGCAGATGTCAACACAAAATTATTACAGGAACTTAACAGGGTTAAGTTTTACGCCAGGTCCCATAGTTGAAGTAAGTGTTACACTCTTCAAGAACTGTCCCTTAACTGCTGATGGTTTTGCTTTGACAATTGCAGCGATAAGCGTCTGGAAGTTGTCCGCTAATTTTTCTTCAGTGAATGAAGCTTTTCCAATTGGCACATGGATAATGTTTGTTTTATCTAATCTGTACTCAATCTTACCAGCTTTGATGTCGTTAACTGCCTTCGTAACGTCCATAGTAACTGTACCAGCTTTTGGGTTTGGCATTAATCCTTTAGGTCCGAGTACACGTCCTAAACGACCAACAACACCCATCATGTCAGGTGTAGCAACTACTACGTCGAAATCAAACCAGCCTTCGTTCTGGATTCTAGGTATTAATTCTTCTCCGCCTACGAAATCTGCTCCAGCTGCTTCTGCTTCTGCAACTTTATCGCCTTTCGCGAAAACTAAGATCTTAACTACCTTACCAGTTCCGTGTGGTAATACAACTGCACCACGGATCTGCTGATCAGCGTGACGTCCATCACAGCCTGTTCTGATGTGAGCTTCGATTGTTTCATCAAATTTTGCTACTGCAGATTTTTTTGCTAATGCAATACCGTCTGCTGTATCGTAAAGAGTTGCGCGGTCTACTAATTTAGCAGCCTCAGCGTATCTTTTTCCTCGTTTCATATAAATAACCTCCTAGTGGTATTATCGGGAGCAAACCCTCCCACGTTTGTTTGATGTTTCCTTTTTTAGTTCTGCATTAAGTTCAAAAACATATTCAGACTCAATGGTCATCCGCTACTCTACTACAGTGATACCCATGCTTCTTGCAGTTCCGCTGATCATGCTGATTGCTGCATCAAGGCTTCCTGCATTTAAGTCAGGCATTTTGAATTCAGCGATTTTCTGAATTTCAGCTTTTGTAATTGTAGCAACTTTTGTCTTGTTAGGAACTGCAGAACCTGATTTGAGGTTGCAGGCTTTCTTAAGTAATACAGCTGCAGGCGGAGTTTTTGTGATGAAGCTGAAGCTTCTGTCAGCATAAACAGTGATAACTACAGGAGTGATAATTCCGTCCTGATCTGCTGTTTTAGCATTGAATTCCTTTGTGAACTGTACAATGTTTACACCGTGCTGTCCAAGTGCAGGACCAACTGGTGGAGCTGGTGTTGCCTTTCCAGCAGGGATCTGTAATTTGATATAACCTGTGACTTTCTTTGCCATTTTAGGCACCTCCTAAATAATGTGGTGTTTGCGGGGATTTCCCTCCCACGATCCGGCAATACCGGACGCTTTTACTTTGTTACATTTTTTTAACTTCTGTGAAACTTATTTCTACCGGCGTTTCACGGCCGAACAGGTCAACGTTGATTGTAACGCACTGTTTGTGCTGATTGATTGTCTGAACCATACCAACGGTATCCTTCCAGACTCCTCCGGTAACGATAATACTGTCACCCACACCATAGTCGATTGCAATCTCGTCTGTTCTGATTCCTAATGGTTTCATTTCGGCTTCAGTGAGTGGAACCGGTTTAGATCCAGGACCAACAAATCCGGTAACACCTCTGGTGTTTCTTACAACATACCAGGTGTCATCATTCATTATCATATTGATAAGAACATATCCCGGGAAGAGCTTTTTCTGAACCTGCTTTTTAGCACCGTTCTTCACTTCGACAACATCCTGCATCGGAACCCTTACTTCAAGAATCTGATCCTCAAGATGTCTGTTTTCAATTGTTTTATCAATGTTGGCCTTAACCTTGTTTTCATACCCTGAATAGGTATGGACTACATACCAGTTTGTCTCTGACATAAAATCACCTTTGCCTTTATTTTACTAGGAATTCGACTCCGTATTTTACGATCAGATCGATTACGGAAATAATTACACCTAAGAAGATAGATACGACTACAACTGCTGTAGTCTGTTTACCAAGTGATTTCTTGTCTGGCCAGGAAATTTTCTTAAATTCTGCTTTAAGACCTTTGAACCAGCTCTTTTTGGGGGCTTTTTCTGCAACTACAGTTTCTCCCATTCCTACACTTCCTTTGTCAGTTTTCTAATTTCTTACTTAGTTTCTTTGTGTAATGTGTGTGTTTTACAGAATCTACAGTATTTTTTTGTTTCCATTCTGTCAGGATGAGCTTTCTTATCCTTTGTACTGTTGTAATTACGCTGTTTACACTCTGTACATGCCAATGTTATCTTTACGCGCACAACTTCCACCTCCACTTAAATTTCTTTGTTTGTTGAATTGTTTCTTGTTTTTAGGCATAAAAAAAAGACCTACTTCCATCGCTAGTCTAATATATCACAAACACCTTTAATTCGTCAACTCTTTTTGCCTTTTTGCCTGTGAGATTTAAATATTTTAACACTAAACAGGGGAAAATGCAAGGAGAATTTTGGAAAGGTTATCCACTACCTGCTTCAGACAGACCGATTACCCGGGCATTTCTGCTGCTTTAAAGCGAAGAACCGGATGCGAAAGTTCCGCAAGTCCGGTTCCGGGTGGGTTTGGCGGGCACCACACCCGCCCTTTAGAATGAAATCAATTATTTTCATGACCGATCGCTTTTAATTCATCCTCCACCAGCAATAAAGTGTTTATGATCTTTTCCGAAAACTTCCCACATTCTCCATTTACAATCATTTCAATAGCCTTCTCATGGCTGAATGGCTTCTTATATACCCTTTTCTCGATCAGGGCATCATAAACATCCACAATTCCAACCACTTGTGCGCAAAATGGTATATCTTCATTTTTCAAGCCGTCCGGGTATCCTTTGCCATCATATCTTTCGTGATGATATCTGCATATTTGATAGCCAAACTCTTTTAAATCCGCATCATATTTTTCCAGGATTTTTGCCGCCAGCTCTCCTCCAATAATCGTATGCTTTTTGATCTCTTCGAATTCTTCTATGGTGAGTTTTCCTGGTTTCAACAGAATCAGGTCCGATATTCCGATCTTACCTATATCATGCAGCGCAGAAGCCTCACATATCTTACCGATTTTGTCCTGGTAACTGGCATACTCCGGGTATAACTCTATTGCCTTCTTTATGACAATTTCCACATAATTCTTCATTCGTTTGATATGCTGTCCTGACTCCAAATCACGAAACTCTACAACATCAGCCAAATTATCGATAACTGCAGTATTTAATTCCTCTAACTTTTTCGATTGCAGCAGTATCTTCTCCGTTCTTTCGTTCACAAGATTTTCCAGCTGTTTTTTGTGTTCCAGCAGATTTTTTTCTGCATTTTCTGCACGTTCTTTCAATTTTATAGCCTTATGTCTTTTGTAGTTATAAACAATGACGACAGAGTTTAACAGTAGGAATGATATTACAAAATAGATTTCAAACTGACGCCTTAATAGCATCGTTTCACTGCTCATCACTTCTTTATCAACCACATACACGACCTGCCAATCGGATGCGGTTTTTTGGTGGACCAGGCCATAAGCGTAGCCTTCCTGATCAAACATGATTGTACCCGAATCATCCTTCAGTAATTGTTCATAGTAAGGTTCCAGCTTATCTGCATTTGCAAGAGAACTGTCAACAACTGATTTCCCAGTATGTTCACCATCCGTTCTTGCAATGATAATTCCATCCCGGTTAATAATAAAGCCCAACTTTATACTATCCGCACTCTCCGTTTCCCTTTTTAACATTTCCAGTATTTTTGTTTGCAGGATATCCAGCCCCACAACGCCATCAGTATTTCCGATTCTTTTTGAAATCGTGATCACCGTCTCACCTGTATAAAAATCCTCATAGGGACTTGTTATAACCAGTCCGTCTCTTTCCAGTGCACTCTCGAACCAGGGCCTTCCGACAGGCGAAAAGTTTTCATACACTCCATTTTCAGCACTGAATACATATTGATCATACCCTATATACAGATTTTCAAAATATTTTTCATTCTGGTTGATCAACTCAAAAGTCTGATTTATCAACATCTCTTTCATACTATCCAGATTATTTGTGTCTGATAAATATTGATAATCCCGATCAATAAAATTAACAATGTTTTCGCCAAGGTAAATAATATTGTCCAGACCATTGGCAACTTCAGCGCATTTTGTCATTCCATGTTCAATATTCTTTCCATATACTTCTCTTTTTATAATCAGATCGCCTTGATAAAACAAGAAAACAAGAAGCATATTGATTAAACTGATAATCATGATGATAACCATATTGTTTTTTATTTTTTTTACCACCAAATTCCTCATTTCATTTTCTCAGAAATCCGCTTTCCAAGGTCCAGGAAGTATAGTTTCATTGTACAAAAATATTCAAATCCCCAAATGATAACCATGATGCTGATTGCTGCTGTTGCTGTATCCAGGAATGTTTGCTGCTTATTGCGGTTTTTACCCGGAAATATCCAGTCAGAACCACAAACCTTAGGACTTGTTTTAAATAAAAGCATAACACAATACAGCCAAAATGATAACCCGGTTTCAAAATTTATTAAAAGTTTTTCTGATTTTTATGTTTTTCTATTAACCTCTTCGACAGGTTATTTAAAACCTATAACAGAAAGAAGCCCGCCATTTCGTCCAGTTTTTCTGCACTTTTTTTATTTTCCATTGATTGATGCAACACATCATCTGTTTTGGAAGCAATATCTGCTACTCTTGCTGCTATATCAGTTGTTCCTTGAGCGCCTTCGCCCGCTGCGGTTGTAATTTCATCGATAGCCTGTCTCATTTGCTGGATCGTTTCATATAACTGCTCCGCAATTATATGAATCTCTGTTACAACCTGCTGCACCGAATCCGCATCCTGATCGTATTGCCTGCTGGTATCTACAAGCATTTCATAATCGTTCAGAACCTGATTATCCACAAAATCAAGCAATGCTTTTGAATCTTGTACAACACTTTCTACTGCTTCTGATACGTTATAGGTAATATCATTAATCCTTGATACAGCATTTTTAGAATTTTCTGCAAGCACTCTGATTTCATCTGCAACGACGGCAAATCCCCTGCCGGCCTCGCCCGCTCTGGCTGCTTCTATTGCGGCATTCAGGGCCAGAAGATTAGTCTGACTTGTAATTTGCAGAATAGTCTGTGACAGCTCCTTAATTTCTTCTATCGCTCCTGTCCTCTTGATTGATTCACGCAACTGTATGTTGGTCCTATCATAGATTTCAATTGCGTTCTGATGCGATTTCCCTGTCTCATCCTTCAGTTTTCCTGCACGCCGTTTTATCTCATGCGCCAGATTCTCTCCACGTAATGTGCGATCTTTCATGTCAGAAACTTCCGATTCAATTTCACAGGCAGAGGCATTCATTTCTTCTGTCGAAGCTGATGTCTCTTCCATTCCTGCTGATAACTCTTCTGTTGTTGCTAAAATATCTTCAATATTACTATGCACTTCTTCCATTCTCTTAAAAGTCTGACTTGAAATCCCTTTTACATTCTCAGATTCAATCTGGATGTTTTTTATTATTTCCGCTATCTTGCTCTGCATGTTATAAGATGAACGCGCAATAGCACCAACTTCATCTTTTCGCTTCAGCAGCTTTTCTTCAAAACAGAAATCAAATTTTCCTTCTTCCATAAGATGCAGCCTGTCCTGAATCCTTTTAATACCTTTGGCAATGGTATTCCCAAGTAAATATGCTACAAGAACAGCGACCACTAATAATATGCCTGCCAGACAGACAATGATCATCATTGCATCATCAATCTTTTTCGAAACCACATCTGTATAAATTCCAACGAACCACATCCCAATTACTGTTCCGCCTTCATCCTTAATCGGAATATAATATGTCTGGGCGGACTTTCCAAGAATATTGGCAGTGCCCAAATATGGCCTGCCTTGTTTAATGACCTGGTCTATCACTTCCTCAGATGCCCGCGTTCCAATCATTCTCTTTCCACTTTCATCCTGCACATTGGTCGCGATTCTCATATCATTTTGAAACACCGTGGCAAGAACCTGGCTCCCTTTTGTAAAGCCATCAATCAATTCATAATTTTCATTAATCTGTATATCACCCTTAAAAAGTCTGCCCTCCTTTATGGACCAGCTGCCCTCATACGACCGTTCGAACAACTGAAGCCCCATATTGGAATAATTCTGTAATTCCTCACTGTTTTTACTGAAAACAAGGCTATTCACTTTCTCATGAGTAAATAACACAATTGATAATGTCAATAATACGATAATCCCTATGGATGCCGACACAATTTTCCACTTTATTTTCATATTTTTTTATTCCCCTCGTTCTGACGCTATTTGAATCATCTGTACATATTTTCACTTTTATAATTTATCAGTCTTTCCTTCGTATTCGGACCCTATTTTTGTATTACAAATTTACCAACTTCTACGCCAAGTTGATCCGCTACATTTTTCAGATTTTCAGAATATCTAGTGAATTCTTCCATGGTTGCATTTATTTCTTCTGTGGAAGCAGTTACTTCTTCAGATGCAGACGCTGTTTCCTGAGATACTGCTGATATATTTTCCATAGATGATAATAATGCCGATTTATTCTCATTTGTTATTTTTATTGATTCCCTTATTTCTCTTACTTTATTTGCCATCTCACTAATGGAGTTCAGTATTTTATCAAATATTTGCTGCGTCTCGACAACCGCAACATCTTGTTCCTGGACAACAAAGTTTGTACCTTTGATCGATTCCGCCACACTAGAAGCTTTAGACTGAATATCTTCAATAATTGCTTTTATCTCTTCTGTCGAATTCTTAGACTGCTCTGCCAGATTTCTGATTTCGCTGGCAACAACAGCAAACCCTCTGCCTGCCTCGCCTGCCCTTGCGGCTTCTATGCTTGCATTCAAGGATAATAAATTAGTCTGTGCCGTTATTGCTGCCAATGCGTCTGAAATATTACTGATCTGCAATGAACTTTCATACATATCCCCAATAATTCGATTCACTTCATCCGTAGCGGCTTTTGTCTTATTGGACTTTTCAATTAATGTTTCAACCATGATAAGACCATTTGAGCTTAGCGCTTTTGTATTATTTGCTATCAAATCCATTTCATCGGAATTCCCATTAATTTCATCCAGTTTTACTGACAGCCGTTCCATACCATTGACACCTTCCTGCGTCTCTTCTGCCTGCGTAATTGCACCTCTGGAAACTTCGTCAATTGCTTTTGCAACTTCACCTACGGCAAGTGTTGCTTCTGAAGACATAGAGGCCAGATGAGAGGACGTTTCTTCTACTGTTTCCGCTGAACGGATCACATTTCCTAAAAGATTTGATACATCTTTAATCATAATATTAAACGACTCTGCCAAGTCTTTAAATTCATCTTTTGTTTTTGTCTTAATTGTTACTGTAAAGTCTCCATGGGATGCTTTCGAAAACACATACATGAGCATTGATATGTTCTTTGAAATTCCAGAACTAATAAATACAGAAACTCCAATTGATATCAAAGCCATCAACGCAATAATTATGAACGTGGTATTTAATATGGATTTCGTATCATCCGTAAGCTCTTCGTCATCAAGAGTCGCAACCAGTTTCCAACCGGTAATCGCATTCGTCTGAAATACCCCAAATTTATTTTCATCATTATAATTATAGTCAACAAAACCGCTATCATTTTTTTTGGCCTGTGACCAAAATGACAGTTTTGCTGCCGTATCCGTATTGATCAATTCGCTGTTAGGATGTGCAATGATCTTGCCCTCCTGGTCCGCGAGAAAAATATAGCCGCTATTTCCCACCTTCTTCTGGCCTATCTTCTCCGTCAAAGTAGATAATGAGCAATCCATCGCAATCACCCCGATAACCTTGCCATTGCTCACTACTGCTTTTGCTATTGTGATAACATTGTCTCCAGTAGAAGCGTCTTCATACGGAGTTGTCAATATCACATTGCCCTCCTTAGCAACTGCATCCTGATACCAGGGTCTCGTTGTAGGATCGTAATCATCAGGTAATTCGGTTTCGGGATATATATGTATTCCCTTGTCTGCAAGACCATAATACACATTTAGGATATCTGCATTATTTTCCTTCATATTTTTCGGCAAATCGATTGCATAGGTTATATGATCGCCTTCATTTATATGATTTATATGATAATTATCCGTAGCCACAGATATCAATTGAGTCATTCCATTAAAGTATTCCTGCAAACTTTCATTTATCTGCGACAAGGTCTGTGTGCTTGTCAATCTTAGCTTTTCATCCAGCTTGGATTTTAATTGCTGATAGGAACCCATCCCTAAAATAATAAGCGGTAGAACACACAGCGCTATCATTGATACTACTAACTTGGTACGTATTGAATTCTATTTTATAACTCTCTTTTTCATCATTATTCTCACCTATTGATCTAATTTATTTTGAAATAACGTTCATTCATATTCATCTTTTTGGGCAAATCCTTTTTCTAATTTTCGCATTGCACTTCTAAGGAGCGAAGAAAGTCTTTCTCTGTACCATATTCGCCATGACTCTCATATCCATATAATTCCAACTTTAACTTTCGTTCTTCTCTTCATCAATACCTATACTCGAACATCCAAATGCAGTCCTCGATTAGGATCTACTGCCATGTTCTTCATCATTTCTGTCATCTGGGCAGCCGATTCTTTTCCTGTATCCATTGCCATCTTCATTACCGAAATGCCAGCTGATTCCTGTACTCTTGACTGACTCATTATTATTGATAATGCTGCTATGTCCATCCGATCACCTCCCACTTACTTTCTTCATGCAAGTCTTTGCACGCTTTTTCTGCTACCAGTTACATAAAAGCTGCAACTCTGTTTCAAAATCAGGGTTTGGGCTTTTACCCGAAGTTCTGTTAGCTGGTATCGAATAACCGTCATTATCTATTCACGGGGGCAGGTACCACTGCATCTTTGCGCCCGCAAGTCGTTTGTTCATTTATTGTTCATTGTTCATTCACACTTTGTGCATGGTGCCTGGTACCTTAGCGGAGGGAGCCTGCGACCGGAGCGTCTTTATCTGTTCACGGGGGCAGGTACCACTGCATCTTCGTGCCTGCAATTCGTTTGTTCATTTATTGTTCATTATTCATTCACATCTTGTACATGGTGCCTGGTACCTTAGCAGAGGGAGCCTGCGACCGGAGCGTCTTTCTGTTTCAAAATCAGTGTTGTAGCTTTTACCCGAAGTTCTGTTTGTTGATACCGAATAACCTTCATTATCTGTTCACGGAGGCAGATACCACTGCATCTTCGTGCCCGCAATTCGCTTGTTCATTTTTTATTCATTATTCATTCACACTTTGTACATGGTGCCTGGTACTTTAGCGGAGGGAGCCTGCGACCGGAGCGTCTTTATTCCCTTTCGAAAAAATCACAAAAGAAGCCAGAGTTTTCACCCTGACTCCTTATTATTGCTTTTATAAGCTTATCAATTATCTTAATAACTGAAGAACGCCCTGTGGCTGCTGGTTAGCTTGAGCAAGCATAGCCTGAGCTGCCTGGCTAAGAATGTTGTTCTTTGAGAATGTCATCATTTCTTTAGCCATGTCTACGTCTCTGATTCTTGATTCCGCTGCTGTTAAGTTCTCGCTAGTTGTTCCTAAGTTGTTAATTGTGTGCTCTAATCTATTCTGTGTTGCACCTAACTTAGCTCTTTGAGTGGAAACAGCATTTATAGCATTTTTAACCTTGTCTATAGATGCAGTAGCAGCGCTTTGACTTGAAACATCAAGACCGCCTACGCCTAAAGATGATGAACTCATACTTGATATATCAACAGAAACCTTCTGCGCTGAATCAGTTGAGTCGCCAACCTGAAGCTGTAATGAACCACCTGCTCCAGGGGTTCCAACAACTGCTTTACCAGCAGTAAAGAAAGTATTCAAATCTGCCGCCAGTGTAGCTGCATCAGCAGTCGCATCTTGAGCCGTAAACTCAATTCTACCTAGTCCAACTGATGTAAGGTCAATAACTCCCTGCTTACCTGTAGCAGCCGTAAATGTTCCCCCTGTTTCTTTATCAGTTAAAACATCTGCTATATCCACAACTTTAGTTGTAGCATTTCCTGCTGCATCTGTTGATGTAAACGTTACTTCAGAACCAGTTACAGCTGATGTAATTGTATCGGCAGCTTTCGCATCAACTCCGTTTACCGATGTAACCGTTGCTGCTGCTGTTGCTAAAGTTAAAGTCTTATCATATCCCGCTACACTTGTAGCTCCTGCACCAATAGAACCATCCAAAAGCTTTTTACCATTAAAATTAGTTGTAGAAGCTATTCTATCCATTTCTTCATTTAACTTGTTAACTTCTGTCTGAATAGCAGCTCTATCAACAGTGTCATCTAGTGTACCATTCGCAGATTGAGTAGAAAGTTCCTTCATTCTTTGAAGAATTGAATGCGTTTCATTTAATGCACCTTCAGCAGTCTGAATTAATGAAATACCATCTTGAGCATTTCTCGAAGCCTGGTCAAGACCTCTAATCTGACCTCTCATCTTTTCTGAAATAGCAAGACCTGCCGCATCATCACCAGCTCTGTTGATTCTTAAACCTGAAGAAAGCTTCTCCATTGACTTACCTGTGTTAATTGTGTTCATCCCCATATTTCTATGAGCATTCATAGCGTTCATATTGTGATTGATGATCATAATAAAATCCCTCCTTGAATTTTGTTTTCCAGACATCCTTGTCCTTATTTGTAGTTAAGCTCTTTGAACCTACCACCATGTTGAATAGTTGTTGAATTGTTGCTTTTTACTTGTCCTTGTAAGCATAACGTTGCTTTATTGTTGAATTTCATCAATGAATACTTTCAACAAATCGAAAGAATTTTCAACGCCATGTTTACTTTCAGCACATCGGCAAACTTCTGCAAAAGCATCCTGGCCGTACGCTCCAATCCGCTCCTGCTTACCTATTATATCGTCATCCCCGGCCGATACTTAACACCCAAATCCACTTTTTTTAAAAATTTTTCTATTTTTTTCTATCCATAAACTGCGGCTCCACATACCCCATGAGTCCGCTGCTCTTGAGATAGCTGGCCGCCGCCCGCGTGGTCTTCTTTGCCTGCCTGATCTCCTGCTTTTCCCTCCAGAACCTGTTCTGCAGCGACGTCTTGTTCCTTTCTTCCAGGTTTCTGACAGACACGGTATGATCCATGACCAGGGCAACCAGACTCTTCATCTCCTGAATCTCTTCCCGGTACTTGTCCCTGTTCCTGAGAAGCTCCGACTTCACCCGCTCATAGAGTTTTTCGAATCCGGCATCCTGCAGGCGGATCTCCTCGACCATTTCCGACTTCTTCCGGACACTCTCCCTGAAAGCTTCCTCGTCGAGCTTCGGCTCCGCCAGCATCCTGCCCTGCTCCTCATTCAGCTCCAGCATCTGCTCCAGAATCCCGTTCTTCTTTTCCAGGCTTCTTATCATGATATCCATGTAGTTTCCCATCATTTCCATCTGTCGGACACATCCTTCCTTATCCTGCTGGCCTCACCACTACCGAGCAACCGCCCTCGACCTGACCATGACCTCTTTCCAGGTATCCCGCATCATCCTCAGGTGCTCCAGGACCTCCTCCAGGACTGCCGCATCTTTTGACAGGTTTGCATCGAACAGGCGCTGGATCAGGTAGCTGTAAACCGCGTCAAAATCCTTTGCCACCGGGTATTTTTCATCCAGCGTCGTCTGAAATTCACTGATGATATTCCCTGCTTTGACGATGTTGTTGTGAGCCTTCTCGATATCGCCCTGTTCGATTCCCATGATTGCGATGTTGCAGAACTTGATTGCCCCCTCATAGAGCATCAGGGTAAGCTCTGCCGGCGATGCGGTCAGTATCTTATTATTGTTATATGCGGAATATGCATTTTTTAACTCCATTTTCTAATTCCCTCCTAAATCAGCTTCCGAGCAGAGACGCAAGGGACGACGAGCTGGCCTCCAGGTCTGAAAGGGCCTTCTCCATTGCGGAGAAGCGATTATAATAGTAGTCCTCCATATCCGCGATCTTCTCGTCCCATTGCTCCAGCTTATCTTCATACTCCAGGTAATCGGCAGCCATCTTCTTGTCGCTGTAGATCTTATAGGTACTGTTCAGGGACGTGCTCTTCATCTTCGCATCAAGCTTGTCATAAAGGTTCGTCGCAAGCCCCTTGAAAAATCCGATCACCCCGTCCGGATCGGCTGCAATCGCAGCTTTCAGTTTGTCTTCATTTCCTGAGGTCGCCGAATCGTCCTTGTCCCCATCAATGTGGTAGGCTCCCCGTTCATTCTCATCTGATGCGAAGTAGCCCAGGGTCTTGATTCCAAATTCCGAAAGGCTGTGGCTCACGCCGTCCAGCTCCACGGTCTGGGCCATGGCATTCTTCATCGTGGAACCAACAGTGCCCAGGGTGCTGTCCTTCCGAAGGAGCGCATCCTTGATCTTCTTCTCCCAGGTCGCAATCTGGTCGTCGGTCATAGCTTCCTTTTCCTCGTCGCTCAGCGGCTCGTATCCCCTTGCCGAATCGGCATTATATAGGGAATCCATCTCGTTGACAAGGGTGTTGTATTCGGTAAGGAAATCCTTGATTCCCTTGTATATCCCCTCGGTGTCCGTTGCCGTGTTGATGCTGACCGCCTGACCGGCAGCTGTCTCCGCCTTAGCCGTAATGGTGAGGCCGTTGATATTGAAGGAATTGGTCTGGGAGGTGAATTCCGCCCCGTTCAGCAGGATGGAGGCATCCGTCCCCTCTACCTTGAATCCGCCGCCGGCTGCGTTCAGGCCCAGGTTTTCAAGAGCCGCCGTGCTTGCCGCAATCGCCGCTGCGTCCGCTCCTGCTGCGGAAATCGTGAAATTGTTCGCTTCGCCGCTAAGTTTTGAGCTGATAAAAAGCCTCTGGTTGGTGCTGTCGAAGCTGGCATTTACCCCGGTGGCCCTGATGGAAGTCAGCAGCTCCGCAACCGTGGTGCCCGACTTCAGCTCGATTGCCGTCTCGGCCCCGTCCCCCGCCTTGATGGTAAATGAGGTGTCCGCCGCAATCCCCAGTTCCCCCAGCGTCGTGCTGCTGCTGACAGTCCCGCTGGCAGGCGTGAGCACTCCCCCGGTCAGATACCCGGATTTCGCAAGGCTCTCCACCTCCAGGGTCTGGGTTCCGACCGGCACACCGTTCCCTGCCGTAACGGAAGCCTTTGTCTCGTCTGATACTGAAGCCATCTTCATGCTGTATCCGGAATCCCGGCGCATGGCGCTCAGCTTGCCGCTGTAGAGCTTGTATATCTTGGAGTTTAGCTCCTTCCAGGCGTCCTGCTTCCACTCCAGCTTCGTCTGGGCCTTTTCAAGATTAGTTTTTTTTGTCGAATAGGCCGATACCAGCTCCTTTACAATAGAGTCGGTATCCATTCCCGAAACCATACCTGACATTCTGATTGACATTGATGTCTCCTCCTAACGTTTTTCATTCATGATGAAGCAGGAGATTCCCCTTACGTTAGCGGCACTCTCCTGCTTCTGTCAGTTCTCTTTTCCGGCTGCTATGCGCTCGCCTTCTCCTGCCGTCTTTTTAAAATTTCATAAACAGGATATTTTATCTGAAGCTCCGGATTTTCCAAGATAATCTGGCAGGCTTTGTTCGTTGCCGGATTGATCAGGATCGGAGCCTTCTGGTTCATTGTCATGTTCTCTATTTTGGAAGGTACTGTCAGCGCACATAGCACCATCAGATCTTCCCGGGTCTCCCCTAAGGATGACAGGACTGCTGCGTCAAAGAATGGCTGGTAGCAGTCGCTCACAAGCAGCGGATCCATCACCGGCAGCGCCAGCATCGGTTCCTCTGTCGACTGAAGCCACATGACGGAAGCACGCTTTCCTTCGTCCTCTCCTTCGCTGTCGAACAGCAGGACATAATCCTTCATGTCCGGGAATCCGATGATTCCGTTCTCAAAATGAAGCTTTTTACTGTCGTCAATTTCCGCCTCCCCAAAGGCTTTTGTCATTATTCTCATCGTCTCACCTAATCCTTCATGTTCAGGCCTTCCGCATAACCCCTGCTTTCATGCCCCTGATTGTTGTTCTCAAAATGTTTATCGGTTATTTAGAAGATTTCCTTAGTTTTTTGGAAAACGTTTTTTCTAATTGAAGGGATTTCATTCCCTCCATAACACGAATGAATACCGCCCTCTGCCTGGAACTTTATTCCACCGCCGACCCCTGCATCGCTGTACCAAAAGGCATGTCCGGATTTGCAGACCGCATAATGCGCAAAAAAAGCTGCAAACTGACCCCAAATCAGTTTTGCAGCTTTTTTCTAAAACTTTGATACCTAATTTCCGCTCTGATGTACCCCTGATGTCCCCATGATGTCCGCTTTGATGTCCGCTCTGATGTCCGCTCTGATGTCTGCCCTGATGTCCGCTCTGATGTCCGCTTCGATGTCCGCTTTGATGTCCGCTCTGATGTCCGCTCTGATGTCCGCTCTGATGTCCGCTCTGATGTCCGCTCTGATGTCCGCTCTGATGTCCGCTCTGATGTCCGCTCCGATGTCCGCTCTGATGTCCGCTCTGATGTCCGCTCTGATGTCTTTTCATTCGCATTCTGCAATCATCATACTTTCGTGTTTTTCAACACTCATCTGATATTCAGCATTTTTGCAATCCTGCTATTGAATTTTGTGACAATGCATACTGGCTGTATGCGCCACTTTGCCTCATCACCAGTAAGAAACAACTTGTTCTTACTCACATTATATATCGGCATGATATTTGAGTACTTAACCGCAAAGTGCTGTCTTTCACTTTTTTATCCAGCAAAAAAGGACAAAACCCTCGGGATTTCGTCCTTTTTTTATTCCTACTATTTAAGAAGTTCTTTTAAAGCATCAAGTCCTTCTGCATCTGCCGCCGCCTTATTAGCTTCCTGAATCTGCAAATAAATTTCCTTGCGATATACAGGAACTTCTTTTGGAGCAGAGATGCCTATTTTCACCTGATCGCCTTTGATATCAAGAATAGTGATTTCAATATTGTTGTTGATGACAATCGCTTCATTCTTTTTTCTCGAGAGTGCCAGCATCTTCCCCACCGCCCTTCTGTTAACGTCCTTTTTGAATGCCCTCACATTCTGAAATACTTCTTCCACTTATTGTAGCTATTCAGCATAAAAACACCTCGCAAGACAGGAGTTCTTAATAGCTACGATTTATTTTACCATAGAACCGGGGATTCTGTACTACTATTTCCTTTATTTTTGTCTAATTTTTTTGTTTTTATGGCAGCTGTTCAATAGCGCCGCAGCACGAGGTTTCTTTTCGCGTGCAGCGAAGCGGCAATCACGAAAAGCGCAGGGACAGCAGCCACGCAGGACCATATGGTTCCTGGCGTTTCAGAAAGCCTGGAATTCTACAGGAAATCCAGCAGCGACTTCTGCACGATCCTGCTTGCCGCCGTAAGGGACGCCTCGTAGGAGTTCTTGGCTGCCGTGTACTGGATGAGCACATCCGACAGCTCCAGATTCTCGTTTTCGGACTGGAGCTTCTCGAAGCTGGTCTGCTGGGCTGCCAGCCTGCTCTGGGTGAGCTCGAGCCTGTTGACCCTGCTGCCCACGTCCGTGATCTGCAGGTTTATGTCTGTTTCATGATTCTGGAATTTTGTCTGGGCGGCTTCGAAGAGCTTCTGCATCCTGTCGGATTTCAGGGTCAGTTCTTTTTCCGCTGCCTCGAGCATGGAGGTCAGGGCTTGCCTGCTGCCTTCGTACTGTGAATCTTCCAGCATGGATTTGATATCGGCCGCCTTTTTTTCTGCCGCCGTCACATCGTTTATAGATTCCAGGATTTCGTCTATGTCTCTTCCAACACTATGCGTCAGGACGTCGCTGCCTTCGGTATTGACCTTCAGCTTCTGGTTGAAGTTTATGGTGTATTCCACGCTCTGGGCTTCCTTCGTATATGGGATGACGTTTCCCGGATCCGTCTTGTCCTGGCAGTCGAAGTAATGCTCAGGCTTCAATTCGCCCTGATCGAATCCCGTCTTTTCATAAGTGAAGCTTATGGAATCAGGTTTCTCAAGGGAACGCAGGGTTTTGCTGATTTCCTCTCCCAGAATCAGTTCCCCCGTCTCGGCAATGTAGCTGATTCCGCCAGCCGGGGTTGCAAGATATGCTTCATCCGAAGCGCTTTCATAGCCGGTAACGGCCACGGTCTGGATATTTCCGTCGTTGTCCGTATAGGTGAGGCTGCCTGTGCCGCCTGCCAGCCCATCAAGGCCGCTGTAAGCAAGTCGCATCCTGTATACGGTGGTGCTTGCCGGCATGTCTGCTGCTGCAATCACCGCCGGATTGTTCTTGTCCAGGACAAGCCCATTGGAAATGCAGGTGACAGACTCCACGTCATCTGCAGAAAAGGTTTCCGTTATGCTATAGGAAGCCGTGCTGTCATCGCCTCCGAAGGTCAGGTCCTTGTCAGTCTTGTATCCTGTAAACAGATTCCTCCCGGCATAATCGGCGTTTCCCTCGGCATAGAACTGCTCCTTCAGGGCCTGGAAATTCTCTGCAATGGCGGAACGGTCCTGGGCTGTGAGGGTTCCGTTGGATCCCTGGACGCAGCCGCTGTAGACGTCCTTTACGATGTCCCTCATGTTTGTCAGGGCTTCTTCTGTCACTTCCAGGAGGGCATTTGCATCTGTGATGTTTTTTTCATAGTACTGGTTCAGTTCGTTCAGGTTGCTCCTGAGCCTCAGGGCCCTGATTGCAACGACCGGGTCGTCAGAAGGCCTTGCGATCTTCTTCTGGGTCGACATCTGTGTGTTCAGAATGTCCAGAGTTGTCTTGTTTGCATTTATATTGGTCAGGGAGTTCCCGAGCATCATTCCGTTGGTTATTCTCATTATGTTGCCTCCTATACACCAGTCCCGTTGGTTATTCTTATTCTGTAGTCTCCTACACACCAGTCCCGTTGGTTATTCTTATTCTGTAGTCTCCTACATACCAGTCCCGTTGGTTATTCTCATTCTGTAGTCTCTTATACGCCTGTCTCATTTATGAGCTTGTCGTAGATTTCGCTCATGACCGTTATCATTTTCGCATTGAGGTTATATGCGTTCTGGTATTTTACCAGGTTGAGGGCCTCTTCATCGCTGTCCACGCCGGAAACCGAAAGGCGCTGCTTCACGATGGATTTTGATATATTTGAATAATTCGCTTCGAAGCTGTCTGCCTTCTGGGCATCCACCGCTATGTCGGAAAGTACCGACTGGAGGAATTCAGAGGCATATCCGCCGCGGAACATGACTGTGTCGCTTTTGAGCTTCAGAAGCTTTTCAACGACATCATTTCCGTTTATGCCCTGGCTGAGGTCCGTCGTGGATGCAAGAAGCTTCGGATCCTCCAGCAGCTTTGCCGAAACCGTAAAATTTGCCGCAGTCAGCCTGTAAAGGCTGTCATCCTTCGAGCTGTAGGTGGTCCCATTTTCACCCGCCTGTACAGTCAGCCCATATTCCCTGGTGCTGTCCAGGGCATCCTCGCCTGTGAAAAAAATGCCGCCCTGGCTGCCGTTCAGATCCTGTCCGGTCTGGTGGATCTTGTTGAACTCTCCTGCAAATGCCCTTACGAATTCGTTCAGCTGGGACATGTAGTAGGGTATGCCGAGATAGTCCACGGCCTCGCCCACTTTGGCATCACGTCCCTGCATTGCCGCCTGGGATGCGTTGTCAACGGTCTCCGTCAGGGTAAAGGTATAGGTTTGCGACGCGCTGTCATAGGAAAAACTGCTGTAGGTGTATTCCTTGTTCTTCAGCACGATGGTCCCTGTTTCCGGAAGCGTCGCCTTGTTGATGTCCGTGAATCCCGTACCTTCAATCCTGACCGTGGTCACAGTCCCTGCCTGTCCATCCTCAGCAGGAGCGCTGCCGAAAGCTCCTATCTTCCCGGTGAAGTTGTCTGCATTATTTCCGTCACGGATATCGGTGAGGGCTTTCAGGCCGCCTCCCACTCCGGTTCCCGACATGCTGTAGTCAAGGCCGTTAGACCACTGTATGTCGTAAAGGCCGTCCATGTCCGACTGGTTCACCCGTGTCTCCCTTGGAACTGTCTCCAGGGTGTTGTATTCGAAGGTGTCCACAAGAGACTGTCCCGATATGGTGATTTCGTAGGTCGTTGCGCCCGTTTCCCCGACGCCCGGACTGCTTTCCGCCATGCGCCCTTCTTTCACTTCAATGGGAACGATTTCGGAAATCCTGTCTGCGAGAAGGGCTCTCTGGTCCCTCAGGTCGTTGGCATTTTCCCCGGTAAGCTCCACGACATTGATCTGCTTGTTGAGGGATGCGATTTCCTGGGCAAAGGTATTGATCTGGCTCACCTTGTTTTTGATTTCTTCATTGCAGTCTTTCTGTATGTTCCCCAGTCCGGTGGAAAGACTGTTGAAATATTCCGCCAGGGTCTCTGCGGAATTGATGAACTGGTTCCGCACCGATACATCGGAAGCATTTTTGCTCACTTCCTCCAGGCTGTTGAACATCTCGTCAAAGGCCGCCGTGAAGCCGTCCTTATTCACCTCTTCGAAATAGTCCTCGATCTGGGCCATGTAATAGGATTTTGTGGAATATTCGCCCAGGCTCGTGCTGTTGTTCCAGTATTTCACGTCATAATAAAGGTTCCTGATCTGCCTGATTTCCGTGGTCTCAACTCCCGAACCAAGGGTCCCGTATTTCTGGCTGGTACGGATGGCTTCCGATGCCTTCTGCACCGCCTCCTGCCTGGTGTAGCCTTCAGTCTGCACGTTCGCTATATTGTTTCCTGTGGTATTTAAGGCTGTCTGGTAGGTATACAGGCCTGAAGATGCAATATTAAGTCCGAAAAATGTAGATGCCATCTTCTTTCCTCTCTTTCTCTCGTGGTGTTTTATGCACCCAGACTGCTCACGATCTGCTCGAGCATTTCGCTGACAACGTTCATATATCTCGACGATGCATTGTATGCGTTCTGGTATTTGATCATGTTGGCCAGCTCCTCATCAGAGGAAACACCCGCCACCGACTGCCTCTGGTTCTGCAGTTCCTGGATTGTTGTCCTTTCCGCCTCTGAAACGCTCCTGTATACGGAGCCTTCGTTTGCGATGGCCGACACAAGGCTGTTGTAGTAGGTTCCGAACGTATTCACGACCTGGGTATTCGGGTTGAGGGATGCAAAATCTTTTCTCCAGATGTCCTCTAACGCCCCGGCCTTGTCGTAATCCACATCGCCTTCTGCTGTTGTCAGCGGGAGTTTCCCTATATCTTTCAGGACCGCCGGATTTACCTCCAGGTTCTTGACGCTGTAGAGCGACGGAATGTCGCCTGGGTCTTCCTGCCTGTATAAATAAACCTCCCTGGTCGTTCCATCGGCCAGAGTGAGGGATTTCAGTTCATATCTGTCCACGCCGCTCCTGGAAAAAAGTTCTGTTCCCATGACGGTCCCATCGCTCTCATAGGAGGCCTTTTCCTCATCAAGGACAGTAAAGGTGCCGGTGACGCCATCGATCGTTCCCTCAATTTCCGTATTCGGACAGAGAACATCGTTGATTCCCGTTACGATTCCGTGGATGAGCTGGTCGAATTCGGCCATGGTATTCATGAGTATGGAAGCCTCTACGCTGCTGTTATAGTAATCCCTGTCTTTTGTATACTGGGTCAGGGCTGCCTCATATTCCGCTCCTGATGCGTAATCCGCCCGGTCAGGCGCAGCGGGGATATCCGTATAGTTTCCTTCCTTTATTCCCCTTGCAAGGATCAGGGACTTCAGACCGCCTATATCAGAGTTGTTGCCTGAAAAGCATCCGCTTTCAAGATCGAATACCCTGGCTCCTTTCAGATGTGGCCAGGTCGGTTCCACGAACCCTGTAGCCGGATCTTCTGCAGCCTCCATCATGTATACAGAATCCTTGGTCACAAACTGGACTCCCTCAGCGTTTACCGTTACAAGTCCATTTTCATCCTCCTTGTATTCGGTCTTTATGAGCGTGCTGAGTTCATCCAGGGCGCTGTTCCTTGCATCCCGCAAATCGTTTGCATTTTCGACCCGTCCTGCCTCGATTTTCAGGATCTGCCCGTTGAGGCTGTTGATCGTACTTCCAAGCTCATTTATCCTGGCAATCGTCTCTTTTGCCTGGACGTCAAGGTTCTCCTGATAAAAGGAAAGGCCTTCCGTCACTGCAGCTGCCCGCTCGATGAAGGACACCGCTTTCTGCTTCAGAAGGCTCCTGTTCACTGTTGACGCAGGGTCTTTCGCCAGCTCCGAGATGGCATTCCGAAGGTCCGTCATGGCCCCCTGGAACGCAACGCCCTCCAGCTCACCAAAAAGCGTCTCTACTTCCTCGATGACGCTGTACCCGGTTTCATAAAAGCTCTGCCTGCCGGATTCTGTCCTGTATGCCTTGTCCAGGAAGAAGTCCCTTACCTGCCTGATGTCCTCAGTGGTTACGCCGATTCCTGCCTGCATCCTGCTGATGGAGGCTTCTCCTGCACGGAAATATTCCGCATCTCCCTGAAGCACCTGCTGCCGCACGTATCCCGTCGTATTCACATTCGCCAGATTATGCGCAGTTGTGTTCAGGGCATTCTGTCCTGCCTGGATGCCTGATAATCCTGTATATAAACTTCCCATTCCTGCCATTATGCTACCTCATTTTCCTACTGTTTCGTGTCGAAACTTCCCCTGCTGCCTGTAAGCACGGCCGCATTGTTTGCGCCGCGTGTATAGTTTGCAACTTCAGGAGCCTGTCGCATGCTCCTGAAGAGATTCAAGTCAAATTCTATCATTTCCATGGAATGGGCAATCAACATCCTGTTCTGTTCGTTGATCTTCACCATTCCCCTGACCGCAGTGCTGAGCCGGTCATGCACTATGGCAAGACGCTTCTGCTCTTCGGGCCTGTTTTCCAAAAATTGTATAATATTCTTAATCCTGAGGCTGCCCCTGTCCCTGTTCAGGACAATCGCCATATCTTTTACAATCTCCTCGCGCTTCCGTTCCAGGCCGCCTATGTTCGACACGACGGTCTGTTCCCTGTCGGTGATCGTCTGAAGCGCCGGTATATCGCCCGAGACGATTGCAGGCGTCTTCTCTGTCGAAAGGGCCAGCAGAACTTCATACTCAGCACTTTCCTTTTCTAATACATCCATCAATTCTTCCATCAGGCTGGCCACTTTTCATACCTCATTTCTCTGTGTGCTTTTATTATCTCTTTTCTCTATTTTCCCACAACCGGCAGCCTGCTTTTCAGGCTGCCGGTCAGGTTTGCATGCTGTTACAGCATGTTCTTTTTGTACTTTTCGATTACTTTTGAAGCAAAATCATCTGCATTCACCTTGTACGTGCCTGCATCAATTTTGGCTTTTACCGAGTCCACCAGCTCTTCCCTGACGTCCGGTGTCTCCGCAACTGCTTTTTTGGCTATCTGGTAATCGCGTCCCGCCTGTGAAATCTGGACCTGATCTGTTGCTCCTGTCTTAACGGGTGCTTCGATTTTCTTGACCTGTCCCGTCTTGTAGATGCTGTTGATCTGATTGTATCCCTCAATGCGCATAATTCCCTCCCCTTTCCTGTTTCACTTCATTTTTATCCCTTATTGACTTCCTCACAGTGTTTATCGGTTTTTATTACTATTTATATTATAGCTTTTCTTATGTTTAAATGCACAAAAAACAAAGAAGGAAACAGTGTGAAATCGTCATTTCGAACACTGGTTCCTTCTTTACATTACACTTAGCGATTTATTTTTGTTCATCAATTACCTCCTGAATGGATGAATATCCCTTCTTAGAAAACAATTCATCAAAATCATTTTCACATCCCAGGGCAAATGCAATTTTAATAAGTGAGGATAATGATATCTCTCCGGTACGCTCGAATCTCTTAACGGAGCCCAAGCTCACATTGGAAGAATCAGCAAGCTGTACCTGTGTTATTTTCTTCTCCTTTCTCCTGACACTCATTCTATTTGCAATTTCCATATTCAGATCATTAGGGGATCTTAAAAACTTAAATTTATTCATAGATAACATATTAATCTTTTTCTCTTAAAAAGTCAAGTTACGGTTAATATTTTAACTATAACTCGACATACCTACTGGTACCTGACACCATAAACTGCAGTTTATGGTGTCAGGTACCAGGCCTTCAGGCTTACAGGCCAAATGTACTCATAATAGTTTCGAATTCCGGCGAATCTGCAAATCCCATGAGGATCTCTTCGCGGGTCGTGCCTCTGCGCATCCTGTCCAGGTGATATTCCAGGCCTGCCACGTCATATTCCCTTCCCATAAAGGTCTTGTACAGCACTTTTACATAGGCTTCATTTCCAAGCTTTTTGTCTTCAAATTCCGATGAGAATATAAAGTTCTTCGCTGCCTGTACAGGAGTCACATTTCCGAGTGTGATCTCTTTTGTATAGTATTCAAGGCCTTCTTCCTCACCCGCTCTTCCTAACGCTTCCGCATAGAGACGGTTCGTGAACATGGTCAGGGCAGGATTTTTGTCCATGTATTTTACCAGCTCCACACTTCCCCTGCTGATTCCGTAAGAAGCACAGATTTCCGTGAATTCTGCTGACTCAACGAATCCTTTGAATACAAAATCCCTTGATACGCCGTTGTCCAGGAAGTTCAGCCAGTATGCTTTTCCGCCTTCATCTGATGCGCGGTTCATAAAAGTACTGTAAAGGACTTCCACATAGTCCGCATTGCTGAGTGCCCTTTCAGCAAATTCAGGACTGTCTATAAATCCACGTCCCACCTCTGCACCGGTTCTTTCGCCACTGGCAAGCAGTTCCGTATAATAGCCCATTCCGTCATCGTCTGCTGCTCTTCCGAATACTTTGCTGTAGAGCCTCTGAATAAAGCTTTCTGTGGGAGTCAGCTTTTTAACAGCAACTGTTACCGTGCATGTTGCTTTTTTGCTTCCGTCTTCTGTAACCGCTTCAATAACTGCTGTTCCGTCGGACACTGCTGTTACCAGGCCCGTAGCGCTTACGGTTGCCACTGCTGTGTTTGCAGATATCCAGGTGACATTTTTGTTCGCCGCATCTGCAGGCGTAACTGTTGCTGTCAGCTGGAAGGTCTCTCCTGCAGCTGTCATGGTCTTTGCAGCGGTGTCAAGCGTTACTCCTGTAACTGCGCGTTCTGCTTTTGGAGGCGCCGTAATTCTGATTTCAGCTGCCGAGGCAAAATTCTTTCCGCTTTGATTTGAATAGGAATTCACCGCATACAGTCTGACGTTTGTAGCCTCCGTTTCATCAAACTGTACCCACTTCCAGCTGGCATCATTTACCCAGCTGCCTGCAGCGGCTTCCTGATAAGTTGCTCCGTTGTCATTGCTTACCTGGATCTGATACTGGGTGATGACTCCGTTTCCTCCGCCGTTTCTTGGGAGCATGCGCAGACCATTCACGGTTTTGCTTTCTCCTAAGCTGATATCGATCCATAAGTTATTTCTGTCTGCGCCGCTCCATGCGCTATGCCAGATTGTACTGTTGTCATTGTCCAGAACATTTTTTGCCGGCCCTTCTGCATTATTTGTGCCAGGTGCCTGTTCACTTCCGGCTGTTGCCGTCATGCCTGCTAATGCCAGGTCATACGCGGCATTTGCTGCAGGATTTTTTGGTATTCCGTATTGTTCAAGAACCTCTGCTCCAAGTGCGCTCAGCTCTGTTACTGCCGGAGCCGTGGTATATCCTTGTGCTGAATTGCTTCTTACCCATTCCCACTCCCACTGGAACCAGTTGATGCTTGATTCATAAGCCGCGCCTTTGAGTTCGTTTGTTCTTGCATTGATCCAGCGCTGCCATCTTATTTTGTAGAAATCCTTGATCAGGCCGGACCACTGGCGATTGGAATAATCCTTCAGCCCGCCGGTCTCTGCCTGATTGAAAGATCCCCATGTAGTTACGAGGGCTTTCGCATTGAATTCATACAATTCTTTTGAAAAGTCGTCAGCATTTGTTCCAAGTGATTTCGCCTGCTCCACCCATCTTCCTAACAGATAGTATTCATTTGCACTGGTCACTTCTTCCATCTTATCGATGATGCTCATAAATGTTCCTGCATGCGCTTCAAAACCCGCCACATCTTTTGCATTGAACGCACTTGCCATTTTCTTCTGATATTCCTGGGCGCTGTTTGAAAGGATCTGCTGGAGTACAGTCACGACATCGTACTGATATCCTTCGCTGTTCTTTAAGCTGTCGTAATCTTCCAGCAGCAGCGCCGCAGCCCTTTCCAGCTCTGCTTTGTCATAGCTGACAACCGCATTTCCCCATGTGGATGCCGCTCCGATGCTGAGTGCCGGTCTTGCATTTACAACTGATTCCGGCGCACCCTGTCCTAAATTGTTTAAACTCGATTTGTAGACGGTATCCTGTAAAATCAGCCATGCTTCATATGCAGATTCGCTTTCTGCACCGTAGCGCCTTTTTGCATAGTCTTTCAACCAGGTATCAAGGTTGACTGCTTCCATGTTCTGTGTGGCATCGCTCTGCCAGACAGTTTCAAACAGGAAATCATATAATACAGGGTTATTGACGCTGGCTTCCGGCGTGATGCCAATGCCGGCGATCTGCTCGGACCTGTTAAATGCTGCCGGGATATTGTTTGCAAGGTTGTCCAGATGGCCATGGAGGCCAAGACGTCCGCCGAAGTTATTCAGCATACAGAACAGCCATGGAGTATCATCGAACTCATCCGTATCGCCATAGGAGCTTCCGGTCTGCGCATAATGGGGCGTCTTTTCTGCATACAGATCAAGGATCAATGCATGCTGGCTGCCATTTGCCACGGCATCCAGACCATTCAGCAATGCTGTTGTAGGATTGCCCTGCCATGCCTGAATGATCCAGACCGCATCCTTGTCCGCTGAAAGCATCGATGTCAGCACTTCTTTCGAAATATCAGTCGAAGACATGCTGCCTGTCCTTCCGCCTTCATGGAACGGGTCTGTGGCATAATAGTCACTCGTTGCACCGTATACTTCTGTCTGGCATTCATAGAACATTGCCGCGTACTGGTCAAAGGTTGCTGAAGTCGTCACTAGCATCGCAGGCCTCTGGAACGAACACCAGGTTCCCTGCTGGATAATCTGTGCATCCGGGTCGTAGTCCTGGATATCAGTCGGAACCATGCCGCTGTATCCCTGCAGTACCGGCTGCATGCCCAGATTGCGCATGATTTCCTGATTCTTTCTTGCAAGTTCTGTCCGTTCTTCAAACCAGGAATCATGAACCGGTCCGCCAAATCCCGAAAGGTTTGCCATGTATGCCCACGCATAGTAGGCTGGCCCCGCAATAAAGTCTTTGATATCTTCATGCTCGTATCCAAGTTTACCCAGGAAGCGTCTCCAGACTTCTTCCTGACCTGTTGCGTCAAGCACGACATTTACGCCGTTTAACGCCAGCCAGTCCAATTCATTGCGCCATTCCTGTTCGCCCCAGAATGCCATGGAATAGGACAAGGTGCAATAGTTATAGGAATAACGTACTTCTGCCTTTGTTTCTTTGAAAACAGTTCCATCAATTGCAGGAATCGCCACAGGCATTGTGACCTGGTCTCCCACCTGCGAAACATTTACATTGCAGTAGTATTTCAGGTAATGATTGATGCCTGTTGCCAAAGAAACACCATCATTTCCTTTTACGTGAACCTTGCCCTCTGTCATGGAAAGTTCATAGTAATCATAGTCGTGTCCTGCTTTTGGATTTTCAGCCAGCTCCAGGGTAAACCAGTTTTTATATTCTGCACCTAATCTTCTTTCGATTATGCCGTTTACTTCACTATAGGTTTCTGCATCTGTTACCATAGCATTTACTGCATAATCGGTATCCGAAAACTGTGCCGTATTGACTGGCGGCGTTTCCTGAACCGGAGTTGTGCTTTCCGTACCAGTCACACGCACTTCATTGATTACAGCCGCCGTCTCTTTTGAATTGTATTCCAGATATACACGTACAATGCGGGCTTCTTTCCCGTCTGCCTGATAGACTTCTCCGGTCTCCGGACTTGCAGATTCTCTGCCTGTCTTTTCCGCCAGTTTGTCAAAATCCCTTCCATCCATGCTTGTATAGATCGTATACTGGGAGTAGCCGATTTCCGGCGTAAATACCTCTACCGTATTCAGATTATAATTTTTTTCCAGATCAATATCTACATATGCCGGATAATAAGAGCCTCTCCAGCTCGAAGTGACACTTCCGTCCGTGACATTCTGCGCCAGAGACTTTCCGGAAGATGCATGTACCGGTTTATTCCATGCAATGCTTCTGCTGTCGTCTGCAGCTTCTGCACTTCCGTATATTTCAAATTCCGCCACCGCCGGCCAGCCATATGACGTTCCGCCGTTTGTTGTACAGGAATGCATCAGGATCTTCACTTCAGAATAAGTCTTTTCAATAAATTTATATTGCTGGGATGACTGGGCTGTACGATTTGCAGCTGCATTCGCAACAATCGTGTCATATTCGCCACTGCCATTCCTCGCAAGGATACTGTATCTAAATGCGAAATCAATACTGTCAGCTGCACCTACATTTTCGAATGCAATTCCAAATGCATCCATTGCTCTTGGCGAGCCATAGGATAACAGGATTTCCTTTTCGCTGCTCATTGCCGCGTCATGGAACTTGTACAGTGTACCTGTATTTCCGTCTGTAAGGTTTGCCTCGCTTCCATTGCTGGATCCGGTCGTTGAAACCGCTGCCTCATTTGCAATATTGCTGTAGGCCGATAAACTGACATCCTGTTTTTCGTATACCTCAATTTCCCTGATCACAGGCCAGAATCCCGGAGTCGCAGTCGTTGTGTCCTGCGGCTCCGACAGCGACACATAAACATGAGATGCGGAAACCGGGATGTCCACTGTCAGCTCTGCGTCTGCATTTACGGGATTTCTCCTGGTTCCGAACGTGATCAGATCACTGGTAATGCCGTTCTGTGCATACCTGACAGTTACATTTACGCTTCTCTTCAATTCCTCTCCCGGAGCACCTCCAATCTTTACAACAACTTTCGAAATGTTATGGCTTCCATCTAGCTGCAATACTGCTGTACTTGGCCATACACCCGCCGTCTGCCATTGTGTTGAGGCATTTCCGTCATTTACATTCTGAATCACACTGCCTCCGTATGCCCCATCTGAGGTGCCCGCCGTTGCATCGGGTGCAATATTGACCAGTGCTTCCTGCGCCTCTGCCTTAGCCGGGAGCGCCAGTCCTCCGATTGCAATACTTAGGGAAAGAAATACTGACAGTACCTGCTTTCCTATGCTTTTCGGACCCTTTCGTTTCTTCTCGATTCTCTTTTTCACTTCGCCCTCTCCTTCTCGCAATTCTGTCTTTTTAAAAAGCGAATTGTACTTTCTTTAGAATGTATCCCCCAATACAAAAAAAGACCCAATACGCCCTATGCATCATACATAGATAGTATCTGGTCTCGCCTACTTAAAGTAACAATCCGTTTCTATATATTATGTATACCAAAAACGAGTGAATATGTCAATTTCTATCTCTTTTATACAACACAAAAAGCAAATATGTATCATTCCCCTTTATATGGATATTTTTATTGATTTACATCATATTTACAGGTAAAATATGTAACAGGGGGTTTTAACAAACCAGATTTACTATAACAAACTTAAGAAAAGAGGGTATATGATGTTCAAAAACTATGAGGGGAAAGTCCGCTCAGGCTGGAAGATACTGGGGGTAACGGCAGTCTTTTTTGCATTAACAGTAGTCTGTTCTTTTATTGGCGGATTAATATTAGCCGGAGTGACTGTCGCCAGAGGTTTCAATCCTATTACTTATCTTACAACCGAGGACGGCTTGAAATTAATGGGTACATTTGAAAAGATACTAATGTTTGCTCAGGAATTAATCATGATTTTTACTCCATTGATTGCTTGGAGATTTATCATGAAACGTCCGCTATCGAATATGGGATTAGGCTCGATTAAAAAACATGGAAAAGATCTGACTGCAGGGCTTCTTTTTGGAGCAGTTTCCATGTCGATTGTGTTTGCGGTTATCGTAATGACTGGAAGTGGAGTTGTAGCATCCTGGACACCACAGGTTTCAACGGACACTTTTGTCTATCTGCTTCTCTTTATCCTTGTTGGATTTGCAGAGGAGATCTATGGAAGAGGTTTTATCATGTCCGCATTGCGCCAGACAAGAAATGTGCCTGTTGTAGTCATCGTGTCTTCAATCATTTTTTCATTATTACATTCCATGAATCCAGGAATCAATTTTGTTTCATATTTCAATATATTTTTAGTAGGCCTGTTATTTGCTTATATGTATCTGAAATCAGGAAACATCTGGATGTGTATCGGATACCATATCACGTGGAATTACTTCCAGGGAAATGTATTTGGATTTCCTGTCAGCGGAACCAATACGCAGGGACTTATATCAACAACATACCCGAAGGAAAACGCCATAAATGGCGGCGTGTTTGGTCCGGAGGGCGGACTTGTTGTAACTGCAATTTTGATATTCAGTTTTCTGGTTGTGAAGCGATTCTATAAAAATGCAGAGTTCGATTTTCTGGCAGGTGAGCCAGTTGTTGAGATGGCTGGTGTGGAAATGCCTGATGTTGTACTGTCAGATGCGGAAAACTTTACTATAGAAAAACCAGCCACAGATACTAGTATGAAGGCTGAAAACAAAAGGGCAGCCGGTGCTCATGAAACGGAAGAAATATACAGCGAGTAAGCAATGAATAAAAAAGGAAGCCGTCGCCGTTCACGATTGATGATCGTGAAGCGGCCGCTTCCTCCCCCCCTAATGAAGGTACCTGACACCATAAACTGCAGTTTATGGTGTCAGGTACCTTTTTTCACTGCTGTTCCTCCGTCTCCGGTCTTGGCCCAACAAAATATTCCAGGATCATTTTTTGAACATTTTCCGGATACATTAAAAGCATATACGGATTACCTGCCTGGCTAACCTTCTCAATCGTCTTTATTCCCATCGCTAACCCTCTTTCAGTCTGCTTCTTGATAAATATGCCACCCTGATCTGCTTCTTCTGTCAAGCCTTCTGATACAAGATATTCCCATATCTTTGTTCCAGTAAGCTTCTTCACATTATCCACTGTACAGATACGGTTCATTTCATCTTTGATGTCGCTGATATAATACAAATCTGAATAGTTGAATTTATCGATATCAGTCTCAGCAAGAAAGAATTCACTTTTTTTACTCTTCTTTTTTGATTTTTCTGGTTTTTCATTGGTAAATGGCTCCTCGTCATCTTCCTTCATGCTGATTACAGAATCCGGATGCGCCTCCTGATAGTCCCTAATTGCATCAAGAAATCTCTGTCCGTACTTGTCAAACTTTGCTTCACCAACTCCAGACACCTGAAGCATTTCAGATCTATTCTGCGGCACTCTGACACACATATCAACCAATGACTTATCACTAAAAATGATATATGGCGGTATGGATTCTTCTCTTGCTATCTCCAGACGAAGATTGCGCAGTTTTTCAAACAATACATATCCTGCACTTGTAAGAAAATCCATACTTTTCTTCTTCCCAGACTTTACTCTTCTATCAGGCTCTTTCTCCTCATACATACGAATCATCACACGATTATTCTCATCTCGCAATGGTGCAATATCTCCCATCCTAAAAACACTATATTGATCCTCAGTCTGATAAACATATCCATCAAGAATCATCTGGCTTATCAGAAGTCTAAGCTCAGACTCAGTATTATCCTTCAAAATACCGTATGATTTATAATTCACTGTGCCCAGTTCTTTAAGACGTGCCCTATTTGCGCCAAGCAATGTTCCAAGAACAATATTGAGCCCATATCTTCCTTTTGTTTCAGCAAGACAGTTAATAACCCACTTTGCTTCCCTGGTCATATCCGCTTCCCGGTATTCCCTATGGCAATTACCGCAATTGTCACATGGCGCTCCTGGCTTTTCACCAAAGTAATCCAAAATATAATTGCGAAGACAGCTTGTGGTTCGGCAATAGCCTTCCATTACCTGAAGCCTTCTTGCATCTCGCTGTTGAATCAGTTCAATATCCTCGAGCGCTACCTCCGAAAAATCTTTTCGTTCTAACAGGAATTTGTTAATCATAATATCCTGGGCTGAGAAAAGAAGAACACACTGAGATGGCTCACCATCACGTCCCGCACGACCGGCTTCCTGATAATAACTTTCCATGCTCTGTGGCATATTGTAATGAATTACATAGCGGACATTCGACTTATCAATACCCATTCCGAATGCATTGGTTGCCACAATTACCGGGGCACGGTCATAAATAAAATCATCTTGATTTTTCTTTCTGGTATCATTATCAATTCCAGCATGATATTTTGTTACAGGGACACCTCTTTTAAACAGCAATTCGTGAAGTGCATCGACATTTTTACGAGTGGCACAATATATTATGCCACTTTCATCAGGATGCTCATCAATATATCCCACAACAAAATCATCCTTCTTTTTAATACTTTCGACACGATAATATAAGTTTTCTCTATCAAATCCTGTTACAACAATATTCGGATTTCTGAGGTTCAAAATACATGCAATGTCATTCTTTACTTCTTCAGTTGCTGTAGCGGTAAATGCGCTTAAAACAGGTCTCTTCTTAAGTCTGTTAACGAAATCAACTATCTTTAAATAACTTGGTCTAAAGTCCTGCCCCCACTGTGAAATACAATGAGCCTCATCAACAGTTACCATTGAGATATCTGCATTATTGGCAAAATCAACAAATTCCCAACTCTCAAGACGCTCTGGTGCGACATAAACAATCTTATAAGTCCCTTGAGCAGCTGCACTTAAAGCCTTGCTAATCTGATAGTCTGAGAGCGACGAGTTAATAAATGCTGCATGAATCCCAGCTTCATTCAATGCCTTAACCTGATCCTGCATCAGGGAAATCAATGGAGAAATAACGACAGTAATACCGGGAAACAGTAATGCCGGTACCTGATAACAGATAGATTTACCTGCTCCTGTTGGCATTATTGCCAGAGCATCTCGTCCTGCCATTATGGTGCTTATTATACTTTCTTGTCCTTCTCTGAAGGAATCATATCCAAAATATACTTTCAGTATTTCATTAGCGTTCATCATTCACCCCTGGAAAATATCGTTTTTATAATGGTACCTGACACCATAAACTGCAGTTTATGGTGTCAGGTACCTTTATGTGGACATTAGTATACACGCCCTTTACTGCTATTTCAGCATATCCTTTATTTCATTAATTGATAGAGCCGCCAAATGTGACAACTTATTTCTGGCATCTTTGTATTTTTTCAAATTCTCGTATTCAGAGGTACTCAAAGTTAAGCATCCATTATCTGCCATATATTTTAATGTTCCAAGTTCAACATCTTTTGGATCATTATAAATCTCACCATATGATGCTGAAATTGGCAGTTGCTTTGATATTGCCCTCGAATGCTTTTGAACAAATTCTTCTCTGTACTCCTCTAAATGGGGATAAATCGTTTTTATCTGTGCCAGCCATATAAAATGTTCGACCTCTTCACTGGTTTTCGTATAGCGAAAACAGGTCCCGTCGCTGCGCTCTTTCTCTTCAACAGTCATCCTAATGAATGCCAGTGGGTTCTCAAGAAAAGGCTTATGATTTTGAATGCATTCCGCACATAATTCAATATCATTACCAGCCACATTAGCCACTAGTTCAGCTATATACTTCTTGATAAACGCGCTTTCTCTAATGCTTGAAGATGCCAAAACCGCAAAAACAATTCTGTCATAGTCTCCAATGAAGTCATCAAGCGAAAATATTTTTATCCCCTTCTTCACACTGGCCTGTTCATCGCCTGCCCACTCCAGGATAAAGACAGCAGTATTTTTATTCTTTCCCCTTTCCTTTACATATTCAGAAACAAAAGCAAGCCAGTTCTCTAAACAATTTACATCATCAATCTGTACCCACAGATAGCGATCATGAAGAACGATATCGTCACTTTCCGCAAAAAATTTAGGATACCCTTTTGTTGGTCTGTACGTTGCTCTCTTTTCCGGCTTACAGAATTCTCTTAACAAATAGGCACCCGGATCAGTTGCCGCAGGAGTCTTTACAAATTTCTTTTCTGAACTCTGCTGTTTTACTGCTTCAATTATTGATGACTCTAGTTCTGCGTACCAGGGCATACAGCTTGTATACCTGATGAGAATGCTCTTCTCATCAAGTATACTTTGCGTAATCTGCGATACATATTGGACTGCATTTGTAACCTGATTCCACCAGATGTTCTTCATGTTCAGTCCTCCATGTACTCTTCAAGCTTGCTGTCTATCTCTGTTCTTGTTCCCATCATCTGGAAGAAAGTAAATCTCGTAAACAAATAGCGTGTCTCATCTGTACTTCTAAGCACATTCAGTTCCTTTAACTCTTCCATAAATGCAGCCAGCTTTGTATCCTCCAGGTTTGATATCTTTGCAATATCAAGTTCATTACCAGCATTCTTAATGTCATCAGCAGAATAACCCTCATTGTACCCGTTATTGTGATAAAGGAATGCCATAATAAGTGCAATCAGGTAATAATAGTTATCTTCATCCAACTTCAATGTGATTACATACTTCTCTCGAATCTGATCCATAAATTCAGGATCCGCAAGCACCTTCTTTATATGTTCCTCACTTATTTCATAAATTGGAGTATCTGCCTCATCATATCCAGCATAGTCCTTACTTCTCATTGCCGATAAAAGCTTTGCGCAATACATCTGAATCAGACCTGGGAAATAGTTTGTACTAGCCAGAATAAGCGTAATGAGCGATTCATTTTCTTTGGGAAATTTCAGTCCTAAATAATGAAGCGGAATCTCCATAAGTTCACGTGCTTCAGCCGGCTGGAATGGCTTTACAGTCATCGCCTCAAGATGTGTCAGCACACTGTTGTTGCCCAGAGCAGCTTCATGCTTAAAGCGCACAATATTTCTAAGTCCGGCAATTACAAACTTAAAGCGCCCTACACCAATACTCTGAATTTCCTTCAAGGAGTCAAATGGCCTGTAATTTATCTCCTCACAGCTTTCAATAAAGGTATCAGCCTCATCCAGCAGTAAGAGTAAATAAGGTATTCTGTTTTTCTCAGACTGAAGACGGTTCTTCACTGCTCTGGCAAGTTCATCCCAATCCGTTGTCGTAATGTCCGATGTCAGAACACCTTCGTCATACAATGCATGACCAATCTTCTTTGCGGCTTCTTGATAGTTCAATCCTTTAATTTCTATAAGAACTGCACGATCACCGTTTTCATCACCATCAATATCTGCCTTTGCCTTCTTAAGCAATGCAGATTTTCCCAACTGACGACCACCATATACAATATTTGCGCCTGTCGCTGACTCGATTCTTTCAAGTTCATGTTTTCTTCCCATGAATATCTCAGGCGGCATGACATTTGATGATTCCCATACATATGGCTGATAGTAGCCAAATGGCGTTATCAATGAAATAAGCATTCTGTTTGCCTTGGTTTCATCGTAATTTCTTACCATATACATCATTACAGTTCTATCCACGACAGCAAACAGTTTATCCCCGAGTTCCGACTTGCTCTTTCTGGCCAATATTCGTCTCTCAGGCTTATCAAGCGCACAATCCAATAAAATCATTGTATGCTTCGCATTGCCAATTTGCTTCATTACGTCAATCAAACCCGCGGCGTCATATTTGCCATTTATACATACTACTCTGAATCCTTCCTGGGATGCACCTGAACCAAATGCAGCAATTGGATGTGTATAGTTTTCTCTTTTTCCTCCCTGTACCACCAAATTCCTTACCAGGAAATTCTCGAATTTTCCAATAGAGCTCTGAGCCTGAACAGAATTGTTGTTTACTTTGAAGCCAAAGCCAGACAGGAGTGCAATCAAACGATCCTTGCCAAGGTTGCTTCCTCCCGGAAGCCAATTGTCAGCAAGCCTCTTTCCACCACGCTCTTCCTTATTTCTGGTACGACTACTAACAAGTGTGGCAAAACTTGACTGGCTCATGGCAACAGGCTTATAGTAATCAGTATAATTTTCAAGGAACTCACGCAGGAAATCCTCTTCTATGATTTCTTCATGCTCGTCATCCTGCTGCCATACACGCGCCAGAAGATCTTCAGAGACTGTATAATTCTGCTGTTTTATTGCCGCCTGGATCCTGGCTACCTTTTTCTCTTTGGCTTCTGCCGAAATCCCCTTTATACTGGTATTCTTAAATGCCTCAAGCTGCTCGATCAGGTCCTTTTCACGAGACTTGGATTCCTTACGTATTTCTGCAAGGTAGCTGTCCGTAATGCGCTTAAAGAATCCATAGTTAGAACTTTCAAGAGAGCTCTCATACCACGCATCGACAATCTGAAGGATTTTCTCCTTCTTATCTTCCGTGGAATTTGAGTTGTCGATCTGGCCATAACTCTGTGCGAGCTCCAGGTCTCCTATAAACTGTTCCTTTCTAAGATTAGCTGTCTCTTTTGCGTACTCTTCACCTGCCTCTATAGTTCTCTCTATTGATGCAATATCAGCTGTCGCATCCGTTGCTTCGATATATTCTGCAAGCAGACGTGCTGAACCATAATCATCTCCACCGTCCTCGAGGATTTCCGAACATCTATCCATCGGACGCTTGCATACTTTTCCTGCATGCTCTAATATACGGTATTCCGGCTGAAGTTCAACCATTTCAGATGACCTTACATCTAAATCAGGGCAAAAAGCCTCATCTAGCAGCACATCATCCGTGAATAGGAATGGCACATAAAAATAGCGTTTCTGATATTCTTCATACGAACCATCTATGCAATGTCCAATCTCATCAAGTGTATATCTGATTACTTCAAGACCTGCTTTTTCCTCGTCCGAAACTTCAGCTGCATTTATATCCTTTCCAATATAGTCCAGTGCTTCCGCAATATCAGCAATCAATGGCTTACGGATTTTCCTATATGCCAATGAACTAGCATCCTCCGTTTGGTCATTAATCTTATCAACAAGGCTACACCAGCGAATCATGATTTGAACAGCCTTCGTTGTAATATTAACGATGTTATTTCGCAAATGGCTCTTTAAGTCCGCACGAAGTTTCATCATCATCTTTTCTCCAGCCTGATCCCAATAGTTTAAGATAAACTCCCAAAGCAGATCAGAATCAATTGTATCCTCTGATATTATATTTCCTTCTCTGATGAAATTATCTTGCAGAAACTCAACAATTAAAGGCTGAATCTCCTTCTCATTATCTGCTACTGCCTTTATATACTGGCCAATATCACCATTCACATCAAAAAGCAGCTTTTTGGTCTCAAGGAATCTTCTCAGATTGGCCTTTTCGACCTTCTTGACTGCAATCGTGCTTTCAAAGAAAAGCTTTGCTTCCCTTTGAAGCTTCTTCAGTTCATCCTCTAACTGGGAAATGCTCTTTGCCCTATAGTCAGCATAAGCATCCAGCCCCTTTTTCTGTGCATCCTTAAACTCTACAAGTTTATATACAACATTACTTAAGGACGGGTATGTGCTTAATACCGGATACTCTTTTATTGCATTGTAAAATGCCTTAATATTGTAATCGTATCGCACCTGATTAGAGAAAAAAGTTCTCAGTCCAATTGCTACGACTAATGCGTCCGAAAATTCTGTATGCCTCTGCGGAATCAAATCAAACACACCATCTGCTGAATATGTACAACGCTTCATTGGATCATTCAATGCGTAAGCGATTCTGTCATACAATTCGATCATCGAAGAATCCTTTAATGAGCGTGCTCTTGCATAAGCGGGTGCACAATAATACTTCTTTTCATTGATCAATCTGCATAGCGTCACTTCCATGCTTTCCGTGTCATACGCCTCAGCTATTTTAGTTGTTTGTGCTGACTCTTTCTTAGCGGATACCGATCTGGTTTTTTCTACAGCTTTACGCTCAGGCTTACCCTGCCCTTCAGTATCTGTGTCTTGAGCAGTATCATGGTCATCTTCATTCTCTGCTTCAAACGATGGCTCCGGATCAGATTCCACCGGATCATCATGTTCATGATCAGCGTCTGCCAATGCATGCCATATCTCCCCAATCGATGCCTCATTTCCAGTGTAATAAGAGTAGTAGACATCATCTGATACTGTATACAAGTAGATAGGAACATTCTTCAGTTTTGAGAAATTACAGCGCTGAATCTCCTCGACAATGTTTTTGGCAAAGTCTTTATTCGCCGATGCAATAATGAGTCTGTTAACAGACTCCGCACCCTCAATTAGCTTCTCCAAACCAGCAATAAAGCGGTCACACTCCTCAATGCCTGTCCAGAATGCACCTGCTAAAATTTCAGATTCTTCTGGATGGTCTGTATCATAAGCCCTGTACAAGAATGCCTCTGCAAAAAGTATATTCGTTGCCGACTGCTTTTTTACCTGTCTCTCAATGAAATTTCTATTACTATTGATGTAAAGATTGAGAAATGCCATTCTCGCGGTTGCGCTGGATTCTTTATCCTCAATTAATACACCCATTGTATCTACAGAAAGCTGCCTTACTTCAACAAACTTGCTCGCATCTTTATAAGTTAACGATTTTTCAAGTCTGGGAGATGAACAATAAAACTCCCCACCTGGTATTAGCTTATACTTTCTCAGATAACCCTTTTTCTGCAGGAAATCCAGACTGCTTTCCGCAGTGCCTTCCTGCATATGAAATCTTAAGCCCAGTATGCTCTTTGAAATCAGGCCGAATCTGGATAATTGCTGGATTATGCTCTTAAATGCCTTTACATTTCCCTTTCTAAGATCATTCAAGAAAACACTCACTGAAATCTTCTTGTTTTCCGCTTCGCTTATATCGCTTAATAAAATACCAAAATCCTTTTTCTCATCTAAAATAAGCCCTCTGGCTGCAATTGACTTAGTAAATTCCGAGTGTTCCTCATTCTCCTCTTCAGAAGCTTTCCTATCTTCAGTAGTTTCATTATCTGCTATTGCTATTTTAGTCTCTATATCTGAAGCTATTTCCTCAGCCTGCTCCTCTTCGGATGTCTTTTCCTCTTTGGCTGTTGTTCCTTCCTCAGAGGTTGAAGTCCCAGGCACTTCCTGCGCATTTTCCGCTGTTTGAGTAACTTCATCCGAATCCGAACCTGGAAGGAAATAGCTCTCTTTTGAAAGGCCTCTTGCTACACGGGATGGATAATACGCTTCTAATGAATCGAGCAAATCATTTCCTGCAGCTGAATCCAGGTCATCGAAATCTAATGCACGAAGAAATAACTGAGGACCCGCAACCTCCTCACTCACCTCAGAAAAATCAGTTACCTCACTGCTTACAATTCTTTCAAGCAGCGTCTCAGCCTGTTTTTGAAATGGTTCCAAAGCAGATGAATACTGCTCTAAAAGTGATTGTACGGATATAAACCTTTCAAGCGTAACTTTGACCTCGTTCATTTGATTACGAAGCAGTGCTGACTTACTATTCTTAATAGCCTCATAATACCCCAAAACAGGACTTCCCGTCTCCGGAAGCTCATCCTCTAATAATTCTTCTCTGGCCATTGCACACACTGAGTCATATTTCTTACAAAGTTCCTCTATTGTCGTTTCAAACTCTTTTCTATCCTCATTACCTGGTATACGTCCTTGAGAAACCAAGGCAAGCATACTTTCAAGTATACTCTTCGAGCGATTCGCATATTCATTGAATTCAGCCAGCAATTCATCAATATCCATTCCCCTCCGCTCCCCCTGCATTTCATGCGTTTCATGTATTTCTTCTGCTATTAAATTACAAATGGCAGTTTTAAGCTGTTTACATTCTTCCTCTGACAAAATTTGTTTATTTAGCAGTTTATTCTTTGTCTGAAAAGCCTGCCTTTTTACTTCCTCGACTCTGGCATCTGATTGTCTCATATGTCCCTCCCCATCATTGCATAACGAAATAAGATAACTCTGGTATTAGTTGTGGATCCAGTCCGTCTTTTATAACCAAGTCCATCTGTTGCTCGCCAGATTCAGTTAAGAGAAGTATCTGATCAATCAATCCAGAACCCGCCAGGCTTTTTAACTGATTCACGTTTTCATCCTTGCTCTCATTCTCAAATACACATGCAAACGTATATCTTACATCCTGGCCGTCTTCTATTTCACATCCAAAAACCATTTCTTTCAACTCATCTAAAGTAAACGCAATGTAATCGGATGTTTGCCTGTAATTCTTGTAATAAAAACTTAGCATGTCTATTCTTTGCGAATAAATGTTGCTCCACTTGCTTGTCTCAAAGATAATTTCTGTTGGCACTATGGCAGAATTGACGTCTTTTCTTAATTGATTGATTATCGTCTTATTTCGAAATGATTTCTCACCTTTTGAACTCAGCACATAATAGCGACGCCCTGTTTTCTCAACTATTATTTCTTCACAGTATCCGCATTTTACTAATAATTTTCCATTTTCTTCCAATAACAGTTTATCCGCAACATCAACCATCTTTTCACGACCAAGTCTTAGCAAAAGTTCTATGCTTTGGTTATGTCCTGATAGTTCTTTTATTACGTTGTTTTCATCAAAACTATCAGCTCCCGGGGCATTTACCCGCCTTATCACAGCCATATTCGATTTTTCATGCCGTTTTAATGACTCTGCATAGGAATCCAGCAAACCAGACAGGCTCCCTTTTTCTTCTTCGCCTGGCATTGTATTCATTTCTAAATTGTCTAATAAGCTGCATAATCCATTGTATAGGTTTTGTACCAATTCCTTATTTTGAAGATGGAATTTTTCCGCTCTGCTATTCATAATAATATAGCCCTCCCATCGCTCTGGTACACGCAACCACCTTCTGATTTTTTGTCATATGTTTTGCATAGACAAAAACGTTTGAAAATTCAAGTCCTTTTGCCGCAAATATTGAATAACACTCTTTTTGCTTTTCCGTGCTTTTTACAGAAGTTGTATCCAAATACACAAAGCTATCAGTCTCTATTCCTGCATCCTTACAGAATTCTTCGTATGATTCCCTATCCTTTACAATTACTACCAAATCTTCTGAAGCAATACGATCCCAACTGTTATCTATATCTGTGACAACAATCGGGCGTTGTTTTTTATCTACGCCTCCGACATATTCCATCTGAGTATCAAAATGCTCGTTACAAAATTCTACAATAGCAGCCGTATTTCTATAGTTTGTTGTAAGCGGATAGACCGTCGATATTCCAGTCTGTCGCTCCCATTCTCTAATGCCGCATGTGGCATGGAGCACTTGATTCACATCGCCAAACACATTAAATACAGCTTTTGGATATAGACCATGTAAAATATCATAATCCGCTCTATGTAAATCCTGTCCTTCATCTATACAGATAAGGCTATATCCTGGTAAGTTAGCATCCGGATGCAGCTTCATGTATATTCTAATGTAAAACAGTAAATCTGATTTATATAAGATTCTGCTCTCCTTATGTTTACCGTCCTTTAATTCCTCTACCTGTATTTTCTGTATCCCGTACTGCTCTTTGACAGGCGACAATGCATTCCACACCTCTTGCTCGAAAACAGTACTCTCTAAACGAACCAGGAAATACCTGGCTCTTTCCATTTCAGAACGCAATAAAGTAATTCTTGCTTCTTCACCTTCAAAATTACTGGCAGCTTCTCGTAACCATTCAGAATATTCTTCAATTCTGGTAAGCATCTCCTCTATCTCGCCTGAAATGGATTCAAGATTTCCGTTAACTTCCTGTTCGCGCTTTGCATATCGATCAATAATATTCTTAACCTTTTTATCTTTTGTAAACTCCTGCAATTCAGCCTTGGCCTGACTAATATATTCATCCAAAAAGACCAAATATTCCTCATCTTCTAAAAACTTTCTACCCTCAGTCAGATTTTTTACAATGAACAACTGTTGCGCATACTTCGCAGGCGCCTGTAAATCTGTTCCTCGCTCGAATTTTCTGCTGACTTCTTCAAGTTTTTTGACCGCATCTTTAACTCTCTTCTCACGCTGATGTACCCAGTCTGCCTTCTCTTTTTCAACCTCATTTACTGTTTCAACGAGCAGATCCAGCTCCCTGCGCCTGGCAGCTATGCTTTCAATTTCATCCGTGTAACGTTGCTTTTTTTTCTTATTAGTCTCAACATCCTTAAGCAACTGCTCATACTCTTTTCTCTTTTCCTGATATTCATCATTTTGCTGCAGAGCTTCCTCACGGATATCAAATGCCTTCATTTCTTCATCTAATTGTTTTACGATATCCTCAACAACCAATGCTGTAATCTCAGCAGGTTCTTCAATGCCTAATGCCTTACAACCGGCCTGTACATATTTCCTGAGAGCATTATCAATTTCATGCTCAATTTTGACGACATTTTCCTCTTCGTAGACAGCAAATAAATACCCATTCGGTAAATACTCCTCAGTGAGCTGATATTTATACTGACGATCCTTAAATCGTACATCATATGCATTTAATAGCGTTATATATAAATCCGCTATTGAACAGTCATCTATATCTGACAACTGATATCTTCTAACAAGCTCAGCTGAATATTGCCTAAACAACTTTGTAGGCGTAAGTAACAGAACTCCATTCCAGCCATCCTGAGACAATTCATCTCTTAAAAAGAATAATCTGTGCAACAAACATTGAGACTTTCCAGATCCCGCACATCCCTGGACAACAAAGTTGGTCTTTGTATCTGTCTTAATAATTTCAAACTGCATCTGCTGTAAAGTTGAAATGATATTTCGTAGTGTTGGGTTATCTCGATTTTCCTTTAATTTTGATTCCAGTAACTCATCTGCAGAATTCTGAGATACATCCGGTGTGGGATATAGCTGTATTACATTTAATAACTTTCTCTTTTTAATATCCGTATCACAGATCGACTGTGGAACAAAAACAAACTCATCCCCTTGAGGTCCCCTATAGGATATCGAACTGCCCTTTTTCGACTGATAGCAATGAAATAAAGCACCCGAAATTGGCCTTTCCCTATCCTGCTTAAATGGCAAAACATACCCATCTTTTCCAACTGGTACCATTTCATTTAATGACTCGCAGTCCGACAAGAAATAGTGTTCTCTGTCATACTCATCATCTTCCATCGATACCTCTACATGAGAAAAATAGGGCCTGTCATACAATTTACCCACAAGTTGCTCTATCTCACGTCTTCTCTTTTCGGCACCGGATAATTGCCCCTGCATCATAAAAGCTTCTTTATCATCAAAACTTCCACGTGTGATGGATGCCTTTTTTAATCTCACCTCTGATGAAGCTGAAGATGCCATACCATCAAAGGTTCTATATACTTCTTCTTTATATCTCTCTTCTTCCACGAAGAGCTTATTCTGCGTAATCACTGACATGCATCAGTACCCCCATTTTCAAGCTGAATAATATTTCAAATCTGTATTTGCTTAGTTTCTACTGATTCCCATCAGCTTATTTCCCTTAATCTTCTTCTCCGTTAACTCAAGGCAAAGTTTACGATGATCACCGCCATACCCAAATGTACCTGCTTCTTCATCAGGAAAATCCGGCCATTCAGTTCTCACATAGTCCTATACAAAATTACATATACAGGCTCGTGATGCCTTTATATATACAATCGACTATTGCGTTTAACTTTTCCAAATTCCGGAACCGAACTCCCATCATATAGCCCTTGTAAACATCAATTAATTGTTATATCGCAATTTATGCCCCTCTTCTGGTTTTTCCGCATTTGCAGAAATTCACCACCTGCTACCTTTCCTAAATGCCCCTTCAATTCCTCCTTCATCACATAATACTGTTATGCATCTTCCAGATATGTTCCACTTTTCGGCTGCTTCTGCTGTTATAAAGTATTCCATATGAGTCTTCCGCAAATGGACAAAATTACCATAACTATAATTTTATGCTATCTGTTTAACAATAGCAATGAAAACATATAAAATTCGACAATTTCCCAGTTATCTCTTTTTATTTATTCATCATCTTGCACAAAATAAATTTACACATATTTGATATATCTAGATATACAGCAGTGTTCTTTGCTTCTTTGCCTTAATGGAGTTCTTGTTTGTATCCTTGTTATTTCTATTATGCTGATAGATTCGTCCTCCACGTTCTTCTTAAATCTGATGAATCGTTCTTTTTCGATAAGTATTTTTGCCGCTTCGATGAACAGCTCCTTTTTCCATTGTCTGTATTATCACTATAGATGACTTGATCTTAGGACTTCTGTTTACATAACAAACATTATATCCCTTAATTCCAGCAGCCCTCACTTCATGTTGTTGAACGAATCTTTGACTTTAATTTTGTGTGGATTATCATTGGTTTGTCATCCACTTTTTTGATTTTGAATTAGTAAACGGTAGTCCACAATAAAAAAGTAAAAAAAGGTACCTGACACCATAAACTCCAGTTTATGGTGTCAGGTACCTTTTTTTTGAGCTCATAATCACTCTTAAGATGCTCCTGAATCTTTAAATTACTCAATGGATGCTCCTCTGTGGAATACTTTTTCAGTATTTCATAAGTAGCGAGTACAGCCTTTTTTGAATTTGTGTATGACATAATGATTTATCTCCCCCTTCTACCTTTTGACAACGTTTATATAATATGATACTTAGTGTCTGCTGATTAAATCGCTTCCGATTGAAAATCAGCAGGTCTTTTCCACAAATTTTGTACCAGCAAAAAAAGTGCAAAAAGTATTCGTGCCTGAATCT
>NZ_FMKA01000041.1 GCF_900096945.1 Anaerobium acetethylicum | reverse complement strand
GGAACGGAATTCCTCCGCCTGTTCCTGCGGCATATACTCCCCAAAGGATTCAACCGTGTACGTTTCAGCGGCTTTCTGACAAACAGCCAGAAGACAAAAAAGCTGAAGCTGATTCACCGGTTACGAAATACCATTTACAAAGGAAATCCTGTCAATGCGCTGAAGACTGCAGATCTGATGATGTTATTATTTAAGCGGGATATTTGTCATTGTTCCAAATGTAGCGGAAAGCTGATCCACCTACCACGAGGTGTTCCATTGACATCCTTACAACTCTGATAATGACAAACCGAAAAGTCGCCTGAAACAGGACGGCTTATGAAGCATACCATAAACAGGATATATTTTTGCTATATCATCCTCCAACAGAAGATTTATCTGAGCTGTCTGTCTGATAAATGGCATATCCACATCTGTTGGCAGACCTTCAAAACTGCATATACCGTCCGCATGCGTGACTTGGTTCAAAGGAAAAGTACTAAATCAGGGGCTTGAAGTATTTCTCAAGCTCTTGATTTTGAGCCCCTGACTTAGAACTTTTCTAATCTATTGTTGAAATACAAGGCAAGAGGAAATCACAATTATTTATAAACCAAGTCGCAGAGCATACTATAGTATTGGATTTTTGTTTCTTTGGTAGTGAGCATGATGCTCCAGAGTGGGGGCAGATAGGAATAAAAGAAGATGAATACCATATTTTTAATAAATATCTTTCTGATTTACTAGAATATTTTCAGGGGCTATTAGGAGCGGTGGCAATAGAGGCTGATGTACTAGGACTTATTTCAGAAAATCATTGCTGGCCAGATAATATTTTCAGTTATAAAACAATTAATCCGACTGAGTTTCTTGAAAGAGGTATACGAAGAAGATATATTGGAGTCGGAATAAGATGTGAAGGAAAAATACAAGTTACAAGTTTCTTACGTAATTTTATAGGAGAAAATGAGTAAAGTAATTCGCAGTTTTTCCCTATTGCGACTTAACTGAAAGTTTCAAATTAGCAGAGCGGATAAATGCTCTGCTAAAAAATACTGATTATCAACTATTTTATATGACAGAGCCTTTATTAAAATTGGTTCGAGTGTAAAAGCCCTCTTGAAACGCCCGGCTTCGTCAATTTGTACATTCGCCAACTGCAACACAGTGATAAAAAACATGAATTGATGAGCAGCTTTATGAAGACGTTGGTGCTTAGGCCGCGTACTTTGCGGCCTTACGTACCACTACGTCTTCATCTAAGCGAGAGCGCATAGCGAATGAACATGTTTTGCACCACGTCCTCATCGCCAGACGCCAGCTATCACGCAGTGATGCAAAACATGATTCAATGAGCAGCTTTATGAAGACGTTGGCACTTAGGCCGCGTACTTTGCGGCCTTACGTACCACTACATCTTCATCTAAGCAAGAGCGCATAGCGAATGAACATGTTTTGCACCACGTCCTCATCGCCAGACGCCAGCCATCACGCAGTGATGCAAAACATGATTCAATGAGCAGCTTTATGAAGACGTTGGCACTTAGGCCGCGTACTTTGCGGCCTTACGTACCACTACGTCTTCATCTAAGCGAGAGCGCGCTGCGAATGAACATGTTTTGCAGCACGTCCTCATTGCAAAACGCCCGCCATCACGTCCTCACTGCAAAAATATCCGTCGTACCTCTCTCGACTACATCAGCAGAAAACAGGGTTTTAGATGGAACCGGTGAACCTTCAAGAACTTTCATCAGCACTGTCGCGGCATTGATGCAGGAAAATTCGAGTTTATTGTCGATGCTTGTCAGTTCCGGATCACAGCATATTCCCATCTTCGAATTATTATAGCCAACCAAAGCCAGATCGCCGGGAACGCAGAGTCCTTTTTCTTTCGCATATTTCAAGGCCCCGATTGCAAGTTCATCATCAGATGCCAGAACTCCGTCAAAAGCAACTCCACGATTGCTCAATTCCGACAGCATCTCCTTTACTTCCGGAATGCTGCCATTAAATATCTGAATCTGATCTTCTTCCAATTTCATATTCTTATCCGCAAATGCCTGCCTGAAGCCCTCGATTTTTTTCTGGCCGCTATAGGAGAAGGCCCTGCACAGGTAAAGAAGATTCTTTCTTCCTGTTTCCAGAAGCCTGCCTGTCACCCGGCATGTAGCTTCCTTATCATCGCACAGGGAACAATACACGTTATCTGCTGCCAGATATCCATTCAGGATAATAATCGGAACTTTACCCGCCGCATCCAGAATATATTTATTTTTCTCCGGTGTCGATTCAACAAAATTTGATCCGACGAGGACAACCGCATCTACCCGTTTAGACAGCAGCAGCTCCAGATACTTTTGCTTGTCCTCTAACTCATATCCGCAGCAGCACAGTATGGAATTATAATCGTTCTTTCTAAGTTCTCTTTCCATAAAATATACCGCGGAAGCCAGATATGCATCCGATGAGTTGGCACACAGAATGCCGACCGTCTTCATCGTGTTCAGACCCAGTCCTCTTGCAAATGCATTCGGCTTATAACCCGCTTCTTCCATCACAGCAAGGATCTTCTGTCTGGTCTTCTCACTCACTTTTTCATTTCCATTCAGCACTCTGGAAACCGTCGCTATTGAAACACCTGCTTTTTTTGAAATATCATATATATTCATCAGTTTTTCATTCCTTTTCCTATTCCCGAAACCGTATCATTGCAATTGTAAGCACTTACATTTATATGATTATACCTTATTTCTCTATGTCACACAACCTGTTTTGGATGGATTCAGAAACAGGCCTTAAAGCATTCCTTATCCCACGGGTGCGCTTTCCGTCGAAATAACAGAAAAAGCGAAAATCAGAGACTACTCCGGTTTTCGCTTTTTCTATTCACTATACTGCAGAATACTTTCCGCTTAGTTAAATTCCGACAACCCTTCGATCGCATACACGCGAACCGGGCAGGAATCCAAGCCTTTGATCGGAAGCGGTGCATATGATATGAAAAATGTATCGCTGCTTAATTTATCAAGATTTTGCAGCACTTCCAAAAATATGATATCAACTTCCATCAACACGTCATGAAATGCGCATACATCTTCATAGTTATTTTCAATCGATACGCCATCTCCAAATCCAACGCATTTTACTTTCTTCTCTTTAAACCACTCTGCTGCTTCACGGCAGATAAACAGTCGTTTGTCATCCGGAGTATTTGTCAATTCAGTAAATGGTGGTATACGGTACTGGGAATCCAGTATTACTACATCGCCTTCCTGAATTCTATCACCGCAGGCTTTTTCCAGATCAGCCGGCATAATGTGGCTGCTTGGCGCCATATGTTCAATATTCACATAGATTGCACGTCCCATAAAGCTTGTAAGCGGCAGCCCCTGCACGTCTGTCCAATTATCATTATGATGATACGGACATTCCACATGGGTTCCCAGGTGGCTTGTCAGATCCATGATCGTATGAAAATCCGGAATAGGTCCACCGGTATTAAAACGCCATAAATGACATCTTCTCGATTCCGTCTTCGGGTCGAGTATCTTCGTTAAATCAACAACTTTTAATTTTCCCATATCATATGTACACATAAATTCACCCTCTTATTCCTTTTCTTCTAATGCATGGACTAATTCTACAACAAACTCATGCGTGGGAGCAGGCACGCCGTTTCTCTTTGAGGCGCTCACCACATAACCGCTTATTGTGTCCACTTCTGTTTTTCTTTTATCTCTGATATCTGCATAAATTGACGTGTAGCCTTCATGGGCATTTATTAATACCTCTTTTACTTTTTCAAGCACTTCCGGCTCATCAAAATTCATTCCATCTCCATTAGCAACTTCCACAGCTTCTTTAACCAATCGTTTTACCAGGAAAAATCCATGCTCATTATCGATCAGATAACCCAGTTTCACCTGAAGTACTCCGGTCATCACACTTGCCGAAACGTTTGTAAACAGCTTATCCCATATTATTTTTTGGATATTGTCACTGATCGCCGTATCGAATCCACAGCTTTCAAAGCTCTCTTTTATTGGAAACAGCTGTTTGTTTTCTTTTCCAATCATGCCTATCGTGGTTTTTCCACTGCCGCCATGGCTGATCTGACCGGTTCCGATAATAGATGCATTATGCTGGGTAGTCCCTATAATAATGTGATCTTCCGAAACAAATTCTCTCAGAATCTCCTCATGACCCGAACCATTCTGCAATGTTAAAACATATGTATTTTCTCCAATTAAGGACTTGTTATTCTTCAATGCAGCTTTTGAAAACAACGCTTTTACAAATAAAATAATCAGATCGGCAGTTCCTATACCGGAAGAATCCGATAACGCCTTGGGATAAAACGTATTGTCCCCTTCTCTTTCTTTTATCATAATCCCGTTTTTATTAATTGCCTCTACCTTTTCAGAATCGGTATCAATTAAATATACCTCGTTTTTTTGCGAGAGGTAACCGCCATACAGCGAGCCCATTGCCCCTGAACCTATCACGACTATTTTCATATGTTGTCTCCTTTATATATATCAGCTAAAATAATGCCGGGAATAGAAATGCCGGAATCGACAGCCATAAATCCGGAAACAGGACCATGACAAGCAATATTGCGATAGATGATAAGAAATATGGTAAAGTTCCTTTAAACGCATCCTCTATGGTAATACCGCTGATAGACGACGCAATCAACAGACACAAGCCATATGGTGGGGTTACTAATCCCAGTGCCAGCGTTACTACAATAATCAGGCCAAGTATAATCGGGCTGATTCCCAGAGCTGTTGAAGACGGCAAAATGATTGGTACAAATAAAATCATTGCCGGTACAGCATCCATAAATGTTCCGATAAACATGAAGAAAGCGACGATTACTAACAGGAAAACAGTTTTTCCGCCTGACAGCGAAGTGAAGAATTCCTGCACGTATATGTTCAGCTGATAATAGCTCAGCAGTTCACCCAGGGCATTTGCCGTAGCAAGGGCAAATAACGAAAGGGATGATAATTTTAATGTCTCTATAATAATGCCTGGCAATGCTTTTATTTTAATCGTTTTATAGAAAAATATGCCGACCAGTAAAGCATATACGCATGCAAATGCAGCCGATTCCGTAGGGGTAAAGACTCCTGATACAATACCGCCAATCAGAAGGATCGGGGTAAACAGAGCAGGTAATGACTGAAAAGTAAGTTTTAACACTTCTTTAAATGGAACTTTTTCACTTTTCGGAAAGTTCTTTCTTACTGCATAATATTTAACCACAAGCATCATTCCGATTCCAAGTAAAATACCCGGTATGAGACCTGTCATAAATAACGCTCCTGTAGCTACGTTCGCAATACCGGCATATACTACCATCGTGATGCTCGGCGGAATAATAGAGCCTAATGTTGACGATGCCGCAGTAACGCCAACCGATGTACCTTTATCATATCCCTGCGCTTCCATTGAAGGTATGAATATCTTTCCCACACCTGCAGTATCTGCCTGGGAAGAACCGGATATTCCGGCAAAAATCATAGACACCAGGACATTGGAATATGCAAGGCCGCCGCGTTTATGTCCTACCATGGAATTACATGTCTTAATCAGTTTTTCTGTAATGGAACCTTCATTCATAAGGTTTGCCGCAAGTATGAACAGCGGAACCGCAAGTAACGTAAAACTATTCATTCCATTAAACATTTTTGTAAATACAACTGCATTTGGTATTTCTGGCAATCCCGCAATACCTACAAAGGAGACTACTCCTAACGCAAATGAAATCGGCACTCCGATTGCAACAAATACAATAAACATAATAACCAAAAGCACTCCCATTATTTCAAGTCTCCTTTCACGATATGTTCAATGTCATCTTTAATCAGATAGATAAGATAGATTACACTTGTCGCACCACTGATTGGAAGACACATCCATGTTATCCCTCTTGTCAGCGTTGGAAAAACAATCCACTTATAGCCCCAAAACTGTTTTGTCACCTGATAGCCGTATACGACCATCAAAACTGCAAAGAACAGCATGATTACAGATATAACGATTGATAATACTCTTTTTATTTTTTCATTCTTGATCAAATCATTTAACGAAGTAAATGCAAAGTGCCTCTTCTCGTAAACCATAGCTCCGGCTCCCATAAATACCGCCCATATAAAGGAATACATTTCAACCTCTTCAGTCCAAGGCGCTGTAACTCCCACATATCTCGAAGATACCTGGAATACTACAGTTACAAGGAAGATTGTAAGAAAAACTGTTCCTGCCGCAATCTGCAGTTTCTGCAGAAAATCTACTGCTTTTTTCATGATAACTCTCCTTTACCGTATATCCAATTTTAAGCTCTGTCAGACAATTTTATTTTTTTGTCTGACAGAGCCAGAACTTATTTTATTGAACGAATCATTTCCAAATACTCTTCCATTTTATTATCAGCAGCAAATTTGTCCTGAATTGGAAGTGCGATTTCTTTAAATGCTTCTGCATCCACATCCGCATGTTCTGTTACAGTAGCACCGTCAGCTATTACCTTTGCCTTCGATTCCTCTGCCATTTTATAAACAACGCTTCTTTCTTCTTCAGTAGCGGCTTCACAGGCAGCCTCGATCCAGCCCTTCTGTTCATCTGTTAATTTGTTATAGGAATTTCCATCCATCAGTAACAGCCTTGTTGTATAGTCATGATTTGTTTCACTTATATATTTACCATTATCTGTTTTGTGATGTTCTTTTAACATGAAGCTTGTATAGTCGTTTTCTGCAGAATCTACTACGCCCTGCTGCAATGCCTGATACAATTCACCCCAGGCTACTGTTGTAGGAACCGCACCACAATCTGACCAGAATTGCTGCTGTACCGCAGAAGACTGTGTACGGATGCTCATGCCTTTTGCATCTGCCGGTGTTGTAATTGCCTGTTTGCCGTAGAAATTACGCACGCCTGAAGACCAATATCCCATAACTTTAAACTGATTTCCAGTTTTTTCAGTGATAACCTCTTTCATCGCATCTCCGAATTCGCCGTCTACCGCCTTTTCCCAGTGATCGAAGCTGTCAAACAGATATAACAATGAAAACATATCAACTTCAGGAACGCCGATCGCTGTCATAAATCCTGGGGAAGCAACTACCATCGAAACTGCACCCATGCTTAATTTTTCAATTAATTCCGATTCATTTTCACCCAGCGTACCATGGTGAAGGGTCACGTGGATCTTTCCACCTGAAAGCTCTTCAACTGACTCTTTGAACTTTATCGTACCAAATGCATATGGATTCTCCAGTGAAGTCTGATTATGCGCTACTATTAATTCCAATTCTGGAACTGCAGCTTTCTCTTCCCCTGTTGTTTCTTCCGTTGCAGTTTCCTCTGCTGTGGTTTTTTCCTCTGAAGCTTTAGAACCTCCGCATGCTGTCAAAGTACCGATTGCCAGCATTGCTGCCATAAATAATGCTATTCTCTTTTTCATAGATAAATCCTCCCTGTTCTGATTATAATTTTATTGTTATTATAATAATTCCAAACTCACTTTCACTACCACTTTTCGAACCGATGTATAATCGTCTATCAGTATCGAAGGCCTGTGTACATCGTTCGGAAAAAATATACTGTAACATCCTGGTATTGCCGTGATAAATCCTTCGTTTTCCATGCTTTTATAAAAAATTAAATCTCTTTCGTCGATTCTTTCATCAACTTCAAATTTGCCTTCATCGGCGCAGAATCCAAGGCCTTCTTTCCCGGATGCTAAATACTGGACATCAAGATACTTTTCATGCACTTCAGGTCTGATTTCTTCTTTTGGCTTTGGTGTCGCATCAAAAACCTGCGCATACATCTTTTTGCCATCGATTTCATATACACCGGCTTCCATTTTATTGAAATCATTGTCCTTCAGATACTGGATTGCTTTCTGAATTGCCTCTGGGTAAATCGAGCAATCATCCTTTGAATAAATAGATGAAAATATCATTTCTTTTTCTCCTCGTCTTTTACATATTTAAAATCGAATTCCAGATTTCTTCAATTACCGGAATTCCATTTTCCAAATTGTCTTTTCTCGTTCTCAATGAAGATTCACCCGGATAAGAAATAACGCCATTCTCCTGTACCGGTTCGGATCCCTTTACGTAATCTATGATTTTATCAACCACAGCGTCGATTTCTTCTCTGCTGCTTAACTTTGTGGGATCAATGGCAATGAGCACCTGGGACAGTCCCGCTTCTTCGCCTATCGTTTCTCCAATATCTCCTACAGAATTGCCTCCCGACAAAATAGCTGCCACCATATCAAGTACAATCGACAACCCGCTTCCCTTCCAGAATCCAATCGGAAGAACTCTCCATGTCTTTTCGATTTCAGCAGCATCCGTGGTAAGGTTTCCTTCAGAATCATATCCTCCTGGTACAGGAAGCACTTTTCCTTTCAAGCGGCTTTCTTCAATCTTTCCATAAGAAAACTGTGAAAGTGCGCAGTCAATAACCACATGTTCCCCGTTGCTTCTCGGAACCGACATTATGAACGGATTATTTCCTATCCTTCTGTCTTTTGCACCATATGCAGGCATATTAGGCATCGTATTTGTCCAGCATATTCCTATGCATCCCTTGTCTGCAGCCTGCCAGCCAAAAGCGCCTCCGCGCATCCAGTGATTCGTGTTTTTAAGTGCGACCACTCCTACTCCGTGCTCTTTTGCCAATTCACAGGCTCTGTCCATCGCTTTCATGGCATTTGTATTTCCCAAAGCAAGATTGCCGTTCCACTTCTCCATTATGCCGCATTCCAGTTCACACACCGGCTGGGCCTTCGGATCAATAACACCATTGTCTATGTAAGAAATCACTCTGGGAAATCTATTGATTCCATGAGAATATACTCCATCCAGACTAGTCTGTGCAAAATTCGATGCTGCTTCAAAAGCTGTTTTTTCATCGAATCCTTTTTTTAGCAATACTCTCTGAAATTCCTTTAGCATCACATCATACGGAACTCTCATATTCATATCCTCCATTTGTTGCAATCGATTGTGTAATAATATTATCACAATCGATTGCAAAAAGCAACTTTAGTTATCTGTACTTATATTACAAAAATAAGTTCTTGTTTCTGTACACATTGCACACAAACAAGAACTTATCATCTGATTTTCTTTATTTTGTTTTCTTTTCCGCACCTTATTTTTCACAATCGCTTGCCATTTATTTTCATCACGTAGTTTCTCTTTCAACCAAAGTCGAAAACAGCATGATCTTATGAGGCTTTTCCTCCCCCGAAAGACAATCTACCAGAATTTGCGCTGCCATTAATCCTGTCTCCGACATTTTGTTATCCAAAGTCGTAATACTTGGAAAAGAAACCTCTCCATAAACTGAATTATTGACTCCGACTACTGCCATTTGTGTGGGGATTTTAATATTCAGTTCATTCAGGATGCGAATAACACCCAACGCCATCAGATCCTCTGCGCAGATTACGGCATCCACCTCCGGATGCTTTCCTACTAATTCCCTGGCGCCAATGAAGCCGGATTCTATTGTTGTTTCCGGAACTTCAATTATCATTTTTTCTTCCGACAGACCATGTTTTGCCAGGCCGTCCTCATAACCATGCAATTTTTCATAACTGCTCGGCGTTCCTAAATTCACGATGAATGCAATCTTCCTCTTGCCCTTAGAATATAAAAGGTCTACTGACTGCCTGATCCCGTCTCTTTCATCTACCAATATGCCATATGCATTTGGCAAATCCAGATAGCCATTCGCCATAACGACAGGCTTGTCACTCATCCGTTCTCTCAATTCCTTTTCCACTATATCATTTTGAAAAGCAGAACCGACCAGCATGATGCCGTCCACTTTTCGCTGCTCCAGTATCCGAATGCTTTCTGCCATCATTTTAGGTTCATATCCCGCATTCAATATAAGGCTGCAATATCCGTACTCCCTTAATTTTTTTTCAACAACATATGCCAATTCTGAATGGTGGCTGTTTCTGATATCTGCCATTAATATTCCTATAAGCTTCGTTGCTTTATTCACCAGTCCTCTGGCATTTTCATCCGGCGTATAATTATATTCCTTTAACAGTTTTTGGACTTTATCTCTCGTCGCCGCTTTGATGCCGGGCTTATTATTGATAACACGGGACACAGTGCTGGCTGATACTCCGGCTTTTTCTGCTATATCATAAATAGTCATAACACTTCACCTCAACTTTAATTTTATTGGATACCTGAAATGCAGGCAGGATCATATTCAGGATTTTTCTACATCAGAACTAATATGGCTGAAACAAAAAACAAACTAATCAGAATGCACAGGGAATTTATTGTACTGGACAGTCCTGTATCTCCCCCGCTTTTTTCAGTGTATGCTGTGCTCACAGCTGCAATAGGGCTAAACACCGCCAAAACTACCGCCTTGCGTATTTCTATATCAAATGGCAAAGCATGATATAAAACGACTGCAAATATTACTGTAATTACATATCTCGTTATTATGATCTGAGCGCTTTTAACCATCTGTGTTCTGTTTAAATCAAGCTTAAACCCAATTCCTATCATAAACATTGCTAGAAATGCATTTGCACCTCCAATTATCCCTGCTAAATCCAGTATAGGTGCCGGAAGCTTCTGGTCTGATAATGCCAGCATCAGCATGACCAGATAGCACATCAGCGGTGGTGAAGAGATTAATTTTTTCAGTATGGCACCTGTTTTTATTTTATCGGCATTATGTTCTTTATTTACCAGGGATGTGGCTGCATAAGTTCCCCCTGCAGACATAATAGAGTTTCCAGAATCAAAAAGGCAGATTGCCACTATTCCCGCCGGACCCAAAAATGCCTGTGCAAAGGGAATCGTAAAGCACCCTATATTGTATCCTGCCAAATTGATCATATTGAATGATTTTTCACCATTGCCGCTGCCCGCTGCCAGAAAATATCCGGCAATTGCCAGTATAACGGTGCAGGCAAACCCGATTCCAATCATGCTGATCAGACTTTTTTCAAACACTAAATTTGAAAAATTCACAATAATTGCACATGGCAAAGTCAGATTCAATACAATTTTGGAAACAACGCCAAAGTCTTCTTTCTTAAAAACACCAATTTTTTTCAATCCATATCCTATTACAATTATCATAATAAAAAGCATGGCTCTCGTCAGTATGCTGCTCATATTTTCCACCTTATTTTTTTTGCAATCGATTTCATTCTCAATATGGCACCTCTTGTTTTTACTTGTCAAGGAATACTATTGCAAAAAATTTTATGCAAGGATCTTTTATAAATATTCCAGCTCACTGAACGCCTTCATAAATTCCTTCATTCCATAATTCTCGAATTCGGCTTCAATCATCATCTCGTCTTCTCGGAGTACTGTTCCTATTCCGTATTTCTTATGACTTACCCGTCGAATGTTTTCTCGTTGTATGGCTTCCTGATTTTTCGTTTCCTGATTTTTCGTTTCCTGATTTTCCATCATCCGGTTCCCAGCTTCCGGATTCCCGGACCCGGCCTCCGCCTTCTCACCTTCCGCCCTGGCAGCCTGAATCTGTTTCTTCAGTTCCTGCAGGCTCACCTCTGTGGTCCTGACAGCATCATCCCGGATCAGCCTGGGCGGAATCATCCGGATATATCTGCTTTCTCCGGCCATTGCCCTGTAATGCTCCGGGTTTGTATAATAGGAAAGCTCCAGATAATCCTTTGCCCTCGTAATTCCCACAAAAAACAGCCTCCGCTCCTCCTCTTCCTCCTCCATCCCTTTCGTCTGCAATGGAATCAGCCCATAATTGACGCCCGTGATGAACACATGGGAAAACTCCAGCCCCTTGGAGGCATGCAGTGTCATCAGTTTGACCGAATCCGTGCTGCTGCTGATATCCTTCTGCAGGATATTCACGCCATAAAGCGCAGATGAATTGAGGAAGTCCGTAAGGCCCTCCAGAAACGTCATCTGCTTTTCCTTCCCATATGCTATGATGATGTCCAGCAGGGTGCGGATGGATTCCTTGTCCTCCCTGTAGGTGGCGGCAGTCGGCTTAATGTATCTGTCAAATCCAAAATAATCGTAAAGCTCATCCACGCTCTGGATTCCGGCACACCTGGCAGCGAACTCCTGCATATCTGCAAGCAGCCCGGACTGCTTCTCCGACTGTCCTCTGACCAGTTTTGCAGCTTCCTTTTCTCTGATCCTTTCCCCGTAATCCTGATTGCTGAGGACATAGATGCCAGAGGACAGGTCATTCGGATTGACCGAAAAGCGGAGCAGTTTTATGACCCAGTTCAGCACCGGAATGTCCCGGATGGTTTTCTTCAGTGACACCTCATAGGGGATCCCGTTTTTTTGAAATACATCTTCAAAAATCTGGGACTGGTTCTGGAGACGGTAGAAAATGGCGATTTCCTTATAGGGCACGCCTGCGCTGTGCAGTTCCTGGATCTTGTCCGCCAGATAGCAGGCCTCGTTGAAGGGATTGTACTGGTTCTTCACCACGATCTTGCTTCCCGGTTCCCTTACTCCCGTCAGGCTTCCGCCATTCTGCAGAAAGCACCTTGCCGCTTCCAGGATGGAGCTGCTGGAGCGGTAATTGACCGGAAGGGACAGTTCCCTGGCCGCATATTTATGCTTCAGTGCATAGACCACGTTCAGTGTACTTCCGCGCCAGCTGTAGATGACCTGGTTCGGATCTCCTACTGCAAACAATCTGGTCCCGTCTCTCTTCAATTTGTCAATGAAATCAAGCTGCAGACTGTCGCTGTCCTGGACCTCGTCAATGATGATCCATTTCGGTTCTGTCCCGGAGTCATCCAATAAATCATTTACATTCTGGAGCAGATCCAAAAAGGACATTTTGTTCTGCCTTATCTTCTCTTCCCTCAGGAGCTGTACCAGCCGGAACAGGTCGTCCTTGTATCCCGGCTTCATCTGCTCCTCTGTCCTGACTGCCATCGCCTGCTCCAGGCGTTTTTTCAGCCGGTTCTTATATTTGATGGAGAGCTTTTCCTCCTGTATGATATGCAGGGCAATGTCCAGTTCCTCCTCCGGCTCTATGACCAGGAAATCCCTGGTATACCCCATTTTCTCTACCGGCAGCCTGTTTTTCAGAAAATGAAGGGCAACGCTGTGGAACGTCCCAAAGCCTTCCAGGTCTTCCGCCTGGACGCCGCTGTCGGCGCCGGTCAGCCGTTCCTTGATTTCATTTGCCGCTTTGTTTGTAAAGGTCAGCACGATCATGTTCCTGTAGCTTACATTTTTCGCATGGTGAAGGTACAGGATCTTCGAGATCAGGACCGTCGTTTTCCCGCTTCCCACGTTGGCATTTACAATGCAGGCATCGCTTTCGTCCAACACCGCTTCCCTCTGATATTCGTTCAGCCTCTTCAGCTCCTCCTCGTAATTCATAAACACCTCCCACTCTATAACAAAGAGTGTCAAAATCCCTCTATAACGTTCGGCTTCGTCAATTTACACATTCTCCATCCATCACATCAGTTTTCCAAAAAGCCAGCCATCACGTCCTGTCGCCATCCGTCTTTTCCACTCTGATTTTCAGTTCGATCACTGCCGGAGCCTCCGTATAGAAAGTGATGATGTTGATCAGGCTCCGTTTATTGGTCTCCTCCATCGCCCACTCTTTGTAAAAGGTATTTTTGAGAACCATTGTCAGTACCTGGTTGTCGACTTCCACGGCTGGAACGGCGCCTAGAAATGCAGAAAACGCACTCCCGCTTCCCTGCATGTATGCGCAGAATTCCTGCCATTTTTCAGGCAGCTCCTCAAACCGGAACGGCTTTTTCATAAAGGTCGACGGCGCATACTCGACTAATTTGGTGCCTTTCGGAGCTTCCATCTCTTCCATCAGGTTCTTCAGCCCCCACAACACCATTTTCTTATCCAGCTTGTAATCCCCGATGCATGCAGCGCAGCCGTTCTCGCACTGGCATCCGCCCACCATCTTGATGGCATGCTCCGTAATCTGCGCTATGAGATCAAATGTTTTTTCCGCATAGCCCAGACCGCCTATGTATTTGTCATAGACAAACAGGAACACATCGCCCTGAAAATCATCTCTCAATTCGATTGCATTATTCGACATGACAACGCCGATATCTTCCTGCTCCGTCATGGTGGCCATCATTGCCGCATTTTTGATGGCATAGCACAGGCCTTCGAAATGATTGTTCCTGATGATCTGGCCCTGCTGGCTTTCCCTGATGAGCCTCCTGTAGACCGAAACGACATTTTCCGGAACCCTGATCCAGGTGCTTTCCGTATCGAAGGCCTTGGACAGGGGCTGTTCCAGATGTTCGAAGCCCAGGTTCTGGTGGTTGTGGAACTGCAGCTTTTTATACATATAGACCACTTCGTCCACATTCACATCGCCGAAAGATGCCTTGATGCGGTTGTAATCCATTTCCCTGCTGCCCTGGATAATCCTGATATTCGTGTGGCTTCCCGGCATCGTGTAGTAGTTTCCGTTAAAGGGTACGGCATATGCGGTTTTGCTTTCCATATCCAGTCTGACGACCTGGTACTGGACGCCGTCATGCATGTAGATTGCGCCGCTGTGGATTTCGCGGAACGCCTGCATCTCATCCATTTCCGTAATCTCCCTGCTGTTCTCCTTGTTGATCAGCTTGTATCTGCTTTTATCGATATTGCGCAGGCTGAAATCTCCTGCCGGGAAGGAATTTCCGCACCATGCGAACTTGCCGTTCTGGCTGGTCAGTTCGCTTGCCCTGATCAGTACCGGAATGGTTTCCCCCAGGTCCGGAAAAAGCGAAATGTCATCCAGCGTCAGGGGTATCTCGGCGGCCGCGGCGCGTATGTGGGCTAGCTCTATCAGCAGATTGTTCTTGTCAATGACTGCATTTTCGCTGCTGTTCTCAAAGAGCCAGTCAGGATTGATCGCAATATACTGGTCAAAAGGCAGATTGTCAAGGATCAGATAATTCGTGCATCCTCTTCCGCTCCTGCCCGCACGCCCTGTCTGCTGCCAGAAGGAAGCCCTCGTCCCCGGATATCCCACCAGGACCGTCGTGTCGATCTTTCCGATGTCGATGCCAAGCTCCAAGGCATTGGTAGAAACCAGGCCCCTGAGGGCGCCTGTAATCATCTTGCTCTCGATTTCCTTACGCTCCAGGGGGGTGTAGCCTCCCCGGTAACCGGATATCTTATCTGCCAGGGATGCCCCGAAAAAGCTTTCCGCTTCCAGCTTGTCCCTTGATTCCTTCAGGACCACTTCCACATTTCGTCTGGATTTGGCAAATGCGATAAAGCTGTTGTCATTTTCCACCAGATCCGGTATCAGCTCTGCGGCGACAGAGGTGGTCTGCACCTGACCGTAATATTTTTTATCAGATCCCATGATCTTCGGAGGCTGTACGAACACATACTTCTTCTGAGGGGCCGGCGAACCATCCCTGTCGATCCGGATAAAGCTCTGCCCGCAGATCTCCTCCGCCAGTTCCAGGGGATTTGCGATGGTCGCGGAACTGCACAGGTACTGGGGCGAGGAATTGTAGTATCTGCACACCCTTCTCAACCGCCTGAACACATTCGCCAGATGGGAGCCGAAGGCACCCCTGTAGGTATGCAGTTCATCGATGACCACATACTTCAGGTTGGAGAATATGAAATCAAATCCGAACTTGCTGTGGTTCGGCAAAAATGCGCCGTTCAGCATTTCCGGATTGGTCAGAATGATATTGGCATTTTTCCTGATCCTGCTTCTTTCATTTACCGGCGTGTCCCCATCATACACCCCCGCCGACACCCTGTTCTCCCCGAAAAATTCCAGGTATGGCAGGATGGCGCGGTACTGGTCGCTTGCCAGCGCTTTTGTGGGATAAATGAAAATCGCCCTTGCAAGGGGATTCGCTAAGATTTCCTGAAGGACCGGCAGCAGAAAGCTCAGTGTCTTCCCGCTGGCCGTGGACGTGGTGATGACGATATGGTTCTGCTCCATGGCTTTTTCAAACATCTCCGCCTGGTGGCAGTATAGCTTTCTGATTCCTTTTTGGGAAAGGTATTCGGCCAGTTCCTCCGACAGGGCAGCCGGAAAATCGGACTCCTTCGCGTCCCTTTCCTGTATGGTTTTGCTGTATATGATTAAATCCTGTATATCCATTTGTATGACTCCTGTTCCATCTGCTTCTATATTCTTTATTCTTTATTCTTTATTCTTTATTCTTTATTCTTTATCGGTAACTATTCTGTCCTGCTTCCTTCATAGCCGCAACGGAGTGAACAGTCAGCTTTATTATATAACACCAGCCGCATAATTACATCCCGGCTTTTATCGAATAAGGCGGTTTTCATTACAAAAATCGGGAGCTGCAAGGTCTAACCCTCGCAACTCCCGGCACTTATAAAACTCACGCTCATTATTTGATTTCTCTGAAAAATTCTGTAGTTTCCTGCTCCTTTACGCTTCCGCTTCAGCCGGAATTACCAGCACCGGGCATGGAGCCTCCGAAATCACCTTTTGTGTTACGGATCCCACAAAGAAACGGACTATTTTTGAAAAGCCTCTGTTTCCCATAACGATCAGATCGAAATCCCCGTCTTTGGCCTGCTCCAGAATCTTAACATAAGGCTCCCCTTCCAGTAATTCTTTCTCCACTTCAATCCCGGAAAAGTCGAATTTCTCAACAATCAGATCCAGTAATGATGCAGCATTCTCCTTCATTTTCACTTCAATTTCATCATCATCCGCTATCATATAGTCGCTGGTTATGATGGGGCCCTCCACCTGATGCAGGAGACTTTTATTTCTTCTGTATCCGGGAACATTTTCAAAATCGACAGACGTTATGATCTTGATTGCGAATCCATATTTCTTTGCTATTTCAATAGATTTTTTCACCGCATTCAGGGATGCGGGCGAACCATCAACAGGAACAAGCAGCTTCATATACATTTCCTCCTATTTTCAATGTCTTGAAACTCTGACAGACGTATATTTTTCATTTTCTTCAGGCGATAACCCTGCATATCTCAGACGCTCGTCCTGTCCTCTTCCATCAGATAAAGACGGTTATCTTCAATATTATAGAACAATGGTGCAATCAGTATTTTAGGATATTTATCCCTGAGCCTTTTAATCTCGCAATGTAAAAAGTCTATCTCATTTTCAATTTCGAATATTGGCGCAAAGCTTGTGAAATGTTCCTCCGCATGCTTTTCGTTCCATCCGGCGTTTTCAACCATTCCTTTTACAAACTCTTTTTTCTTGGAGATCAGATTGACCATTCCGCAGTGATTGTGCCCTATAATGGCGATACAGCTGACTCCGCCTAAGGCGATTGCATATGATATTTTAAACTCATTAAAACGCAGGTTTCCACCGCCGGTGCGTATGACATATGCAAAATTATTAGGTATTTTAAGATGCTTTCGGTTGTCCATGCACATTCCAACAAGTATCTCCGCTTTATCATACTTTTCAAAGGGCACTCCGAAATTATGAAACTTAAAAAGCTCTTCAATCGGAGTATCCCTGTATTTTGGAAATAAATCAGCTTTTTCTGATACTTTCACCAATTCACTCATATTCAACTCACTCGCCATATTTTTCAACCCCCTCCATTTAAGTGATTTTATGCTAATTTCGCATAAAAGCCAATAAACATCAAATGGGTTTCATGAACTTTTCATATACGCCTCGTTGATTCAATGCATTGTACAAATCATGTTTGCGCATCCTGAGCTTGTCGTATTTGATATGATTCTCCGCAACCGGCTCGTATATCTGGTCCTCTTTTCCGACAATGTTTGAGAAGGCTTCTTCATAAGTCTTATAGATTCCCAGGGTAACAGCCGCTGACATTGTAGCCCCTAATGAGGTAGCCTCACTGTTCTGGTATCTTACCACCTTCTTGTAAAAAATATCAGACTGTATCGTATTGAACAGATCCGACTTTGTCATTCCGCCGGCAACGCTGATGGTATCAATGTCCCCTGAAATGACTTCAATCAGCGAAAAATTATCTGCGATTTCCATGGCGATTCCTTCAAATATGGCTCTTGCCATATCTCCCTTCGTGGTTCCAAGGGACAGATTGAAAAACAGGCCTTTCGCATAGGGATTCCAGAATGGTGCAGCGCTGCCTTCAAAATGAGGTATCAGCATGACGCCGCTCGATCCGATAGGGGAAGCCGCTGCTTCCTGGTTCATTGCCATGTAATTTGCGCTTTCACCGGAATAGAACTGTTCCCTGAACCATCTGTAGATAGCCCCTGTATTGAAAATTCCGGCTTCAACGATCCATTTTCCGGGCACTGCCGAAGCACTGCAGAGCACCCTGCATTTTTTATCAAATACAGGCTTGTCCGAATACGCAATCACGAAGGAACCTGTTCCGGTATTGGCTTCTGCCATACCCGGATTCAAGATATTCAGGGCAAGCGCCGCGTTCTGCTGGTCCCCTCCCGCCATGATGACAGGTATTCCTTCCTCCAGTCCTGCAGCCTCTGCAAATTCTTTTTTCAGCCCTCCTGCTATCGATCCCGGCGGACATAATTCGCACAGCAGATTCTCATCAATGCCCGAAAAATCAAGCATTTCGTTATCCCATTTAAACGTCTTTATATCCATCAGCATGGTTCTGGCAGCCTGCGTCCAATCCGTCTTGAATTCCCCGGTAAGCTGATATATGACATAATCCTGAACGCCAATTAATTTATGTGCCTTCGCATATATGTCAGGTGCTTTCTGTTTGAACCACATCATCTTAGGAAGAGAGAAGTACGGATTCGCCCGCAGCCCTGTCTTTTTGTAGATCTTGTTCATTGAAATTTTTTCCAGAAGCTGCTGACAGATGGAAACGCTGCGTTTGTCCTGCCAGGTAACCGCATTGTACAGATGGTTGCCTTCCTGATCTACAGGAATTACGGAAGCCCTCTGAGAAGTGACGGAAATTGCCGAAATCTTTATCCCTTTGCTCTGTACATATTGTGCGGCTTCCTTTAACGTGAAATTCAGCGCATCCCGCCAGTCATGAGGGTTCTGCTCGACCAGGCTCGGCGGTGTAAAAATTGAATGATATTCAAATGACGACGTGAACAGCGAATTCCCGCTGGTATCGTATATGATTGCCCTCATGCTCATGGTTCCTACATCTATTGTGATAATGTATTCCATTCGATCTTCTCCTTTTTTAAATGAACGCTCCGACAATCAACGTGCCGACAAGGGCAACAACTGAAGCAATCGTTGTAGATGCCGTCCAGGTCTTGAACGTATCTGTTATGGACATTCCGAAATACTCTTTTACGATCCAGAATCCCGAGTCATTTACATGGGACAGTCCTATGCCGCCAGCACCAATGGCCACACATATGATCGCTGGGTTCAGTCCTGGGAAGTTTGACAGCAGCGGCAGGATTATACCTGCGGATGTCATCATCGCAACTGTAGTCGAACCTACTGAAAATCTCATGACAATGGCAATGATCCACGCTAAAAGGATCGGACTCATATTAAGGCTTGCAAGTGTTTCACCCAGAATTGTGCCCATGCCGCTGTCAGCAAGCACCCTGTTGAATGCTCCGCCGGCGCCTATGATAAGCATGATGCCGGCTACCGGGCCAAAGCAGGAATCTGTAAGCTTCAGGATATCTTCCTTTTTCATTCCCCTTGCAAATCCAAGAGTGAAGTATGAGACAATGGCAGATATCAGGAGTGCGGTTATCGGATTTCCCAAAAACGCTACTACCGGCAGATAGGAAGCACCTTCCGGAGCCGTCAGCTCGACAATCGTTTTCCCTACCATGATAAGCATTGGCAAAAGTATCGTGATCATTGTGGTTCCGAATGCCGGAAGCTTATCTTCATCAATAAGATCAGCGGTCATCAGTTTCTGTGGCGGATCAAGCTGAATCCATTTTGAAATGAAATTTCCATAAACCGGTCCGGCACAAATTGCAGCCGGCAGGCCGATAAGAAGGCTGTACATAATCGCTGTTCCCACATCTGCCTGAAGTGTTCCTACAATCGCAAGCGCTGCGGGATGGGGCGGAACCATTGCATGAACCGTGATAAGTCCCGCAACAACTGGAATTCCGATTTTAGCCAGGGACATTTTTGTCTGGCGGGCAATGCTGAATATCACGGGAATCAGTAACACAAAACCAACCTGGAAAAATACCGGAATGCCGCATATAAATGCAACAAACATCATGGCCCAGTGCGCTCTTTTCTCACCGAATACGTTAATCAGTGTTTTTGCAAGACGCTGCGCTCCGCCGGATTCCTCCAGCATCTTTCCCAGAATGGTACCTAGTCCCAGAACAGTCGCCAGAAAGCCAAGGGTCGATCCCATACCATCCTGGAAGGATGTTGCAATCTTATCCAACGGCATACCGGAAGCAATTCCAAGGAAAAATGCCGCAATAATCAATGCAAGAAAAGCACTTAACTTAGTCTTCATAATAAGGAATACAATAAGAGCAATCGATAAAAATAAAACAAGAAACATCCGTGTTACATCACTCATGGTTTAACCTCCCATATTTACAATAAATAAATGTCTAAACATAAGTAGACCCTACTATAAAAAGTTAATACTTACATCTTTTGCCCGATCAGGTTCAGCTGAAAATCAGCATGTACTTTGCAACAACTTCTTTTATGTAGTCTATCTGCTTCAGGGATAAGACTGACAGATGGTAGCTTTTTTCGCCCTTCTGCAGCTCTTTCAGCTTCTCAACCGTATATACGGATATCTCCGTGTTGACATTGATCTTGCGTATGCCGTTCTGTATACATTCCCTGACCACATCCTCAGGGGTTCCTGATCCGCCATGCAGCACCAACGGAACAGCTACCTTTTCTCTGATTTTCTTCAGAATATCAACCCTTATGTTTGGTTCCCCTTTGTATATTCCATGTACAGTTCCTATCGAAACAGCCAGTGCATCAACACCTGTTTTTAGCACGAAATCATTCGCCTGGTCCGGATTTGTATAAACTTCTTCATCCGCAGCAGTACCTTCATGGGAATGATCCCCCGAAGCCAGGGAACCCAGTTCTGCTTCCACGGAAACCTGATTGGCATGTGCCACTTCTACCACTTTTGCTGTATTCGCCACATTTTCCTCGTAGCTTAATGCGGAACCATCATACATGACCGAGGTGAACCCCGCCTTGATTGCCCTGTAAATGTTATCCAGGCTGTTGCAGTGATCAAGATGTAGTGCGAATGGAACGTCAATCTCTTTCGATGCCGATTTTACTATGGCTACCACTGTATCAAGATCCATGTTTTCAAGATAACGTTCTCCGAAAGCTAAAATCGCCGGCATCTGTCTGCTTTGTGCACATTCCAGCACGCCCTTGATGGTTTCGTAGCTGTAAACATTAAATGAGCCTATTGCAATATTCCGTTCATCTGCAATTTCCAAAACATCTTTCATGTTGACTAACATATATGTTCCTCCCCCTATGCTCTTACTTCTTCAAGCCATTTTTTAAATTCTTCATTTTCAAGCACTTCAGGATTCACGATAAATCTTGGCTTGTTATCCTTTAACAGTTTACTGATATCTTCCAAAAGAAGGGATGGTGAATTTCCTAACGCATCTGCCGTTGTTCCTGCAATATGGGTTGTCAGGGTCACATTGTCGAGTTTCAGGAATTCACTGTCTTCAGGTATCGGTTCAGTAGTGAATACATCCAGTGCTGCTCCTGAAATCTTGTTGGCTTTCAGTGCTGCTGCGAGTGCTACCTGGTCTACAAGACCTGCCCTTCCGGTATTTACAATATATGCTGTTTCTTTCATCAGTGCAATTTCTTTTTCACCGATCATATTTTTATTGGCTTCTGTCAGTCTGGCATGTAAGGTGATGAAATCGCTCTCTTTTAATAATGTTTCCAGATCCACCTTTGTGCAGCCAGCTTCTTTGACATCTTCTTCACTTGCATATGGGTCAAATACCAGTCTGTTCATATTGAATCCTGACAGTTTCTGTGCTACAAGTCTTCCAATATATCCAAAACCGATGATTCCAACATTTCTGCCTGTCAGTTCAGGTACAGTAGCACTGTTTGAAAATGTTTTACGCCATGTTCCGTTTTTGATAGCATAGTGAGCACGGGCGATATTCCTGCACTCTGCAAGCATCATGCCTACTGCGAAATCCGATACGGCGTGTGCATTTCTTCCCTGTACGTTGAATACCAGCACACCCCTCTTTGTTGCTTCCGTTACATTTACATTTTCAAGACCTGCTCTTGAAACTCCGACAACCTTCAGCTTAGGCATTGCTTCAAGTACCTTGCTTGAAACAGGAACGAAAAGGCCTGCAAGAATTTCAGCATCTTTTCCTGACTCGATGATCTGGTCTGGCACTACTTCGATTTCAGGACCGCGTTTTTCAACTTCGAGTCTTCTGTACTGGAGCTTTTCCCAATCAGCTTCCCAGTCCCCAACTAAAACATCATCACCATATTCCCCCATGATTTTTTTCCACGCTTCACCGAATCCTTTACCTGGAATCATTGCATCTCCTAATAATACTGCTTTCATTTTTTTACTCATAATATACCCCTTTCTTCGTGGTTGTTCTTCGTCGTTGTTTTTTTACTACGCTCTTCTTATCTCCGTAGTAGTTTTACTACTGACGTAAATATATCACATCCTTTTCCTGTCGTCAACAAAAATATTTTCGCTCACATTTCCCTCAGAATGCATCCGTTTCCAGGTGTGTTATTGCTGCATCATCGTTAAATAGCGCAAAAAAAAGGACCATCTTTTAGATGAGTCCTCTTAATATATTCCTTATGTGCGGCTATTCATAACTATGTCCTTCTTAACTAGTGTGCTGACACATTTGTCAAGATGTCAACGTGTCAGTGCACTACCTCTATGTTTTCTTTTTTGCCACAGCCAGCCTTGATTTATGCAGCCTTTTTATTCCCTCTGATCCCAATTTCAGAACCGTTGAAACATACAATGTATCGATAATGACTAATTGTATGATTCGCGATATCATCGCATCCGATCTGTATTTTGTTTCTCTGGATGAACTCAGCAAAACGATATCAGAGCTTTTTGACAAAGATGAATTCGGATAACTGGTAATTGCAGCGATCTTTGCGCCGCCTTCTTTCGCGAGTTCAACAGATTCAAGTATATCACGGCTCTCTCCTGAATGTGAAAAAGCTACTACCAGGTCCTGCTTCCGGGCGTGTGCACAGGCAATGCTCATGATATGGGAATCCGATGAAAAGCTTGCATCAATGCCTAATCTCAAGAATTTATGATACGCATCGGCAGCAATGATTCCGGAAGATCCAACTCCTATAAAAATTGCTTTTCCACCTGAAACAATTGCTTCTGTAAAGAACGCCAGCTGTTTTTCATCCAACAAATTATTCAAATCATTGATCGAACTTATCGTCAACTGGATCACTTTTCTCTTTATATCTGCAATATCATCATCCGTACCAATTTCCTCATAAATGGAATCCGTCGTTTCACCCGATAATTCCTGTGCAATTTTAACCCGGAACACCTGATAGGAATCATATTTCAGCTTCCTTAGGAATCTAATAACAGTTGTCTCGCTGGTATCGCAAAATTGTGCCAGTTCACCGATTGAAAGCAATATAACTTTTTCCGAATTGGAAAGTATATAATCTGCAACATTTTTTTGTGTTGGTGACAAAGTATTATACTTTGTCCTGATCAAACTGAATACACTGTCTTCCATAGCGAATACTCCTCTTCTGTTTTCTCCATTTTGTAAATTCCAAACAGTTCACTCAATTATATTCTTTTATATAATTATTTTCAAGCAGATGCTAATAAATCTAGAAAGACCTGACTATCACTCCCCAGTCAGGTCTTTCTTGGCATTCTATTTTAACATCTCTAACCCATTTTTAACCGGATTTTGTTTTGCAGCCATCACTCAGCTGCATCGCAGCTGCCTTACCCAGCTGATCTCCTGTCAGTCTATACGGCTATGATCTTAACTCCGGCTTTGGCCAGCCGCGCCAATTCACTTTCCGTAAACTGATGGTCAGTGATGACCCCGGTATAATCCGCCAGATCAGCAACCTTGCTCATTGCCTTCTTGTTGAATTTGGAATCGTCAACCGCTATAAATGTCTGCTTGCAGTTCTTCATGATCATTCTCTTCAGAAAGACCTTGTCGATCGTTGGTGTCAGCACCTGGAAATTATCATCTATGGATGCTGCTCCAAAAAATCCGATATCAAATTGAAATCCATCCATCATCTGTGTGGCATAATAGCCATACATACTGCCTGTTGATTTTTGAACGGATCCGCCGCAGATGATCAATTCAGCTTCACTCTCATTGATGAGCTGGGCTATTTTCAAATCGTTGGTCACGACCAGTATTCCCGGTATTGTAGAAATCAATCTGGCTATTTCGTATGTTGTGGTTCCTGCATCCAGGAATACCACATTATTTTCTTTTACGAATTCTGCGCATTTGGATGCGATTAGTTCCTTGCTTCCCTTATGGCTGATCTGTTTTTCTGCATATGCGATTTCCTGTTTTACGACAGCACCGCCGTGGCATCGTTCTATGATACCTTCATTCTTGAGCCTTTTCAGATCCCTCCGGATCGTCATTGAACTCACGCCAAGGTCTTTGGCCAATTTTTCCACCTGAACGCTGCCATCCTTCTGAATCATCTCAATTATTTTCATCTGGCGTTCTGCTATAAACATGTTCATCACCTCTATGCATCCGATTATCGCAGATTATATGAAAATATTCAATACCAATATCTCAACAAATCCAACGGCCCAGGCAATTGTGCTGGTTACCGACCATACACGGAGCTGGTCTTTTGTCTCGCTGACGCCTAAAGTCCTGTTAACTACCCAGAAATAACTATCATTAAAGTAGCTGAAGAATAAGGAGCCCACGCAGCATGCAACTGCTCCAAGGAAAGGATTGATTCCTGCTGAGATTACGATCGGGGCGGAAATGCTGGCTGCGGTCGTCATGGCAACTGTGCCTGATCCCTGGATTGCTCTCATAATGGTTGCAATGATAAACGGAAGTACGATGATCGGGATTGCCGTTTTTGCAAGGTTTTCAGCCATGTAAGTTCCCAGTCCGCTGTCTTTTATGATCTGTCCAAGGGCACCGCCGCCGCCGGTTACCAGCATGATGATGCCTGCCGATGCCATTCCTTTTTCCATTTCACTTAACACGCCTTTTCTGTCAAACCTTCTGCCAAGTGTCAGAATAGCGAGCAGCAAGCCAATACCGACAGCAACGATCGGAGAACCCAGGAACTGGAATACTGCCATAAAACCGGTCGTCATCTTGAGTGCGCTTGTCACTGTGGCAATCAGGATTAGTATGATAGGAAGTAAGATCGGACCAAATGATTCCGCTGCTGATGGCAGCTCTTTTCCATCCATTACAAAGGAATTCGAGTAATCGGCTTCCCTGTATGCACCACGGGTATATCCATCACCTGCTTCATTAGGAATCTGATAGATCCTCTTGCCTAAATACCTTGCATATATGAGACAGGCAATCGTCATAGGCAGCGCTAGAACCAGTGCAAGAAGGATGAATTTTCCTGCATCAATTCCAAAGATACCCGTAACACCTAACGGACCTGGTGTAGGCGGAACCAGTGTATGAGTGATAACCAAGCCTGCAGCAAGTGCAGTTCCTATTGAAATAACAGATTTCTTAGTCGCTTTTGATATCGCTTTTGCAATCGGCGCAAGGATAATAAAGCCGGAATCGCAGAAGATCGGAATGGAAACCAGGAATCCTGTGAAAGCCATCGCTTCTTCTTCATGTTTCTTTCCAAATACCTTCAGGAAAAACTGTGCCATTTTCTCAGCTGCCCCTGTAGCTTCAAACAGCTGACCCATCATAACGCCAAAGCCGATTACGATACCGATACTGCCAAGCGTACCGCCGAAGCCATTTTTAATGGAATTTATGATTCCAAAGGTTGCTCCGCTTTCTAATTTCACATCTGCAACCGGCATACCGCCAACCACACCAACTACCACACATGCAATAATGAGTGCTAAAAAAGCATGGATTTTGGTTTTTAATACCAGGAATATCAGAAGCGCTATACCAACAAGTAACCCTATTAACATTCTTTGTCCACTAAGTCCGCCTATCATACTATAAATCCTCCTGAAAGATTATTTTTTAAAGTTAGGTGAATATTTTGCAGCTAACGAAATCGCCTCGATCATACTGACTGCACTTACTTTTCCGGTTCCAGCTATGTCGAATGCCGTACCATGATCTACAGATGTACGTAAAATCGGCATTCCTCCCGTAACTGCAATCGTTCTAGCGAAATCGACCGTTTTTGTTGCAATGTGGCCCTGGTCATGATACAGGGACAATACGCTATTGAATCTGCCTTCCAGCGCCTGGTGGAACACGGAATCCGCTCCGATCGGGCCGACCACATTATATCCTTCAGCCTGGAGTTCCTCAACTGCAGGTATGACCTCTTCAACTTCCTCGTCACCAAACAGTCCGTGTTCCCCGCTGTGTGGGTTCAGTCCTGCAATCGCCATGGTTCCTTCTGTAACGCCCAGTTTCTTCAATGCCTCCAGGCAGCGCTTCACATAATCCTTGATTCTGTCCTTCTTGACCATGTCGCATGCTTTTCTGAGAGACACGTGCCTGCTTAAGAAGAATACCCTCATGCCTCTTACTTCAAACATGGTAAGCGGATCCGGCGTGTTGGTCAGGGCTCCGAAAATCTCCGTATGGCCGATAAAATTGATATTCCCGGCCTTAAGCGCCTCTTTATTGATAGGGGTGGTTGCAACAGCATCCACTTTGCCATCATTTGCAAGCTCAATGCTTTTTTCAATATATTCGTATGCGGCTTTTCCGCACATTCCGCTTACTTTCCCAAATTCGAATTTTGAGAGATCGACATTGTCTAAATCAATCAGATTCAGAACGCCTTCTTCGTAGATTCCCTGCTCAGGACTTTCCACGACATTTACTTTCAGCTTCACTTTGCAGATATCGATTGCAATGTCGATTACCTTCTTGTCTCCTATGACAATACATCTTGCTTTGTCAAAGACCTCCTTTGCAGCAATTGACATAACAACTATTTCAGGGCCTACGCCTGCCGGATCCCCTAAAGGTATCGCAATTAATGGTTTTTCCATGATAATCTTCCTTTCTTTATATAAATAATTTTTCTTTCAGGTATGTGATGCATCTGTTGATGGCGTTGCTCTGGCCTACCATTCCGCCTTTTGTGATGATATTCAGCCCATCGAAATCGCCTTTTAAAATCTTTCCGTATGCAGCAAGAGGCAGCACCTCATCCAGCAGCTCCAGCCCGGCAGTATCGAATTTCCTGCAGACGGCGACGGTTATATCCCCTCCGCTCGTATATAAGCCTTTGAAATTCGCATCCTTTTTGCAGATGCGGTAAGTGATCTCCGCAAATGCGGCATTGATCTTATCGCTGACTTCATCAACTGTGCTATGGTCCCGTGCCGTATAGTAACCGAAATCAATTCTGTTTTCAGGCATCAGGCCATCTCCGGTCACGGTGCTGACTTTATATCTCGGACTGTTTTCAAGAACCTCCGTGACGATCCTGTCAATTTCAGCTTCGCTTCGTTCTTCGCTCTCAACCAGTTCCTTCGTTTTTACAAATATATTGAAGGTCTTCTGGGACAGCCACAGTTCTTCCATCTGGCTCTTCGTTACCGGGTTCACGCTTCCTACGACTGCTAGAATCTTGTCTTTTGATTTCTTTTCACTTGGAACAATGATCTTTCTCGCAATCGTGGATGTAAACACGCCCGGATCGACTGTCACGAACTTGATTCCACTTGTAATGACCGCATCTGCAATCAGGTCCAGATCCTCCTGGGTCACACAGTCAAATACAATCGTACGATTGCCTTCTTTGATCAGCCCCTTGATCTTTTCCGCCAGATAATGTTTTCCCTGCATCATATCATTCATCAATATGGAGGCTGCCGGATATTTGCTCTGCTGCTCAAAAACCTTCCTTACTTCCGACGTGGCAACAGGCGTTTTCGGATCCAGGGCCACTTCCGTCTTATGCAATGGTAATCCGTTGACCAGCATATATCCGCCAATCACGACCCGGCCTGAATCAGGAAAGCACGGCGCTGATATTTCCAAGATGGAAGTACAGTATTCCCCGAACATCACCTATAAATACATGGCAGACCGTGCTGCAGAATTAGGTGTCACAATTCCTGACAGCTATGTAGCGATCGAAGCTGAGTAGTTACACATATAATATAGATAACTTCTCGGAGTTAGAATCAAAAGATGCAAATGTAGATTGAAAATTGAATATTGGTGATTTTGGAAAAAAAGAAGAAATTTTGTGTACGAGA
>NZ_FMKA01000065.1 GCF_900096945.1 Anaerobium acetethylicum | reverse complement strand
TGTGCATCGCGAAGCGTGTTACTGGTCACGGAGTGAACAGTAACCCCTTCTGCTGTAAGATCAAAATAGTTCCTGTCATCCTTGATTGATTTTACAAGCTTCTGAAACTGGGCTGCCCTCATCTCATAGGATTTCTTCTGTTCCTCCAGCTGTGTGACCTGAAGGTTCAGATCGGTGCTCTGTACCTGAAAGAGCACATCTCCTTTTTCTACCACTGCCCCCTCACTGGCTTTCATCTCTGAAATCTTTCCGGTATAAGGTGACATGACGTAATTCTTATTGTTACTCTGAATGACCCCGGTGGATTTGATCACATAGGTCTTCGGTGTATGAATCCCCCATACTGTTACTGCAACCAAAAGAAGTGCCACCGTAAGGGATATGATATATCCAAACCGTGGCAGCTTTTTCTCATATAAAAGGCGGCTGTCTTTTAGCTGTTCAAGTGTTTTTATCTGTTTCCCCATTAGTTATACTGCTCCCCATTTCTCTAACTATCAGCCCGCGGCATGAACACATCGGCAATAATCGTATTTTCTTCTTCATTCCTGTCTACAAATATGGTATAGCTCTCGCCTTTCAGCTGGATGTCATTTTCGAAAGCCTCCAGATTGAGTTTGTCGTAGGCGAATTTCAGTTTGTCCTCCGAGCCAATGTAACGGCAGTACATGCAGTCTGCCACACGGAGAACCGACTCCATGGAATATGGGTCTTCTACCGAGTGGATGTAATTACTGCACTGCAGCATCACGATTATTTCCACATCCAGTTCGTTATTTTCATTTATGCAGGTTCTTGTATATTGGATCAATGGACCGATTTGGGTTGCTGCCTTAACTTTTATGTATGACTGCATCTTTTCAATTGCTATGTTGAAATCAAAATCTTCTTCATTTAATAAGCATTTGTATTTCAATGCCTTTGTCAGTTTTATTGTCTTTGACTGGTTTGTTGTGATTTTGTTCATCTTTATGTGTATTCATTCCCTTCGTAATAATCAAATCACTAAATACCTTGATAACTGTTCTCTTTTCCACTTTTCTCTATTTATAAGTCAATGTAAAACTAGTAAAATCCAAGGATATTACTCTTTATAAGTTGAGCATCTCCCCGTTTAAGATAAAATATAACTGTTTCAACATTCCGTTCATCGCTGCATTTATGTTTGTTTTGCACAAAAATGTGAGTATTGAATATGTCAAATTGCATATTTTTACAATTTTGTGCTTCTTTGAAACAATGAATGATGCAAGCCTGAATAGTTCCGTTAAAGCATTCGGTGGTGTAGCCCCCAAGTATACTTTTGCAACAACCTACATTTTGCCATTGCAAAAAACAGTTTCATTCAAGACAAAAATAAATTATGGAAAACTCCGTTTTACGGTATTAAAACACCTATTTTTATTCTCTTATTTTTTAATAAAGTCTTTTATTAGTTTATATATATCTTCATATTCCTCTTTATTTACTTCTTTCAAATCCTCTAAATATACAGAATAATTTCTTCCATTTTTCATTTTAAAATAATATTCCCCTACTTCAAATCCTATAGGACAATATTTTCTAAATAAAACATCCTGTATCAAATTTCTATTTATATTTATTGTTTTTTTCAATTTAACAATTCTTATTTCTGCATCATCTAAAATAATTTCTGCATTTCTCGTAAATAACTTACCCATATATGATACAAACAAAAAATTTATAACTACTATTCCAAGGAAAAATATAATGTAATTTCTACTCATTATAAAATTTTCATATACCGCAAACCAACTACCTAAAGCCACAACCAAAGCAATTACTCTTAAATTAATACTTTGATATTTAATATTTCTCTTTTCCATATCTACTTGTATGATGTATATAGAATCAAAAACACCATATTCCTTTCTTTTTAATATCATGGTTATAATACATTCCGATATCCCACACTATTGCACAAATCGAGTAACTGGATTGTTGCTGACCTTTTAACTTAACACTTCGTTGCTCTTCTTGTCTGTCGCCAAGCTGACCTGTATAATGACATTATCATACAGAAAGAAAAAAGTCCCAGAGGACACCTTCCAGCAAGATGTTGTCCTCTGAGACCTAATCAAAAACATGATTATTATAGCAGATTATCAGTTGGTCTACAACGAGGAAAACGATATTTTTCTGTGTGAGCAATGAAACCTCTTCCGTCTGTCCTGTCTGCGGAGGTCTCCTGAATTACCGGGACTCTAGATCCAGGATTATGAAAGCCAGTGGCGGCATAAGCAGCTGGATTCTTATCAGACGGTTGAAGTGTGGCGGATGCCGGAAGCTCCACAACGAACTCCCTGATGTTCTTACGCCCTATAAGCATTATGCGTCTGAGATTATCGAGGATGTCGCGGATGGAGCAGTTACCGCAGATGATCCCGCCACAGAAGACTATCCTTGCGAGGCCACCATGGAGCGCTGGAAAGGGTGGATTGACAGGAACATCCTCAGGATTGACGGGATGCTTAAATCTGTCGGCTACCGTCTGCTGGACTTTAGCGAACAGCTTCTGAAATCCGGCATTTCATTGCTCATGGAATTACGCGAAGCTGGAGCCGGATGGCTTGGTACCGTTCTGAGGCTCATCTATAACTCGGGCGGATTTCTGCCCCCATGAACCGTGCACCTACTTTGTTTTGCTGTCACGGAAGGATTCCGGTAAGATTGCCTCAAAAGGAGGTAATCATTATGAATACAAATACACAGACAAACAAAAAATGGCAGGAAGAGCTGGCGCTTGAACGGTTCCGCATCATTACGCCCCTTCTGGACGAGACGATGGATGCTGGAAAGAAGCTGCAACTACGGGAGAGCATTGCGAAGCAACAAGACATTTCCATCCGTAGCCTCTACCGCTATGAGCAGGCATACCGCAATGACGGCTTTTCCGGTCTGAAGCCAATGGACAGAAAGATGCAGCGTTCCTCGGCTCTGCCGGAAAACTTCGAAGAACTGGTAAAGGAAGCTGTCCAGCTGAAAAGGGAAGTCCCCTTACGTTCCGTGAACCAGATCATACTGATCCTGGAAATGGAGGGACTTGTGGCTCCCGGAGTCCTGAAACGCTCTACCCTGCAGAGGCATCTGTATGGTGCCGGATTCGGGAAAAAGCAGATGAAGAAATATACGGAGGCAAGGAAAAGTTCTTCCAAAAGGTTCTGCAAGCCGCATCGCATGATGCTGGCAGAAGCGGACATAAAATATGGATTGAAACTTCCTATCGGGAAAAACGGAAAACTGGTCCAGACCTATCTTTCCGTCATCATAGACAACCATTCCAGATATGTTCTCTCATCTGGATTCTATGACAACCAGGAGGCTGCAATCGTAGAGGACACCTATCACAAGGCGATACTCAAACACGGAAAAATGGATCTGGCATACCATGATAATGGAAAGCAGTATGTATCCACGCAGCTCCTGAAATCCCTTGCAAAACTTGGGATCCGGGTCATCCATGCCAAACCCTATTCGGCGCAGTCGAAAGGAGGTGTGGAGGTATTCAACCGTTTCGTAAACTCCTTCCTTGCGGAGGCGAAGGCTCAAAAGATCCGTACGCTGGAAGGGATGAATCATTTCTGGAACATCTGGCTGGAATCCTACTACCATGAAAAGCCCCATGATGGGATCCGCGAATACTACGAGAGCCTGAACTCGCCCGTTCCGTCGGAAGGGATCTCGCCTCTGCAGGAATGGAACCGGGATGCAAGGCCGCTGGTTTTTCTGGATGCAGAAATGGTCGGGGAGGCATTCCTCCACCATGAAAAACGTGAAGTGGATAAAGGCGGCTGCATCAGCTTTCAGGGAAGGAAGTACGAAACAAGCGCTTCCCTTATCGGTGCGACCGTGGAAATCTCCTATGACCCCATGGCGACCGAAACCATCACCGTCACGTATCCCGGCATGAAGCCATTCAAGGCTGAACCGCTCCGAATTGGAAGCTTCTGCGATAAGAAGCCGGAGCTTCCACTGAGCATGCTTCCACATGAACCGGAAAGTTCCCGCTTTCTGGAGGGCCTGGAAAAGAAGCATCGTAAGAACAGCCAGATGAGGGCCAACGCCATCTCCTTCGGAGCATTCAGGAAGGAGGACGGGAACTGATGTATGAAGACTTTTTTGAAATGGAACATACCCCGTTCACAAGGAATATCCCGTCGGAAAAACTATATGAATCCACTTATGTCGCCGATGCCCTTGGAAGGCTTACCTATGCAGCCGACCGCCAGCTTTTTGCTGTCGTCACGGCAGATGCAGGATGTGGGAAATCAACGCTGATACGCAGCTTCGTCACGACATTGCCGAAAGAGGAATATATCTTTCTGTACCTATCCGATTCCAAGCTTACACCAAGATGGTTCTACAAAGGGCTGCTGGATCAGCTAGGAATCGAATCCCGCTTCTATCGTGGAGATGCGAAGCGCCAGCTCCAGAAGGAGGTCGAGATCATCCAAGGCGTCCAGAAGAAGAAAGTGGTATGCATCCTGGATGAGGCGCATCTTCTGGAAAAGGAGACCATAGAAGAATTCCGGTTCCTGCTTAACTACCGCTTTGATTCCATGAGCCCGATGGCGCTGGTGCTTGTAGGGCAGAGCGAGCTCTGGGAGAAGCTCAGGCTTCAGCGTTATGCAGCTGTAAGGCAACGTATCGACATCAGCTGCATCCTGCCCCATCTGGACAGATCCGAGACGGAGCAGTACATCAGTTCACACCTTGTATATGCCGGAGGCAGAAAGGATATTTTTACGGACAAAGCCATGGATGACATCTATAAGGAATCTACTGGCATCCCGCGCAGCATCAACCGAATCTGCGAGAAGAGCCTGATGTACGCCTGTCAGCAGAATAAGCGTCTTATTGATGAGCATGCGGTACGATACGTGATCGGACATGAGATGCTGGGAGGTGATGCATGATGAAGATGAAATTCACGTGTCGAGGAACCCTTGACTGTGACCCTGAATCATGGGAAGGAATCCTCAGCTTTATGAGCATGAAACCGCCTTACGAGGCGGAACTGAATGCACGGGGCAGCTACTTTCACTTCTTGTTTGGAAAACATGCATACGGTAACTACCTGTGCATCCCGAACTGGGGAATCGGCATGGAGCTCGCCACTCTCACGGATGGATTCTGGAACCGTGAACGTCTGTGTGAGTCAGGTCTGTCCGCTGTTGATGCATGTAGCGTTACAGAGGCGCTTGCAGCAATGAGTGAGTATATAAACCTATAACAGTGTGCAGGCAGGAATTTCCTGCCTGCATTAAGAAACAGAGTAATTGACAGAAACATGAGCAGATGAAGGTCAGCTAAAGGAAGCAGTTCAGCGACAGCTCATGAAATCATTAACAACTGGATGATTAATTGAATAGGGTGGTATTTATGATGACTGGCATCATAAAATTTAACGATTCTATTATCATGTCCATTTCAGGCATCTGATGTAACTCGTTTAACGGTCAAATATTTGGTTTTTCGTGGCAGAATTACGGTTACCTGAAATTCATTATTCAACATTGTAATATTGATGCCAAGCCTGCTATCAACGCTCAAATCGCTTGACCATCTGTTAATAATACTCTTTCCTGATGTTTATCACAGCCCCCCTGTGATAGAACTTTTTTAATCTCGGATCTATTTAAAATCTTTTATTTCATATTTTCTAATTGATTTATTCGATGAAACTACTTTATAAAAAAAATAGAATGCAATTCCAAATACCACAAAAGTTGTTACTCCTAAAATTAAATTCAAATTAGATAAAAGCAGATAAACTAGTAACAAAATTACTGCCACTTCTAATATCATTACTATTCCAAAAACAACTCTATAAGTTCTTTTCCATTTATTATAGTGTTCTTTAGGAATAAAATAATCATAATCATCAGAACCATGGACTTTTAAGTTCTTATCAATTATTATTGCTTTGTGAATATCGTCTCTTACTTCTATGGCTATAGGGATATAAAAACTTTTAATATCTGGAACTATCAATTCAATAATCGCAGTCAATAATAACAATATTGTATTGCTTTCATATAAACAATTGTAATATATTATTACATTATTTCGTTTACAACTTTTATAATTTGTGGCTTCACATCTAATTGACATTTTCGTATACTCCTTATATTTTACTCTGCTAATCAAATTAACATCTTTTAAAGTAATGATATGATGCGGATGTAGTGGGCAAAAGGGATTTTCTTCTTATATGTATTTGATGCTTTCAAAGCTTATGAAACATGAAATCCAGAGAAAAATCTGCTAACAGATTTTGAAACCTGACTATCATTTTGGTTGTCTTGTGTTATACTTTTATTTCATAGCATGAGTCCGCTGGTTTGTAATTTTGTGTGGCAACTTAATTATAATAAAACCAGTAGTTTCATGCTATTTTAATGCCCGTTATTGAGATTTCAAGGTGCACAGACACCTATTCAAGTGCATGGCTTGAGTTAATTAATCCGTGGATTTGGTCATTAGAATCGTACCCTTGTATCAACCATTCCATCAGAGAAAAAGTCAGCAGCAAGAGCTACCATACCTCCAACTGATGTTAAACTCCATGCATTTCCCAACAACAAATTTCCTATGGCTCCAGTAGTTATATTGATAGACGCACCTATTGCCATTTGGATAATCGTCTTAAAAGCACCTGCTAGTTTGGGTAGATATACTTTTACAAGTGCTATTGCTGCTGCTTTTCCCATATACTTTATAGGTGCCAAATATGGACAAACCGCCAATGCTGCCACATCAACTATAACAGACACCCAACTACGTGAAAAATCTGCCCCACCCTCAACATAAGTCATTTCCTCTTCATTCATCACAGCATAGCTGCTCGGCATCACTAAAGCGCCATCGTAACACATTTCCATTTCTAAATTCCTCCTGATTATTATTTTTTTATCTTCTTTCAAAGACAAATCTTCAAGTGAATCTTTATCCACTCAGTTCCCCCACATCAGATCGTCATCTTCCATGAGCCTCTTACTTTAGACTGTATGCAGCCTGTCATTACGGACTATATATGTAAAACAGTCCTATCATATATGATAACAAAACCGTTTGACACCGTATTTCTCCCCTACCGGTATTTTCAGATTTCCTTACTTTCTTTCCTGATACCACTAGCATCACTGCTATTACCGGTATTCCTACGTGTAGCAGATTTCATTCTCATCCACTTCCCCTGGCATATCTTCATATGCAGCCATTATGATATCCTCTTCCTTCTTTAGGATGAAGTTTCCCTGCTGCATCTCCCAGAGCCTGTAATACTGCCCCTTCTTTTCTAGCAGCTCTTCGTGGCTTCCTCTTTCTGCTACCTCGCCCTGGTCCATCACGATGATCTCATCGCAATTCTTTACCGTTGCCAGTCTGTGGGCGATTATGAGCATGGATTTGTTCCTGAATTCATTGTAAATCAGTAACTATTCAGAACCCCTATCCTGCGAGGCGTTTTTATGCTGATTCTGCATAAAAACCTGCGTTCTGTATGTGCAAAATTGCTGGTTCTGCAATTTTTGTGCATCATATGTGACTATGAAGGACGTAGTCCCGAATAATTACATAAATCATATCGAATATGATGTTTTCTGTTCCAAAGTCCAGATTGCTGGTACTTTCATCCAGTATATAAAACTCGTTATTCTTAAGAAATGCCCTGGCAAGTGCGATTCTCTGCTTTTCTCCGCCACTCAAACCATTTCTGCTTCTGGCGGAGCAGTATCCACGCTGTCTACCAATCTACCAAAACCAGTGCTTTTTCTTCACTACCAGATATCCCGCAGACAGCAGGGCAATGACAGCGGCAAACCCAATAATCACATAAAGGCTTACGGATATCCCATCCAGCTTCTCTTCCGCCAGCAGATACGTTCCCCCTGTATTGATCCTGATATCCGAACTGTCTTCTGCCCTGATGTTTTCATATCTGCCCTTTCCGGAATTAAAAAGATACAGATATCTGTACCGGTTTACAGCATCCATCTGAATGGAGATTTCCCCTGGAAGCTCCCGTCCCTCATTGCAGATAAGCTCCATCCCTTTTTCCGTCTTCACGATCTTTAAACCTGTAGAGAGCTGATTGTCGCAGTTTACGATATCCTTCCCTTCCAAAACCATCCTGTAAGTATCGCCTCTTATCACCATGGTTTTTCCTGACTCATAAAGGCTTTTCAGCATGGCTGAGGTGATCAGCGGATATTCCCCTGCTTCGATTTCTATCGGGCCGTCCTTTGAGAGAAGATCGATTATGGACTGCTCCTGGACTGTCGCTGTCTGGATCTGGATCTGGTTTTCAGCTGTTGCTGCTGCCCCCTCTGCAGAGGGCATATTCACGATTACAGTAACCGCACTTGTCATGTCTCCATTGGACACCAGTATGGTGGTGTTCCCTGTTTTTCTGGCCGTCACCCTGCCGGATCCTGAAACAGACGCGATTCCTTCATCCGCCGATTTGAAGGAAAGATCCTGGGCTGCCTGTTCCGGAAGGACTTTTCCTGTGATCGTACAGGTATCTCCCTTTTTCAAGACCAGGTACGTTGTATTCAGTTCAATGGAAGTGGCTGCTATTTTTACATGTACCGGCAGTTTTTTGGAAAATCCGCCTGCTGTTACGGTGATCTCTGCACTTCCCGGCGAGATTCCCTTTACTTCGCCTGTGGAAGTCACGGCAGCGACTGCTGTATTGCTGGTGGTATAGGTCAGCCTGCTGTCTGTTGCATCTGATGGGAGAACGGTTGCTGAGAGATTCAGGGTTTTGTCGACTTCCAGCTCTTCCTGATAATCCGAAACCTCAATGTCGGTTACAGGAATCCTGGCTTTTTCGGTGGATTCCGGTTCCTTTACTGTCAGTTCGAAGGATTTCGAGATGCCGCCACAGCTTACGGTAATCCTGGTTTTTCCTGCGGAAACTGCTGTCATTCTCCCCATGGCATTAACAGTGGCAACTGATTCATGTTCCGACTGGTAGGTAACGGCCTGGGAATCGGCTGTCAGGGGAAGCAGGGTTATGGATAGAAGCTGCTTTTCCCCTGCCTCCATGGATGCATTATAATCTCCAAGATCAATATCCGTAACTGCCGTTGCCGCAACAGACTCCGCCTGCTCCGATGATTCTGCGGAAAGGCTGCTGGCATGGATCAGCAGTGGTTCTCTCAGAATGAAGACAGCGATTATGCATAATGATAGTATTCCGAAAAAAAATGCCTGTATCTGTTCATTGCTCTGTTTACATTTTCCACTCTGTAATTGCCTATATCTCATCATCTTGTCAGTACCCCCAGTGCATCTAATACATAATTGAAGTAGGTCACTTCGTCGTACTGGATTCTGGCCTCTACTGCCATTCCATTGGTAATGTCTGCCTTATTCCCTTCCTTGCTGACAAGATACTTATTGTCCGGTTTTATAAATACTTTAAAATAAGAAGAGCTCTCTCCTGTTTCTGCGTTTTCTGCTGTAGTCATGTCGCTGTCTATGCTGGTTACCTGACCGGTGATCGTTCCATAGACCGACTGGGTAAGGCCTGCAATGGCAATGTCAGCCCTGTCTCCAACATGTGTCCTTGTTACGTCGGATGGACTCATATAGGCTACCACCTGATAGTTATCCCTGGCCGATGCAATACTGGCGATTGGCGCTGCCGCCTGCACTACCATGCCTTCTTTGTAATCCGACATCATATGTACGATTCCCGATGCATTGGCTGTAATGGTATACTGTCCCTGCCCCTGTTTTATGGCTGTCAGCTGCGCGTTGATTCC
>NZ_FMKA01000043.1 GCF_900096945.1 Anaerobium acetethylicum | reverse complement strand
TGGTCAGACCAGCTTCCAGAGGAATGCAGGAAACCACGCCGTTTATAAATCAAGCGGCGTTAACTTTATCGTCAGGCGGATGGTTTGACGTTTACATTGCATCGGATTTTGAAAATCATCTAAATAACAGGGAATTTTGCGAGATGGTGCAGGAGATTATCCAGTACGGAATCCGCAGGTACCAGAATATGTACGCCCGCCGGTATAAGGATACCAATTTTGAACTCTACCAGAAATATACCTATGAGGATGTCTGTCGTCTGCTGAACTGGGATAAAAATATGAACGCACAGAATATCGGCGGATATTTCTATGACAAGACGACCAGGACCATGCCGGTATTCATTAATTATGTGAAGGACGAAGGCAGCATCGCATATGAGGACAGGTTCCTGTCGCCGTCGAAGCTGATCGCACTGTCGAAGCATCCGAGGAAAATCACATCAAACGATGCTGTCCATATTTACAATGCAAAGGAAGAGGGCAACCGGATTTATCTTTTTGTAAGAAAATCGAAGGATGATAAGGAATCGAAGGAATTTTATTTCCTGGGCGAAATCCATGCTGTCGGGGAACCCAATCCAATCACGATGGAGGCTACGAAGGATGATGCGTTTGAGATCATGTATCATTTGGATACGGTGGTGAGGGAAGATGTGTATGAGTATCTGACGACATGATAAGCGAAAAGATATCCTGGCACAGCATAAAATAGATGAAATGGGAGAATCGTATATAGGGTTTTCGGAAGAACTTAATCATCATAATAATTTGTTTAAAATGCGGCTGTTATTGATAAGGGCAACATTTCTTAGTTTGAAGCCCAGGGCCAGTAGGGTTGTACGTATGTCATACCCCTGGAGTATCCGTAATAAAAATTATATTGATATTTCGTTAGAAAAATTATATACTTTTTCTAACGAAAAGAATGTGAGGTTTGTTTTATGGAAAGACCAAAGTATAATCAGGCAATTATCGATAGAATCAATGAAATGGCAGATGGGACGATATTTATTACATCTGATTTCGCAGATATAGCAACTGTCCCTGCAATTAATATGGCTTTGGCTAGATTAATGGAAGAAAATAAAATCAAGAGAATTATGCGTGGTGTGTATGAAAAACCACGGTATAGTAAGTTGCTAAATGAATTTGTAGCTACCGATACAGAGAAAGTTGCATATGCAATTGCTAGAAATTACAATTGGTCTATAGCACCAGCCGGAGACACCGCTTTAAATCTTTTAAAATTATCTACACAAGTTCCAGCTGTGTGGCTATATGTAAGTGATGGTCCATATAAGGAGTATAAATATGATGATATTAAAATCAAATTTAAACATATATCCAATAAAGAAACATCAGGGTTATCTTATATCACAGCACTGACGATTCAGGCTATAAGAGCAATTGGAAAAGGTAAAGTGACTGAAAGAGAAATTGATATTTTAAAGTCTGTTTTAACGGATAATGATAAGCGTAAAATAATGGAAGAAGCAAAGGGGACTACTGCATGGATATATGATGTTATTAAAAAAATAATTCGAGAGAGATTGCAAGGAGAAATGAATGGATAAAGTTGCAAAATTAAGTAAAGAAGAGCTAGAGGAATTGTTTAGAAATACTGCGAAGAAAATGAAAATGCCGCCTGCGATTATAGAAAAAGACTTTTGGGTATGTTATATGCTGGATTATTTGTTTCACCGATGCAAGTGGAGCAAATCATTTGCCTTCAAAGGTGGAACAAGTCTTTCTAAAGCATATAATCTGATAGAACGTTTTTCAGAGGATATAGATTTGATTCTTGACTGGCGATTGATTGGGTATGAGTTGGAAGAGCCTTGGTTAGAACGATCGAATACACAACAAGACTTATTTAATGAGAAAGCAAATGAAAATGCGGCAATTTTTTTGGAAAAAGAATTTATACCTGAATTAATGAATGATATAGGTGAAGAATTAGGAACGGATATAAAATTCTATATAAATCCTAAAGATAAGCAAACAGTAGATTTCGTATATCCACAGATATTCGATAATCCGTCAATATTACAGGAAATACGATTAGAGATAGGTGCTCTGGCAGCATGGACTCCAGCAAAAGATGTACTTATCACTTCTTATGCAGCGGAGCAGTATCCACAATTATTCGATAAGCCTAGTACATCTGTATGTACAGTAACGGCAGAACGGACGTTTTGGGAAAAGATTACGATTCTACATAAAGAAGCCAATAGGGTATCGGGAGATTTGCCTACAAGATATTCGAGGCATTATTATGACTTATATTGCATGAGCCAGACGGAGGTTAAAGAGAATGCGTTTATTGATATAGATTTACTGAAAAGAGTTGTTGAATTTAAAATTTAAATAAAACTTATTGTCACACCATTGACACGAGCACTGGTAAAACCTACTTCAGTGCCTTCGACGTCAGAAATGTTAACCCGACGAAGATGCTGTCCTGGTCCCTCGGCACTCAGTTCAGTCCGTAGCACTTTGACTATATCATCATTGGTGTAACCAGCAGGGCTCGGGAGTTGTTTGGACAATATTGAAATAGTATGAGTAGCTGACGACATAAAAAAACGAAAAATTCAGACGTGAAAGGAACCAAAACCATGGGAAAAGGATTACAATTTAAAATAATTATAAAAGACAGCAGTCCATTAGTCTGGCGAAGGATTGTGGTACCGGGATATATTAATTTTGCACAACTTCATGAAGTGATTCAAGCCGTTTTTGGTTGGGAGAATGCCCATCTGCATGATTTTTATTTTCCGAAGATTAATGTTCGAATACCGGGAGCAGCACCATTTGGGGATGAGGAGATGTGCGAAAACATCAGAGTGAAGAATCTGTTGGGATTCGTTAAGTGGTTCTATTACACTTATGATTATGGTGATAATTGGGTTCACAGGATTGAAATTGAAAAAGAAATTGAAGAATACCCGTATTCCTATCCCCAGGTAAAAAAATATAAAGGTGAAAATTTTCAGGAGGATAGCGGAGGAGTCTTCGGGTCATGGGAAGAGGAATTTGATGAGGAAGACGAAGAGGAATATGGTATAAGATCGGCATTAAATGACGAATATTCACTGAGTGACATAAACGAATATTTACAAAAAACATTCAATCTGATTGGCGAGAGAAAGGCAATTATTAGAAATATTGATGAAATTGGAACAGATCAATTCAGAAAATTAGATATTTACCTGGAACCGACTGTAAAAGAAGTGAAAACATACCCCAACGATCCGTGCCCTTGTGGAAGCGGGAAAAAATACAAGAAATGCTGCGGTAAATGATCTTTGAAGGATCAGCAGAAAAAATCCCGACTCCGCTCCGCCCGCCGGGATTACTGCCCCATCGTTAAAAATAACATTTACAAGCATCGCAGTTCTGTGATACAATCGGAAACGGTTGCAAAAAAATTATATAAATATGCTGGTTTAATTGGAAACGACACATGCGCGATAAAAGCGCTGATAACGAACAACACACGTATATTCAGATGCTCGTTATGCAGAAAAGGAGATTTCAATTATGCCAAAAAACAAGTTTCAAAACGTTATTTTTACTATGATTATGGCCTTTCTTATGGTCTATGCAATGATTTGCTTCAATATTGCCTTAGACAAGGGCGGGATGAGCAACAGTATATTCCTGATTGCCTTTCATGAGCTGCTTCTTATGTGGCCGGTGGCAATTCTTCTGGAATTGTTCGTGGTTGAGAGGCTTGCGTCCCAGTTAGCCTTCCGGATCATATCGCCTGATGACAAGCCGATTTTTATCCTGTTGGCGATTTCGGCAATGATCGTGTGCCTGATGTGTCCCATGATGAGCATGGTGGCTACCATTCTTTTCAAGAATCCGGGGAAAGAGCTGGTTGCAGTCTGGCTGGAAACGACATTGATCAATTTTCCGATGGCATTAGGCTGGCAGATCTTCGTTGCCGGACCGTTGGGAAGATGGATGTTCAGGAGTATTTTCTTTGCAAGTGAACCAATTAAACAACAAAATATATAATGTCTGTAACAGCCCTGTCTTGCATTGCAATTCAGGGCTGTTTTTTTCTTCGGAGCAAAGTATGAGTATGAAGAATGCTGTAAAATTGAAAACGGGATTGCCATGTGTTAAAATGGGGAAAACATATGCGGAAAATCTATGGGAACAAGTGGGACACTCCCGACCTATTAAAAGAGTAAAAAGATGCTTGACTCTCCCGTTAGGGGAGGCCTTAAAATGAATTTACAGGGAAAGAGGTGAACAGATGTATCGGATCGGTGAATTTTCAAAAATGAGCAAAACAACAGTAAAGGCCCTTCGCTATTATGATGAAATTGGCCTTCTTAAGCCGGAGAAAGTGGATGAGCTTACTGGATACCGTTTTTATACGACCAGGCAGCTGATGGAGCTGCACAGAATCCATTCGCTCAGGCAGATTGGATTGTCGATCGAAGAGATCAAGCTTATTGTGTCGGGAGAAGTAACTGTTCAGAACCCCTGTCGCGCGAGGTGTTTTTATGCTGAATTTGCATAAAAACCCGAGACATGCGTGCGCCAAATTGCTGATTTTGCAATTTGTGTGCATCATCTGTGACTATGAAGGACGTAGTCCTGAATAGTTACCGGGAGAAAATGAGGAGTTCATCCTTCAGAAAAGAAAAGCGGAAATACTGGATCAGTTATCCGATATGACTGCACAATTAGCCCAGGTTGAATTTATTTTACAAAACAAGGAGGATTTTTTTATGGATTATATCGCTACGATCAAGGAGCTGCCAAAGTGCATTGTCTATTCCAAAAGGCTGACTGTTCCGAATTATGACGCCTATTTTGACGTGATTCCGGCAATTGGAGAACAGGTAACAAAAAAATATCCGGATTTGAAATGTGCAAAACCGGAATATTGCTTCATCAGATATATGGATGGGGAATATAAGGAAAAGGATATCAATATCGAGTTTTGCGAAGCAGTGGAAGCGATGGAAGAGGATTTTGACGACATCGTATTTAAGAAGATGGATTCTGTCCAGGCGGTCTCGGTCATGCACAAAGGTCCGTACTCGGAACTTTCAAAGGCTTACGCATTTGCATTTGACTGGATTGAAAAGAATGGATATACGGTTTCGGATTCTCCGCGGGAGAATTATATCGATGGCATCTGGAATAAAGAGGATCCCAAAGAGTGGCTGACCGAACTCCAGATTCCGATTATTACAAAATAAACAACTGTTCAGCCCCCAGTGCGCTGCCAAGGCAGCGCACTATTTTTCTGCCATGAAATAAATTCATATTTTCCTTGTTTATAGTGTAACTTTTTCCGATAATATACGAATAACTAGTGTACAGGCACACTGACAATTGTCAAGATACCAATGTGTCAGTGTACGGGTATCAAACAAAAGAAAGTCAAACGAGGTGCACTTCAAATGATTTCTGACAAAACTCTGTATGCTTCCTTTTTAGAGGGTGACATCTCATCCTTTGAAGAGCTTGTCATACGACATCGTCATAGTTTGGTTTATTTTATCATGCAGTCTGTCAAAAGCTATCAGGTAGCGGAGGATATTGCGCAGGAGGTTTTTGCTTATATTTATATGAAACCGGGGCAGTACTGTCCAGAATATGCTTTTCAGACATTTCTGTTTATGCTGGGTAAACGACGGGCTATAGATTTTATAAGGAAGGAAGTGAAATATGCTCATACATCGCTGGATGAGCTTGATATAGCGGATGCGGCTACTCTGGAAGAACTGATTTTCAAAAAAGAAGAGAGCGCGTATCTGAGAAAATATTTAAATGAATTAAAGCCGGAATACAGGCAGGTGATCCTGCTGATTGATTTTCATGGTTTTTCCTTGATAGAGACGGCTAAGGTGATGGACAAATCGGTATCAGCCGTTAAAGTATTGTCACACAGGGCGAAAAAACGTCTGAAACAGAGTCTGGAGAGGGGAGGTTTTTCTTATGAAATCTGATCGTGAGTTTTTGGACGGCATTTATGAAAAAGTAGAGAAGGCGGAATCCGATCAGCCTCCGAAGATCAGAAAAAGAGCCAGATATGTGAAATATGCGGGCATGGCGGCAGGGTTTCTGGTGCTGGCGTTTTCGGCCATGTTCCTTAATCGCTTTACAAAAAGCGATGATCAGAATGCCGCCACGCCTGCAGCTTATGAAGTCAGAATGGTGGATTTTTCTGAGCAATTAATCGCACAGGCATCGGATATCGTAGAGGTTGAGGCGAGGGATGACAATGGCGGGATGGTGGTGGACATCACCAGGAGCTTTAAATCCTCTGGAAATGATCTGAAGGGACTGCCCGTTGCGGACCTGGAAGCGGCCGGCCTGTCGGCAGGGCAGTCGGCTGTCGTTTTTGTGGACGCAGACGCTGGCGGCACATCGGTCATGGATGTTTTCATCGGGGATGCGGATCATCTCAGCTACACAAATCAATACGGGGAAACAATAGAGTTAGAGAGACTGACTGGCTTGGAAAATGAAGGAAAGAAGGAGCGTTAATGATGAAAAGACTGGTTTTGATGTTAGTGGCTATGGCAGTGATGGCAACTTTGTTTACAGGATGTTCCAAAGCGGGAACGGATGTCACGGCTGCTGAAATAATGGATGCAATAAAAGAAGCGTATGGCGAAGAGTATCTGCCTAATACGGAGATTCCTGCGGAATTTCTGGAGTCTGAATTCGGGCTGACCCCGGATATGTACAAAGAGGTCAAGGCGGAACAGCCTATGATCGGCATGCATCCAGACCGGGTCGTTGTGGTAGAAGCGGCAGAAGGAAAGGCAGAAGCTGTGGAGGATGCCCTGAATGCGGCAAGGGAGAGGAAGCTTGGCGATACCATGCAGTATCCCATGAACCTGCCGAAGATTCATGCGACGAAGGTGGTTGCTGAGGGGGATTTTGTATGTTTTCTTCTTGTAGGGGCGATCAATGAGAATATGGATATGCCGGAAGAAGAGGCAAAGCAGTTCGCAGAAGATGAGGTGGAAAAGGGAGTCCAGGCTTTCACGGGACTGTTCAAATAAAAGCAGCGAGGGAATGACATGGTATTCAGCAGTTTGACTTTTTTGTTCTATTTTTTGCCGGCCTTATTAGTGATCTATGTTCTGGCTCCTGCTAAACTGAAGAATCTGGTAATGATCATCGCAAGTTTCGTCTTCTATGCATGGGGGGAAATCCGGTTTATACCGGTGATGCTCTTTTTGTCGGTGGAGGATTTTATCTGTGCAAAATTAATGGAAAAGCATCGCAACGATGAAAGGAAGCGCCGGATCTTCATGCTGGTTGCAGTTGCAGGGAATCTGAGCGTCCTCCTGTTCTTCAAATATACGAATTTCCTGCTGGGGAACCTGTTTGGACTGTTTGGCATGGAATCGCCATTTGTCCAGATCATTCTTCCGATCGGAGTGTCTTTTAATTCCTTTCAGTCCATATCCTATGCCATTGATGTTTACCGGGGAACGACAAGCTGTGAAAAGAAGTTTTACAATTATCTTGCCTATACCACGTTGTTTCCGCAGATTATCGCCGGCCCGATCGTAAGATATGTGACGGTGGAAGATGATCTGGATGACCACAGGCTGACAAGGGACAGCTTTTCAAGGGGAATGCGGCGCTTTATCCAGGGGCTGGCAAAAAAGGTCCTGATCGCGAATAATGTGGGGCTGTTGTGGAGCCAGATCGCCGGAGGAACGGCGGAGCTTTCGGTCCTTTCCTATTGGACTGGCATACTGGCTTATGCGTTCCAGATTTATTTTGATTTTTCGGGCTATTCTGATATGGCAATCGGTCTTGCGGGGATGTTCGGACTGCATTTTGATGAGAACTTCAATTTTCCGTATACGGCAAAGAGCATCACCGAATTCTGGCGCCGCTGGCATATTACCCTTGGCGCCTGGTTCCGTGATTATGTCTACATCCCCCTTGGAGGAAACAGGGGATCGAAGCTGAGGCATCTCAGAAATCTGCTCGTTGTATGGGCTCTGACCGGCTTATGGCATGGAGCATCCTGGAATTTCCTCATATGGGGGCTGTATTTTGCCCTGATTCTGAGTGCCGAAAAGTATTTCCTGCTGGGGCTGCTGGAAAAGGCGCCGCCTGTATTCCGGCATGTCTATACCTTGTTTCTGGTAATGGCAGGCTGGGTCATCTTTTATTTTGAAGACCTTGCCCTGATGAGGGATTATCTTCTGGGGATGGCTGGTCTTAAGGGCGTGCCTCTGTATAATGACCGGGCGTTTTATGATCTGCTGAGCTACGGGGTTATCTTTGTTCTGGCCGCTTATTTTTCCACACCCCATTTCAAGACGGTGCTGGACAGGGTTGAGAAAACATCCAGACCCCATGTCATGGCATGCACGGCCTGCGCCTATGTGCTTGTTTTTGCAGGCTGCACCGCCTATCTGGTGGACAGTACGTATAATCCGTTTTTGTATTTCAGGTTTTAGGGTGGAAAACGGCTGGATGAGGAGAGAGGGAATTGAAGTTTAATAAAATTTTTTTCTATACGGTTTTCCTGGCATGGGCCGGCCTGATTATATGGAATCTGGTTCAGCCGCAAAAAGTGTTTTCGGAAAATGAAAACCGATATCTGGCAGAAATGCCGGAGTTCTCTTTCGACAAGCTTGTGGACGGGGAGTATATGGACGGGATCGATGCATATGTCAGCGACCAGTTTGTCATGCGGGAACAGTGGATCCACATGAAAACAATGTTGGAGAGAGCGATCTTCAAGCAGGATATTCATTCTGTATATCTTGCCAAAGACGGCTATCTGATCGAGAGGCATGATTATGATGACGTCCCGGAAAAGCAGGCGGAAGAGAATCGTGAGTATGTAGCGGAATTTGTAAAAAAGTGTGTAGAAAAATATGCAGAAAAATATGCAGAAAAGTATGCTGAAAAACATGCGGAAAACTATGCGGAAAAATATGGCGAAACGACTGGCATCGGCAGCATCAAAGTCATGCTGGTTCCCACCGCATCGGAGATACTGCCAGATAAGCTGCCGCCTTTTGCAACGGGGTATGACCAGGGCGCTTACATGGACCGGGTGTCAGAATCCCTTTCGGAACATAGTTTCATTGATCTCAGAGACACCTTCTGGATGCACCGGGACGAGTATATCTATTACAGGACGGACCACCACTGGACAACAGCGGGAGCATATGAAGCTTATGTGCAGTGGGCAGAGGAGGTCGGGATCAAGCCCTTTGGCAAAGAGAAGTTTGAGATTGATCTGGCATCGGACCGGTTTTACGGAACCATACATGCAAAGCTTCGTGTGAATGTGAAGCCGGATGATATTTATCTGTATCAGGTGAAGGAGGATATGGGGTATCAGCTGATCTATAATCTTACTGACAGGTCGGATAGCCTGTATGACTATGAAAAACTGGAGGGAAAGGACAAATATGCGGTTTTCATGGGAGGGAATTATGGGATCGTTGAAATCCGGACCAATCAGAATAACGGGAGGAGGCTTCTTGTGGTAAAGGATTCCTTTGCGAATTCCTTTGTGCCGTTTGCGGCAAACCATTTTGAAAAGACTTTTATGGTGGATCTGCGTTACTATCACGCCGGGATTGAAGCGCTCATTGAAGAGAATGAGATAACGGATATCCTTGTGCTGTACAGTACGATCGGATTCGCAAAAGACATCAATATCGCTAAGATCATGAAATAGATATAAAGTGAAGTCATTCATTGAGTCGAAAAAAACAGTCCTGTCTTGCATAGCAATTCAGGGCTGTTTTTGTTGTCCTGAAATTTGAAATGTCCAGCTATCGGGAGTCGAAATCGGAAGATGCCGGTCAGATTCCTTCCGCGAACAGGCTGAATCCGGGTCTATTCGAATAAAACAAAATTTACAAGGAGTAATTGGTGATTATATCTAAAAAACATGTAAGATAAATTTGCAATTAAGCACATGTACCAAAAATACGGAGAAATATTTGCGAAATAATTCGAAAAATAATCCGAAAAAACGGTTCCTATTGTCTGAATCAAATGCTATAATAATGCCCATGATTCAATCATAAGGAGGGAAATTATGTTAAAGTTTTACAGAGCTAAGAGAAGTATCAGTATTTTCATGGTGTTGACGATGATTTTGTCTTTTATTCCGGGCAGTTTTGTCAGTGCTGAAGCAACGGAAATTGCTGGGACACAAACAATCCTGGAATCTGATGCAACTGGAATAGTTGCGGATGTTTTCGAAAATCAACCGGGTGGAAATTCGGTTTGGAGAGTGACTGGGGACTTCGCAGGTCTTGATAGTTGGGATCCGGCGAATTCCCAAACGGTGATGAGCCATATCGTGGGAGAATATTATGCATATTCCATGGTGCTCGAAGCCGGATATTATGAGTTCAAGTTCACCAGAAATGGAGGATGGGACGGCTGTCTTGGTAATAATGGCAGCAATTTTTCAATGAGTTTATCAGAAAAGACGAAAGTCAATTTTTATCTCAATGACGAAATGCAGGGAAATGATAAGCTTAGAACGAATATCGGCACGCTGGGTGGTGTTGGCATCAACCAATATGTGCCGGTTTTATCCCAGGAACAATGGCCGAGATTAGTTGGCGACCTGCAGACGGCGATTGGTGATGGTGACGGGATCGTTTGGAATCCTGGTGCTGCAAAGCGGATGTTTGTAGACTATTATTTTAATAACAGCGTATACAAATTGCAAAGAACCATCAACAAAGGCAGCTACGAATGCAAGGTTGTGTTTGGGAACAACTGGGATGCTCCGAATTATGGTTCGCCAGAGGGGAATCTGAAACTTGGAATTACAGATGACTCGGCGAACGTGACTTTTTCGATTGATTGTTTTGCACCGTCGAAATTCCTGGTGCATGATTATAAGCCGAAAGACCTGATCTATGACGGGATGATCGACAGAACAGGACTGTATTTCGACAGCCAGTCCACGGTCTATAAAAAGCCGTTCGGCGCAATCAGACAGGGGGCGGAAGATGCGACATTCCGCATTGCTGCCAATGTAAATGATGCACAGTCGGTAAAATTGGAACTGATCAATGGCAGCGGGATATCCAAAGCATATAATATGGCAGTTGTGGCCGTGCTGGATAATAAGGATTACTGGGAAGTTACCGTGCCGAAGAGTGAATTTACTGAAATTGGGGTATGGGGGTATAAGTTTATCCTGATTGATGGTGTGACCAAAGCAGAATATGGAGATGACGGTGTGAGCGGCAGTACGGGGGCAGTTTCGGCAGAAGGACAGACACCGTATAACCTGACGGTTTATGATGCGGGCTATCAGACGCCGGACTGGATGAAGAATGCAGTGGTATACCAGATCTTCCCGGACCGCTTTTATGATGGCGACAGCACCAACAATTCCGCAAAAAATGTGGATGGTGTAAGAGGAGATGATGTTCAGTTATTTGACGGAACGGCATGGTCCACTCTGCCTGAGAATCCAAGACATTCAACAGAGGCAAACAAGCCTTATTATCCGAATGCAACTACGGATTGGGTATGGTGCAATGAATTCTATGGCGGAGATATCGAAGGCATTCAGCAGAAGCTGGGATATCTGCAGACACTCGGAGTGACGGCGATCTACCTGAATCCGGTATCCTGGGCGGCATCGAACCACAAGTATGATGCAACGGATTACAGACACCTGGATCCAATGTTTGGGGAACCGGTATATAACACGCTGGGAGATCCTGCCTCCGGACTGAATTATGCAGCTACCAAGCAGGCTTCCGATGCAGTGTACCAGAACTTCTCGGATGTCTGTGACGATTTGGGAATCGATCTGATCAGTGATGGCGTATTCAATCACGTAGGTGATGATTCCATCTATTTTGACCGTTACAGGAAGTATCCGGAAATTGGTGCTTATGAGTTCTGGAGCAACGTCTATGACAAAGCCGGAGAAGGCGCTTCAGCCGACAGGCTTGCGGCAGCTGAAGCGGAAGTAAGGGCAGAATTCAAGGCGCTGATCAATCCTTCCACCGGCACGAATTATACCGAAGAGGATTTCTGTTATATCAACTGGTTTACAATCGGACAGAATAAGGTTGTTGGCGGGGATGGAAATACGCACTATGCATATGAAGGATGGTGGGGATACGATTCTCTTCCTGTCATTGCGACTGAAACGGAAGGAATTACGAATCTGAGCAATGATTCGAATGCATCCATCGCAGGTGCCCACGAGTATAATAATGATACTTACCGCGAAGAGGTAATCGGTTATGATCTGGCAGGCCTGACTGACGAAGCGGCCGGGGCTGCAATGCAGGACGTGAATTCGCAGAGATGGCTGTGGATGGGATCAAGCGGCTGGAGGCTTGATGTTGCCCCAGACGTATCCTATGAAACATGGAAGCAGTTCAGGCGTTCTGTAAAATCGGCTGCGGGCAGAATCGACGCCAATGGAAATACGATTGACGAACCGGTTATTCTGGGCGAAGAATGGGGAGTTGCGACACACTACCTGCTCGGAGATACGTTTGACTCTGTTATGAATTATCAATTCAGGGCTGCGATTCAGAACTTCATTGTCAATAACGGTGATGCAGCAAACCTTGATAACGCGCTTGAAATCATCAGGGAAAATTATCCGGAAGAGGCATGGCAGGCAATGCTCAACCTCGTGGATTCTCATGATACCGTTAGAAATATCACCAAGATCGATAACCCTTCCTGGGAAGAAGAAAATACGAGGATTGCACAGGAAGCATCTGCAAGGGCAATTAAGCTTCAGGCGCTGACTGCAATCTTTCAGATGAGCTATCCAGGCGCACCGACCATCTATTATGGGGATGAAGTCGGGGTAACCGGAACGAAAGATCCGGATTCAAGAAGAACCTTCCCCTGGGAGAGAGTGGCACAGGCGGCGGACGGAACCTATACCGTTTCAGCTGAATATGATGCGGCTTATGGCGATTTGTTCGATGCTTATGCAAAAGCGGCCGAAGTAAGAAATGGGAACAAGGATTTATTTGCAACCGGAGATCTTAAGACTGCTTATGCGAAAGGTGATGTCATCGCCTATGCAAGAAAGAGTGCAACGAAGGGCGGCATGTCGATTATTAACAAGTCGGATGTGGCTGTAGATATTACGGCAGATGTAACTGATTTTCTTCCGGATGGAATTGTCCTTAAGGACCAGCTGGGAAGCAATATGGAAGCAACAGTAACACAGGGCAGGCTGGTTATGACTGTTCCGGCTTATACCGGTATGATGATGGTTTCTACAACCGATCTTACTGCCCTTCCTTCAGCACCGGCGAATCTTGCAGCGACAGCCATCGAAGGAGCAACAGGTGCGGTGGAACTTTCCTGGAATGCGGTAGAAGGTGCGGATGGATACCTGCTATATCGCACGATGCTGGAAGGAATGGAAGGAGAATTACTGACAACGGAAGCGGTTGTAACGAACACCTATACAGACACCGCTGTGAAAAATGGAACAAGATATTACTATTATGTGAAGACGGTTGACGGAGGTATTGCGAGCGTGAACAGCAATACTGCGACTGCTCTGCCAAGCTATAAGATTCAGTCGGTCAGCAAACCAACCGCTCTGGATCCGATTGATATAGGGGTTGGCGTAAAGACTGGCCAGACGACTGTGAACATAAGAATTGACGGTCTGACGGACAATGCGGAATATGCAAATAAAACAGTACCTGGTCTGAAGTTTGCCCTGGCATATTATAAAGCGGGCTCTGACCGCAGTACTGCAAAAGAGACAGAACTGTATTATAGTGCGGACACTGTCGACGGCAAATCCTACACGGCTTCTTTTGAACCGACAGAGGAAGGAACTTACTATTATTTTGCAAAAGCGTCTGTCAACAATGGGTATACCTATACGGAATCAGAGGAAGCAACGATGGCTGCAACCTTGACGAAGGTCCTGGCGGAGCCTGTTGCACCGGTTCTTAAGGCTCCTAATCAGGAATCGAACAGGGTGACGCTGGGCTGGAGCGTAAGCTCAAAGGATAATATCGCAGGATTTGATGTGTACCGTACAGAAACGAATGCGGTCAATCCGGTAGAAATCAGAATAGCAACCCTGGGAACAGAGAGTTTAAGCGAAATCCAGGAAAATGGAGGAACGGTCTATACAGCCGGCTACACGGATTATTCGGTAAGTAACGATACGCAGTATAGCTATCGTGTAGATGCGTTCAATGCAGATTATGCAAGAGCGACCTCCAATACAATAAGCATAATGCCGCAGCTGACAATGGTAGATGTCACGCTGAGACTTCATATTCCGGCAAATGTCCTGCCTTCGGCAACGGATAATATTTATGCGGCATGTGATGCTAACGGCTGGAACGCATCCGGATGGCAGTTAAAGAAGCCTAGCGGTGCAACGGACAGCAATATTGTAGAATATACATTCAAAATGATGACCGGAAAGAAAATACAGTATAAGTATACAAGGGGCACCTGGGAAACAGAAGCTCTGGCAAGCAATATAGAAAATGACATCACTTCTCCTGGAAACTATGGATACAGTTCAACAGAGACGAACATGAGTCTGACTGTCAATAACCAGGGCGATAACAAGATGCTGGTTGATGATTATGTACTCAGATGGGTAGATATGCCGATGATGATTACTGTGCCGCGTATTTCGTACAAAGGTGAAACGATCGAATATGCAACAGAAGAAGCTTCCTTTAACCTTCAGGCAAGTGTTCCGTTCGGAGGAATGTTTACGGTAAACGGAGTCGATATCAATACGATGAAAGCCGGAGCATTAAACGAATATGGCATCGTCAGACTTGATAACATACCGCTGAAAAAAGGCGTCAACGAATTTATCCTTCATACAGAGCCGACAGAGGAAACAAAAGCGATGACCTGGTTAACGGATACCGGAAGAATCGGCAGTCAGATGACCGCAACTACCGTAATCCGCATTACCAAAACGAGCGATGATGTGGCAGATCCGGTGACAGATCCAGTGACAGATCCAGTGACAGATCCGGTGACAGATCCAGTGACAGATCCAGTGACAGATCCAGTGACAGATCCAGTGACAGATCCAGTGACAGATCCGGTGACAGATCCAGTGACAGATCCAGCGACAGATCCGACAACAGATCCAGTGACCGATCCAGTGACAGATCCGACAACAGATCCAGTGACCGATCCAGTGACAGATCCGACAACAGATCCAGTGACAGATCCAGCGACAGATCCAACGACAGATCCGACGACAGACCCAACGACAGATCCGACGACAGATCCAACGACAGATCCGACAACAGATCCGGCAACAGATCCAACGACAGATCCGACAGCAGACCCGGTGGAGAAATTTTGGAACTGGGTGGAGTCAGAGTTCGGAATGAATTCATCAAATGTGGTAAAACAGCTGAAAAAGGTGCTGGGTAATTTACCACAGGAATTCAGCTGGTTTATTTGGAAATAAAAGGGCTTTTTTGAAATCATCAGATAGAATCATAAAAGGAAGAAGTGCGGCCGGTTTTCTGGCCGCACTTCTTCCTGATTTATTCAGCGAAATCGAATTTTTTTCTATACATAAGCCTTTTCTGTGGCTGTGAAAGTCATGCCCTGAATCGTTTTACAGGGTTTCAGTCAGCCATTCCTGCTGCAGTTTATTTCGCTTTACATGGTCCCGTCGATCCCCTGACGATGAATTTGGGGCGCAGCAGAAGCTTGCTGATCGACAGATCGTTTATCAGGCTGTCAAGCACAAGGAGGGCGCTCTGGCCGAGTGCAGTCCGGTCCTGCCTGATGGTTGTCAGAGGGGGCGATAGATACTGGGCGATTGGAAGGTCGTCAAAGCCGATCACGCTGATATCTTCAGGAACCCTGTATCCGAGCCTGGCAGCTTCGTTGATCACTCCGGAGGCGATCAGGTCGCTGGCGCACATGACCGCTGTGGCGCCATGCTCTAAGAATCCCGGAACATGGTCCTTTGCACAGTCGGGAAGGAAGCAGCCGTAGCGGATCAGGTTCTCGTCCGGGATGAGGCCGTGGCTCTCCATGCAGGAAGTGAAGGCGTTCTGGCGCTCTTCTGTAACCATGGAATGTTCAGTGCCGTTTAAAAATGCGATCTTTTTATGTCCCAGTTCTGCGAGATGGCTGACAGCGGCATCTATGCCTTCCTGGTTTTCGGTGCCGATATAAGCCACGTTTGGATTTCCGGCAATCTGGTTGTCCAAAAGGACTGTGGGAACCCTGGTCTGAATCAGCTGCGCCATATAATCGTCGTGCAGCGTCAGGCCAAGAAAGAATGCGCCGCTATAGGAATTTTTCAACATGAAACTGTCATACCGCCTGCTTGACTTCATGCTGAGGTTCGTCGGAATAATCGTAACGTCCATATGCTTTTTTGAGGCGGCCCTTTTAAAGCCTTCAATGATTTCGTATCCAAACTGGTCGATGTTTTCATAGCTCATGTTTTCAATCAGAATGCAGATTTTTCTTCTTGAAATATCTTTCATGCTTTTTGGGATGTAGCCCATTTCAAGTGCGGTATCGAGTACCAGCTGGCGCATCTGTTCGCTGATGTCGCTGGCGCCGTTGATGCCTTTTGATACGGTGCTTGTAGAAATCCCGAGTTTAGTGGCGATGTCTTTTATAGTAGTCATTTGTTAATCTCCCTATGATGAAATTTCGGTAATGGTTCGGTTATCTATGTGATTGGTGTTTTGTTTTGCTGATTTTCGTATTTTAGTATACACGAAAGGGTGAATTTTTACAAGAGAGGACCTTTCGTAAAGGAAAAATAGACAAAATGAAGGGAGGTAAACTGAACTATATTGCTGAAAAAATCAAAAACCGGTTATATGGCATCGTTTTTGTGTTGACAACAAAAAAATACCGTGATAGAATTCGTTTATAGAAATGCGAAATATTTCGAAAATAAACAACGAAAGTTTTAGAGGGAGCAGGGAGCGCGTTAGCAGGAGAAATGATAAAACACAACAATGAATAGTGAGAAAATTTAACTAAAAACAATTAAAAGACGCAATTAAAGAGAGTAAAAGGCAACAACATTGACAAATTGAGTCAGAAGTGGTATTTATATAGTATATGAAGTTCGAAAAAAAACGAAACATTACAAGAAAAATACTGCTGGCTAGGTTTTAAGCGTAAGTCAGAAGGGAGAATTTGAAGTGAGCGAATTTCAAAAAAGTATTGAAAGAATTTTAGATGTGGATTTTGAGAAGGGACCGGAGACGGCATCCGCATCGGAGCTGTACCAGAGCATTTCGAAAGCCGCAGTCAGGCACATAAGGAAGACGTGGGAGGCGCAGTCAGGAACAGAGAAGAAGAGGGCATGCTATTTTTCTTCGGAATTTCTGATTGGAAGACTGATCCACAATAACCTGCTGAGTGAAGGGCTGTTAAAAGAGACAGAGAAGTATCTGGAAAAGCACAATATGGACATCAGCCTGCTGGAGGACATTGAAGATCCGGCGCTTGGAAACGGAGGGCTTGGAAGGCTGGCAGCTTGCTATCTGGATTCTGCGGCCACACAGAATATTCCGCTGGACGGATACGGGATCAGATATAGATACGGCCTGTTCAAACAGTATTTTGAAGACGGCTTTCAGAAGGAAACGGCTGATGACTGGCAGAGCTGCGGAGATCCGTGGTCGGTCAGGAAGGAAGACGAGAAGGTAAAGGTATCCTTCGCTGACCAGGAGGTATATGCAGTACCTTATGATATGCCGGTAATAGGCTATGGGGCTGTTACGATCAATACCCTGAGGCTGTGGCAGGCGGAACCGCTCTGTTCATTTGATTTTGACCTGTTCAATGCGAATAAATTCGACCAGTCCGTAAAAGAGAGAAATGATGCTGAAAGGATTTCGGCGGTCCTGTATCCCAACGATGAAACGGATGAAGGAAAGAAGCTGCGTATCAGGCAGCAGTACTTTTTCACAAGCGCTTCGCTCCAGTGCATGGTAAGCAGATTCAAGAAAACGCACGGAAGCAGTTTTGAAGAATTTCCGAATGCCTATGCAGTCCAGCTGAACGACACGCATCCGGTGGTAGCCATACCTGAACTGATCAGGATCCTGGTCGAGCAGGAGAATCTGACATTTCCGGAAGCATTTCAGATAGCTCGCAGCACTTTTGCATATACGAACCATACAGTCATGGGCGAGGCTCTTGAGAAATGGACTGTCAGACTGTATAAGGCTGTAATACCAAATGTATACACCTATATCCAGCTAATCCAGAAGGAACTGGTGAAGGACTTAAGAAAAAAAGGAATCAGCAAAGCGGAGCTGGCTCCGTACAATATTGTTGATAAAAATACGATCCATATGGCAAGGATGGCGGTATACGCGACAAGCTTTACCAACGGGGTTGCCAGGATCCATACGGAAATCCTGAAGGATGATGTGCTGAAGGAATGGTACAGGATCTATCCGGAACGCTTCCAGAACAAGACGAACGGAATAACCCAGAGAAGATGGCTGGCACTTGCGAATCCTGAACTTTCCTATTTTATAACTGAAAAAATTGGAGATGCATGGATAACCGATCTTTCGGAAATCAAGAAGCTGGAGAAGTGGAAGGACGACGAAACCGTAATCCTGGAGTTCGACCGGATAAAAAAGATGAAAAAGAGACAGCTGGCAGAGCACGTAAAGAAAATGGAAGGCATAGACATGAATCCGGAATTCATCTACGATGTCCAGATCAAGAGGCTGCATGAATATAAGAGGCAGCTGCTGAATGCATTTTCTATTCTGGACACTTATTTCGGGCTGAAGGACGGACGAATCAAGGATTTCACCCCAACCGTCTACCTGTTCGGAGCAAAAGCGGCACCGGGATATAAGAGGGCAAAGGGCATCATCAAATTCATCAATGAGATCGGAAGGATGATTGCACAGGATAAGGAAGTTGCAGACAGGATGCAGGTCGTGTTCGTTTCGAACTACAATGTATCCTATGCAGAAAAAATCACTCCGGCTGCGGACATTTCCGAGCAGATATCAACAGCGGGAACGGAAGCCAGCGGAACAGGGAATATGAAATTCATGCTCAACGGGGCCGTGACCCTTGGAACTCTTGACGGCGCAAATGTCGAGATCGTGGAACAGGCGGGCGAAGAGAACAATTACATTTTCGGGGCGAGGGTCGAGGAGATAAACGCAATCAAAGACACCTACAATCCTAAGGAAATCTATAAAAATGACAAAAGAGTCCGCGCGGTGGTCGATATGCTGATCAATGGAAAGCTGGATGACGGCGGAACGGGTATTTTCAAGGAACTCTATGACTCGCTTCTGGAAGGCGCAAGCTGGCATAAGCCGGACAACTACTTCATCCTGCATGATTTCAGGGCATACTGCGATGAAAAGCTTAAGGCCAACAGGGAGTTCGGGGACATTACAGCGTTCAGGAAGAAGTGCTTTTTAAATACCTGCAACGCGGGAACTTTTTCTTCAGACAGGGCAGTAATCGAATACGCGAAAGAGATATGGAAGCTTTAGGATGTATTGAATGTGTTTAGTGTGCTGTATCACTGTTTAAGTAAAGGTCAATGATACAGCACACTAGTGCATATTACAATAAAGGCAGCTGTCAGATTTTTCGTACTCAGAAATGGCTGATGGACTGGCGGTAAACAAAACAACAGGAGGGTTAATTATGAAAAAGTTTAAAAAGATCGTAACATTGATGACAGTGGCGACAATGGTTGGGGCAAGCCTGATGGGCTGCGGCAAGGATGATACTGATAATAACACAAACACTGCAGAAGAGACGAAAGAAGTGACAGAGGTAACAGAAGTAGCCTTAAAGGTGTGGGGACCTCAGGAAGAACAGGCTGCTAACGGCAGCTACAGCGAAGGCATTTTAAAGGCTATGTGCGACAAGTTCGCTGAAGAACATCCGGAATGGGATATCACCTTCGAATATGGCGTTGTTTCAGAAGCTGATGCAAAGACTGAATTGAACAAAGATGCAGCAGCAGGTGCAGACGTATTCATGTTCGCATCAGACCAGACTGCAGAGCTGGTAGAAAACGGCATTCTTGCACCCCTGACCCTTTATGCGGATGATATCATCGCATCAAACGGCGAGGCAGCCATAGAAGCAGCTACCTTTGATGACCTTCTCTATGCGGTTCCATTTACTCCGAACTCATGGTTCTTATATTATGACAAGAGCAAGTTCACGGAAGACGAAGTGAAATCCTTAGATGCAATGATGGCAAAAGATCTGGGCGCTGATGTTGACAACTTCTCCATCGATCTCGACAACGGCTGGTATAACGCAGCTTTCTTCTTTGCAGGAGGATGCACACTGTTTGGTGAAGACGGACTTGATGCGACAGACTGTACCTTCAACAGTCCGGCAGGCCTGGCGGTAGGAAACTATCTGGTCGATCTTGCAACAAGCGACAGGTTCCTGATGTTTTCGGATGGAAATGCACTCACAGCTTTTGCAGATGGCAAACTCGGAGCATACTGCTCAGGAACATGGGAAGCAGCAGCAATCCAGGAAGCTCTTGGAGAAAACTATGGTGCTGCAAAACTTCCTGCTATAACATTGGACGGAAAAGAAGCACAGTTAAGCTCATTTGCTGACTTCAAATACATTGGCGTAAACATGAATTCGGAATATCCGGAAGCTGCACAGGCTCTTGCTGCGTACCTTGGCGGAGAAGAATGCCAGAAGATCCGTTTTGAGGCAAGAAGCATTGCGCCTACAAACATCAATCTTGTTGAAGATCCAGCAGTGGCAGCGAATGCAGCTGTGGTTGCACTCAACGAACAGTCAGGCCATGCGACCCTTCAGTCGACAATCGCTCAGATGGGCAACTTCTGGACACCGGCAGAAGCATTTGGAGCCGGCGTATACTCAGGAGAAATAACGAAAGAGAATATGCAGGAAGCATTGGATGCATTTGTTGAAAGCATTCTGACGACTTTGAAGTAGCATTATACAAAAGGGTGCTGCAGTGATGCAGCACCCTTTTCGTATATAACTTCTCGGAGTTAGAATCAAAAGATGCAAATGTAGATTGAAAATTGAATATTGGTGATTTTGGAAAAAAAGAAGAAATTTTGTGTACGAGA
>NZ_FMKA01000046.1 GCF_900096945.1 Anaerobium acetethylicum | reverse complement strand
TCAGACCAGCTTCCAGAGGAATGCAGGAAACCACGCCGTTTATAAATCAAGCGGCGTTAACTTTATCGTCAGGCGGATGGTTTGACGTTTACATTACAACCAACATGGGGTTTGAAGAATGGGCTGAATTTCCGAACCATCTGTCTTACCGGTGTGACCGGATACAGATCGCAGGAAAAAGCTACAGGTTAGAAAACCGAAAATCATTTTTAGAAAGCAGAGGAGTAGATGACGATGAATCATAAAATCACTTTAGAAACTGCACTAGAGGCTGCAAACATCCTTCGCGTCATGTGCGACAGCGAGGAAGAAACCAACAAACTTTTGAGAGAACGGATCCATCAGCTTGAAATGGTATTGATAGAACACAATATCGCAATACCGGATTATGAAATGTGGCATGGAGAATTTCCAACGGTATAAAATCTCAAAGCAAAACCCACGGAGAAATCCGTGGGGTACTAAAAGCAAAAGTGCTGTATTTTATTTGCCAAAAAGGTCAGCCGAGTAAATCTTTACACCATTGCGCAGCACATCCTCAATGTCACACTTAGCCATCTCGCCTTGCAACCGCTTTAAAAACTGTTATTTCTTGATTTCGCTTTACTACCATTTTTCCAATACACCCCACTTAGTTTGATACCGGAAATGAAAGAGCCGGATCTCGTCGATGGAGTGATCTCGGTTATAGTCAACATTGTTGTTTTGTTCATAGGCGTTCTGTTCTACCATCCACTTCACAATCAATACCTCAAGATCACTTTCTTTGGTATTAGTAAATACCATGTCTATAACCTCTATTCATACTCATAGTAAAGGCTGAACAAATTGGATTAATGTTGCAACTGCTGCTGCGAATTCGGCGGTACCTTTAATCATTTTCAAGCCTGAAACCGCTGTTTTCAAGAAACCTTTTCTGGGTTTTCCCGATTTTATTTCATCTTCGATAACTTCTAAGCTGCTCTCCAAAACCTCAGCATCTTCTTGTGGTAGTTCAATAGCCTTAATTCTTACAGCTTGCACCAATTTTTCCAGCTGTGCAGCATCAATCCCAACAGTGCTTGTTGCCGTGATTGATGCATTATCATTGGCGATATTGACTTGTCCATTCTGCACAGTAATGGAATACGTAACTTTTTCGTCTATTCCCATATCAATTCCTATCTTCGTTAAGTAACTCTCTATATGGCGAATCAGCACCATAACAACACGGTCATTAAATCCTTTAATCTTGTCTTGAAATTTCTTTGAAGATGAATATCCCACGGCAACACCATAATGAATTTCGATTCCATTTTCGGCAATATAATTCACAATTCCAAAGACATTCCGAATCTCTTCAGCATCTGCATCGCCAAGAGAAAAAATACTCCTTCCGTAAGAACGACTAATCTCGTCAAACTCTTGTTTCAAATCTTGTTCACAATGTCCGCAGTCTTTAATGTAATCAAGAATAATAGGCGTATTCTTTATAAAGGCAACAAATTTTGACACAACATTCGTATAGTCATTAAAATCGGCTTGTAGAAGGCGATTTGAGATACTGTTGAAATCATATATAATCTTTCTTAACTCTGCTCTATTCAACTTCATAATTTTTCACCCCACAAAACGGGCAATAGCACCCGGTCATCTTTAGAATCGGCTTAATTTTAGCCGTACGCTTGCAGCACGGAAAGGTTACGATTTGTAACGCTTCGATACCAGAACGAATAGGGTTTTCAGGCTCGTGCTTAGGCCGCTTTCCTGCCTCAAATTTCACAGGTCCATTCCTAAATTGACGCTCCATTTTCTTTAATTCTTCATGAATCATGTCCATTGCCCTGTTTTGCACCATCGCCATCTCCAGCTCTAATACATCCTCTGTAATGTAGTTTTCTCCTGCAAGCCCACAGCTTGGGCAAAACAGCTCTAATATCCCGTCATCTTCAATATCAGAAGGTGTGGCTTTAAAATATATACCACAATTTGGGCATCGAAGAAGGACATATCCGTCATTATCTGTTGGTATTGAGATTTTCATTTGAAAATCTTTGCTCATGTTATTCTTCCTCCATTTCGTACACATTTGTGGCATTCTCGCTTTCTTCTTTGTCAGCGGTTTTCACATATTTTTGTTTTCCCGTCATTGATTACATCCAAAAGGCAGAAGTCGATTCAATACAATCGCCCCGAGTTTTGCAACAAAAATTCCGTTCTTTTGAATAGTATACCCTAAAAAATTATTTCATTCGCCAGTTTATTTATTTCATCAAAATGCTTTTCTTGCATTTTCTTTTGGCGTTCAGTTTCTTGCGCCTGTTGATTGAGAATAGCCCTTTCTTTTTGGTTTGCTATATCAACAGAAAGCATCAAAGTTTCTTTATGATATTTATTAACTTCCTCTATCGTTGTACCATTAAGCCAAATCGCATCGCCAATTACACTTGCGATCTTAGGTCGATGCATCGTGGTGTATTTCGGTGGATGATTCCAAGTCTCTATAAACAAGGTTTTCCATAAATAGCTTGGTGTTCGTGAAAGTCTGAATGGCATCTTATACAAAGCTGATCCTCTTGTTCCGTCTAGCTTTGGCATAGAGACCTCCTCTGTTATAATGCCCAGGATTTTTATATCTTCTTCGGTATTAATTATATCTTTTTCTTTTGCATGAATTTCATTTATATTTGCTTTTTGACGTATATAATCTGGCCTAGTTCCAAGTGGCGGTTTTTGACTTCGTGTACCATATAATGTTATCAATAAATTTTTATAGGCATCTTCAGCTTTCACATTGTCACTAAAATCAACATCAAGCTTTCCTTCTAGCCATGTAGGGATAGCATTTTGTCGAGAACCTTTTCTTAAAATCGGAATAAACTTCCTTTCGTTATGCTTCGAGAACATTTCACCTGTGATGATATGGCCTTCGTAACCCACGCCTCCAATTCTATCATTTGCCTTTTCTTTATAGTGGGGTGTGCATATTATCAATACATAGTCGGCTTCTCTGATAGACGTCTCCATATACTGTGGTAATCGATCGCCAGGTTGCAGCTCAAATTGATCGATTGTCGCATTAACACCATCATTTCTCAGCTTAGTTGCCAAGTCCTTTACCCATAATCTGTGTGATTCATCTTCCCATGAGTAGGAAATAAATACATTCGGCTTTTCTTTTTCCATGATTTTCATCTCCAAAATTTGTAATACTCAATTACAAAAATAATTTAATGATAACTATATTGTAAGACAACGTCTTAATTATTGATACATCACAAGGAATAAAAGACGCACTTACACGTATTATAGAAATGGCATACCGAATAAATTTGCCTTTTCAGTACGGGTGCTATTTTGATTTTTCAAATATAGAACGAAAAAAGCTTCCTTTTATCTCTTTTTGCTCACAACCCTCATTTGTTGCTGTGAACGCCAAATTCTTCGGTATATGCCATTCTTCTTTGCATTTCATTATTTCATCTTCTATCTCATTTTTCAACTCTGGCGTTTTCATTTCTTCCTTCAAACAAATGGCTTCCAAGTTTTCTGTCTCTGAAATTGTGCTTTTTTGTTTCTCACCATCAAATACTTCGCAAAGTTCTTTTGATTCTGTTTTGTCCGAAAAATCTGTTTTCTCCATTTCTTTCAACATACTCACTCGCTCTAATGGAGTTTTTATACTTAGATTCCTCTCTGTCTGGGCATTATCAAATTTTATTGCATACGCTGCTATCTCATTTTTTATATCTATAATTCTTCCGGTTCCAAATATTTTGTGTTTTACTGTATCACCGATATGGAAGCATGTTATTGGCATCAATATTTTTTCTTCATTTGTTTTTATAAATTCTTTTGCATCATCAATCAACCGTTCTTCAAGCTCAACCGAATAACTCAAATATGCTTTATCTGTATTGAAAATGAAACGCGAGGGATATCTAAATGAGTTGTCATAATTTAAGCCTTCTGCATCACTTAAAAATAGGGCATTTTCGGCTCTTGTGTACGCAACATAAGCCATACGTCGCTCTTCTTCCAATTTATCTTCTGTATCCACATGCTTAGACGGAAAAATCCCCTCATTAAGACCGCAGATAAATACATATGGAAATTCCAATCCTTTTGCTGTATGTATTGTCATCATTTTTACAGAATTTTTTTCGTAGTCCTTGTCTACATTAGAAAACAAAGCTACATTTTGCAAATATTCCTCCAGGCTATTTTTTTCTCCTGATGTTTTTTCAAATTCAAAAACAGATTGTTTTAATTCCGATAAATTGTCAAGTCTTTCTTGTTCTCCCGCTTGTCTTAACATTGATTCATACCCACTCTCATCAAGAATGTTAGATAATATGTCTGATAAGCTAAGTTCTTTAAAGAGTTTACTGTATTTTTCTACAACCCCTACAAAGCTTGCTGCATCTGTGCTCGAAATTAAATTATCTTCCATATTATCTTTCAGCGCATTATATAATGAACAATTATGTAATTCTGCATATTCTTTAAGAAATAGCATTCTTTTTTTACCGAAATTTCTTTTGGGTTCGTTTATTACACGTTGAAATGACAAATCATCTGCATAAACAACCATTCTCAGGTAAGATACAATATCTTTAACTTCTTTTCGTTTATAAAATTCAATACCACTATATAGGGTGTAAGGTATCTTTTCTCTAAAAAAGATTTCTTCAATACTTCTTGAGACAAAATGTGCACGATATAAAATTGCGATATTACTATACTTTTTCCCATTTTCAAGCAGACTCTTTATCTGATTTGAAATCCATTCAGCCTCCATTTTTGTTGTCCTGGCATGTTTGTATATTGTCGGAACATTTGTTTCTTTCATTGCGATTAATTCTTTATCAATTCTTTTTTTATTATTCTTTATTAATGAATTCGATGCATCTAATATGTTCGGCGTTGATCGATAATTCTTATTAAGAAGTATCGTTTTAGTACCCTCGTGACAGTTTTCAAAATCTAAAATATATTCAATACGAGCCCTCTCCATGAATATATAGTTTGATCCGGATCCCCAACAATAAAAAGATTCTTATGGTAACCACTTAATACCTCCGCCAATTGATAATGACTTGCATTAACATCTTGAAACTCATCTACCATAACATACATCATACGTTCTTGCCATTTATCATGCTTTTCTTTAAAACTTTCAAGAATATATAACGCAACCGTTATCAAATCATCAAAATCCAGACCATAACATTTCTTTTGTTCATACAAATAACCCAGAAAAATCTTTTGTTCAGTATCCTTTGTATTTTCGTAATCAGCTTTTAATTTCTTGTTATCTAAATCAATCAAATATGGGATGTGAGCATATAATAACTTTGCGTGATTAATATATTTTCTAGCCATGTCAAAGGTATAACTTCTGGATTGAATATTGCAGGCTTCATACACGATCTTCAAAATAGCTTCAGTATCTTCTTCATCCATCACAATAAAATTCTGTGGGTAATTTATCGCATGAATATCCTCCCGTAGCAATTGCACGCAAAATCCATGAAATGTACACACGAGACCAGTATCACTATCACCTATCATGTTTCTGATTCTTTTTTTCATTTCATTAGCGGCTTTGTTTGTAAAAGTTGCACACAATATATTCGAGGTGGAAATTCCAAGTTCATTTACTAAATAAGCATATCTGTGCGCTAATGCTTTTGTTTTTCCCGAACCAGCTCCGGCAATTATTCTTACATATCCCTCGGTAGTGGTAACTGCTTCCTTCTGTTCCTCATTCAATCCTGACAATATATCCTCCATAACAAATACCACTCGCTTTCATGAATAGAATTCTATTGTTGAAGTTCCCAAATTATTTAATATATGTTATTAAACATAAGTGCTATAAAACTTATTTTGCAATTTTTCTTAAAACAAGCATTACCATTTCACTTGATTACAAGAATAAAAGCATGCAATAATTTTACCATACTTGTAATGAAATGACCACTAATGCATTTCAACAACACATTCCAAACGAAATTCACTTACAATATTTAAAAGCTCGTCAAAAAACGCAAGAAATATTTTTCGAAACACCTTAATGCTCAAAAAATATCCTCTGTTGTTCAATACTTTTGTTATAATCTTTATTTTTCTATATTTGAATGCTCAATTTGGCAATTCAGACTGATACACGCCGAGATTCCTGCTTGAAATATTGCACCCTGTACTCCTACACAATTAGATTTATCGAACTAAACCCGAATGTTGTAAACGACAAGCATCTTCTATTATATTCCATTTTTATTCATTACTTGCAAACCTATCTTTTTAACACTTGCTGATATGTCTTGATATAATCTTCAGTTGTTTGGAACTGTCAAAGGAAATTCAGTGAGTTTATACGACTACACTTTTCTTGACAATTCCACATATATATCATTGTCTATCTCTATTAGCACATACTATACTTTCTGAATTATTATTATCTCACATCAGCCCAAAAATCCAATCTCCACCAGGTTTACTAACAAAAGGTCCAAATAATGATGTACCACGCCAGACGGACTGACCGCATACCAGTCGCCCGTATTTGTATCACGTGTAAGATGCCCCGCGGCAGGATGCCCGTCATCAGTCCAACCAATAAAATAGTCACCCTCGCCTAGCGTCCAGCTGCGATCTCTGGCAGCACAATAGATATGCACGCCTGCGCTATCCGTCGATACCGTACCTACATATTTATCCGGAACACTAAATCCACCTATTTTTTCCATATCCTATACCTTCTGATTATCATCTCACATCATATTACATCAACCCAGGTGCCAGTGTTGTTAGCGCCTACGATATGATCAGATAGCAATAATCCCCAAAATCCGCGTACTCCGTGTACTTGCAATCGCTCACAAGGTCATTCTACCTCTTGCAATAGCTTGTAGCCGAGACCCAAACAAGTTACCATAACCTCCCCCCATACATCAAATCATTATCACTGATCATCTAAATCATACTGATTCGGACTTTCTGCCACCATCGACAGATTGCTTTCTGAATCATTATCATACATCACTTGTTTATTCTCTTTTTCTACAAACGAACTCGAACCTCCAACACCAAAATATTTCTCGAAAAAAGTCTTGAGTTTGTCAATGATACCTTGCTTTTTCTCGGCTCTGCCGCCACCTCCGAATCTGGAAACGGGTGGCATTATCTTATCAATATCAGTTCCTGCAGTCTTGATTTCACCATCACGGAATGCATTCTCAAGGAATTTGCGAGTATCTTCTGGTTTCAGTTTTTCTTCTGTGATAATCGTTTGAAGATCCTGTTCCCGCTGTTTCACGACATAATCGTGCCATTCTAGCATAATATCGTCTGCATCGTTGACACCTGCAATAAAGGTTTCAATAAGCTGCTTCTTACTTCTCAGTTCTGGACTTGCATCGATTGCCTTTTTGATAGTAATCAGAACTTCTTTATCTTCACAGTGGGTATCATGGTATTTCTTTACAAGCATTAGAACATAATCGATATTGATTTCAATCTGTTTGATCAGTTCCACTTCAAATACGATGTCATCGATAATATCCGTACTTTCCCCAGCTTCACGCTTGCGTTTCCATTCGTCACGCAAGTCCTGATACCTGCCAAGGTAATCCTGCAGATCTCTTTCCGTAATCAATTCCTGTTCCTTAAATTCATCAAATGATGTAAGGAGATTCCTCATTCGTAGAATCGAACCAAAAAGCGAAATGAAGTCCTTCTGGTTCTGTTCTCCGATGATCTGTGGCTCTGCAAGCGGAAACGTTTCCATTAGTTCCTCCATCATATCCACATATCCTGGCATCGGCTTATCATCTGCAGACGTGTATCCATAGTAATAATCCTTGAAACTCTTCATCAGAACGATACCTCCGGCATTCTTGTCACCAAAGAGGGATATCGCACTATCCACACGCTTCTGCAAATTACGGAAACATACGATATTACCGAATGTTTTGATAGAATTTAAGATTCGATTCGTTCTGGAAAATGCCTGAATCAGTCCGTGCATTTTCAAATTTTTATCTACCCAAAGGGTATTCAAAGTTGTGGCATCGAATCCGGTTAGGAACATATTTACCACAATTAGCAGATCCAGTTCTTTATTCTTCATACGAAGAGAAACATCCTTATAGTAATTCTGAAACTTATCGCTTGAAGTATCATAGTTCGTACGGAACATTTCATTATAATCCTTAATTGCAGATTCAAGAAAATCACGGGAATTCTGGTCAAGAGCAGAGGTATCCTCTGAGTTCTCCTCATCTAAAATCCCATCCGTTTCTTCCTCATTTGCGCCATAACTGAATATGGTAGCTACACGTAATTTCTTCGTTGGATCGGCAGCCATCTGCTTTCTAAATTCTTCATAATACAGCTTTGCCATTGGCACAGATGCCACCGCAAATAGGGAGTTGAATCCGCTGACACGCTGCTTTTGTTTGATTTCTTCTACCGAGCCTCTTTGGGCAGATGCAACTTCTGTAATATTGGTAAGGGAATTAAAAATGTAAGTCTTATCCCCACGATAAGTCTTCTGGTCAAAATGCTCCAGCATGTATTTCGCCACAAGTGATATACGCTGTGGTGCCATCATTGCCTTTTCTCGATTGATATCCCACACCATCTCGTCATCAATCGCTTCATCAACATCCATCGTCTTGATATAATCTACACGAAATGGCAGAACATTTTTATCATTGATCGCATCCACAATGGTATATGTATGCAGCTGATCACCAAAGGTCTGCGCTGTAGTAAGAAACTCTAGATTCTTCTTTGCAGAACTGGAATTAGCCGGAAAAATTGGCGTCCCGGTAAAACCGAACAAATGATATTTCTTAAAATTCTTCACGATTGCGGTATGCATATCCCCGAACTGACTACGATGACATTCATCGAAGATAATCACAACGTGCTTTAAAAACACCTCATGTCCCTGGTATTTCTTTATAAAAGTTGCCAATTTCTGAATTGTGGTAATAATGATATGTGCATCCGGATTTTCCATCTGCTTTTTCAAAATTGCCGTAGAGGTATTGCTGTTGGCAGCACCTTTCTCAAAACGGTCGTATTCCTTCATAGTCTGATAGTCCAGATCCTTACGGTCTACCACAAATAGCACTTTGTCGACATAAGGTAGTGACGATGCAAGTCTTGCCGTTTTAAACGAAGTCAATGTTTTTCCAGAACCTGTGGTGTGCCAGATATACCCGCCTCCTGCCACACTGCCATACTTCTTGTAATTATTGGCAATTTCTATTCTGTTTAAAATACGTTCCGTTGCCGTAATCTGATAAGGACGCATCACCATCAGCATATTTTCTGATGTAAAAATACAATACCTGGTCAGAACATTTAACAATGAATGCTTTGCAAAAAATGTTTTTGTAAAATCAATCAAGTCAGGAATCACACGGTTATTGGCATCCGACCAAAAGCAAGTGAACTCAAAACTGTTGCTTGTCTTACCTTTCTTTGTATTTCCAGATGCTGCATCCTTGATAGCGTTAAAACGTGTACTATTGGAATAATATTTGGTATTCGTTCCATTTGATATAACGAACAACTGCACATATTCAAACAGGCCACAACCCGCCCAAAAGGAGTCACGCTGATAACGGTTAATCTGATTGAAAGCTTCTCGGATTGCCACTCCTCTGCGTTTCAGTTCGACATGAACCACAGGCAGACCATTAGCAAGGACAGTAACATCATAACGGTTGTCATACTTTGCACCCTCTGCTGTTCCAATCACATACTGATTAATGACCTGTAAAAAGTTGTTGTGAATATTGGTTTTATCAATCAGTTTAATATTCTTAGAAGTTCCATCATCACACTTAAGTACCTGGACAAAATCCTCCTGTATCTTTCGGGTCTTCTCCACAATATTTTCATTTGGATTTGCTACAGCATTTGAAAAAAACTGTTTCCATTCAGCATCGGAGAACTGATAGCGGTTCAGTATCTCCAGTCTTTTACGCAGATTCGCAATCAAATCGGTCTCTGTATGGATTTGCAGATACTCATATCCCTGTTCACAAAGAAGGCGGATAAATTCCTTTTCCAATGCGGCTTCACTTTGGTAACTGTCAGAACGTGCTTTAACTGGTTCATACTCTGTTACTACGGTGTTTTCACTTGTCTGTGCAACAATATTGAAATAAGGCACAATATTCGTCTCCTTTCTACGAGAGTTCTTTGAATGTTAATAGCTTGTCACGATAATACTCATATTGTTTTTGGCGAGCTTCAATTTCGGCTGGAAGCCCTGTGGAAATATCGTTACAGAGAATATCGAAACGATCAAGTAATTCTACAATACGTTTTTGTTCTTCTATTGGTAGTACTGGTACTTTTACTCTGCTAATATTATCATTATAAAGCCTTGATATAGTTCCACCTGTTGATACTTGCCACGGTTGAAGCTGATAATAATGCCGTAAAAAACAGTTTAAAACTTTATTTTCATTATTTGCAATCCAAACTATATTCGAATCCTGAAAATATGCAGGTTCACCATCAAAAACAACTGTTCTTCCTATAGTTCCAGCTGCTGAAATCAAAACATCACCTTTCTTAGGATACGAATATAAAGTCTTATATTTTTCAAAAGTTTCCTTTGAAATATACGCATTTGCTTTTCCACCAAAAGTCCCTATCTTAAAAAAAGGAACCTCCCCATCAGAACTAGTTTCCGCTTTCATAATTCGCTTACACATTGATACTTTTCCAATTTCTCCAAGTGTTATCCATTCAATATCCGGATTATCAAAACAAAGCAACTGGCCTCTATAATATTCATACTGTTTCTTTCTCGCTGTAAGCTCTGCTGTAAGCTCTGCTGTAAGCTCTGTGAAATTGTCCAAAATTCGTACAATTTCCTCCTGAACGGGTAAAGGGGGAATGGGGATTTTCACTTTATTTAAAACCTTTTGTGTAAGACTTGGAACCCCTCCAGCAGTATTTAAATTTTCAAGATGCATTTTCTTTAAACAATAATACACATATTTTGGTTCTGCCAGAGTGCTGTTAATAACAGTGTAAAAAATAGTATCTACATTCCAAAAAGGTTTATCTACGAAGTAAAGTTTATCAATTGAACCTTTCCTAGGAATTAGCACAGAAGGTTTATTATAAACAAATTTATCTACATATGTCATAATACCACCTGAGCCATAAACTGGAATATCTCCTTTAGAGAAAGTTTTATAATCACTTCCATTTTTAATCGTTAAAATATCCTTTAGTTCTTTATTTTCTACTCCATTTTGGCAAAATTCAGTTATAAGTTGTTCAAGTTTTGTCATTGTGATTCGCCTCCGTCATTCCATCCCAAGGACCCAATTGCATTCATTAGTTCTTCATTATTTTTTACATTGTCAAGAACCCCAACAATAAGCCTGTGTAATGATTCATATTTTAACAACGCCAATTCTTCGTTATATTCACCATGCACAATTTCACTTAATTCACTAAATAACATATAACCATTTTCGGAAAACTCTCTTGGGATAATTGAACATTGATTATCTACTTCTTTTAGCAAATCCTTGAATGTTTTTCTTTTCCCCTTAACATTAGTTGTAGATATTTCTGCCGCTTTCGCAGTTTTTAAAGTTATCTGCTCAAAAATTTTACGCAAATATACCATTGCTCCTGCACCGAGTTGATCGCGATTAGCACGTCCTGATTTTTCTAGAAGTTCAGAAAAATCACCATACTTTGCATCGTTTATTTTTACTAGATCCGACAATCTTTCGCTACGTTTTAGAATTCGAACTCTTGGTGTCTGTCCACATATATCATCATCACTCTCAACCAAAAACCATACTTGAACACTTGTGCCACAGCCACAGGTCATAACACAATCTATACTCACAATTTGTTTGTTTGCAAAAACGCAACATATATTCCCTCGTGATGTGAACGTCCTGACATCGTCGCACCTAGAGCAGAAATAATTCAACATAACATTTCCAACACTCAACGATACTTGCTGTCCCATGTTCCCTTTTTTATTAACTAAAAATCCATCAATTTGAACAAACTCTTTTTGAGGTGCTTTAGATAAAATGTCACTTAGTCTCATATCTAACCCTCTATTTCTTCAATGATGTTTCGAATAGCTTCTCGCAGTTCATTCTCACGCATAACAATTTCTTCAATCTCCGCATTCAGTTTCATGATATCAATCTTTTCACGAGTGTCCTCTGCCTCCACATAAGTTGATACAGAAAGATTGTAATCATTTTCTGTAATTTCATCATAAGATGCAAGATGGGAGAAATGTTTCACTTCCTCACGACAGGCAAAGATATCAACAATTCGTTCGATATTCATTGGTGTCAATTTATTGTTATTGGTAACCTTAATACACTCTTTAGATGCATCCACAAATAATGTCTTATTGTCTGATTTACTTTTTTTCATAACCATAATGCAGGTTGCGATACTTGTTCCAAAGAACAGGTTACTTGGTAACTGAATAACACAGTCAACAAAGTTATTATCAACCAAGTATTTACGAATTTTCTGTTCTGCACCACCACGATACATTATGCCAGGAAAACATACAATTGCAGCTGTCCCATTCGATGCCAACCAGGAAAGACTGTGCATAATAAACGCAAGGTCCGCCTTACTCTTTGGTGCAAGGACTCCGGCAGGTGCAAAACGAGGGTCATTGATCAGTAATGGGTTCTCATCGCCAGGCCATTTGATAGAGTACGGTGGATTTGATACAATAAGTTCAAACGGCTCATCGTCCCAGTGTTGTGGGTGTGTCAGTGTGTTTTCACAGGCAACATTAAATTTATCAAAACCTACGTCATGCAAGAACATATTGATACGGCAAAGGTTATATGTCGTAATATTGATTTCCTGTCCATAATAGCCATTTCGAACAGCATTTTTACCCAAAACATTTTCCACTTTCAGCAACAAGGAACCTGAGCCACAAGCCGGATCATATACCTTGTTGATTTCTGTTTTTCCAATCGTGCCCAATCTTGTCAATAATTCCGAGACATCTGCAGGTGTATAGAACTCCCCACCTGACTTACCGGCATTTGATGCATACATGGACATAAGATATTCATAAGCATCCCCAAATGCGTCAATGGAATGATCTTTTACTTCTCCAAGATTCATCAACCCTACGCCATTTATTAACTTGACCAGGTTTTCATTTCTTCTGGCAACTGTCGAACCAAGCTTATTGCTATTTACATCAAAATCATCAAACAGTCCTGCAAAATCATTCTCAGCCTCACTTCCTTTTGCTGATTCCTCAATATGGCGGAACACCCTTTCCAGTGTTTCATTTAGATTTTCATCATTTACCGCCCTAACTTTTAGATTGCAGAATAATTCGCTCGGCAAAATGAAGAATCCTTTTTCCTGCACCAAGCTTTCTCTGGCTTCTTCTGCTTCTTCATCTGCCATTTTTGCATAGTCAAAATCTGTGTTTCCTGCTTCGCTTTCTCCGCCATTAACATAGTTACAGAGATTCTCTGAAATATATCTATAGAACATGGTGCCAAGTACATAGTTCTTGAAATCCCATCCGTCCACAGCACCTCTTAATTCATCCGCTATTGCCCATATTGCGCGGTGTAACTCATCACGTTCCTGTTCCTTTTTAGTATCGATCATTGTTCTCTCCTCCGTCCTCTGGAACAAACTCCAGAATACCATCAACGCCGCAGTTCATAACCCGGCAAATACTTTCTATACTTTCTAAAGACACATATCCATTTCGTTTTAAACGAGTGATAATATTTGCTGAAAATCCTGCTTCTTGTTGTAATTGGGTATTTGTCATATCTTTTTCTATCAGTAAATGAAATAATTTCTTATAGCTGACTGCCATATTACACCTCCATCAATTCAGTATATAGACACAAAATAGTATATCACGAGAAAGTGAATTTTTCTATTTATATGTAATTTTCCCAATAAAGAAATATCCCTCAGTTACCACACCATTAAAGATACTATTGGGTTTTATTTTCTTGTTTTCCATAAGAAAACAGCAGCCAACCATCACAGCCGACTGCCATCAATCACTTATATTCCCCATACACCCCGATTTACATTTGCATTGCTCTGGTGACTTTCTCTATGATGAATTCACTGGTTATGTAGCCCTGCTTTTACATATATTGTAACACCATCGGGGAGTAACAGCAATCATACTCTCGTTTTTTTGAAGATTATCAACCATATTCAACGACAGAGCCTTTTGAAATGCAACTGCATGTGTCTCTATTTCATTTCACCTTATCATATTCTGCCCATTTCATTTTTTAACGCAATAGGTGCTCACGATTTTAACTGTTTACAAACAAAAGTATACTGTTCTTCAAAATCATCAAAAACATTAATTGTTTTTGTGATTGCACCACCACGAGTCAATATGATAAGTTGAACACAACCACCAATTCCTACTTTTTCTGGCAACATATCATCTCTTTCTTTCTGTTTCTCCATTATTCGAATAAAAGATTCTTCAATATGGTTACCATCAAAACCGATTAGCTCCATGTTTAAAGTTCCATTTTCAATAAAAACCTCTGGTGGTTTTACGCCTATTCCATAGGCAATTTCTTCACTTTCAAAATTATTAGTTGATCTATATGCATATCCGTGGAAATTATTATCTAACTCGCTTAATCCAAATTGATAAATGGTTGTAGACAGTTCTGCATTGACAACTTCTCGTTTCATAAATTCCTTCAACCGCTGAGAAGTCAATAGATTCAGCTGATAAATCCCATTAGCAGCCATACGTTCTTGAACATAAGCTATCCAATGAATAATAGCTAGCATATTTCCTGTTCCACAAATAACACAGTTCATTTGAGGCAAATGAACAAATTTACTAACAAACTTGTAGGGCATTCTATTTTCCATACTTAAGGATAACGTATCCATCGATATGGAAACCATGTCCTCCATCAACAAAAAATTTAAAGCTGTCATCCCATTTTTCCTCCCACTTTCTAAAATAAATAATCTTCTATTTGAACGCTTAAAGCTTTAAGCTCTGAATACAGTTTTTCTTTCATCTCATAATAGTCTAATCCAAAATATTTCTTCGTAATACCAAACATCAAATCCGTATTATCCAATTCTGACTCCGTAATTAATTGCCCTAATCCATAGTGTGCCATACAATTTCGAACAGGTGCTGAAACCCATTCTTTACTCAGCATGAAATACGTCCCAAAAATCTGATTGATTTCGCTAATAATCTTCGTCAAATAGTAATATTCCAGGTATGCAATTCTAATCTTTGTTGGCATCTCTTCTTTAATAATCTTATCTACCAAGTACAGAACATAATTAATAGAGCACAGAACCGAAAACAACGCAAAGGCTTCTTTTGACTTATGTTTAATCGGTGTATGAGCCGGGAAATGATAATCTTTTGTCCTGTATGCCTGTACATCATCTGCACATAAGCTTTGAACTTGTCTACCTCCATAAAAAGCACACAACTTGCCGGCGACCACACTAATTTTGCATAGTTTTTCGCCATCAAGCATATAAGCATTCTCATTTAGTGGAGATACGTACATTTGACACATTACTGTATTCCCGCAAACTTGACTTCGATACAAGTCCACACCATAGTTATCATAAACCTTTAACCATTTGGCAATCGGCTTACATATTGATGAAAAATGTTCGTCACTTACTTGAAGAGCATCATACGTTTTATCGGCAAATTGTCTGAAACTCATATCATACAGCTTGTGCATCTGTCTTATTTGCGTGTAAAAAAAACGTTCTTCATCATTAAATATAGGAGAATTCAAGCCGACTTTCCTTCCCCATTGTTCTGCTCCATCAGCATATATTCCCAAATATGGAAATGACATTACTATATAGTTACTTTTAATTTGACTCCCCGTTTGAATTAATGAACGGATAAATGTAGCGTCCGATTGAATTAGTTTATATGCTGCTTTTTGTATGTTGGTCAGTTCTTTATTCAATAAAATCTCCATCCCCTATATACAATCCTGTTTTACTTCCATACTTTCTCATAATTACTACTTACTTAAACGTAATCGCATATCTCTCCGTAAGAGGCTTCGCTCTAAAGACCGGGATATTATGCTTTTCACCCACTTTGTTAAATTTCGCGATATCACTATCGTTCATACGACATCCCAGATAAATACCACTTACAAATGGAAATTCGACATATTCAATTCCACCAGTATCACATGCAATTCTCCATTCCTGTTCATGCTCCCACTGTCTGCTTTTAGTAAAGTAGTTATCAAATCCTCTTTCCTCTTTTATAAAACCATCCGTATAGTTTACTTTCGTTAATGCATTGACCAGTTCCCTATATTCAGGCAATATTGTATCAAATTTAAACTCAATGCATGCACCAGTATGATTATTGGCATAATACCCCCACATTAGTAACGAATACTTATTTTCGGAAAAACATGAAACCAAGTTATTATATGCATGTACCAATATATCTTTCCCTCCATGAATCTTATCTATTATCCACTCCGAAGTAATGTGCGGATATTTTTCAATTAACGATTCGGCAACAATATCGCTAATTGTTCCCATGTTCATATCATCTGTACAAGACGCTAAAATATTAATATCCTTCAAATAGTCTATAACCTCATCCTCCAAATATTTAAAAATCCGTCCCAACAGATTAGAAGCTGTGTTCATTGCCGTTCTAGCTTTTTCTTTATCCCAAATCATTGCACAATCGAAAATATCATTATAAGCTGCTGGATTTTCAAAGTGAATCTGTTTATTTTCAATAACATCAAGCGCATAATCAATATTTTCGAAATATTTATATAAAGGTTTATTTATTGTATTTATCATTTTTCTAAAATGCATATTTTACCATTTCTCCAATCAAAATATTTTAAAAACCACTTCATTTTATTCACTCTTTTTTGTCTGTTCCATGTTTTTTAACTAAAAACAGGAATAATCACCGATTTCTTCTAAAAAGTCTGATTCTTAAAGTGTACTCTTATCTAAAAATATTTGCAATAAATATTTCCACCATAATGCGTCCTATCTAATTTTTTACTCAGAGTAAAAAACAAGCATGAAGATTGCTTTTGCAAAATCCATGCTTATCATGTCTATTCCTATTTACGTAGCCGATGTAGTGGCTATCATTTTGATTTGGTGGTCTCCAGCTATAATGCTTTTTCTTTCTCAACCTGCTGTTGAAACTGTAAAGCTATTATAGCATAAGTGGCTGTTACTCTGCATCAGAAAAGGCACCAGCCTAGCAAGTGCCTATGACCTACTATTATTTTAAGTTAGCAACCCTGTTACTTCTTTCTGCGACTTTAGAAGAGACTTCTCTTACGATGATTCATCAGTGTTTTCTTCCACCATTTCATCAGAACCACTTGATTTTTCTAACTCAATTCTATTATTGATAATATCTTGCAATATTTTTTCCAAACTTTCTTCTGCATTTTCAAAATCAAATTGCTTTATTTTTTCTGTATCATTCGATAATTTTCCAAACTTCTTAACCAGGTAATATCGCATTAATCTATTAAAATGTATTGGCCAATCAGAAATTTCTGCCATTGTGTACTTTATGAAATCAATATCCTTTCTTGTTAAACAAACCAATTCATCATCATGTCTGTAGCTTCTAGAGATATCCCTTTTGATGTATGCAGATTCTAACGAATCTACATTATATAAATCCGAACTCTCTCCATCTTTTGTATAGTTAACATATAAATTTACAATTCCCAATTCAATGTTAAATTCATTCAGCATATCATCTAAAGTATTTTTCACATCTGTTGTATTGCAATTAACAAGTCTTATTCTCATAAAATCATCCTTCCCAGGGAAAATACCTCCTAAAATTATACTCTTTTTTAGGAGTATGTGCAATGAGAATTATTGCGTCTACTATTATACTAGAGGTGATACTATGATTTCTTATGCTCCGTTTTGGGCCACATTAAAAGAGAAAAATATATCTACATATCAACTGGTAACAGAATATCATATTAGTAGAAGTTTAATTGACAAATTAAAGCATGACAAAGGTCTAACAACTTCAACATTAAATGAATTATGCAAAATTCTGCATTGCCAATTGAATGGTATTGCTGAATATATCGAAGATAAGGAATGATTTGTGCGCAGCCATCTTATTAATAAATAAGACACCCGCATCGGGAACGCGAAAATTTGTCCCCCAGCTTTTTTTAATTATATTAAGCAGAAGAAAAATGATAATATAAAGGTTCTTCCTCACATCTTCGTATATACGTATGCAAATAACTGGTAGATTGTGTTATACTAATAATAAATATCCGTGAGGTGATCAAAATGCAGAG
>NZ_FMKA01000097.1 GCF_900096945.1 Anaerobium acetethylicum | reverse complement strand
TGCTGATTAAATCGCTTCCGATTGAAAATCAGCAGGTCTTTTCCACAAATTTTGTACCAGCAAAAAAAGTGCAAAAAGTATTCGTGCCTGAATCTTGAAAAGATTCGTCACGAATACAGATAATGCGATAGAAGTAAGCGTGGTTTCTTCCAGTTTTGTCCGGATAAGACCCATTCCATAGCAACGTTTGCTTAGACTGAACGTTCTTTCTACTTCGATTCTATCTGTATTATCTTGATATTCTTGCCTTTTATCTTCTTTGGCTGTTTCGCTTGGTCGCCCAAGCTTGGGACCAGATAGTCGGATTCTATGTGACTTGCAGAAGTGCCGATTGTCTCTGGTCCGATAGATTTGATCAGCTAACACGCGTTCCGGATAATGGCCTGTCCGTTCCTTGAAACGATTGATTGTATCAATTAAGACCGTGCTTTCATTGTATGCATCGTAGGATATCTTTTCAATCCTTCCGTAGCCGTTATCATCCAGACTCAGGTCAAACTTGGCTCCGAATTCTACCGGAGTTTTGGTTTTTCCTCTTACTATCGGTCGGAGCCATGGCTGAGTAATGCTTACGATACGCTCAGGAACACTATGCACTTTGTTTTTGTACATATAGTTTTGTTGTTCAAACAGTTTGTAAATCGTCAAGAAAAGTGAGATTTCTTTCTTTGTCGGCGCATAGCCATCTGCCATGAAGACCTCAAGATACTTGATGTCACGATTCACATAAGAAAGTTGCTTACGAATGGTTGCACGAATCTTTTTTGAACTGCGTTTCTTAGTCTTTGCCAGTGCGAGATAGTTCTTTCGTGCCTGCCTTCTGTACATTCTTGGTCTTGCCAAGCCATAGGATTTACAGAAACGAATTATCATGGTTTCCAATTTTTCTCTTGCTTCATTCAAAAGAGAAAAATCCTGAGGATAACGGATGTTTGCCGGTGCACAAGTTGCGTCAATCATGAGAGTTCCTTTGTTGTCACTCGTTTCTTCCTCATCAGCATCTGGTGCTCCTGCACCAGATGTCGGTGGGGTTGTGTCATCATCATGGGACTCATCCTCATCAGCTTTATTATTCGTGGCTGCAAGCATATATTCGTTTGCTTCCATGATAATATCCAGTTTCAAGCGTTTACGAAAAAGCACTAAAGTACTGGCATCAATCGGTGGTTCTTCTTGATATCCGGGAAGTCCTATAAAATACTGATAATACGGATTCTCCGTCAGCTGTTCTACTAATTCACGGTCAGAATACTGATACTTTGTCTGTATAATCAAGGCACCAAGGGCAAGGCGGAGTGGTTTTGCAACATTTCCTTTTTTGCCTTTGAACAACCTTGCATATTTCTGCTCGAACTGCTCCCATGGAATGGCATCAGCCATTTTTATCCAACGGTTATTCGGATTCATATGAAGTCCAAGTGGTTGATTGAAACAGAGAAAGTTACTTTGAGAATGATCCGTAGTTTTGTACACGATTTCGGCCCCTTTTCATGATAAATATTCGAAAAACTGCAAGAAAAACATTTCAGCAAATCAAAAACCCTTGCATATATTTTATCATAAAACGTCGAGAAAATCAGTAAAATCAAT
>NZ_FMKA01000099.1 GCF_900096945.1 Anaerobium acetethylicum | reverse complement strand
ACTCAAACTTCGCACATGAATAAGTGCTTATGCACCTTGAAAATTCAATAATAACTGGCATAAAAATAGCATGAAACCATCTGGTTTGGTATAATTGAGTTGTCTAAAAACAATTAAAACCGGAGGCTCATGCTATGAATAAAATTATAACACAAGACAACAAGAATGATAACCAGATTTCTAAATCTATCAGAAATTTTTTTACCCGATTTCATCTTTCATCAGCATTAAAAGCTGCTAATGCATACAAAAAGAAGGGAACCCCTGCATCGGAGATTTTTCAGTACCTCTTTCTTCTCATTTTTTCTAACAGAAGCATGTATATGAATCTCCTTACAGGCAGAAACACACCTAATTTTGCAAAGGATACCGTTTATCGCTTTATGAAGATGGTTCAGATTAACTGGATTCATTTCACTACGATTCTTTCAAGCAGAATTATCAAAGATGCGATTGTTCCGCTTAATTCTAAAGATCGTGCGAATGTCCTAATCATTGATGATTCCATGTTCGAACGTAATCGTTCTAAAAAGGTGGAGCTTCTTGCTAAAGTTTATGATCATGCGAAGCACTGCTATAAGTTTGGTTTTCGTATGCTGACCTTGGGCTGGTCAGATGGAAGTACTTTTCTTCCAGTTAACAGCATTCTTCTCTCTACCGAGAACAAGAAAAACAGAATTAATGAAGCAAAATCCTTGGACAAAAGAACTGTTGGTTATAAACGCCGTAGTCTCTCATTAGAAAAAGGAACTCATGCAATGCTGGAGCTTCTGAAGCATGCTAAGAAAGCTGATATTCCAGCAAACTATGTTCTTTTTGACAGCTGGTTTTCTTCTCCAAGCTCCATCCATTCCGTAAAAGAAATCGGATATGATGTGATTGGAATGGTAAAGAAAACACCAAAAATGTTTTTTCGCTATAACGGTGAGGATATGTCCCTCATCTCAATCTACAGTAAAAATAAGAAAAGACGCGGACGTTCCAAATATCTACTCAGTGTCATGGTTGATGTTGTGAAAAACGAAGAAATCATACCAGCCAAAGTAGTATATGTTCGCAATCGAAACAAGCGAAAAGAATACCTTTGTCTCATCTCAACAGATATAGATCTTGATGAAGATGAAATCATCCGTGTCTATGGAAAACGCTGGGATATTGAAGTTTTTTTCAAAGTCTGTAAAAGCTATCTCAACCTGAGCAAGGAATGTCGATCTATGTCTTATGATGCAATGACTGCTCATACAGCAGTTGTTTTCACTCGATATATGATGTTATCACTGGAAAGCCGTGAATCAAATGATGAACGGTCTCTTGGCGAACTCTTTTTATACTTTTCTGACGAAATGTCTGATATCACATGGATACAGGCTTTTCAACTGATGCTTCAAATGTTCAGAACTATGCTGACTGATAATGTTGAGTTACCAGATGAAAAAATCGATGAATTGGTGGATGCATTTATGAATGCAATACCA
>NZ_FMKA01000101.1 GCF_900096945.1 Anaerobium acetethylicum | reverse complement strand
GCTTTACGTTGAACAGATACAATCCTGGAAGGATGCCTGCATGAATGCCAATGGCGGTGTTGCCCAGGAAGCCGCACGTTTGAGCAAAGAACTCAAAGCCACCGAAAAGGAAAAGAAGATCCTTGAAAAAGAGCTTGCTAGAAAGGAAAAAGCTCTTGCTGAAACAGCCGCCCTTCTCGTATTAAGAAAAAAAGCCGATGCGATCTGGGGGGATCCAGAGGACGAATGATTAGTGCCTCAGGTCGCAGCAAAGCAGTTGAACTAATCGATGAAGCAGTAATAAGTGGTGCAAGGCTGCCAAAAGCCTGTACAGAACTCGGGATTACCGAACGCACCTATTACCGCTGGATTAAACTGAATAAAAAGACAGGTTCCTACGAAGATCTGCGTCCCACAGCGGAGCGTCCAGAACCAGCCAATAAGCTGAGTGCACAGGAACGACAGCGAATTATCAACACCGTTAATCAGTCTGAATTCGCCAGTATGCCGCCGTGTGAAATTGTTCCTGCACTTGCGGATCAAGGCGAATATATCGCCTCAGAATCGACGTTTTACAGGATTCTCAGAGAGAACAACATGCAGCATCACAGAGGTCGCACAGAAGAGCCTGTACACCGCCCGATATCCACTCATGTGGCCACTGCACCAAACCAGATTTGGATGTGGGACATAACGTACTTGAACGGTCCTGTGAAAGGGATGTTCTATTATCTTTATCTGATATCCGATTTGTTCAGCCGTGATATCGTTGGCTGGGAAGTCTGGGAAGAAGAATCTGCAGAACTTGCCAGCATGCTTATAAAAAGAACTACACTTGCCCAGAAAGTACTCTCTACCCAGCCGCTAGTGCTTCACTCGGACAATGGAAGTCCGATGAAAGGAGCAACCATGCTGGCAACCCTGTATCAGCTTGGAATAACGCCATCAAACAGTCGTCCAAGAGTCAGCAATGACAATCCATATGCAGAAAGTCTTTTCAAGACGCTGAAGTACAGGCCTAACTACCAGCCAAAGGGATTCGGAAGCCTCGGCGAGGCTCGTTTGTGGTGCTCAAATTTCGTTAACTGGTACAGATACGACCACCATCACAGTGGAATCAAATTTCTAACTCCTGCTCAGCGCCATAACGGAGAGGGTGCTACCATTATGAAAAAGCGCCAAGAGGTATATGAAGCTGCCAAGTCCTTGCATCCCGAAAGGTGGAACGGACGCACTACACGTGATTGGACGCTACCAGATCAAGTATATCTGAATCCAGAAAAAGCAACAATTGAACCAGATGTTACCGAGACAGCACAAGCTGCCTCGTAGGCATAAATAAATTTAAAGAATTACTGACAACTATCTTGACAATCAGCG
>NZ_FMKA01000102.1 GCF_900096945.1 Anaerobium acetethylicum | reverse complement strand
CGGTTCGTGAAGAAATCAGAATCACGCCTGCAAAAGTGGAGCGAATCCGTCTTATGCAGGAAGTTGCCATTTGCCCAGAGTGTAAGAAAGACGGGGATGGAACCCTTGTAAAGGCTTCTGTATATCCCGCATTATTACCTCACAGTCCTGCATCTGCATCCGCAGTTGCCTATGTGATCTTTGACAAGATTTTCATGGGCATGCCGTATTACAGACAGGAATCAGGAATGGCAGAACTTGGACTCAGACTGCCAAGGGAAACCATGGCAAACTGGTTCATTTACTGTGCTGAACATTACTTTTACCCAATATATGAACGAATGCATGAGCATCTGATAAAACGTGATATCCTGCATGCAGATGAAACAACATGTCAGGTATTGCGTGAAGAAGGCAAAAGTGCCGAGTCCACATCTTTTATGTGGATTTATTTAACCGGAAGCGATGGTCTTCCACCAATCGTCCTTTATGATTATGCTGCGGGACGTAGTGGAATGTATGCCAAGGACTTTCTGGACGGCTTTAAAGGTCTTCTCCAGTGTGACGGATATCAGGGTTATAACAAAGTGATGGATGTTATCCTGGTCTGCTGTCTGGCTCACTGCCGCAGGAAGTTTTATGAAGCCATTCCTGTCGGGAGAAGAAAAAAAATAAAACTGCTGGATATCAATTCAGAAACCTGGCTGGATGATCCGGTAATTCCGGATGAAAGTGCTCAGGAGAAGATGATACCTGCAGAAGTCGGTCTTTCCTACTGTAACAAACTGTTCTACATCGAACGTGAACTGAAAGAACTTCCTGCTGATGAAAGAAAAGCAAAACGTGAGGAAAGAGAATCTGCTGTCTGGAGAGGATTCTGGAACTGGATTGATACAGTCCAGCCACTTGGAGGCAGTAAACTTCAGAAAGCGGTGACCTATGCAAAAAACCACCGCGAAACACTCTGCAATTACATGAAAGATGGACGATGCGAAATCTCAAACAATGCAGCCGAGCGAAAAGCCAAGAGCTACGCTATCGGCCGTAAGGCATTTCTGTTCCATACATCAGTTGCAGGTGCAAATGCAAGTGCGGTCATGTACAGCATGATTGAAACAGCAAAGGCAAACAACCTGAATGTGTTCCAGTATCTTTACATGGTACTTCTTTATATGCCGGACTACAAAAATGAGCCCGCAGGTATAGAAAAGTTGCTTCCATGGAGTGATTTTATAAAGGAGCATTGCACAGGTTTAATTGATGTTGAAAACATAACAGCGGAAAAGCATGAACTACTGCCGATTTAGGGAACTGGACACCAAGGGTGGACTGTGCAACACGGTATGATATTCATCGCTTAC
>NZ_FMKA01000104.1 GCF_900096945.1 Anaerobium acetethylicum | reverse complement strand
ATAACTTCTCGGAGTTAGAATCAAAAGATGCAAATGTAGATTGAAAATTGAATATTGGTGATTTTGGAAAAAAAGAAGAAATTTTGTGTACGAGAAATAGACATAACGGAAGTTATGCCTTAAAATAGGTATTGTCCTTATGGACATTAAGCGGTCAGCTTAAATGTTTTTGAAATGCCTCAACAGATGGCATTTCCCATGCGTCAAGATGTTGTAGCATCATGATTGCGTAGAGGCGGCAGTACCACATCTTAGATGAACGGTGTCTGCCGCCTTCTAATTTATAATCCTCTTTCTCGCGTTTGTTAGAACGTTCCACAGAAGTTCTTCTGTCATATTCCTTTTTCCATTCCTTACTGTCTCTTGGCGGTATGTTAATTAATCTTGGATCATCTTTTAGTTGTGTATGTACAGTTCTTCCGTACTTTGCATCAGAACAAGGAGATTCGCAGAAACATCCATGTTTACGGTCAGCTTTAGGGCATCTGAATTTTGCACGATGCTTTGCTTTTTCAATACCATCGTGGTACATGCGTAAGCCCATTTTACAGATAGGAACGCCATCTTTATCAAGAGTGAAATCATCTTTGTATTTGTAGTTACCGTTGTTTGTTTTCTTCAAATCAATAAATGGAGTAATCCCTTGCTTGCGACAATAGTCGTAGACAGGAAAGGCATCCATCGCAGAGTCGAGTAACATTTTATCTACCTTAAATGAAGGCAGATAAGATTTCATAGTAAAGAACGTATGTAGAAAAGAAAGCATATCGTGTCTTGAAGCACGTTCCAGTAATGGAAACACAGGCAAATCACTATGGGAATCTGAAGCAACAAACATATATAGATGATAGCCATTGAAGTAACAGTCACGAGAGGAATCCCAACCACCATTGCAATCAGGCTGGGAAAATAAACGCTTACAATTACAGTTGTGAATACCATTTTCTTTACAGTTACAGATACGTTTTCTACGTATGCGGGCAGCTGTTCTAACTGGGGTACCATCACCAGCAATTGCAAGCTGTGACGGATTAATCAGTTCTTTTGTAATAGAAACATTAAGGAATTGATATTGATAAAGTTTAAAAACAAGGCCAAAGGGATGGTTGCTTTTAATAGGGTTACGAACTAGAAAGGGAAGTAGTTTAGAACAGATAGTACCGGTGTTAGCTGGAGTTTTATCACCATGCTTTTTGCCTTTTTTGACTTTGGGTTTCACAAACCTTTCATTTGGAGAAAGATTATTAGAATCAGAAAGCCACATACGGTCAAAAAAGTCATAGAAAGTACCGATTCCAGGAGTATC